>NZ_JBQAEH010000001.1:0-1311714 GCF_051915225.1 Bacillus cereus group sp. MYBK95-2 | reverse complement strand
AAGCTAGTAAGATCCCTGAAAGATGATCAGGTTGATAGGTTCGAGGTGGAAGCATGGTGACATGTGGAGCTGACGAATACTAATAGATCGAGGACTTAACCATATAATATGAAGCAATGTTATCTAGTTTTGAAAGAATATAAAAAACTTGTTGACTTTCGAAAGTAAATAAGTTATAATAATTCTTGTCTTAAATGAATACAGTCTGGTAATGATGGCAGAGAGGTCACACCCGTTCCCATACCGAACACGGAAGTTAAGCTCTCTAGCGCCGATGGTAGTTGGGACCTTGTCCCTGTGAGAGTAGGACGTTGCCAGGCAAATGGAGGATTAGCTCAGCTGGGAGAGCACCTGCCTTACAAGCAGGGGGTCGGCGGTTCGATCCCGTCATCCTCCACCATTTAGCCGACTTAGCTCAATTGGTAGAGCAACTGACTTGTAATCAGTAGGTTGGGGGTTCAAGTCCTCTAGTCGGCACCAGAAATCATGGCGGTTGTGGCGAAGTGGTTAACGCACCGGATTGTGGCTCCGGCATTCGTGGGTTCGATTCCCATCAGTCGCCCCATTTTTCTTAAATAAATTAATATGCGGGTGTGGCGGAATTGGCAGACGCACCAGACTTAGGATCTGGCGCCTTTGGCGTGGGGGTTCGACTCCCTTCACCCGCACTTTTAATTAAATAACTCATACATGTCTTGCGGAAGTAGTTCAGTGGTAGAATACAACCTTGCCAAGGTTGGGGTCGCGGGTTCGAATCCCGTCTTCCGCTCCAATTTTCAATATGACATGCCGGGGTGGCGGAACAGGCAGACGCACAGGACTTAAAATCCTGCGGTGGGTGACCACCGTGCGGGTTCGACCCCCGCCCTCGGCACCATATGCGCCCGTAGCTCAATTGGATAGAGCGTTTGACTACGGATCAAGAGGTTAGGGGTTCGACTCCTCTCGGGCGCGCTTTTATTAACGGGAAGTGGCTCAGCTTGGTAGAGCACCTGGTTTGGGACCAGGGGGTCGCAGGTTCAAATCCTGTCTTCCCGATATTCCTAAAAAACATGGGGCCTTAGCTCAGCTGGGAGAGCGCCTGCCTTGCACGCAGGAGGTCAGCGGTTCGATCCCGCTAGGCTCCACTTATATTAATATCATTTATGGCGGTGTAGCTCAGCTGGCTAGAGCGTACGGTTCATACCCGTGAGGTCGGGGGTTCGATCCCCTCCGCCGCTACCATAAAGGACCTTTAGCTCAGCTGGTTAGAGCAGACGGCTCATAACCGTCCGGTCGTAGGTTCGAGTCCTACAAGGTCCACCATTAGACGTATATATCTCGGAGGTATACCCAAGTTCGGCTGAAGGGATCGGTCTTGAAAACCGACAGGCGGCGAGAGTCGCGCGGGGGTTCGAATCCCTCTACCTCCTCCATTTTTTCTAAAGTAAATATTTTATCATCGCGGGGTGGAGCAGCACGGTAGCTCGTCGGGCTCATAACCCGAAGGTCGCAGGTTCAAATCCTGTCCCCGCAACCAAATGGTCCCGTGGTGTAGTGGTTAACATGCCTGCCTGTCACGCAGGAGATCGCCGGTTCGACCCCGGTCGGGACCGCCATTTTTACATAAAGGCTCGGTAGCTCAGTCGGTAGAGCAGAGGACTGAAAATCCTCGTGTCGGCGGTTCGATTCCGTCCCGAGCCACCATTTTGAAGTCGCAAGCCGACTTAGCTCAATTGGTAGAGCAACTGACTTGTAATCAGTAGGTTGGGGGTTCAAGTCCTCTAGTCGGCACCACTTTCAAAATGAGCCATTAGCTCAGTTGGTAGAGCATCTGACTTTTAATCAGAGGGTCGAAGGTTCGAGTCCTTCATGGCTCACCATTTACAATTTAATGCGGGTGTAGTTTAGTGGTAAAACAAGAGCCTTCCAAGCTCTGGTCGAGAGTTCGATTCTCTTCACCCGCTTTTCAATTATGGGCCTATAGCTCAGCTGGTTAGAGCGCACGCCTGATAAGCGTGAGGTCGATGGTTCGAGTCCATTTAGGCCCACCATAATTGTTCCGCAGTAGCTCAGTGGTAGAGCTATCGGCTGTTAACCGATCGGTCGTAGGTTCGAGTCCTACCTGCGGAGCCATATTTATAGAGAAGTACCCAAGTGGCTCAAGGGGCTCCCCTGCTAAGGGAGTAGATCGCGAACGCGGTGCGAGGGTTCGAATCCCTTCTTCTCTGCCAGAAATGGCCCGTTGGTCAAGTGGTTAAGACACCGCCCTTTCACGGCGGTAACACGGGTTCGAATCCCGTACGGGTCATACTAAAAGAGATAGCATAATCTGCTATCTCTTTTTTGTTGTATAAAAATGGACTTTGGATAGTCTGCTTTTTTATGCAATAGAAGAAATATGAAGTATTCGCTGTTGCAGTTGGGTACATAGAGAGCCGTAAATACAATCATGTTAATTATTTGGACCTGTATGAATATGAAGGAATTAACTTCAACTTGAACTTTTACCCCAGCTGTATGGCTGTAGCCTCCTACACTTGGAGAAACCGATGAAAAATGCATCTGGGAGCTACTGTGGAAAATAAATAATATATAGAAGAAGTTGCTTTCTCTCAATAGCTGTGATCTACTGAAGACAGTTTTTTTATGTTGTCAGTATTGTCGAGTTTTGTCGGTAAGTCGATATATTGCAAAAATCGCTGATATAATTTGAGTTACGATCGATAAATTTTAATAATCGCTGATATATTTGGAGTTACGGTCGATATATTCTAAAAATCGCTGGTATAATTTCACTTACCGACAAAAACCACAAGAAAATCCCTTTCACAATCTAAAGAAAACGCCTCCATTGAAATGGATTCCACACCTATTCCAATAACTTTACACTCTATGTGAAAAAGTTCACAAATAGGTCATAATTTGTGAAGTAATTCACAATAATACGTGCTACAATATGAATGTAAAGAAGTTAAACAACATTAAATTAGTATTTTAATTAATTACTTAAACAATCATAAAAAAATATATGTGAACAATAGAGAGGGGAAATTACCATGAAAAAAGGTATCAATCGTGTAGTATTAGTAGGAACAGGAGCTGTAGGTTGTAGTTACGCTTACTCAATGATCAACCAAGGTGTAGCTGAAGAATTCGTATTAGTAGATGTTAATGAAGCAAAAGCAGAAGGGGAAGCAATGGACTTAAGCCATGCGGTACCATTCTCTCCATCACCAACAAAAGTTTGGAGCGGTAGCTATGCAGATTGTAAAGATGCAGATTTAGTAGTTATCACTGCTGGATTACCACAAAAGCCAGGTGAAACTCGTTTAGACTTAGTTGAGAAAAATACAAAGATCTTTAAACAAATCGTTCGCGGTATTATGGATAGCGGATTCGATGGAATCTTCTTAATCGCAACTAATCCAGTTGACATTTTAACTTACGTAACTTGGAAAGAATCTGGTTTACCAAAAGAGCGCGTAATTGGTTCTGGTACTACTTTAGACTCTGCTCGTTTCCGTTACATGTTAGGTGACTACTTAGATGTAGATCCACGTAACGTTCATGCTTACATCGTTGGTGAACACGGTGATACTGAACTTCCAGTATGGAGCCACGCTACTATCGGTGTACAAAAACTAGAAACAATCTTAGCTAACAACGAACAGTACAAACAAGAAGACTTAGATAAAATCTTCGAAAATGTACGTGATGCAGCTTACCATATCATCGAGCGTAAAGGTGCAACTTACTACGGAATCGGTATGTCACTACTTCGTGTAACTAAAGCAATCTTAAACAACGAGAACAGCGTATTAACTGTATCTGCATACCTTGAAGGCCAATACGGTGAGAAAGATGCTTACGTAGGTGTTCCAGCTGTAATTAACCGCGAAGGTGTACGTGAAATCGTAGAGCTTGAGTTAAATGAAGAAGAAAAAGCGAAGTTCGCTCATTCTGTAAAAGTATTAAAAGAAACAATGGCACCAGTACTATAATAATTGCTAAATCATTCAGGGGCGGGACACTGCTTCCTACCTCTGAATTCATATAATTTAATATAAATTCCTTTTCCGGTTTCCCTTGTATATCCCCAATATACCCCTTTTGCTGGATCAGGGTCGTTTATAGAAAAGAGCACCCTACTTTAAGTAGAGTGCTCTTTATTATTATTTTTTAGGCGTTAATCCTAATTTCTTTAAAATATCTGCCAGTGTACCGCTTTTTGATTTTTCAACAGGTGTTTGTGATTTAGATGCATCTGGACCTTTTTTCAAGAAGTTCTTTTCAACGAAGCGAATATCTTTTTCGTCGACAATACCATCTTTGTTAAGGTCGCCGTCTTTCACAGATAGTCCTTTTTTACTATAGTTGCTAGCGATAATTTCAGCATCTTTTATATCAATTACTTTATCGCCATTTACATCACCTGCAAGGTTTTCATCAAGGCGTGCATAATAATATTGGCCAAGTAGCTTGCCGTCTTTTTCAGTACCTAGTTTCGTAGTTAGGCGGCTTGTTAAATGCCCTGGTACTTCTACATATAAGTTGTAGTCGCGTTTATTAACAGGAAGTCCATTTAATTTGAAGTATCCGTATTTATCTAGTGAGCCTTCAAACTTATGACGGTAAGAATCAGTCGCATATACTTTTACGCCAAGCTTTGTATAATCTAACTTTTCATCTAAATATCCACGTTCATTTAAGAATGCACCAGGTTTAATATTTCCTTCTACTAGTGAGTTTAAGGACATTACTGAGAATGATTGATCTTGAAGGACACGCATTCTATTTGGCTCTGTTTCTCCTGGTTTCCAGTATACAAACACTGGTGACTCTAATTGAGCAGTTGCTTCATAAAACTCATCGTTTTCTACTTTGAACGTTACATCAATGAACGGGAAATCACCATCTAATCCAGCGAAGTTTTTGTCATCGATAGCACCGCCAACTGTAACAGAGCCTGCTTCTAGCTTCGGTTCATTTACTTTTGCTGTTACCCCTTTTTCAGAAAGAAGTTTTTCAAAGGCAGGATTCAATTTCGCATTTGCAAATTTGAAGTTCTTCTCTAGGAAGTTTACATTAAATTGCCCAGCAACAAATTGTTTTACGTGTTTCGCGTTTAGTGTTACTGTGAACTCGTCATTTTTATATAATTCTTTTTTATCGTAACTAGTTTTTGCATATTGAGCACCTTGCGGGATAAACCAGTAGTTATTTACACCGTTTGGATAGTCAGGACCTGCAGTTGCATAATCGAAAATATATACGCCTGTGTTCATTGGACCTTCCGTTCTGAAGGAGTCAGGTGTAATGCCAACTTTAAAGTCGCCATTTGCATTAATCGGTAAAAACTTATGCAAGTATGGAGAATAGTCATAGTACATAACGCCATTCGCTTCTTGTGTAATGTTTAATCCTTTTCCTCTTAAGTAATCAACGTTTGAATCGTATACATTTCCTTTAATCCATAGTGCTTTTTTGCCATCTTCTACTGTATAATTTTCTTCATTTAACTCGTAAATACCAGGTTTTAATCCAGTTAATTTCACTTCTGGTGGTGTATTATCAATTACGATATAATCACCTTTCACACGTGCTTTTCCAGCTTTATCATAGCCAACAAACTCAATTGTGTAGTCTCCTTCTGGTAAGTTGATTTTCTCATCACCGATTGGTTTTGCAGGATCATTTGTAAAAGGATACACTTTTCCGTTAAAGAAGGATTCTAAGTAGTAATACACATCCGTTTTTAGGCCACTCGTGTTTAATGTTCCAATGAAGCCGAGTGCTTTATTTGTTTTCGAATCTTTCACGATAAGGTCTAACGTTTCAAGTTCGCTATTTAATTGGAATGCCCCGTGAACATATGATTCACCATATGGATTAAACTTTGATGTATCAGTTGAAATTGCTTTTCTTGATAATATGGCATTTTCAATACCAGGCTCTGATACACGAATAGAGAACGGAATTTGATACGTTTCTTCTTTATTTTTCGTATTTGTAATATGAATATATCCTTCATATCGGCCTTGTTTTACACCGGTTGGAACATTAATTTTTGCTTCAATTTCATCTGTTTTGCCAGCATCAAGAGTAATTGTTTCTGGAGCAGAGATTTTTACACCGTTTGCGACAGCATCGTTAATAGTAGACGATGCTGGTGTATAAGAAATTTCTGTTTTAAATTCTTTTTTCTCTTGTTTATTATGATTAGTTACTTTTATATTTCGTTTTTGTTCAAGAGCTTCACCGTCTTTTTGATAAAACTTACCGAATGCAATAGATCCAGTTTCTTCGGGTACTTCAATTACTTCATCATTTACAACAGTTTGTGTCGTATCTAATACTTTAAAGCTTGTTTCTGTACGAACGGCGTTGTAAGCATCTACTCGCCCAGCTCCAACTTCATATACGGAATATTTTTCTTTTAAATCATTAGCTGTGTTCATAAGAGACGCTTTTACATCGAACGGAGAGTAGTCTGGCTGTTCTTGTAAAATTAGAGCAGCAACGCCAGCGATATGAGGAGAAGCCATAGATGTTCCTTGCATACGCTCATAGGAAACAGCGTAGTTTTCACCCTCTTGCGGGTCGTTAATATATTCAGGAACTGTTGAAAGGATAGCGACACCAGGCGCTGTAATATCAGGCTTAATATCATCATTTGCTGTAACAGGACCGCGTGAGCTAAAGTCTGCAAGATGATCGCCTTCTGTTTGAATGTAATTAATTTCATCGAGAGTTAAGGAGGTGCTACCTTGTTCGATTTGAGCTTTTAGTTTTTCACCTTCTTCTTTCGTTAGGCGGAATGCTGGAATGTATTTTGTACTTTCGCCAACGTAGAAAGGAATTTCTCCATCCACATTGTTATAAATAATAACGGCTTTTGCACCTGCTTGTTTTGCATTAGCAATTTTTTCATCAAATGACAGTGTACCGCGTGCAACGAGAGCGATTTTTCCTTTTACATCTTTTTTACTAAACTCGTCAGGCGTACCAATTCCTACATATTCAATAGGTAAAGTTTGTCCCTTGAAATCTTCTATTTTATCAGTGAAGTTTTTGCCGAATAGAATTAGGTTAGGAAATTGTAATTGTCCAGCATGACCTGATAGTTTCGGTAAGGAAATAGAGCTATCACTTGCTCCAACCGTAATTGCAAATGGTGAAGCACCTGGTGATCCGAGTGTTGATGGATTTGGTCCAGAGTTACCAGCAGCAACGACTGTAACAACGCCTGAAAGCATTGCATTATTAACAGCGATAGATGTTGGATCGAGTGGATTGTTGCTATCATCACCTAACGATAAGTTAATAACGTTCATACCGTCAGAAATGGATTTATCAATTGCAGCGATAATACCTGAACTATCTCCACTTCCGTATGGGCCGAGTACACGATAGTTATACAGTTCAATGCCAGGTGCAACACCTTTTACTGCTGAATCAGATTGGTTCTTCTTTTGTGCAGAAACGATACCTGCTACGTGAGTGCCGTGGGCTGTGTAGAAGGAAGAACCACGGCTATCAAATTCAGGAGCACCAGATTGTTGCCATTCTGAATAAGTAGTTTCCATTGGATCTGCATCGTTATTAATAAAGTCCCAACCCTTTACTGAGTTTGGGTCTACTTTGCTAGAGTCCTCACCAGGTTTCGCGCGATAGCCTTTATATACGTCTTTTAAGTCAGGATGATTGTAATCAATACCTGTATCTAATACACCAACTTTAATTCCTTTTCCGGTAATGCCCTCACTATGTAACTTATCTACTCCAATTTGCGGGATGCTATCTGTTAGTTTTTGAGGCGCTTTTTTCTCAGCTTGTTTTGGTAAATTTAATTTCACTTCGTAATCTTTCCAAATACGTTTTACAACGCCAATTCGTAACAATTCTTCTACTGTATTTGCTGGTAATGTCATCGCAACACCATTTATCGCATGCTTATAAGAACGTTTAATTTGTACAGACTGGAAGTTTCCTGATTTTACTGATGGGCTGAATTGATAAAGACGTTTTAGTCCTTTTTCGAATTCTTCATGTTCTTGATCAATACGTGCTTTTATATTTTCAGGAGCAGACTGTAATCCTTTTTCTTTTTGTTTTAATTCATTAATCTTTACTGGAGCAGTTTGAAATTCTACGATGATATTTACAGGCTCAGAACTACTCGTATTAATATCTGGTGAAATTGTAAAACCAGGGTTGGCATCTACCGTTTGTAATGCCAGGCGTTGTTCTTTAGAAAGCTTAGATAATATAGAATGAGCATTTGAAGATTCAATTTGGTTAATAGGACTTTCAGCAAGTACATTGAACGGAATAGCAGTTGAAAACAAAACGCCAGCTGTTACAATTCCGGTAACAAAACGATTTTTCTTTTTCATTTATAGGCCTCCGGTAATTTATATTTTTAAAAATTATTTCTCCACGCCAGCTGTTTGCTCAGTATGGAATGTCCAGTTTAGCTGCAGGGAATCACCTTGAAATTTATTTTGATCTCGGTCGTTATCTTCAAATGAGAAGAGGACGTGTAAGTAATCTGTTTCACCAGATTTAATACCATCTATTAAGTTATGACGTTCTAGAGACGTAGCGACATCTTCAGGTTTCATAGTTTTTAATTGTGATAGTTTTGTTTCCCACACAATCTCATGATCATCGTTTGGATTAGATGGCTGTCCATCATTTACTAGAAACTTGACGATAATGTGATCACCTAAATCTTCACCGTCATTATTTTGCTTTGCATCTGTAACTTCATATGATGTTTCAAGTGCTACTTTTGCGATATCCAATGTACCTTTATTTTCAAGCTTGAAGTTCCTTTCAATAAAATCACCTGGTTTTAAATCTTTCACATTAACGATTACACTTGGATTAATAGAAAGATCTAGTGTTCCAGCTTGAAATGAGTTACTTGATGTTTCTGAATCACTGAAATAGGCGAATACACCGCCGAATGTAAGGGATAAGCCAAGTGAAGCGGTGATAACTCCCATTCCTACTTTTTGTTTTAATGACATAAGAAAGCCTCCTAGTTAAATTTGTATAGCAACCGTTCGCAACAAGGATAAATAAGTAAACATAGTAGTCCGCTATGAATTGTAGTTACGAAAGATCGATGTTCTTTATTGAGAACAAGTATATGCTTATGAATTTCGCATTTCAATAAAATTGTGACAAAAAATATTGAGAAACATTTTTTTATGACAGATTATTTTGTTTTGATTTTGAGTGGAAAATAGCATGAAAAATAGGATAGACATAATAAAATAAAGGTTGAGAAAAAATAATTGGTAAAAATATAGAAGAATAATAAAGCGTTTTCAATGAATATTCGTCAAAATTCGATATTTTACACGGAAATGTGAAGGAAAACTAACATTTTTAAGAAAAAAACGAATGTTTTTTATAAATTAACAAGGATATTGCAGTTTTTCGCAGAAATAGTTAAAGTATAAAAAATTCTGTCATCTAAGTGAGGTGAGCATATTGAGTGTAATAAATTGTGAAGAAGTGAAACGAGATGAGTTTCATACAGAAAAGTACTATAAAAGTTATAACATCTTTGGCGCACATGTTGTGACGGAAGGTGAGATTCAAGGGGTACGATTTACAGTGTGGGCTCCTCATGCGAAAGCAATGAGTGTTGTTGGAGATTTTAATGAGTGGGATTATGAGCAACATAAAATGCTACAAGTGACAGAAGAAGGCATTTGGTCCTTGTTTATACCGCATATTGAAGAAGGAGAAATATATAAATATGCGATTGAAACGTTGGCTGGTGACGTCATTTTAAAGGCAGATCCGTATGCTGTATATGCAGAAGTAAGACCGAATACGGCATCTGTAGTTTTTGATATAAAGGGATATGAATGGAATGATAAAAACTGGACTCGTAAGAAAAAGAAAAAATCGATTTATAAAGAAGCGATGACAGTTTATGAATTGCATTTTGGTTCTTGGAAAAAGAAAGAAGATGGAACACTGTATTCTTACAGGGAAATGGTAGAAGAACTCATTCCATATGTGGTGGAACATCAATTTACACATATTGAAATTATGCCGCTTGTTGAGCATCCATATGATCGTTCTTGGGGATATCAAGGAACGGGATATTATGCAGCGACGAGTAGATTTGGTACACCGCATGATTTAATGTATTTTGTCGACGAATGTCATAAATATGGAATCGGTGTCATTTTAGATTGGGTGCCGGGGCATTTTTGTAAAGATGCTCACGGTTTATATTTGTTTGATGGCACACCGACCTATGAATATAAAGATAAAGATGTACAAGAAAATCCAGTATGGGGAACTGTCAATTTTGATTTAGGAAAGAGAGAGGTACGTAATTTCTTAATTTCAAATGCGTTATTTTGGATGAGATATTTCCATATTGATGGTTTCAGAGTAGATGCAGTTGCGAACATGTTGTACTGGAATAAAGAAGGACAAGAGCAAAGTAATGAGCATGCTGTTTCATTTTTAAGAGAGTTAAATGAAGCAGTGTTTGCAGAGGATGAAGATTTTCTTATGACGGCAGAAGATTCAACAGCTTGGCCACTTGTAACAACTCCAACGTATGAAGGTGGGCTTGGATTCAATTACAAATGGAACATGGGCTGGATGAATGACGTGCTGAAATATATGGAGTGTGCGCCTGAATATAGGAAACACATTCATGAGAAAATGACGTTTTCTTTGCTATATGCGTACTCTGAAAACTTCATATTACCGCTTTCTCATGATGAAGTCGTTCATGGGAAAAAGTCGTTATTAAATAAAATGCCAGGTGATTACTGGGATAAGTTTGCTCAGCTTCGTTTATTATATGGATATTTCTTTACTCACCCAGGAAAGAAATTACTTTTCATGGGAGGGGAATTCGGACAGTTTGATGAGTGGAAAGACCTTGAAGATTTAGATTGGAATTTACATGATTTTGAAATGCATCGTTATATGCATGATTACTTTAAAGAGCTCATAGCATTGTATAAGCGCTCAAAACCACTTTGGCAGCTTGATCATTCGCCTGAAGGTTTTCAGTGGATTGATGCTAATAATAACGAGCAAAGTATTTTCTCGTTTATCCGCCAAGGGGATAAACAAGAGGATGCGTTAGTTATCGTATGTAATTTTACGAAAGCTACATATGAAAACTATAAAGTAGGTGTACCAGATTTCGAGTATTATAACGAGATTTTAAACAGTGATGCACAGCAATATGGCGGTTCGGGGCAAGTGAATAAGAAACGTTTTAAGACGATTCTAGAACCGTACCATAATCAAGCAGCACATGTAGAGATTACAATTCCACCATTTGGCGTATCCATATTACGACCAGTGAAGACGAGAAAGGGGAGCAAAAAACAAGATGGCTCAAAAACAAAAGTGCGTAGCAATGTTACTAGCAGGGGGAAAAGGTAGTCGATTAAGTGCATTAACAAAAAATTTAGCCAAGCCAGCTGTTCCATTTGGTGGTAAATATCGCATTATTGATTTTACGCTAAGTAACTGCGCAAATTCTGGTATTGAAACGGTTGGGATTTTAACGCAATATCAACCACTAGAACTTCATAATTATATCGGAATCGGCAATGCATGGGATTTAGACCGAGTAAGCGGTGGAGTCACAGTATTACCTCCTTATGCGGAGTCTTCAGGTGTGAAGTGGTACACAGGTACGGCAAGTGCCATTTATCAAAACTTAAACTATTTAAGTCAATATGAACCAGAGTATGTTCTTATTTTATCAGGCGACCATATTTATAAAATGGATTACAGTAAGATGCTAGATTACCATATTGAGAAAGAATCGGACGTATCCATTTCTGTTATTGAAGTACCTTGGGATGAAGCGAGTCGCTTTGGCATTATGAATACAAATGAAGAAATGGAGATTGTTGAGTTTGAAGAGAAACCACAATTTCCAAGAAGTAATCTTGCATCAATGGGAATCTATATTTTTAATTGGTCAATTTTGAAAGAGTATTTAGAGATGGATGCAAGAAACCCTGAATCTAGTAACGATTTCGGAAAAGACGTACTTCCGCTTTTATTGGATGAAGGGAAGAAGTTAATGGCGTATCCGTTTGAAGGATATTGGAAAGATGTTGGAACGGTGAAGAGCTTATGGGAAGCGAATATGGATTTGCTTCGCGATGAAACATCACTGAATTTAAACGATCGTAATTGGCGTATTTACTCTGTCAATCCAAACGAGCCGCCTCAATATATTGCTGAAAAGGCGAAAGTAGAAGAATCGCTTATTAACGAAGGATGCGTCATTGAAGGGGACGTGAAGCATTCTGTGTTATTCCAAGGAGTGACGGTGGAAGAAGGAAGTATGGTGATTGATTCTGTCGTTATGCCAGGGGCTAAGATTGGTAAAAATGTTGTGATTGAAAGAGCGATTGTTGGATCAGAAATGGTTATCGAAGATGGAACAATCATTCGTCCAGAAAAGAATGTTGACGATGTAGTATTAATTGCTGAAGGGAAATAGAAAAGGGGGATGAAATGAATGGGAGAAAAAATGTTAGGAATTATTAATGCAACGGGAAGTTTTCCTTCCTTAAAGAAAGTAACAGGGCATCGTTCACTAGCGGCGTTACCGTTTGGGGGCCGTTATCGACTCATTGATTTCATGCTTTCAAATATGGTGAATTCTAGTATTCATAGTGTGGCAGTTTTTACAAGCCATAAAAATCGTTCGTTAATGGACCATGTTGGTTCAGGAAAACAGTGGGATTTAGATAGAAAACGAGACGGACTATTTTTATTCCCGCCAAACTGCCAATGTGACCAAGATGAATTTGGGTCTTTTGCACACTTTAGAAGACATATTGATTATTTTCTAAGAAGCAGAGAAGAGTACGTTGTTATTACGAATAGCCATCTCGTAACAGCATTAAATTTTCAAGCGGTGTTAGAGCGACATATACATACGGCAGCTGATATTACAGAAGTTTGCCATGAAGGGGTTTCGCTTCAAACATACGTGTTAAAGAAACAATTATTGTTAGACTTATTTGAGTCATATAAAGGTGTGGAACAATACAGTTTATTTGATGTAGTGAGAGAAAAGCGCGGGAAATCATTACACATTGCTACATATGAACATACTGGATATGTAGCAATTATTGACTCGATTGAAAGTTACTATAAACATAGCTTAGAAATTTTGCAACCTGCTATTTGGAAGCAATTATTTAAGAAAGAAGCACCGATCTTTACGAAAGTAAAAGATGAGCCACCAACTCGTTATTTAAAGGGTGCAGTCGTGAAAAATACAATGATTGCAAATGGCAGTATTATTGAAGGGGAAGTCGAAAACAGTGTTGTTTCCCGTTCGGTTAAAATTGGAAAAGGTTCAATTATTCGTAACAGTATTATTATGCAAAAGAGCCAAATTGGAGATAACTGTATAATAGACGGTGTTATTATTGATAAAGACGTGAAAATTGGCGACGGTGTCGTATTAAAAGGAAGCGCCGATGAGCCGTATGTTGTAGAAAAAGGAAGCGTACAAAACAGTACGATTAATAGTTATTCCTAAAGAATCAGTGGGGGCTTTTTCCTCCACTGATTAAAGTTTTAATTTAAATGAAAACTCGAAGGGAGGAAGCTGCAAGAGGAGTAATAAAAACTTTTCGCGCAGTGGGACAACAAGTGAATATTTTATTTGCAGTATCAGAATGTGTACCGTTTGTGAAATCGGGAGGATTAGCTGATGTAGCGGGTGCGCTCCCAAAAGAGCTAAAAAAATTAGGAGTGGACGTTCGTATTATACTTCCGAATTATAGTCTCATTCCGCAAAAGTTAAGAGATGGATGTACGTTACATAAAGTAATTAACGTCCCTCTTGGGTGGAGAAATCAATATTGTGGAATTTTAAAAGGTGAGCAAGACGGAATTACGTATTACTTAATAGATAATGAATATTATTTTAAGAGAGATTCTCTGTATGGTCATTACGATGACGGAGAGCGTTTTTCTTATTTCTCAAAAGCAGTGTTAGAGTGTATTCCGCACCTTGATTTTGAAGTGGATGTTCTTCATAGCCATGATTGGCATACGGCTATGGTTAATTTCTTACTTCGTGAAAAGTATCAAGATAACCCGTTATATGAGCGTATTAAAACGGTATATACGATTCATAACTTGCAGTTCCAAGGTGTATTTCCTCCTGAAGTGATGTACGACTTGTTAGAGCTTGGTGATGAATATTTTCATAGTGAGCAGCTAGAGTTTTATGGAAACGTAAACTTTATGAAAGGTGGTATTATTGCTTCGGATCAAATTACAGCGGTGAGCCCGACGTATAAAGAAGAAATTCAATATGAATTTTTCGGTGAGAAGTTAGATGGATTACTGCGAAAATATAATGATAAGCTTAGCGGCATTGTAAATGGTATTGATACGAGCGTATATAATCCAGAAACGGATTCGTATATTAAGGCCCAGTATGATGCAGAGTCATTATATGAAAAGAGTGAAAATAAACGCGCCTTGCAGCGTTATTTTGGTTTGCCAGAAAAAGAGGATACACCAATTATTTCAATGGTAACGAGATTAACGAAGCAAAAAGGTCTTGATTTAGTACGTACTGTATTCCGCGAAATAATGGAAGAAGATGTACAATGTATTATTTTAGGTTCAGGTGATTCGGAATATGAGCAATTCTTTGAGTGGATGGCATATGAGTATCCGGAGAAGGTAAAAGTTTATATCGGATTTAATGAAGAATTAGCTCACCAAGTGTATGCGGGAAGCGATTTGTTTTTAATGCCATCGCTGTTTGAACCGTGTGGACTTGGACAACTTATCGCATTAGCATACGGTACGATTCCAATTGTAAGAGAAACAGGTGGGTTAAACGACACGGTACATTCTTATGATGAAGAAACTGGAGAAGGAAATGGTTTCAGTTTCACGAATTTTAATGCACATGACATGCTGCATACGATTCATCGTGCAATTGAATTCTATCATGATAAACCAGTGTGGGAGCAGCTTGTAAAACAAGCGATGACTGAAGATTATAGCTGGGAGCAATCGGCTCTTGCTTATAAGGAATTGTATAAAAGTCTCATGGAATAACATGTAGGTGGTGAAAAAATGTTTACTCATGTTGAAAGTTTTAAATCAACTTTTCTAGAAAAGTTAGAGACGATGTATGGTAAAAGTTTTAAAGATTCTACAACTCGTGATCAATATAATACGCTTGGCCATATGGTACGTGAGTATATGAATAGTCAATGGATTGCAACGAACGAGAGTTATCGATCCGGAGAGCAAAAGCAAATGTATTACTTGTCTATTGAGTTTTTGCTTGGACGTTTGCTTGGAAGTAACATCTTGAATTTAGGTATTCGAGATGTATGCGAGCAGGGGTTATCTGAACTAGGGATTTCATTACAAGAGTTAGAAGAAGTGGAAGCAGATGCAGGCCTTGGTAATGGTGGGCTTGGACGCTTAGCAGCCTGTTTTCTCGATTCACTCGCATCTTTAAACTTACCAGGACACGGCTGTGGAATTCGTTATAAACATGGTTTGTTTGATCAGAAAATTGTTGATGGTTATCAAGTTGAATTTCCAGAACAGTGGCTTCTTCATGAAAACGTATGGGAAGTAAGAAGGTATGATCAAGCTGTAGAAGTAAGTTATTTCGGCAGTGTTGAACCGCTAGAAATTGACGGGCGTTTAGAGTTTAGGCATACAAATGCAGAAGTCATTATGGCCGTGCCATATGATGTGCCGGTAGTTGGCTATGAGACGAGTACTGTAAATACACTTAGACTTTGGAATGCTGAACCAGTTCCTTTCCCGCAAAACTGCAAAGATATTTTGAAATATAAGCGTGAAACAGAGGCTGTATCGGAGTTTTTATATCCAGATGATACGCATGATGAGGGAAAAATACTTCGTTTAAAACAACAGTATTTCCTCGTATCAGCAAGTTTGCAAAATATCGTTCGAATGCATAGAGAAAGATATGGTGACCTTCGTCAACTACATGAAAAAATTGCGATCCACATTAACGATACACATCCGGTTTTAGCAATTCCGGAACTGATGCGTATTTTACTAGACGAAGAAAAGTTAGCATGGGAAGAAGCTTGGCACATAACGACGCAGACGATTTCTTATACGAATCATACGACGTTATCAGAAGCGCTCGAAAAGTGGCCAATTCACATTTTTAAACCGTTATTACCGAGAATTTATATGATTATTGAAGAGATTAATGAACGTTTCTGTCATGAACTGTGGGAACAGTATCCGCATGAGTGGGATCGTATTGAAGCAATGGCGATTATTGCACATGACCTTGTGAAAATGGCTCATTTAGCGATTGTCGGTAGCCATAGCGTAAACGGTGTAGCAAAAATTCATACGGAAATATTAAAGCAGCGGGAAATGCGATTGTTTTATGAATTTTATCCAGATAAGTTTAATAATAAGACGAATGGAATTGCTCATAGGCGCTGGCTTATGAAAGCAAATCCACAGTTAACAAATCTCATTTCAGAGGCGATTGGAACGGAGTGGAAGAAAGAACCGATTAAGCTTCAAGAGCTACAATTAGTTCAATATGATGCGAGTTTCCAAGAGAAATTTGCAGAGGTAAAACAAGAGCGTAAAGAGATTTTAGCGGAGCGTATTCATAATACAATGGGGATTACCATTGATCCAAATTCTATTTTTGATGTGCAAGTGAAAAGATTACATGCTTATAAACGACAATTATTAAATGTTCTTCATATTTTATATTTGTATAACCGTTTGAAAGAGGATGCTAGTTTTACATTTTATCCGCGTACTTTTATTTTTGGAGCGAAAGCATCACCTGGCTATTATTACGCGAAAAAAATTATTAAATTAATAAATGAACTCGCAAGAAAAGTAAATAATGACCCGTATGTCAGTCAATATATGAAAGTTATCTTTCTAGAAAACTATCGAGTTTCTTTAGCTGAAGATATATTCCCAGCAGCGGATGTAAGTGAACAAATTTCAACGGCGAGTAAAGAAGCATCGGGAACAGGTAATATGAAATTTATGATGAATGGTGCGATTACACTCGGAACGCTAGACGGTGCTAACGTTGAAATAAAAGACCGGGTCGGTGAGGATAACTGTTTTATTTTCGGTTTAACAGCCGAAGAGGTTCTTCATTACTATCAAGATGGTGGGTATCGTGCAAGTGATTATTATCACCACAATAGGCACATTAAAAAAGTAGTTGATCAATTAACAAATGGTTTCTTTGCACAATCGGGAGCTGAATTTGAAGCGATTTACGATTCTCTCGTTATTCAAAACGATGAATATTTCGTTCTGCGAGATTTTGGTCCATATGCTGAAAGACAAGAGGCTGTCGGTAGAGCTTATGAGAACCGAACGAAGTGGCTAGAAATGTCGATTTTAAATATTGCACAGTCTGGTCATTTTGCGAGCGATCGAACAATTTTGCAGTACAGTAATGAAATTTGGGGTATCGGTAATGCAGTTAAACAGTTTTAAAGAGGTTGCTATATTGGGAGATATATTATCGATTTACCAACCGAAATGGATATTAATAAATAAAACGGGCTTAATAAAATTAAGCTCGTTTTATTTATTTTGCTTAAGAAAGAAATGGAACAGTGGTATATATGATACCTGCCCCATCATACTCTCCTGTCGCAAAGTATGAAAATGTAAAGAAACCTGTAACCGTAAAAATTACAATAAGAAAAAGTGCGAAGATAAATTTTAACATGTAAGGTCCCCTCATCCAAAAATAACTTCATACATTATTATAGTATACGAATATTTTATTTCCAATTGTTTACTGGTTAAAAATGAGAAGTCAGACATGTTTTGTATGTTGTAATGGAATGATTATTTGTAATGGATTTTGTGTTTTTTGTAAATGTCATGTTGTGATGGACGTGTGCATACTCCCAATCATGATCATTAAAATTTATGTTTCGGGGAGGGAGAAGTGGGACGACATCGAACAAGTTGACGAAACGAAAGCTACTAGCTACTTGTAGTTTATAATAATTTCGAAAAGCGATATCTCCTACTTTTGGAGAAGCGAATGTATAAAGTCCATACTGTGCGAAGGCAGTATTTATACGTGCATCTAATATGTGTAATGTGGCAAGCGCGCCACCTAGACTATGCCCAGTAGCTAGCAGTTTTTTATGTGCTGGCAATGATACGAGCATATCCATAATAGAATCACGACAAGACTCATAAATAGAGAGAAAACCGTTATGGACATTTCCGCCATTTAAAGCATAAGGATAAGGTTTTTGATTGACGAGAGAATCAATAATCCAATCGGGGTCTGTTTGAGTGCCTCTGAAGGCAACAATAATTGTATCCTCAGATTCTAATATAAATCCGAACCATTCTGTTGTTTGAATGGCCTTTCCTTGAAACCCTTGTACATATTGAAAACCATCTGGTATTTCGAAAATGCCATTTTGTTTATATTGTTCATACGTTAACTCACAACAAGAAGCTAACAGTATGGCAGTGTCTTTATCAAAGGATAAAGGAGTACGCATTAAGGAAGCCCTCCTTAAGAAAAAGTATAGTTTAATATATGCAGTGAGGAACTTGATTCATTCTTTTGGAGGTGGGGAATAGCTTGTATCGCTTATCTAAATCAGTGGAGGAAATTATAACGTCAAAATAAAACAGTGCCTGATAAGGGCACTGTTTACTCTTTTTCATCTCAAGGAATCGACTTTTTTAGTTATTCTTAATGAACTGACGCATACGTTAGTTGCATAAGTAAGAGGTTTGAAAAAATAGTCTGTATATATTTGAACGATGAATAACTTACCTATTTTCTTGTGTTTGTTTACACTATATACAGAAAAATTTGAAAAACAAAACGTATTATTTATCTGTTTGTTTTTGCTTCTTTTTCAAATACTCCGTACGCAATTTTTCAAGTTGCTGCTTTTTATCAAATTTGGCAGGTTTCTGTTTTTCATGGAACTTTGCCACAGCTACCTGACTTTTGGAATCCAATTGATATTTTCCCACTTTGTTCACCTACTTTTCTTGTCTCTAAAGAGAATCTATTCAACAAATATAATATACCTTATTTTCCTGAAGTAAACCTTATTACTTTATTTTAACTGCTTTTTCTCGTTTGTAGACGTAAATTAAAACACCCTTTCACTGCATTACTGCAAGCAAGGGTGTTTTAATTTTATTATTTTATTAGTTGATGGCCATGCCTACATAAGGGCACAGTTTACTCTTTCCCATCTAATAAACGACCAAGTCCACCTAATACACTACCTTCGCCAGTACTTTGCGCTGCTGGGCTTGTAAGGCGTGCTGCTAAGCGGCTAAGTGTTAAGGACTGAATCCAAACTGTTCCAGGACCTTCTAATGTTGCGAAGAATAAACCCTCGCCGCCAAATAGAGCTGTTTTTACTTTACCAACGAACTCGACATCATAGTTAATGTCTTTTGTCATAGCAACGAGACAACCTGTATCAATGCGAAGTTTCTCACCAGGTTTTAATTCACGTTTATATACAGTTCCACCTGCGTGCATGAAAGCAAGGCCATCACCTTCAAGTTTCTGCATGATGAAACCTTCACCACCGAAGAAACCAGTTCCTATTTTTTTCGTAAATTCAATTCCGATGGAAACACCTTTTGCGGCACAAAGAAAGGCATCTTTTTGACAAACTACTTTTCCTTGATACTCTGTTAAATCTACAGGAATAATTTTACCAGGATAAGGAGCAGCAAATGAGACGTGGCGCTTGCCGTGACCTGTATTTGTAAATACAGTCATAAACATACTTTCGCCTGTAACGAGACGTTTACCAGCGCCCATTAATTTTCCGAATAAACCTCCAGATGGGCCAGAACCATCACCGAAGATTGTTTCCATTTCTATGTAATCTTCCATCATCATCATTGCGCCAGCTTCTGCGATCACGCTCTCTTCTGGATCTAACTCAATTTCAACAAACTGCATATCATCGCCATATAACTTATACTCGATTTCGTGTGCTCTCATTTTTTTCACCTCGTATGTAATAGATACTTATATTGTACAGAATTTAATAGGATTAGAATACTTTAGTTTTGTTAATTTTCAAATAAAGTGGAACCAGCCAAAACTGATTATCAGCTCCCGCCAATCAAGCTGTCCACAAATGGCGGGATAATATATGAATATGGAAATTCAACATTATATTAAAATTATAAAAAAATGGTGGAATGAAAGTGTTCTCATTTGACGTTTTGGATATAGCGTGATATAGTGAAATCACTATTGAGCTACATAATGTGGTACGGAAATAAAGCACGTTGAATTAAAGGCTGTAAGCTTGTTATACATTCATGTCCTTTATATCCACCTTTTCATGTGGATTCATAGTTTCATTTTTATTTAGGAGGTACATGACATGCAAACAGGTAAAGTTAAATGGTTCAACAGCGAAAAAGGTTTCGGTTTCATCGAAGTTGAAGGTGGAGACGATGTATTCGTTCACTTCTCAGCTATCCAAGGTGACGGATTCAAAACTTTAGAAGAAGGTCAAGAAGTTTCTTTCGAAATCGTTGAAGGTAACCGTGGACCACAAGCTGCTAACGTTACAAAAAACTAATTAGCTAGCGATAAAAAGCATTCCGATTTTCGGAATGCTTTTTTTTATTCTTTGGAACTAGATTCATTTGAAGATAATTCACCTTTGAAGGTACGTTCTTCAAAATCATCAAGCATTTGTTCATATTCTTCATGCTCTTCTGTAGCGAAAACTTGTGGGTTTTTCCCGTACATATCCGTACCGATAAAGTTTTCAAAATCCTCCACGTAGCCTACGTTTTCTTCACTATTTACATACATGCCATTATAGTTTTTTGAATCTTGTCTTTCTAAATCAGACGGCGTTTCAGATGTTCCGTAATTTGCGACATCTTGCCACGCATCTTCCGCATCGTACTCAACAGAATGGTCCTCATCATGCTTGTGGAAAGAAGGGGATAACACTTCCTCTTCAACTGGACGCGTATCCATGTTTAATTTATTTGTCGCGTGCTGAACGCATGTTGTAGCAGTCGGCATTGCTTCTAATCTTTCGAATGGAATCTCTTCGCCAGACACTTCGCAAATGCCGTACGTACCCGCTTCTATTTTTTGCAAGGCGTGTTTCGTGTCATCAAGCTGTTTATGCCAAAGTTCAATAAGCCCGAAGTCTTTTTCACGTTCATATAGCTCTGTAGCCATATCAGCTGGATGGTTGTCATAGCTAGACAGTTCTCCTACTGAGTCACGTTCAGAAGCACGATCTGTATTTTCATGAGTTTGTATCGTTTGCTCTAGTTCTTGTTTTTGTTTTTCTAAAATGGATTTAAATTGACCTACTTGTTGTGGAGTTAACATAGTCGTCCACCTTCCTACAATTCAGTTTCTTTACATAGTATGAGCGTTGAGAGTAGGAATTATGAGATGAATTTTAGATATGAAAAAGGAGCCGCATAAGCAGCTCCTTTTATAGAAAGTATCCAAGTAATAATCCGATTCCCATTAGGAAACCGAAGATTGTATTTGTTTTTGCTGTTGCAATCATCGCAGGTACCATTTCCATCGGAATGCTTTTGCCGATAAAGCCTTTCGTCGCTTTAAATGCTTTCGGAGCACTTAAAAATACGATAAGCATCCATGGTGATACGATGCCCACGATAATTAAAGCAATTGTCCAAATGTAGGAAACGATGAACATCGAAGCAAGTACACCAACAGCTCGCTCACGTCCGACGAGAATTGCTAACGTTTTACGACCGTTTTCTTTATCGCCATCCAAGTCACGGATATTATTCGCTAGTAAAATGGCACCAATTAAAATGGAGCTTGGAATAGATAGTAAAATGACTTCTGATGTTACAGTTCCAGTTTGAATAAAGAATGAAATCCCAATAATAATGACACCCATAAATAATCCGGCTGTCAACTCTCCAAATGGTGTATATGCAATTGGAAGTGGGCCACCTGTATAAAGGTAAGCAACAGCCATACAAACAAGACCGATTGCAGCAAGCCACCAGCTAGAATTCATACAAATATAAACACCTAATAGTATTGCGATGCCGAAAAATCCAAATGCTAAGTTAAGCACTGTTTTTGGCTGAATGCCATCGCGAACGATAGCGCCGCCGATACCAACTGAACCTTCGTGATCGAGTCCTCTTTTATAATCAAAGTATTCATTAAACATGTTTGTTGCTGCTTGAATGAGAAGACAAGCAAGAAGCATCATAAGGAAAAGAGGAAGATGTATTTGATTTATACCTCCGACCTGCATCGAATATGCTGTTCCGATGAAAACAGGCACGAAAGCTGCTGTTAATGTATGGGGACGTAGTAAACTCCACCAGATGCGCCAGCCGGTTTGCTTACTTGGCTTTGGCGCCGTAGGAGAGGAATTCGTTTTGACGTTCATTTCCATGTTGAATCCTCCTTTGGTCACATATTGTACACAACTAAGTGTAGAAAAAGCATCATTTAGTGTCAACGTTTATTTTCTAGGAAGAGAAGGTGAATTTCTCAGAAATGCTAAACGTTGACAGGCCTTTCGTTTGAGGTGTATCTTAAAATCAAGCGTAATTATGACTATTTTTCGCCCATAGGGGGGAGACAATTGTGATTCAAACGAAACAAAAAGGCTTGCAAGAAGTTCTTATTGCAGCTATCAAGCGTGCAACTAACGAAAAAACATTGGTTAGTTTTGTAAAACAAATAGACTGGGTGGATCCGCTTCTGTTCTATGCAGCAGGAAAAAGGATTTCATTCGAAAATAGATGTTATTTTGCAGACCCGGCTCAGCATGTAATATTTGCAGGAATTGGCTCTGTTTTCACTATAGCAAATTCTTCTCATAAGCGCTTTCAAACCGCTCGCGAGGAGTGGGAGAAAGTAAAAGAGAATGCATTTGTCCAAAGAGATGAATATGAATTTGGAACGGGTCCGCTTTTATTTGGTGGTTTTTCCTTTGATCCAGAAAAAGAGAAAACGGACCTATGGAAAGAGTTTAAAGATACGACATTTTCACTACCAGCATTTTTATTAACTGTAAAAAATGAAAAAGCATGGTTAACGATGAATACATTTGTTTCAGCAACAGATTGTGCAGAAACTCTTTATAACGAAATGATTTCTTTAGAAGAGAAGATTTTGGGAGAGAGTAAATGTGCGCTAAACGGATCAAAATTAGCTGTTATTTCTAAAGTAGAAGTGGATCCGAAAGGCTGGATGAAAGCAATTGAAAAAGTACAAGATGAGATGAAGCAGGGTAACGTGCAGAAGGTTGTATTGGCGAGGGAACTAAAAGTAGAGATGAATCAGTCGATTGATTCTGCTCTTGTTTTAGAAGCACTTCGCATTGGTCAACCGGATTGTTACGTATTTTCTTTTGATTATAAAGGAGCATGCTTCTTAGGAGCGACGCCTGAGAGATTAATTCGCAAAGAAGATGAGAAATTTACATCGATGTGTCTTGCGGGTTCAATCGGTCATGGTCATTCTATAGAAGAAAGTAAGCGAAATAGTAATGCGCTTCTTCATGATGAAAAGAATTTAGCTGAACATGGGTATGTTGTTAACATGATCCGCTCGGTACTAAATGAACATTGCGAATACGTTAATATTCCGGAAAGCCCAGGTTTATTAATAACGAAAAACTTAATTCACTTATATACGCCTGTAGAAGCAAAAGGTGATGCGAGTCTTTTAACAATGGTAGAAGAATTACATCCAACACCAGCTCTTGGCGGGACACCTCGTTTGGAAGCGATGAAACTGATCCGTGATGTTGAATTGTTAGACAGAGGGTTGTATGGTGCACCGATTGGCTGGATAGATGATGAAGGAAATGGTGAATTTGCGGTTGCACTGCGCTGCGGATTATTAAACGGCGAGAAAGCATCCTTATTTGCCGGTTGTGGTATTGTAATTGATTCAATCCCGCAGCTTGAATATGAAGAAACAAGTTTGAAGTTTAGACCGATGCTTGGTGCTTTGGAGGAATTAATGAAATGAACAATCATATAGAAGCATTATCATATAATTTAGGCGCGTTCGTGGATGAACTGACGCGTCTAGATGTATGTGATGTTGTCATTAGTCCAGGCTCACGGTCAACGCCGATTGCTTTACTAATGGAACAACACGAAGGAATGAACACATATTTACATGTAGATGAAAGATCAGCAGGGTTTTTCGCGCTCGGTATTGCGAAAGCAAAAAAACGCCCAGTAGCATTATTATGTACGTCAGGAACAGCAGCAGCGAACTATTATCCAGCTGTATGTGAAGCTTTTCATTCAAGGGTCCCACTTATCGTCTTAACAGCGGATAGACCGCATGAATTAAGAGATGTGGGTGCACCACAAGCAATGAATCAATTTAATTTATACGGTACTTTTGTGAAACAATTTACAGAGATGGCACTGCCAGAAGCAAGTGAAGCGATGTATCATTACGCTCGTATGACGACGCAGCGTATAGTAGCAAATGCTTGTTTAGCGCCGCAGGGTCCTGTTCATCTTAATTTTCCAGTTCGCGAGCCACTTATCCCTGATTTCTCACTAGAAAGCTTATGGGATAAAGGACGTAGTGAATATACAGGAGTAGTTCAGCAAGGAAACGTGACGATGCCGAGTGAATATGTAGATTCTCTTGTAGGGCGCCTTTCACATATGGAAAAGGGGCTTATTATTTGTGGAGATGATAGTCATGCAGAAATTGCAATGTTTGCAACGCAACTAGCTGAAAAAACTGGCTATCCTATATTAGCCGACCCACTTTCTAATATTCGTAGCGGACACCACGATAAAACGATGGTAATTGACTGTTATGATACATTTTTACGAAATGAAAAGTTAAAAGAAACATGGAAACCGGACGTTTTAATTCGCTTTGGTGGTATGCCTGTTTCTAAATCATTAACGCAGTTCATAAAAAAACAAACAAAAGCAGTTCATATCGTTGTCGATGAATCAGGACAATGGAGAGATCCAGCTCTTGTTGCGACAGAAGTTGTGCAAGCAAGTGACATTGAATTCTGCAAGGCCTTAATAGAAAAAATGCCAGTTATGAAAAAGAATGATTGGTCCCTAATGTGGCAACATATAAACGAAAAAACGAAGGAAACGCTTCGTGAAATGGAAACATATGAAACTGCATTTGAAGGAAAGGTTATTACAGATATTGTGCGCGTATTACCAGAAGACGCAACGTTATTTGCGAGCAATAGTATGCCAATTCGTGATACAGACTCATTCTTCTTCACATCGGATAAAAACATCCATGTGATGGCAAACCGTGGTGTAAATGGTATTGATGGAATCATTTCGACAGCTCTAGGAGCGAGCGTTATTTGCGACCCACTTGTATTAGTGATTGGTGATTTATCATTTTATCACGATTTAAATGGACTGTTAGCAGCGAAATTACATGAATTAAATATAACAATTGTCGTTGTAAATAATGATGGTGGGGGTATTTTCTCATTCTTACCACAGTATGAGAAAAAGGAACATTTTGAATCATTATTTGGAACACCAATTGGACTTGATTATGAGCACGTTGTCAAAATGTACGGCGGTTCATTTAGCCGTGTAAATGGTTGGGAGCAATTCCGAGAAGAAGTTCGAAAAGGAACGACGACAGAAGGTTTACACGTTGTGGAAATTTGTACGAATCGTGATGAAAACTTAACATTGCACCGTACGTTATGGGCAAAAACACAGGACGTAATTACTACATCGTTGCAAGGTGAATCAAAATGAACGTAACGCTGCAAGGTGTATCGTATGAATATGAAGTAGTCGGAAGCGGGGAACCACTTCTACTTCTTCATGGTTTTACGGGAAGCATGGAAACGTGGCGTTCTTTTATCTCTTCATGGGGTGAGCAGTTTCAAGTTATTGTAGTGGATCTTGTTGGGCACGGAAAGACGGAGAGTCCTGAAGATGTTGCGCATTATGATATCCGAAATGTGGCATTGCAAATGAAAGAACTACTAGATTACCTTCATATTGAAAAAGCACATATACTTGGCTACTCAATGGGAGGAAGACTGGCGATTACGATGGCATGTCTATATCCAGATTATGTACACTCTCTTTTATTAGAAAATTGTACAGCTGGGCTCGAAGACGAAGCGGATAGAAAAGAACGTCGTGAAAAAGATGATCGACTTGCCGATAAAATTGAGCGAGAAGGCATAGAAATTTTTGTATCTATGTGGGAAAATATTCCGCTTTTTGAAACGCAAAAACGTTTAGCAAAAAACGTACAAGAAGCGGTGCGAAAAGAACGACTTGCTAACAACCCAAAAGGGCTCGCAAATAGCTTGCGCGGCATGGGAACTGGGGCTCAGCCTTCATGGTGGGATGAGCTGAAAAACTTAAAAATACCTGTTCTTTTAATGAACGGAGAATATGATGAAAAGTTCTTCCGCATATTAAAAAACATCGAAAACTGCGTGTCTGATGCGAAATTTGTCAAAATTCATGGTGCTGGCCATGCAATTCATGTGGAACAACCGGAAAAGTTTGATACAATAGTAAAGGGATTTCTAAAAACTATGCAGTGATACTTTTTTCAGTAAGAAGGAAGCCACGCTTATAGGTGAAATCAGAAATATACAAGGAGGTAGTTGTAATGGCTATTGAATGGGTAAAAGAAGGCAATTACGAAGATATTATTTATTCAACATACAATGGTATCGCAAAAATTTCGATTAACCGTCCTGAAGTACATAACGCATTCCGCCCAAAAACGGTAATGGAGTTAATCGATGCTTTTGCACAAGCTCGTGATGATGCAAATGTTGGCGTTATCATTTTAACAGGTGAAGGTGGACGTGCATTCTGTTCTGGCGGCGACCAAAAAGTTCGCGGTCATGGCGGATATGTAGGTGACGACCAAATCCCACGTCTAAACGTATTAGACTTACAACGTCTAATTCGCGCAATTCCTAAACCAGTTATCGCAATGGTAGCAGGTTATGCAATCGGTGGTGGACACGTACTTCATATCGTATGTGACTTAACAATCGCTGCAGACAACGCTGTATTCGGACAAACAGGTCCTAAAGTAGGAAGCTTTGACGGTGGATACGGAGCTGGTTACTTAGCTCGTATGGTAGGCCACAAGAAAGCTCGCGAAATTTGGTACCTATGCCGTCAATACAACGCTCAAGAAGCGCTTGATATGGGCTTAGTAAACACTGTAGTACCATTAGAAGAGCTTGAAGCAGAAACAGTACAATGGGCACAAGAAATTTTAGCAAACAGCCCAATGGCACTTCGTTTCCTAAAAGCTGCATTCAACGCAGACACAGACGGTCTAGCTGGTATTCAACAACTAGCTGGAGATGCAACGTTATTGTACTACACAACTGACGAAGCAAAAGAAGGTCGCGACGCATTCAAAGAAAAACGCAGTCCGGACTTCGGTCAATTCCCTCGTTTCCCGTGATCAAACCAAAAGCGGAAGCGGCTTGCTTAGAACAAGAGGGCGTTGGAACTCCTGACGTAGAGGCGCTTTTTGCCTCGTAGGAAGGCGTGAAACGACCGACTGTTCTAGCCGCTGTAGCTGGATGAAACCAAAAGCGAAAGCAGCTCGTTCAGAATGTGAGGGGGATGGAGCTTCTGACGTAGAGGCGCTTTTTGCCTCGTAGGAAGAAGTGAAGCCACCGAGCATTCTAGCTGCTGTAGCTGGATAAGACCAAACCGGAAACAAAACAACTAAGAGACTTGATATCATATCAAGTCTCTTTCTTTCATGAAAGGAGAATGAATGATGGAGACGATGCCAAATTGGTTAATGCAACGTGCATTTTTAACACCAGATCGCACTGCAATTGAAATAGAGGAAGAGAAAGTTACTTTTATGGAGCTGCATGAAAAAGTAGTATCTGTTTGTGAACACCTCACGCATGTTGGAGTGGAGCGAGGGCAAAAGGTGGCTGTTCTGATGAAAAATGGTATGGAGATGATTACAGTTATTCACGCTCTATCTTATGTAGGTGCAGTAGCTGTGCTTTTAAATACGCGTCTTTCAAGAGAAGAGCTACTTTGGCAAATGGATGATGCTGAAGTTGTTTGTTTAGTAACGGATCAAGATTTTGATGCTAAAGATGTTCCTGTTTATTCATTCGCCGAAGTGATGAATGGACCAAAAGAGGAAGCCTCTATACAAGAAGAGTTTTCTTTAGAAGAAACGATGACAATTATTTATACGTCAGGGACGACAGGAAAACCGAAAGGCGTTATTTTAACGTACGGTAATCATTGGGCAAGTGCGGTTGGCTCTTCGCTTAATTTAGGACTTCGTGATGATGATTGCTGGTTAGCTTGTATGCCGATGTTCCACGTTGGCGGACTATCTCTTTTAATGAAAAATATTATGTATGGCATGCGCATTTTACTCGTTCCGAAATATGATGCGGATTTTATTCATAAAGCACTTCAAACGAGAGGCGTAACGATTATTTCTGTCGTTTCTAAAATGTTAACTGATTTATTAGAGAGACTTGGGGCAGGGACATATCCCTCTTCTTTACGATGTATGTTACTTGGCGGAGGACCAGCGCCGAAACCGTTATTAGAAACGTGTGTAGATAAAGGAATTCCTGTGTATCAAACGTACGGTATGACAGAAACGTCTTCGCAAATTTGTACGTTATCAGCTGATTACATGTTAACGAAAGTAGGATCAGCTGGAAAGCCACTATTTCAGTGCCAGCTTCGTATCGAAAAGGACGGCGTAGTAGTGCCACCACATGCGGAAGGTGAAATCGTAGTAAAAGGGCCGAATGTAACAGGCGGTTATTTTAACCGTGAAGATGCAACGCGTGAGACAATTCAAAACGGATGGCTTCATACTGGTGACCTCGGTTATTTAGATGAAGAAGGGTTTTTATACGTATTAGACCGCCGTAGCGATTTAATTATTTCTGGCGGAGAGAATATATACCCAGCTCAAATTGAAGAAGTGTTACTCTCCCATCCGGCAGTAGCGGAAGCTGGTGTTGTCGGTATATCTGACGACAAATGGGGACAAGTACCAGTTGCTTTTGTTGTGAAAAGCGGGGCGGTAACAGAAGAAGAAATTCTTCACTTTTGCGAGGAGAAATTAGCGAAATATAAAGTGCCGAAGAAAGCATGTTTCTTAGAGGAATTACCACGTAACGCTTCGAAAAAATTGTTAAGACGAGAGCTAAGACAATTAGTGGAGGAGATGTAGGTGGAAATAAAAAAAGCGACACTGTATATAACAGAAATGCCACTCGTAATCCCGTTTGCTGCAAGCTACGGGACCTACGAAAAGCGTGAGAGTATAGTCATTGAATTAGAAGATGAAGAAGGGTACATTGGATTTGGCGAAGTCGTTGCGTTTTCTGAACCGTGGTATACGGAAGAAACGGTGAAGACAGCGCTGCATGTACTTCAGGATTTTTTATTACCTGATTTATTAAAAGCTGAAATTTCTCACCCGAATGAGGTACCGAGCTTGTTCCAGCATATAAAAAGAAACCGAATGGCAAAGGCCGGAATTGAAGGGGCTGTTTGGGATTTATATGCGAAGCGTCAAAAGAAATCGTTAGCGACATTACTTGGCGGAACTAGTCACGAAATTGAAGTCGGCGTTGTAATTGGGATCAATACGATTCCGGTTATGTTAAAACAAATTGAGAAGTACGCAGAAGAAGGATACGAGCGTTTTAAAGTGAAAATAAAGCCAGAGCATGATTACGAATTATTGAAAGAGATTCGTAAAGAGTTCCCAGGTATCCCGTTAATGGCTGATGCAAACTCAGCATATACATTAGGGGATACGGAGAGGCTGAAACGACTAGATGAATTCCAATTAACGATGATTGAACAACCGTTAGCGGATTACGATTTTCTTGATCACGCGGAATTGCAAAAGAAAATTGAAACGCCGATTTGTTTAGATGAAAGTATTCATAGTTTAGAAGATGCACGCGTTGCGATTACGCTTGGCAGCTGCCAAATTGTGAACATTAAACCAGGGCGAGTGGGCGGATTAACAGAATCAATCCAAATCCATAATTATTGTATGGAACATAACGTACCCGTTTGGTGCGGTGGTATGGTAGAGATGGGGATTTCACGAGCGCAAAATGTTGCTCTTGCGTCATTGCCTAACTTTACGATTCCAGGAGATATATCTGCTTCTAGTAGACATTGGGAGCAGGATATTATTTGGCCGGAAGTGATGCTTGAGGGCGGGAAAGTGATGGTGCCGCAAAGCGTTGATGCTGAGTATGAAGTAGATCGCGGAAGATTGGAAGAAATTACGAAGCAGCGGATTGTGTTTGAGCGGTAAATGGAAGTTTCATTAGGATGCCCGCAAATAGCGAGAGGATTTTGTCGTTCATTGTCGGTAAGTCGATATATTTCAATAATTGCTGATATAATTTGAGTTACGGTCGATATAATTGGAAAATCGCTGATATAATTTTATTTACCAAGGTTACTCTAACGAGTAGCCTTTTTGTATTGTACAAATTGGATAGACTAGTTTACAATCGAGCGTATAAAAATGGAATGAAAAAGGGGGAGTAAAATGAAGCGCATTTCAATTTTAATAGCGGATGATGAGGCAGAAATTGCTGATTTAATTGAGATACATTTAGAAAAAGAAGGGTACCACGTCGTGAAAGCAGCTGATGGAGAAGAGGCAATTCATATTATTGAAACGCAGCCAATCGACTTGGTAATTTTAGATATTATGATGCCGAAAATGGATGGGTATGAGGTGACGCGTCAAATTCGCACGAAACATCATATGCCGATTATTTTTTTAAGCGCGAAAACTTCGGACTTTGATAAGGTGACAGGTCTTGTACTAGGCGCGGATGATTATATGACGAAGCCTTTCACACCGATTGAATTAGTTGCACGTGTAAATGCACAACTGCGTAGGTTTTTTACGTTAAATCAACCGAAAGTAGCGGAGAGTAAATCTGCTTTAGAACTAGGCGGAGTCGTAATTAATCCCGAGCGTAGGACGGTTGATGTATATGGTGAGCAAATTGAATTAACGCCGAAAGAGTTTGATATTTTATATTTATTAGCGAGTCATCCGAAGAAAGTGTACAATGTAGAAAATATTTTTCAGCACGTATGGGCAGACGATTATTATGAAGGTGGAAATACAGTAATGGTACATATTCGTACGTTGCGGAAGAAACTTGGAGAAGATAAAAGAAAGGATAAATTAATAAAAACAGTGTGGGGAGTAGGTTATACTTTTAATGGCTAATATGATGAAAAGTTTTCGATTTAAAATGATTGCCTTATTTGCGTTAAGTATGGTACTTGCAGCAACTGTAACTTATATAATTTATAAAGGATTGCAGCTGTATTATAAAACGATGGTTCGCTACGAAGAGCCTTTAGCACAATTTAGGTCAATGGTAAGGGAATTTGGAGACATTAATTTCTTTTTAATTTTCTTTATTCCGTTATCTATTATCTTTTTCTTCTTTTTGACAAAACCGTATTTAAAATACTTTGATGAAATTTCTAATGGGATTCATCATCTTGCGAACGGTAACTTTACGAATAAAGTTCAAGTTTCATCAAATGATGAGTTTGGAAATATCGCGCGTGAAATAAATGTTGCAAGTGAAAAGTTAAAAGAAGCTGTTGAAAGAGGAGACTTTGCTGAAAGTAGTAAAGATCAGCTTGTTGTGAATTTAGCTCATGATTTAAGAACACCATTAACATCCGTGTTAGGATATTTAGATTTAATTCTTAAAGATGAAAATTTAACAAAAGAACAAATTAAACATTTCTCCACAATTGCATATACAAAATCGCAAAGACTGGAAAGTTTAATTGATGAGCTATTTGAAATTACACGTATGAATTATGGCATGCTAAAGCTGGATAAAAAGCCGATTGATATAAGTGAGTTGCTTATACAGTTAGAGGAGGAATTGTATCCGTTATTAGAAAAACATCATTTAGAAGCTAGATTGAATGTGGCTCCTCATTTACCGATGCACGGTGATGGAAAATTGTTAGCTAGAGTATTTGAAAACTTGTTAACAAATGCCGTTCGTTACGGCTATGATGGACAATTTGTTGATATGAATGGGTATGTTGATAATGGAGAAGTTGTCGTACAAATTATGAATTACGGAGATAGCATCCCGGAAGAAGATTTACCGTATCTTTTTGATATGTTCTATACAGGTGATAAAGCAAGAACTGAGAACCGTGGCGGGACAGGCCTTGGACTATTTATTGCGAAAAATATTGTCGAGCAACATAACGGTACGATTTCTGCTGAGAGCAATGTAGTTAGAACGATATTTGAAGTACGATTGCCAAAAGACGAGAATGTAACAATTTAATAAAAATTTAAACTTTACCCCACTTTTTATTTTAATAGTTTTTTCTATTCTATACGTAAGTTACGTTAAGGAGGAACTAGAAATGAAAAAGTGGGTATTTATTTCTTTTTTTATAGTATGCACAGTATGTGTAGGCGTTTATATATCACCGTTATTTCAAAAGGAAATCGACGTTAAAATTGTCGGGAAAGATGAGCTAGTAAAGGCGGCAAACACCGATGGGAAAGAGATTACGAAGGAACAAATTTATAAGGGCGATTTATTATTAGTTAACAGGGATTACCCAGTAAAAAAAGATAGTATTAGGTCTGATATTATAAATGTAAATCATAATAGTGAATTAGTGAGAGGCTATGTAATATTTGATAGAAATCTTCGTTTATCAAAGGATGTTGTGAAAAAGTTTTTGAACGTTGTCGATGCGGCTGGAAAAGAAAGTGTTAACCATTTTTTAATTAGTAGTGGCTATAGAGATTTCCAAGAGCAAAAACAGCTATATGAAAAAATGGGATCTGATTATGCACTTCCAGCAGGATACAGTGAACATAACTTAGGATTATCACTGGACATTGGGTCTACTCAAAAGAAAATGGAGAAAGCGCCTGAAGGAAAATGGATTGAAGAGAACGTATGGAAGCATGGCTTTGTATTACGTTATCCGAAAAATAAAAGTAACATTACAGGCATTCAATATGAGCCATGGCATATACGTTATGTAGGCTTACCTCATAGCGCAATTATGCAAAAAAAGAATTTCACACTAGAGGAATATTTAGAGTTTTTAAAAGAGGAAAAAGAGATTTCAACTGAAGTCGAAGGTAAGAAATATACTGTTTCTTATTATAAAGTTTCTGAGAATATGAAAGTGAACGTTCCAGCAAACAAGCAGTATGAAATTTCCGGGAACAATATGGATGGGGTTATTGTGACGGTTCAGGAATAGAGAAAAAGCTATCTGAAGTAGATAGCTTTTTTTCATGATTGGCCCCGGTCATATGCCTATCAAGCTAGCGAAATAAATCAATGGATACGAAATATAGTTGTTTTTAAACTAGCAAGTAAAAGTAGGAGTGCTAAAAAAGTTTATTAAAGTGCGATTTTTTTATTAGGTACTTGTCTATGCTTTATCGTTGTTTTATACACAATATCGGATTATAAAAATGGTCACCTTCTTATATCGATGAGATTTAAGAACATTCTTTTTAAGCAGTTGATAAAGGCGTTTGCTTGAAATAGGAACGAAAAGGAATTATTAATTATATAAATTGCTCTAGATTTGCACCGAATGAATTAGTTATGAGATTTATTTTAAATGTCATTAAATAATTGTTTTATGCAAATTAATAGTAACAAATATTGATGGTTATTAATAGACTAGTTTAATTTTTCTGAATGTTTTACTATTTAAATTGCGAGATAATAAAAGTGTATTTTTATTGTTTTCTGCTGTTATATATTTAGGAGGGAGAATGGTAGATGAAAAAGAAATTTATCAAGGGGATGATTTCTGCTGCATTATTGCTGAGCTTTACTTTACCATCAATTGCTGATGCAAGTATTGAAACGGAAGATGATGGTATTGTAACGGAGTATATCCCTGAAATTAATCTAGGCATTGATTTATCAAAGGTTGACACTTCTGACTTCGATTTTGAAAATTTTGAAAAAGAGTATGATTTTTTAGTAAATGACCCTGTTTTTTTACAACTAGAGGAGGAAGTAAGTAAACTAAGGGTTGAATCTGTTGTTGAAAAAAATCCTTTTACTGGCGAATTGGTTGTTAAGCAGGAAATATTGCCGGCTATTGTTCTTGGTGCATTAAGAGTATTAGTTTCAAAAGTAGGTAGAACTGCTGCGGATAAAGCCTGGGCGGTTGCGCGTCCATATGTACAAAAGGCACTCAATTCTCCGAAGCAATATATTTTAGAAGCAGCTAAGGGTGGAATGATAATACAAGTACGTTCTAAAGCTACTGGTAACCGAGTTTTTGCCATAGATTATCATTATATTGATGGAAAAGGTCCTATTTTACATTATCATAGTCCTCCTAATGTCGGTGCACATAAATATTTTAGATAATGTCTAAGGAGCTTATATCTATGAAAAAATATAACTTTGAAGATTCGATTCATATGCATTTATTTTATTACAGGGATATAGAAGAGGTTTTTACATATGAGGCTGTAGCTTATAAAGTATGTAATGAAAATTTATGGGTAGTATATTTTGATATTTCTTACTATGATGATTTATCAATTCATCAATTTTCTAAGTATCCATTCTATGATAAATATGGATATGAAATTCTCCATGTTCGTACAAAAGATCTAGATGAGTGTGAAGGAAATAAATTATTTACTGATTGGTTAATTAATAATTCAATTGTTTAGTTCTAGCCCGCTATTGGCGGGCAGTAAGGCTTCCACCTCAAAAGTTGGTGAAGGCTAATCCACACTGATTAAAGTTTCATTTTATAAATTTATCTATCACCAAAAAGCCTATCAATTTAAGTGCTTTTTGGTTTTTTATTTATGACGGAGAAATGTCTTAACATATAAAATTTACGAAATGCTAATGGCCTCCATTATCGGCGCTTAAACATTATAACGTTATATTTACTTCTCCCTTTTTTTGTGTTACGCTAAATGTGCGAAAGAGATATAAAAATGAAACTTTAATGTAAGCGTATTCTTATGGCTTCTTATAGAAAAGGGTGGAAGTACAATGACAGAACGATTCGTACTACGTAATGTGAAACGTGTGAACGGGGAAGAGATTGACATTGTAATTGAAAATAATAAAATCGCACAGGTGACGAAAGCTGGTGCTGGTGAGGGTGGAAAGGTTCTTGATTGCTCTGGTACTTACGTATCGAGTGGCTGGATTGATTTACACGTTCATGCTTTTCCAGAGTTTGATCCGTATGGCGATGAAGTGGATGAAATTGGCGTTAAGCAAGGGGTAACGACAATTGTTGATGCGGGTAGCTGCGGAGCTGATCGCATTGCAGATTTAGTAAAAAGTAGAGAACAGGCAAAGACAAATTTATTTGCCTTTTTAAATATTTCTCGCATCGGTTTGAAACGAATTGATGAATTATCCAATATGGAATGGATAGATAAAGAGAAAGTGATAGAAGCAGTAGAAAAGTATAAAGATGTAATCGTTGGGTTAAAGGCGAGAATGAGTAAAAGCGTCGTTTGTGATAGTGGAATTGAACCGCTGCATGTAGCGCGCTCTTTATCCCGTGAAACATCATTACCGATTATGGTACATATCGGTTCAGCGCCTCCTCGCATTGAGGAAGTTGTACCTCTTTTAGAAAAAGATGATGTTATTACACATTACTTAAACGGGAAAGAAAATAATTTATTTGATGAAGAAGGCAAACCGCTACCTGTGTTACTAGATGCAGTGAATCGCGGCGTACATTTAGATGTTGGTCACGGTAATGCTAGTTTTTCTTTTAAAGTAGCAGAAGCAGCGAAGCGTCACGGTATTGCCTTTCATACAATTAGTACAGATATTTACCGAAAGAACCGTATACACGGTCCAGTGTATAGTATGGCTCACGTTCTTTCGAAATTCCTTTATTTAGGTTATCCGCTAGAAGAAGTGATTGATGCGGTTACGAAAAATGCGGCAGAGTGGCTTAAGAAACCAGAGCTTGGCCGTATTCAAGAAGGAGATATTGCAAACTTAACTTTATTTACGGTTAAAGATGAGAAGGTTACGTTAATTGATTCAGAAGGGGATCAGCGCATTGCTGAAAGAAGGATTGATACGAAAGGGGTTGTAATTAATGGGTCATTCATTGAATGCTAAGTACGGATTAAAAAGAGTAATTAATGCGAGCGGTAGAATGAGTATTTTAGGTGTATCTGCTCCTACAGATACCGTAATGGATGCGATGAAACATGGTGGACAAAATTATGTGGAAATTGCTGATTTAGTAGATAAAGCAGGAGACCATATTGCGAGAATTCTAGATTCAGAGGCAGCGGTCGTTGTGAATTCAGCATCGAGCGGAATTGCGCTTTCTATCGCTGGTATCGTTACAGAAGGAAATCGCCGTAAAAGTGAAAGACTTCATCAAGAAGTAATCGCGAAAAACGAAGTGATTATGTTAAAAGGTCATAACGTTCAATACGGTGCTCCTGTTGAAACGATGATTTACTTAGGCGGCGGTAAACTTGTAGAAGTTGGCTATGCAAATGAAGGGAAAGCAGAGCATATTGAAGATGCAATTGGTGAAAATACAGCAGCGATTCTGTATGTGAAATCACATCATGCAGTGCAAAAAAATATGATTTCTGTTGAAGAAGCATGGGAAGTTGCGCAGCGAAATAAAGTACCGCTTATCGTGGATGCAGCAGCTGAAGAAGACATTCAAAAATATGTGAAGTATTCAGATCTTGCTATTTATAGCGGTTCAAAGGCAATTGAAGGACCTACTTCTGGTATTGTGGGCGGTAAAAGAAAGTATATTGAATGGCTGAAAGTGCAATTACATTGTATCGGAAGAAGCATGAAAGTTGGGAAAGAAACAACTTTTGGTTTACTTCAAGCACTTGATGAGTACGGAGTAAAAGAAGATAAGAGCGAGCAAGAAAAAGAATTGCTACAAGTACTTATGCCGCTAAAAGAATTAAATGGTGTAAATGTAACGATCGTTCAAGATGAAGCTGGAAGAGCAATCTTTAGAGCACGTATTCATATTAACGAAAAAGAGTTAAATAAATCGGCAAAAGACGTTGTGGCTGCATTACGCGACGGGGAAATTGCAATTTACACACGTGATTACGGAGTAAGACAAGGGTTCTTTGATATCGATCCACGTCCACTTCAAGGTGATGACATACATGTAATTGAAGAAAAAATGAGAGAAATTGTAGGGGGAAACTAAAATGACAAACATTCAAAAACGTTTTTATAAAGGCCGCGTAGCATTAAATGTATTGGCAAACAATATAGAAAATGCGAAAGATATTTTTGAAGCAGCAGAAGGTTATGTAGTAGTGGGAGTGTTATCAAAAGACTATCCAACAGTAGAAGAAGCTGTTATAGCTATGAAAGCATATGGAAAAGAAATTGATGACGCTGTATCAATCGGACTAGGCGCAGGAGATAATCGCCAAGCGGCAGTTGTGGCTGAAATTGCGAAGCATTATCCTGGTAGCCATATTAACCAAGTGTTTCCTTCAGTTGGAGCGACACGTGCAAATCTTGGCGAAAAAGATAGCTGGATTAATAGTTTAGTATCGCCAACAGGAAAAGTAGGTTACGTAAATATTTCTACTGGCCCAATTAGTGCGGCTGGAGAAGAAAAAGCAATCGTTCCAATTAAAACAGCGATTGCACTTGTACGTGATATGGGCGGAAATTCATTGAAGTACTTCCCGATGAAAGGGCTAGCCCATGAAGAAGAATATCGCGCAGTTGCGAAAGCTTGTGCGGAAGAAGGATTCGCATTAGAGCCAACAGGCGGAATTGATAAAGAAAACTTCGAAACAATTGTACGTATTGCGCTTGAGGCAAATGTAGAGCAAGTTATCCCGCACGTGTACTCTTCTATTATTGATAAAGAAACTGGTAACACGAAAGTAGAAGATGTGCGTGAATTATTAGCAGTCGTGAAGAAGCTAGTTGATCAATATGCGTAAGAAAATTGCAGCGTTCGGCGAAGTAATGATGCGCCTGCAAGTACCTGGATATGAATTGTTGTCGCAAGCTAACACGTTAAATTACTCATTTTCAGGTACAGGTGTGAACGTTGTAGCGGCACTTTCTCACTTAGGGCATGAAGGGCTTCTTATTTCAACTTTACCGGAAAATTCGGTTGGAGATGCAGCTGTATCTTACATTCAAAAGTTAGGAATTCAAACTTCTCTTGTTTCAAGAGGTGGTAAATATGTAGGTATGTATTTTTTAGAAAATGGATTCGGTGCACGTGCAAGCCGCGTTACGTATTCGAATCGACTAGAAAGTAGCTTCAATACGGCGTCTGAAGAGATATACCAATTTGAAGAAATTGCTAAGGAAATTGATATCGTTCATTTTTGCGGTATTACACTTGCGATGAATGATACGGTGCGCCATCATATGAAGTCTTTAGCGAGAGCAGTTAAAGAAAACGGAGGAACCGTCGTTTTTGATTGTAATTATCGTCCATCACTTTGGGGAGAAGACGGATATGAACAGGCAAAACCGCATTATGAAGAAATGCTGGGACTTGCTGATATCGTTATGATGAATGAAAAAGATGCAATGTTTGTTCTTGGAATGAAAACAGAAGAGACAGAGCGAGAGGCGCAACTTGTTGATCTTATTCCAAAGGTAGCCGAAACGTATCATATCGCTACAATTGCTGGTACTCATCGCTCTATTAACAGTGATAATACACATTCGCTTCGCGGGTTTATATGTAAAGATGGAACGTTCACTTTTGCAAAAACACTTACGTTTTCTGTATATGATAGAATAGGTGCTGGAGATGCTTATACGAGCGGAATTATTCATGGCGAGATAAAAGAGTTCGCACCAGAGAAAGCTGTTTCATTTGCGTCAGCAGCTGGAATGCTAGCACATACAATCGTCGGTGATACGCCAATGTCATCAGAGAAGGATATACTTCGGGCAATGACGGCATCAGTAGGTGATGTAGAAAGGTAGTGGGTGTAACGGTGAACGTAACGAGAAAAAAAGGACCATTATATTTGCAAATAAAAAATATTATTCGTGATCGAATATTGCATGGTGTATATGCGATTCATACGAATATTCCTTCCGAACCGCAGTTAGAAGAAGAGTTCAAAGTGAGTAAAATTACAGTGCGAAATGCGATTAAAGAACTCGCTCAAGAAGGATATTTGGAAAAGAAAAGCGGTAAAGGAACGAAAGTCATCCGCAATACTTCTGCGACAAAACTGTCAAAGGGTAAGAAATTTACTGAAGTGTTAGTGGAAGAAGGATATAAAGTACAGAAGAAATTGCTAAAAGCAGAAATTGTGCAGAATGAAGAAGGAACAGTGCCATTTCGATTATTCGGTAAGGAGAGTTTTCGTATTGAACGTTTATATACGTTAAATGATGCACCGTACATTCATTATACGCACTATTTCTCAGCAGGAATGGCAAGTTCAGATTTATCGGATTTTGACTTGCAATCGCTTTATGATTTAGTTGAAGACCGAGGTATTCATTTAGAAAACTTCAGAGATGAATTCGCAGTTGGACTCGCGCCTAGTTTCGTTGCAGAAGCGCTAGGTGAAAAAGAGGGGACAGCGCTATTAAAACGCATGCGTTATTCTTACGATGAAGTTGGCGAAGTAATTGAATATAGCGAAGGCTACTACAATACAGAAATGCAGCATTATGTAGTGAATTATGACGTATAAAAAAGAGGGGATTTTCCCTCTTTTTTTATAAAGTAAGGAGAATGGGAGATGGATATATACTTATTAATCGTCACGTTACTTGCAATTGCGATTGTTATTTTAGGGGTATCATGGTGGAAATGGCATGCATTTATTAGTTTAACAGTTGCGAGTTTGTTTTTAGCTATCATGTCTGGACTGAACTTAACGAAAATAGTGACTGCCTATGAAACTGGTGTTGGTAGTGTACTAGGGCATTTAGTTGGTATTTTAGCTCTCGGAACAATTTTAGGGAAAATGATGTCCGATTCAGGGGCCGGCATGCAAGTGGCAGATTTCTTTATTCGATTTTTCGGTGTAAAGAAACTACCTTGGGCTATGTTATTTGCAGGATTTGTTATAGGGATTCCAGTGTTTTTTGAAGTGGGGATCGTCATTTTATTACCACTTGTTATTTCCATTCGAAAAACGACGAAGCAAAATATATTATTAATTGCGTTACCTGTCATTGCAGGATTATCTATTGTTCACGGGCTCGTGCCTCCGCATCCAGGGGCGATGACAGCAATCGGTATTTATAACGCGAACTTAGGAAAGGTACTTTTATATTCATTAATTATCGCGTTACCAACAGCCATTATCGCAGGACCGATATTTGCAAAGTGGGTACATAAAAGGGTTATACCTGAAAATGAACCAGAGCTTATTCGAGTTACGACTGTCTCAACTGATTTGCCGAGTCGTAAAGTTTCATTCTTTATTATTTTACTACCAGTTGTATTGATGATTTTATCAGTAGTTGCACCATATATTTCATTACCGAAAAAAATGACTGAATTTTTTGTTTTTATAGGAAGTCCAGTAATCGCCTTACTTATTTCATGTTTCGCAGCATTTTATTTACTTGGTATCAAACAAGGTATTAATAAAAAGATGATTAAAAAATTAACAGATGAAAGTTTATTGCCTGTCGGTTCTATTATTTTAATAATTGGTGCAGGCGGTGGATTTAAACAAATATTAATTGAAAGCGGCGTTGGAACGGCGATCGCGCAAATGGCAGAACATATATCGTTATCACCAATCGTATTAGCTTTCATGGTAGCTGGATTAATTCGAATTGCAACAGGTTCAGCTACAGTAGCATTAACGACAGCAGCAGGGATTGTTTCACCAGTTATTCAGCACATGTCTGGTGTGAATTTAGAGCTTCTCGTTATTGCAACCGGTGCAGGTTCATTAATGTTTTCTCACGTAAATGATGCAGGGTTCTGGCTTGTAAAAGAGTATTTAGGTTTGACGGTGAAGGAAACGTTTAAAACGTGGACGGTACTCGAGACATTGTTATCATTTATTGCATTTGGTTTTGCTCTTTTGTTGAATATGTTTCTTTAGGAGAGGAGATCAGATTTAAACGAATAAAACCTACAGAGGAAATGTAATTTCTCTATAGGTTTTATTCGTTTTTTGTGCTTTCTATTACTTAATGGAACGGACATACTGATCTTCTCCATCGTCTTTGACAAAGACTCCTAGCTCATTCAAATCTTTGCGTAAATGCTTCTTTTTTTTAGAGTTTCCTTCTCGAAGGGCATTGCGCCTTTCATACAAAATAGTATTTATGCTTTTATTAAATCGCTCATCCTCTAATTTCCATAAGCTATACTCATGTTTATAAGGATCTTGTTCCACCCAGGGGAAGCCGTGCATTAAGAAAGTATCTTTAATTTTGCTTGGGGTAATGTCAGATGTTTCACGTAACCATTCTCGGTCTTCTTGATCAATGATAACCACTTGACGCTTATCTACAAAAACGGCTTTTACATTTAATCTGGTGATTTGTTTCTTTTGATCGTCCTTATTCACGTGAATGCTTTCCGAAGTAATGTTCATTTTTAAAGCTTCACTATAAATAATTAAAGAAAATAAAATTCCTGCAATAACACCAATTAGCATGAGGATAATAGGAAGCCAGAAGGGATTAATAAAATTTAAAAGTTCTATAATTTTTGAATCAGAAAAGAGAGGAATCTTTTTTATAATCTCTATTAATTTAGGTGAAAAATATCCAATAACGCCTAAAAGGATTGGACTTGCTATAGCAAGTAATTTTTCTAAAAAACCTAATCCAATGACAGATGCCTTTTTCATGTGTAGTTCATCCTTTCATATATATTTTTTTAATCAAGGCATGTTTTAAACAGTGAGTTTCTTCACCATTTTTATGAGCTCATCTGAGTAATTTTCTATGGATATAGATGAATTTGCCTTCAGCATTCTTTCTTCGATTGCTCCTAAAATAAATGAAGCTAATGTGTCGGTTTGGAAAGAATCGGAAAACACGCCATTTTGTTGACCAGTCTTCAAAATATCTAATAACATCGTTCTAAGGGCATCCTCCTCTTCGTCGTCTTCGATTCTGTAATAAGGAACGTTCTCTTCATTTCTTGCATTAAAGACAATCTCAATTAAGGCAATATTATTTTTGTAATGAGTTTCTTGATAAGCCAAATGCGCTTCAATAAAAGCCTCTAGTTTATTTATTTCAGATTGAGCTAATAGCACTCGATTACTAATAAATTCATGTTGCTTGGCAACTAAAAATTGTAATGTGCGATTCATAAGGTAAAGCTTATCATTAAAATGATAAGAAATAAGTCCGGTACTAATCTTAGCCTTTTTTGCCACCTTCGTTAAGCTTAAGTTGTTATATCCAACCTCTTCTAATGTATCAATACATGCAAGAATAATTTGTTCACGCCTAGCCTCTGCAATAAAAGAATCAGTCACGCTATTCAACTCCTAATTTATATAATTTGAATGTATAATCAAAAAATTGATTGGTCGTTCAATTAAATATTAGTAAGAAATTAAGAGTATGTCAAATGTTTTATGCTTACATCTGGATAAGGCTCATTCGCTTTTTAATAAAGCCCAATTCCTAAAACAAGCCCGTTTTTAGGTAAGCCAAGCTTCCTATTCGCCCTGAAAACATAATATAAATGGAATCCCCTCATTTAGAGCAAGGTGAACTTGTTATGAATGATACTAAAGGAGGAATAGGGTAATGAGCGAAAAGTGTGAACACAGACATGATGATTGTAACCGCAGACATGGTTGCGGAGGCGGTTTTGCGCTTCTAATTGTATTGTTTATTTTATTAATTATCATCGGTGCTAGCTGCTTCGGCGGAGGCGGCGGTTGTGGCTATGGTGGTTATGGCGGTTATGCTGGCGGCTACGGCGGATATTGCTGCTAATTATTAAAAACTATTGAAAATAGCCTTGTGCATATTGCACAAGGCTATTTTATTCATATTTTTATATGCTGTGATAATTTATTAATGTAAAGAGAACGGATTAAGAAGAAGAAAATGATCTCGATAATCCCGAAAAAGGTGAGTACGATACATGTCTCTTTTAATAAGGAGAAAGAAAACATGCTTTGTAAAAACTTAACCGCAAATAATGTGTGAACACCAGCAACGATATAAGGAACGAAAAATAAAATTCCTAATTGAATCGTTGCAGAGCGAAACATTTCTGATTCAGTTAAGCCAAGCTTTGTAATCGTAATATACTTTTGTCTTTCAGTTGTTAAGTCATTATACATACGGAAATATAAAACACTAGCTGCTCCGATAAAGAAAATAAAGCCGAGAAATGCCCAAATAAAGAATTGAGCGACTGCATTTCCTTTACTATGAACGAGTTCATCCGTAGCTGTATAAATATAAAATGGTTTAATGAAATCTTCTTCATTTTTATGTGCTTCATACAAGGTTTCTGCATCATGATTTAAGCTTTTTAATATATTTTTTGTTGGGACAATTGCATTTTCCCAATTTTCCACGAAGTAGTTATAGACTGTAATTGTTTCAATATGAGGAATCATATTTTCAATTACTTCATCTTGCATCACAATTAAGTGAGGTAATGCAAAGGGAGGCTCAATTCCTCTATTAATAAAACCTTTAATTTGAAATTCCTTTTTATTAGAGCCAAGTGTAATCGTGTTCTGCTTCGCAAATGGGTTAGACACGAGATTTAATAACACTGGTGAATAGCGAGAAATATTATAAACTTGTGAAGAATCGAGAGTGATTTTTGGTCTGTTTAATTGCTGTGCTATTGCGTTATAATCACTCATTTTCATAATGGCAATTGATTCTTTTGAAGCTGTATCTTTTAAAACGGTAAATTTATATTTGTCATATTGAAAATTAGCATTTGTAAGTTCAGTTTCAATCGTAGTAATATGCTTTTGTTCAAATGCATTAACACCTTCTGATGTATAGGTGAATGGTATTGGATATCGTTCTAGTATGGGTGCTTTCGTATTATTGTTTGCAGCAAATAACCCGATAATAATTGTAAATGCAAGTGCAGATAGCATAGAAACAATAAAGAGTACATTAATATTACTGCGTGTACGAGAAACTAAATCTGAAATCCATAACATATTTATTTGTTTTAAATAAAACTTTCTTCGTTTCTTTAAAATATAGATAAAGAGAAGAAATGTTTGTGAAAAAAATAAATACGTCCCAACTACTACAAGCGGTAAAATAGATAGCATAATTAAGAATACAGATCCATTTTGTGCATTTTTTTCCGTTATGTAGCCTTGCGGATAACCAGCAATATAATAGCATAGTCCTAAACAAGTTAAAGCAAATAGTGAAATCAGTATAGATGGTTTTTTTTCGCTCTTCTCTTTGTTAACGCCCTTAATAAGCTTCGTTGTTTTTCGAGTACGAATAAACATTGGTGTAAATGTAGAAACGATTAAAAATAAGATGATAAACGTTACGGTTGTAACGATAATCGCTTCTATTGGCCAATATAAATAGAGACCTTTCGCGTTTGTTAATTTCGAAGTGACTAATAAGAAAAAGTTAGAAAATACAAGTCCACCTTGAATGCCGATAAAGATAGACAATATCCCGATTATCATATTTTCAGTAAATAACAGTCTCTTTAATTGTCTCTGTGAGATACCGAGAATGGTGAGTATCCCGAATTGCTGCTTCCGTACATTTAAAAATGTTCCAATTGAATATAAGAGAAAGAAGAACGAGAACATAACAATCACAAGCTGTGCTGTACTAGCTAAGTTCATTAGAGGATCACGTTCTTGGAAACTTTGTACACTTTGTAACCGCGGGTGATACGCGTATACAGTAAATGAAAAGAAAACCATGATAGAAAACGCACTACTTACAAAGTAGGCGAAATATGCTTTCGAATTACGTGAGACATTTTTAAATGCGAATTGCCAAAATGTCATCCACGTCTTCCTCCTAATAATGCTAAAACATCTAATATTTCTTGATAAAATTTCTCACGGTACAATCCGCGGTGTAGTTCATTGTAAAGCTCTCCATCTTTAATGAAAATAACACGGTTACAATAACTTGCTGCAAACGGATCGTGCGTAACCATTAAAATTGTTGCATCTTCTTCTTTATTTAATTTCGTAAATAGCTCCATTACGTCAATTGCCGCTTTTGAATCTAAGTTTCCTGTCGGTTCATCGGCAAGTAGAAGTGAAGGATGATGAATGACAGCACGTGCTACTGCGGTACGCTGTGCTTGTCCCCCGGAAACTTCAAAAATACGCTTGTCCAAAATATGATCAATTCCAAGCTTTTTTGAAATGTTATCAAGCTTTTCATCCATTTCTTTTAATGGAACATTATCTAATGTTAAAGGTAGTACGATATTTTCACCGATTGTTAGTGTATCTAGTAAGTTAAAGTTTTGGAAAACAAATCCTAACTCTTGGCGACGGAAAATAGCTAACTTCTCTCTACGAAATGTGTGCGGTTTTTTTCCGTTAATCACGACATCACCTGAAGTCGGAGAATCGATTGTAGAGATAACGTTTAAAAATGTAGATTTTCCGCTACCAGATGGTCCCATAATGGCAACGAATTCCCCTTTATCCACGTGTAAATTTATATTTTTTAAAGCAGTATGAGGGACTTTTCCCTCATATACTTTTGAGACGTTTTTTATGTGTAATACTTCTTCCATAGTAATCACCTTTCTACTTTTTAAAACTTAATGTGTTGTGATAATTTTTGCATATAAAAGGAACGAATTAAAAGGAAAAATAAAATTTCAACTGTTCCAAAAATCAACAGTACGACTGTAATTTCAGCGAAGAACGAGAGATGTAATATTTCTTGTAGCATCTTTGTCGCAAACATCGTATGGATTGATGCCATAATGTAAGGTACGAAGAAAAGAATCGCAAGCTGAATTGTCGCTGAACGTTTCATTTCAGTCTCAGTTAAGCCGATTTTCGTAATCGTTATATATTTTTCTTGCTCATTTGTTAAATCTGTATACATTCGGAAGTAAAGAACACTACCAGCACCGATAAAGAAAATAACACCTAAGAAAGTACCAATTAAGAAGAATGAGGCAACATTTAGTTTTTTCTTATATAGAGAATCGCTCGCTTCACTTGCATGGAAAGGTGGGTGCTCTGCTTGAATTGCTGCATTATCGTTATCGATTTTTGTTATAAACGATGAACCGATATTATGTGCTTTTTCCCAATCCGTAACTTTGAAGTTATATACACTCATTTGTTTGGAAACGGTGGATAAGGCTTCTACATTTTCATCAGATAGTATGAGTAATTTGTATATTAAGCTGTTTGGGAATGGGCTATAACTTTTATATTCTTTCACTTGTAGTTGTAAATTGTTTTGAGTAAGTGTAAGAGTATTTTTCTGTTCTTTATTATGAAGTGTTCCAATAACTTGATCATCTAAGTCTTTCATAAGAATATAAGATTCATTCTTATTTACCGTGAGCGTTTCCCAATTTAAAGTCTTAGCAAGTACATTATAGTCACTTTGTTTAATTGCGTAATAGAGCTGCGTGTTATCTTCAGCTGAAGATACTTCATATATATCCGTTTTAAATTTCGTATAAGTAAAATGCTCTTCATTAAATTTCTGCTCTAACCAGTTTAAATGTTCATCAGCTAATGTATTTTCAGTATGCGATAAATACGTAAACGGGAAAGGGTTTTGTCTAATCGCATCAAACTTTGTAAACTTCCCGAATCCATATAAGAATGTAATCATTGTAAAAGCGAGCGTCGATAGCATCGCTACAATAAAGAGCATGTTAATGTTTGTCCGAATACGTGATGCTAGATCGGAAATCCAAAGCATATTAATTCGTTTCATATAAAACGTTCTTCGCGTTTTTAAAATACGAATAAGTAAAAAACTAATTTGTGAAAAGAAAAAGTATGTTCCAGCTGCAATAAGCGATGGGATGACAAATATACTAGAGACGGCATATAAAAGCCCAATGATGTCACCTAGCGACATAAAATACAACGGATTTGCGGCTAACGCATATCCACATATTAAACACGTCGCACCAAATAGAGAGATGAGCACGGATGCTTTTCTTTCTTTTTGTTGTGTTCCTTCTTTTAAAAGACGTACGGCTTTTCTCGTACGAATGAGCATCGGTGTAAAAGATGATACGAGAATGAAGAGCCCAAGAAAGATGATGATAGTTAAAACGATAGCACTTGTAGGCGGATATAAATATAAACCAGGTACGTGTGTAATTTTGGCGGTAACTAATAAAAAGAACTGTGAAAAGACAACTCCAAGTTGAATGCCAAAAAATATAGAAAGAGCACCAATTAACATATTTTCTATAAATATGAGTCGCTTTAATTGTTTTTGAGATATGCCAAGTACTGTTAAAATCCCGAACTGTTTTTTTCGTACTTTTAAAAACGTCCCGATTGAATACAGTAAAAAGAAAAATGAAAAGAACACAATGACAACTTCTGAAATTGTCATTAATATGTTCAGAGAATAATTTACGTCTGTCATATGCAATTTCGGATGAAATAAATAAACTGCAAATGAGAAAAAGATTGCGATGGAGAACGCACTGCTTACAAAATAGGCGAAATAAGCTCTGGCGTTCCGCGTCACGTTTTTAAATGCAAACTGCCAAAATGTCATTCACCTGAACCTCCTGATAGGGTGAAGATGAGAAGAGCATAAGAAATACTCTTTTCATCAAGTTTGTTTTAAATATTTTGTCCACTCGTGTATTGTGATAATTTTTGCATATAAAGTGAACGAATGAATATGAAAAATACGATTTCAACGAATCCAAAAATAATAAGAACGGCTGAAACCTCTTTGAACAGAGATAAACCAATTACATCTTGTAGCATTTTTGTTGCAAACATTGTATGAATGGATGCCATAATGTACGGAATGAAAAATAAAATACTAAGTTGAATGGTTGCAGATCGTTTCATCTCTGTATCTGTTACACCGATTTTAGAAATCGTTATATATTTCTCTTGTTCGTTCGTCAAATCCGTATACATTCTAAAGTAAAGAACGCTACCAGCTCCAATGAAGAAAATAACTCCTAAAAATGTCCCAATTAGGAAAAATGCAGCACTGCCTGATGTTATTTTGTATAACGATCCTGCTGATTCAAAGGAACGAATAAGAGGTCCTTCATACTGGGATTTATTTCGATCTTTTTGCACTTTTTCTATAAAATTATCAGCAATTTCATATGTCTGTTCCCAGTTTTGAATTTTGTAATTGTATGCTGATATATGCTTTACGGTGCTAGGTAAGTTATTTACGATAACATCAGGCAAAACTATCGTTTGATATGAAAAGCCAGATGGAATTGCATTCACATGCTCATAGCCTTTCACTCGTAATTTCGTATTTGTACTAGAGAGTGTAATGTAATCTCTTTTGTAGCTTTGCTCAAATTCGTTGAATATGGTGTTATAAGATGTCCCTGTTAGCACATATGCTTCGTTATCATCCATAAATAGTTGTTTCATTCGTAAAGAATCTGCAAGTTTGTTATAGTCACTTTGCTTAATTGCGTATACGTCATTATAAATAGCTATATCTTTATCTTCTTTTAGTGGTGTTTCATATATATCAGCTTTTATTTTTTGATAGGGGAAATGCTCTTTTTGTAATTGTTGCTCAAGCCAATTTAAATGCTCTGTAACAAAAGGGTTCGCATCATAAGAAAAATAAGAAATTGGAAAAGGAGAAGTTCTATTCACCTCTAGCTTAATAAATTTCCCGAATCCATATAGAAACGTAATCATTGTGAAAGCAATTGTAGATAGCATCGCTACAATAAACAGCATATTAATATTCGTTCGAATACGGCTCGCTAAATCCGAAATCCAAAGCATATTAATCCGTTTCATATAAAACTTCCTTCTTTTCTTTAAAATATAAATAAGTAAGAAACTAATTTGTGAAAAGAAGAAATATGTTCCAATTGTAACAAGCGTTGGGATAACGAAAATACTTGAAACCATATATATAACACCGATTTGCGGGCTTACTGATACGAAATATTTAGGATTTCCAGCTAACGCATAACCACCAAATAAACAAATCGCACCAAATAATGAAACAAGTATGGATGGTTTTCTTTCTTTTTGTTTTCCACCATTTGTTTTTAAAAGGTGTACTGCTTTTTTTGTACGAATAAGCATTGGTGTGAATGCAGATACAATGATAAAAAGACTAAGGAAAACAATGGTTGTTAAAATAAACGCGTTAGTAGGCCCGTATAAATATATTCCTGGAACATGGGTAAGTTTGGCTGTTACTAATAAGAAAAATTGAGAAAAAACAACTCCAAACTGCATGCCGAAAAAGATAGATAAAATCCCGATTAACATATTCTCCATAAAAATAAGACGATGTAATTGTTTTCTCGATATTCCTAAAATGGTCAAAATACCAAATTGTTTTTTTCTAACTTTTAAAAAAGTACCAATGGAATATAGTAAAAAGAAGAAAGAGAAAAATACAATTACTACTTCTGAAAATATCATTAATCCTGAAATTTCAGAGGTCATGTCAAAGTTTTGTAATTTCGGATGGAATAAGTAAACAGCAAACGAAAAGAACACAGCAATGGAAAAGGAGCTACTTACAAAGTAAGCAAAATAAGCTCTTGAGTTGCGCGTGACGTTTTTAAATGCAAATTGCCAAAATGTCATAGATTATACCTCCGGCTAGAAGATATAGAAGTAGTTGTATTGCAAAAAATGTATGAGAGTGAGTTCTCATACATTTTGCTTGCATATGTTACGATCATGCTTCGGTCACCTTCTCCGTATGTTCTGCTTGATTATTTGCAGCGTTGTGGAAGATGATTTTAATCGTCGTTCCTTTACCAACTTCAGAATCTAGTTTGACAGAGTGACCTAAATAATCACAAATTTTACTTACAATATAAAGGCCCATACCAGTAGATTCTCCGAATGCGCGACCGTTTTTCCCAGTGTAAAATGGTTCAAATACTCTTCGAATATCTTCTTGCGGAATACCAACACCTTCATCGCGAACTTCTAAAATAATATCTTTTCCGTTTCGGTAAGCAGATAAGAATACCTTCTTTCCGCGTTCCCCAGAGTAACGAACAGCATTTGTCATTAACTGATAGATGATAAATTTTAGCCATTTCGCATCAGAAGCAACTTTTAAATCAGAATGGACTTCTAAAACAGGGAAGACACCATTACGAATGAATAGTTCTTTTAATCCGTTAATATTTTTTGTTACCGTATCTTTTAATGAAATCGTCTCGACATGGAAATCTTCATGGAAGTTATTTAACCTAGCCATGTATAAAGCCATATCAAGTCCTTGGTTTAGACGCTCTAATTCTTTTTTAAACTTTGGAATTAAATGCTCGTCTTCCATTTCTAGCACCATAAGCTGCATAACAGAAACAGGTGTCTTCATTTGATGTACCCAATGGTTAATGAATAATTGATGTTCTTGTTGTTTTACTTCATACGATTGTAGTTCTTTTTGGAATAAACGGTACTGCGTACGTACGAGTTCATTGACACCGTGAGGCATCGGAGCAGTTGCTCTTTCAATAAACGCATCTTCCATTTTTTCTGGTTGCTCACTTAATCTATGGTACATTCTACGATTGCGAACGTAACGATAAGCGAGGAAACAAATAAATAAGTATAGGCTTAAAACGACGAAGTAAAATTTATTATTTTGAAATCCGTCTACTGCATCATAAAGAACGAAAATGATACCGAAGTTTAATACGTACAGTAGAAAAAATGCAAAATGATCACGTAAAAATAGCTTCATGCTTATTCACTCCAAGTTGCGTTAAAGCGATATCCAAGTCCACGTACTGTTTCAATAGAGTTCTCAATGCCAAGCTCATTAAACTTTTTACGAAGACGTGTAATGTTTACGTTTAATGTATTTTCCTCAACGAAACTTTCGTCATCCCAAAGCGCAGCTAATAAATCTTCACGGCTCGCTGTACGAGGGAATTTAGATAATAACATTTCTGCTAAAATTGCCTCTTTCTTCGTTAAAAGAACTTGTTCAGATCCAAAATGAATTTCTGGACGTTCAGGGAATAGTTTTAAACCTTCTACTTCAACGATACGTTCAGAAATATTTGGTGCATAATCACCGTAAATACGGCGTAATTGTCCTTTAATTTTTGCCATTACAACGTCGTAGTGGAATGGTTTTGTAATGTAATCATCCGCACCGCTTTCAATTGCCATAATTTGTTCCATCTCACCAGCACGCGCTGAAATGAAAATAATTGGACAAGTAGATTCATGACGAATTTGACGGCACCAGTAGAAACCATCGAATTTCGGTAAGTTTACATCAAGTAAAACAAGATGTGGTTTCACTGCGTTAAACGATTCCATAATATCATCGAAATTCTCCGCTACCACAGCCTCATAACCGTACTTCTGAATGTGAGATTGCAGTAATGATGAAATATTTGGATCGTCTTCAACGATTAAAATTTTATACATATGTATATTCCTCCTCAAAAAAACAATTGTAGCTATAGTGTATCATGTGTTTCAAGTCTTTTCATTATGTTGAAAGATAAGCTAGTAAACAGTATAGGTTAAAAGTGAGAAAAGTAAAAAGGGCGCTGGATGAAATTGACAAATAACGGTAATTGGTTTAATATTTAGATAAATATCTAAATGTCTAATTATCGAAAGGAAGAAAGACATTGAATCAAGCATTCAAAGCATTAGCAGATCCAACAAGGCGAAAAATTTTAGACTTATTAAAAGAAGGCGATCTAACCGCTGGTGAGATTGCTGAACATTTCAATATGACAAAACCAAGTATTTCACACCACTTAAATGCACTTAAAAATGCTGAACTTATTCAAGATGAAAAGAAAGGGCAATTCGTTATGTACTCTTTAAACACAACGGTCTTTCAAGATTTATTGACTTGGGTGTTTACATTTACGAATAAGGGGGAAGAGGGGAAATGAAAAAGCATCTTTTTGCAATCTTATTAATTGTTATAACTTGTTTAGCTTGGGCGTTTGCTTGGCCACATTTACCGGATACAATTGCAACGCATTGGAGCGGCGGTAAAGTAGATGGATATTCTTCTAAATTGTATGGAATGCTTTCTATGGTTGGAATTATGATTGTTTTATATATTTTTCTAAACGTGTTACCAAAGATTGATCCAAAGAAAGCGAACTACGAGAAGTTTTCTAAAGCTTTTATGATGATGAATAACGGGATACTACTGCTACTATTTGTAGGGAATATAGATATTATTACAAGTGGATTAGGATACAATTTATTCATTAATCGCGTGCCGGAATTATTAGTGGGTATTTTATTTATAGTCATCGGAAACTATTTACCACAATGTAAACCAAACTACTTTGTAGGTATAAAAACACCGTGGACATTAAGTAACGAAGAAGTGTGGAGAAAAACGCACCGTTTTAGCGGAAAGGTGTTTGTTGCATTGGGGATCATTATGATTTTAAGTGTTTTTGCACCAGTGGCGTGGAAATCTTTCGTAATGGTTGGAATTATTATTGGTGCAGTAGGATTAACGATGGGATATTCATATATTGCTTATAAAAAAGAAATAGGGGCCTAATAAAAAATTATGGGGGAGAGAGGATGAAAAGACACGTAGTACCATGGAGTTTAATTATTGGCATTGCAATTGGATGGTATATTGTATGGACATATTTACCAGAACAAATTCCACGCCATTATAATGCAGCAGGAGTAGTAGATGGATATTTTTCTAAAATAGAAGCAAGTTCATTCTCGATAGGTAGTATGGTAGTGCTCTATATGATATGGCTAGTTTTTGGATTCATAAAAGATAAGTCTACACAGCAATCCAAAGTTCTTTCAGCGATTAATTATGCCATTCTCTTTATCGGATTTGGATGTAACATATTTGCACTATTAGCAGCGTCTAATTATATTGCATCGGGCTCAATTGCATTTAATTTTGGACTTGGAACATTGTTTCTTGTACTAGGTAATTACATGCAACAAACGAAGCCGAACGGGTTAGTAGGCATTCGAATGGACTGGACATTAGAAAATCCTGTAGTTTGGAGAAAAACACATAGATTTGCTTCGAGGGTATTTGTAATAGGTTCACTTTGTATATATGCCGGGGCTTTGCTTCCAGATCCATTTAATATTTTTATGGGGATTGGAATCATATTAATATGTATTATCGTATCAACAATAAAGTCATATAGTATTTATAAAGAAGAGTTGAAAATGTAAATAAAGCTGCTTTTCCTTTTAGGGAAGAGCAGCTTTGTTTTTTTTATCACTTCTTCAAAACCGGTATCCAAATTTCACTTTTAAAGTTTGGAGAAGATATATCTTTCTGTTCATTCCACAATATTTCCGGTCCTTCCGCTAGTTCATAGTTCGAAGAAGGGAACCATTCAGAATAAATACGTCCCCACACATTTTGTAATGCATCAGGAAATAGACCGACAGCTTCAAATATAGCCCATGTTGAAGCTGCGACTTCAAGTTGCGCGAATTGCTCTGGACAATCCTTTGTTGTGGCTACTCCAATATAGTAATCAAGTTCTCCTTTTTCCTCCATTCTTCCTTCAGAAAAATTAGTAGAAGCACTAATAATTCCAGTAGGTTCAATGTTCGAAAGGGACTTTAATGTTTGAATAGACTCTGGGTTTAAACTTTTCCACATAGAAGCAATTTCTTTATTTACACCGTTAAAAACGATTGGTACTCGTTTTGTAATACCTATAATTCGAAATGGCTCTTTTTCTTCAATTCGATAATTCATTTCATTTCCTCCTTGAATGGATAATTGGAAGGTCATTGGTGAATAAGCCTTCAAAGAATGGCTACTATTTCGGGCTTCTGAAGGTGTTATATCGTGCAAGTTTTGAAATGCACGAGCGAATGAATCTGGTGAGTTGTATCCATATTTTATAGCGATATCAATGACTTTTACATTGCTGTTTTTTAGTTCAAAGGCAGCGAGAGTAAGACGTCTACAGCGAATATAATCAGATAGTGATATACCTGCTAAAAACGAAAACATTCTTTTAAAGTGATACTCAGAACAAAGAGCTAGCCTCGCAACTTCTTTAAAATCAATTTCATTCGTAAGGTTATCTTCAATATAGCGCATTGCAGCATTCATATTTTTAAGTGAATCCATATTATGACCTCCTCTGTACATAGAATAGCAGGAACGAAATAGCTCCATCCGACATTTCGTGCACAACTTTGTAGGTGCATTTTTCACCTTACAAAATTGTAATGTTCCTGTAAGGAGAATGAATGGATGGTATGATATCCCAATGTTATAGTAACAAAGTACTTTAATTCATTACGTTAACTTTTTGATTTCTTTACTTATGTGCCTTACATAACTGTCATGTTTGTGTAAGAAACATCGATAGTGGCAAGAGTAGAGAGTGTATATAGTTGAAAATAGAGAATAGAAGAAATGAGGGATGTCGAGATGAAAACAGTATTAGAAGCAAAAAATATTGAAAAAGTATATGACACGGGTGGTAATAAATTTGCAGCGTTAAAAGGTATTAACTTACAAGTAAAAGAAGGTGAGTTCGTTGGAATTATGGGACCTTCTGGTTCTGGTAAGACGACTTTACTAAATGTTCTTTCTACAATTGATAATGCGACGAACGGTGAAATTTTAATTGATGGAAAAGATATTGTGAAAATGAATGATGATAAGTTAGCATTATTCCGCCGCGATCATTTAGGCTTCATTTTCCAAGATTATAACTTATTAGATACGTTAACAGTGAAAGAGAATATTGCTTTACCACTTGCGTTATCAAAGGTGAAAGCGAGTGAGATTGATCGCCGCGTTCTTGAAATCTCAAAGAAATTTGGCATTGATCATATTTTAAGTCAGTTCCCATATCAAGTATCTGGTGGACAGAAGCAGCGCTGCGCAGCATCACGTGCAATCGTTACGAATCCAAGTATGATTTTCGGGGACGAGCCAACTGGAGCGCTTGATTCTAAATCTGCAACAGATTTACTTGAAAGTATGAAGTCATTAAATGAATATGATAACTCAACAATTTTAATGGTAACGCATGATGCATTTGCAGCAAGTTATTGTAAACGAGTTATTTTCATTAAAGATGGTGAACTATATAAAGAATTGCACCGTGGTGAATCAACGCGTAAACAGTTCTTCCAAAAAATTGTTGACGTAATGTCTTCTATTTCTGGAGGTATGGCTGATGACCTTATCTAGCATTGCCCTCCGCAACATACAGCGGAACTTTAAAGACTACTTTGTATATTTCGCATCTATGATTTTTAGTATCGTTATTTATTTTACATTTAAAGCACTGCAATATAATTCACAAATGGAAAAAGCAGCAGAAGCTTCTAAAAAGATTAGCGGAGCGTTCCAAGTTTCCAGTGTGATGCTTATCATTTTCGTAGCAGTGTTCATTATATATTCGAACGGATTCTTTACACGTAAACGTAAAAAAGAAGTTGGCTTATATTCGTTATTAGGTATTCGTAAAAGACAAATTGGTAAAATGCTCTTTTATGAAAATATGTTAATGGGATTAATGTCATTAGTAATCGGGATTGCGATTGGTAGTGTCCTTTCGAAATTATTCCTTGAGTTATTAGTAAATATGATGGGATTAAATTTAAATGTTCATTTTGAAGTACCGATGGCTGCTATTATTGATACAGCAATTATTTTCTTTGTGATTATTTTATATACATCACTTCAAGGATATCGTTTAATTTATCGCTTTAAGTTAATTGAACTTTTCCGTGCAGAACGTGAAGGAGAAGCAATGCCAAAAGGATCTGTCATCATGGCATTAATTTCAGTTTTCTTAATCGGTTCAGGTTATTTTTTAGCGCTAATGTACATGAAAGCAGTTATGTATGCAGACTTTATGGTCGTTGCATTATATATTTTATTAGCGACAGTAGCAGGGACTTATTTACTGTTCATGTTCTTCACAGTATTTGTATTGAAACGTGCAAGAAATAATAAGTCAGCATTTTATAATGGTATGAATATGGTAACGACATCGCAGTTACTATATCGTATTAAAGGAAATGCGAAATCATTGGCGACAATCGCTATTTTAAGTGCAGTTACATTAACAGCGGTTGGTACGTCAGTTACGATGTATTACAATACATTTACGCAATCAAAAGTTGCTGCGCCGTATAGTTATTCCTATGAGAAAAAAGATGCAGCATTAGATAAAAAAGTAAATGAAATACTTGCTGGAGAGAAGAATAATCACCCAGTCACATATGAATCAGAAGTTGAAATGATTCCTGTGAAAGGAACATTTAAAGGTGAAAGAGCTGATCAAGTTCTGAACACACACTATAATGTTACGAATCAGTACCAGCTTATTTCTCAATCAAGCTTTAATAAACATGTGAAACATTTAGATGTAGAACCTGTAAATTTGAGTGCGAATGAAGCTTTCGTATATGATAGCTTATATATTGAGAAACTTGATTTTGGTCCTCTTTATACAGGAAATACAGCTGTATTCCCTGTTGGAAATGAGTCAAAAGAATTAAAAATTAAAGGTGTAAATAATAGAAGCCTTACAAATTTAAATGAACTATTTGTAATCGTTCCTGATAAAACATATGAGCAAGTGAAACAAGTAAACGAAACGCGTACTGTAAAAAATATTGATGTAAAAGGTGAGCGAAATAGTAAAGAGTTAACAGCAAAATTAGCAAGCATTATGCCAGCTGGAGAATCAGAAGTTTTAAAACCATTTAACGATTTCTATACAGGATTCCAAATGGGGCTTGAAACGACAGGCTTAATGATGTTTATTGGGTTATTCTTAGGATTAGTATTCCTATTAGCAACAGGCTCAATCATTTACTTTAAACAATTAACAGAAGCAAGTGCTGACCGTGATCGTTACATTGTCCTTCATAAAGTTGGTGTAACGAAGCAAGAAATGAAGAAAGCTATCGCAAAACAAGTAAGCTTTATCTTCGCTATTCCGTTAGTAATCGGTATTTTACACAGTTTATTTGCACTAAAAGGTTTATCAAATATATTACCATTTGAAATTATGATTCCGCTTCTCATTAGTATTGGAGTATACGGTGTCATCTATATTGGATATTACTTCTTAACGGTTCGTTCTTATTATAAGATCGTGAGTGCGAAGTAATAAGGGGCAGCTATCGCTACACGCGATAGCTGTTTTTTTTATTCTTCATAAAATCTTAAGAAACTTCCTCAATTTTTATTAAGAAACGATAGTTATACTTAGACACAAGTTAAAAACTATCGAACGAATGAGGAGAGGTTTACATGCAGCTCATTACATTTTTACATGAATTTATAAAGCATCCAAAACATACTGGTGCAATTGCGCCAAGTTCAAAAATATTAGCAAAGAAAATGGTCGATGTAATTGATTTTAATAAAGCGAAATGTATTGTAGAGTTAGGGCCTGGCACAGGGGTTTTTACGAAAGAGATTATGAAGAGAAAAAAGAAGGAAACGATATTTCTTCTTATTGAAATTAATGAAGTATTTTTCAAAGAATTAAAAAGAAAGTTTAAAGATGAGCAGAATGTCATTGTTGTACACGGTTCAGCTGAAAATATAAAGAAGTATATGGGGGAGCACAATATAGAATGCATTGATTACGTTTTATCAGGGTTGCCTTTCACTTCTTTACCAGAAGAAGTTTCAAAGCGCATTTTAAATAATGCGATGGAAGCGATACATGAGAATGGTGAGTTCATTACATTTCAATATTCACTTGTGAAAAAAGGGTTTATACAGCATTTCTTCCCTGAAATTACACTAGAAAAAGTATGGCTTAATTTCCCGCCAGCCTACGTCTTTAGTTGCAAAAAAGAACTAAGGAGAGCATATGCATAATGGAATTACATGAATTATTATCTTATATTGAACAATACGGTTATTGGGCTTTATTTTTCTGTTTATGGTTAGGGATTATCGGTATGCCAATTCCAGATGAAATGATTGTTATGAGTGGTGGTTTCGTATCTTCAGTAGGTATATTAAGTGTTGTTCCTTCATTCGTATTAACATATTTAGGTGTTGTATCAGGGCTTTCTTTAGGATATATATTAGGGAAGGTTTTTGGAACGAAGGTACTCCATAAATTAATGAAAAAGAAAAAAGCGAAGTATTTGATGAAATCACAAGAAATGGTTGATAAATACGGACAGTACGCGTTAGTTACAAGCTATTTCATACCAGTTGTAAGACATATCGTACCGTATTTAGTTGGGATGAATAACATGTCATTTCGGATATATGCTTTGTATTCCTATACGACAGGATTTGTTTGGACACTCGTTTATTTTGTGCTCGGTTCTTTATTTGGACAACATATTGAAAGGATTGTAGCAGCTGCGATAGAGTATGGTTTGTATTTTGGCGGGAGTATTGCATTGATTGTGAGTGTGTTTTATTTTTACAGACAAAAAAGAAATACAGTGATGAGTAAATAAAGGAGGCGGCAGCCTCCTTTTATTATTAATATGGCTTTATTTATCGAAGTGCTGATGCAAAGCCCTGTGACATTAAGAAAAAGTTAAGAAACCGCACGAGTTTTTATTAAGAAATGCTCTCTATACTTAGAAAGGTCTTATAGAAAAACATAATGAAAGGCGGAATATAGATGAAAAGATTTATTTTAGGATCATTACTTGTCATCATAGCAGGAGCGGCATATTTGTTAAATGGGAGTGCTACAGTAGATTCCATGAATCCGTTTCTTAAATTAGAATATCGTTATGCGGTAATTGATAACGATGGAAAAGATTTAGGTGGAAATAAAGGCCGTGCATACACAGTGAACACATATGATAAGGATGGAAACGAAAAAGAGATAACAATTGATGGAGTGGATACATTACAAAAAGGTTCCTACTGGCATGTAATTACGAGAGGAAAGTCTGTGCACGATAAGGTACAAATAGAAGAAGAAATAATTCCTGATGGCGCGAAGGTGAAGTTAGGATTGTAAGTATAAACCCGGTTCTAGATGAGAGAATCGGGTTTGTTATTTTATGGTAAAATGATAAAGGGGGAGGGCGAGAGGTATGCTACTCATTGTTAGCCTTATATTAATTGGGATTATGTGCAGTATGAGAATAGTATCCTTACATATGATAGAGCGACAAATGATAGAAGAGCGATATGTATATTGCCCAAAATGTGATGCGAAAATTAGAAAAGGGAATTCGGCTCCTTTTTGTTCGAAATGTAATTTAATATTTTAACTATATTAAATCCAAAATCAATTCTTATGATTTTGGATTTTTCTTTTTAAGAAAATATTAAGAAACCCCATTACTATTTGTTAAGAAAATGTATCTATACTGAATTCTGTTGCTTAAAGAGAACATCACGAATTATAACAGGAGGTACAAATAGATGAAAACAATGTTAGAAGCGAAAGGGATTTCGAAAATATATGATACAGGCGGGAATACGTTTGAAGCGTTGAAAGATATTCAACTGCAAGTGAAAGAAGGAGAGTTTGTCGGTATTATGGGACCGTCTGGTTCTGGTAAGACGACACTTTTGAATGTTCTTTCTACTATTGATACGGCTTCAAAAGGTGAGATTTTAATTGATGGAAAAGATATTGTGAAGATGAATGATGATGAATTGGCACTTTTTCGCCGTAATCATTTAGGATTTATTTTTCAAGATTATAACTTATTAGATACGTTAACAGTGCGAGAAAATATTGCATTGCCACTTGCTTTATCAAAGGTGAAGGCGAGAGAAGTAGAATCTCGCGTTGAGGAGATTGCAAAGAAGTTTGGGATAGATCATATTTTAAATCAGTATCCGTATGAAGCTTCAGGCGGACAAAAACAACGCTGCGCGGCATCAAGAGCGATTGTAACAAATCCAAGTATGATTTTTGGAGATGAGCCAACTGGTGCGCTTGATTCGAAGTCAGCGACGGATTTATTAGAAAGTATGAAGACATTAAATGAAAAAGATCTTGTAACGATTTTAATGGTAACGCATGATGCGTTTGCGGCAAGTTATTGTAAACGAGTTGTATTTATTAAAGATGGAAAGTTATATAAAGAATTACATCGCAAAGAGATGACAAGAAAACAGTTCTTCCAACAAATTATTGATATGATGTCTTCAATCTCTGGGGGTGCGGCAAATGAGCTTATCTAGCATCGCCCTTCGTAATATAAAACGAAATTTTAAAGATTATTTTATATACTTTGCTTCCATGATTTTTAGCATCGTCATTTATTTTACGTTTAAGGCGTTGCAATACAATTCACAAATAAGTGAAGCTGGAGATAACATTGGACGAGGATTCCAGCTTGCGAGCGTAATGCTCATTATTTTCGTTGCAATATTTATTATATATTCGAATGGTTTCTTTACACGAAAGCGTAAGAAAGAAATAGGTCTTTATTCTTTACTCGGTATTCGAAAAAAAGAAATAGGTAAAATGCTGTTTTATGAAAATATGTTAATGGGTTTATTATCATTAGTAATCGGAATTGTAATTGGTAGTTTACTTTCAAAAGGATTCCTAAAGCTACTTTTAAATATGTTAGAGCTACATGTAAATGTTCATTTTGAAGTACCAGTTGGAGCGGTTATAGATACAACAGTTATTTTTTGTCTCATCATTTTATACACATCGTTTAAAGGATACCGCGTTATTTATCAATTTAAGTTAATCGAGCTATTCCGTGCAGATAACGAAGGCGAAGTCATGCCAAAAGGTTCGAAAATAATGGCTTTCATTTCTTTATTATTAATTGGATCAGGTTATTTCTTGTCAGTAACGGCTATTAAAAATGTGAGCGGTGATAACTTTATGCCCCTTGCACTTTACATTTTATTAGCGACAGTACTTGGAACGTATTTATTATTTATGTTCTTTACCGTTTTTGCATTAAAAAGAGTGCGAAATAAAAAATCCGCATTTTATAACGGAATGAAAATGGTTACGACGTCTCAGTTACTATACCGCATTAAAGGAAATGCAAAATCGTTAGCAACAATTGCCGTATTAAGCGCAGTAACGTTAACGGCGGTTGGAACTTCTGTAACGATGTATTACAACACATATATGCAGGCGAAGAAATATCATCCAGTTAGTTATTCTTATGAAAAGAAAGATATGGAATTAGATCGTAAAGTAAATGAGATTTTAAAAGAAGGACAGAATGAAGTCATTCATCAATATGAATTAGAGACGGTAAAAGTAGTAGGAGAATACGGTGATGGCACTTCATTACAATCAAGAACAACAGAACTTATCGCGCAATCATCATTTAATACAATCGCAAAATATTTAAATGAAGAAACTCTAGATTTAAAGAAGAACGAATTGTATGCATTTGATGGCATGTACAGTGAAGGTAAGAGAGATAGTGGCGTATATAAAAATCGAAAAGCTACATTCCCAATTGAAGAAGTAGCACCAGTACAAGTGAAAGATGTACAAGCAAAAAACATTACAAACTTATATGAACTTCTAGTTGTCGTTCCGGATGAAGTGTATGAGCAAGCAAAGAAGACAATTGGCTCTCATACTGTGAAAAATATTGATGTGAAAGACGAAAGAAATAGTAAAGTGTTAACGGAGAAATTAAAGAAAGTAATATCGGAAGAAGATGCAGAAGGAAGAGAGCAATTCAGTGACTTCTATACAATATTCCGCAGCGGTATTGAAACGTCAGGGTTAATGATGTTTAGTGGTATATTCTTAGGACTTGTATTTTTACTTGCAACAGGCTCTATTATTTATTTCAAAAAATTAACAGAAGCACATGCAGATCGTGAACGTTACATCGTTCTTCGAAAACTCGGTGTCACGAAAAAAGAAATGAAAAAAGCCATTGCGAAGCAAATGAGATTTATCTTCTTTATTCCTTTAGTAGTTGGTATATTACACACTTTATTTGCGCTCAAAGGATTAGCGACAGTTATTCCGTATGAAATTGCAGTTCCGTTACTAATTAGCATCGGGGTGTATAGTGTTATTTATATTGGTTATTATTGCTTAACAGTTCGTTCTTATTTCAGGATTGTTAGTAAATGAAAATAAGGTATACAGTTTTTGAAAAAGCGAAAGAGAGCGTAGTGAAAATTATGTTCTCTTTCGCTTTTTTTAGTTAAAATGAGGTGTGCATGAAAATGGTATTTAAATGGAGTGTTATTTCTTTCTATGGGAATGGGTTGGCTTGAAATTGATTAAGGCGTATTAACAAAGATGTTTCATCATGTTAGTGAAGTGGCTTGGAAGTTAAACCATAAAGTGCTACTGATGAACGATAAAGGAAAAACTGTATGGATGTTAACCTTTTTAGAGAAAGATATCCCATTATTATGAAGTCTTTCGCAGAGATGGATCGAGAAGTTTTGAGGGTTTTATTACCTGATGAAAGAGGGATTCTTCCTACGAGTCCAGAGTGTGATAAATGTTATAAGACTCAATTGGATGATATCGAGGAGAGTTGATAAAAAAGAGCTTGAAACTATTCAAGCTCTTTTTTTATCACTATTTATGTCCTAAAATATGCTCAATCTCATGCAAACTTAATTTACTTGCCTTAGCAATCGTTTCAAGTGGTATACCAAGATCATACATATTCTTAATCATTTGAAATTGCCCCTGTTGGACTCCCTCTTTTCGACCTTTTTCAATGCCCTGTTGAATGCCTTTTTCAATACCCTTTTCAAGCCCTTTTTTAATTCCTTGTTCCATTCCTCTTTTAATTCCTTCTGTCTCTGCATGGGCGAATTTTGCTGCTTCATCCATTAAAACTTTCTCCCTTGCGTCATAGGCTTGTCGGAAAGAAGAATCCTGACTCATACGTTCCCATTTATTTATTGCTTTTTGTAAAATAGGGTCTTGGTTCATAGCAATATCCTCCAATAGTTTAGTTAAGTGCTCATCCTCATTTGCTGAAAGCAATAAAAGCCAACGAACAAATGGATCTTTCCACGGATTTACTTTTTCTTCATGCCATTGTTCAGTTAACTTTGGAATTTCTATAATGCGGATTTCTATGTCTTCACTCAGGATTTTTTTTTGTTGTGTATTCCATAATATGCTCGTTGTATGGAAGGCTGGGTGTTCCGAAAACATTACGAAGTTTAGTAAGTTTATGGTGATGGTTTTGTGAAGTGCACTGTAGGGCATCCCTTTTTGTAGTTGAGATGTGTATAGTCTTCCCCAATAATATAAACTGCGTTTAACCATATCGTGATTATTATTGAGTTGTATTTCTACATTGACTTTTGTTCCTGTGTCTAATGTCGCTGAAATGTCTAAAATAGATAACTTATCCTCTTCATATTCCCTGTGTAAATGTGGATCTTCTAGTTGTAGAGAAGCAATGGGCGACTCTAAAGACTCTTGTAACATAGCATTTAAAAATGCAATTAGAATATCTTCGCTACCATTCGTACCAAACAATTGTTTAAATGCAAAATCAATGCGTAAATTAACTAACTGTTGGTTGAACAAAGTTTGTCCTCTCCCTTATATGAAGGTGCTTCTTTCCTTCATTGTACATAAAAAGAACTAGAGTATGCAAACAAGCCATTCTTCTATTTTATTAGAGGTTGTTTAGAGCTTCCTATCATTGATTACCACGAAAATTTCATATGGACTGTGTGGGTATCACTTAGTAAAGAAAGTTATGATGAAGTATTAGAAAAGTGGGATGAGAGAGGCCGAGAAAATAGTGATCCTTATTTTGGTTGGTTATCTGTAGAAATACCAGTTTATCCAGAAACATTAAATTTAAAAACAAATGTACATATAAGAGAAGTTGGAACGGCACCGTATGTTGAATTAGAGCCAACCGAGCATCCTTTAGCAATCGAACAAAGAAATGGAATTACTTTAGAGAGAGTTAAAGAAATACAAGAAATGATTCAAAGACATAGCTAGATTAGAAGAGAAAAAACGAGTGCTAGCACTCGTTTTTTTCTTTACACAACCGCAGGATTATAAATCATCGTAAAGTGTCCTGGTAATAATTCAATGTGACAAGGTGTATGAAGCGAACTTTCTCCATCTGTATCTACTTCTTTTTCTTCTTTCGTTTCAATATGAATGGATTTTGCTTTTACGTGGAAGATGTCATTTTCATTTGAATCCTCGAATAGTTTCTTTCCGATGTAATCTTTAAATGCTTGAATACCTGTTGATTTGACTACGAAAATATCAAGTGTTCCGTCATCACATTTTACGTTCGGAATAAAGGATGGAATACCACCAAGATATTCACCATTTCCAACCATGACAAGGACAGCTTCGTCTTCATATACTTGTCCGTCATAAGTAATTTTTACTGGGAATGTTTCAGCATTTTTTACAGTTCGAATTGTGCTTAAATAGTAACCGATTTTACCAAGCTTTGCTTTTTCATCTGCATCGATATTGTTTGATACTTCAGATACGAGACCAATCCCCCAGAAGTTTAAGAAATGTTGTCCATTTGCTTTTGCAACGTCAACTGGTTTTATATGTTCTTTTGTAATAAGTTTTGCCGCTTCTGCAATGTTTTGCGGAACGCCAAGTGTGCGAGAGAAGTCGTTGCAAGTTCCGCCTGGAATGATTGCAAGTGTAGGTCTAGTTTCAAGAGGTGCTAAGCCATTTGTGCATTCAAATACAGTGCCGTCACCACCAAAGACGATAATTAAATCTACTTTACTAGCAAACTCTTGGCAATATTTTGTTGCATCACCTTGCTTTTTCGTATGAAGGATATGTAAGTCAGGAAAAGCTGCGGCAAGAGATGGTACGATTTTCGTTAAATTTGTATGTAAGTCACCTTGTCCAGCTTTCGGATTTACGATGAGGAGTACTTTTTCAAATTTTGTCTTTGTCATTTTTTTCTCTCCCTTTGTCTTTTACGAATTGTGATAGAAAATAAACTTCCACCAGTAATTGATGAAAGTTTATTTTATTATATTATTCCGTTACAACTGAAGCGATAAATGGTAAGTTACGATATTTTTCTGCACAGTCGATACCGTAGCCAACGATAAATTCGTCTGGAATTTGGAAGCCAACATATTCAGCTTTTAAGTCCACTTTACGACGCTCAGGTTTATCAAGTAGCGTACAGAATTTTAACGCTTTTGGTTTATGCATAAAGAAGTGATCTTTTAAGAAGTGAAGTGTTAAACCAGAATCGATAATGTCTTCTACGACAATTACGTTTTTGCCAGTAATGTTTACGTCGATATCTTTTAGTAGTTTCACTTTTCCTGTTGTTTCTGTTTGATTTCCGTAGCTAGATGCAGAAATAAAGTCAATTGTTACATCATTTTTGATGTGACGAATTAAATCAGCAGCAAATACGAATGAACCTTTTAATACTGCGATAACTACGATTTCTTCTCCTTCAAAGTCACGTTCGATTTGAAGTGCTAATTCTTTAACTTTTGCTTGTAATTGTTCTTCAGAAATTAAAGTGTCTTTTATTTCAATATTCATTGTAATCCTCCTACAGTGTAAAACTTGCGAACATTTCGACTGTAAAGGATAGAATAGAAAAAGTCAAAGGAGATAGTAATTTTTTACAAAGATAACGACAAAATCATCTGATGATATGATATACTAAGTATATTAAGAAAACGCTTCCATAAAGGGTGAATATGATGAAGAAGAAACAGTACACAAGTGTAACATTTATAAAAGCATTACTTTTAACAATTGTTCTTGGCCTGTTGGCTTACGTAATTGATGTACCTGCGATTCGTATTTCATTAATTGGAATGACTTTAGTGTTAGGAGCAATTTCGCACGGTATGATGTCGCAGCTAAAAGAAGCTGGACTTGATGATATGAGAGATCATATAGATAAAAAGTAAGAAACCTTCATTATATAGAGTGAAGGTTTTTTTGTTTCTTACAAAAATGTAAGGTAGTTGTAAGGCAAATCGATAGTTGCATAATAGCATTTTGGATAAACTATGGGTGTAAGGTAAAAGGCAAGCATATTTTAGGTAAATTAAGTTTTAGGCACTCTATATGTGAAAAAGGAGTAGGAGGGCATGGAGAAACGTTGGACGACCTTTTCTTTTTTAGCGACTAGTAACACCGTAATGCTAGATGGAAAAATGGATTTTTTGCACTTGTTTGATCGTGAAGATGATCATTCTTCTTCTAAATTTACAATGAAATGGAATAAATGGAGCGAGAGTTGTAGGTTTGAAGAAGAGGCCCCTAACGAAGAGCAAAAGATTATTTTAACAAACCCTATTAAAGCGTGGGTTGTTCAACGTCGTAAGTGTAACGTCAAAAATCACTTCAAGAAAACTGAGCCGAGACAATTAGTTATCGCTCCAGCCCGTTCTACTTCCAAATCACGCGAAAGTAACATGTAAATAATTGAGACACACACCCGAAAAAAACATCGTACATATTGCGATGTTTTTTTCTTTTTCTACAATGAAATCTTTAAATGAAATATATTTCATCTGCATCTTATATTTATATCTCTTGCTTATTCTAGTAATACATCCGGTGCGAGTTGATGTGAATAAAATATAAGGAGAGAATGAAAATGAAAAAGAGACTATTACCAATTTGTGCAATGGCACTTTTAACAGTAGGATATTCTTCAGTAGCGAGTGCAGATACTGGAACAGTAACAAAGGAAGAAGCGCAAGTGCAACAAGATAAAGCTAAAAAAGAAGAAGCAATTAAGGAACAGCAAAAGAGTGATGAGGAGAAAAAGCAAGCAGCGCAAGTACAAGAAAAAAGTGATATGGCTAAAAAAGAGGAAGCAATAAAAGCTGAGAAAAAAAGTGAAGAAGAGAAAAAGAGAATAGCGCAAGAACAGTTAAAAAACGATATGGCAAAAAAAGAAGCAGCGATAAAAGCCGAGCAAAAGAATGAAGTAGCTAAAAAAGAAGTAGCAAAGCCAGTTGTACAAGGTGAAAAATTACCAAATACAGCATCAAATAATGTAGCAATGATGGGATTAAGTGCATGTCTTGTAGCGGTAGGTACATTATTTGGTTTGAATCGTCGCAATAAGATTAAAGCGTAAATAAAATATTTTCCTATAAAGAATGGGATAATTTCATATATTAAAAATGGTAGGTTACTCCTACCATTTTTGGCATGGAGGAATGAAGAATGAAGTTACTCAATTATATCGGTATCATATTGATGGCTATAGGGCTATTCATGGGATCCTATTATGCTGTGGAATGGTATAAAGGAAGAAGCTCTGCCGGGCAATTAACTGCAGAAGAAATAAAGAGTCTTAAAAATATACAAGATACTCAACTTTCTCGTGAAACACCTGTAACTTCTCAAGTGCCTTCTTCTCAAACAGAACATAAAGAAGGAGAAAAGGTAGCGATGTTAAACATACCAAAAATAAAGAAGAAGTTTTCTATATATTGGGGAGCGGATGATACGACTTTGAAAAAAGGAGTGGGTATGTTCGTTAGTGATTTAACGACAACTCCATCTGGAGGGGGACATACTGTACTAAGTGGACATCGAGATACTGTATTTACAGATTTAGGAGAGTTGAAAGAAAAGGATACCCTTGTTTTAGAGTATGATAATAAAACGTACACATATGAAATTCAAAAGACATGGATTACTCATGCGGATGATCGTACTGTTATTATAAAAAAAGAAGAACCGATATTAACACTGACAACTTGTTACCCATTTAATTATATAGGGAATGCACCAGATAGATATATTATCGAGGCGAAGTTAACTGGCAGTTATTCAAAGTGAAATTATAGTTTCTGAAAGCGGGAGGGGGATATATAAATTATGTCAAAAAATATTTTAATTGTTGAAGATGAAGACATATTACGTGAAATATTAAAAGATTATTTTTTAAGTGAGCAATATGTAGTGTTTGAAGCGAGGGACGGGAAAGAGGCTTTAGTTGTATTTGAAGAAGAAGAGGTTGATTTAGTTATTTTAGATATTATGTTGCCAGAACTCGATGGATGGTCTGTTTGCCGAAGAATTCGAAAGACGTCCGAGGTGCCTATTATTATGCTGACGGCGCGCGTAGATGAAGACGATACGTTACTTGGTTTTGAACTTGGGGCAGATGACTATGTGACGAAGCCGTATAGTCCGCCAATTTTATTAGCAAGAGCGAAAAGGTTATTAGAAAGCAGAAAAGTGACAAAGCAACTTTTAGAGAATGAAGATGATACATTATCAATCCACGGTATTCACGTTCATTTTCCGTCTCGCACTGTTACGGTAGATAGAACCGATATTAATTTAACGCATACAGAATTTGAAATATTAGCGTATTTCATGAAAAATCAAGGAATTGTTTTAACGCGAGAGCAACTCATTTCAAGAATTTGGGGATATGAATTTGCTGGCGATGATCGAACGGTGAATAGCCATATTCGTAATTTAAGAAATAAATTAGGAGAGAAAGCAAAGTATATTACAACTGTAGTACGAACTGGTTATAAATTTGAGGGGAATATATGAGAAAAGGGATTGTTCTAAAATTATTTACTCTTACAACAGCATTATGCATGTTAATTTTAGCGACGATATTTATTGGACAAACGATATTTTTTAAACAATATTATGCGAATCGAAAAGTGGAAGATATTAAAGTGAATTTAAATTCCTTTGAGAAGAACTATTTAAATCATGCAGGAAATGCAGAAGAAATTCAGAAACTAGAGCAAGACTTTTTAAGAGAAAATAATACGTGGATTACGACATTAGATAAGAACGGGAATTTAAAACATGCAGATGATTTTTATTTTGAGGTAACGATAGATCGTAGGCAACAAAAGAGCTTTGGACAACAAATATTTAAAATTCCTTTAGGCAATCTCGTCAATATAGAGGAGATTGATAATAAATTATCGGAGCATTTTTTAGGGCAAGAAATTTATTTTTCTGGATTGAGAAAAGAAGATAGTTTTATTCCATTCTCTTTTTCTTTATCTAAGCAGAATTTAAGCGGATCTAATAAACCGTTAGAAAAAGCATTTAATGAGAAAATGAGTAAATTAAATGAGGAGAAAAAGAAAGCAGCTGTGGAACAAGTTGGTAAGGAAAAGAAGCCGGCTGTTCGGGAGCAAGCTGCTCAAGAACCAGATGTTTACATAGGAGGGCGTGTTACGAAAGTACAGTTTCCAGATGTAAAAGGCCCCGTAAATCCAATTTATAAAAACACTTTATTTTTGGATAGTATAAAAGAATTTCAAACGGATGTGTTACTAAAAGAGAGTAATCAAATAGAGTATTCAACAAAGACAATGGACTACGAAAAGAATGATATAAAATATAAATTATTAATGAAACCAATAAAAGAAAAAGACGGATCGGTAACATATATTTATGCGATGGCTTCTTTACAGCCGGTAGATGAAGCTGTACAAATGGTGCAAGATTATTATATCTATATCATTGCATTTGTAGTCGTTCTTATTTTTTTAGCTTCGTTCTATTACTCAAAACAAATTGCAAAGCCATTATTGAAAATAAATGATACAACAAAGAAAATAGCGCATTTAGACTTCACAGAAAAAATACCGATTACTTCGAAAGATGAAATTGGAGATTTATCGAAAAATATTAATGTGCTATCAAATAAACTCCATTCGCATATTGGACAGTTAGAAGAAGATATTGAAAAGGAAAGAAAGTTAGAAAAGACGCGAAAAGAATTCATTTCTGGTGTTTCACATGAATTAAAAACACCGCTAAGTATTATGAAAAGCTGTATTTCTATTTTAAAAGACGGGGTAGCTGAACATAAAAAAGAGTATTATTTTCAGGCAATGGAGAGAGAAGTAGACAAAATGGATACGTTAATTTTGGATATGCTTGAGTTAGCTAAATTTGAATCTGGTACATATAAAATGAAAAAAGATTCGTTTTATATTGATACAGTAATTGAAGGTATATGTGAACATCTATCTGTGGAAATAGAGAAAAAAGAACTTCATATTCATAAAAATATAAGTTCATTTGAAGTGATTGCAAATCAAGGCCGGATTGAACAAGTCATCGTGAACTTCATTACGAATGCTATACGATATACACCAAATAAAGAGGATATTATTATTTCTACAATAGATGAGAAGAATCGTATAAAAGTGTGCATTGAAAATAAAGGTACTCATATTGAAGAAGAGCAATTAGATAAAATTTGGGATCGTTTTTATCGCGTGGATACAGCTCGTCAGCGTTCACAAGGTGGGACGGGGCTTGGGCTTGCTATTTCAAAGAATATTTTAGAACTACATGATGCTGAATATGGGGCAGAAAATACAGAAGATGGTGTATTATTTTATTTCTATTTACCGAAAAAAGCGTAGACAATATGATCTATGCTTTTTTAATTTATTTTCATATTATCTTTACCTAATCTTTATTTTTAATCAGTATAATTTGTTTAGAAAATGAGGTTATGTAAGGAGTCGATGAACCGTGCATAGCAATTGGCTAAGTATAATGGTATTTATTTTCTTTTGCGCATTTATTGTATTTTTAATTGATATTACGATATGAAAAAAGAGCGCTCATTAAGCGCCCTTTTTTTGTGTATTCATTTGATAAGCACTGATGCTCTTGAATAATCGTGGTGAAGTGATAAATAAAAATATAAGTAAAACGGTACATAAAATAAAAGAACCAAGCATTGTACTTCCATTTACGATTAATGAATATAACACAGCTGATTGACCTTTCGGCGCATATTGTCCCCAGAAAATAATGCCGGCAATAAAGTGGCAGAAATAGCGAGCAAAGCTACCGATAAATGTAGCAAGGATAATATAAGCAAGGACTTTCTTACCCTGATTTTGTTTTGATGAAGGTTTGTCTTTACGGTTACCTAAATTTGATTGTTCTAAGCTATTTTCATTGGATGTTAAAAGTGCTTTTTGAATTGGACGATAGAATAAGCCAGCAAATCCGATAAAAGCAAAGGCAATGAAGTACTCAATGAATGCTTGAACAGGTGTTAAAATATAAGCATCTCCCACGACAATTTGTAATAGTCCCCAAACTAAACCGCCTAAGAAAGCTGATTTAAAGCCCCAGCGGTAAGCAATAATAAAAATAGGAATCATAGCGAATGAGATAGAACCGCCTGTTGGAAGTTTAAGTGATAATGGTAAAATATCGATAATCATGGCGAAGGCTGCAAGAATAGCAGATTCGATCATCGCTTGTAAATTGGTGTTACGCATGTTGTCTCCCCCTAAATCCAAGTTGTACAAAAAAGAATAGATATCATAGGAGGATACGAAATACGTAAATAAAAATGAGGTATGTATTTCGGACGTTTGCACAATCCCTGCGTTAGCATTAACTAACAGGTTCGAAGGGTCGGAACGAAGTGTTCCCTCTCAGCGGCATGGCTCCCCCAGTGATAACGAAATTCTTTATTTGTTATTGTTTATTGTAAGCGAAATGGATGAGAATGGCAAACGAATACAGTATGACAATAATTGAAATAGAATTGTAGCGAAATGTTAATAAATATGAAGCAAAAGGGTATAGTACAAGAGAAATTGGGTGTGGTATAATTTTTTTGAAAATAATTATCATTCTCTTCTGAGGGGGAAGGTTATGAGCTTAGTAGATATTAAAATTGGAGAGAAAGTGTTAGTAAAAAGTATTCAGTCTTTAGATCAGCTATTAAAGCGTAGACTAGCTGCTTTCGGTCTTGCTGAAGGAAGCGAACTTCGCCTGAAACAGAAAGCGATGTTCAAAGGTCCTTGTACATTGGAGTGTCGTGGACAGTTAATTAGTATTCGTCATTGTGACGCGAAAATGATAAAGGTGGAATTAGCGTGAATAAGGTAGCTTTGCTAGGGAATCCGAATACAGGGAAGACATCATTATTTAATGCACTTACTGGTTCTTATGAATACGTAGGAAACTGGAGCGGTGTAACAGTAGAAAAGAAGATTGGTAAATTAAAAGATAGACAAGGAACATTAATTGATTTGCCAGGTGTGTATGATTTAAATCCAGTTTCACGTGATGAAGGTGTTGTAACAAACTTTCTATTAACAGAAGAATTTAATCATATGTTAAATATCGTAGATTCCTCGCAGTTTGAAAGAAATATGCATTTAACGTTGCAGTTAATTGAATTTGGTAAGCCAGTCTCAATTGGTTTAAACATGGTTGATGTGGCGAAGCAAAGAGGAATTGTCATTGATGTAAAACGATTATCAGAGCTATTAGGTGTAACAGTCGTTCCTGTTGTTGCAAGAAGTGGAAAAGGCTGTGAAGAACTGCTTACGACTCTTAAAGAAAATGACAAAAAAGAGAAAAAGCCATTCCTTATTTCATATGGTGTACAAATGGATGAAGGAATTGGAGAAGTAATTGCTCTTTTAGAGACAGCGAATTACGAGCATCCGAGATGGTTAGCACTTCAATTTTTAAGCAATAACGAAGTAGTAGAAAAAGAAATGAAAGCATTACCAATTTATAAGGAACTCATAGCCATTCGATCTCGCTTAGAAGGAAGACTTGATTGTACGTTAGAAGAGCACATTTACAAAACTCGTGAAGCGTATATTGAAAAGTTAAAAACAAATGTTATGAAGCATGAGAAAGAAGGGAAAATTCCTTTTTCAGAAAAAATTGATAGATTAATTACACATAAAATTTTAGGACTTCCAATCTTTTTAGCAGTTATGTTTTTTATTTTTCAGGTTACGTTTACGTGGATTGGTACACCTTTATCGGATATGTTAGATGAGTTTTTTGGTGGCCAGCTTACGGATTGGGTGACGGCTGGACTTACAAGTATTGGAGCTTCTGATTTTATTCAAGCACTAGTTACAGAAGGTATTATTGCCGGTGTTGGTGCTGTATTAGTATTCGTACCACAAATCTTTGCACTATTCTTTTTTATTTCATTATTAGAAGACTCAGGGTATATGGCGCGAATTGCAGTTGTTATGGATAGAATTATGGAGTTTTTCGGCTTAAACGGAAAAGCTTTTATTCCGATGATTATCGGTTTTGGATGTAACGTTCCAGGTATCATGGCTGCGAGAACGATTGAACAGGAAAAAGAACGTTTACTTACCATTTTAGTAACACCATTTATGTCTTGTTCAGCACGATTACCTGTATATGCATTATTTGCGGGCGTATTTTTCCCGCATAGTCAGGCGACTGTTGTATTTTCTTTATATGTTGCAGGGATTGTTCTTGCGTTATTAGTTACAAAAATTATGTCTCTTACAATTTTGAAAGCGGAAAAGTCTATTTTCGTAATTGAATTACCGCCTTACCGTGTGCCACAAGCAAAAACATTATGGCTAAGCACGTGGGAGAAAGGAAAGGGATTTGTTCGTAAAGCTGGTACATTCATCTTTGGTGGTTCGGTTGTTATTTGGTTATTAAACTATGCAGGTCCATCAGGATTCGGCGTTGATATGGGAGATAGCTACTTAGCGATGATTGGTGGATTTATCGCACCATTATTTGCACCGCTCGGCTTCGGAACGTGGCAAGCTGCAGCATCCCTTTTAACAGGATTTTTAGCGAAGGAAGTTGTCGTTTCTACAATGGCAATTATTTATGCAGTTAAAGAAGATGTGCTTGGAAATGTAATGGGAGCACATTATACAGCATTATCAGCTTATGCATTTATGTTCTTTATTTTATTATATGTTCCGTGTTTAGCGACGGTAGCTGTTATTAAACGTGAAACAGGATCAGCGAAGTGGACGATTTTCTCAGTCGTTTATCCACTCGTAGTTGCTTATGTATTAACGCTCATTATATACCAAGTTGGATCCTTACTCGGATTCTAGAAGGAGATGTATTGTGATGATGGTCAATATTATAATTGGAGCTATCATTTTTGGTTATGCAGCATATACGTTAGTTAATTTTGTAAAGAGAAGTAAAAAAGGAAAATGCGCGGCATGTTCTTTAAATAAGTCATGTCAGTCGCAAACTTGTAGCCCGGATATGGAGCAAATTGCTCATAATAAATAGAAAAAAGCTTTGCGAATTTCGCAAAGCTTTTTTGTTTTACTTTTTAATTTTTACAAGTTGAGAAGCTTCTACGCCTTTGTAACCAGGGAATTCTTTACTTGGGTCTTTATCAAATTTTAATACACCTACAGATTTTTCATCACCTTTTACATTGCTGTAAGTTGCGTCATCGACAATCGCATACATATCTGTATATGCACGACCACTTCCGATAATTGTGTTGCCTTCATATTTTAATTTTGCCCCATCAAGTGCAGCATTTTCTACTTTTTCTTTTGCAAATAATACACCTTGTTCTGTTGTTACAGCTGGTAATTTATCAAGTGGTTTCGTGTTGTCTTTTTCATCAACTTTGTTAAGTAACTCTTTTTTCACTAGTTCTTCACCAGTTTTCTTATCCATTACAAGAACTTTTTTACCATCTAATGTTGTCATTTTCATTTTATAGAAGTCTTTTTCTTTCACTTCTTTTTTGTTTTTATCTGTAATTTGCTGAACTTGTTCTTCTGATCCGTACAGTACAAAGCCGTTCGCTTTCTCTCCTAATAAAGAACAACCTGATAATGCTCCAAGTGAAATTGCTGCTGCTAATCCGATTCCTACTAATTTTTTCATGATGATTTCTCCTTTTATATGTTTTATAGTAAATACAATTTTTGTATTAGTGCTTACATGTGAAGAAGCTTGTTTGTTGCTTCTGGTATTAGTGTATAAGAAATATCGGAATGCAACTATCGAGTTAGCTTACAGTAACATTACACTTATGTAATTTAGTGAAATTGCACAAAAGTAAGTTAATTTCAAAGAGGGATAATGAGAATATATTAGAAATACAATATTGTATATAGAATGTCATATTATAATGGATGTATTTTGGAAATAACATGTAAGGACATATTAGTTTTGTTATAATAAACACATAGGCTGTAAAATGAATATTCTTTACTGTAAAGGGAGATTTTTCAGTTTTCCAAGTAGTGAATTTGAAATATGAGGTATATCATAGGAGGAATTTAGATGTCTGTATTTAAACGATTAAGAGATTTAACAATGTCAAATGTGTATTCGTTAATTGAAAAAGCGGAAGATCCAGTTAAGATGACTGATCAATATTTACGCGATATGCAAGCCGATGTACAAGAGGCTGAGAAAAGTGTAGCAGCTCAAATCGCACTTGAGAAGAAATTCAAAATATTATTTGAAGAGCAAGAAGCACTTGTGAAAAAACGTGAAGAGCAGGCTCATACGGCTGTTCAAGCTAATAACTTAGATCTTGCGCGTCGTGCATTAGAAGAAAAACAAAATGCAGAGCAAAAAATGAATGAGTATAAAGCAAGCTACGAGCAAAATAAAGCTGCTGCTGATAACCTGCGCCTAAAGCTAGAAGAAATGCGTAAGCAATTAAATGAGCTGAAAAATAAACGTGAAACACTTGTAGCGCGTGTAAATGCGGCGAAAGCACAAAAGAATATTAATCAGGCGATGTCTGGATTTGATTCAAACTCAGCAAAAGCTGGTTTAAGCCGTATGGAAGAGAAAGCCCTTCAATTAGAGGCTGAAGCGGAAGCAAGCGGTGAAGTTTATAAGAAAGAAAAATCATTAGATGATGAATTCGCAAGCTTAAACAAAAATTCTGCTGTTGACGATGAATTAGCTCGTATTATGAAGCAGTATGAGAAATAATATAGAATAAAGACAAATGAACCGACATGTCTAAATATATTCATGTCGGTTTTCTATTATATTTTAGAGGAGGTTTTGCAATGACATGGATGAATGTAGTTGCCATGCTTGTATGGACTGGAGCGAGTGCAGTACTTTTATTTGCAATTATGTGGGTTGATTCAATTTTTACAAAATACAATGATTTAAAAGAAATCAAAAATGGAAATACAGCTGTAACAACTCGTTTTATTATGAAATTATTTGCACAAGGGTACATTTTATCTCAATCGATAACGAAAGCAAATGATTTATGGCAAGCACTTCTTGCATCAGCAGTTTCTTTCGTTATTTTATTAGTGGTAGAAATGTTTATCGAATTCGTATTAAAGAAAATGTCTGGTCTTGATTTAGAAGAAGGTACGAAAGAAGGTAGCGTTGCACATGCGATGTTAGCCGGATCATTACATATTGTTGGTGCACTAATTTTAGGTGCTTGTTTATAAAGAGAAAAGGAGGGGTAGATCATGAGTTTATTTAAACGAATTAAAAATATAATGAAAAGCCCAGAGCCACCGAAGCCGGAAAAGAGTCTTTTAACGTTAGCTCCTGGCGATATGATTGAAGTTTCATTAGTTATGTATGAATTAATTGGGAAAACGAGTATGCATTCGCGTAAGGAAATTGTTTTGACATTGCAAGATGGAAAAGATATTCGTTATTTAAAAATTGAAGACCGAGAAAATACGTATTACAAATTATATACTCCAATTGATGGTCGCTTAGATTCAATTGATGAAATTCCGACGACAATTGAAATGGATGATACCGAGTATCATATGGAAGAACAATATAACGGACGTGTTGTTGTGATGGGAAAAACTCCATTCTCAGCTTCAGAAGAACAGTATATATGGGAATTCCAATCAGATAATCGGAAATTATTGCGTATTGAATGGCAAAATGGTCGCACAATGATGTATGAGGGAGAAGCAATCATTCCTGCTGATGTACAAATTATAAGAGCAACGTAAGGGGGCGTAATCATGTCAAACCGATTGTTTACCATGATTAAATCGTTTGTGATCCCTATACTTGCTATCGTTATATTACTTGTTGTTGCTGGTTATGCCTTATCAGGTTGTCAAGGCGGGCAGACAAAGTCGATTCAAGACCGTTATCCACTTGAATCTGTTGCCAAGGAAGGTAAACAAGAATCTTACGTGTATAGGGCCGCCAATCGGTCAGTTCCTGAAGTCGCAAAGGAACTCATTAATGAAAGAGAACCGCAGCAAGCATCTAAAGAAGACGAAAATCAAATGTTCCTCGTTTATTCTGATAAGATTTATAACCTGCAAAAGGATAAAGAGAAACCATCTGATACGTTAATTGAAATAAGTAATAAAGAATTTGTCCGTCAAAATTACCAACCGTCCTTCTTGCAAGGATATATTATGGGTAGCATATTAAACGATATATTCGGTTCACGAAAATCATCATACGGTGATTATCGAGGATATAACGATAGACAAAATCATAAACCAGTTATTCCAGAGAGACCACCTACAAAAGAAGAAAAGAAAACCCCACCTCCAATTACGAAGGAAGGGAAAGGGTCTATCATTAAGCGAGGCGATAATGTAGATTCGAAACCATCAGTAGGTGATAAGGGAAGTATTACTGAAAAAGGAAGTAATACGACGCCCCCACCTTCTACTGGAAGCAAGGGTAAAATTACAAAAACACCAGGCGGTTCAAGCGGATCAGATGTGAAGCCAAAATCATCTATTAAAACGCCGCCAAGGAATACATCTCCTCCGAAAACGAGGGTCGGTGGTTCAGGAAAAATTACGAAGAGAAGATAGTGTAGAGACCGAAAAGTGGAATTTGCTTTTTGGTCTTTTTTTGTTATGGGAATTAATTCCTCTCATGTGGTACGATTTAGGCATAAGGGAGGAAGTAAAAATATATCAGCGATTATTGAAATATATCGACTTACCGACAAAAACTGACAACGATAGCAACTTAATAATAAAAAGAGGGTGTGCCAAAATTTTGGCACACCCTCTTTTTCATAACGATTAATGAATATCACGTTTCTTAAAGTTACCGCCTTTTACTTCTGCTACGTCATAAACTGTAATAAAGGCGTGTGGATCGATTTCATTAATAAGTTCTTTCATTTTACTTTCTTCTAAACGGTTAATTACACATGAAATTTCTTTAAACTTCTCTCTTGAATAACCACCGTATACTTCGTTATATGTTGCACTTCGGCCTAAACGATCGCGAATTGTTTCTACCATTAATTCAGGCTCTTTTGTAATAATTTTAAATGCTTTTGAACCACTTAAACCAACTTCAACGATATGAATCACTTTCGAAGCGATAAAGTAAGCAATTGCCGAAAGGATAGCTCCTTGCAGGCCGAATACCGTTGATACGAAAATAAATACGAACATGTTTAAGAATAAAATAAGGTCACTCGTTCCAAATGGTAACTTACGAGAAAGCAATACAGCAAGCATATCGATTCCATCTAATGCCCCACCGTTACGTAATGCTAGTCCCATACCAAAACCGATGATAATACCACCAACAACTGTAACTAATAATGTATCGCCTTCAATAATAGCTGGTATTCCGTGCATGACAACGGTACCTACTGCTAATGAAGCAATTCCGATAATAGAATAAATCGCAAAGCTTTTACCGATTTGCTTATACCCTAACCAAACGAAAGGAATGTTAATAACTGCGATTAGAGCTCCTAATGGCAATCCAAATAATCTTGAACTAACGATACTTAAACCAGTTACACCACCGTCTGATACGTTATTTGGAATTAATACTGCTTCTAATCCGTACGCTGTGATAAATGCCCCAATAATAATCATCAAAGCTTTTGAAGCAATTCTTAGCTTATTGGGCTTGTTTTTGATAATTTTCTCCATGTAATTTCCTCGTTTCAAACTAGTTTCTTATTTGTTACGTAATTCACACCTAAATTTTATTTTAACATTTAATTTGAAAAAATTCTCCTTTAATGGATGTATGCAGGGAATATTATCACCATATTATCTTTAAAATATTTTTGAAATCAGTATAAGAAATCCCATCCTTTCAAAGGATGGGATGCTATTAAGAAAATATAAAACTAAGTACTGATACGAATAAAGCGAAACCTAAAATAGTTCCACATATTTTCATATGGCGCTTGCGTCCCATTACGACAATCGCAACATATTCACGGATCATTGCGTTAGGCCAGTAATAAAATGCAGTTTTTGATCCAATACCTTGGCTATTAAGACCGGCTTGTCTTGCATATATACCAGCACGGAAAAGGTGGAAATTATTCGTTGTAAAAATACTTTTATATTTACCTTCTGGTTTTAAAGAATCCATAATTTCTTTAGAGAACAGCATATTTTGATATGTGTTTACAGAGCGATTTTCCTGGACTGTATGTTCAAGAGGAATTCCTTTTTCAACAGCGTAACTTTGCATCGCTTCCGCTTCTGGAAGACCTTCATCTGGACCTTGTCCACCAGAAAAAATAATTGTTGGTGGTGTATTAACAGCGGCTTGTTTCCAATAGAAGTCAATCGCTTTATTAATGCGGCTTGCAAGTAAAGGTGGTACTTTATCATTAATTAAGCCGCTACCAAGAACGATGATGAAATCTTGATTACGTCTTGGTCTGTTGAATTGGTATAAAAAATATGCACTTAAGAAGTTAGATAAGTGTATAAAGAAATATATGCTTATAAGAGAAATAGCTGCAAAAATAGGCTCTAAATGCGATGAAACCAAACTTGCTGGATTTATAATAGGGAGTAACATAAAGAATAACATCCCTAAAGCAGCAAGGAGTGTTAAACAGTTAGTGAACCGTCGTCCTTCTCGCTTCATTAAAATTCTAGCATTAAGAAATAGCCCAAACATTAAAGCAACAATACCGAAAGGAAGCATAATGAGAAGTGCTAAAAAAGGTAAAAATATAATGTAGCGTAGGACATCACTATCTGAGTTCAATGATACAATCACACAAAAAAGAAGGAAAAAACAGATAAAGGCATTAAATAAAAAGCCGTTTATTATTTTTCGCGGATCTTTTAAATATGAGATAAGAAAAATAATAAATAATATAAGAGGAATAATTCCGAAATACATCATAAATATAGTACACCTCAACTTGTATAAGAATTTGACATACCTTTTATATTACATGATTTTATAAGTGAAAATGAAAGAAAAAGGATTTTGAATTTTCTCAATAAAATATATAGATACGTATGTTACAATATATTCAAAGCGATATATTAAAAGTAAAATGGTTGAAAAGGCACTTAGTAGAGTGCTTTTTCTTTTTGTATGCAATTGTGCATATTATATTTTTTTTCAAATGAAGAGGATTACAATATAAGTTGTAGACAGACTTTATAAAGCAGAATTTCATACAAACATTTCCCTCTACTTTTTGTATCTAACAATCGTATAACAATAAATAATTCTGTTTTATAGTGTCTGTTTTTGAAAGGTGTCTTTTTTGAAGGCACCTTTTTTTATTAGTATAGATAGTTTACACTGTTAGCATAGTGTAAACTATCTATACTAAACATTAGCAATCTTCCGTATAAACATTATCAATTTACTATATATTCCAGTGGTGTTAACCTACATATGAAAGGCTTTCTTTTTCAAAATATTACCCCTAATAAAATTTTGAAGAAGTCAACTGTCTCCAAACTTGTCTTTATGCTTAAAGAAAAAGCACTCAAATTGAGTGCTTTTTCTTATTGAAACATGCTATTTTTCTAGGCGATTTTCATAAAATAAAAGTAAAGAAATGAAAGTGGGTGACAAAATGCCGGCAGTTGTGGAAGGTGTTATTATTGAAAACTGCAATGGAACAATTAATGTAGGTGACAAATATAACGTACAGCCGATTGAAAAGACGAAGGCTTATAATGGATCGGGATCATCAAATACAGGAATGAAAGTACAAACGTTTAGCGGGATTAGTACAGCTGATGTATGGGATAATGATGCGAATGATCAGGGGATACAGTTTACTTTATAGTACAGTATGTAAAATTGCATAAAATGATGAAGTTGCCCTATGATACAATCTAGCTGTGAGCTGTTAATGATTCTTCTGTAGTATAGTTGTTAGATTAGGAATATAACATCTTATCGAAAATCATACGTATAAAAAAGACACTTCAAATGAAGTGTCTTTTTTTACCTTAGTGATACCCTTTAGCAGAGTCTTTATGAATTTTATTTTTAAATATACTGTAGCTCCAAAGCTGATATCCAATAACGATTGGTACCATGACCATTGCAACGAAGAACATAATTTTTAAGTTTAATTGACTACCAGCTGCGTTGTATAACGTTGTACTGTATGCATCGTTAATACGAGATGGTAACATTCTTGGGAACATACCTGCAAAGCCAGTTGTCATAAACATTGCGATTGTTAGGCAAACGAATGTGAATGCAAGGCCAATTTTATGTTTGTACACCATAATTAGTGCGAGTACACTCATTAGCATTGCAAGTACTGGAAGAATGAATAGTACCGGATATTCCGTAAAGTTTTGGAATAAGTTTGTTCGATTAGCAGTCGCTACATAGAAAATAGCTAAAATGATAGCAGCTGCCATTGAAAACGGTCTTGCGATTTTATAAGCACGGTCGGATACTTCACCAGTCGTTTTAATCATGACCCAAAGGGCACCGGATACGACAAATATAGCAGTGAAGAAAAGACCACCTAATATACCGTAATGGTTTAGTAAGCTAAGTAAATTTCCTTCATAGCCATTTTTTCCGATTTGTAGTCCGTAATACAAGTTAGCAAATGTAACACCGAATAAAAAGGCGATTAAGAAACTGCCAATTGCAAATGCCCATTTACAAGTTTTTTGCCAAATTGGTGAATCATCTTTATGCATGAATTCCAGTCCAGCGGCACGAGCAAATAGTGCAAGTAATACTAAGAATAACGGTGTATATAAATAACTAAACATATTAGCATATGTGACTGGGAAGGCAGCAAATGTTGCGCCACCAGCTGTAATTAACCATACTTCATTACCGCCCCAGAACGGGCCAATTGCTTCTTGTAATTGATTTCGTTCTTGTCGATCTTTCGTAACGAAAGGAAAAATCATTCCGTTACCAAGTGCATACCCGTCAAGAATGAAGTAAACTGTCCAAATCACGCCCCATAAACCGAACCAGATGATTGCAAGCATATCATGAGACATGAGCCACACCTCCCTCAGTAGCAGGTTCTTCTAATGCGGCAGGTCCTTTTTTCGCGAACTTCAGCATTAAGTATACGTCTGCGATTAAAAGTAAAGTGTAGAATAAAATTAAACTAATTAATGAGAACCAAATTTGTGGAACAGATATAGGCGATACAGATTCTGCTGTACGCATTAGTTTATATACTGTCCATGGTTGGCGACCTACTTCAGCGACAATCCATCCTGCGTTAATCGCAATATAAGGAAGTAAGACAGACCATATTGTAATTTTTAAATAACGTTTTGAGTTTTCTAGTTTTCCTTTTCGGTTTAAATAGAAGCCATACCAAGTTAATGCCATAAAGAACATACCGAGTGCAACCATTAAGCGGAAGCTATAATACACGAGGTTAACATTTGGACGTTCATCTTTCGGAATATCCTTTAAACCAACAATTTCGCCATCAAATGAGTTTGTATAGAAGAAGCTTCCGAGTTTTGGAATCGTAAGGAATTCAAAGTTCTTCTCATTTTTTACATCAGGAATTTGAACAATTGAGAAGCCTTGTCCTTTTCCAGTTTCCCAAACTGCTTCCATCGCAGCTCCTTTTGCGGGTTGATATTTAGCTGCTGATACACCAGATTGATGTCCCATAAACGGTGTAATTGTTGCGGCGAATAAGCCTAACATTAAGCCGAACTTAAATGATTTTTTGAAGAATTCAACTTCATTTTTACGTAATAAGTGATAGGCACTAATTGCCATAACGAAGAAAGCACCAACAATATAACAACCAACTACAGTATGGAAGAACATATTCCAAGCGTATGGATTCGTAACGAGTGCCCAGAAATCATTTAATTCAGCGCGGCCGTTACGTACTACGTAGCCAACAGGGTTTTGCATAAAGCCGTTTGCTGTAATAATCCAAAGGGCGGAAATATTTGTTCCAAGTGCAACCATCCACATGCAGAAGGCACGGAACTTTGGTGAAATTTTGTCTTTACCGAATAACCATATTCCCATGAAAGTAGATTCTAAGAAGAAGGCAACAAGTGCTTCGATTGCGAGAGGTGATCCGAAAATGTCTCCCATATATTTGGAGTACTCAGACCAGTTTGTTCCAAATTGGAATTCCATTGTAATCCCGGTTATAATCCCCATTACGAAGTTAATTGTAAATAATTTACCCCAGAAATTTGCCATTTTGCGGTATGTTGGATTCAATGTGCGGGCGTATTGAGTTTCCATACATGCCACCAAAATAACAAGTCCGATTGTCAAAGGTACAAATAAAAAGTGATAAAAAATAGTAATTGCAAATTGAAAACGACTCAGTAACAGAACGTCGGACATAATAAATATTCACTCCTTTTTTACATTATCTACAATCAGTTTATAGTGAAAATACGTTTAAAGTATGTGAAACTTGTTACAAAGCTGTGTGTATATTTTGAAAGAATTATGTCGATTATCTGAAAATATCTTGTTTTTACTATAAAGCGATATCCTTTTTGAGTTTTTCATATTTTGGTACACTATTTATGTAGTGTAAACGAGAGAAAAGAGGGTCCTTTACTATGAAGTCATTAGAAGAGATTTTGCAGTACAATGAGAAATTTGTTGAAGAGAAAAAATACGAAGAGTATGAAACAGGAAAATTCCCGAATAAAAAAATGGTAATTATCTCTTGTATGGATACTCGTCTTGTTGAATTATTACCAAAAGCAATGAATATGCGTAACGGTGATGTGAAAATTATTAAGGTAGCAGGAGCTGTTATCTCACATCCATTCGGAAGTATTATGCGTAGTATTTTAGTTGCTGTATATGAACTTGGTGCTGATGAAGTTTGTGTAGTTGGTCACCACGATTGCGGTATGGCAAAAATTCAGGCAAGCAGTACAATTGAGAAGATGAAAGAGCGCGGTATAACAAATGAGAAATTAGATACACTCCGTTATTCTGGAATCGATTTAGAAAGATTCCTACAAGGGTTCTCTAGTGTAGAAGAAAGTGTAGAACATAGCGTATCGATACTTCGCAACCATCCGTTACTTCCAGAAGAAGTACCTGTTCACGGTCTTGTTATCGATCCTGAAACAGGAAAATTAGATTTAGTTGTGAATGGTTACGACAATTAAGAATTTACTTTGTCATCCTTTTTATCTGGGACAGGATCAAATCCTCCCGGGTGGAAAGGGTGACATTTTAATATACGCTTACAAGTAAGCCAAAAACCTTTGAGTGCACCATGTTTTTGAAACGCCTCTAATCCGTAATGAGAACAAGTCGGATAAAAACGGCATGTTGGTGGTGTCATCGGAGAAATGAATTTTTGATAAAAGCGTATAATCCCAATAAAAATCTGTTTCATAACGGTCTCCTTTTCAGCATATTCTTAAAGTATTATAGCACGACTGTACATAATACTTTACTAATGTGCATTTCCGTTATATCATATTGGATATAACGGAATTAAATTAAAAGCGGGAGAGATGTTGTATGCCATCAGTAGAAAGCTTTGAATTAGATCATACGATTGTAAAGGCACCTTATGTAAGACATTGCGGAGTTCACAATGTAGGTAGTGACGGTATTGTAAATAAATTTGATATTCGTTTCTGCCAACCGAATAAACAAGCAATGAAACCAGATGTTATTCATACGTTAGAGCATTTATTAGCATTTAATTTACGTAAATATATTGATCGTTATCCGCATTTTGATATTATCGATATTTCACCGATGGGCTGCCAAACAGGATATTATCTTGTAGTAAGCGGAACACCGACAGTACGAGAAATCATTGATTTATTAGAACTAACATTAAAAGATGCGGTTCAAATTACAGAAATTCCAGCTGCAAATGAAACACAATGTGGTCAAGCGAAGCTTCACGACTTAGAAGGAGCACAACGCTTAATGAACTTCTGGTTAAGCCAAGATAAAGATGAACTTGAGAAAGTGTTTGGATAAAAAGGAAAACTGCCTGTGAAAGGGCAGTTTTTTTATTGTACTAAGAGCGAACATACTCTTCTTTTTTATGAAAATATATTAGATACTCCAACATATAAAACAAAGGCAGAACCGAGAAAATAAACAAATGCTTTTGCTTTTTCCCGTTTCTTCATTTCATCAATTCCAAAAAGGATAAACATAATACTTAAAAGGATAAACACGTAAGGTAAAAGAATAGTGAAGTTTGCAAAGAAGCTAAATAGGGCGAGAGAAAGAGCGATAGTGGCGATTATGATTTGAATGTTTTTTAACATGGAATCCCCCTTAAGTAGAAAGAAATAGTTACTGAGAGAAAATAATTATAAATGCTAAATTGATCGAAATTTTATTCTACATGTAGCGAAAGAGTTTGATATTAAAAAGAAGAATATGAGACTAGAAACGAAAAAATACGGGATACTCATTAATTCCTAGAAGAATAAAGGAACAACTGAGAATAAATTGTACGTATGGGAGAAGTGAAAAATTATCGGTAAAATGGACATAAGTGCTTAGAGTGAGTAAGAGAAGCATGAAAAATGCTAAAAAAATCCGTAATATAGTTAGAGTTAGCATCGTATAGCCCCCTTTAGACCATTTACTAGAATATTTCTGTGAAACCAATAAATAAAGCAGCGGCTCCTGCTAGTAGAGCGAGCACACTACCTCCTGTTTGCTGTTTTCCTCTAAACTTATGGTGAGGGCCATACCTCCTAAAAAGATGAACATATAAGGGATTATTTCTCTATTACCAGTAAAAAATCCATAGATTGCTATAGATAAGGCAATAAGTGATAAAGTAATCCGTCCCCATTTTAGCATAAAAGACCTCCTCTATTTTATGTAGGTAATAATGAGAACAATCCAAATGAAAGCACCGGCAATAATACAAATAAGTCCAGTTGCTGATTCCCTTTTCTTTATTTGTTCAAATGCGATGAGAAACATTAAAGCCCCTAATAGAAATTGTGAAAGAGGTAAAGAATTATTTTGACCTGTATATAATCCAATTGCCGACATAACGATCACAGTGAGTGCTACTATGATGCGAAGTATACGAAGCATATTAGGAATTCTCCTTATTCTTTTTTGTATAAGGATTGTCTTCTAGTTTATCGACGGAATGTTTATAAGCATAGCCTTTATTAATTGTCATGACGGAGAGTACGAGGATGATTAGGACGATGATAATACCGATAATTAATATTTTGAACATAAAATCCCTCCTTTTCTTTATTTTACATAATTTTGTAATTGATGAAAACAATAGAAAATAAAAGGATGAAAGAAGGGTGTTACATGGAGACGAAAAAAACATATTATATATCAATAGGAAACGGTCAAATTTCACAAGTGAAGACGGCGGATACGTATAATTTTGAGATTTCCGCAAATGATGAGGAAATTACGGAATTAAGAGAGCACTTTGATCAAGCATATGTAGAAGATTTAGGGTCATTTGTACGCTCCCACGTTCCATTTGTTGAGTATCATCACGATTCAAATAATGACCGATATGATGAACAACTACAAAAAGCATATAAAATGATTTACGATTTAGGAAATCATGAGACGAAAGAATTAGTCGCACAAATGGGAATAATCAATGGATTGTAATTGGATAATATTATGCAGAAAAGCGAGAATATGCTACAATTTGTGGTAGGAAAAACTTGTAACCATCAATAGGGGAGTAATGGCATGTACAAATTTAAAGATTATTACCACAACACTGTACAATTATCGTTTGAACGTTATCCATTTTCTCCTGAGCCAAAGCATGTTTGGGTTGTATGCCGGTACGGGGATCAATGGTTATTAACGCATCATTTACGTCGCGGTCTTGAATTTCCAGGTGGTAAAGTAGAACTAGGGGAAACACCGGAAGAAGCGGCAGTTCGAGAGGTTCATGAAGAAACCGGCGGCATAGTTTCTGATTTAACTTACTTAGGACAATACAAAGTATCTGGAAAAGACAAAATAATCATTAAAAACATTTATTTTGCAACAATTAGTGCGGTAGAAGAACATACGCATTACGAAGAAACGAAAGGGTCTGTTTTATTAAAAGACATTCCTGACAACATTAAAACGAATAGAAAATTTAGCTTTATAATGCGCGATGACGTATTAGCGCGTACGATGAAACATATAGAAGAAATCGGCTGTTTTACGAAGTAAAGTAGCCGGTTTCTTTTTTTGTATGTAAGAATAAATGTAAACATATCTTTACATTATTTTGGGGATATTATACAATTTTGTAAAGATATATTTACATTTTAGGAGGGGGAAGATGGATAAAAGAAAAGAAACGACTGTTACTGTTTCGATGGTTAAATTAAACTTTTCTTTATTTTTTATAATAATTGCTTTGTCGTTTGGAATTGGTTATTTGCATATATTTCTTTCAGGTGGGGTTCAAGTCGAAGTTACATTATTAACGATGTTTCTTTTTATTATCGCAATGATTGTTCTCGTTTGTATTCATGAAGCGATACATTTAATTGGCTTTCGCTATATCGGAGGTGTTCCGTGGAGTGAACTAAAATGGGGCGTTAATTGGAAATTAGGTGTTGCATATGCTCATTCTAAACAGGCGGTTACAGTAAAGCAAATGAAGAAAGTGTTAATGCTTCCGTTTTTACCAACTGGAATTTTGCCAATTGTATTGGGATTAGCTATGAATCTGGAGCCACTCTCATTTTTAGGAATTCTACTAACAGCAGGGTGTATCGGCGACATTGCCGTATATCAAAAAGTTTCAAAGTTTCCAGATGATGCGCTAGTAAAAGATCATCCGAGTAAACCGCAGTTTACAGTATATGAATAATAAGAGGAGGCGTTTTTGAACAACTGCCTCCTCTTATTATTTTTTGTCGGTAAATCAATATATTGTGAAAATTGTTGATATAATTTAATTACTATTATTGTATTTTTATCTCCATCTCCACCTCTAAAAACGAAAGCACCTCCAACAAATCATCTACGATACGTGAATGCTTAAAATCACCCCAAAACGAATCTTTTTTCCAAACACCAAGAATCCCTACTTGTTCAGAACCAAGCACATCGTTTTCTGGATGATCTCCAATATAAAGACATTCTTCTGCCTTCACATCTAGTCTTTGCAAAGCACGTTCGAAAATTTCAGGGTGAGGTTTTTTAATTCCTTCAGCTTCTGAAACGAGAATGGTGTTTGTATACGTATGTATATGTAGTGCTCGAAGGTTGCTCATCTGAAATTCAGTAAAACCGTTTGTGATAATACCAATTTTAATGTTTCGCTGTTTTAACTGTTGAAGTAGTTCATGCGTGTTTTTGAAAGGAATACAATGATGTTGGAAGTTTGTAATATAGTCGTGTAGTAGTTGCTCTTGCGTTAAAGTAGTAATGTTGTATTCGGAAAGGAGAGTAGCATATACTTTATCCTTCCACGTATAGCCATTATTATCGAGTTCAAGAAATCGAGAACAATACTCTGATTTCTCTATACTCATCAAATGTGAGGAGAAGCGATTATATTGCTCACAAATAAATTGTTCTAAAGATTGGCGTCGATCTAATAGTGTTCCATCTAAGTCGAATAAGATTGCACGAATCATGAGAAGCCTCCTTGCAGTTTTTATAATTAATTATCGCATATTCGCAAAAAAATGATTATGATATTTTGTAGAATGGAATAATGGGGGATTGTATGAAGAAACTGTATGGCAAGTTAGTGTGTTGTATTATAGCAAGCGGTTTAGTTGCAGGATGCGATAGTGCTATCGAGGTTACAAAAGAAAAAGAAATTTGTAAAACAGAAGAAGAGTGCACGCAAATAGGAGATAAAACATTACAAAAAGTATATAAAAAGATAGAGGGACTTTCAGAACTTGAAAAAGTAGAGGATTATGACATAGAAGAGTATGAAAGTATGAATATGAAAGAGGCGGAACAGAAAAAAGAAGAGGATGACAATTACTTCTTTTTAGCTTCTTATTATATCGATGATGAAGAAATTGTAGATCCTTATTTTGAGAGATTGGATCGTAAGAGATTGAATAAAGTTTTTGCAGATGACGAAGTAGCAAAAGATGATTTGTTAAGTCAGCGACAAGATAGAGAGTATCATGAAACCTTATGGGACATGTATCGCACTCTCGTCCCAGTGAAATATCGTGAGAATATAACAGGATTTGGTCTAATAACGGATGGTTATGATGGCGTTGTTGCCCATGTCATGCCAAGTATAGATGATCCGAGAGATTGGGTGCTTAGTTTAGACGTGCTTGATTCTGGGGTGAATATAGATGAAGTGATGAAAACATTAATTCATGAAACGGCTCACGTATTAACGATTGGACATAAACAAGTACCAGTGGATAGAAAGTATTTAGAGGCGTTTGATGAAGAGAAAGACATTTCATCATATCGAAATAAATGTAAAACGGTGTTCGTGAAAAATGGATGTGTGAGAAAAAGTTCGTATATTAACCAATTTTATAATGAATTTTGGAAACCAATTGAGCAAGAGTGGACAGAAAAGAAAGTAGAAGAAAGTGAAGAGGCACAAATTGAATTTTATAAAGAAAAGCATGATGAGTTTGTATCGCTATATGGAACAACAAATGTAACGGAAGATATCGCAGATACATTTACAGCGTTCATTTTACAAGATTCAAAAAAAGTGAAAGAAGGAACAGAGTTAAAATATAAGAAAATTGCTTTCTTCTATCAGTTCCCTGAGCTTGTAAAAATGAGAGCGGAAGTGCTGTCAGGATTATATGATGTTTCGAAAACGATAGAACAACAAAATGGAGACTAATGTGAGTTATGCTTTCGATATAGTTTCATTAAAGAAAAGCGTGAAGAATTTTTAATTCTTTGCGTTTTTTCTTATGTTGATAAAATTGAAAATTCTGTATTTTTATCAAAAAGAAGAAGGAACTGGAGGCACAAAAGAGAATTAGTATAAAAATGTCACAATTTAGACACAATTATAATGCGCGTGTTGTAGGGACTATAAGTTTACTCTCGAGGAGGTAATGAAACGTATGAAAACGATTCTTGCTGTTGCTGGTCTCATTTGGGTAATGTCTCACGGTTTTCCGATTTTTGAAGGGGAGCAAATTCGTAGTGCTTTGAATGAAAAGTTTAATGATTATCATGTGATAGATCGAAAAGATAATGTCGTTACAGTACGTGTGAAAGACTGTTTCCATACAGTTACGGTTGCGGATGGAAACATTACAAATGAAACGAAAATGTGTGATAAAAGGTAAAAGAAAGAAGCTGACTATAGCGCACTGTTTTGAGTCAGCTTCTTTTTCTTTTTCCAATTAGAATTTTTTCAAATGCCTCAACAAATACATACATAAGAGTTGCAAGAACACATGTGAGTAGTACGCTAAGTAAGACGAGTGTGAAGTTAAAGACTTGGAATCCGTAGCTAATTAAGTAGCCAAGTCCTTGTTTGGAAACGAGAAGTTCTCCGAAAATAACACCAACCCAGGATAAACCAACATTTACTTTTAACGTTGAGATAATTGCTGGAAAGGATGCAGGGAGAACGACTTGCTTATAACATTGCCATTTATTTGCGCCAAATGTATCCATCACTTTTATATAGTTAGAATCGACTTCTTGAAATGCACTGTAAATAACGAGAATGGTAATGATGATGGAAATGATTACTCCCATTGCGATAGAAGATGAAATGTTTGGACCGAAAATAACGATGATGATTGGACCGAGTGCAACTTTTGGCATTGCATTTAGGACGACGAGGTAAGGATCAAGTACGCGGGCTAGAAGTGGCATCCACCAAAGAAACGTGGCAATAATAGCACCGAGTACCGTTCCGAGAATGAAGCCTACTCCTGTTTCCAGCAATGTCGTCCATATGTGGACCCAAAGTGAACCGTCGATCCATTTCGTTAAGAAGAGATCCCAAATACTCGAAGGAGAGCTAAAGAGTAAAGGATCAATCCATTCTTTTTTGCTAGCTATTTCCCATAGTGCAAAGAAAAGAATAAGTAGTAAAAGCTGTAATGAGCGAGCAATCCAAGCACGCCTGCGTTCTTTCTTTCGAAATTGTTCATGTAGTTGTTTTATATTATCCAAGTCGTTCCAGCTCCTTCCATATATCTTGAAAGAGGGCTGGGAAATCGTAGTGATGGCGTGCTTCTAACGGTGATAAAGAACGGATACTTTCCGGGACGATAAAGATTTTCGCGATTTTTCCAGGATTCGCTTGAAGTAAATAAATACGATCACTCATCGCAATCGCCTCTTCAATATCGTGAGTAACAAGTAGTGATGTTTTCTTATATTTATTTAGTAAGTTGAAAACGAGTTCTTCTAGTTTTAATTTCGTTTGATAATCGAGTGCGGAGAATGGTTCATCTAGTAATAAAATTTTCGGATCAGTTGCTAACGTTCGAACGAGAGCGGCACGTTGACGCATACCACCGGATAGTTCACGAGGATATTGTCTTTCTACCCCATGTAGACCGACTTGCTTTAAAAGATTTAAAGTATGTTCTTTCATTTGTTCATCATAAATCCTTCGAATATGAAGTCCAAGCATAATATTTTCTTCAATCGTTTTCCACGGGAATAAGTAATCTTGCTGCAACATATATCCCATAGATGATGTTTTCGTTGTAATTGGTTCACCATCTAAAAAGACAATACCATCAATTGGATCAAGTAACCCAGCAATGATTGAGAGGAGCGTTGTTTTACCGCAACCACTTGGGCCGAGTATAGAAATAAATTCGCCTTCTTCCACTTGTAAGCTCATATCTTCAAGAATAAGTTTGGCATTCTCTTTTGCAAAAAAGCAGTGAGAAACGTTACGTATTTGTAAAAAACTCATACACTTCGCCTCTATTTCTTAATAACGCTTTCGGCAATTTTTGTATTGACGAGCGCTTCATGTGGGACTTCTTTTTGTAATTCACCAGCGTCTTTCATAATCGTTTGGAGCTGTTTCCATTCTTCCGCATCTAGTAGTGGATTTGTCGAATAAGAATGTTGCTTTTTATACCGTTCAATTACTTTTACTGTAATGTCTTTTGAAGTGTCTTTAAATAGCGGGGAAACAGCATCAGCAATCTCTTCTGGACTATGTGTATCAACCCATTGCTGTGCTTTATAGAGCGCACGTGTGAACTTTTCAGCAGCAGCTTTATCTTTCTTTAAGAAACTTTCTTTTGCCATGAATGTTGTATAAGGAACAGTACCAGATTCATTTCCGAATGAAGCGACGATATAACCTTTACCTTCTTTTTCGAATATGCTTGCAGTCGGTTCAAAGAGCTGGACAAACTCTCCTGTACCAGATGCAAAGGCATTTGCAATATTAGCAAATTCGATATTTTGAATTAAGTTCGTATCTTTACGAGGATCAATGCCATTTTTCTTTAAAACGTATTCCCCAACCATTTGCGGCATGCCGCCTTTACGCTGTCCTAAAAATGTAACACCTTTTACGTCATTCCAATTAAAAGAGTCTAGTTTTTTACGTGAAACTAAAAATGTCCCATCTGTTTGTGTAAGCTGTGCAAAGTTAATGACAGGGTCTTTCGCTCCTTGTTGATGAACGTAAATAGACGTTTCAGAACCGACGAGAGCAATATCAATTCCGCCAGATAATAGGGCGGTCATCGTTTTATCGCCACCAGCTGTTGTTTGTAGGTCAATATTTAGTCCTTCATCTTTAAAAAATCCTTTTTCAATCCCGACATATAATGGGGCATAGAAGAGAGAATGGGTAACTTCGCCGACGCGAATGTTTTGGGTTTGTTCTTTCGTACTTTCTTTTTTACTACTACAAGCAGCAAAAGTAAAAACAGCTAGTAATATGATGCAAAAAATCGCGATTAATTTTTTCACTATATAACACCTCCCAGAAGTCACTCTACAAGCATGATATGTAGGTAAGTGCCCATATGTGAGTGTAGATAGCAGGAATTTTTTTGGAGGTAAAGAAGTACAAATATAAGGGGTGATAAAATGGAGTACGAATACGATGATAGCGTACATTTACATCTTGATTATTTCGGGACAGAATGTGATATGGAATCGATTGCTTATAAGAGGAAGAATGAAGACGTATGGGATGTGTATTTTAATTTTGGAGTATACGGTATTCAGAAAGACGATGTAGAGTTAGGTAGGTTTATGGATGAATATGCCGGTTATTACGTTTTTTCTGTACATGCTCGCGACCTTAGTTGGGAATTTGGAAGTGCCCAGTTTGAAGAGTGGGTTTTGAAAAATCGGATAGTAGAAAAAACGCTACAAAAATAGGAGGGATTTTGTGATTGGATTTCTCATCTTATTATTTATTTTTGTGGCCGGATTTTTTATTATGCAAATGCTTATTTACCGATTTGCAAAGAAAAACATCCATAAATATACAAAAATAAAGTGGCTACATATGAATATGAAAAAAGGTCCGAGATTAGATTTTTTTGATTTTGTAGTTACAGTACTCGTATGTATCGTATGGAAAATATGGCTGCTTCCTTTTATATAATACACATGCTAATCATCTTCTCTTTTATCATAAAATAACGAAAAGAACCTGTCTTGTGGCGGGTTCTTTTCGTTATAGTAATAGTTGTTAAAAACGTACAACGCTTGTTTATTAATTCTTTCGTATTTTCATGTCGAATCTTTAATAGCATTAAGGATTTCTAAAAAATAGTTATTATATCATAAAGTGGAGTGCTGAAATTAAGTTTTTCAAGAATGAGTAATTTGTATGCCACAATTTAACTATTGATTAAGGAAGTATTAAGGAAATATATTTATAGTAGAAGCAAGTTTGCAGACGAAATATAGGATATATGTTATTTTAATACAAATAGTTTTTTCGATGCGAGGTGAAATTAATACATAGAAAAGAGGGAATGAATTGAAGTTTGGTTTTACACTTTTTCATCTTCCAAAAAGAAATATATTAATTTCTAGCATTATAAGTAGTATGGTGACTTTATTAGTAATAACTATGCTGTTTATGATTTTAAAGGTTTTCAATTTAGACATGATGAAAGATCATTTAAATCAAAAGCTTGTTTTAAGTGTTATGATGATTTTCATATGGGGCATAACGTTTTATATTACGCATTTCAATAAAAAAGAGATGCCTATACTTAGAGCATCCCTACGAGTGCATTTTATATTATTTTTGCTAGCTCATACAGTAGCGTTATTTTATATTGTCATGCAAGTTAATATGAGTTTCATAGAGGCAATGAATTGGATTTACTTTTATAATATGCAGTTTATATTAAGTTTTGCAGTAATTTATGCAATATATATTCTTGTATATAATTTAATAGGTAAGGTTTTTCTAAGTATGGTTTTAACGAGCTGTACGTTAGTCATTTTATGTATTGTGAATTATTTGAAGCTTATTTTCAGAGGTGATCCGTTATATCCTTCTGATTTTACACAAATTACGCATATGCAATCTGTTATACCGATGGTGATGGACTATTTTAGTTGGAGTTATATTTTTGTCATTATCTTAAGTATCGTAGCTTGTATTGTAGCAGGGATATATATGAGAAGGTATATTCAAAATGTAAAGATTCATCTAGGAATAAGAGCCTTATTAGTAGTAGGGTCTATTTTTGTTCTATATGCGTATGGTAATTTTGCGAATACATTTATGAATAAAGTATTTCAAAAATCAGGTGTAGATTTTGTTTTGTGGAATCAAAATGAGAACTATGCTTCAAATGGTTTTGTACTTGGGTTTATTAGCAATTTAGATACAACAGTTATGGAAAAACCAAAAAATTATTCTAAAGAAAATATGCTTCAAATAGCAAACGATATAAAAAAACAATATAGTGGAAATATAGGGAGCCAAAAGAAAAAAGAGAAACCGAATATTATTTTTGTAATGAGTGAATCGTTTTGGGATCCGACGAAAGTAACTAACCTTTCTTTTAGTGAAGATCCTGTACCAAATTTACATCATTATATAGAAAACTTTCCTGGTGGACAAACTATTTCTCCTACATTTGGGGGAAATACGGCGAACGTTGAATTTGAGGCATTAACAAGTTATTCAATGAGTTTGTTAAAGCCAGGTTCTATACCATATCAGCAGGTTATTACAAATAAGAAAGAAATTCCATCAATCCCTACGGCGTTGAAAAAAGAAGGTTATTATACAAGTGCAATTCATTCATTTGGTCGCACATTCTTTAAACGTGACGATGTATATAAGGTGTTAGGATTTGATAAGTTTAATGCAGAGGACACGATGGAAAATGTGGATATTGATGGAGATTATATTAGTGATTTAGCGATGAGTAAAGAGATAATTGCTGAGTTAGAGGAACAAAAACAACCTACATTTATTCATGCAGTTACGATGCAAAATCATTTTCCATTTACAGAGGGCCGATTTGGTGAAAACCTAATCGAAATTAGCGGTCTAGAAAATGAAGATTCAAAGGGAGAATTAGAGACGTATACAGAAGGATTAAGACGTTCAGATGAGGCTCTTCAATATTTAATAGAGCAACTAGATAATTTAGATAGACCTACATTATTAGTATTCTTTGGAGATCATCTTCCATCATTAGGAACAAATAAATCTTTTTATAAAGAAAATGGGTATATAACGAATGAAAAAACACCGAATGAACGTTTAGCGATGGCGCAAACGCCGTTATTAATGTATGCAAACTTTGATATGCCAAATGATAATTTAGGTTTAGTAAGCCCAATTCATTTTTCTAATCTTATTTTTGATTATGCAGGATTAAATAAATCCTTATTTTATCAATTTTTATCGGAATTTTACAAGGAAATACCAGTGCTTAGAGATGAATTAAAAGTTGATAAAAATGGAGAAGTAATCAATGATTTAACAAAGAAACAAAAAGAAATGTTAGAGCAATATAAAATGCTCCAATATGATTTACTCGTCGGAAATCAATATAGTAAAGATATCCTCTTTAAATAAAAGAAACAAAAAGAACTTGTATAACGATACAAGTTCTTTTTTCATAGTATTTAACGGGGTAACCAGACAAGCTGGGTTTAGGGAGTCTTACCTGTACATTTAGTATATATGAAAATGTAATCGTTTTATTTGTGTATTTGTGAGAAATATGTGAATTTTATGTTTTATGAAAAATCGATTATATTAACTTTCGTTCTTGTATTGCAGTTGTTATGCATGTAAAAATTTTATCAGTTCTTTATTTAATTCATCCGCTTGATCGATTGGTGAACCATGACCACTATTTGTAAGAGCATGTAACTGAGAATTTTTAATTCGTTGTTGCGTAAGCTCAGCACTTTTGTAAGGAATTAGTTGGTCGTGAACGCCGTGGAAGATTTTTGTTGGGACGTTAATTTTATTTAAATCTTTCGTTACATCTTCATTTGCAGCTGCTTGTAAAATTTTTATAAGGGCATAAGAAGCGGACTGCATACCGAGATAAGAAAACCATTCAAGGGTTGCAGCCCCTAAGTTTCTATTAAAAAAGGATAAAGATACATCATTTAAAAATTTTGGTAAATTAGCATACATTTGATTAATGAGAGCATCTGCTTGTTCTTTCGGTACACCGTAAGGGGACTCTTGATTTTTAACGAAAGAGGGGGAGACAGCGTCAATTAATGCGAGCTTAGAAATGCGGCGCCCATTATAGCGAGACATATAGCGAATAGAAAGAGCACCACCAACTGAGAAACCGACTAATGTAGCGTTCTCTACTTGAAGTGCTTCCAGAACAATTGCGATATCATCGGCTAATCGATCATACGTGTAACCAGTCCATGGCTTATCAGATTGTCCATTCCCTCGTATATCCATGGCGATACAGCGAAAGCCATGCTCAGGTAAAACATTGAGTTGATATTGGTACATTTGATGATTTAAAGGCCATCCGTGAACGAAGAAAACAGTCTTACTATCTGGACCAGGATTAACGTCTTGCACAAAAATATGCACATCTTTCTCGACAGTAACAAACATAAATGTCCCCCTATTCTATGAATATACTCGATCCCAAAAGCGTTGTTTTGTCATAGCTTTAATAAATTCATTTGCTAGTCGCGTAGAGTCTTGTTCTATTAAAACACCAGGCTTTCCTTCGATATTTAAAGATTGAATAATAGAAGAGCCGTTTTGGAAGGAGCCAATCGGCTTAAAGTGATTATATGATTCTACGACAAATGAACTTGCGTTGTTAAGAAAATGATCATCCATCTTTCCGCCGATAAGAAGTAATCCATCATAAAAGAGTTGTGAGCCTGTTAAGAAAGTATCATTTACTTCCCACTGTCCATTTGGCGTTCCCTGCACTATGCCTAATCGTTCGGAAACGATCACTGGTTGAAGACCTACTTGTTTGAACTGATTTATTATATATTGTGCGCTTGGTCCATCATATCCATTTGCAACAATGACACCTACTCGTAATGTATTAGGACTAAAGGTTGTATTTGCCATACTTAGTGCTGGAGATGATTTTGTAACGGTGGATTCTTGCATATTTGGGACTTTTGCTCCGAGAGATTCTGCAACTAAAGTAGCCAATTCTGTACTAATATGTCCAATCATATCCACGACTTGTTGGCGGACAGATTTACTTTTGACTTTTCCTAATTCAAAGGAGAAAGCCTGCATAATATGGATTTTTTCGACGTGACTCATACTATTCCAAAATAAACGAGCTTGAGAGAAGTGGTCTTTGAAGCTAGCAGCAGTTTCTCTTGTTTTATGACCAGATACAGTAGAAGGATATGTAACGAATCCCCCATTTGTTCCAGGTACAGTATAAGGAGAATTATTTGCTAAGGAATTGTTATGGTAGGCAACTTTTCCTTTGTCGATTATATATTTAGACGCACCATCTCTTTGGTTGTTATGAAATGGGCATATTGGACGGTTAATCGGTAGTTCTTGATAATTTGTACCAACGCGTGCTAATTGTGTGTCTGTATAAGAAAAGAGTCTACCTTGTAAGAGAGGGTCATTGGTAAAGTCAATACCACGGACGATACTTCCAGGGTGTAGTGCCACTTGTTCAGTTTCAGCAAATACATTATCTACATTGCGATTTAAGGTCATTTTCCCAATGATTTTAACGGGAAAATCTTCTTCAGGCCAAATTTTCGTTGCATCTAATATATCGAAGTCGTATTTAAATTCGTCCTCTTCTTCTAAAATTTGAATGCCAAGTTCGTACTCAGGATAGTTTCCAGCATTAATATTTTCCCACAAATCACGGCGATGGTAATCTGGGTCAGCACCACCTAGTTTTTGTGCTTCATCCCAAATTAACGAATGAACGCCAAGCTTTGGCTTCCAGTGGAATTTCACGAATCGTGACTTTCCATTTTTATTAACTAGACGAAATGTATGAACGCCAAATCCTTGCATCATTCGAAAGCTTCTTGGAATTGCACGATCGGACATAATCCACATCATCATTGCAGCTGATTCTTGATTGTTGGCGATGAAGTCCCAAAAAGTATCATGTGCTGTTTGGCCCTGTGGAATTTCATTATGTGGCTCTGGTTTAAGGGCGTGAATAAGATCAGGAAATTTAATGCCATCTTGAATAAAGAAAATGGGAATATTATTTCCTACTAAATCAAAATTTCCTTCTTCTGTATAAAATTTAACGGCGAATCCTCTTACATCTCTATTCGTTTCATTTGCTCCTTTTGATCCAGCTACTTCAGAGAAACGAATAAAAAGCGGTGTTTTTTTTGAAGGGTCTTGTAGAAAGTGGGCCATTGTTAGCTCTTCTAAAGATTCATATAACTCAAAAATGCCATGTGCTCCGTATCCTCGTGCGTGAACGACTCGTTCTGGAATTCGTTCACGGTCAAAGTGAGAAAGTTTTTCTCGCATAAGGAAATCTTCTAGAAGGGTAGGGCCACGATCACTGGCAGTTAAAGAGTTTTCATCGTTTGAAATTTTAATACCTGTATTTGTTGTCATCTCCTTTCCTTCATTTTCACGCATGAAAGATTGGAGTTGTTCGGTCTTTTTATTTTTTTTGCCATCCATAAAAAACACCTCCCATAATATACGTATTATTGTTTATGTTTTTTATGCTTGTATATAGCATGAAGATATTGCATAGTTGGCATGATTTTCCTCAAATGTTCGATTTATCTTTGTTTGTCTATGAAAATCATTTATTATAATAAATGGTATTCTTCGAGATATTATTTTGAAGGGGTGTTGAAGTGAAAGAAAGTTTTCTATCATATAAAGAAGAAGAAAGAAATGCAAAAATCCTTTTATGGGTGTTATATGTCATTGTTATTGTATATCAAATTTTCTATGCAATCGTATTAGAAGATAAATCAATAATGGATAAGGGATACAACATAATATGGCAAGTTATTTGCGGAGTAGCAATACTGTGCGTGAATATATATTTAATGAAAAAAGAGAAGGCAAACCTTGTTAAATATGCATGGATATTTGCATACATAGGGATAGAACTCGCTAATATATTTTCGTATGTTTTTTATAATAAGGCGGCGTTTGATGCGACAAATATAATAGAAATTATTCTCATTTTCTTTGTACCTATATTTTTAAATAAAAAATTCTATGTGTTTTTACTTTCCTCTATTGTAGGAAAATATTTAATTTATTTATTTGTATTAGAGGAAGTAAAAGCATTTATGTTCCTTATTATGTATACACTTATGTTAATAGCTGCATATATCATTTTAAACCGATTTTTACAATATCTTTCAGCTGTAAAGGAAAGTATTGCGATTGCTAGTGAATCACAGAAATTAGCAGTAATCGGAAAAATGGCAGCGACGGTTGGACATGAAATTAAAAATCCACTTGCTTCATTAAAAGGATTTACGCAATTACAACGAGAGAAGCATGAAGAGGATCCTATTTATAAACGTATGATTTTTGAAATAGAAAATATGAATAATATGATAAGTGAGTTAATGGAAGTTGCTACATGCAAACCTTCTATTTATAAGAAACATGATGTAGGAAAAATTGTATTACAAGTAATAACAAGTCTTCGTGAAAAAATAGATGAATTAAACATTCAGTTTATTTCTAATGTGGAAGAAAAAACAATAGAAGTTGAATGTGATGAACGAAAAATAAGAGGAGTCTTTTTATATACGATAAAAAATGCTTTAGAGGCAATGGGACAAGGTGGTATATTACATTTACAATTAGAAAATAAAGGGAAAGAATTTGTAATGATCAGTGTGATCGATAATGGTCATGGTATTAAGCAAGAAAACTTACCCCGTGTTACAGAGGCCTTTTATACAACGAAACAAGATAAAATTGGTCTGGGACTGACGGTAGCGAATCGAATTGTCGCCGAGCACCTTGGTGAGTTGCATATTTCAAGTGAAAAAGATACTGGAACGAGAATAGACATCATTCTCCCAAGGAAGTGTGGAAATACTGAAATCCAAGTGGAAGAAAAGCTAGGAGTTACCATATGAATAAAGGCTATATATTTAAAACTGAAGAAATAAAGGCGCTGAAAGCATTTTTAAGTTTATTTTTTATTATATTTTTCGTATATGATCTTGCCTATGAATTTATCGTACCGTTAATCGGTGGAGAGCAAGAAGGTGTAGGAGAGTTTGAAGATGGTTTAGGTTTATGGCTTTACTTTTTGATGGTGGTATTGTTTTGCATTGGAATATACTTTATGAAATGGAAGAATGCTTTTGCGGTAAAGTATATTATTCTAATTGGCTATAATGTATTAGATTGTATCCATAACATTATGATTTATTATGGTAGCGATGCAGAATTTGACGGTGGAAATATAGTAGAAGGATTTTTTATTTTGTTTGCACCAATCTTTGTGAATAAAAGATATTTCTGGTTAGTTCCAGCGATACTTATCGGAAAGTATGCTCTTACAGGAATCATTATTCAATCTTCTCTCGTTTTAATCCCAATGGCATTATATAGCGTATTTACTATCATATGTTGGATTATATTTTTAAGGGTTCAGTCTTACGTTCGTACGCTTGAGATGATGGACAAAGAAATAAAACAGACAGAAAAACTAGCAGCTGTTGGAAAGATGGCAACGGTTATTGGTTATAAGATTAGAAGACCTTTAGCAAACTTAAAAAAACTTGTGAATAAACAAGCAGACAAGCATCCAGAGGATAAAATTTATAGTGATATTATGAAACAAGAAGTAGATCGGATTCATATAATTGCTACAGAACTTAGTGGATTTGAGAAATCTAAATCACTAGAATCAGAAACTCATAACATACAAGAAATTATTTCTTATGTTATTCGAGTTATGGAAAAGCCAGCTTTAAAACAAGGAGTTTACATACAAGGTATTTACAGTAAAGACTTACCATCAATTACATGTGATGAAAAACGATTAAAACAGGTCTTTTTTAATTTAATCAAAAATGCAATTGAAGCAATGTCAGTTGGCGGAACAATTACGATTAAAGTTACTGTAAAAGATGGAATCATCGTTCAAGTGAAAGATGAGGGATGCGGCATTCCGAAAGATAAAATTCCAAAGTTAAATGAAGCCTTTTATACAACGAAAGAAACAGGAACTGGTCTAGGTTTAGTAGTTACAGAAAAAATTATTAAAGACCACAACGGTAAAATAAGTTTTGAAAGTGAAGTTGGGGTTGGAACGACGGTTGAAGTTATGTTACCACTGCATTAACTACAAAAAACATCACTTATTTGGAAGTGATGTTTTTTTATTTTATCTCGCTATTTGTGTATAGTAAAAATCTCATTTTATCGATAAAGAATGTATGATGTGTTTCTAGCATCAAAATGTTTTTTGAAAGTTTTCAATATGGATTTCCTAGAAAAAATTCAGATTATAAAAATTAATAGTTTTTTTCTAAAAAAACTATTTTCTTTTTTGGGTTTTAATGGTATATTCAAAACACGATAAATAAATACCTATATTTGGCACACTATTCGAAAGGATAGGTCGCAAAGCTAAGAGTCTAAAGTAATGAAAATTACTATGATAGTCTGGTTGCAGTTTGGATTTTCACACATAGTTGTATGTATGAAAATCGAAGAGGCAACCGGATTTTTTTATTGTCTCAAAAAGAAAAAATAAATGGGCACACTATTCGAAAGGATAGGTCGCAAAGCTAAGAGTCTAAGGTAATGAAAATTACTATGATAGTCTGGTTGCAGTTTGGATTTTCACACATGTTGTGATGTATGAAAATCGAAAAGGCAACCAGGCTTTTTATTTTCTAGGAATATACACTATGATTGTAAATTTAGCTAGAAAATAAATTTAATGTTCGAAATATTCGGTATATAGGAAGCGAGGGAGGGAAGTACATTGCAAAAACAAATAGGGAAATTTGGGCGTATACTTCTCGCTGGAGGAATATTATTTACACAAGTTGGTGTGCTAGACTACTCTGCAACGAAAGTTTATGCGGTTACAAACGACGAGCAAGGACGTTTTATCGTTCATATGGATAAACAAGAAATAAAAGTTGATGAAAATGTAGTATTAAAGATTACAAATACAAATAAACAAGATGCTAATATCGAGCTGAAATTATCTAATGAGCAGCTGTTTAATGAAGCAGAAACGAAAAAAATGAATGAAAACAATAAAGCGATTCAAAACATTTCAGTAACAGAAGATCACATTGTAAAAATTGAAAAGAATGAACAAAGTAATTCTATCGGTGACGTATATGTAGTCATTCAAATGAAAAAAGCTGGAGAGTACAAATTTGAACCGATAGTGAAGTTTGAAGGGAATGAAAAGAAAATTGAATCTCCTTCTCTACATGTTGTAGAGAAAAAAGAGGCTTTACATGTAGCTATTTCTGATGAAAATCGAAAGGTTTCAGAGGAAGTTGTGAAAAAAGAAATCAGTGAAACAGTGAAAGTATCGGAAGAAAATAAAAAACAAGAAATAAATGCTACTAATGCTGAAATTCCAAAAGAAACGAAGACTTTAGCGAAAGAAAAGGTTAATGAAGAACTCGTATCAAAGGAAAATGAATTAAAAGAGAGCAATAAGGTCAACGAAAATAATCAGGAATTACCTGCTATTCAAGCTGAGAAGGTATTAAAGAGCCAATCTCTACTAGCTGCTAGTCCTGTTACAAGTATTCTTAAATATCCAAATGTAAAGGTAATAAATAATAGAACAGGTGAAGGGCCTTCTATCTCGGGTAAATATGCTTTTAGATTTGTTTGGAGCCCACAAGTAACATATGAGGTAAAGGGTAGTAGCGATGACAGAACTGGTCAAAGTCAATATACATTTAGAAATTCAAATAGAGAACAGTACGTATTAGTAAAAAAAGCTGGTGAATATCAAGGGAAATGGATTGATGTCCGTATTAATATTCACTCTATGACAGCTTCATCTGTAGATGTTAAAACACCAATAACTAAAGGTGATGCAAAAAACTTTTTACAATTATATGGGAACGGAAGGTCAGGACAAACTTATAATGCTTCCTTTGAATTTTATGAGCACGGAACAAGTAAAAAAGTACCATTAACGGCAATGTGGAATTTTAAAAGGATAAATAGTTATAAAAATGTTACGTTGCGTAATGATGGTAGTCATTTAACGAATTTATACGTGTATGATACGAGTTCAATTAGGTATCAAGATAAAGGGAATAATAAAATAGAGTTTTCTGGAACAGCAGGCCCAGTAGCTACTCCAGAAGCAGATATGACAATTACATTTGATAATTTAACAGAATTACCGCTAGAAGTTAGATTAAATGCTTCAGGTGTTAATGTAGCATACGACCAATTAGCGATCGCACAAATTGAAATTCCAGCTCCAAGTGTAATAGGAGATATTGTGGAAGATAATTCCCGTCAACTTTCTTATAAGGTATATCAAAATATGCCTGCTCAATCGAAAGATATTCACTATGCGAAATCTTTTGTATTAGAAAGTGAAGTGAATAAGGATTTTACTGTGAATGATGTTTCCATTCAAGATGTGGAGAGTGGAGATGATGTAAGTAGCTTCTTTGATATTAATAGGAAAAACAATAAAGTCACTGCAGTTGCGAAAGAAAATGCGCTAAAAACAGAAGAATTCAACGGGAAAATTTACGAGATGACAATTACAGGTTCTCCTGTAAAAGGTGCCGATGTAATGAAATATTACAAAGGTGGTTATCTTGAAATACCGGTGTCAGCTAAAAATTATTTAGATGGCGATAAGAATGGGCAAGATAGTAATCGAGATGGAATCGCAAAAATAAGGTATAAAGGTATTCCAATTGGGAAATCAGTCCCACAAAAAGTAGTGCAAGGAACAGATTTAACAAAAATGGATATTTCTAAATTTGTGACAGATTTATCTGTAGATACGAATTTGGATGTAGATAAACCAATATCAGTAGTGAAGTTAATCAATATTCCGGATACCAAAATAATAGGGAATCATACTGTAACGGTTGTAATTGAAACGAAGCAAGGTGTACAAGCGGAAATTCAAGTTCCAGTTACTGTTGTTGATGGAACTTTAAAGTTAGTAGACGTACCAAAAGAAATTACCTTTGGAGATTTAACAATTCCATCGAAAACAACGACATACGCACCGAAAGCGATCTCAAATCCTTTAAAGGTAACCGATGATCGTGTTAAAAAGCAAAAATGGAGTGTATATGTAAAGGAAATTACACCGTTAACTTCAGCACAAAATGACACATTGACAGGAGCATTGATTTACAAACGAAATGGAAAGGATACACTTTTAAGTACTTCTAGTATAGAAGCATTCTCGTATACTTCTAAAAACGACGAGGAGGTTTCATTAAATTGGAAGGAAAACGAGGGAATTCATTTACAAGTAAAACCAGGGCCGAATGTCAAAGCAAATACAAAATATGTCGGACAGCTAGAATGGACATTAACCGATGCTCCTCTCTAAAAATATATGAAATATATAAATTTTAGAAAGGAGAGAGTAATGAAAAAAATAGTTGGTATTATCGTTTCCACATTTATATGTGTGCCGTTTCTTATGGCAAATGTAGTAACGGCTACAAGTGCGAATTCAAAAGCAGGTATTACATTTTCGAATAGCTATACACCAAATACATCAACTGATCCGACAAAGATAAATCCAAAAAAAGAGACAGTTGATAAAAATAAAAATGGAGATAAATATTTACCGAAAACAGGAGGCCAGACACGGGACTTCAAACAATATATAGGATTGTTTTCTATTGTTTTATCTCTATATGTATTCAAAAGAATTAGGGGAAAGCAAGTGTATTCAAAATAAAAAATAGATGAAAACAGAGAAAAGGGGAAGGTACATATGAAACTAGCAAAATTAGCATTAATTGGTGCAGTGTCATTAACATCAGTTGCAGCAGTAGGAACTTCAGCATTTGCGGAAGAGAAAGCAAATATGAAATCTAAAACAGATGTAATGTTTATTGAAGATACAAGCATAACAGATCCAAATAATCCAGAAAATCCAAATGAAAAAGTTACACCAGAGAACCCTGGTGACCATGAAAAAGGAACAAAAGGTCCATTAAGTATTAACTACGTTTCTAACTTACACTTCGGCGAGCAAGTTATCTCTGGTAATGATCAAACGTACTTTGCAAAATTGGATAAGGTGAAACAAGGGGGCAAAACAGTTGAAGTACCTAACTTCGTATCTGTAACAGATAACCGTGGTACAAATGCAGGATGGAAATTGAAAGTAAAGCAAAATGCACAATTTAAAAGTGGTAATAGTGAGTTAACAAATGCAGCTTTAAGCTTAAGTAACCCAGCTGTAAATTCTGTAACTGATGCACAATATGCACCTACCACATTTAAAGATAAAGTAACACTAGCTCCAGGTGGAGATGCGGTGGAAATTGCTACTGCCGCAAAGAATAAAGGTATGGGTGATTGGACGACTGCATTCGGTAAAGGAGCAGAACAAGGTAAGCAGAGTGTGAGCTTATTCGTGCCAGGTACGACAGCAAAAGAAAAAGGTGCGAAATATTCAGCTGAGCTAACTTGGACTTTAGAAGATACACCAAACTAAGCTTGTATAAGATTGAAAATTAAGAATAAATGAATTTTAAAAAATAAAGGAGTATAAAACTATGAAACTAGCAAAATTAGCATTAATTGGAGCGGTAACATTATCATCAGTATCAGTAGGGACGTCTGCATTTGCAACTGAGAAAGATGGCGGGAAATTAGATTCAAAAGCATTCATTAAATTCGAGAAAAATACAGATAAAATTGATGTTGTTAATCCAGAGAATCCAGATGAAACTGTAGATCCAGTTGATCCAGATAAAAAAGGTACAGATGGTCCACTAAGTATTGATTATGTATCTAACTCCAACTTTAAAACACAAAAAGCATCAGGGAATAACGAAATCTACTTTGCAGAATTAGATAAAGTAAAGAAAAAAGTAGACGGTTCTGTAATTGACGTGCCAAACTACGTTCAAGTAACAGATAACCGTGGTACAAATGCAGGATGGCATTTAACAGTAAAACAAAATGGTCAATTCAAAACTGCAGATGATAAAGCGTTGGATGGCGCGGCATTAACATTAAAAAATTCAGCTTTGAAATCAAATGCAGGTAGCGATGCACCAACAGCAGAGCAATCTATCACATTAAATCCAAGTGGTGCAGCATCTGATTTAATCGATGCAAAAGAAAATCAAGGTATGGGTACGTGGGTAAATACGTTCGGTAAAGATGCAACAGAAGCGAAACAAAGCGTAGAGTTATCTGTACCAGGTAAAACGAAAAAAGAACAAACACAATACACAACTTCACTAACTTGGGAACTAACAGACGCTCCTATGTAGGTAAGAGGAATTTTAAGATAAAAGAGGAAAATGAGAAGAGATAAGGGAATGGCTTTAACCTTATCTCTTTCTTGTCTATAAAATGGATATGAAGGGGACTACATAAGAGATGGTAAAAAAACTATTTACTAGCTTACTATTAATTACATTCTTCATGATAAACGCTTTTTCAGTATATGCAGCTGAAATGAAATTTGCTGTGACAGCAGTTATACCAGAAAATCAAATTGATAAAAATCAAACGTATTTTAATTTGAAAATGCAACCTGGACAAAAGCAAACAATTCAAGTCCAAATGAAAAATGATACGAATAAAGAAGTTGTGGTAGAATCGTTTGCTAATACAGCAATTACGAATAGCAATGGTATTACAGATTATAGTACAGTAGAACCAAAAACGGATTCTACTTTGAAATATCCGTTTTCTAAAATTGCTAAAATGCCCAAAGAAACGAAAGTCCCAGCTAACAGCATAGTGACAGTTGATATAAACTTGGAAATGCCAAGTGAGTCGTTTGATGGTGTTATTCTAGGTGGTTTATACTTTAAAGAAAAAGAAGATGAGAATGCAAAGAAAAAAGATGAAGGTGTGCAAATTGAAAATAAATATGCATACGCAATTGGTGTTGTTTTAAAAGAAACAGATGCTGAAGTAAAACCAGACATGAAATTAAACGAAGTAAAGCCAACACAAATTAACGGGCGTAACGTCGTTACTGCAAATTTACAAAACGTAAAGCCAGCAATGTTAAAAAATTTAAGTGTTGATGCAAAGATATATAAAGAAAAAGGTACGGACGTTTTATTTGAAGCGAAAAAAGAAAATTTAAGAATGGCGCCAAACTCAAACTTTGATTACGCTATTAGCTGGGAAAACAAAGCATTTGATCCAGGAACGTACCGAGTAGAAGTGAAAGCTACTGATGGCGATCAAAAATGGGAATGGACGAAAAAATTTACAATTGAAGGCAAGACAGCTGATAAGTTAAATGATACAGCGGTAGAAGCGAAAAAAGACTACACACTATATTACATTATCGGCGGAGTACTACTGTTAATTATATTATTAGTTCTTGTGTTCTTCTTAGGTAGACGTTCTAAAAAAGAGGACGATAACGAAAAATAATATATTGATAGTGTAAAAAGAAAATAATGGATGTTTTACTATGAAAAATATATAATGGCTTTGTCTGTTATTTGTTGTAGTTCATTTATATTTCTATTTGTTGACCCGAATTTCGGGTCTTTTTTTATGAAATGAATTGCTATATATCGGTAATTAGAAAAATAGAATATACAGCACTTGCAGTAATTCCAGGGGTAATATAAAGGGATATAGCATCTCCTCTTGCAACTGGGTTTCCAGTTGTAATACTAGTCCAAGTTACAGTAGCGGGACCTACTGCCGGAGTAGGATTAAATACTTGAATTTGTCCTGCTCCGCTATCCGTTGGTTTAATGGAAAATACCATAGTTCCGGTAATTTTGTCAGTAGTAGTTAAGGTAATAGTAGATAGGATGTAGCTAGAAGAAGGGGTTGTGAGGTTTGTTGGGACATTTCTGCAAATATTAATCGTATAAATAGCAGCAGGTAAATTATTTATATTTATAGACGCAGAAAAGCCGACAATACTACCGGCTCCAGCAGTGACATATGGAATAACATTGGAGTCAATTCCAGGAGAACCCGCTATACGTTGAAAACCAGCATTTGTTCCTTGAAAAACAATACTTTTTGCTGAAGCGCTATCGGCAGATCCCGTAGGTCCAGTAATGCCCGTAGGTCCAGTGTTCCCCGTAGGCCCAGTGATGCCGGTAGGCCCGGTACTACCGGTAGGTCCACTTTCTACTAATACGATATAATCTGGAGATATATTAGGAAACCCTTGAGGTGCATCTTTTTTTACAACATAGCCACTGCCCGTATAAGTGACAACTTGTCCTTTTTTATAGTTGGGAGCCGCTGCTAGACTAAAGGTGGTAGTACTTTGGAAACCAGCTCCGGAAGGTCCAGCATTACCCGTAGGTCCGGTGTTCCCCGTGGGTCCAGTGTTCCCCGTGGGTCCAGTGTTCCCCGTGGGTCCGGTGTTCCCCGTGGGTCCGGTGTTCCCCGTGGGTCCAGTGTTCCCCGTGGGTCCAGTGTTCCCCGTGGGTCCAGTGTTCCCCGTAGGTCCGGTGTTCCCCGTGGGTCCAGTGTTCCCCGTAGGTCCGGTGTTCCCCGTGGGTCCAGTATTTCCGTTAGAACCGCTGTTGCGTCTGCCATCGCAACTAAAAAAATTACGTGGGTACATATATGTTCTCCTTTCTATATTTTCAAAATCTAGTTTTTAAAATAGAACTAATATATATATATTATGAATTCTATAATTTTGTGTGGCAGATCGTCTTTTGTGTCTAGATTTCAAAAGATAGCGGGAGGAGAATTAAGTAGTGTTAGAGCCACCATTTTTCCTGAGGAAGTAAAATAACATCCACATCAAAATTCTCTTTAAACCAATCATACATCAATGTCTCTTTCACTAAATATTCAGAGGCAGAGTGTGACACACCAATTAGAGACATATTCGTTTCTTTTACATAATCCATAATGAGCGAGTATTTATGTCTGCCGTAATCATTGTCGATATGGCAATGGATTTCTCCTGTAATATATGCGTCAGCACCTTTTTCTTCTGCTTCCTTCATTAAAGATACAACATCGCCACATCCAGCGATAATTGCGATTTTTTTGATGGAATCATGTCGTTTACCTTCGAAGTCTGTGTAAGGAATCTGGAAGAGTTGTTTTAGATGTTTTTGGAGTGCTTCTGTTGATGTTTCATCTATTTCACAAATAAGGCCAACTGGTTCTTGTTCTGGACCTCCATATGCAAAGTCGTCCACTACAGTAGCGTTTAATGCTTTTGCAATTGAAATACTCGTTCCATGTGTTTGATGAAAATCCATTGGTACGTGACATGTATATATAGAAAGTTGTTTTTCTTTTATTCCTTGCAAATATTTTTCAGGAATTGGTATGAAACCGCGGCCTGATCTTCCAAGCGGATCACCGCACTCCATTACAAGGGGATGGTGCATAAAGAGTAAATCACCGGGTGTGGATTGTGAAATGAATGTTTCAAGAACGTCATCTGTAGGGAATACAGCTAAAAATACTTTGTTTACATTTTCAGATCCGTGCATCATAAGGCCGTTAAATAAATCTACAAAATTTGCTTCGAAAAATTGTTGCCAAGGAAATTTGATAGGATCATATACGGCTGGGATAAATCGACTAAAGGCACTATCTTTTCCGTATTTTTCAATTTGGAATAAGTGATCGAGTGATTGCTCTATTTTTTTTAAGGCTGGCATGTTTGATAATCCTCCTTAAGATGATTCTTGCTTTATGAGTTGTTTGTATTCTTCGTAGCAAAATAAGAAGCGGATAGGAAACAAATAAAACCTAGAATCCAGCTAATAGAAGGAGAATAGGGAAGTACATGCTGTAATAGCATTCCGCTAGAAATGAAGAAACTACTAAATACACCTAATAACATGGGATATCGTTGTAGTTTGAACACAGATAGTAAACGTCCTTTCTCCTGCATGAACTACTCATAAAAGCTCGATTGCTGAAACTTTATCACATACATTGTATATTAGTCTTAATTTTCTGTATATAAATTTTAAGAAAAATGATGATACAATATATGAATGATAAGAGAAGAGAGGATGAAGATTAACATATGTACGTTACTGTAACAGAAGCAGCATATAAAAAGATTATGGATACGATTCCAAGTGAAGCGAAATATATAAAGTTATTTTATGATAATGAAGGTTGCGGTTGTGTTATGAGCGGAATCATCGATTTAGTAGCTGTAGCAGAGAAAGATGAGCGCGATGTGGATATTGAATCAAGCACAATGAACTTTATCGCTGATCGTACAAAGCTTGTATTTATGGACGATAAGTTAACGGTTGATTGGCATGAAGGTGGAGGAACTTTTCAGTTGAAGAGCCCAAGCCAGTTTTATAATCCAAATATGAAATTACACGTTCTAGTATAGTAAAGGAAGGGTGAGTCCAAAATGTATTTTGGACTCACTTTTTTTATTTTATAAGTCGATATATTGAAAAAATCGCTGATATAAATGGAGTTGCGCTGATATATTTGGGAAATCGCCGATATAAATGGAGTTGCGCCGATATAATTTCATTTACCAAAACGTTTCATATAATAAAAAGATTTTTTCACATAATGAAATGTACATTTGATTGAATTTTCTGTATAATCTTCTTTGCGGAGGGGATACGCATGAGAAGATGGGGAATTGAGTTATTAATTTTAAGTGTTGTTATTATTTGGGGGATTAACTATACAATTGCGAAGTATGGACTTTTAGAATTTACAGCAATTGAGTTTACTGCACTTCGTATGATGGCGGCGGCACCGCTTCTGTTACTCCTTACCTTTTTTATTGAAAAGTCGGTTTATATGGAGCGAAAGGATATACCTAGATTAATTATCGTTAGCGTTGTAGGTATTGTACTGTATCAAACGTTATTTATGGAAACTGTCAAATATACATCCGCTACAAATGCCTCTTTACTCATTTCTATTTCACCTATTTTTACAACTGCATTTGCGATTTTCTTGAAACAAGAAAAGTTTTCTTCTCGAAAGTTAATCGGTTCTATGACTGCCTTTGTTGGTGCAGCCTTAGTTTTAGTAGCAGGACATTCACTTACTAGTTCTTTTTATGGCAATGGAATTGGCCTTATTACATCAATATGCTGGGGGCTTTATCCTGTTTTAGCAGGACCATTAATTAAAAAATATTCAGCATTACGTGTTACTGCATGGTCTGCATTAGTGGGTGCGATTCCGCTATTATTGTTAAGTGGTCCGCATGTGTTTGTCATGCCATTTCACATTACTCACGGAATGACACTATTTGCTTTACTATATTCTATTTTCTTTGTAACAGTATTCGGTTTAGTAATGTGGTATGTTGGAGTTCAAAAAATTGGGGCGTCACATACGATGGTATATATGTATATAACGCCGCTTGTAGCGGTTCTATTTGCAGCTGTCTGGGCAAATGAATATGTATCGTTTCAACAAATCATCGGTGGAATTATCATTTTTGTCGGTCTATGGTTTGTGAAATCGGAGAAAGTAAAAGTTCATTCTATTGCAGGGGAACCTATATCAAAATAGGAAAACAGATCACCTATGATCTGCTTTCCTATTTTTTTATTTTTGGTAAGAAGATGAGAAATAAGATAGCAGTAATAAGTGGAATTAAGTTTAAAAATGGAATACGGAAGAGTGTAATAAGAATAATACCTGGAAGAAGAACACCGAGGACAGCGTAAAAAATGCTATGATTTTTCGTGTACCAATACAATGAAAGTCCAATAAGTGCAGGGATAATGAGGTGAATGAGAGCCATTAAAAAATAAATCATTAGACGCCCCCTTTATTTGTGTGCTTATTACATCATATCCGTATGTTCATAGATTGATATCATTTTTTTCATAAATGGACGAAAAAAGTTTGAAAAACCGTCACAAAATATGAGAATATGATGTTTGAAATCTTGTATAATATTATTTTCTAAAAACATTTAAACAACATAAACATACTGTTTATGTTGTTTTTAATTTGAATGAAATGAATGTAAGGAATATGAATTTGAAAGAAATTTTTTGTTGGATAGATAAGAACGAATGAAGAGAGGTACAGCATGATTAGTATGTCACTAAGATCATTTAAAATCCAATCGTATTATATACTAGGTATTTTGTTACTAGGTTGGATGTTAACACCGTTTTCAGCACATTTTTTAGGCGCTGGAATTGGGCTTATTGTAAGTATGTATTGCGTTTGGCTTTTAGGCAGAAGAATTGAGAAGCTTGGAGATAGTATTGTAAAGAAGACGAAAGCACCGACACTCGGTATGTTTAACCGTTTTGCAGCTGCCATTTTGGGTGCTATTATTATGTACGAAATTGAGCACCACATGGTTATGTGGGCGTTTGCAGTAGGGATTATGGGTGGGTATTTCTTAATCGTTGTGAATTTAGGTTACTATAGCATGAAAGATGAGAAAGAACTAACAAAGAGCTAAAAAGATAAAAGACTTCTTTTTAGATGGAATAGATGATCCAGTCACGAATAGAAGCGGTCAGGGCCTTTTTTAGCCCCATACGATGTGAAACCCGAGAGATGTAGTGAGTAGGGATATAATGTATATATTCGAAGCTGTAATTTTATAATCTAGGTCACAGATGAAGAGATTAGCGTTTCACTTTATATAAGATATAGAAAGAAGCTTACGTTTTCACGTAAGCTTCTTTTTTATGTAAGTGTGTGTAACCGTTAAGCCGCATTGGGTTTTGTCGGTGAGTACGCGAAACTTTACGGTTACACGACACTTATTCATATGAGTAAAGGGTTATTCCAACAGAAAGTTTTAATTTAAGCGATTGGACCGCCTAAGTTAATAATGTCTTCAGATACGCTGTCGAACTTTTTGAAGTTAGCTTTGAATTCATTTGCAAGTTCGATTGCTTTTGCTTTGTAAGCAGCTTTATCAGCCCAAGTTTGTTCAGGCATTAACACTTCGTCAGGTACACCTGGTACGTGAAGTGGAACTTCAAGACCGAAGATGTCATGTTTAGCTGTTTCAGTTTTCGCAAGTTCACCGTTTAATGCTGCTTGAATCATTGCACGAGTGTAACCTAAGTTCATACGTTTACCAACGCCGTATTCGCCACCAGTCCAGCCAGTGTTTACTAAGAATACTTTCGCATCGTGTTTCTCGATTTTTTCACCAAGCATTTCAGCATAGCGAGATGCATCAAGTGGTAAGAATGGTGAACCGAAGCAAGTTGAGAATGTTGCTTGCGGAGATGTAACGCCGCGCTCTGTTCCTGCTAGTTTACTAGTGTAACCACTTAAGAAATGATACATAGCTTGCTCTTTTGATAACTTACTGATTGGAGGCAATACGCCAGATGCATCAGCAGTTAAGAAAATAATTGTATTTGGGTGTCCAGCAACACTTGGCAGTACGATATTGTCGATCGCATGCATAGGGTATGCAGCACGAGTATTTTCTGTTAAAGTAGTATCGTTGTAGTCGGCGATACGTGTTTGGTCATTAATGATAACGTTTTCTAAAACAGATCCAAATGTGATTGCATCGAAAATTTGTGGTTCTTTCTCGTGAGAAAGGTTTACACATTTCGCGTAGCAACCGCCTTCAATATTGAATACACCGTTATCAGACCAACCGTGCTCATCATCACCGATTAATTTACGGTTTGGATCAGCAGATAATGTTGTTTTACCTGTTCCAGATAAACCGAAGAATAGTGCTACGTCGCCTTCTTCACCTACGTTTGCAGAGCAATGCATAGAAAGAATATCTTGTTCAGGTAGTAAGAAGTTCATAATAGAGAAGATTGATTTTTTCATTTCTCCAGCGTATTCTGTACCACCAATTAGTACAATACGTTTTTCGAATGAAACCATAATGAATGCTTCAGAGTTTGTACCGTCAACAGCTGGATCAGCTTTGAAGTTCGGTGCAGAAACAATTGTGAACCCTGACTCATGAGTTGTTAATTCTTCTTCAGTTGGACGAATGAATAATTGATGTACAAATAAATTGTGCCATGCATATTCGTTAATAACTTGAATTGGTAGGCGGTAATTGCGGTCAGCGCCTGCAAATCCTTTGAAGACGAATAACTCTTCTTTTTCTTTTAAGTATTCTAAAACTTTAGTATATAATTTATTAAAATGTTCTTCAGAAATCGGTTGGTTCACAGCTCCCCAAGCAATTTTGTCAGCAACCGATGCTTCTTTCACAATAAATTTATCTTTAGGAGAACGTCCTGTATATTTTCCAGTTGAAGCAGAAACGGCACCAGTCGAAGTTAATTTCCCTTCATTTCGCATTAATACTTTTTCCACTAATTGCGGAACACTTAGTTGAATCTGTGCATTGCTTCCGTTCAATAATTCGTGTAAACCAATTTGGACATTCACAGTACTCATATTTATATACCATCCTTTTCATTTAATGAAATATTTCTCGTAATCCCCAACAAGAGTATAACACAATTATATAAATAATGTATACTATTTATTTCTTTTTGTTTGTGTGAATGCATTATTTCCCTATTAATATTTCATTTCAGGCGTATTGAGAAAAACTTTCAGGAAAATGTGAATATTAATTGACAAATGAATATCATTTCTTTAGTATAGGTTGGGACGGATACTCTCTTATCCCGAGCTGGCGGAGGGACAGGCCCGATGAAGCCCAGCAACCTCACTTGTAGTGGTAAATACAGGTGAATAGGTGCTAAAACCTGTGCGAGGCTACAGGTCTCGAACGATAAGAGCGAAGGGCAAAAAGCAGTATGCAAGTAGCAAATTAAACCTTTCCTCTATGTAAAGTAGGAAAGGTTTTTCTGTATGCTTGTGTGGGAGAATAAATGTATGTCGCAGTTTGTGGCAAATTAAGGATGAGTTCCGTACAATATATACAATTACTGTAGGGAGGTTTACCACATGACAAAAAAACGTCATCTGTTCACATCTGAGTCTGTAACTGAAGGACATCCAGATAAAATTTGTGACCAAATTTCTGATTCAATTTTAGATGCGATCTTATCAAAAGACGCAAATGCACGTGTAGCTTGTGAAACAACTGTAACAACTGGTTTAGTATTGGTAGCGGGGGAAATTACGACTTCTACTTACGTAGATATTCCAAAAATCGTTCGTGAAACAATTCAAGGCATTGGTTACACACGCGCAAAATACGGATTCGATGCAGAAACTTGTGCAGTTTTAACATCTATCGATGAGCAATCTGCTGACATCGCTATGGGTGTTGACCAAGCGCTAGAAGCACGCGAAGGTCAAATGACTGACGCTGAGATTGAGGCAATTGGTGCAGGAGACCAAGGTTTAATGTTTGGTTTCGCATGTAATGAAACACAAGAGTTAATGCCACTTCCAATCTCGCTTGCTCACAAATTAGCTCGCCGTTTAACTGAAGTACGTAAAGATGATACATTATCATACTTACGTCCGGATGGAAAAACGCAAGTTACAGTTGAGTATGATGAAAATGGTAAACCAGTACGTGTTGATACTATCGTAATTTCTACACAACATCACCCAGATGTTACATGGGAAGAAATCGATCGCGACTTAAAAGAGCACGTAATTAAAGCTGTAGTACCAGCAGAATTAATGGATGGAGAAACGAAATTCTTCATTAACCCAACTGGCCGCTTCGTAATTGGTGGACCACAAGGTGATGCTGGTTTAACAGGACGTAAAATCATCGTTGATACTTACGGTGGATACGCTCGCCACGGTGGCGGTGCATTCTCTGGTAAAGATGCAACGAAAGTTGACCGTTCTGCAGCATATGCAGCTCGTTATGTTGCGAAAAACATCGTAGCAGCTGGTCTTGCTGAAAAAGCAGAAGTACAACTTGCATACGCAATCGGTGTAGCACAACCAGTATCAATTTCAGTTGATACATTCGGCACTGGTAAAGTATCTGAAGACGTACTAGTAGAGCTAGTTCGTAACAACTTCGATCTTCGCCCAGCTGGTATTATTAAAATGCTAGACTTACGTCGCCCAATTTACAAACAAACAGCAGCTTACGGCCACTTTGGACGTACTGATGTAGATCTATCATGGGAACGTACAGACAAAGCAGCAGCTTTAAAAGAGCAAGCTGGTCTATAATATATGAAAAAAAGCTTTGCGCGGTGAGCGCAAAGCTTTTTTTATTTATAATTACGTTGGAATAAAGCGAAGAGTTCAATGTCATGCCAATTGCCATTGCGGAATATAGCTTCTTTACAAGTTCCTTCATGTTGAAAACCGAGTGATTTATATAATTTAATTGCTCTATCGTTAAAAGAAAATACTCGTAAAGAAAGGCGATGTAAATTTAATTCTAAAAATGCATAATCCAATAATAAGGTGAAAGCTTCCTTCCCATAACCTTGCCCCCAGTAACCCTTGTTACCAATATCAATAATACATTCAGCGTTTCGGTTATACGAATCAATATGAATTAAAGAAGTAATACCAATTGAAAGATGCGTAGATTTTTCTTCAATGATATAGCTCTTAGAGTCCGAAGAATGAATAAATTGCTGGCAAAGTTTTTCTGTGTCTTGAAGGGAATATTTATCAAGAGTGAGAGTGGTTGAACTCATAACGTCTATATCATTATGCCATTTATAATATGTTAGAATATCATCTTCGGAAAACTTTCGTAACTGGATACGGTTTGATTCAAACAATGTAAGTCCTCCTCTTGTATTTCCTTTTCACATGATTTACAAAGGATTGATTTCTTCTGGAACATATGTAATCAACCTTTCATTTGACGTGCTTTACCTGCGCAAAAGGCACTACTTAGTAAAAATAGTGTCGCGAATATAATGCTTACTAATGTAGCGTATGGAATTGCGCCTTTTAAGGAAAAGCCGACAGTGATTGAAGCGATGAATAAGAGGATAAATGTTGTTGTTAATTTTTTATAAAGTTCCATACTATGTAGACCTCCAATTTATTTTTTAGTATAAGTTTTAAAATTGAATTCTATTATGTAGAAAATATAAAGAGTAGCTAAAGATGTGTAGTCTAGGAGTATAAGAAAGGGCACTTTCCTTTTTGTGGGTTAGTATACTTATATTGTATCATGGCGCATGATTGGCTTCATACATAATTGTGTAAAGGTATGTATGATAAAATGAAGAAAAGTCTTTAAGAAAGGAAAGATAAAAAATGAGTGTAACTGAACATAAAAAACAAGCTCCAAAAGAAGTGCGTTGCAAGATCGTGACGATTTCCGATACACGTACGGAAGAAACAGATAAGAGCGGACAACTATTACATGAATTGTTAAAAGAAGCGGGACATAAAGTAACTTCTTATGAAATTGTAAAAGATGATAAAGAAAGTATTCAGCAAGCAGTGTTAGCTGGTTATCATAAGGAAGATGTAGATGTTGTATTAACAAATGGCGGTACTGGTATTACGAAACGCGATGTCACAATTGAAGCAGTATCAGCGTTATTAGATAAAGAAATTGTTGGATTTGGTGAGCTGTTCCGTATGATTAGTTATTTAGAAGATATCGGAAGCAGCGCAATGTTAAGTAGAGCGATTGGTGGTACAATTGGGCGCAAAGTAGTCTTCTCGATGCCAGGGTCTAGCGGAGCGGTTCGCCTTGCGATGAATAAATTAATTTTACCGGAATTAGGTCATATTACATTTGAGCTGCATCGCCAATGAGTAAGTATGCTGGAATTGTATTAGCAGGTGGTATGTCGAGTAGATTCGGTGAGCCGAAAGCGTTAGCAATTTGGAAGGGAACTACTTTTGTTGAGCATATTGTGAAAGTGATGGGAAATACTTTGCAAGACATTGTAGTAATTAGCCATACTGATATAAAAGAGCGAGTAGAGCAATTCGTACAAGTACCTGTTATAGAAGACATTCCGCACTATAAAGGGAATGGACCGCTGGCCGGCATTGTATCAGGAATGGAATACATAGAAGCAGATTGGTACGCTATTATGCCTTGCGATGCACCAAACGTGTCGCATGAATGGTTTACCATTTTACTAGAGCAAACGAACAATGAATATGATGCGGTTGTACCTATTATTAATGGAAGAAAACAACCGCTACTTGCGGCGTATCATAACCGCGTGAAAGAAAAGATTTATGCTTTACTTCAGGAAGAAAAAAGAAGTATGGGGCAGCTTTTATCACAATGTAATGTGAAGTATGTTTCTGGAGAAGATGTACAAGCGAATGCGGATTGGTTTATAAATGTAAATACGAAAGAAGAATATGTGCAGGCTCAAAAAGACCTTTCAAATGAATGAAAGGTTTTTTTGATATACAGAATTGGGGAACAATTGCTGTATAAAGGTATGTGAGTGAGTTGATTTTAAGGGGAATTCTTAAAATCATTATACAGTTAAAACACTGTATAACCATATATTAATTTTTATGGGTTTTTATTACAAGTCTGTTTAGTTATGTTTATTTTTGATATAATTAATATAGAAATAAAACAATGCTTAACCTTATGTATCATTTATTAAACTAAAATTTATGACCATGTAATAAACTCCCTTCGTTTTTTGAAGGGAGTTTTTCTATTTAAGCAAGCAACTCTGATGCGTTATGCTGAAGGACTTCTTCATATTGGTTAAGCAAGCCACGAAAGACCTCATCCCAGCTCTTTGATTTCGCAAAAGAGGAAGATTCTATTCCCATCTGCTCAAGTTTTTCTTCATTTTGTAATAAAAAATAAATGGATGATAGAAATGCATCTTCATTTTTAGGCGGACAAAGAACTCCCGTTTTTCCATCTGTAATAATATTTTTAACCCCGCCACTATTTGCACCAATAACAGGTGTACCGCATGCGAGTGATTCAAGTACGACATTTCCGAATGTTTCAGTAGCTGATGGAAACACCATTATGTTAGAACAAGCATATGCTTCAGCTAAATCCCCGCCTTGTAAATAGCCAGTAAAAGTGATATTTGTTTTCGGAACAGCTTCACGTAAACTTGTTGCTAGAGGACCGTCTCCTGCGATGAGCCAATGAATATCGTTTCGAGTATGTGCTGTTTTAACGATAAGGTGTTGCAGCGTATCAATATCTTTTTCAGGAGCAATTCGTCCAACATAGGAAAGGACATACTTCGCTGTAATATTATATTTTTTTCGGAATAGGTCTGTATTGTAAGCTGGATGAAAGAGTGTGCAATCTACACCACGTCCCCATATAGAGAGGGTCTGAAAGCCTTTATTTTTTAATTGATGTAATGTTTCAAAGGAAGGTACAAAATTTTTTTGCATATGACTATGAAACCATTTTAAATAGTTCCACAGCATATTGGAGAGGAATTCGATTTTGTAATAACGTAAATAGGCATCGAAATCAGTATGATAAGAACCGACAACTGGGATGTTTAACTTTTTTGCATAATACAATCCACAAAGTCCCATGTTGAAAGGTGTGGCAATGTGAATAATGTCAGGTTTAAAGGAAAGTAGTTCCCGTTTAATACGCGGAGTAGGAAAAGAAAAACGACATTCTGGATATAATATTGTTAACGGGATACTTCTCATCTTATTCACATTCGCTACAAAATTATCTTCAGCTGTATGCTGAGGGGCGAAAACAGAATAGGCGATCTGTTCTTTCTGAAAATATCGTGTTAATCGCTCTAACGTTTTCGCAACCCCGTTAACTTGTGGCGTAAAAGTATCGGTAAAAATGGCGACTCTCATCATATCACTCCTTTATGTGAAAAGTGGGATGAATTGATAAAAAGAGATGATGCCAGAGCAAGTGCCAAGGCACATACCGACGAATACATCTGACGGATAGTGAAGTCCTAAATAAATACGTGAAATACCGACGCATAATGCTAACGGTAATAGGAAAGCAAGTAAGCTTGGATTATAGCAAATAAATGGAATGAAGACAGAGAAAACGGCTGTTGTATGACCAGACGGGAAAGAGTGGTCTTTTAATGGATGGACTGGATATTTTGCATCCTGAATTGTTAAATAAGGACGTTTTCGTGGATACCATCTTTTTAATATTTGTACAGGAATATGGCTAATTGCTAAAGAAATAGCAGTTGCAATTGCTGCTTGATGTAAAGTACCTTTTGCAAAAATTAAAAAGAAAAGTGTGAGTGCGATGGAGAAAGTCGCGCCACCGATATGAGTAATATTGCTGAAAAAGATATTTAATGTTTTTTGATCAAAGTAGCGATTAATTCCTTTGAAAATGTAACATTCTATTTTATATAATCCACTGACCTTCATGAAAATTCTCCTCCCTCGTTTACATATATATGGAGATATTAGCTTTTATTTTAATAAGATTTTGTTGAGGGAGTAATAATGTTTTGTAAAGAAAAAGTTAGATTTTATATAAAAAAAGCTGCCAATCTTATGGCAGCGGAAATTTACTTCTGTAATGATTTATAATATTGACCTTTTTCAACGTATTGCGTGCGAATACGCTCCATATCTTTACGGTCTTCTGCTGTTAATTCACGAATGACTTTCGCGGGACGACCGAAAGCTAACGTGTTTGGTGGAATTTTCTTTCCTTGTGAAACGAGGCTTCCAGCGCCGATAAAAGCTCCTTCGCCAATTTCAGCACCATCTAATATAATGGATCCCATTCCAATTAAAGCATCTTTTTTAATATGACAACTATGTAAAATAACTTGATGCCCAACTGTAACATCATCTTCTAAGATAAGAGGATACTGAGGGCTTTGATGGAGTGTACATTGGTCTTGTACATTTACTCGGTCTCCAATGATCGTTGGTGACACATCACCACGGATGACTGTATTAAACCAAATACTTGATTCCTCGCCAACGTAAACATCGCCTGTAATCGTAACATAGTCAGCGATAAAAGCACTACTCGCAATTTTCGGTTTTTTTTCTTTGTAAGGATATATCATGTAAAGTCTTCCTTTCCTAGAGACTAGTTTTAGTGTATCAAATTATGAGAAAGAGTGAAATGGAGGAGAGCCGTATGTGGAATTATGAAGCGGAGGAAGCAAAGGCTGTCATTGTTATTGTGCACGGCGCAATGGAATATCACGGACGTTACGAAGCCGTTGCGGAAATGTGGAATCATATCGGCTACCACGTCGTGATGGGGGATCTTCCGTCACATGGAACGACTTCAAGAAATAGAGGACATATTGATTCATTTGATGAATACATAGAGGAAGTTAAACTATGGGTGAAAGAAGCAAGAAAGTATAGGTTACCTATTTTTCTATTCGGTCATAGTATGGGTGGTCTTATTGTCATTCGTATGATGCAAGAAACGAAGAGAGAAGATGTAGAGGGTATTATTTTGAGTTCGCCTTGTTTAGGGGTAGTGACTGGACCCTCTGCTCCGCTTCAATTTGCTTCAAAAATATTAAATGTTGTGGCTCCAAAATTGCAATTTGCAACGAATCTTACGGTGGAAATGTCAACACGTAACCACGAAGTGAGAGATGCAATGGAGAATGATTCTTTGTTCTTGCGCAAAGTATCAGTACGTTGGTATAGTGAATTGATTAAGTCTATCGAAATCGCTCATAAAAAAATAGATGATTTTCCAGATGTTCCGCTCTTGCTAATGCAAGCTTGTGAGGATAAACTTGTAGATAAAACACGTGTCCGCACTTGGTTTGATAATGTTAAAATAAGTGATAAGGCTTTTAAAGAATGGCCGAATTGTTATCACGAGTTATTAAATGAGTATGAGCGTGATGAAATTTTGAGTTATATTCAGTCATTTACTGAAATGCATGTCAATAATATAGTAAAAACAAACAAATAAATCATTATTTGTACATTTAATAGAGGAGATGAAGGAAGAAGTGAACGTACCGAGTAATCCCATAACGCTCATGGCGAAAGTATACCGTGATGTGTTTCCGGTTGTACACCATGAGCTAGCGATGTGGAAAGAGCGTGCCTACCATATTCCGAATGATGAGCTTCATAGTCAGGCAATCGCAAGTATTGAGCATAAAACGTTTCATTGTGAGGGCGGTGGCATTTTAGCTCTGCTAGCAAATGAACACCGAGAAGAATGTATTCGTTTTATCGTAGCGTATCAAACGATCAGCGACTATTTAGATAATTTATGTGATCGCAGTACATCACTTGATCCAAATGATTTTGCCGCACTGCATGAATCGATGTTAATGGCATTATCACCTGAAGTAGAAGGTGGCGGTAATTATTATCGTTATCGTGATGATCAAGATGATGGTGGTTATTTAGATGAACTTGTTGAAACATGCCAAGATGTTTTAAAGAAAACGAAGCACTATGACAAAATTGCTCCTGTTCTTCATGAACTTGCTTGTTATTATTGTGATTTGCAAATTCATAAACACGTGAAGTTAGAAGAAAGAGAGCCGCGCCTGAAAAATTGGTTTGAAGCACATAAAGAAAACTTACCTGAGATGAGTTGGTTTGAATTTTCAGCATGTGCCGGTTCTACACTTGGAATTTTCTGTCTTGTAGCATATGCATTTCATGATGAATTACATGATGAAGATATTGCGAAAATTAGACAAGGGTACTTCCCTTACGTACAAGGACTTCATATCTTACTTGATTATTTCATTGATCAAGAAGAAGACCGTATAGGCGGAGATTTGAATTTCTGTAGTTATTATGAAAACGAGCAAGCGATATTAGATCGGATGAAACACTTTGTAGAAGAAGCGGAGAAGAGCATTGATGATTTGCCTCATGCGAAGTTTCATCGCCTTATAAGCCGAGGGTTACTTGGTATTTATTTATCAGATCAAAAAGTATCAGCACAAAAGAATATGCACAAAATGGCACGGCGCATTGTAAAGTACGGAGGCCTCACTTCACGATTCTTCTATTGGAACGGGAAGATGTACCGAAAGAAAACAGCGCAGTGATGAAGAAAACCACTCATGTAGAGTGGTTTTTTGTTATAATATGGTAAAGGTGGTGGTGGAAATGAAGCGATTGTTTCAAAAGCTATATGACAATATTGAAGTAACATTACTTGTGCTACTTTCCATTTCATTTGTAATTGGAATGTATATGATGATGAAGAAAACCGGCGGTCCTACAACGATGGATTATGTAGCTCAAATTATCATTGCATTGATTATTATAGTAGATATTGTTTTTTTAATAAGTGGTAGAAAAAAAGAGAACAGTAAATAAAAAGCATTTGTACACGATGGTACAAATGCTTTTTCATTATGATCGTATTTTTAAAAATACATATATGAGAAGTTCAATTGCAAAAATAACTAAAACAGATAGTCCAAATAAAGGCATGACAGCGCCTAGTATCACCATCATGATAAAGAAAACGAATATACTTTTCTTATCTCTTTGTTTTGGAGGTGCTGCTAATTTTCCTTTCGGCTTTCTTGCTAACCACATTTTTATTCCGTAATAAATGAGAAGTAGTAGAGATAATGTCGTTAGTAAGCATAATATTTTATTTGGCCATCCGAATAAATGTCCTTCATGAAGCGGGATACCGTAAGTGAACCATTGTGCAAGTAATCCATAATCACGATAGTCCGTTTTTGAAATGAGCTCCCCGCTATATTGGTCAAAGTAAGCTGTTATCTCTTCATTTGGTGCAACATGCATACCTGTAATACCAGAACCGCTCGATTTCGAAACAGTGAATACACCTTTCGGATCAGCTGGTAGTGAAATAACATATGGCTTCTTTATTTCAATTCCTTTTTGTAATTCATCGACAGAAATTGCTTTCGGTTCATTTGAATTTGATTCAGGCGGAGCTTCTTTTCTTGTTGCCCACGGCAATTCTTTTACCTTTGATTCAGGCGGAGCCATGTACAATTTTGGATATCCGAGTGATTCATTTGACGATGCGATTTTATAAATTTGGTTCCCCATAAATCCTGACCATGGCAATCCAGATGCGACTAGCAGAAAGAGAGGAATTGTAAATATAATACCGATAATAGAATGACGTCTTTTTGCTTTTTCTCGCTTATTGGATGATGGTGTGTTTTTGAATTGTCGTATACTCATGTACAATCCGGTTACGATTAAAAAGATTGTCCAGCATGCCGCGAGTTCTACAGTATAGTTTACGACAGTGCCACCAACTAAAAGAGAACTATGTAATTCCCTCATTATATTGGCAAATGTTTCACTTGCGTTTTGATCCCCAACAATTTGATTATTACTATCTAAATACACATATTTTTGTTGCCCAGTATACTCATTTGCAATTGTAAGTCTCGTATTATAATCCCCATTAAACTCACTAATTTTCGCCACGCTATAATGTGGATATTTTTTCTCTGTTAAGGAAATAGAATCAGACATCGAAATAGATTCTGTTTGAGCACTCTTCCCAAAATATAAATCTTTATAGATGAAATCTTCAACTTCCTCCCGAAATAAATACCCAATTCCGCTCAGTGACAACGTAATAAGAAGCGGCGTAATAAAAAGCCCAGCATAAAAATGCCAACGCCAAAAAATGTAATGAAGCGAACGATTTACTTTCATACTTTCAGTTCCCCTAACCTTCCCTATATGAATAACTACTTATTTAATATAGCGAGATTAAGTGTGATTACTTTGAAAGAATTGTGAAGAAAGTTAAAAGTTTTTAGGATGATTTTCATAAAACATAAAACACATTTCAAAAGGGATGTTTTCTATGTTTATGAAGATTTCTTTGTATTTGATAGATACATCCTAACAACCGCATTAGCAAGACATTGAGAGGAATCAACAAAATCCTCACTCGCCACCACATTCAAATCGGTGCATGCGATAATTACCGTATCAACTTCCTCTCTCAATTGTAAAACGAGCGCATTCCACAATTCGCGAGCTTCTTCAACCTCCCCAGATTTAATATAAGTAATGATTTGATTAATCATTTCCTGCCATTTTTCATGATGAATGTACTCTATATTACGTTTTGCAATCCCATCTTGGTAAATCCCAGCTTGAACAGTTGCTTCTGTTGCGAGAAGAGCGACTCTTTTTGTATTTTCAGGAATTGCTTGTAACGTTTCATCGACTATATTTAAAATCGGGATAGAAAGCGAACGCTGTAATTCTTCAAAATAAAGATGCGCCGTATTGCACGGCATAGCGATAAAGCTTGCGCCAGTACTTTCAAGTTTTTGTGCTCCGTCAATAATCGCCTTTTTCATCGCTTCGTGATCAATAGGGCGATCCATGTAAAACGGTGTTGGGCACGAATAGATCATCATATGAGGAAAGTCCATATCATACTTTGCTCCGTATATTGTTTGGCACCTTGCTACAACTGTATCGACGAATGGCCCAGTTGATTTTGGTCCCATTCCTGCTAGTATTCCGATCATTGTTTCGTCTCCTTTAAGAATGTTTACATCCATTATATAGGAGAATAACAAAAAGACGTGCAGTGAGTACACGTCTTTTTTTGTTATGTTTTGTCGAACAATCGATATATCCGAGAAATCGTTGATATATTGTAAGTTATGATAGATATATCGAAAAAATCGTTGATATATCCCGGGTTACGATAGATATAATTGAAAAATCGTTGATATATTACCCCGCATTAACGGGCAGTAAAACTCCCACCTTAAAATTCGCCTGGAGCAAAGAGGTTAGGTGGGAGATAAACTGCCCATAAATGCCCGATTGGTTCAACTAATAATCAGTGGGGATGCCCCCACTGATTAAAGTTTCACTTTATCGCTTCTCAATCGCCACAATAAATGGCGGGTTATTTTGTTGATTAATGAAGCCATATCGCAGTACGTGTGCTTGTTTTTGGTCTAGTTCTTCGGCAAATTTAAGTACAGCGTCGCGTTCTACTTGTCCTTCTGGGTGTCCGTGGTAAATAACAAGGACGATGATACCTTCAGGTGCCATTACTTCTAATAATTGTTCGATCGCTGAGATTGTTGAGTTCGGTTTTGTAACGATATGCTTGTCTCCGCCTGGAAGGTAACCTAAGTTGAAAATTGCGCCTGTTACTTTTCCTTTTGCATCTTCTGGTAATACGGATAGAAGTGTATCGTGACTATCGTGAACTAAAACAGTACGTTCGAAAAGTTCTTTTTCTTTTAGACGAGTTGTTGAGCTTTCAATTGCCTCTTTTTGAATATCAAATCCAAATACTTTTCCGTTATCTCCAACGATTTCAGCTAGGAAGCAAGTGTCATGCCCATTGCCGAGTGTTGCATCTACAGCGTAATCGCCTTCTTTTACTGCTGTTTGCAAGAGAGTGCGAGCAAACGGTAATACACGTTCTAATTTCATTTTTGTTTCTCCTCATTTGCATATTTTCCTTGCCAGCTTCCGCGGCGTACAAATTCTGCATCAATGGAATTTAATACTTCCCATTTATTTAAGCTCCACATTGGACCAATCATTAAATCAGGCGGACCGTCACCTGTGATACGGTGCACAATTACGTCTTCTGGAATAATTTCAAGTTGGTCAACAACGAGACTTACGTAATCCTCAAGAGAAAGGAACTCGAGTTGTCCTTTTTCATATTGCTTCACCATTGGCGTTCCTTTTAATAAGTGAAGTAAGTGGATTTTAATTCCTTGTACATCAAGCTTCGCTACTTCACGAGCTGTTTCCATCATCATGTCGTAATCTTCAAGTGGAAGGCCGTTAATAATATGAGAACAAACTTTAATGCCATGCTTACGTAATTTATTTACACCTTCAACGTAAGAAGGATAATTGTGAGCACGATTAATAAGATTTGCAGTACGTTCATGGACGGTTTGTAGTCCGAGTTCAACCCAAAGGTAAGTGCGTTTATTTAAGTCCGCTAAATATTCAACAACATCGTCCGGTAAACAATCTGGACGAGTCGCAATAGAAAGACCGACAACGTCTTTTTCTGCTAGAAGCGGTTCGAATTTTTCTTTTAACACTTCAAGTGGTGCATGTGTATTTGTGTACGCCTGGAAATAAGCGATACATTTTCCATCTTTCCACTTTGAGCGCATTTTTTCTTTCATTTCATGATATTGCGTTATAACATCATCGCGGCGATCGCCAGCGAAGTCACCAGATCCAGCAGCACTGCAAAATGTACAACCGCCATAAGCAACTGTACCGTCACGGTTCGGGCAATCAAAGCCAGCATCTAATGAAACTTTAAAGATTTTTTCACCAAATTCATTTCGTAAATGATAATTCCATGTATGATAACGTTTATTGTCGTTTGTATATGGAAAAGGGTTTTGAACCTTCATTACTTTCCCTCCTAAGCCGAGTCAAAATGAAACAAAATCCATTATAACATACTCATAAGGTTCAGATGGAAGGGACACACTAAAGGGGAATTGAAGCAAGGAGGGACAATTATGGCAGAGCGTCAATCACTTGAATCGTATATTACACAAGCGGAACAAGCGGTGGAATATGCGAAAGAACAATTAGACCAAGGTATGAGACAAGAGCATTATAATACGATGGAGTATTCGGATGCGCAGTTACAATTAGAACAAGCGTATAACGATTTACAAACGATGCAACAACATGCAAATGATGAGCAACGTGAGCAATTAAATAGAGCACGTATGGCAATTCGCCAATTGCAACATCAAATGATTATTACACCGCACTAATAAGGAGTGAATGTAATGGCGAAACGTTCAGATCAAAATAACCCAGAACAAAAAACGCAAAATGGACATAACGCTGAGTTTTCGAATGAACTTGATCCGATTGTTCAAGTAAAACAGCGTAATAGTAAAAAAGGACAACCTCAAAAATCGAAACAATCAGAGTAGACCAGGTCGCAATATGACCTGGTTTTATTTTGCTATATGACAATAATGTAAGATTCCTGTAAGGTTTGTCGATAGTTGTGAGCAGCTTTCTCCAGTAGAGTAAGAAAGGATTAAGTTTTATACAAGGAGTTGCTTTATGGGGAACAATATTATAAACAAGCGAATTGATGAGTTAGATTACATTCGTGGCTTTGCACTACTAGGGATTATTTTAGTAAATATTTTAGCACTACTTAATATTAAAACTCCAGATCCTAATACAGTAGATGCTAGCTATCAAAGGTTTCTATACTTATTTGTAGAAGGTCGTTTCTTCTCGATTTTCTCATTCTTATTTGGAGTGGGATTCTATATATTCATTACAAGAGCGATTGCGAAAGGGAAAAATGGATATGTTCTATTTTTCCGCCGCGTAGTTGCATTATTTATTTTTGGTTTGATTCATTACATGTTTCAGCCTGGAGAAGCGTTAACGTTATATGCAATTTGCGGATTAATCGTTTTACCGTTTTATAAAGCGAAAAAACAAGTGAACTTAGTAATTGGTCTTATTTTGACAATAGCCTTTAGTGTAATGGGTGTTAAAGAACTATTACCACTTGGTTTAATTTTATTAGGTCTTGCTGCAGGACAATATCGTGTATTTGAAAATCTTTCGCAAAATATAAAGAAAGTCGCTATTTTTACAGGCATTATGTTTGTTTTAAGTGTCATAGCTGTATGGTATCAATATGGACACGTGCCTGCTGGCCCATTTGTAAATATGATATTGATGAATGAAGACGGAACAATGGATGCTGCAAGCCAGTTTCTAAAAATTGGTATTACTGTTGGACCAATTATTTCAGCTTTCTATGTAGGAGCATTAATTTTATTACTTCAGTTAAAACCAGTTCAAACATTATTAGCACCATTGAAATACTATGGTCGTATGGCTTTAACAAATTATATCGGACAAACGGCAATGATTTTAATTGCCGGTAGTGTATTTAACTTTGCAGGTAACTTAACTTACATGCAGACTTTATATGTATGTATTGCAATTTATGCAATTCAAATTGTATTTAGCGTAATTTGGATGAAAATCTTTAAAATGGGTCCATTAGAATGGATTTGGCGTGTTATTACGTACTGGACGGTAACACCTTTAAAGAAATAGAGAGAGAAGTGGGCTGTTCCTTTTGTGGAGCAGCCTATTTTTATTTTCAGCTTTTGTAGTTGCGCCGATATATTTGAAAAATCGCCGATATAATTTCATTTACCGATTCGATATGTCACTAATATTCAAAGTAGTAAAAGCCAAACTTACACGCCCACCTTCTTTATATTACAAAAGTGTAAGGTAAATGTAATGTTAACAAATAGCAGTTCACCTCCAAAAGGCGCAAAATAGGTAATGGAAAAACAAGCGTAGGAGGATATATATGACGAAACCAGTTGTAGACGTGAAAAACGTTCAAAAAGTGTACGGTAAAAAAGGTGAGAACCAATCACACGCGTTAAAAGGTGTGTCATTCTCAATTCAAGAGGGTGAGTTTGTTGGAATTATGGGACCATCTGGTTCTGGTAAAACGACATTATTAAATGTAATTTCAACATTAGATAAAGCAACGGGCGGCGTTGTTGAAATTGCGGGTACGGATATTACAAAAATGAAGCAAGGTGAGCTTTCTGATTTCCGTTCACAAAAATTAGGATTCATCTTCCAAGATTTTAATTTGTTAGAAAACTTATCTATTTATGAAAACATTGCACTTCCACTTTCCTTGCAAGGTGTTCCATCACGTAACATTGGACCAAAAGTCGAGAAAGTAGCGGATATGTTAGGGATTACAGAAATACTTCAAAAGTACCCATCTGAAGTATCTGGTGGGCAAAAGCAACGTTCGGCAGCAGCGCGTGCTTTAGTGCATGAGCCGGCAATTATTTTAGGGGACGAGCCAACAGGAGCGCTTGATTCTAAAAATGCAACGAGTTTACTTGATGCGATGACAAACTTAAATAAAGATCAAGGCGTATCTATTATGATGGTTACACATGATCCGTACAGTGCAAGTTACTGTCAGCGTATTTTATTCATTCAAGATGGTGAGCTATATAAAGAAATTCACCGCGGCGGTACACGTGAAGAGTTTTATAAAGAAATTTTAGATGTGCTTGCGGACTTAGGCACACAAAAAGCGTAAGAAGGGAGGTTCTAGAGCATGTTATTTAAACTTTCCATGTCAGGGCTAAAAAGTAAGCTGAAAGATTATATCGTCTTACTTGTTGGTCTTGTCATGTCCATTTCAATTTTTTATATGTTTCAAACATTAGCGTTAAACGAGGCCTTCCTTAAGGAAAATTCTACTATTGGTCAAATTGGATTTGTATTCCAAGCAGGTTCATTTTTACTAGCTATTATAACGTTCTTCTATATTTTGTATGCGAACTCTTTCTTACTATCTCTTCGTCAAAAAGAGTTTGGTATGTATATGATGTTAGGAGCAAAAAAGCATAAAGTTACATTACTTATGTTTATTGAGACAATTGTATTAGGCGCCGCGTCTCTTGCAATTGGAATTGCAGTTGGTGTAGGACTTGCAGAAGGTATCGGTCAATTATTAATGAAACAATTAGAATTTGCTGGTGAAGGCTATAAAGCATTTTATCTGCCATCTATGACTGTTACGTGCATCTTCTTCTTTGCACTATTTGTATTATCGGCAATTATGAACAGTATTAAATTATCACGTATTTCTGTCCTGCAACTTGTACATGCAGACGCACAAACAGAACGTGTTGCAGTAAAAGGAAAAATGACAGGTGTAGTTGCATTCCTTGCGGTTATTTTATTAGGAATGGGCTATGCATCAATGATTTACATGGAAAAACTAAGAGAAATGGGAATCATTATTGCATTAATTACAACGACAGCTGGTACTTACATGCTGTTTGGATCACTTCTCCCGGTCTTTATTAAAAAGTTAAAGAGTAATAAAAAGCGTAGTGAAAAAGGACTTAACGCTTTTACATTTGCACAATTAAATTTCCGTATTAATAGTTTAACGAAGGTGCTTGCGACGGTAGCAATGTTAGTTGCGCTCGGAGCTGGTGCAATTTCAGGCGGTATGGCGTTTAAAAATAACGTTATAAAAATGGTTGATGGATTTGAAATTTATGATTCAGTAGTTCATAATCCAACGGCTGAAGAAAAGAAAATTTTAAATGGTATTACATTTAAAGAGAAAAATGAATATCGTTACAAAATCGATGATAAATACGTTTACTATGTAAAAGAGGATTTAGAGAAAAATCGTCCTGTAATAAGAGATATGGAAAATATGAAGTCGATGAAGGATGGCGTGAAAACGAAAAAAGTCTCAGAGGAACTACCAGTAGGTGCAGTTGCTAGAGAAATGAATGAAAAAGATGCGAATGCGAAAGAACTTCCACAAGAATGGGACGAGGCTTTCAGAACAATCCAACCATTCTATGTACATCAGGATCATGCAATTAAAATTGTAAATCAAAAAATGTACGATGAGATAAATGGTAAAGAAGGTATAGCATTTATCGGAAAAGTAGATGATTTCTTAACATATGAAAAAGAATGGAAAAAAATTGACGAGTTGCAACTAGATAAATATAAAAATGTAAAAGCTGAACAAATGAATAGTAAACATCAAATGTATGACATGTTCTACGGCTTTGCGAGCGGAACAGTGTTTATGGGATTCTTCCTTGGAATTGCGTTCTTAGCAATGATGGCAAGCTGTCTTATGTTTAAAATTCTTTCTGGTGCATCAAAAGATATTACGCGTTATCAAATGCTCCGTAAAATCGGTGTGCGCCGTGAGTTATTAACGAAATCGATTTATAAAGAGTTATTCTTAGTATTCTTATTCCCAGCAATTGTGGGTATCGCTCACGTATTAGTTGGTATGAATATTTTCGGATTTATTTTAATCGATCCGTACTTCCGTATTTGGGTACCAATCGTAATTTTCGTAGTTATTTATGCGATTTATTACTTCATTACAGTTCAATTGTATAAAGGAATTGTTCTTCCGAAAGAAGATTAATAATAAAAACCGAGCAAAAACGCTCGGTTTTTATTATTTTCAGAAAAAACACTTTAATGTTACTGATATATATAATATAATGCAAGTAAGTAACGTAATATAAAAGTAGAAGTAGCTGTATAAGGAAAGGAGGAATCCAATCTGTAGAAAGAAGCTGAACTTTTATCCCCACATTTTTTACCGCAACGTATTTATACAATCGTAAGTTTCCACATTGAAAGTTTTCAGAACCACCTGAGTATATTGTGAAAATAATGGATAACACATGGAAATCTCATAGCATGATAAGGTAAAATGGACAACATAATGAGAAAATTACCGTTCATAAGATGAGGAGAATACATGTATGGAAGTTGTAGAGGCATTAAAAGATATAAGCCAAATTGAGGCTATGAAAAAATATTTAAAAGAGCACTCCCAGCGAGATTATCTTTTATTTGTTATTGGAATTAACACAGGATTAAAAATTACAGAATTACTTAGCATGAAATTTGAAGATGTATTAAATGAAGATGGGACTGTTAAAGAGTTTTATACTCTTCCTGTGAAAGATGAAAAATTCAAACAAGATATTTATTTAAATACAAAAGTAAAAGGAGCGCTTTTAGATTACGTACAATCTATTGGCGTTAAAAGAGAAAATTACGTATTTCAATCTAATAAAACGCCAAATTCAATTACGCGCCAACAAGCGTATCGTGTAATTCATAATGCTGCAGAAGCAGTTGGAGTTGTTGGTAAGATCGGAACGAATTCAATGCGAAAAACATTCGGATTTCATGCGTACAAAAGAGGGATAGCGATTGCGCTGTTGCAAAAACATTTTCATCACGCGACTCCATCAGAGACGCTAAAGTATTTAGGTATTTCAAAGGATGAGACCTTTAAAACGGAGATTGATGTCGATTTATAAAAGCCGTAACTAAAAGAATTAGGAGGCAGAAAATATGAATATTAGAGAGAGTGAACTGCCGGGTATTGGATGTAAGTTTGAAGTGATTACAAAAGGTAATGAAAAGATGGTTATCGTTATTCATGATGATGGCCGAAGAGAAATGTACCATTTTGATGCTGATCATGAGGAGAGTATTTCAAGCGTCTCTCTTCGTGATTCCGAAGCGAGACAAATTGCAGCTATATTGGGCGGAATGGTATATAGACCACAAGCTTTAGATACGATTGAAATGGCCTTTGAAGGATTATCAATTGAGTGGTTTAAGGTGGAAAATAATGCACCAGTCGTACAAAAAACAATTGGTAGTTTACATGTCCGAAACACATATAACGTAACGATTATTGCCATTTTGAAAAAGAATATGAAGAAGTTCTTTAATCCAGGCCCAGATTCTATCATTGAAGCTGGCGATATGCTCGTACTATCAGGTGAAAGACATGAAGTAAAAAGAATTATTAATGAGTTGCTTTCAGTAGGAGGGGATTCATAATCGATGGATACTTTAATCTTTGAAGTTGGGACTGCGTTAGTATTAGTCGCTTTTGCAGCTATTCTCGCTGCAAAGTTAAAGTTCTCGATTATTCCGTTTCTCATTATACTCGGTATGCTAGTGGGGCCCCATGCCCCAGATTTAGGGCTTATCGATTTAAGATTTATTGAAAGCGGAGAAGTTATTTCCTTCCTCGGCCGTGTTGGCGTTATATTCCTCTTATTCTATTTAGGCTTAGAATTCTCAATTAAAAAATTAATTAAATCAGGAAAGTCAATTGCTTTTGGGGGAACTGTTCATATATCGCTTAATTTTATATTAGGTTTACTTTACGGATATATAATGGGTTTCCCCTTATTAGAAACATTAATTATTGCTGGGATCATAACAATTTCATCGAGTGCAATTGTTGCGAAAGTAATTGTTGATTTAAGAAGATCTGGTAATAAAGAGACGGAGCTAATTTTAGGAATCATTATGTTTGATGATATCTTTTTAGCCGTATATTTATCAGTCGTTTCAGGATTAGTACTCGGAGGGGCAACGTCACTTGTAGGGGCTCTTACATCTATTTTAATCGCAGTAGGGTATATGCTACTATTCTTTGTAGTTGCTAGAAAAGCTACACGATTTTTAAATAAAATGTTAGATATTTCGTCCAATGAAATTTTTATTATCGTAATATTCGCTATTTTGTTCTTTGTAGCAGGATTTTCAGAAACGATTCATGTCGCGGAGGCGATTGGAGCATTATTATTGGGGCTCGTCTTTTCTGAAACAGAGCATAGTGATCGAATTGAACAGCTCGTTGTTCCGTTTCGTGATTTCTTTGGAGCTATATTCTTTTTCAGCTTCGGTTTAAGTATAGACCCATTTTCACTTGGAGGAGCAGTGTGGTTGGCATTAGGAGCAGTTTTCATTACTCTTATCGGTAATTTTACTGCTGGAATGGTTGCGGGGCGTAAAGCTGGGTTATCGCATAAGGCTTCTACGAATATCGGTTTAACACTTGTATCACGCGGAGAATTTTCCATTATCGTCGCGAATATTGGAATTGCGGGCGGCTTAATGGCAACTATTAAACCATTCTCAGCTTTGTATGTTTTAATATTAGCATCGTTAGGACCTTTGTTAACGAAAGAATCTGGGAGAATATATTCCTTATTAGATAAAATATTTAAATGGAGCGCTAAAGAAAGTGCGAAGCGAGAAAAGGAAGTTGGATAGTATAAAGAGGCTGCATGAAGTTCATGCAGCCTCTTTATACATTGTTACTGTTGTCATTTTTTGTCGGTAAGTCGATATATTTTAATAATCGCTGATATAATCCAAGAAGCAATCAGTATAATTTCATTTACCGTCGAACCATTATCTGAATTTCATCAACTATTAATCAGTTGCCTTCCTATTTAAAAACGACTACAATTTTACTGTTATATATATGAACGAAAAAAATAGAATAGGAGGGGAAACTATGCCAAGGAAAGTATGGCTATTAGTAGCTGGGATGATTATTAATGTCACGGGTGCTTCTTTTTTATGGCCTTTTAATACAATTTATTTGCATGATCACCTAGGAAAATCTTTATCTGTGGCCGGAATGGTATTAATGATCAATTCGCTTACTGGTGTAATCGGAAACTTGCTCGGCGGTGTTTTATTTGATAAATGGGGCGGTTATAAATCAACTTTAGTAGGGATTGTGATTACACTTGTATCGATTTTAGGTCTTGTGTTCTTCCACGGTTGGCCGTTATATGTTGTATGGCTAGCGTTAATCGGCTTCGGTTCTGGAATGGTCTTCCCATCGATGTATGCGATGGTTGGTACGGTTTGGCCAGAAGGCGGAAGACGGGCATTTAATGCGATGTACGTTGGACAAAATGTTGGTATTGCGATCGGAACAGCATGTGGTGGATTAGTTGCATCGTATCGTTTTGATTATATTTTCTTAGCGAATTTTATTTTATACTTTGTTTTCTTTTTAATTGCTTTTATTGGATTCCGCGGTATGGAAGACAAGAAAGAGCCAGGAGTGCAAAAAGAAGTCGAAACGAAAAAAGGGTGGTCACTTACACCTGGATTTAAAGCACTTCTTATCGTGTGTGTAGCATATGCTTTATGCTGGGTTACATACGTACAGTGGCAAGGAGCGATTGCAACACATATGCAAGAATTGAATATTAGCCTTCGTCACTATAGTTTACTATGGACGATAAACGGAGCGATGATTGTTTGTGCGCAACCACTTGTTAGTATGCTAATTCGTTGGATGAAGCGTTCTTTAAAACAGCAAATTATGATTGGAATCTTCATTTTTGCGGCGTCATTCATTGTGTTAAGTCAAGCGCAGCAATTTACGATGTTCCTCGTTGCGATGGTAACATTAACAATTGGTGAGTTATTTGTATGGCCTGCGGTTCCAACGATTGCAAATATACTTGCACCAAAAGATAAATTAGGATTTTATCAAGGTGTCGTAAATAGTGCGGCGACTGTAGGGAAAATGTTCGGACCGGTCGTTGGCGGAGCAATTGTGGATTTATACAATATGGAAGTATTGTTTATAGCAATCATGGTAATGCTTGTAGTAGCGCTTATAGCAACGAGCATTTATGATAAACGAGTAAAAGTAGAAGAAACAGTTGAAGAAAAAATTGCAGTTTAGTTTGACGGAACATGTAACATGTTTTAGAATATATTTAAATAAAACAACCTTTAGAACAAGGGAGATAGCTCGGCTGTCTTAAGATGAATTCGTTAGTTATTAAGAGTAACGATTAACCGAGAAGTCCTCGCTTTAAGTAAGCTCTTAAGAGATACTAGGTGAAGGATAGTTCACTTAACTTATATGTGTAATAACAGTGAGAAGGAGTAGTAGTAATAGAAGCTGGTTTAGAGAGTTGACGGTCGGTGCAAGTCAATCCACGTTTCGTTATGAACTCGCCTTTGAGTTGCAGTTGTGAAACTAATAGTAGCAATTGCCGTTAATCCACGTTACGGATCTAAGCGAATGTATATTTGTACATTAATTTAGGGTGGTACCGCGGGAATCTATAACCTCTCGTCCCTTTCTAGGGATGAGAGGTTTTTTGTATTTTGGGCGGTGAAAATAAATAGAATTTCAAGGAGGGTATCTCATGAGCTTTAATCATCAAGAAATTGAGAAGAAGTGGCAAGGGTACTGGGAAGAGAATAAAACATTCCGTACGCCAGATGAGACAGAAAAACCAAAATTTTATGCACTAGATATGTTCCCATATCCATCAGGTGCAGGCTTACACGTAGGACATCCAGAAGGTTATACAGCGACAGATATTTTATCTCGTATGAAGCGTATGCAAGGATATAACGTTCTGCATCCAATGGGATGGGATGCATTTGGTCTTCCAGCAGAGCAATATGCACTTGATACTGGAAACAGCCCAGCTGAATTTACAGAGCATAATATTAATACGTTCCGTAACCAAATTAAATCATTAGGTTTCTCTTACGATTGGGACCGTGAAGTAAATACAACAGATCCAAACTACTATAAGTGGACGCAATGGATCTTCCTAAAACTATTTGAAAAAGGCTTAGCTTACGTTGATGAAGTACCTGTAAACTGGTGCCCAGCACTTGGTACAGTACTTGCAAACGAAGAAATCATTGACGGTAAGAGTGAGCGTGGTGGACATCCAGTTGAGCGTCGTCCGATGAGACAGTGGATGTTAAAAATTACAGCTTACGGAGATCGTCTATTAGAAGATCTAGATGAGCTTGATTGGCCTGAAAGCTTAAAAGATATGCAACGTAACTGGATCGGTCGTTCTGAAGGTGCAGAAGTACACTTCAACATCGATGGTACAGACGAGAAATTCACAGTTTTCACAACGCGCCCTGATACATTATTTGGTGCAACATACTGTGTACTAGCTCCAGAACATGCACTTGTTGCAGAAATTACAACAGCAGAACAAAAAGAAGCGGTAGAAGCTTACATTAACGCTGTAAAAATGAAGAGTGACCTAGAGCGTACAGAACTTGCGAAAGAGAAAACTGGTGTATTCACTGGTGCTTACGCAGTTAACCCAGTAAACGGTGAGAAATTACCAATCTGGATCGCTGACTATGTTCTTGCAACTTACGGAACAGGTGCTGTAATGGCAGTTCCAGCTCACGATGAGCGTGACTATGAATTCGCATCAGTATTTAATCTTCCAATGAAGGAAGTTGTAAAAGGCGGAGATATTACGAAAGAAGTGTACACAGGTGATGGTGCACACGTAAACTCAGCATTCCTTGATGGATTAAATAAAGAAGAAGCAATCGCAAAAATGATTGAATGGCTTGAAGCAACGAGCGCAGGAAATCAAAAAGTAACGTACCGTCTACGTGACTGGTTATTCAGCCGTCAACGTTACTGGGGTGAACCAATTCCAGTAATTCACTGGGAAGATGGTACAATGACAGCTGTGAAAGAAGAGGAATTACCATTAGTTCTTCCGAAAACAGAAAACATCCGTCCTTCAGGTACAGGTGAATCACCACTTGCTAACATTGACGAGTGGGTAAATGTTGTTGATCCTGAGACTGGTAAAAAAGGTCGTCGTGAAACGAACACAATGCCGCAATGGGCTGGTAGCTGCTGGTACTACCTACGTTACATCGATCCAAACAATAGCGAAGCACTTGTAGATCCTGAAAAAGTAAAACAATGGCTTCCAGTTGATATTTATATCGGTGGTGCAGAACATGCCGTACTTCACTTACTATATGCTCGTTTCTGGCATAAAGTATTATACGATATCGGTGTAGTTCCAACGAAAGAGCCATTCCAACAATTATTCAACCAAGGTATGATTCTAGGTGAAAACAACGAGAAAATGAGTAAATCAAAAGGTAACGTTGTAAATCCTGATGATATCGTAGCAAGCCACGGTGCAGATACACTTCGTCTATACGAAATGTTCATGGGACCATTAGATGCTTCAATTGCTTGGTCTGAAAATGGTCTTGACGGAGCTCGTCGTTTCCTAGACCGCGTATGGCGTCTATTCGTTCAAGATAACGGTGAATTAAGTGAGAAAATTACTGACGCACCAAATAAAGAGCTTGAAAAAGCTTACCATCAAACAGTGAAGAAAGTAACAGAAGACTATGCAGAGCTTCGCTTCAACACAGCGATTTCTCAAATGATGGTATTCATCAACGATGCATACAAAGCTGAAACACTTCCGAGAGAATATGTAGAAGGTTTCGTAAAAATGATTGCACCAGTTGCACCTCATATCGGGGAAGAGCTATGGAGCAAACTTGGATACAATGAAACAATCACATATGCAAGCTGGCCAACATTTGATGAGTCTAAACTTGTAGAAGATGAAGTTGAAATTGTTGTTCAAGTTATGGGTAAAGTTCGCGCAAAACTAACAATGAGTAAAGACGCATCAAAAGAAGAAATGGAACAACTTGCACTTGAAGCAATTCAAGACCAAATTGAAGGGAAAACAGTTCGTAAAGTAATTGTTGTTCCTGGAAAACTTGTTAATGTTGTTGCAAATTAATTTATTCTAAATAAAAGCTCAGAGTATGTATACTCTGAGCTTTTTTGTGTAGAAAATAATCTCTGGATCACCCTAGTCTAAGTTTTCAATTATTCCAATACGTACAAATAAAAGAGCGGAATTCCAATACAGACAAACACCTATTTTTCTATAGGAAATATGATAAAAAAGGTAGGCTAAATTGAGTAGAAGAGGTGAAAGGAATGAAAGGGATGGACAATAATGCACCACATGGCTTTTTCGGAGGTGGATCGGATAGTTATGAACAAATGATGTTAATGGGAGGCGGACAACAAGGATATGGCGGAATTCCGAGCTGGATGGGTGGAACACCTGGAGGATTTTCCACATCAGTAGCTGGAGCGCAAACTGGAATTCCAACATTAACAGGAGGATTTCCATCATCAGTAGCTGGAGTGCAAACAGGAATCCCAACATTTGTAGGCGGAGCAGCGGGAGGAGTACCAGTAGGCGTACCAACTACATTCCCATCTTTCGTTGGAGGAGTAGGTGGTTATCCACAAGGTTTTTACGGTCAACATGGCCACCACGACGGTCATCATGGACACCATCATCAAGGTCACCATGGCCATCATGGACATCATCACCACCAAGGTCAACATGGCCATCATGGCCACCATCACCACCAAGGACACCATGGCCATCATGGCCACCATCACCACCAAGGTCACCACGGTCATCATGGACATCATCAACAACAAGTACATCACCACGGCCACCATCATATACATCCGCAGGCTGTTCTTTATCAAATTCATCAAGATCACCATGGTCACCATGGCCACCACGGCCACCAAGGTCAACATGGTCATCATGGCCACCATCACCACCAAGGTCACCACGGTCATCATGGACATCATCAACAACAAGTACATCACCACGGCCATCAAGGCCACCACGGTCACCAAGGTCAACATGGTCATCAAGGTTACCAAGGCCAACAACACCAACAACACCAACAATACCAACAGTATCAACAACAACAATCTTCTCCTTGGACAGGTGGAATTGGAGCAGGAGGAGCGGGGGCAGCAGCAGGAGCGGCTAGCATTAGTGGAGCTGCAGGACATGCGGGACACGTGGGTCATTAATGATTGCCAGAAAAAAAGACATAATAAAAAACTGCTAGGAAATCCTAGCAGTTTTTTTCAGCTTCTTGACGCTGACGTTCAATTTCAGCACGAAGCTGTGGTTCTGGTGCTTGCCAGCCTTCTGGTTTTAGAATTTTACCGTCGCCTTCACGGAATCGAGGTTTCCCATCAGGGAATAGTTTTGCCATGTTTGCGTTATTTACAATTTCGAATCCTTTATCTGGACGTACGCCCATTTCGGCAAACGTTCCGAATGCAAAGTAAATAAGGTCAATTAGTGCATCATATTGATCTTCAACAGTCGTTGCTTCTAGAAATTCTTCTAGTTCTTCTTGCATAAAACTCGCACGAATTTTTGCACGCTCTTCTGTTAATTTCGTTGGAATATTTGTTACAGGATGTCCGAATACTTCATGCATTTTCGCAACAAGTTCATATCCTTTATCTAAACCTTTTTCGTTTGTCATGTTGTTTCATCCTTTCTCGCTTAGTGCCGAATCTCATTGTAACATAAGGTGATTATGAAATGAAAAGAACATCTTATCGAAATAAGATGTTCGCTCGTTATTCTTCTTTTTTTATTAAAAGGGATAAAATAAGGTCGATGCCAAACATACCAAGGAGTAACATTGGTATAACGACAAGCAAGTAACGTGTGAAGGAAACATTTTTTAAGTATGTATGAGCAAATAAAAAGACGGCGAGAAATAAAATACCATTTAAAATAGGCTTTACTAATTTTTTAGACATAAGCTCCCCCATAAATATCTTCTCTCTATTTGATAATAAAAACTCCTCTCTCCGTTGTATCATGCTGGAGAGAGGAGTTCAATCATTTCTCATTCAATTACACCAGAATTTGTAATATTTACGGTGTATTTTATATGAACCGGAACATCTTTATACATTTGTCGCCACTCTTCTAATTTGAATGGGCGATAATGTTGTCTATATTTTGCTCCTAGTGCAAGAGGATCAACATTTAGAGATTTAAACTGTTTAATTAGTTTTGTAGCTTTTGCATCTAATTGTTTTTCGATTGATTTGGCTATTTTTGTTGTGTTTTTTTTGTTTTCTAAATTAAATTTTCTAGAAAGCTCCTGAATACGAGCATCCATCTTAACGTGAATATAGAAAGAAGGTTTCCCATCTTTTATGTTTATTTCGTAGGTAGGAACGGAACGAATGTTATTAATCATTGTATAGCCAGGATTGGTTTTAAATTCATGTGAGTCCAAACGGTGCTTTTCTAGCAGTCCTTTGAAAACAAACATATCGTGGTACTTAATTGTTCCAACTAACTTATCCTTTTTCAAGAGACCAATACCAATAATTTTTATTTTATCTCCATGTTTTTTGAGGATAGGCATATAGGAATCTTGTCCTTCACGGTAGTATCTGAAGGCACCTAAATATAAATTGTCAGTTGGCAAAGGGCCAGTGTCCATATTATGTTCTAACATTTTTTTTATATAAATCGCAACATTGTAAGAGGTACTATATTTTCCTTTAAATAGTTCAGTACCACTGCCTTCTAATAGTCCAACATACAGTGAGTTACCAATATTCACATCACGAATTAATGTGTCAAAAGAATTGGATAATCCTTTTTTAGCAATCTTTGTTGTGAATAAGGCAACACGCATTTGACCGCTTGCGAAAGGTTGTGAAGATTCTAAAGATGTATCTGCCTTTACTTGTTTTACTGCGTTTCCTGTTCCTTCATAAACTTGAACTTTATTTCCCTTTTTTTGTATAGGACAAACGAATGTAACTTTTACTTTATTATCTTTTGCTGTATCGAAGGCAGTTCCTTGAATGAGTTGAACATCATCAATAATATTTTTTTGTAAGCAACCAGTTAGACTGAAGATACTGATGCAAACAAGAAGTATTAACTTTCTTTTTGTTTTGTCCATTTTCTTTTCACCCACACAATAATAAATAGAATTGGAATGTATATATATATAAGCCAAAAACTAACTTTAGATACATTACTAATAAAATCATTGATATCATGCCTGTTCGTTAAAAGTTGTGAAACAACTAAGGTGATAAGCATCAAGGCAATTAAAATCCCACGTTGTTTAACACGAAAAATTTCATGAGTTCCTCTAGTAGCGGCCCATAAAGGTAGGATAAAGCTTGTAATAATAACGAGAGCATAACCAGAAATAGCGATATACTCAAGTCGCTCTATAAAAGGAAGTTTGATAACTTGTGTCATGGACAGTTGAGACCAAATTGTTTTGAGTAGTTGTTTTTCGCTAAAGAATGTAAAAGCGAGAATGGTACTAAACAAATATAGAATATTGGAAAATAATGCCCCATATTGCGCAAATTTATGGGATTTCTCTGGCTCTTTAACAAATGGATAAATCATAAGGAAAATTTCAAATCCTGTCATACTATAAATAGATAGTTGAGCTGCTTTCAAAATATCGGTAAAAGGATGTGAAAATATTGGAAGTAAGTTATCCCAATGTGAGAATTTCAAAATGAAAAGACTTAGAAAAAGATAACCTAATGTTCCACCAACGGAAATAACACAAATTCCTGTAATGACTCGAAATCCTGATGAAATAATGTAATAACTTATTAAGCATAAAAAGAATGTGAGCATCCAGGTGGATGCACTAGGAAACATCCATACTTGAATAATTTCGACATATGTTCTAACAACAGAAATGCTTACAATAAAAAAATAAACCATAAAAATGATATTAATACCATTTCCAATCCATTTTCCAAAAAGTTGTTTGTGTAAATCAATTAAGTTTCCCTCTACATTTTTTAATGAATAATACATCATCCAAATTAGAGTATGAATGATGATTCCTGTGAGGAGAACTCCCATCCAGCCGTCGTATCCAGCAGCTTTTGCGATAATTCGAGCGAAACCTAGAACGCCAGCTCCAAATTGCGCACTGTGAATTAAGAAGAAAACAAAGATAGGAGATATTTGATATTTTTCTTGAACTTTACTCATCAATGCACCTCATTTCTTAATCATCAAAGTCAGAGCTATGTTTCGTCGAAATTCCTTTCGCTGCTTTTTTTACATGTTGTGGCCTTGCTTGCACATCCCTTGTATCAATCATTGTTAAAGGAAAACGAATCCAAGAATCTTTAACAGATTGTTGTCTTGTCGGATAAAACAAAGCGTATGGCTTACGTAAAGAAGTAAGTCTAAATAGATGGGTAAATAAAAAGATAAATCCAAGTGAAATTCCGAAAAGTCCACCTATTTCTGCAAATATGAGAAACGGGAAGCGTAGTAATCGAACCGCATTACCCATTTTATAAATGGGGGTAATAAAGGAAGCGAGTGCTGATAGTGCAACGATAATTAATAAAATGTTACTCGTTAAACCTGCTTGTACAGATGCTTGTCCGATTACGATACCGCCTACAATACCGAGTGTTTGACCGACTTTCATCGGTAACCTTGCGCCAGCTTCTCTTAATAAATCGATAACTAATTCCAAAAAAAGTGCTTCAATTAAAGGTGGGAACGGTACTTGCGCCCTTGATAAAATTAAAGTTTCAAGTAAATCACTCGGAATGAGTTCGTAATGATAATTTAAAACGGCAACATATAATGGAGCTGCACAAATTGAGAAAAGGACAGCGATAAGCCGTAAAACTCTTGAAAATGTTGCATATAGCCAAGAGACATTATAATCTTCTGGTGAAATAAAGAAATCGAAATATGATACGGGCGTTAATAGAACATTTGGTGAACCATCAACGAAAATTGCAATTTTCCCATCAATTAGTGCTTTTGTAACTCTATCAGTGCGCTCTGTATTGATATAGAGAGGGAAAATCGATTTTTCACCCATTAATTCTTGTAAATAAGCACTATCATTAATTTGATCATATTCAAGAGCGCGTAATGACTCTTCTAGAAAATCTACATTATCTTTTTCAGCGAGATTGTCTAAATACATCATGACAACTTTCGTTTTAGAAAACTCACCGACAATCATTTCTTTTGTTTGTAAATCTAAAACAGGAAGACGTTTTCGAACTAAATTAATGTTTGTATCAATATCCTCTACGAAACCTTCTTGCGGACCAATAACAGTTGATTCGTTTAAAGGAGGAGTTGGTGCACGATAATTATCAATTGCAATGTTTGCAAGCATACATTTTTGATCTTGCTGATTTAATTGAATGATTGCATGTCCCTTTAAAACCATGTCCTCAATTTTTTGCAAGTCGTTCGTAATTGTAATGCCACTCATCGGAATATGTTCTTTTAGTTCTTCTAGCGAAGTACAAGGTCTCTCTAAAAGAGTAGGCATTAAATACTTCTGTAATTTCTCCCCATCAAGTGAAGGGCGATAATAAGAAATCCAATAAGGCATCGTTTCATCGTCAGATGTGTGATAATTAACAAAATCACTAGACTTTTTAAGTTTCTCTATTAAATCTTGTAGAGAATGAATACGTTCTTTTTCTGGTTTTGTAAAGTCATAAATACTATTACCTCCAGAGCTTTGGTGCTTACTTTGAGAAGGTTCATCGTGTTTAGCACTTTGCTGCTTATCCTGAGAGGAATCCTCTTGTTTAGAGTTTTGTTGTTTATCTTGAGACGAATCACCTTGTTTAGCACTTTGTTGCTTATCTTGAGAGGAATCCTCCTGTTTAGAGTTTTGTTGCTTATCTTGAGAGGAATCCTCCTGTTTAGAGTTTTGTTGCTTATCCTGAGAAGAGTCCTCTTGTTTAGCACTTTGCTGCTTATCCTGAGAGGAATCCTCTTGTTTAGCACTTTGCTGCTTATCCTGAGAGGAATCCTCTTGTTTAGTACTTTGTTGCTTATCTTGAGAGGAATCCTCCTGTTTAGAGTTTTGTTGTTTATCTTGAGACGAATCACCTTGTTTAGCACTTTGCTGCTTATCCTGAGAGGAATCCTCTTGTTTAGAGTTTTGTTGTTTATCTTGAGACGAATCACCTTGTTTAGCACTTTGCTGCTTATCCTGAGAGGAATCCTCTTGTTTAGCACTTTGTTGCTTATCTTGAGAGGAATCCTCCTGTTTAGAGTTTTGTTGCTTATCCTGAGAAGAGTTCTCTTGTTTAGCACTTTGCTGCTTATCCTGAGAAGAATCTTTTTGCTCGTTCTTTTTACCTTTATTATGTTTCATACTTCTAGTCTGTTCTTTGTTATCATCCTCTTGATTGTTAGAATGCTGCTCCTGATTATCTGTTTCGTTTGCTTCTAGTTTATTTGATTTTTTTTTCTTACGTAGCCAATTCCAAATCATGTGTATGCCCTCTTTAATCTTGTAATATAGTGCTATTTTGTGGCTAATTTTGTATATTATTCATTTATTTATGAAAAGAAGAAGGAGATTAGTTTGCATAGAAAAAAATTTTTAGTAAGCAGTTCATACTATAACGGGGAGAGGAAGAGTCTGTGCAAATTGTAAAAAAGGAGAAGTTTGTTTTAAAAGAGTTTACGTTTGAAAATGGCAGGGAAATTCCTGTTCAAATGGGATACGAGACATATGGCACTTTAAATAGAGAAAGGTCAAATGTGATTTTGGTTTGTCATTATTTTAGTGCAACAAGTCATGCGGCAGGAAAATATACAGTGCATGATGAGGAGTCTGGTTGGTGGGATGGGCTCATTGGAGCTGGAAAAGCAATTGATATAAATAAGTATTTTGTTATATGTACAGATAATCTTTGTAATGTGCAGGTAGGAAATCCATATGTGATTACAACAGGACCGAAATCGATTAATCCAGAAACTGGAGAAGAATATGCTATGGATTTTCCGGTTTTTACATTTCTTGATGTAGCTCGTATGCAATATGAGTTAATAAAAGGTATGGGAATTTCAAGGTTACACGCTGTAATCGGACCATCGGCAGGGGGAATGATTGCACAACAATGGGCGGTTCACTATCCACATATGGTAGAGCGGATGATTGGCGTTATTACGAACCCACAAAATCCAATTATTACGTCAGTAAACGTAGCGCAAAATGCGATTGAAGCAATTCAACTGGATCCAAGTTGGAAAGGTGGAAAATATGGAGAACAGCAGCCGATAAAGGGGCTTCATTTAGCAAATAGAATGATGTTTATGAACGCGTTTGATGAGTATTTTTATGAAATGGCATTTCCTCGTAATAGTATAGAGATAGAACCTTATGAAAAGTTTGCTACATTAACATCATTTGAAAAAGAGATAAATAAAGCGACATATAGAAGTATGGAGTTAGTAGATGCAAATTCATGGATATATACTGCGAAGGCAGTTTTATTGCATGATATTGCACATGGGTTTTCTTCACTAGAAGAATCTCTTTCTAACATAGAAGCGAATGTACTTATGATTCCATGTAAACAAGATTTGCTTCAGCCGTCTCGTTACAACTATAAAATGGTAGATATTTTGCAAAAACAAGGGAAGTATGCGGAAGTGTATGAGATAGAAAGTATAAATGGGCATATGGCGGGAGCATTTGATATTCATTTATTTGAAAAGAAAGTTTATGAATTTTTAAATCGGAAAGTATCTAGTTTTGTTTAGAAGACAAATGATGGGGAAAAGGTGCAATGTTTGTAGTAGGCACCTTTTTTTACATGATTTGTAGACGGAAAATATATGTGGCAATTGCTATACCGAAGAATGCGATACTAAGCAATAGAAATAAGAATGACATTTCTTGGGTTGATTTTATTTTTTTAGTATTTTTCATACTAAGAGTAATAATTGCAGCGATTAAGAAAATGATGCCCATTATGAAAAGGGAAAGTGTCATTTTCATTGGCTCCTTTCATAAGACAAGTATATTGAGGATACAATGCAAGAGTTATGTTTGTAAAGAATAAGTTTTGCGAGAAAATTGAGAAATAGTTTTTCGATTCTTTGCGTTCTTTCTTTTGCGTGCTAAAATTGGTAGAGAATGTTTGTGAAAAAGAAACTAAAGGTTTTATTGTATATAAGGAGGAACTACATATGACAGAAGTTAAAACAATTACTACAGAAGAGGTACAAGAGCGTTTAGAAAATGGAGAAACGTTATTTTTAGTAGACGTAAGAGAAGATGAAGAAGTAGCGGCAGGAAAGATTCCAGAAGCTGTACATATTAAAATGGGCGATATCCCACATAAAGTAGATTTCTTTAATAAAGAGAATGAATATATCTTTATTTGTCGTTCAGGAATGCGCAGTGAAAATGTATGTCATTATTTAAATGAGCAAGGATTTAAAACAGTCAATATGGTTGGCGGTATGCTTCAATATGAAGGTGAAACGAAATAGTTAATAGTTAAAAACTTGAAACGAGTCTGTTTCAAGTTTTTTTCTTTTGCATACAGTATAAAAAAGGAGGAGGGGTCAATGGGGATTAACTTGCGTAAAGTAAAAATTATGAATAATACAGGAGCTGTTAATGTCGGCGACTGTTATGATATCTCGCCTTTAGCTGTAGCAAAAGTATATGCAGGTGCTGGAGGGTCGAGTGCGGCTATTTTTTTAAATGGGAAAAGACAGCCAGAAGCAGTTATTAGAACATCAGTGTTTCTTCCGCCATTAGCAACGAGTACACGTACATTAGGTTCATAGAGGAAAGGTAGAGTGTAATTATGCCTGCTCATATAAAAGAATTTGTTATTGTGAATAACACTGGAAATATATTTACCGGTGATAATTTGAGTGATACTTCATTTACTGCTTCGAAATCATATAGTGGTTCAATGGGGTGCACTTGGATTGATGTTGTTACAGTAATAGGGACGGAGACAAAGCTTTGTTTACAGCCGGGTGATTCGGTGACGACAACATATACAAGAGGCACTCCTGCTGGTACTGTAACAGGAACAAATATGGGGCAAAGTGTAAATGCATCGGGTATAGCACAAGCTGTCCCTAATACAGATAATATGGATTCAATTGCAGGACTCCCTTAAGAAATTAAGGGAGTTTTTATTATTTAAAATAAAAATAGTCTTGGAAATTATTTTTGTAAATAGATTAAGAAGAGGCTTATTTATTATGAAAAAGATGGTTTGTAGGGGGTGAAAGTGTGAAGAATCGTGATAATAATCGGAAGCAAAATTCGTTAAGCTCTAATTTTAGAATTCCACCCGAACTTATTGGGCCTACTTTCTCCCCTGTTCCAACTGGATTTACAGGTATAGGGATTACTGGTCCAACCGGTCCACAAGGCCCAACAGGACCTCAAGGGCCAAGAGGATTACAAGGTCCGATGGGGGAGATGGGCCCGACAGGACTTCAAGGTGTGCAAGGGATACAAGGATCAGTTGGGCCAATAGGTGCAACTGGACCAGAAGGACAGCAGGGGCCACAAGGATTGAGAGGACCACAAGGAGAAATTGGAGCGACAGGACCTCAAGGGGTGCAAGGGTTACAAGGTCCGATTGGTCCAACGGGAGCGACTGGGGCACAAGGCATACAAGGGATACAGGGATTACAGGGGCAAATTGGAGCGACGGGACCTGAGGGACCTCAAGGAATTCAAGGCGTCCAAGGGTTACCGGGTACAACTGGTCCACAAGGAATACAAGGAGCACAAGGGATACAAGGAACACAAGGACCGAGTGGAAATACAGGTGCAACCGGAGCGACTGGTCAGGGGATAACAGGTCCGACGGGAGTAACCGGTCCAACAGGGATCACTGGCCCGTCAGGAGGACCTCCTGGTCCGACGGGGCCGACTGGTGCGACAGGTCCGGGTGGTGGACCGAGTGGAAGTACAGGTGCGACTGGAGCAACGGGGAATACTGGGGCTACAGGAAGTACAGGGGTAACAGGAGCAACGGGAAGTACAGGTCCGACTGGAAGCACGGGAGCACAGGGCTTGCAAGGAATCCAAGGTATTCAAGGGCCAATTGGGCCAACAGGTCCAGAAGGTCCGCAGGGTATTCAAGGTATTCCTGGTCCGACGGGAGTAACTGGTGAACAAGGAATACAAGGAGTTCAAGGTATTCAAGGGGCAACGGGAGCAACAGGAGATCAAGGTCCACAAGGTATACAGGGGGTTATAGGGCCACAAGGGGTAACAGGGGCCACAGGAGATCAAGGTCCACAAGGTATACAAGGAGTACCAGGGCCATCAGGAGAAACAGGGCCACAGGGAGTTCAAGGGATACAAGGTCCGATGGGTGATATAGGACCAACAGGTCCAGAAGGCCCAGAGGGACTGCAGGGCCCGCAAGGAATACAAGGTGTGCCAGGGCCAGTTGGAGCGACGGGTCCAGAGGGTCCACAGGGGATACAAGGCATTCAAGGACCGGTAGGAGCAACAGGCCCACAAGGCCCACAAGGAATTCAGGGAATACAAGGTGTGCAAGGGATAACGGGAGCAACAGGAGTACAAGGAGCAACTGGAATTCAAGGGATACAAGGGGAAATAGGAGCAACGGGTCCAGAGGGGCCACAAGGAGTGCAAGGTGCTCAAGGGGCGATTGGTCCAACCGGTCCGATGGGGCCACAAGGAGTGCAAGGAGTACAAGGAATTCAAGGAGCGACGGGTGCACAAGGAGTGCAAGGTCCACAAGGAATTCAAGGAATCCAAGGTCCGACGGGGGCAACAGGAGATATGGGAGCAACTGGGGCGACAGGGGAAGGCACTACAGGCCCAACAGGAGTAACTGGTCCAACAGGGGGAACAGGCCCGTCTGGAGGACCAGCAGGACCGACCGGCCCAACGGGGCCATCAGGTCCGGCGGGAGTAACTGGTCCATCTGGTGGACCACCTGGCCCGACAGGAGTAACAGGAGATACTGGGGCGACAGGCTCAACTGGAGTGACAGGAGCGACAGGAGAAACGGGAGCAACCGGAGTGACGGGTTTACAGGGTCCGCAAGGAATCCAAGGTGTGCAGGGAGAGATAGGTCCAACAGGGCCACAAGGTGTTCAAGGTCCCCAAGGAATTCAAGGAGTAACGGGGGCCACAGGAGATCAAGGTCCGCAAGGGATTCAAGGCCCACAAGGCGACATAGGTCCAACTGGCCCACAAGGAATTCAAGGCCCACAAGGTTCTCAAGGAATCCAAGGAGCGACAGGGGGAACAGGAGCACAAGGCCCACAGGGAATCCAAGGTCCGCAAGGTGACATAGGTCCGACTGGGTCACAAGGTCCAACTGGAATCCAAGGGATACAAGGAGAGATAGGTCCAACCGGCCCAGAAGGCCCAGAGGGACTGCAGGGCCCGCAAGGAATACAAGGTGTTCAAGGGCCAGTTGGAGCAACGGGTCCAGAGGGTCCTCAGGGAATACAAGGCATTCAAGGAGTGCAAGGAGCAACCGGCCCACAAGGTCCACAAGGAATACAGGGAATACAAGGTGTGCAAGGGATAACGGGAGCAACTGGAGCACAAGGAGCAACTGGAATTCAAGGGATACAAGGGGAAATAGGAGCAACCGGTCCAGAGGGGCCCCAAGGAGTGCAAGGAATACAAGGGGCGATTGGTCCAACAGGTCCGATGGGCGCACAAGGAGTGCAGGGAATACAAGGGATTCAAGGAGCAACAGGTGCACAAGGAGTGCAAGGACCACAAGGAATTCAAGGAGTGCAAGGTCCGACGGGAGCAACAGGAGATACGGGGGCAACCGGAGCGACGGGAGAAGGAACTACCGGTCCAACAGGAGTAACCGGTCCAACAGGGGTGACTGGCCCGTCAGGAGGACCAGCAGGACCGACCGGCCCAACGGGGCCATCAGGTCCGGCAGGAGTGACAGGTCCATCAGGTGGACCACCTGGCCCGACAGGAGCAACAGGTGCGACAGGAGTAACAGGAGATACCGGGGCGACAGGCTCAACTGGAGTGACAGGAGCAACAGGAGCAACGGGAGCAACCGGAGTGACGGGTTTACAGGGCCCGCAAGGAATCCAAGGTGTTCAAGGAGAGATAGGTCCAACCGGTCCACAGGGTATTCAAGGTCCCCAAGGAATCCAAGGAGTAACGGGGGCAACCGGAGCACAAGGTCCCCAAGGAATTCAAGGCCCACAAGGCGACATAGGTCCAACCGGCTCCCAAGGAATTCAAGGTCCACAAGGTCCTCAAGGAATCCAAGGAGCGACAGGGGCAACCGGGGCACAAGGCCCACAGGGAATCCAAGGTCCGCAAGGAGAGATAGGTCCGACCGGCCCACAAGGCCCCCAAGGAATTCAAGGCCCGCAAGGAATTCAAGGTCCAACGGGAGCTACAGGAGCAACTGGAGCGACAGGTCCCCAAGGGATTCAAGGTCCCCAAGGAATTCAAGGCCCGCAAGGAATTCAAGGTCCAACGGGAGTTACAGGAGCAACCGGAGCGACAGGTCCACAAGGAATTCAAGGCCCACAAGGAATTCAAGGCCCGCAAGGAATTCAAGGTCCAACGGGAGCTACAGGAGCAACCGGAGCGACAGGTCCACAAGGGATTCAAGGTCCCCAAGGAATTCAAGGCCCGCAAGGAATCCAAGGTCCAACGGGGGCTACAGGAGCAACCGGTTCACAAGGTCCAACTGGAGATACAGGTCCAACCGGAGCTGGAGCCACTGGAGCGACCGGGGCGACTGGAGTTAGTACAACTGCAACGTATGCGTTTGCGAATAATACATCAGGAACCGCTATTTCCGTTTTATTAGGGGGTACGAACGTACCGTTACCGAACAATCAAAATATTGGCCCAGGAATAACCGTTAGTGGTGGAAATACTGTATTTACAGTTGCGAATGCAGGAAACTATTATATAGCCTATACAATTAATTTAACGGCAGGTTTACTTGTAAGTTCTCGTATAACTGTAAATGGCAGTCCGCTTGCGGGAACGATAAATGCCCCGACAGTGGCTACTGGTTCATTTAGTGCAACAATAATCGCTAACTTGCCTGCTGGAGCCGCTGTTAGCTTACAGTTATTTGGAGTAGTTGCAGTAGCTACATTATCTACAGCAACGCCAGGGGCTACCCTAACTATTATTAGATTAAGTTAATAAGCAGAAAACCTTGAAACTTTTATGTTTCAAGGTTTTTTTATCTTTGTATTTGTAAGTAAACCTCGTTAACCAGGGGAGTGGATCCCCTCTAATTATTTAAAGTTTCACATTATTCTCTTGAGCAAAAACATCGCAGTTCGAAAATATATTATAATAGAATGAAAAGAAAGAAATTTGGCAGAAAGGGAGGGTGGCGATGCAGGAGATGGTTAAAGATTTTTTTGGACGCCCACTTCAAGATTTACGTATATCTGTCATTGATCGTTGCAATTTTAGATGTACATATTGTATGCCAGCGGAAATATTTGGGTCAGATTATGCTTTTTTGAAAGATGAGTTTTTACTAACTTTTGATGAAATTGAGCGTTTGGCAAAATTATTTGTTAACATTGGTGTACGAAAAATTAGAATTACTGGCGGTGAGCCACTACTTCGTAAAGATTTAACAAAACTTATTGCACGTCTTGTGAAAATTGATGGGCTAATAGATATAGGGTTAACGACAAATGCCGTACATTTAACGAAACAAGCGAAGGCATTAAAAGAAGCTGGATTACATAGAGTGAATGTTAGTTTAGATGCAATAGATGACGACATATTTAAGAATATTAATGGTCGAAATATTAATACGAAACCGGTAATTAAGGGAATTATAGCAGCTAAAGAGGCGGGGCTGGAAGTAAAGGTAAATATGGTTGTGAAAAAAGGGATGAACGATCATCAAGTACTTCCGATGGCTGCGTATTTTAAAGAGCAAGGAATCACGCTTCGGTTTATTGAGTTTATGGATGTTGGTAGTACAAATGGGTGGAATTTTGATCAAGTCGTTACAAAACGAGAATTGATTGAGATGATTCATAAGATGGATCCACTTGAGCCAGCTGAAGCGCATTACTTTGGTGAAGTTGCGAAGCGATATCGGTACGTTGGAACAAATGTTGAAGTTGGTTTTATTACATCTGTTTCTGAGTCATTTTGTGTCTCTTGTACGAGGGCGAGAATTTCGGCAGATGGAAAGTTTTATACGTGCTTATTTGCGACAGAGGGTTTGGATGTAAGAGAACTTCTTAGAGGAAATCTTTCGGATGAGGAGTTATTAAGTGTTATACAAGATGTATGGATGAATAGAAAAGATAGGTATTCGGATGAACGAACAGAAGAAAGTGCAAAAAATCGTCCGAAAATCGAAATGTCTTATATAGGAGGATAAGAAAGGGGGCTATCGCATGCAGGAGCGATATTCAAGACAAATATTATTTTCTGGTGTTGGAGAAGAAGGACAGAGAAAAATAAGAGAGAAGCATGTGCTTATTATTGGTGCTGGTGCTCTCGGTGCGGCAAATGCAGAAGCGATTGTTAGAGCAGGTGTTGGAAAAGTAACGATTGCTGATCGTGATTATGTAGAATGGAGTAATTTACAAAGACAACAACTATATACAGAAGAAGATGCAAAGCAGTATAAACCGAAGGCGATAGCGGCTGCAGAACATTTAAAAGCGATTAATTCTGAGGTGGAAATAAATCCGGTTGTGACGGATGTAACGGTGCAAGAAATGGAAGAATTAGTGAATGATGTAGATTTAATATTAGATGCGACAGATAATTTTGAAACGCGTCTTCTTATTAATGATATTTCACAAAAGTATAATATTCCGTGGATATATGGTGGGTGTGTCGGAAGCTACGGAGTAACGTATACAATTTTACCAGGGAAAACACCGTGTTTTCGCTGTTTAATGGAGCATCCAGCGAGCGGTGCAACATGTGACACAGCTGGTATTATACAACCGGCAGTACAATTAGTAGTTGCGCATCAAATTACGGAAGCGCTGAAAATATTAGTAGAAGACTTTGGTGCGCTTCGTGAAACGATGTTATCGTTTGATCTTTGGAATAATCAACAGATGGCATTTAAAGTGAATAGGCAGAAAAAAGATACTTGTTTATCTTGCGGAAGGTTACGTACATATCCGAGTTTAACATTTGAAGGACAAACGAAAACAGAAGTGTTATGTGGGCGGAATACAGTACAAATTCGCCCGGGTGTGCGGAAGAATTTTAATTTAGAAGAAATTAAAAAACGCTTACAAAGAAGCGTAGAGATAAAGGCGACACCTTATTTATTATCATTTCCGGTAGAAGAATATCGTTTTGTTTTATTTACAGATGGCAGGGCGTTCATTCATGGGACGAATGATATGAATGTAGCGAAAAGTTTATATGCAAGATATATAGGTTGAACCTAAAGGAAACCCTTTAGGCTCAACGGAGAGAGGATTATGAATTTCTCGTATAATCTCCACTTTTTCCACCTGTTTTTTCAAGTAAGTACGTTTCACCGATAATCATACCTTTATCGACAGCTTTACACATATCATACACAGTAAGAGCGGTAGCGGAAGCAGCTGTTAAAGCTTCCATTTCAACACCGGTGCTACCTTCTGTTTTAACTTTTACTTCAATGAGTAAACGATATTGTTCTTCTGATTGTTTCCAATCGAAAGAAACGTCAACACCTTTTAATAATAAAGGGTGGCACATTGGGATAATATCAGAAGTACGTTTCGCGGCCATAATGCCTGCGATTTGCGCAACTGCTAATACGTCACCTTTCCCAATTTCATTGTGAGAGATTTTATCGTAAATTTCTTTCGTAACGACAATGCTAGAGCACGCAATTGCTGTTCGAACGGTTGCTTTTTTTTCGCTTATATCAACCATTTTTGCGCGTCCTTGGTCATTGAAATGTGTAAATGAAGACATGGAATTCCTCCTTGAAGTAATTTCTATTGAATATATAAAGTTTAATCGAGATAAAAAAAATTGCAAATATGAGGTGAGAAACGATGGTAGAAAAACGAATTCCAATTCAAGTTGCTGAGGCAGTAGAACGGGTAATGAAATATGCGAAGCATGGTGAAGTAGAAGAAATTTCTATTACGGAAAGTTACGGGAGAATTCTCGGGGAAGATGTTGTCTCAGATCATGACGTTCCTCATTTTGATCGTTCCCCTTACGATGGTTTCGCCATTCGAGCAGAAGATACGAAAGAAGCAACTCAAGAGAATCCAGTTGAATTTGAAGTAATAGGAGAAATCGGGGCGGGTTCCGTTTTTTTAGAGGAAGTAGGAGCTTTTGAAGCAATTCGCATTATGACAGGAGCAGCTATTCCAGAAGATTGCAATGCAGTCGTAATGCTAGAGCTGACAGAAGGGTTTGAGAAGAACGGGAAAACATATATGAAGTTAAAACGCCCTTTTAATAACGGTGACAATGTGTCGTTTAAAGGAGAAGATATAAAACAAAATCAAGTTCTCGTTAAGAAAGGTGTTGCAATTAATCCAGGTGTTGCGGCCTTACTAGCAACGTTTGGATATAGCACGGTGAAAGTTGTAAAACAGCCTGTTGTCGGTATTGTAACGACAGGAAGTGAATTATTAGAAGTACATGAGCCGTTAGAACCGGGGAAAATTAGAAATAGTAACTCGTATATGATCGCAGCTCAAATTATGAAAGCTGGCGGGAAAGTTCGTTATTATGGTCAACTCGCGGATGAGTTAGATGCATGTTTTACAGCTGTTCAATCAGCGATGGATGAGGTCGACATTTTAATTACAACAGGCGGTGTATCAGTAGGAGATTATGACTACTTACCAGCTATTTATGAAAGATTACAGGCAAATGTACTCTTTAATAAGATAGCCATGAGGCCCGGAAGTGTAACGACAGTAGCTGAAGTTGATGGAAAGTTACTCTTTGGTTTATCAGGAAATCCGTCTGCTTGTTATGTAGGCTTTGAATTATTTGTGCATCCAATTATAAAAACGTATTTGTATGCGAAGGAACCTCACGTATATAGAGCGGATGCTATTTTACAAAAAGATTTTCCGAAGCCAAATCCATTTACTCGTTTCGTAAGAGCGAACGTAACAATTGTGCATGGGGCGTTACAAGCGATGCCGGTTGGTTTAGATAAATCGAGTGCGGTATCTTCACTTGCAGATGCGAATGCTTTTATCGTGTTACCCGGAGGAACGAGAGGATTTGAGACCGGAATGAAAGTATCCGTATTATTGTTAGAGCACTCTGAGGGATGTGAGTGGCCATGGGCGAAGCCCCTTCAATCTTACAAATAGTAGGGTATCAAAATAGCGGAAAAACGACACTTGTAGAGAAAATTGTGCATGCATTAGCCGAAAGCGAAATGAAAGTTGCTACAATTAAACATCACGGGCACGGAGGTTTTCCAGAAGTAGCGCAAAAAGATAGCGAAAGACACCGTAAAGCTGGTGCTGTCGTAAGTAGTGTAGAAGGTGCTGGATTACTTTCACTTTCTTCACTAAGAAAGAAATGGTCCTTGCAAGAAATTATTTGCTTATATGAGTTTTTTAAAGTGGATACAATTTTAATAGAGGGCTATAAAAAAGAGAACTACCCGAAAGTAGTGTTACTTCGTTCTGCGGAAGATGCTGAGCTTTTACATAAAGTAGAAAATATAGTGGCGGTTATTACGTGGTATGATGTCCCAGTAAATATACGAGAAGAATATAAAGTATTTCATATAACAGAAGAAGAGTTGTACATAGACTGGTTTTTACAAACGGTTAGGAGTGCGAAATGACAAATACATATTATGAAGTAATTGATACAGAAATCTCGATTGAAGAGGTAACGAAGAAAGTAATTCGACGTGAATGCGGTGCTGTTACAACATTTATTGGAACGGTTAGAGAGTTTACGAAAGGGCGTCGTACATTATACTTAGAATATGTCGCTTATAAAACGATGGCAGAAAAGATGCTAGAGAAAATCGGATTAGAAGTGAAAGAGAAATGGCCAGGTACACACGTTGCGATTACACATCGCATCGGTACGTTGCAAATTTCTGATATAGCGGTTGTTGTTGCTGTTTCAACACCACACCGTAAAGCGGCTTATGAAGCGAACGAATATATTATGGAACGCATAAAACAAATTGTTCCGATTTGGAAAAAGGAGTTTTGGGAAGATGGTGACTCATGGATTGGTGATCAATTAGAAAAAACACCATATCCGGCGGGAGAGCCTGGGAAGGAGCTATAAGTATGATTCGAGTATTGTTATTTGCGCACTTGCAAGAAGAAGCAGGGACAAGTGAATTACAAATAGAGAAAGAAAATATTACGGTTGCACAGTTAAAAGATGTTGTTGCGAACGAATATAATGTACCAGTTTCAGAGCCAATTATGGTTGCGATTAATGAAGAATATGCAAATGAAGATGACAGGGTCCAATCTGGTGATGTTGTTGCACTAATCCCACCAGTGAGCGGTGGTTAATATTGGATTCATTAAAACGACTTTCCTATATAGGGAAAGTCGTTTTTTTATGGCAGTTTTGAGAACACTAATCTATAGAACAAGGAGGGAATTATGAAAAAAATATGTGTAGTTATGACAATGCTATGTGCGTCTTTTTTCTCTTCTCCAAGTGATTCTTTCGCGAAAGAATCAAGAGAACAGCTTTTAGAGAGTGCATTATCAAATAGGTACTATTCAGTTATTAGACAAGTGACAGAAGATCAATATGAATGTGCTTCAGTCATAAATATAAAGCGTCTCGGCAAGAAAGATGAATTTGTTCCTAGGTATGAAGTGAAGCTACAATTTCTTACATTTCAAGGAGCGCATAATCCCCCGAACGATAAAGTTACGCTTACTTTGGAAGACCATTTAGATCACGTAAAGATAAAGAAAGTGGAGCGAGAAAAGAATGTTTCTGACGCTATTGCAGAAAAAGTTTGTGAACGGGAAAAAGAAAAAATAAAAGCTCACTCTAATGACTTAGAGTGATAACCTATGCATTTAGTAAAGAAAGGTAATGAGTGATGGATATATTTTTAGCGATTTTACCAGCTATATTTTGGGGAAGTATTGTGCTATTTAACGTAAAACTGGGCGGGGGACCGTATAGTCAAACGCTCGGAACAACGTTTGGAGCACTTATTTTCTCAATTGTTGTTTATATTTTTATGAAGCCAGTATTAACACCTACCGTTATCGGAGTTGGAGTTGTGTCAGGTTTATTTTGGGCGCTTGGTCAGGCAAATCAATTGAAAAGTATTGATTTAATGGGTGTTTCGAGGACGATGCCAATTTCAACAGGACTTCAATTAGTCGCGACGACTTTATTTGGCGTTATCGTATTTCATGAATGGTCCACGACAATATCGGTCGTCCTTGGGGTTTTAGCGCTCGTTTGTATTATTATCGGTGTTATTTTAACATCGCTTCAAAGTGAAGAAGAAAAGAATGCAGAGCAAGCAGCAAACTTTAAAAGAGGTATCGTAATTTTATTAATTTCAACAGTCGGCTATTTAGTTTACGTAGTAGTGATTAGACTATTTAACGTAGATGGTTGGTCAGCTTTGTTGCCACAAGCAGTTGGTATGGTGTTAGGTGGGATTTTGCTTACCTTTAAACATCATCCATTTAATAAATATGCAATCCGAAATAGTATTCCAGGATTAATTTGGGCAGCTGGAAATATGTTTTTATTCATTTCGCAGCCGCGTGTTGGAGTCGCAACAAGTTTCTCGCTATCGCAAATGGGAATTATTATTTCCACGCTTGGTGGGATCCTTATATTAGGTGAAAAGAAAACGAAACGTCAATTAACGGGTATCGTTGTCGGTATTGTTTTTATTATCGCAGCCGGAATTATGTTAGGTATAGCCAAAAGTTAAAGGAGGTATGGAAATGTATAGTGATTTAGCAGGGAAAGTTGTCGTTATTACAGGATCAGCAACTGGTCTTGGAAGAGCGATGGGAGTGAGGTTTGCTAAGGAAAAAGCGAAAGTTGTTATTAATTATCGCTCACGAGAATCAGAAGCGAATGATGTGTTAGAAGAAATTAAAAAGGTAGGCGGCGAAGCGATTGCTGTAAAAGGTGATGTAACCGTCGAATCAGATGTTGTGAATCTCATTCAATCTGCTGTGAAAGAGTTTGGTACGCTTGACGTTATGATTAATAATGCAGGGATAGAAAACGCGGTACCGTCGCATGAAATGCCGCTTGAAGATTGGAATAGGGTAATTAATACAAATTTAACAGGTGCTTTTTTAGGAAGTCGTGAAGCGATTAAATATTTTGTAGAACATGATATTAAAGGTTCTGTCATTAATATGTCTAGTGTTCATGAGAAAATTCCGTGGCCACTATTTGTGCACTATGCAGCGAGTAAGGGTGGTATTAAACTGATGACAGAAACGTTAGCGCTAGAATATGCGCCAAAAGGTATTCGAGTAAATAATATTGGACCAGGTGCAATTAATACGCCGATTAATGCAGAAAAGTTTGTTGATCCTAAAAAACGTGCTGACGTAGAAAGTATGATACCGATGGGCTATATTGGAAACCCTGAAGAAATTGCAGCAGTAGCAACTTGGCTCGCTTCTTCAGAGGCGAGTTATGTAACGGGCATTACGCTATTTGCAGATGGTGGAATGACGTTATATCCATCGTTTCAAGCTGGGCGTGGGTAATATAAAAGGACGAAGAGATAAAACTCTTCGTCCTTTTTTTACAAAAAAAATAGCGGCCAGCTATTTTAAATTTAGTGATTAATTGTATCTTGAAGAAATTCTGTTGCTTGATGTTCAGTAACATTTTGTACGAGCGCGACTTCGCTAATCATCATTTTTCGTGCATTATCTAGCATTTGTTTTTCGCTCGCATTTAATGCTCTCTCTTTATTGCGGCGAAGTAAATCCCGAACAACTTCTGCGCTATCTTGTAAATTGCCATTTTTCATTTTTTCCATATTCATTGTATATCTTTGTTTCCATGAGAGTGATGGGTCTGACCCCCCGTTTTGAAATTCAAGAAGTATATCATCTAACGTACCTCGATCAACGATATAACGAATACCCGATTTTTTTAATTGATCCATCGGAAGCATTACTTGCATATCTTTACTAATGATGCGTATCACACAATATTGACGTGAAGTACCTAATATTTCTTTCTCTTCAATTGCTTCAATGATTCCTGCACCGTGCATTGGATAAACGATTTTATCACCAATTTGAAACAAATCATCCACCTCCATATGTGGTAACCACTTTTAATGATAGCATACGTATGTAAAAATGTCAAATTTTATATAATAACATAATATTTATATTCGAGTCAATAAGATAAAGTGCTTTTTTATGTTTTTTTTGGGGACCTTATTTATCGTGATTTTTTTAGAAAAATAGTACAGGTGAAGAAAGAAGGCATATCCACTTATTTTTAAGCATAAAATGTAAAAGCGCTAATACAATATACCTAAATCCGTTCTTTGCAAAGGAGGGAGAGAAGGTGGGGCGCACAATAAAAATTGATATTACAAATAAAGTTGTAGCTAAATTTAGACAAAATTATTTGGAATTATATACGAGTAAATTTATGATAGGTAAGTTTTATGTCTATACTGAAGATAAAGAATATGTGTTAGAAGACGGATATATATATGAGAATGGAAAGTTTTATCGCATCATAGATACGCACCGTGGCAATAATCAAGCGGCCGAGGGCTGCGATCTAGGACGGTGTTAACATGATTCGTGTGAAAGTATTTGATGAAAGTCACGAAAAAGACTTAGAAGACGCTGTGAATGTATTTTTGAAAAAGATTGATGATAGCAACTTTGTAGATATTAAGTATCAAGTTGGTGTTTCTATTAACGACGATGAAAACCAAATTTATTGTTTTTCAGCAATGATCGTTTATAAAGCATAAAAAAGAGCTGGCTCACCCAGCTCTTTTTTATGTTTTATGTTGGGACAACATGTGTCGGTAATACGTTCATAATAGATTGGGTTGTGCCTAATTTCTTTGTCGTTAAAAGAGGCTCCCCTGTTTCATGGTTTTGGGCATCTTTACACATACCAAGGTGATAACGATCACCTAAAAATGGATCAATATAAAAACCGTTTTTGAATACTTTATCATTTGGATGTTTTTCATGGTGAATATCAGAGCAGTTAATGCAATAGAACATAGCGTTCAACCCCTTTTTATTTTGTTTGAAAAAAGTGAGTCGGTAGTCATTTCGCTCCTAAGGAAATGTTGAGGAGAAGAGAAATAACTACCTACTCAAATGGTGGGCATATTCCTTCTGATTTGTCATATCTCGCGTATTGTCCCTGAGGGAAGGAGGAGAGACGAAGTACGCATGATATAAGTAAGGCGCTTCTTTCAATATGAATGATGGAGTTTCATGTTGAGAGAAGTTTTTATTTTGTATTGCCTTTGTGAGTATATTATGAGGAAATGCTAAGAGGGTGTTTGTCCTGTTGAAAAAATGTTGAGAATTTCTCAACAGTAAAAGAATTAGCGTTGACATGAAACTAAAAGGTGTTATATTATCAAAGTATAACCAAAAGGTGTTATGTTGTAACGCCGAGTAAAGGAGAATGAAAATGGAACAACAAAATACATTAAATGATATTAAACAAACAATCGTTTTTAACGCGTCTATTCAAAAGGTATGGAGTGTAGTATCAACTGCAGAAGGGATTGCGTCATGGTTTATGCCAAATGATTTTGTATTAGAGGTAGGACATGAATTTCATGTGCAATCACCATTTGGGCCATCACCATGTAAAGTATTAGAAATTGATGAACCAAACCATTTATCTTTCTCATGGGATACAGATGGCTGGGTTGTTTCATTTGATTTGAAAGACTTAGGAGATAACAAAACAGAATTTACGTTAATTCACGGCGGCTGGAAACATCCTGATGAAATTCTTCCGAAAGCAAATGCGAAGAGCTCTATTATTCGCGATAGAATGAGCGGTGGTTGGGTAGCGATTGTAAATGAAAAACTGAAAAAGGTTGTCGAAGGCTAAGTGTCCTCGTCAGCAGCGAAATATGATGTATTTCAAGCAATTGCTGATCCAACCCGCCGAGAAGTAATACGGTTATTAAGTGACAAAGAGTTACCGATTTCCAAAATAACGGATCATTTTCCGATGAGTCGTACTGCGGTTGTAAAGCACCTTCATATTCTTTCAGAAGCGAATTTAGTAAGTGGAAGAAAAAGCGGAAGAGAGAAGATATATCGTTTGCATCCAGAACCATTAGAAGAATTACAACAATGGCTCTCGTATTATGAACGTTTTTGGGATAATAAATTATCCATGCTGAAACATATTGTGGAGAATGAAGAATAAAAAGGATGACCAAAATGGTCATCCTTTTATTGTTGCTCACTTGTTTGTGTAGCTGGCTTTAATAAGAGCCAAGCGATAATTAATGTAAATACTGCTAATACGAAAGTGCTCATATAAATGACGTGTACGCTTGATGCTAATGCAGATTGCGATTCGGTTACTACGTTTGCTGTAGTACCGCCGTGTCCGCCAGATACAAGATCAAGGTTTTTAATACCACGTGCGTGAATCATCGTATTGAAGATTGTACCGAATATTGCAGCACCTAACGTTTGACTAAATGTATTAATAAATGTGTTTAAACCAACAGCTGTTCCGCGTGTATGAGCTGGTACAGCTGCTTGAATTGTTACCATGTAAATCGGTGTCACAAGCCCCATTCCTAAGCCGAATAATCCGACTGCTACATAAATAAGGAACGATGGTGAATTTGTTGATAGTGTAAATAATAAGAACGTAGCGACTGATAAAATGCTAGCTCCAAGTAAAATGATTTGTTTCGTTTTTAATTTGCCTACTAAGTTACCAGAGAAAATAGCGCCAAATGTCCACATAACAGGAATTGGCATTAAAATAAGTCCAGCTTCTGTAGCGTTTTTCCCTAATACACCTTGGCTCCAAATTGGAAGGTACATTGTAATACTAATAATCATTGCGCCAGCAATAAGAGTTAATATATTTATCGTAGATAATGTACGGTTAGAGAAAAGTGCTAGCGGAATTAATGGTTCCGGAGATTTCTTCTCGATGAATAAGAAAATAATAAATGAAATAGCGGCAAAGATTAATAGGCCGATAATTGTCATGTCTCCCCAGTTTTGCTTACTGCTACCTGTTAATAATGCATATAGTAGAGCGATTGTACTTAATGAGAAGACTGTTGCACCAAGATAATCGATATGATGCTTAGCAGGTTTAATAGATTCTTTGTAGTAAATTGCAATCATTAAGCAAGCGATAATTCCGAATGGAACGTTTAGGAAGAAAATATAACGCCAAGAAAGGGAATCAACTAAAAATCCACCTACTAACGGTCCGATAACACCGGATACACCCCAAACGGCACTCATCCAACCTTGTGCTTTCGCGCGGTCTTTCGCTTCGCTATATAAGTCTCCAATAATCGTCATTGTGATTGGCATAACAGCACCAGCACCGATACCTTGAAGCGCGCGGAAGAAGATTAATTGTTCCATCGATGTAACGACTCCGCAAAGTGCAGAACCGACTAAAAAGATTGTAGCTCCGATCAGTAAAACTTTTTTACGGCCAAATAAATCAGCGAGCTTTCCGTATATTGGAGTCGAAACAGCTGTTGCAAGCATATAAATTGCATATACCCAACTAACAAGTTCGACGCCTGACAAATCACTCGTTATACGAGGGATTGCTGTACTAACAATCGTTCCTTCTACCGCAGAAAGAAACGTCATTAACATTAAAGACATCATGACTTTTTTTCTCATTTGTTTTCCCCTTACCCTTTTTTAAATATTCAACAATATAAAATATAAAGGTACTAAGGTATATAAAGCAACAAAAAAGCAATGGGAAGTTAAGTGGAGCCTATATTTGTCGTTTCTTGTCGGTAAGTCGATATAAGTTGCAGAATCGCTGATAAATTTGGAAAATAGCCGATATAAGTTGCGGAATCGCTGATATATTTGTGGAATCGCTCATATAATTTCATGTGCCTATAAAAAAAGAAACAGGAATCCCTGTTTCTTTTTTTAATACTGCATTTTCGCGTTTTCTCCAGCTGTCGTTCCGGCAATTCTACCAGTAACAAGGGCTGATGTAATATTATAGCCACCAGTATAACCATGAATATCAAGAACTTCTCCGCAGAAATATAAGCCGTTCGTAAATTTAGAAGACATTTCTTTCGGATTAATTTCTTTCACGGATACACCGCCGCCAGTAACGAATGCTTTTTCAATTGACTGCGTACCATTTACATTCACAGTAAACTCTTTAAAGTCTTTCACAAGTGCACGAATCTTTTCGTGAGAAACTTGTCCAGCTTGTTCGCTGCCGTCAATTTCATTTTTTTCTAATAAGAATAGGAAGTAACGTTCAGGAACATAACCTTTTAAAACGTTTTTAATTCCTTTTTTCGGATCTTCTTTCATTTGTTTCAGCATGCGCTGAAATAGTTGTTCACTATTTTCCTCTGGCAATGCATCAATACTCATTTGTATTGTATTCGTTTTAAACTTTTTCAGTGCTTTCACGACGAATTGGCTACAGCGAAGAGCAGCAGGTCCAGATAGGCCGAAATGAGTGAAGAGCATGTCCATTTTGTGAGAAATGATAGCTTTTCCTTTCGGATTTAATACACTTAAGTTTATATCACGTAAAGCAAGACCTTGTAATGAGCGGTTACGTATAAACGGCTCGTTTGAAAGGATAGGTACTTCTGTTGGGAATAATTCTGTGATTGTATGACCCGCTTTTTCAGCCCAAGCATATCCGTCTCCAGTAGATCCAGTTTGAGGAACTGATTTTCCGCCAACAGCGATAACGACGTGATTTGTTTCTAACACTTCGCCTGTTTGCAGTATAACTGCTTTTGTTTGACCATTTTCATATTCAATTGTTTCAACAGGCGTATTTGTACGAATTTTTACACCTAAGTCTTTTAATCGTGTTAAAAGTGCGTCTACAACAGATTGTGCTTTGTTTGACACAGGGAACATGCGACCGTGGTCTTCTTCTTTCAATTTAACACCGAGATTTTCGAAGAATGTAATAATATCTTCATTATTAAAAATAGAAAAAGCGCTGTATAAGAAGCGACCGTTTCCTGGTATATGTTTAACAATTTCATCAAGTGGTAGACGGTTCGTTACGTTACAGCGTCCGCCACCAGAAATTGCAAGTTTACGCCCAAGTTTATTTCCTTTATCAAGAAGTAAGACATTTGCGCCTTCTTCTGCAGCACCAATTGCAGCCATTAGCCCAGAAGGACCGCCGCCGATGACAATAACATCATAATGCATAATATATCGACCTCATTTTCTACATTTCCTGCCTAAAAGAATAGCATGTTTTCCCTTAAAAGAAAAATAGAGTGAAGTACTGCTTAATGAGAGAATTGTGGTACAATACAAAAGTTAGAGTTCAGCACTATCCTGCCATTTGTAGGCGATAAGACTAAAACCTCAAGATTTAGGAGAAGTAAATAGGGAGTCTGTTAGCCTGTAAATGCTCGAATGGTTCAACTAATAAGGAGTAGGAGAGAAGTCTCCAACTAATTATAGTTTCACTTTATGTAGATGTAGGAGGATTTTTGTATGTCCGATTCGAAATTTCTGCGCGGAACGCTTATTGTTACGCTAGGGACATTTTTAGTAAAGTTCTTAGGCATGATTTACGTCTTTCCGTTTCATGCATTAGTAGGAACAGAAGGCGGAACGCTCTATACATATGGATACATTCCATATACGATCTTTTTAAGTATCGCAACGGCAGGTGTGCCACTTGCTGTTTCAAAATTTGTTTCCAAATATAATGCGCTTGGCGATTATAAAACGAGCCGGAGAATGTTCCGCTCGGGAATGGTTATGATGATAGTAACAGGAGTTCTTTCGTTCCTAGTACTGTACATGACGGCGCCATTGTTTGCAGAAGCGATGCTTGGTAAACAAAGTATACACAATAATGTAGGAGAAGTTACGACGATCATTCGTCTTGTAAGCTTCGCGCTTATTGTTGTACCAGCAGCGAGTTTAATTCGTGGTTATTTCCAAGGTCACCAGTCTATGGGACCAACTACCGTTTCACAAATTATTGAACAAATTATTCGTATCGTCTTTTTATTAGCAGGTAGTTTTATCGTTATTAAAGTACTTGGCGGTACAGTTGCAACAGCAGTTGGAGTAGCGACATTTGCTGCGTTCGTTTCAGCGGTTGGAGCACTCGGTGTGTTAATTTGGTACTGGCTAAAACGTAAAAAATATTTGGATCAATATTTAATTGAACAAACTGTACCAGAATCAACAGTAAGCACCGTTCAATTGTTTAAAGAGTTATTTGCATATGCGATTCCTTACGTTGTAATTGGGTTAACAATTCCTTTATATCAACAAATTGATACATTGACATTTAACTCAATTATGCAGGCGATTGGTCAAGGTGATATCGCAGAGCGAGCTCTCGGTATTTTCACAATGTGGACGCATAAGTTAATTATGATTCCTGTATCACTTGCAACAGCGTTTAGTTTAACGCTTGTACCAGCAATCACAAAATCATTTACTGAAAAACAATACCGCTATTTGAAATTACAAATTACACAAACATTCCAGGCAAATATGTTTTTAACATTGCCAGCAGTTGTCGGTATTTCTTCACTTGCATATCCAATTTATACTGCGTTTTACGATTCAGATCCACTAGGTGGACAAGTATTAATGTGGTATGCACCAGTTGCGTTGTTATTCGCTTTATTTACAGTAACAGCAGCAATCCTGCAAGGTATTAACCAGCAGAAGCATGCGATTATTGCGCTTATAATGGGCGTTATTTTGAAATTTGTATGTAACGTAATCTTTATTCGTTATTTCGGTACAGTAGGAGCAATTCTAGCGACAGCAGTTGGTTTCTTAGCTTCTGTTTGGTACACAAATCAACAAATTAAAAAATACGCACACTATTCATTCGGTGTTGTATATAAAAGAACATTCCAAATTGCAGTACTGACACTTATAATGGTCGTTGCTGTAAAACTATCACAATGGATTCTATCCTTCATGATTTCGCCTGATGGCCGTATTGGTGCTCTTATAACAGTTGCGATTTGTGCAGGTATTGGCGGTCTTGTTTACGGATTGTTAGCAATTCGCACAGGAGTACTTGAAAGAGTATTTGGTGGAGAAGCATTAGATAAAATTCAACGTAAACTTGGTAGTAGATTTAAAATAAAGTTGAAATCAAGAGGGGCGTAATTACGTCCCCTTTTCTATGATAAATAAAGAAGGTGAAAAACGTGAGATTAGATAAATTATTAGCAAATATGGGATATGGAAGTAGAAAAGAAGTAAAGAAATTATTGAAAGATGGCGTTGTGAAAATTGATGGAACGCCAGTAAAAGATGCGAAAGTTCATGTAAATGTAGAAGAGCAAGAAGTTATGATTCACGGTGAAGTTGTGGAATACAAAGAATTTGTTTACTTAATGATGCATAAACCACAAGGTGTTATTTCAGCGACGGAAGATGATAATCATGAAACAGTAATAGATTTATTAGAATTAGAAGATGCAATCTTTGATCCGTTCCCAGTTGGACGACTTGATATCGATACGGAAGGCTTCTTATTGATAACAAATGATGGGAAGTTATCACATCAATTATTATCTCCGAAAAAGCATGTGCCGAAAAAATATTATGCACACGTTGCAGGAGTAGTAACAGAAGAGGATGTAAAAGAATTTGCTAAAGGTGTTATTTTAGACGATGGCTATGAAACAAAGCCAGGTGCACTTACAATATTGAAAAGCGATGATATTTCTGAAATTGAGCTTGTGATTACGGAAGGGAAATTCCATCAAGTGAAGCGTATGTTTGAAGCGGTAGGAAAAAAAGTAGTCTACCTAAAGAGAACAGAGATGGGTCCGTTAGTATTAGATGAAGAACTAGAACTTGGACAATACCGAGAGCTAACAGATGAAGAAGTAGAAATGTTAAAAACATATCAAGTAGATACTGAAAAGTAGTACCTTTATAGGCGCAGAAAAGACCCCTTTCTAATTATTAGAAAGGGGTATGTATTTATTTACCATACAATTATTTTTCGTTATGAGGTCATTCTCACTTTCTTTCCTGTTGTTGTCCACTTACCGCGGCAAGGGCTATACACGAGTTCATTAAACTGCAACACATTTAGATCACGTTGTATCGTTCGCGGTGTGATCCCGAACTCATCTACAAGGTCTTTCGTCGTTACCGTTCCGTTTTCATTGATGTACATATAAATTGATTTAATGCGTGTTAGCATACGAGTAGTTGTAGGTTTCAAGAGAAAACCACTCCTCTACTAGTTTTTTTGACCCCATTCAGGAAAGAAGGTCGTTACTACCATTGTACTCTACATGATAAAATTCATGCTTTAATCTACTTAAATTTTACAGAAATTTAACAAATATTCATATAGAAAAATATTGGTAGTTGACATTGTATATATGGTCAGTCAACTAACACATAAAATTCTACGTAAAACGCCAAATTCCTGCAAATTTTTTTGGAAAAACAAAAGAAAAACTAATAAGAAATATCTGAAATATTACAATTGTTCGGTATTTAGTTTTCGTGTATGGCATAAGAGATTTCTGTTTGTTATGATGAAAGAAACAATATAGTGAAGGATGGATGCGTGATGTCAGCGATTAATTGGACAGAAGAAGTTGCAAAACGAAAAGATGATTTAATTCGTGATACACAACAATTTTTACAAATTAAAAGTGTATGGGAAGAAGAATCTGCGAAAGAGGGCGCACCATTCGGTGAAGGTGTAGAAAAAGCTCTATCTTTCATGTTACATAAAGGAGAAGCTGAAGGTTTTGCTTCTAAAAATTTAGAAGGATATGCAGGTCATCTTGAAATGGGACAAGGAGAAGAATTAGTAGGTATTCTTTGTCACGTTGACGTTGTACCAGAAGGAGATGGCTGGACGACTCCCGCATATAGTGCGGATATTCGCGATGGAAAGATTTTTGCACGTGGTGCAATTGACGATAAAGGCCCAACGATGGCAGCATATTATGCAATGAAAATTGTGAAAGAATTAGGCTTACCTCTTTCAAAACGTGTTCGTATGATTATAGGAACAGATGAGGAAAGCAATTGGAAATGTGTAGATCACTACTTTAAAAATGAAGAAATGCCAACAATTGGTTTTGCACCGGATGCAGACTTTCCAATTATTAATGCAGAAAAAGGAATTTCTGATATACAAGTTGTGCAAAATGGTAGTGAAGAGAAAAAAGGTACATATGAACTTGTTTCATTTGATTCAGGGCGCCGTTTAAATATGGTTCCTGATTTTGCAGAAGCAGTTATCACAGGAGAAGATGTAAATGCACTTACAGTAGCATATGAAGAGTATTTACAAACTGCTAAAAAAATAGGGAAATCGACTATAGAAGGAAATACAGTGACGTTGCAAATAGAAGGAATTTCAGCGCACGGATCTACTCCTGAAAAAGGAGAAAATGCAGGTTTATTATTAGCAAACTTCTTAACTACAGTTTCACTTGATGGAAAAGCAACTGCATTTGCGACATTTGCAACAGAAACATTTACTGGTGATATTTTTGGTGAAAAAGCTACTATTGCTTACAAAGATGAAATTAGCGGTCCGTTAACAGTGAATGTCGGTCGCATTTCTTATACGAAAGAAAACGGTGGTAACTTAGGGCTAAACGTACGTTACCCAGTTACAACTAACTTTGAAGAAACAATTGTGAAGTTGAAAGAATATGTTGGTACGCATGGTTTTGAAGTGGCTGACTATTCTAATTCTCGCCCACATCACGTCGATAAAGATCACGTATTAATCCGTACGTTACAACGTGTGTATGAAGAACAAACAGGTGAAAAAGCAGAACTATTAGCAATCGGCGGCGGTACTTATGCTCGTTCATTAAAAGCTGGTGTGGCATTTGGCCCGCTATTCCCTGGAAAAGAAGAACTTGCGCATCAAAAAGATGAGTATATCGAAATTGAAGACTTATTGAAAGCAACAGCAATTTACGCGCAAGCAATTCATGAATTAGCGAAGTAATGGATATATAAATAATGTCCGCTCTCTATTTTGGAGAGCGGCTTCTTTTTACCTGAATGAGATAAGAAAGAAAAGCAACAATAGAAAAGAAGGAGAAGATGTACATGGAACTGCATTATTTTGTCGCAATTACGTTACCGAATCATATAAAAGAAATGCTGTCTAACTATAAAGAGGATATGCAAGAGGAATTACAATTTCGTTCATGGGTACATAAAGAAGACTATCATATTACCCTTTCATTTTTAGGGAGTGCAACGGGGGAACAATTAGAGGGAATAAAGAATGGATTAAAAACAATTGCAGAAACAAAAGAACTATCGTTCACATTACAAGGTTTTTCAACGTTTGGTAGGGAAGATCAGCCTCGTATTTTTTGGGCGAAGGTAAGTGAGAATCACGATTTGTTTCAGTTGCAAAAGCAAATACATGCCATTTGTGAAGAAAATGGATTTTCTCTAGAAACACGCCCATATCACCCGCATATTACCGTTGCTCGTAAATGGATAGGAGAAGAAAAGTTTCGTTTAGAAAGTATAAAAGAAGTGCCTGAAATATCATTTCAAGCAGATACAATTACTTTATACGAATCCCACGTGAAAGAAACCCCGAAGTATAAATCGATTGCTGAAATAAAATTACAAAAATAGAATGTTGAAAACGTTTTTTATGCAGGTGAATATACTATAGAGAAGAATGGAGTTACTGTATAGAGTCTTGTTGATAAGAAAAGCCTTATCATTTGCAGCTCATTTTATCTCGCCTAATTGGTGAAGGCTAATAATAAGTGAGGATGGAGAAATTTTCTCGCTCATTAAAGTTTCACTTTATTTTAACTTTGAGAATGATGGTGATTTTTTTATGTTGAAAGTAAAACGTCCATTTGATGCCTATTTAGATGAAATGAATAAAATTACAATTTTGCTCCCACATGCGTATGGAACAAGTCGGACATTTCGTTTGCAAGAAGGAAGTAATGTGAAAGATTTACCGATTGCTCATACTATTGCGCTTCCAGATGCAACGAAGTATGAGTGCTTTATAGAAGAGCCGCTAGATGTGGGGAAGTATTATACAGTACGAGATGAACGGAATGAAGAAACTGATTTACAAATAGGTGCTGTTATTCGAACAAAAAGTTTCGATGAAAAGTATTATTACGAAGGTACAGATTTAGGTGCTGTTTATCAAAAAGAAGAAACGACATTTAAAGTATGGGCCCCAACTGCAAGGCTTGCGAAAGTAAGAATTTATAAGAGCGATAAAGAATATACCGATCATGAAATGTACAGGGGAGAAAACGGAGTTTGGATTCAAACATTACAAGGTGATTTAGACGGAGCACGCTATACATTTCTTGTTTGTATTAATTTAATATGGAACGAAGCTGTGGATCCTTATGCAAAGTCGGTGACGGTAAATGGAAAACATGGTGTTGTTATCAATTTAGAAAAAACGAATGTAACAAGACGAGAGGGATTACCAACATTACAATCAATGACAGATGCCATATTGTATGAACTGCATATTCGTGATGCGACTATACATCCAAATAGTGGAGTAATTCAAAAGGGAACATATAAAGGATTGATGGAAGAGGGAACAACAGGACGGAATGGGACATTAACAGGGTTGTCCCATATAAAAGATTTAGGTGTTACACATGTTGAACTATTACCTTTATATTGTTTCGGTGGTGTAGATGAGGCGAATCCTTCGTCCGCCTATAATTGGGGATATAATCCATTATATTACAATGCACCAACAGGATATTATGCTACAAACCCCTCTGATCCGTATAACAGGATAGTTGAGTGCAAACAACTAATTGAAACATTTCATGAACAAGGTATTAGGGTGATTATAGATGTTGTCTATAATCATGTTTATGAAAGAGAGCTATCATCATTTGAAAAGCTTGTTCCAGGATACTATTTTCGTCATGGTGAAGATGGTATGCCTTCTAATGGGACGGGAGTCGGAAATGATATAGCGTCTGAACGGAAAATGATGAGGAAATTCATTGTAGAGTCTATTTTATATTGGCTTACTGAATACAATGTCGATGGATTCCGATTCGACTTAATGGGAATTTTAGATGTTGATACAATGAATATGATAGAAAAAGAAGTGCGAAACATAAAACGAGATGCTTTGTTATTAGGAGAAGGATGGGATTTACAAACACCGCTTCCTGCCAAAGAAAAAGCAACGTTAAATAATGCGAAGAAAATGCCACATATCGCGCAGTTTAATGATCAATTTCGTGATGGGATAAAAGGGAGTACATTTCATATAAATAAGCGTGGTTTTGCATTTGGTGGGCATGTAGACTGTAATCATTTGCAGTATATTGCAGCAGGAAGTCTTTTAAGTATGAAAGAAACAGGGCTGTTTCTAGAGCCAGCGCAAAGCATTAACTATGTAGAATGTCATGATAATATGACGATGTGGGATAAACTAGTGCGCAGTAATGAAGAATCAGAAACGATTTTGAAAAAACGTCACCTGTTAGCGAGCGCAATGGTTATTCTTTCACAAGGCATTCCTTTCTTACACGCAGGGCAAGAGTTTTATCGTACGAAGAAAGGAAATGAAAATAGTTATAATGCAAATGATGAGATCAATCAATTAGATTGGGATCAAAAAGAGAAAGAGATAGAGACTGTTAACTATATAAAAGGTTTAATTGCGATTCGTAAAGAGCATGGGGCATTCCGTTTACAAAGCGCAGACCTTATAAAAAAACATATGACTTTTTTACAAACATCTACAGAAGTACTTGCATATCACCTAGAGCATGCAGAAACGTTTGGGCCATGGAAAGAGATTATCGTCTTATTTAATAGCGGTTTAGAAGCTAAAACTGTGCAACTTCCGAAAGAAGCAACGTGGCATGTGTTAGTAAACGAAAACGAAGCGAAAATAGAGCCAATTTCTTCATTTAGAGGAAAGGAACTTAAGCTCGCTCCAATTAGCACGTATATATTGACGATAATGTGACAAATCGCTACTTGACGATGAGAATGTAATAAATGTAGAATTGACAAAGGTGACGATTTTGATAAGTTGTCATTCTATGACAGGTTTTGTAAAATAAAATAGAGGATTTTTGGCTTAGGCTAATTTTTCTTTTCATTTACAGTAAAATATATGAATCCACAACATGTGTAGAAATGTTGCGGTTTTTCTTTTCATAACTATAAAAGATAAGGATTTGTTAACGGGTAATGAATATGGAATGGTTGGAACAATTATTAGGAAAAGAGTGGAGTCTTGTACCGGCTGGTGGAGTAACGGGCGATGCATATATTGCGCAAAACGGACAACAGAAGTTATTTTTAAAGCGGAATACATCGCCCTTTTTAGCGGTATTGTCAGCAGAAGGAATTGTTCCAAAATTACTTTGGACAAGAAGGGTAACGAATGGTGATGTAATTTCTGCTCAAAAATGGCTTCCGGGACAGAAGCTAGAGCCAGAGGATATGAAACTAGAACGTGTTGCGAAACTTTTGAAGAAAATACACTCCTCTAAAGCGCTTGTACAGATGATTCAAAGACTTGGGAAGCAGCCGCTTCACGCACAAGAGTTATTACAACAACTGCAACTCGTTTTAAGAGGAGATATAAGGGATGATGAAACAATTCAGCAAGGCCTTCAATATTTAATGGATTCATTAAAAGCTATTGAATACAATGAATTCGTTGTATGCCATTGTGATGTAAATCATAACAACTGGCTATTGTCGGATGAAGATGAATTGTTTTTAATTGATTGGGATGGAGCTGTAATTGCTGACCCAGCTCTAGACCTCGGTATGTTATTATATTGGTACATTCCGCGCCAGGAATGGAGTGAGTGGCTCGGTTACTATGATATTGAAATGGATGAATCGCTGCTTAGGCGTATGAGATGGTATGTGATAGCACAAACGATTTTGTCTATTCAATGGCATACAACAAAAAAACAGCAAGCAGAAGCTGAATATTGGCATCAATATTTACAGCAACTACTTGCTTCAGAATGATACTTAAGAAAAATTGTCCATTCCAGCAATCCACTGAGTAAGTTGTTCTTGATTATTGGAAATATGGTTGTCCAAATTAGAGGAAGATTTACCCGATTGACTATAAGAATATACATCGTTTAGCATTGTTTTAGCGTCACTACTTATATTATCGTTTGCGAGTAACGATTGAATGAGGCGCTCTAATTGCTCGCATTCTGAAACTGTCCCGCAGCAATCACTTTGGTGGTTGACTAAAATATCTTTCAGTACTTCTAATTGATGTTGTTGATTAATTGGCATGAACGGATCATCCTTTCGATTGTTTTTCTCTTCAAATGTAAGAGAAAAAGCTGTTTCGTCATGGAATGTTTAATGCTGTATGTAGTTTTTATCAAAATGGTACATCTTATACTTGAAAGAAACGGACCGAGTGCTCGTACGTACTTGGTTTTTTGTTTGGTAGATTGATTAAAAAAGAAAGAAGGAATTATTCCTTTAAAATAGCTATGTAAAGAGAGGGAAACATCTATGCGTTTAAGACATAAACCGTATGCAATGGATCGAATTAATGAATATTCACATATCGTAATCGGAAACCCAGAGGAGCGCGCTGGTAGCTGGAAAGAAGTATTTGGAAACGAACAACCAATTCACATTGAAGTAGGTACAGGTCGTGGCCGCTTCATGTATGATATGGCGAAAGCGAATCCACATATTAATTATATTGGAATTGAAAAATTCACAAGTGTTGTTGTAGATGCACTTGATAAATTAATTGAAGAAGAATTACCAAACTTAAAGTTAATTAATAAAGATGCTGAAGATTTAACAGTTTTCTTTGCGAAAGGTGAAATTGATCGCGTTTATTTAAACTTCTCAGATCCATGGCCAAAGAAACGTCATACGAAGCGTCGTTTAACGTATAAAACATTTTTACGTAATTACGAAGAAGTGTTAGTAGAAGGCGGAGAAATTCATTTCAAAACAGATAACCAAGGTTTATTTGAATATTCTCTTATGAGTATGGCTGAGTATGGTATGTTACTAACGTACTTAAGCTTAGATCTTCATAACAGCGACTTTGAAGGTAACATCATGACTGAATACGAAGAGAAATTCTCTAGTAAAGGTCATCGTATTTACCGAGTTGAAGCAAAATATCGTACAGAGCCTATGCAGTAATGCGTAGGTTTTTTTACACCTAAAATAATCAGAATTTTATGTTAAGATTAATTAAAAAGGGGGATGTGTAATGGAACAGTTACAAATTGGAGATATAAAAGTAACGTGGTTAAAAGGCGGGAATACACATTTAGATGGAGGAGCAATGTTTGGAGTCGTGCCGAAAGTACTTTGGTCACGTAAATATAAACATAATGACACAAATCATATTTATTTACGAACAGATCCGTTACTTTTGCAAACAAAAGATGGAAATATGCTCATTGATTCCGGGATAGGAAACGGTAAGTTGAATGAGAAGATGAAACGCAATCAAGGTGTAACAGAAGAATCATCGGTTTATGAATCATTAGAAAAATTAGGATTAAAGCCTGAAGATATCGACTACGTCTTGATGACACATCTTCATTTTGATCATGCATCTGGTCTAACAAAATGGGAAGATGATCACCTTGTACCGGCATTTCCAAATGCGAAAGTTTACGTAAGTGAAACAGAATGGAATGAAATGAGGAATCCAAACATTAGATCACGTAATACATATTGGAAGGAAAATTGGGAGCCAATTGTAGATCAAGTTGTTACGTTCCAGCAAGAAATAGAAATTACAGATGAAATCAAGATGGCACATACGGGTGGGCATAGTGATGGACATGCAGTTATTGCTTTAGAAAGCCAAGGAGAAACGATGCTTCATTTAGCAGACCTATTGCCGACGCACGCGCATCAAAATGTATTATGGGTAATGTCATACGATGATTATCCGATGACCTCGATTGAAAATAAGCAAAAGTGGATGAAGTATGGTGCTGAAAAAGAGGCATGGTTTACGTTTTACCATGACGCATATTATCGAGCTGTGAAGTGGAATGAGGAAGGTCATATCGTAGAAAAAATAGAACGGAAAACGAGTATAGAAGCATAAAAATAGGAGGTTGTTCCATCATATTTATTGGAGCAGCTTCTTTTTTATTGTCGGGTTTTGTCGGTAAGTCGATATATTTAAAAAATCGCTGATATAATTTTAATCAATACCCGCAATTTCAAAAAAATAAGAGGTTCACCTAATGGGAACCCTCCGTTTTATGCTGCTATAACCTCTAAAACAGTACCTGTTTTAGCATCAACTAAAAATTCAAATCGTTCTTGTATATCATTTAACATCGTTGTAAGACCGCCGCGATAAACTTCATATGCGACATCATATTTTTCAAATGTCTCTGGAACCATATGTACCCAAGAGCCAGTAATTTCACCTTTATGACTTAATGCTTGTTTCACCATTTTCAATGCTTTTTCTGAAGAAATATGGGATTGTTCTTGTACTTTGTTTGCAACGAGATAACCAGCTGCGAACCCAACGCCAAGACCTGCTACTAAACCTTTCCAGCTCATATATTCACCTCAATTCTATAAAATAAAAATAGTGTACCGATAATAATTATAAAGCAAATACAGCTAAAAAAGAAGAAACTAGAAACATTTCGAAAATTTCGTTACAATAAAAGAGGTATTCTACTAAGGTTTGAAAGAAGGGGACTTCGTGAATAAAGAGACATTACAATTATTTCGTACGTTAACAGAATTACAAGGTGCATCAGGTTTTGAACATGATGTACGCCGTTTTATGAAACAAGAATTAAGCAAATATGCGGATGAAATTGTACAAGACGGTTTAGGTAGCGTATTTGGTCTGAAAAAAGGGGACGAAACTGGCCCACGTGTTCTTGTAGCAGGTCATATGGATGAAGTAGGTTTCATGGTTACGCAAATTACGAAAAACGGAATGCTTCGTTTTCAAACGTTAGGCGGCTGGTGGAGCCAAGTTTTATTAGCACAGCGTGTACAAGTTATGACGAAGAATGGTCCTGTTATTGGGGTTGTTGGTTCTATTCCTCCTCATTTATTAAGTGACGCGCAACGTGCAAAACCGATGGATATAAAAAATATGTTAATTGATATAGGTGCAGATAGTTATGAAGATGCGATTGAAATTGGTGTAAAACCAGGACAACAAATCGTGCCGATCTGCCCGTTTACACCGATGGCAAATGAGAAGAAAATTATGGCGAAAGCTTGGGACAACCGTTACGGATGTGGTCTTGCAATCGAATTGTTAAAAGAATTAAAAGACGAAACATTACCAAATACATTATATTCTGGTGCTACTGTACAAGAAGAAGTAGGTCTTCGCGGAGCGCAAACCGCTGCAAATATGATTCAACCAGACATTTTCTATGCGCTTGATGCAAGTCCAGCAAACGATGCATCTGGTGACAAAACACAGTTCGGTCAATTAGGAAAAGGTGCTCTTCTTCGTATTTACGATCGCACAATGGTAACACATAGAGGAATACGCGAATTCATTTTAGATACAGCAGAAACAAACAACATTCCGTACCAATACTTTATTTCACAAGGTGGTACAGATGCGGGCCGTGTACATACAAGTAACTCTGGTATCCCATCAGCAGTAATTGGTGTTTGTGCGCGCTACGTTCATACACATGCTTCAATTTTACATGTTGATGATTATGCAGCGGCGAAAGAATTAATTACGAAGCTTGTAAGAACAACAGATAAAACGACGTTAGAGACAATTAAGAATAACGCGTAGAGAGGAAGAAGGGCTGAAGAGCCTTTCTTTTTTTAGATTGAATAGATGACCCAGCGATGAGTGGGAGCGGTCAGTGCCTAATTGGTGCTCGAATGGTGTATTAAGACCCTAGATAGGAAAAGAGAGGAAGGCTGTTTTTGTTTTTGAAGACGGTAATGTTGTTAGAAAAAACCTTCTTTTTTAGATTGAATAGATGACCCAGCGATGAGTGGGAGCGGTCAGTGCTTAATTGGTGTTCGAATGATGTATGAAGACTCCAAGTAGGAAGTGAGAGGAAGGCTGTTTTTGTTTTTGAAGACGGTAATATTGTTAGAAAAAACCTTCTTTTTTAGATTGAATAGATGACCCAGCGATGAGTGGGAGTGGTCAGTGCTTAATTGGTGTTCGAATGATGTATGAAGACCCCAAGTAGGAAGTGAGAGGAAGGCTGTTTTTGTTTTCGAAGACGGTAATGTTGCTAGAAAAAAACTTCTTTTTTAGGCTGAATAGATGACTTGGTGATATGTGGTAGTGGTTGATGCTTAATTCGTATCTGATAGGGATATTAGAATAGAATGATGAATTTTTATAGAGGTGAACGAAATGAAAGTAGTAGTAGGATCAAAGAATAAAACGAAGGTTGGCGCTGTGGAGAAGGTTTGGAAAGATGCTGAAATTACATCTCTTTCTGTTCCGTCAGGAGTATCAGCTCAGCCTTTCTCAGATGAAGAGACGATGCAAGGAGCGATTAATAGAGCGAAGCGAGCGCTAGAGGAAGGAGAAGCTCCAATTGGTATTGGGCTAGAAGGCGGCGTAATGAAAACGGAGCACGGTTTATTTATGTGTAACTGGGGCGCGCTAGCAACAATGGATGGGAAAGTATTTGTGGCCGGAGGAGCGCGTATTACGTTACCAGACGATTTTTTAGCACCTCTTGAAGATGGTAAGGAATTGAGCGAAGTGATGGAAGAGTTTGTGCAGCGAAAAGATATTCGTAGTCACGAAGGTGCTATCGGTATTTTTACAGATGATTATGTCGACCGCACGGAATTATTTGTACACGTTGTTAAGTTGTTAGTTGGGCAATATAAGTATGACAAAAAGCAAGCATAAACCTTGCACCGTGCGCGATGTATGGTAGTATAAAAGAAAGATTATAACATGAAAAATGCACCCGTTAGAGGAGGAAATATAGATGAAGTCATTAGAAAGCATGGAGCAATTCCAACAGTTAAAAAATGAAGAGAATGTAGTCTTTATGTTCTCAGCAGAATGGTGCCCAGACTGCCGCTTTGTAGATCCATTTATGCCAGAAGTAGAAGAGAAATATAGTGATTTCTCATTTTACTATGTAGATCGTGATGAGTTTATTGATCTATGTGTAAAATTAGACGTATTTGGCATTCCGAGCTTTGTAGCGTACAATAAAGGTGAAGAAACTGGTCGCTATGTAAACAAAGATCGTAAAACACAAGAACAAATCGAAGAGTTCATTGAAGGTTTAAAATAAGGCAATTTGCCAATTGAATTGTAAAACAACCTCTACCTTCGCGGGGGAGGTTATTTTTTTGGAAGGGAGGAAAAAAGAGATGAAGATGACAAGTAAAAAGATGAAAGATGAGTTAATAAAGAAATTATCTCGCCCAGAATGGGACTTTCAGTATGATAGTGAGAAAGAAGTTTTACGTATTGAACAAAAAGACTCCAAAAAAGGTATTAACGTATCGCTTCCAGGAGTTGTGGCAAAATGGGAAGTGAACAAGGAAAAGGCAATTGAAGAAGTTGCTTATTACGTACAAGAAGCGCTAATTGCGATGCATAAAGAAGAAAATAGCGGAGCGAAAATTTTACCTGTTATTCGCTCTACTTCTTTCCCGAAACAAGCAGAAGAAGGAAATCCGTTTATTATGACGGATCATACGGCGGAAACACGTATTTACTACGCGCTAGATTCGAATAAAACGTATCGACTAATTGATGAGCGTCTATTACAAAAATTAGAACTTACAGAACAGCAAGTGCGTGAAATGGCATTATTCAACGCACGCTCATTAGGTTATGAATTTAAACAAGACACAGTAGCGGGTAATACATTCTACTTTTTAAACACAAATGATGGGTATGACGCGACTCGTATTTTAAACGAATCGTTACTACAATCGATGCGTGAAAAGATTTCTGGTGACATGGTTGTTGCTGTTCCTCACCAAGATGTATTAATTATTGCTGATATCGTCAACGAAATCGGTTATGATATTATTGCACAAATGACAATGAAATTTTTTGCCGAAGGGCATGTTCCGATTACATCACTTTCATTCGTATATGAAGATGGAGAATTTGAACCAATCTTTATTTTAGCGAAAAATCGGAAGAAGACAGATGGAAAAGAGAAAGGATGAACGAAGTGAACGTTTTTTACAACCTTGAAGGAATTGGTGACACTTTAATTGTTGCCTTACAAGATATTACTTTAGAGAACCGTACTTTTGATCGCAAAGGAGATGTTGCACGCGTATATGATCGTGAAAGCAACGAGACAGCAGGATTCAACATCTTTAATGCATCTTCTTACTTAGAAGTAAAAGAAACAGGCAACCTTACATTAACGAAAGAGCTTGTAGAGAAAATCAACGAAATTTTAGCGAAGAATGGCTTTGAAGAAACAGTAGAAGCAGATCTTTCTCCGAAATTTGTTGTAGGCTATGTAGCTGAAAAAGAAAAGCATCCAAATGCTGACAAGCTAAACATCTGTAAAGTAGAAATCGGTACAGAAACATTACAAATCGTATGTGGTGCACCAAACGTTGATGCAGGACAAAAAGTTGTCGTTGCAAAAATTGGTGCTGTAATGCCAAGTGGTATGTTAATTAAACCAGCAGAACTTCGCGGTGTTCCTTCTTCTGGAATGATCTGCTCTGCACGTGAATTAGAGCTTCCAGATGCTCCACAAGAAAAAGGTATTCTTGTATTAGAAGATAGCTTTGAAGTTGGACAAGAGTTTAAATTTTAATTGATATAAGAAAAGAGAGGTTGTCCTTTTGGGCAGCCTCTCTTTTTGTTTTGTCATTTTTTGTTGGTAAGTCGATATTCCGTGTCGAATCGTTGATATATGTAGAGTTACGATAGATATATTTGAAAAATCGTTGATATATGTAGAGTTACGATAGATATATTTGAAAAATCGTTGATATATGTAGAGTTACGATAGATATATTTGAAAAATCGTTGATATATGTAGAGTTGTGACAGATATATTCAAAAAATCATTCATATTATAAGGATGTCACCTTTTTTCTTAAAATCTATATTGTATTTTATAAACAAACTAGTTAAAATTTAGAAAAATAGAAGGGGATAGACGTATGAAACAACAAATAAAAATCGCAGAACTTCTAAAACGAATTGAAACTTCAAAACAGCAAGATATTGAGCTAGGTACTTATGAAATATATGTGTTTAGTGAAAGTGAATTAGAAAAAGGACAAATCGGTTACCGATACGATAAACATAAAAATTCATTAATAAGTGAAGAAAACGGAAAGTGGCAAGAAGGATGGATTACAATTGGATATGAAACGGATATGGGCGATCCAGTTTTCGTAAATATAGATGATGACGCTTATCCGGTTTATACTGCAGAACGTGGTACAGAAAAATGGCAGCCAGTTTATATTGGAAATATGGATGAGATTATAGGGCAATTATAAGAAAAACTTTGAATCCGGTGCAAAGTGATGGGAGAGAAGTATGAAGTATATAAAAATAATGAGCATGATTGCATTCATTGGAATATATATGGCCGGTTGTTCACAAGAGCAGCCGAAAAAAGAAACTACATCTTCTATACAAGAGAAAAACAAAGATACCAAAGAAGACGCACCGGTAGAAAAACAGCAAGAACAAGAAATAAACGAAGAATTGCAAGCAATTCAAACGAATGAGCAAGTAGAACATAAGCAAGAGGAAGTATCATCTGAGGAAAAGAAAGAAGAAACTACGCCAGTACAGCCAACTGAGCAACCAGTGCAAAATAATGAACAAAAAGTAGGGAGTAATGAAAAACAAGAGAAGTTTCTCGTCGTTATTGATCCAGGGCATCAACAAAAAGCGAATTTAAATTTAGAGCCAATTGGACCAGGGGCAACAACGCAAAAATATAAAGTGACAGACGGTACAACAGGTGTTGTGACGAAAAAGAGAGAGGCTGTACTTGTATTAGAAATGGCTTTTTTATTAAAAGAAAAGCTTGAAGCAAAAGGGATACAAGTATTAATGACGAGAACATCACAAGACGTTGATATAAGTAATAAAGAACGGGCGACATTCGCAAATAATCATAAGGCGAATTTATTTTTACGTCTTCATGCAGATGGTTCTGAAAATCCAAACGAAAGTGGATTTGCTGTATTGACGCCGGCAGAAGGAAGTCCGTATACGAAAGAGATTTATGCGGAAAGTCTTCAAATCTCTCAAATGATTGTAAATAAAATGAGGGAGAACCAGCAAGTAAAAGTAAATGGAATTAAATTTCGGGATGATCTTTCTGGATTTAATTGGGCAAAGGTTCCTGGTGTGTTATTAGAACTTGGGTTTATGTCAAACCATGAAGAAGATAAAAAATTATCTGACCCGCAGTATGTAAATTCTTTATTGCAAAGTGTAACGGATAGTATAGATGTATATCGGAAGAGTAAAGCTTAAGCGCAGTCTTACATGAAAGGCTGCGTTTTTCCATATGAAACACTCGTAAATTAGAATATTGTGGATAAATATGACATGCTTAATTTTACCTGCACTTTTTGCCGAATGCTGATACAATAAAGGATGTTACTATTTAGTAGAAAGAGTGGTAAGCATGTTAGATTGGATGAAAAAGCTGTTTAACAAAGAGGAAGAACAAACAGCGATGAATAAAGAAGTACCAAAGCAAATTGAAAGTCAGCCGAAAATTCCTCGTGTAAACCACTACACTGAAGCAAGAGAAGCACAAATGGCAAGTAGGAATGCAGGTAAATGCCGTTTTCCTTTAGTACCGGATAATGGGTTCGATGAAGAGGATGAAAGCGAAGTAAATCGCTTCGAAGAACAACCTATTCAAGGAGTAACATATGAAGAACCTACTGCCCAAAGAGGAATAAAGGTGGAAAGAAGCAGACGACCGTATGTGGAAAAGGTAGTTTCTACATATGAAGAGCCGGAAGTGCAATATGAACCGGTGCGGGAGTCTGTCGTTAAAAAGGCATCTGCACCTTCGCAAGAGAGTAACCGTAGACCATTTCGTCCAACAGAAATGATTTCGCCAATTTATGGATATAATCGTCCTTCAGTAGAGAAAAAGGAAGAAAAGCAGGAGGAAGTAAAGGAAAGAGAAGACCTTGAAATATCTGTAGAGGGTAAATCAGTCGTTGATGCATGGTTAGAGAAAAAAGGATATAAATTATCTGATTTCTCAGAAGGACAAGCACCAACTTCTTCTAGTCATAGAGCTGCTAACCAGCAAGGAGAGCAACAATATGAAGAGAATAAAAAGGAAGAAAAGTCAGTAGTTGATCAATGGCTAGAGAAAAACGGTTATGAAATTGAACGCCAAGTGCCTTTAGTAGAAGAAAAAGAAGTGATTCAAGAAATGAGTACACCGCAGGAAGTTTCAGCGGATGAATTACTTCATAAAACAGTAGCTGAGCAGATGGAAAGTGCTAAGCTAGAAAAAGATGTAGTGGTGTTAAACGAAAACAATCTACAAGAAGAATTAGTAGCTTCTAAAGTAGAGCACGAGGATACAATATTATCAGAAGAAATTAAACGTAACACAGAAATAAAACAACCTACTATTGAAGTAGAAAAGCAAGCTCCAGAAGAATCAGTGATTGTCAAAGCAGAAGAAAAACTTGAAGAAACAATCATTGTGGAAATACCAGAAGAAGTGTCAAAAGTAGAAGTAATTGCAGAAACGGAAGAGCTTGAAGAAGTAGTTATGGAAACAGAGGCACCTGAAGAAGTGGAAGCAGAAGGGTCAGAAGAAGTGGAAGTAATTGCGGAAACGGAAGAAGTGGAAGTAATTGCAGAAACGAAAGAGCCAGAAGAAGTAGTTATGGAAACAGAAGAAGTGGAAGTAATTGCGGAAACGGAAGAAGTGGAAGTAATTGCGGAAACGAAAGAGCCAGAAGAAGTAGTTATGGAAACAGAAGAAGTGGAAGTAATTGCGGAAGCAGAAGAAGTAGAAGTGATTGTAGAAACAGAAGAGTCAGAAGAAGTGGAAGTAATTGCGGAAGCGAAAGAGTCAGAAGAAGTGGAAGTAATTGCGGAAGCGAAAGAGTCAGAAGAAGTGGAAGTAATTGCAGAAACAGAAGAGTCAGAAGAAGTGGAAGTAATTGCAGAAACAGAAGAAGTGGAAGTAATTGCGGAAGCGAAAGAGTCAGAAGAAGTGGAAGTAATTGCGGAAGCGAAAGAGCTAGAAGAAGTGGAAGTAATTGCGGAAGCAGAAGAAACAGAAGTGATTGCAGAAACAAAAGCGCCTGTAGTAGAGACATTTGTAGCACTTGAGGAAATTCAGCAAGAAGATGAAGCAATTGAACAAAAGAGTGAATTCATACATGTTGCTGAGGCTGATGAACAAACGAAGAAAGATGTTCAAAGCTTTGCGAATGTTTTAATTGCAGAAACAGAGGAAAATAGACGAGTTGTAGAAGAAGCACAGGTCGCAGAAGAGCAACGAGTTGTAGAAGAAGCGCCAGTCGTAGAAGAGCAACGAGTTGTAGAAGAAACACCAATCGCAGAAGAGCAACCAGTTGTACAAAAAGAAGAACCAAAACGTGAGAAAAAGCGCCATGTACCATTTAATGTTGTTATGTTGAAACAAGATAGAACACGATTAATGGAAAGACATGCAGCTAGAGCAAATGCAATGCAGCCTTCTGCTAATGTACGAGTAGAGAATAAGCCAGTACAACAAGAGGTAGCAGAACCACAAGTGGAAGAACGCCCAGTGCAGCAAGTAGCAGAACCACAAGTGGAAGAACGCCCAGTGCAGCAAGTAGTAGCAGAACCACAAGTGGAAGAAAACCCAATGCAGCAGGTGGTAGTAGAACCACAAGTGGAAGAACGTCCAGTGCAGCAGGTGGTAGTAGAACCACAAGTGGAAGAGCGCCCAGTGCAGCAGGTGGTAGTAGAACCACAAGTGGAAGAGCGCCCAGTGCAGCAAGTAGCAGAACCACAAGTGGAAGAACGCCCAGTGCAGCAAGTAGTAGCAGAACCACAAGTGGAAGAGCAACCAATGCAGCAAGTAGTGGTAGAGCAAGTACAAAAGCCAATTTCAAGTACGGAAGTACAAGAGAAAGCATATGTTGTAAATCAAAGAGAGAACGATATGCGAAATGTATTGCATACACCACCGACATATACTGTTCCACCATTAGCGCTGTTGTCGATTCCACAGCAATCAGCGTTAGATAATACAGAATGGTTAGAGGAGCAGAAAGAATTATTAGATACAACGTTTAATAATTTTCACGTTGGCGCACATGTTATTAATGTATCGCAAGGGCCAGCGGTAACTCGTTTTGAAGTACAGCCAGACCCAGGTGTGAAAGTAAATAAAATTACAAACTTAAGTGATGATATTAAGTTAAGTTTAGCTGCGAAAGATATTCGTATTGAAGCGCCGATTCCAGGGAAGAGTGCAATTGGAATTGAAGTTCCAAATAAAGAAAGCAAGCCAGTATTTCTTCGCGAAATTTTAAGAAGTCCTGTATTCACAAAGAGTGAATCACCGCTTACTGTTGCGCTTGGACTTGATATTTCAGGGGACCCAATTGTAACGGATATTCGAAAAATGCCGCACGGACTTATTGCGGGTGCAACGGGTTCAGGTAAAAGTGTGTGTATTAACGCGATTTTAACGAGTATTTTATATAAAGCGAAACCACATGAAGTGAAGTTAATGTTAATTGATCCGAAGATGGTTGAGCTTGCACCATACAATTCTGTTCCGCATCTTGTAGCACCTGTTATTACGGATGTAAAAGCAGCGACAGCTGCATTAAAATGGGCAGTTGAGGAAATGGAACGCCGTTATGAATTGTTTGCACACGCAGGTGCTCGTGATTTAACTCGCTACAATACGATTGTAAGTGAGCGAGAAATTCCAGGAGAGACATTACCTTATATCGTTATTGTCATTGACGAGTTAGCCGATTTAATGATGGTAGCACCTGGTGATGTTGAGGAAGCGATTTGTCGTATTGCGCAAAAAGCACGTGCTTGTGGTATTCATTTATTAGTAGCGACGCAGCGTCCATCTGTAGATGTTATTACAGGTTTAATTAAGTCAAACATTCCAACGCGTATTGCGTTTACTGTATCATCTCAAGTTGATTCGCGTACGATTATTGATATTGGGGGCGCGGAGAAATTACTTGGCCGTGGTGATATGTTATTCTTAGGGAACGGTACATCTAAACCAGTTCGTGTACAAGGTGTATACGTATCGGATGATGAGATTGAAAAAACAGTTGATCATGTGAAAAAGCAAATGAAGCCGAATTACTTATTTAAGCAAGAGGATTTATTAGCGAAAACAGAACAAGCTGAGTCGGAAGACGAATTGTTCCTTGATGCATGTCAATTTGTTGTAGAACAAGGGGGAGCGTCCACATCTTCTGTACAGCGAAAATTCCGCATCGGTTATAATCGCGCGGCACGTCTCATTGAAGAGATGGAATCGCAAGGAATTATTTCTGAAGGTAGAGGAACGAAACCGAGAGATGTCCTTATTTCTGAGGATGAATTTGCCGCTATGCAGGAAACAAATGTATAGTAAACGGTTTTGCTGTATACTAAGAGAAAATGTTGGATAGTAAAGTAGGGAGTAAAGCGACATGAAAGAAATTGAATTAAAATTAAAAGGTGAAATAAATAGACTAACAAATAAAACATTTAAATTTGACGAACGTGTTGGAGAAGGTTGGTTCTCTGCCGTTTACTTTTTAAAGACTAGAGAAATCATCGAAGAATTTCGCCCGAAAAGTGTTGTAACGATGCAATTTTTCCAAAAGGAAAATGCAGTTCTTTGTGGAACGGATGAAGTAATTGCATTGCTACAAACATTCGCTAAAAATCCTGAGGAACTTGAGATTAACTCTTTAAAAGATGGCGATAAAATTAGTCCATTTGAAACAGTGTTAACAATTCATGGCCCTTATGAAAATTTCGGATTTTTAGAAGGTGTCATTGATGGGATTTTAGCTCGTCGTACATCGGTTGCGACAAACGTATATAACGTTGTCCAAGCTGCGCGTAGCGTAGATAAAGAAAAACCAGTTATTTTCATGGGAGACCGTGATGATCATTATACACAACAAGCTGGTGACGGTTATGCAGCATACATCGGAGGTATGAGCGCACAAGCGACGCATGCGATGAATGAATGGTGGGGCAAAAGTGGTATGGGGACGATGCCTCACGCATTAATTCAAATGTTTAATGGTGATGTTGTGGAAGCGGCAAAAGCATATCATAAGAAATTCCCAGAAGATGAATTAGTTGTATTAATTGATTACAACAATGATGTCATTACAGATGCACTTCGCGTAGCGCGTGAATTTGGATCAACATTAAAAGGTGTACGTGTAGATACGTCCCGCACGATGATTGATCAATACTTTATTCGCCACCCAGAAGTACTTGGAACATTCGATCCACGCGGTGTAAACCCATCGCTTGTATTCGCACTTCGTAAAGCACTTGATGAAGAAGGATTCCAGCATGTAGACATCGTTGTAACTGGTGGATTTGATGAGAAGCGTATTCGTGAATTTGAAGCTCAAAACGTACCTGTTGACATATACGGGGTAGGAAGTAGCTTATTAAAAATGAATATTGGCTTTACTGGTGATAATGTAGAACTAAATGGGAAACCAGAAGCAAAAGCTGGTCGTAAATATCGTCCAAACCCACGTTTAGAGCGTGTTCAATTAGAAAAAAGAGAAGAGATGTAAAAGAGAGAAAAACTGATAGGTGATTGACCCTATCAGTTTTTCTGTTATCATAGTATAGCGGCTTCTTTTTTGCTATAATGGACTTATTATGGACATATAAAGAAGTACGTACGAGTTTATCCTGATAAGTGAAGGGAAAGAATAACTTCACTACATCAAAAATGTATGATGATTACCAAAATAAGAAAAGATTCATATACTGTCTTATAGATAGGCCGTTGTATTAGTTCGAAATGTTGGAGGTTCTTTAAGATGACAGTTTACCATTTTGTAGGAATTAAAGGAACAGGAATGAGTTCATTAGCGCAAATTCTTCATGATATGAAGCATACTGTTCAAGGGTCTGATTATGAAAAGCGTTTCTTTACACAAACAGCGTTGGAAAAGCGTAGTATCTCGATCCTTCCTTTTGATAAGAATAATGTAGAAGAAGGACAAGTGATTATTGCAGGAAATGCATTTCCTGATACGCATGAAGAAATCGTAGCAGCAAAAGAATTAAACATCCCAGTCCATCGTTACCATCATTTCTTAGGTGACCTGATGAGCCAATACACAAGTGTTGCTGTAACTGGTGCACACGGAAAAACATCAACAACAGGTTTGTTAGCCCATGTAATGCAAGGTGCACACCCAACATCTTACCTTATTGGAGATGGAACAGGGCATGGGGTAGAAAATAGTAAGTATTTTGTATTTGAAGCTTGTGAGTATCGTCGTCATTTCTTGTCTTATAATCCAGACTATGCAATTATGACGAATATTGATTTTGATCATCCAGATTATTTTGCAGACATCAATGATGTATTCAGTGCATTCCAAGAGATGGCATTGCAAGTGAAAAAAGGCATTATTGCATGTGGAGATGATGAAGAACTTCAAAAAATTCAAGCGAAAGTACCTGTTATTTTCTATGGATTTGGAGAAGATAATGATTTCCAAGCACGCAACATTCAAAAGAGAACAGATGGTACGATATTTGATGTATTCGTTCGTAACACGTACTATGATACGTTCAAAATTACAGGATACGGCAATCACAGCGTATTAAATGCGTTAGCAGTAATCGCGCTTTGCCATTATGAAAATGTTGATGTAGAAGCAGTAAAACATCAATTAACAACTTTTGAAGGCGTAAAACGTCGCTTTAATGAAAAGCCGATGGGAGAGCAAGTAATCATCGATGACTACGCACACCATCCGACAGAGATTAATGCAACGATTGAAGCTGCTCGTCAAAAACATCCAGAGCGTGAAATTGTCGCTGTATTCCAGCCACATACATTCTCACGTACAGAAAAGTTCTTAGATGAGTTCGCAGAAAGCCTAAGCAAAGCTGACCAAGTATACTTATGTGATATTTTCGGATCAGCACGTGAAAACAAAGGTGAATTAACAATCGAAGATCTGCAAAAGCGTATTGACGGTGCAGAATTAATTACAGATACAACAACGGATGTATTAAAGAAACATAAAAACGGCGTTCTAATTTTCATGGGCGCAGGTGACATCCAAAAATTCGAAGCGGCTTACGTAAAAGAAGTTCAAGTTGCAGAGAAATAATAGAAAAGACGCATAGCTTGGCTGTGCGTCTTTTTTATGTTGTCGTGGTTGTGCATTAATGTTGAAACGTCGATATATATGGAGTTGTGTTCGATATATTTCAAAAATCGTTGATATATTGGTACGCGTTTTGAAATATAAATGTTAGAATAATAAGAAAACTAAAAAGGGGACTAAAAAACATGTTCACACTCCGAGTAGATGACGAAATCGAACTACAATTACTAGAAAAACATCATAAAGAGGAATTATATCAATTATTAGATCAAAACCGTAATCATTTACGGAAATGGCTCCCTTGGGTAGATGGGACAAAATCTGCTGATGCTTATGATGAAATTTTTCCGATGTGGTTAAAGAAGTTTGCAGAGGGAGACGGTTTTGAAAGTGGTATACGTTACAAAGGAAAGCTCGTTGGGATGGTAGGCATTCATCCAGTGAGCTGGGGGAAGAAAGCGACGAGTCTTGGGTATTATCTTGCAGAAGATGCTGGCGGGAAAGGTATTATGACGCGTAGCGTAAAGGCTGTACTTCACTATGCATTTGAAAATTTAAAGCTGAATAAAATTGAAATTCGGTGCGGTGTTGGAAATGCGAAAAGCCGCGCAATTCCAGAACGTTTAGGATTTAAGTTAGATGGTATTTTACGAGATGAAGAATGGCTATATGATCATTTTCATGATATCGCTGTATATAGTTTACTAGCTTCAGAATGGAAAGAGATTCGATGAACGAGAAGATTCGTATTGTTCCATATGAAAGTACGTTTCAAGAGGAAGTAGTAGATCTTATCGTTCATATTCAGCAAAAAGAGTATAATGTTTCAATTACGAAAGAAGAGCAACCTGATTTACTTGAAATAGAAACATTCTATCAAAAGGATCACGGAAACTTTTGGGTAGCAATTTATGATGGTAAAGTAGTTGGAACAGTAGCTTTATTAGATATTGAGAATCATCAAGTAGCGCTAAGAAAAATGTTCGTACAAAAAGAGTTTCGCGGAAAAGAATGGGGTGCATCACATATGTTGCTTCAAACAGCAATTTCATGGGCTGAGGATAAAAAATTGAAAGATATTTACTTAGGAACAACAGTAAAATTTTTAGCGGCACATCGTTTTTATGAAAAGAATGGTTTTCAAAGTGTGAGTATAGACGAGTTGCCGAAAAACTTTCCGGTGCTACAGGTAGATAAGAAATTTTATAGGTACATTGTGTAAAAGGTCATTTAGAAATGGCCTTTTTCTATGAACTAAAATGGAAATAGTGGTATAATTTGGATTAGGGGGGGTGTAGGTATGAACTTTCCAATTCAAAGAAGTAAGTCAGTAGTCATTTTCGTTTGCCTTACGTTAGTTTTTATGTTTATATATCCAATTGTCATGCTTTTCACTAATAAAGCGCATTGGATGTCAGCGTTGATTGGGATGGGTTTATGCTTCATTGTAAATGTACCACTCGTTTGGGAAGTATTTATTAAAAAACATAAAGTAGAAAATGGCGTATTAAAGTACGGTATTTTAAATGATGATATTGTATTAAAAGATGTGAGAATTATACGTCAGGTCGGAAAGTCTCTTGAAATTACGACGAATGCATATAAAGTACATATGGTTGCGATGCCGCAAAATATGGATGAATTCTTGGCGCTTATAGAGAAAGAAAATCCACATGTGAAAATAGAAATGGTAGGAAAGAAATGAAATATGTAAAACCTTTGTTTTGTTTAGAAATATTATTTGTGCTTGTTGGTTGCACTAGAGTATATATGAAATGGGATCTTCCTTTATATGTTCCGATATCAATCGGTACTATCGCAGTGGCACTTTTATATTATTTTCATTTTCAGCAAACAAAAAGTAAGAACAGTAGCTCGATATAGAGTGAGGATAATAAAAAAACGCTCGGATATAATTCTAACGGGTTCGGATTAGGAGTACAATAACTTAAATAGCGTAATAATTTTAGGTTCAAATCGTATATGATTTGAACCTTTTGTTTTTGTTGATTTAATAAGGTTTATTGGTAATTAACGTATTGACAATAGCCAATATCATATGTTTGGAAATCATGCTAAAATAGATTCCGATATTGTTGCTACACCTGCTCAGAGGCTTCGTATAAGTAGAAAAAAATATGAGTTAAATGATATTATCTATTTAAGAAAATCATTTCTTTCAAAAAGAAGGGGGATTGAGATGAACACAATGAAAAAAATAATAAAAAAACTATTTTTTAGCGATTTGGAAAAGTTTAGCCAAAGTCTTGGATATTCTACTTGGAATGAGTTAATGGACAATTCCTTTCACATATTCATTATCCCTCCCGATGCAGAATGGTTTGCAACCCAATTACCTAATAAAAATTGGGCAGTATGGAATGATGAAGGACAACCTCCTTTCGAATATAAAGAGTTCGTGAAATGGGCAGAAGCTATACGGTATTTAAGAGATATTTTTGAAAAGAATGGCTACCCAGAGGAGAATTGGGAACCAGAAGGTTTTGAATAAAATGACGACTGTTATTCTCAAGAACCTGGTAAAAACAAACGTATAGAGGATTAAAAAGACATCTTGTTATGTTGTCTTGAAAACAGAAAAAAGCATCTGAAATTGATGCTTTTTTCTATGCTATTAAATGTATTAGTTTAGGTACAAAATTCAAGCTAAATCAGTTGTTTTTTGCATTGCTTTTTCTGATTTTGTACCTCAAAACCGAACCCGTTAACATAATTCCGAGTGTTTTTTATTATTTTAAGTTCTCTGGGTTTAAAGCTTCTAATTCAGGTACAACGAAGCGCCCGTCTTTACGGATTAGTACGTCGTCAAAGTAAATTTCGCCGCCGCCGTATTCAGGGCGTTGGATACATACTAAGTCCCAATGGATGTTCGAGTTGTTACCGTTCCATGCATCGTCGTAAGCTTGTCCAGGAGTGAAGTGGAAGCTGCCATCGATTTTTTCATCGAATAGGATGTCTCCCATTGGATGTAAGATGTATGGGTTTACGCCGATTGCGAACTCACCAACGTAGCGTGCGCCTTCGTCTGTATCGAAGATTTTGTTAATGCGTTCTGAATCGTTTGCAGTTGCTTCAACGATTTGGCCGTTCTCGAACTTAAGTTGTACATTTTCAAATGTATAACCGTTGTAAGGAGATGGTGTGTTGTAAGAAACTGTACCGTTAACAGAATCACGAACTGGTGCAGAGTATACTTCACCGTCTGGAATGTTTAAATGACCGGAGCATTTAATTGCTGGAATGTCTTTAATAGAGAATGTTAAGTCAGTTCCAGGACCAGTTAAACGAACTTTATCTGTTTTATTCATTAATGTAACAAGGCTGTCCATCGCCTTATCCATTTTACCGTAGTCTAAGTTACATACTTCAAAGTAGAAGTCTTCGAAAGCTTCTGTACTCATTTTAGCAAGCTGTGCCATAGAAGCATTTGGGTAGCGAAGAACAACCCAGCGTGTTTTTGGAACGCGAATGTCTCTATGAACTTTTTTACCAACTGTTTGGCCATGAACTTTCATACGCTCACTTGGAACGTCAGCTTGTTCATTAATATTATCGCCAGAGCGAAGGCCGATATAAGCGTCCATGTCTTTCATTACGCTTGCTTCATATGCAGCGATTTGTTCGAAATGTTCTTCAGTAGCACCCATTAATAAAGAGCGATCTACTTGATGATCTTTTAAAGAGACGAATGGGAAACCACCAGCTGCATATGCTTCTTTTACAAGTGCAGTTACAAGTTCTTTTTGTAAGCCAAAGTTTTCAATTAATACTTTTTCACCTTTTTGTAAGCGGATAGAGTAGTTAATTAAATTGTATGCTAACTTTTCAATACGTGGATCTTTCATATGTAAAGCCTCCCTACTAATTATGTATCCTCTCCTATTGTAACCTACTTAGTGGAATTTGTTGAATGATTTATGTTACAGTTAACGAATAAGTATGAAAATTCTAATGATGAGATAGGGATTAGAATGAAACGGAAAATGATTGTATAATAGGGGAAAGTATGAAAAAGATAAAGGAAGTGATGAAATGCAAGTTCTTTTATATGTAAGTGCGGCTATTATCGCGGTTGCTTTCGCAGTATTAGTAGTGTATGTATGTAGAACGTTGTTATCGGTTCAGAAGACGTTAGAAAACGTTGCAAGCACGTTAGAAGGTTTAGAAAAACAAATGCAAGGAATTAGCGTAGAGACAGAGCAATTATTACATAAAACGAATGCGTTAGCTGATGATATTCAACAGAAGTCACAGTCATTAAATAAAGTGGTAGCGGGTGTAGATGGGATTGGAACGACAATCCAATCTTTAAATACGAAGCTTCGTAATGTATCAGACTCTGTAACGGACGAAATTGAAAATAACGCTGATAAAGTAGCGCAAGTTGTACAGTGGAGCAGTGCGGCGATTGAAGTATACAATCATTACCGTGCGTCGAGACAAGAGAAGAAGGTTGAAAAAGAAGAGCGTAAATTAGAAAGAATTGAGAAAAAAGCTGAAAAGAAAGAGAAACGCTCTAGATTTCGTATGAGAGGTGAATCGTGATGAATATGACAAAACTTGAAACAATTGAAGAGCTTGAAGTCTTAGTAGAAAAGAACGAGCCGTATGTTCTTTTTAAACACAGTACGACATGCCCAATTAGTCACGGTGCATACACAGAATTTCAAGCGTATTGCAGCGAAGAAAGAGAAGTACCAGCGTATTACTTATACGTACAAGATGCGAGAGATGTGTCAAATCGTGTTGCAGAACAATACAGTATTAGACATGAATCACCGCAAGTGTTATACATAAAAGATGGGATGGTAGTATGGAATACATCTCATTGGAATATTAAAAAAGATGCTTTAGAAGAGAATATAAAGTAAAAAGAAGCAAGCTAAAGGTGCTTGCTTCTTTTTTTTGTTTTTGTTGAAATATATTTAGTGGTACACTATTAATAGTTCAAACTAAATAACTAGATTGTTGAAAGTAGGTTTTAAGTAATGAAGAAAATGGCATTATCCTTCGCAGTCGTAAGTTTATTACTGGGAGCTTGTAGTAACAATAGTAATACGATTAGTAAGAAGGATGAAGTTATACAAAAAGATACAAAAGAAAAAAGTATGATTCCGAGAACTGCTGTTTCTAAAGATTATTATAGAACTGTTATTCCTTTAAAAGAACAAAAGGTTATTAATACAGCTAATATAAAAACAAATTCTAAATTAGATTTAGCAGAGTATGAAAATGGTTTAATAAATATTGCAACGCAGCAATTTGATACAGAGAGTCACGTACTGCAATTAAACCAGTATATTCCAGAGAAACTAATTGATGAACTAGTTGCGAAAGTAGAAGCGCCAGTTTTGACAAATATTATAGAACAAGATTATTTCGGAAAACAGAATTCAAATGAATTAAGTTTATCTGGTGTTATGATTGGCTTAGCTATGTCTTCAAGTGTATCGAATGAAGAGGCTATGTCTAAAGGGACTGAAGTTGCTAAACAACTTATTGAAGCTATTAACAAAAATGATAAATATAACAAATCTCCAATTACGTTTGCTATCTTTAAGCAAGAAAGTACAAGTTCTTTAAAAAATGGTACGTATATTGCTAGTGCTACTGTTCAAAAGAATGATACGAACCTTGGAAATTGGAGTACGATCGATGAAAAGTCGTATTCATATCCTTCTGATGAATTTACACAAGCACATGGAGAAGATAATACAAAAATAAATAACTTTGCTAAGGAAATAAAAGGTTTTTCTAATGGAGATTTTATTCCAGTCAACGCTAAAGTTTCTTATAAGAAAGATCAAATGGATACATTAAATATGAATATTGTTATTAAATATAACGGTAAAACAGAATTAATGGCTCTTACCCAATTGGCTGCTCAAGGCATGTTAGACAAATTGCCTAAAGATGCGAAAGTACAATTACAGATCAAGTCTGAGAGTAAAATTGAGGCCGTTATTATAAAAGAGAAAAACAGTGATAAACCGTTTGTTTCCTTCTTGTAAAAAAAGACAGTATGTAAACTGTCTTTTTTTTATTTTAAATGAAAATATATAATGTTTTTTGATAGTAATTCCTTGCTGTATATCGTGTGACAATCGTATATGTATCAGCTATAATAAATTATCTTAAAAAAGTAACATATAGGAATTTGAAAGAGGTGGCTTTCTTATGGCATCACAACAATTAGGTCGTTTACGTTCTGAAATTGATCAACTTAATTTACAAATATTAGAGTTACTAAACGAAAGAGGTCGTCTCGTACAAGAAGTTGGTAATTTAAAAGAAGTACAAGGTGTGAAACGTTTTGATCCTGTACGTGAAAGAAATATGCTGGATTTAATTGCAGAGAATAATAATGGTCCATTTGAAACTTCGACTTTACAACATATTTTCAAACAAATTTTTCAAGCTGGTTTAGAATTACAAGAAGACGATCATCGTAAAGCATTACTTGTTTCTCGTAAGAAAAAAACAGAAGATACGATTGTTGAAATTAATGGTGAAAAAATTGGTGACGGAAATCAGCATTTTATTATGGGACCGTGTGCAGTGGAAAGTTATGAACAAGTACGTCAAGTTGCTGAAGCAATGAAAGGGCAAGGTCTGAAATTAATGCGTGGTGGTGCGTTTAAACCACGTACTTCACCGTATGATTTTCAAGGTCTTGGATTAGAGGGATTACAAATTTTGCGCCAGGTAGCAGATGAATATGGTTTGGCTGTCATTAGTGAAATTTTAAATCCGAATGATATTGAGATGTCATTAGATTACGTTGATGTTATTCAAATTGGTGCTCGCAATATGCAAAATTTTGATTTGCTAAGGGCAGCTGGTGCTGTGAATAAACCAGTATTATTAAAACGTGGTCTATCAGCAACGATTGAAGAATTCATTAATGCGGCAGAATATATTATGGCAAAGGGAAATGGGAACATTATTTTATGTGAACGAGGTATTCGCACGTATGAAAGAGCGACGCGTAATACGCTTGATATTTCCGCTGTGCCGATTTTAAAGAAAGAAACACATTTACCTGTCGTTGTCGATGTAACGCATTCTACAGGGCGACGTGACCTTCTCTTACCAACTGCAAAAGCAGCGATGGCAATTGGTGCAGACGCAATTATGGCTGAAGTACATCCAGATCCAGCTGTAGCTTTATCTGATGCAGCGCAACAAATGAATATACCGCAGTTCAATGATTTTATGAATGAATTAAAATCATTTGGAAGTAAATTATAAAAACTTTTAATGAGCTGTTCCAAAAAGGCATTTTGGAACAGCTTTCTCCTATTGTATAGCGACTGTCATTGTCGATTTTTGTTGGTAAGTTGATATATTTAAAAAATCGCTGATATAATTAGAGTTGCGGTCGATATATTTGGAAAATCGCTGATATATTTCGAGTTACAGTCGATATATTCGAAAAATCGCCGATATAAATTTCATTTACTATCGTACTGCTTAAAATAAGATTTCTACTAAGGAAACATCTATTTTTTTACAAAAAATGCCCTTTTTTCATAAAAAATACGAAAATACGAGAAAAGAAGCGAATTTTTTCGAAACTTTTGCGGGAAAATATTGTATGAGCCTGCGTTTTTATCGTATCATTAGTAAAAGGAAGAACTCGGGACGATTGGTGGCATCTGCAAATAGAGTTGATGTCTTTTTTTCATTCAAGTAACCGATACATAAAAATAGATAACAAAAATAGAAGGAGTGTGCGATGAGATGAACGTAACAATATATGATGTAGCGCGTGAAGCGAACGTTTCAATGGCTACCGTATCACGCGTTGTGAACGGTAACCCAAATGTAAAGCCTACAACAAGAAAGAAAGTATTAGAAGCAATTGATCGTTTAGGATACCGCCCAAATGCGGTAGCACGTGGACTAGCAAGTAAGAAGACAACTACAGTAGGTGTTATTATTCCTGATATCTCAAATACGTTTTATGCAGAACTAGCTCGTGGAATTGAAGATATCGCAACAATGTACAAATATAACATCATTTTAAGTAACTCTGACCAAAACAAAGAGAAAGAGTTCCATTTATTAAATACGATGCTTGGAAAACAAGTGGACGGAATTGTTTTCATGGGTGAAGATATTACAGACATTCACATTGAAGAATTTAAAAAATCTCCAGTACCAATTGTATTAGCAGCATCATTTGATGAGCAAAATGAAACGCCATCAGTAAATATTGATTATACACAAGCAGCTTATGATGCAATGAAGCACTTTATCGAGCAAGGACATAAACGTATCGGTTTCGTCTCTGGTCCTTTCATTGATAAAGCGGGAAGCGCGAAGAAGTTACAAGGTTACAAAAAAGCTTTAGAAGAAGCAGGTATTTCATATGATGAAAATCTTGTAATCGATGGAGATTACACATATGACTCAGGTATCGAAGCATTCGAAAAGCTTTGGAGCAATGATGAAAAGCCAACAGCAATCTTCGTATCTTCTGATGAAATGGCACTAGGTGTAATCCATGCAGCACAAGACGCTGGATTAAACGTACCAACTGACGTAGAAGTACTTGGTTTCGATAATACACGCCTTGCATTAATGGTTCGTCCGCAGCTTTCAACAGTTGTTCAACCGATGTATGATATCGGTGCAGTAGCAATGCGTCTATTAACAAAGTATATGAACAAAGAAAAAGTGGAAGATCACACTGTTATCTTACCTCACCGTATCCAATTTAGAGATTCAACGAAGTAAGTATAAAAAAGCTCACAGCGATTGCCGTGAGCTTTTATTCGTATTCAGGATAGTATTTTTGTACGACTGCATTTACCATTTCGTCTTTCTTAACGTGTAAAAATCTTGCATACAATTCTTTTCCAGTTTCAAATGGGGTATCGTCTAATTCAAACACATGCAATAGTTTTCGAAACGTCCATGTTATTTGCTCGCCGTACATATTATCGTACGTATGCTCAGACTGTATAGCGATTTGTTCACCTAGTGCATGAGCTTCTTCCAAACTGTTTGCTTTAACAAGAATAATACTTTCTTCAAAAAGTGTATCGTGATTCTCTTCATAATGCTCATCAATTTTCGTAGAATCAGGCTCACTAGAATGAACAGACTCAAACAATAATTTTACAGCGTACATATTATGCTGCATGGTTCACTTTATAAATAATACTTGCGACAAGCGAAGCAGGTATTGTAAATACGTTACTTTGATAATGGTAATGTACTTGGGATTCTTCATAAGACATGTTGTCATATAGTTCGTTTTGTGAGACACTCATTTTTTTCTGTTTTTCTTTGAGCATTTTAATGTAGTTGTACTGTATTGGGACGAGAATGATGAAATAAGCTAATACGATTAGTGAAATCCAAATCATTATGAACACTCCCTTATAAAGAATATTTCTATATAACAATTATATCAATAAAAAGAAAAAATAACCATTTTTTTTGTTAGAGCTAATTTTCTTCTAAAAATGCAAACAGTTCCTTTTGATTTTTTAAATTGTGATCAATACATGTTCGAGCAACATATTTCAATCCTTGTAATAATGCATCTACGTGAAAAGTATCATAATGAATTATATTTCCCTCTACCATCGTTTCGTCTTTTTGCAAGTTAATTGATATTTTTAGTACAGTTATATTACTTTGTAAATTTACAACTTCGATGTAAAAAAACTGTTTGTCTAAGTCAATCGTAACATAATCGAATCGTTCGGATAGCTCTAATTTATATGTAGTAGTATATTCCAAATGAAAGCCTCCTTATTGTATAAGTGTATGTTATAATGCCTTCGCTATAGATGGGGCTATTCCTTGTTATATGTCACATAAGTGCAAATTTAACTATTATAGGGCAATGTCATGTATAATAGAAAGAAAAGGCTTGTGAGGGGGGAAAAGAGATGATCGTTCTTTGGATAATTACGCTTTGTATGACTGCTATTTTTGCATATATGACGTTAAAACAAAATGGTTTAAAGCGATTTGTTCCAGGAAGTATTCTTGCAGGAATTGCCCTTATCACGTATGTAATTTCTATTTTTATTGAAAGTGTATCAGTAGATATGAGCACAAGTTTAATGTTTATTGGTATTACACTATTTGCAGGTAGCATTATGGTACTTATGGTTGCTGGTATTATTTTATTTATTCATATGAATTCGGAAACGTTATAGCATATAGAAAAGGCATGTCCCCTCGGGACATGCCTTTTTATCCGTTCAATTATGCTCTATCTTTAGAAGAGTTTTGCTGTTTTAGTAAGTCGCGAATTTCGCCAAGAAGTTCTTCTTCTTTTGTTGGTTCTGGAATTTCTTCCTCTTTTTCTTCTTCTTTTTTAGATGTTAGTTTGTTGAAAACTTTAACAAACATAAAGATAGAAGCTGCGATAATTAAGAAGTCAAAAATTGTTTGGATGAAGTTACCATACATAACAGCAGATTTACCGTATCCAAAGTGTAAACTTGTAAAGTCAACGCCACCTAATACCATACCAAGTAATGGTGTGATGATATCTTTTACTAAAGAACTAACGATTTTACCGAATGCAGCACCGATTACAACCCCGACAGCTAAATCAACGACATTCCCTTTGAAAGCGAATTTTTTAAACTCGTTCCACATGTGTTAATCCCATCCTTTCCACGATTCATTATGAAATTTATAATTCCTATCAACATATTCTATAGAAATTTACGAGAGAAATAAAGAGGGAATGGGAATGAAAGTAAATTCTGAAAAATGTATCCGTTTTAATTTTTGTTTACATCATCTAGTAAAGATTGTAGCATTTGCTGCGTTTTTAATCCTTCTAATCCATCTACAACAGGCTTTGTATCGCCTTGTACACACTTAATAAAATGATGAACAGCATCTTCAAAACCACGTTGTTTTAACGTCGTATCCCATGATGGGGAACCACTTTGTGAAACTGAGTTTTCCTGTTCAATTTCAAATGTATTCATATTTTTTACGCGAATGATTTTCCCTGGCGTTACAAGTTCAATTTGTTCTAAATTTGTACCGGCATGGCGATGCATTGCAGTAGAAAGTAACAGTCCACTTGGAGTTGTATATGTATGATGTCCGTAAAGAAGTTCATTCTTTTCATTGATTTGCATCATATTGTGAACGGCGTTAAGGTCATCATTAGCTAACCAGCGAGCGGTATCTACAATGTGTAAATAATCATCTAACATAGTGAAGTCGTACGTATATGGCCCGACTTTATTTGTACGATGCTTTTCAATTCGAATCCATGAAATATCATTAGCCTGTTCTTTGGCAGCGACATACATAGGAACGAATCTGCGATTAAATCCGACCATTAATTTTCGGTTATACTTCTCGCTTAACTCGACTAGTTGCTCAGCTTGTTCCACTGTAGCTGCTAGCGGTTTATCAATATAAACGTCGATCCCTTTTTTTAGAAGTTCAGAAACGATTTCATAATGCGATGCAGTTGAACTATGAACGAAGATTGCATCGCATTCCGAAGCTAACATTTCAATAGAATGAAAGTCTTGAATTCGGTATTGCTGGCAAACTTGTTTTCTTTTCTCTGCGTTAGGTGTAAACGCCCCTACAAAATTCCAATCAGTTTCTTTTGTAAGTGTTGGAAGATAGGCCTTTTGCGCAATACTTCCAAGTCCAATCATCCCAATTTTAGGTTTGTTCATGTTTATTCCCACCCTATTAATATTAATGTAACGGCTTAAATGTAGCATAGGGTGGGGGAGGAAGGCAAAAATTAGCTTTTTACTTACGGCCTTCTAACAAAATCTTCTCTATCTCCTCAAAGTGATGAGCGCGAGCATGCTCTAGCGGGGTAACACCATCATTGTCTGGAATATTTACATCTGCACCGTGCTCAATAAGAAGGCGAATGACTTGTTGCTGTGTTTCGTTTCCGTTACTTAGTACGATGGCTTCCATTAAAGCTGTCCATCCCAGGTTATTTACATGATTTACATCAATATTTGTTCGAGTGAGGAGTTCTTTTATGACGTCAATATAGCCATGTTCTGAAGCTGGGATAAGAGCTGTTCCGCCGTAACGATTTGTAATCGTAGGATCTGCACCAGCATCAATTGTTAGTTTTAAAATGTCTAAGTAACCTTCCGCACCGGCGTATAGAAAGGGATTATTTTTCATGTCATCTTGAATATTTACGTCAGCACCGGCTTTGATAAGCGCCTTTGCGGTTTTTACATCATTTTTGTATGTAGCAATCATAAGCGGAGTGCGTCCTTGACTATCCGTCGCATTTATATTTGCGCCTTGTTTTAGTAAAGATATAACAGTATTCGTTTCATTTTTTTCAGTAGCTGCTAGTAGTGCAGTCTCCATGTTTGCCATCTCCTTTTTTACTTCTTGTTCTTGCGAGCATCCTTGTAAAAAAATTACGCAACATATCATACTGAATGTTTTTTTGAACATGGAATTTCAACCTCCTAATTTCAACTGTAAAATAGGAACATTAAATTTTTATAAACTGACGCTAAAATTACTATAAAATCGCTTGAGTAATTGAACATATATTTTTATGCTTATAAATAATAAGGTTTGATAAAGTGAGGATTTAAGATATGTCTATTAAAACAAGGTTTTTATTTTCTTATATTGCTGTTATCCTCGTTTCCATTACGCTTATATTAGTCGCGGGATTTTTAATCGTTTTTTCGATAACAGGTGACTTGGAAGCAGTGAAAAATTTCTATAAAAGTTCTTATATTCAAAAGCCGCTTACACCAGAAGAAGAGAATGCCTATCTTGAGTTGAAGTCAGCAGCTAAACAGCATCAATCTCAATTGTTAGATGAGTCGTTTGTCTCAGCAATAGAAAAAGAGGGTGTGAAAATAGTAGTAAGAAAAGGAGAAACACTTTCATATGCTTCAAACGTATTTGAAAGTGTATCTTTAAAAGAAGCCCTTCCGAAATTTGAATCAGCAAATATTAATAGTCGTGGTACAACGGAACTAGGCGATACATTTTATCGATATGTAAAGTTTGATTTTTATTTTCCTCAGGAAGAAGAGGGAAGTATATTTGTATTAAAAAAGCAAAGTTCATTTGTAGATCTTACACAAAAATTATTTCCAATCTTATTTGTATCTCTCTTACTACTAGCCATTTTACTCATTGGATTATTAAGTTACCTCGTTTCAAGAAGTGTAATAAAACCAATTTTTGTATTGAAAGGCGCAACGGAGAAAATTAAAGAAGGAAATTTAGATTTTCAAATACCAGTTACATCACACGATGAAATAGGGCAATTAAATCAAGGATTTGAGGAAATGAGGAAGAGATTAAAAGAATCGATAGAGATGCAAACACAGTATGAAGAAAATAGAAAAGAGCTTATTTCAAACATCTCTCATGACTTAAAAACACCGATTACATCAATTATCGGATATGTAGAAGGAATAAAGGACGGGGTAGCAAATACGCCAGAAAAAATGGATAAGTATTTAACAACTATCCATACGAAAGCAAGACATATGGATACACTTATTGATGAATTATTTTTATTCTCAAAGCTCGATTTGAATCGAGTTCCCTTTCAGTTTGAAACGGTTGAATTGAATACGTTTATGCAAGAGTTAATCGAAGAGATGCAAATGGATTTAAGTAAAGAAGGTATAGAAGTTAACTTACAATTACATGCATCACCACTATATGTAACGGCTGATTGCGAAAAAATCAATAGAGTTATATCAAATTTAATTCATAATAGTGTGAAATACATGGATAAAGAAGAGAAGAAAATTACTGTAATAGTATCGAGTGATAATAATAAAGTTATTGTGAAAGTGATGGACAACGGATCAGGTATAGAATCTGATACGCTACCTTATATCTTTGAACGTTTTTATCGTGCAGAACAATCGCGGAATTCTAGCACAGGTGGAAGTGGACTTGGTTTAGCAATAGCGAAGCAAATTGTTGAAGAACATGGCGGGGAAATTTGGGCGGAAAGCGAGCTTGGTAAAGGCACAAGCATTTTCTTCTCATTGGAAAAAGTAGAGGAATGTGGTGAGTAAATTGAAAAGAATTTTATTAATAGAAGATGAAGTAAGTATTGCAGAATTACAGCGAGATTATTTAGAAATTAATGATTTCCAAGTTGATGTAGAGCATTCAGGAGAAATAGGTTTACAAACAGCCTTGCAAGAAGACTATGATTTAATTATTTTAGATATTATGCTTCCGAAAATGAACGGATTCGAAATTTGTAAACAAATACGTGCTGTAAAAGATATTCCGATTCTACTTGTTTCAGCAAAAAAAGAAGATATAGATAAAATTCGCGGACTCGGATTAGGAGCGGATGATTATATAACGAAGCCGTTTAGCCCGAGTGAATTAGTCGCAAGAGTAAAAGCACATATTTCTCGTTATGAAAGATTATTAGGAAATGTAAGTAAGCAACGCGATACGTTATATATTCACGGAATTTCTATCGATCAACGAGCGAGGAAAGTTTTTATAAACAATGAAGAAGTGGCATTTACAACGAAGGAATTTGATTTATTAACATTCTTTGTCACACATCCAAACCAAGTATTAAATAAAGAACAGTTATTTGAACGCATTTGGGGATTAGATTCCGCTGGTGATTTAGCCACTGTTGTCGTCCACATTAGAAAGCTACGTGAAAAAATTGAAAGAGATCCTGCTCACCCGCAATATATTGAAACAGTATGGGGAGCTGGTTATCGTTTTAACGTGTAATATACCTGCCGAGTAATTGGCAGGTTTTTTGTATGTTATTCGAATGAAAAGGAAGAAATAGGTAATTTGTGTTAAAATGTAAAGAGAAACAAAACAGAGGAGAGCATAGGGAGCGAGCTATATGTTGGGGGATATATTAAAAGATAATAAATCAAATAAGACTTTAAAGATTGGAACTAATATCGTACTTATCTTATTGATTATTGGTGCAATACAAATGTTTTATGATGAAGATTCTACGAATGATCATTTCGGTTGGTTCTTTTTTGCGATCTTTTGGGTAATTAAAAGCATTTCTAGCTCTAAGGTAAGTTTAAAAGATAGAGATAAAAAGTCGGTATTACTTGATGTGGGTTTAGTGGTTATTTCTTTTGTTTTTTTAGTTGTTTTTAGTGTGAAATATTTCTTTTGAAAAAAGCTCATAGTCGTATAGAGGCTATGAGCTTTTTGTCAGTGTTTAGGTTTTCTTAATAATAACGGTACTGGCGTAACGATTTATAAAATGTTTGAGTAGTAGAAGTAAACTGAGCAGCTTCTTCTAAAAAAGGATAATGGTTGCTATTTTCGAATGGAATGAAGATAGAATTACGTATTCCATCATGTATCTCGATAGAATACTGAATCGGGCACTGTACATCATGTCTTCCACATGTAATGAGGGTCTTTGTTTGGATGGAAGGTAAATTCTCTCTTAAATCAAATGAAGGATATTCATTGGCGAAAGCATTCATCCGGCTAACGGACATTGTTTTATTAATTGGTTTACAAAAATAAGAGTTGTAGTTTTCTGGTTTATACAATGATAATTTTGTTCTCTCAGTAGATAGTTCTTTCCGTTCTTCACTTGTAAGGTGAGGGCTTTTTAAGTTTTCGATGAGTTTTTGCATATATTGAAACTGTGGATGTGCTGGGTAATAAATGCAAAATGGTGTTTCGGTATAGTTACTTGCTGCAGCTCCTGCTACGACTAATGATTGTAAGGAATGTGGATATGTAATTGCATATAAAAGTCCAAGCATACCACCTGTTGAATGGCCAGCGAAATGCCATGTTGGAAGTTGTAATGCTTCTCGTATGGCTTCCAAGTCGTGGATTGTTTCAATCATGCTTAATTCTTTTTCTGAATTGGCTTTTAACGAGTTACCAGCGTCTCGTAAATTAATGAGAAATACATGATGCGTAGCAGTAAAAACATCCGCAAAGTAATCACCAGTTTCATTAAATTGTGAATAGTGATGTGTAATACAAAGCGATTCGCCATCTCCTTTTGTAAAGAGTTCAAATGTACCACGTTTCGTGTGGATCATTTGTCGTTTCCACATAATATCACTACCTTTTCTCATAAAAGTTGGGCCAGGCTGTTATGAAATGAAAATATATCGGCGCATTTCGAAATATATCAGCGATTATTAAAATATATCGACTTACCGACAGAAACCGACAATAAATAAAAGGAGGCTATTCAAAAACGAGCCTCCTTTTCGTTTAGTACAAAGATTTTGTCATATTATTCCGAATAATTTCAAGGGATTTCGCTACAGTTAATGCGTTTTTTTCTTCAATTTCTGGTTTACGGGGGATAGGTTTATACATGTTGTCTGGATCTTCCCATGTGAGGGGAAGTTCTGTTTCTGCTTGTCCTTTCCAAGCTTCAATCCATTCTGGAGGGAGATAACCTGAGATGTTTTGGATGTTGTTCATTTCGAGCCAAATGAGTGCCCAAGCTCTTGGAACGACGCGCCAGTGATCATAGCCACCGCCACCGACAGCGATCCAGCGACCGTCGCAATATTCATTTGCAATTTCACGAGCGAGCTTCGGTATTTCACGGTAAATATTCATTGTCGCACAAAGATGTGTAAGTGGGTCATAATAATGTGCGTCAGCACCATTTTGCGTTAAAATAATATCCGGTTTAAAGTACGCTGCAACTTCTTTTACAACAGTTCGATATGATTTTAAGAACGATTCATCTTCTGTAAAAGCATCGAGTGGAACGTTAAAAGAATAACTATAGCCATTACCTTGTCCGCGTTCATTTACAGCGCCAGTTCCAGGAAATAAATAGCGACCAGTTTCATGTAATGAAATTGTGCATACGTTAGGGTCATCATAAAACGACCACTGTACGCCATCACCGTGATGAGCATCTGTATCAATATATAAGACGCGTAAACCGTATTTCTTTTGAATATATTTCATTGCGATAGAACTGTCGTTATAAATACAAAAGCCAGATGCTTTGCCGCGAAAGCCGTGATGTAAGCCGCCGCCCAAATTAAGTGCGTGTTTTACTTTTCCGGAAAGAACAGCATCGACAGCTGTTAACGTACCACCAACGAGCAATGCGCTTGCTTCGTGCATATTTGGGAACATCGGTGTATCTTCTGTTCCGAGTCCATATGTCATTGCAATTGATTTTTCTAACTTTCCTTCTCCAGCACGTTTTACCGCATTTATGTACTCCTCTGTATGAACGTAGGCGATTTCTTCATCTGTAGCCGTCCGTGGTGAGATGATTTGAGAGGGAGAGATGAAACCGCCCTTTTGTAATAAATCATACGTAAGTGTGACGCGCAGTTGGTTAAAAGGATGATCAGGGCTAAATGAATAGCCCCGGAAGTCATCCGAATAAATAAACGCGCTACTCATGCCTGCATCCCCATGATGTTTGGCCATAATACGCGGTAGCCTTCTGCTTCAAGTGCATCAATCACTTTTAGAGGATTCATCGTTTGAATGCGGAAAACGAGTACTTTATCATTCTCATCTTTTGCTGGGTAGACGAGAACACTCACGATATTTATTTGTAAATCACTAAAAATAGCAACGACTTTTCCAAGAATACCAGGTTCGTTTTTTACTTGAATTTCAATTTGCGAACTTGGTTGATGTGCTCCTGTTAATTTTACTAACGTGTGTAATACTGTAGATTCAGAAATGATTCCAACTAACTTCCCGGCCTTTGTAACAGGAAGACAGCCAATTTTATTTTCAAAAAATAAAGTAGCAATTTCCTCAACGAAATCGAGAGGATGGCAAGTCATAACAGGATGTTTCATAATAAGTTCGAGAGGTTGCTGTAGCATATCGAGTGAAACTTGTTCATCTAGAATAGATGGACTTGCATCTCTTACATCCCGATCAGAAATAATGCCTACGACGTGATTATTTTGATCGACAATTGGAATGTGCCGAATGCCTTTCGTGCGTATCGTTCGGATTGCTGTTTCGATTGTATCGTTTGGATGTAATGTAACTACATTTTGATTCATAATTTCTTCTACAATCATTCCAGTTGCCCCCTTTATTAATACATAAAACGATTGTGAAAACGTAGACGATCAAAAGCTTGAATAGAATCCGTATCAACGCGTTTACCGATGCGGACCATTAAACAGTTGGCAGGATGTGAACAAATTTCAGGATCGTCTGTAGCCATCCATTGTAACCCGCCGGCATTCATCATCTTCTCCATTACTTTTCGGTATTCCCACACATTCAAACCTGTTTGTTTCAAATCCCAGTGCCAATAATATTCAGTCGTCAATATAATGTAATCTTCCATATAATCGTCCATCATAGAAACCTCTAGTAAGTTCTTTCCGACAGAACTCCCGCGGAAGGCTGGGACTACTTCAATTGCCCCAAGCTCAATTAAGTTTTCCATTTTTCCTTCTGACCATCGTTCAAGTGGATCAGGATACAAGTATGTAACATATCCAACAATTGTTTGGTCATGTCTAGCAATAATGAGACGAGCTTCTGGTAATTTAGAAATTTCGACAATTGCTTTATATTGTTGCTCGGCAGGACGAAACGCAATTAAGTCTGGATGAAACTCATACATTTCTAAGTTATGTGTAGAGACAGGACCTTCAATAATTAAAGTGCCTTTCGCTGTTTTTAAGTTTCTAGCATTATATATTTTTTTATGAATCAATGTATTGCTCACCACCTTGAGGGTTTGTGAATCTATTAATATCGTACTTTATAATATATGCGATGTGAATCGAAATTTGTCATTAAAAATTTGTCTAAAAATCAACAAATATACTGAAAATTTTAAATAATGTCATTATAATAGATAATAGAATACATAGGAGGGGGATGTAAAGTATGAAAGTAGAAACGCTTCCTGTCATTAAAGGAGAAAATAATTTGCCGAATTATGATGAGGCATACGCGAATTTTAACTGGGAAGAGGTTAATAAAAACTTTACTTGGAATGAAACAGGCCGAGTAAATATGGCGTATGAGGCAATTGATAAGCATGCGAAATCCGATCGAAAGAATAAAGTAGCTCTTTATTATCAAGATGGATCGCGAAAAGAGAAATATACATTTAAGGAAATGAAGGATTTTTCTAATAAAGCAGGAAACGTCCTTAAGAATTATGGCGATGTAGAAAAAGGCGATCGCGTTTTTATTTTTATGCCACGTTCTCCAGAGTTATATTTCGCACTTTTAGGTGCAGTGAAATTAGGAGCAATTGTTGGACCGCTATTTGAAGCATTTATGGAAGGCGCAGTTCGCGATCGCTTAGAAGATAGCGAAGCAAAGGTGTTAATTACAACGCCTGAATTATTAGAGCGCGTACCATTAAATGATTTACCGGCTTTAAAAACAGTTTTCCTTGTTGGAGATAATGTAGAAGAAGGCGGTAAAACGGTAGCGTTCAATCCGTTATTTGAACAAGCTTCAAAAGAATTACATATTGAATGGTTAGGCCGTGAAGACGGTTTGATTCTACATTACACGTCTGGTTCTACTGGTAAGCCAAAAGGTGTGCTTCATGCGCAAAACGCAATGGTTCAGCACTATCAAACGGCGAAGTGGGTATTAGATTTAAAAGAAGACGATGTATATTGGTGTACTGCTGACCCGGGCTGGGTAACTGGAACAGCTTACGGTATTTTCGCACCGTGGTTAGTTGGAGCGTCAAATGTTATTTTAGGTGGACGCTTTAGTCCAGAAGCTTGGTATGAAGCACTGCAAGATTACGGTGTGACGGTTTGGTACAGCGCACCAACAGCATTCCGTATGTTAATGGGAGCTGGACAAGACGCAATTAAAAAATATGACTTATCACAAGTTCGTCACGTATTAAGCGTTGGTGAGCCGTTAAATCCAGAAGTAATTCGCTGGGGTATGAATGCATTTGGACTTCGTATTCATGATACGTGGTGGATGACAGAAACAGGTGGACAAGTAATTTGTAACTACCCTTGTATGGAAATCCGTCCAGGTTCAATGGGTAAACCAATTCCAGGTGTGAAAGCAGCGATTGTTGATAATGAAGGAAATGAAGTGCCTCCTTACACAATGGGTAACTTAGCAATTGCGAAAGGTTGGCCATCTATGATGCGCGGGATCTGGAATAACCAGCAAAAATATGAATCTTATTTCATGCCGGGAGATTGGTACGTATCAGGTGACTCTGCCTATATGGATGAAGATGGATACTTCTGGTTCCAAGGACGTATCGACGATGTAATTATGACGTCAGGTGAGCGCGTTGGTCCGTTTGAAGTAGAAAGTAAATTAATCGAGCATGCTGCTGTTGCAGAAGCTGGTGTAATTGGTATTCCTGATCCGGTGCGCGGCGAAATTATTAAAGCATTTATCGCACTTCGAGCAGGATACGAACCATCTGATGAATTAAAAGAAGAAATTCGTCAATTTGTAAAGAAAGGCCTAGCAGCTCATGCAGCGCCACGACAAATTGAATTTAGAGATAAATTACCGAAAACGAGAAGTGGTAAAATTATGCGCCGCGTATTAAAAGCGTGGGAGCTGAATTTACCAACAGGTGACTTATCAACGATGGAAGATTAAGAGGGAAAGGTCTGAACGAAAAATGTTCAGGCCTTTCTTTTTTATGATATCATGAACTTGTATATATAAGTTAAAGGGGATAGTATGATGAAAACAGAAAAGGAAAAGATGATACTAGGAGAAATGTACATACCGGCTGATCCAGTTTTAGTACAAGAAAGAGAGCAAGCACGTATATTAACGAGAAAATTAAATGATACGCCAGAAGAGCAATTAAAAGAGCGTAGCGAAATCGTAAAAGAATTATTCGGAACGACAGGAGATAATATTCATCTTGAATCTTCTTTTAGATGTGATTACGGCTATAACATTCATGTCGGTGAAAATTTTTACGCGAACTTTGACTGTACGATTTTAGACGTATGCCCGGTAACAATCGGAGTGAACTGTATGTTAGCTCCAGGTGTTCACATTTATACAGCAACGCACCCACTTGATCCGGTAGAGCGTATAAGCGGATCAGAATACGGAAAACCAGTTACAATTGGCGATAACGTATGGATTGGCGGAAGAGCAATTATTAATCCAGGTGTAACAATTGGAGACAATGCGGTGATCGCATCTGGTGCTGTCGTAACGAAAGATGTGCCTAATAATGTAGTAGTTGGCGGGAATCCTGCAAAGATTATAAAAAAACTAAAATAATATTTGAACGAAGTGCCTTCCTCGTCTGTATACATTTATGAAAGAATAGATGAGGGAGGCTTTTTTATATCTAATAAATTACTCTTTGCGACGTTGTAAAGGATTGGAGAGAAGTGAAATTCCACCTCTATTTGACACGCCTATATAAATGATGGTATAAAGAAAAGTATATGAATAATTGAGCGTGGAAAGGGAGAAGTAGTGATCATTTCCCTGTTTTAGAGAGCTGATGGCCGGTGAAAATCAGCACATAGATGATCGCGAATTACGCCCCTAGAGCATCTTTTTTCGATTGAATTGTATTCAAAAGGGAAAAGACGGTGCTAAGCCGTTATGTAAATAAGGTGGTAGGCTTTTTTTTGCTTGCAACTAGGGTGGTAACGCGATAATCAAAATCGTCCCTTATTTGAAGGGGCGATTTTTTTATGTTTTCAACCTTCACGCCAGTAATGAACTTAAAGGAGAGTATGTAGGATATGGGTATTTTACAAGATCTTGAATTTCGCGGTCTAATTAATCAGCAAACAGATGCTGAGGGCCTTGAGCAATTATTAGAAAAAGAAAGCGTTAAATTATACTGTGGTTTCGACCCGACAGCAGATAGCTTACACATTGGTCATATGTTACCAGTATTAATGTTACGTCGTTTCCAATTAGCTGGTCACCAACCAATCGCACTTGTTGGCGGTGGTACTGGTATGATCGGTGACCCAAGTGGTAAAAAAGCAGAGCGTACATTAAATACGAAAGATACAGTTGCTTACTACACAGAAAGCATTAAAAACCAACTTTCAAACTTCTTAGAGTTCGAAAACGTGGACAACCCAGCAACAATGGCTAACAACTATGACTGGCTTGGTAACTTAGATGTCATTTCATTCTTACGCGATATCGGTAAAAACTTCGGTTTAAACTATATGTTAGCAAAAGATACAGTAGCATCTCGTTTAGAAACTGGTATTTCATTTACTGAGTTTAGTTATATGATTTTACAATCATACGACTTCCTAAACTTATACCAACACCATAAGTGCCGCCTACAAATCGGTGGTAGTGACCAATGGGGTAACATTACAGCTGGTCTTGAATTAATCCGTAAATCAGAAGAAGATGCGAAAGCATTCGGTTTAACAATTCCACTTGTTACTAAATCTGACGGTACGAAGTTTGGTAAAACAGAAGGCGGCGCAATTTGGTTAGACCCAGAGAAAACAACTCCTTACGAGTTCTACCAATTCTGGATTAACACAGATGACCGTGATGTTGTTAAATACTTAAAATACTTTACATTCTTATCTCATGAAGAAATTCTTGAGCTTGAGAAACAAGTAGCTGAAGCACCAGAAAAACGTGCAGCACAAAAAGCATTAGGTGCAGAAATGACAAAACTTGTTCACGGCGAAGAAGCATTAGAGCAAGCGATTAAAATTTCAGCTGCATTATTCAGCGGTTCTGTAGCAGAACTAACTGCAAGCGAAATCGAGCAAGGATTCAAAGACGTACCATCTGTAGAACGTACTGCAGAAGATACAGTATTAATCGACTTACTTGTAGAAAGCAAAATCTCTCCATCAAAACGTCAAGCACGTGAAGATGTAACAAACGGCGCAATCTACGTAAACGGTGAGCGTACACAAGCATTAGACTACGTTGTAACAGAAAAAGACCGCATCGAAGGTAAATTCACAATCATTCGCCGCGGTAAAAAGAAATATTTCTTAATTCGTTACTAATCCGAAACGAATATAAACAAATAGTACCCCGAATTGTAGGCTGAAAAGTTTATGATTCGGGGTTTTTATGTATGGATTTAAAACGCCACATCTTTTCTTTTGAATAGAATATAAAGAATTAATATGAGCATATAAAGTAAACTCACTAGCATAACGATAAATGCTGTTGGATAAAATTTTGCTGCATATATAAAGAAGTCGATTTGATAAATATCTTCGTAATTTGAAACGGTACCTTTAAAGTAATTCGTAAATTTAGCGCTATATTTCCATTCATCAGGATCATCTATTAAATTACTTCCCTGATACCAATTAATAAGTGCGGAAGTAATAAATAGCATAAATGAACTTCCGAGTTGAACCATTTGATTTATTGTCAAAAAGAATCCACCTCCCATTTTATGGTTATTATAGCGTGCATTCATATGCTTGTAACCATTTTGTTGTAATCTCCTTTTCGAGTTCATACGGAAATCACATGTAAGCGGTATGATAAATGTATAACAACTAGAAAGGAGTGGTAAAACAAAATGTCACTAGAAGCGCTCATTATTTTTTCTTTGCTAAATGCGGGTCAGCTTGCAGAGAATTCGAAGGTGGATGTACATAAAGAGCAGAAAGATGCTTATGTATATGTTCAGAAAGAGGAAAATAAATAATTTTATTTTATATATAAACGAAAAAAGCCAATCCACAGGATTGGCTTTTTGTCATTAACGAGAGTAGAACTCTACGATTAATGCTTCGTTGATTTCAGCTGGTAACTCAGCACGCTCAGCGTGACGAGTGTAAGTAGCTTCTAATTTGTCAGCATCGAAAGTTAAGTATTCTGGTACGAAGTTGTTAACTTCGATCGCTTCTTTAACAACAACAAGGTTGTTAGATTTTTCGCGAACGCTGATAGTTTGACCAGGTTTTACACGGTAAGATGGGATATCTACGCGAGCGCCATCAACCATGATGTGACCGTGGTTTACTAATTGGCGAGCTGCACGACGAGTGCGAGCTAAGCCCATACGGTAAACTAAGTTGTCAAGACGAGCTTCAAGAAGGATCATGAAGTTTTCGCCGTGCTTACCAGGCATTTTACCTGCTTGGTCAAATGTGCGACGGAATTGACGCTCAGTCATGCCGTACATGTGACGAAGTTTTTGTTTCTCTTGTAATTGTAAACCGTATTCTGAAAGTTTCTTACGTTGGTTAGGACCGTGAGGACCTGGTGCGTAAGGGCGTTTTTCTAATTCTTTTCCTGTGCCGCTTAGAGAGATTCCAAGACGACGAGACAGTTTCCAAGCTGGACCTGTATAACGAGCCATAGTTGACTCCTCCTTTAAAAATGTTTTTATTTACGTAAAATAAAAACAGACGTAATCGATATTTACGGGCATTTTGTTTTCATGTACCTTCGCTCCAGCAGCAGGGAGTTACGAGATACACCTCCGTAGAGGAACAAAATACAAACGATAAACTCACATTACAAGGCTGCCTTTTTATTTTACACAAACGCTATTATATCTTTTACCCAGAGTTTCGTCAAGCGAGTACGTTTTTGTTTTATGCATATAAATTTTGGAAATTAATATAAGAAGGAATTTAAAACAATATAGAAGAAGAGATAGAAACACAAATAAAACGCTTACATAAAATGAAGGAAAACGTTCATCAAATTTTTATGGATGAATATGCGGCAATAAAAACATAAGGGGGATGTTTTTATGAAAAAGAAGCATATGGAGACAGCGTTAATTCATTACGGTTATACACCTGAGGAACATAAAGGAAGTTTAACACCACCTTTATTTCAAACTTCTACATTTACATTTGAGACTGCGCAGCAAGGAGAGGCGAGTTTTGCGGGAGTGGATCCATCTTATATTTACTCACGGCTTGGAAATCCAACTGTGAAATTATTTGAAGAACGTATGGCGGTGTTAGAAGGAGGAGAAGAAGCACTTGCCTTCGGATCTGGTATGGCAGCTATTTCAGCAACGTTAATCGGTTTTCTAAAAGCTGGAGATCATATTATTTGTTCAAATGGATTATATGGATGCACGTACGGTTTTTTAGAAGTGTTAGAAGAAAAATTTATGATTACGCATTCGTTTTGTGATATGGAGACAGAGGTTGATATTGAAAATAAAATTCGCCCAAATACAAAGCTTATTTTCGTTGAAACACCGATTAATCCGACAATGAAATTAATTGATTTAAAACAAGTGATTCGGGTTGCAAAGCGAAATGGCTTACTTGTTATTGTTGATAATACATTTTGTTCACCTTATTTACAAAGACCGCTTGAGCTTGGCTGTGACGCTGTTGTGCATAGTGCGACAAAATATATTGGTGGTCACGGTGACGTTGTAGCGGGCGTAACAATTTGTAAAACGAAAGCATTAGCTGAAAAGATTCGCCCGATGCGAAAGGATATCGGCGGTATTATGGCACCGTTTGATGCGTGGTTATTATTACGCGGGTTAAAGACGTTAGCAGTAAGAATGGATCGTCATTGTGATAATGCAGAAAAAATTGTATCGTTCCTAAGAAAACATGATGCGGTAGAAGGTGTTTGGTATCCAGAAGGGGAGTTAGCATCTCGTCAAATGAAACGCGGGGGCGGTGTTATTTCTTTTTCAGTAAAAGGCGGAAAAGAAGAGACGCAAGCGTTTATTAATGATCTTCACTTTATTACAATTGCGGTGAGTTTAGGAGATACAGAAACGTTAATTCAGCATCCAGCAACGATGACGCACGCTGCGATTCCAGCTGAACTAAGAAAAGAAATGGGCATTTTCGATAATTTAATACGCTTATCAGTCGGTTTAGAATCGTGGGAGGATATCGTTTCTGATTTAGAGCAGGCATTAAAGAAAATATCTACTGTAAATCAATGAAAAAAGAGTGAGCTATCGGTTTTGTACAGGGCGTACTAAATCGATAACTCGCTCTTTTCTTTTTACATATGTTTTAGGAGTGTTTCCACAAACTTTTCTAAATAGCGCTGATCTACTTCATCAAAACGATTCTTTTCAGGACTATCAATGTCAAGTACACCAATGACAGCTCCTTCTTTCACAATCGGTACAACGATTTCTGAATTAGAAGCACTATCGCAAGCGATGTGACCTGGGAATTGGTGAACGTCTGCTACAAGCTGTGTTGTTTTCGTTTCAGCTGCTACGCCGCAAACGCCTCGTCCAAATGGAATGCGTACGCAAGCAGGCATTCCTTGGAACGGTCCAAGGACAAGCTGATTTCCTTCTGTTACGTAAAAGCCAACCCAATTAACGCGATCTAAAAATTGGTTTAATAATGCGGACGCATTTGATAAGTTTGCGACTACGTTTGATTCGCCAGTTAATAACGCATCCAGTTGTTTAATTACTGTCTCATATTGCTGCACGCGAGATCCTGCATAACTTTCTTTAGTAAACATGGAAACAGCTCCTTTTTTATCGAGATGTGTAAAATATTAGCAAAATACGATGTATTTCACATGACTTTGTCGATAGAAAATTAAAGGAATTTGTCTTAAAAGTCAAGAAATTTAAACTATAGCTGTTCAGTGAGGGGAAGTGAGCGCATGAAGCAGACGAAACAAAAAGTAATTGATGCGGCAATATCGTTGTTTAATACGAAAGGGTATGATGGAACATCGGTGCGAGACATTGCAAAGCGAGCGGATGTGAATGTAGCGAATATTTCATATTATTTTGCTGGGAAGCAAGGTTTATTAGAACAGCTTATTACTGATTTTTTAGAAGGATATATTCATGTGATTGAAATGTCGTTTGAACAGAGAGAGTATTTGTCGGCTAAAGATGTGATGGTGCAAATGGTGCGCGGGATTTTACGATATCAATTTGAAAATAGAGAACTAACACGTTTCTTCTACCGAGAGCTTTCGCTTGATACGACATTAATTCGTGAAGTGATGACCGTTTATTTTTCTAAAGAAAGATATTATATAGAACAAATGATTAGACAAGGACAAATGAAAAAAGAATTTCAGAAAGTATCATTTACAATGTTTATGACGCAATTAAAAGGTATGATAAATATGCCGTTTTTATATCCACAATATATATCAGAAGTACTGCATTCTTTCCCGTCTGAGACATTTTTCATAGAAATGTACACGAAAGAGATTGAGCAATGGATGGGACAAGCATTATGTAAGGCGAATATGTACCATGAATGGCCAAGAGCTGTTCATATGTGAAGAATCCCCACCTAACGAACTGAGGTGGGGATTTTTATGTTTACTTTTCTTTGCCATAAATTGTTACATAATAGCGCTATAATTGTTAATGCAGCTCCAGCGATTTCAATTTTATCGACTGTATAACCTCGAAAGATAGAACCGATCAGTGCAAGGATAGGAACTAAATTCATAAATAATATGCCGTTAATAGATGAAATATAGCGATTTCCCATATTCCAGCAAAATACAGCGATAACGCCTGCGATAATCGACATATAAAAGAGCTCAAAACGAACGCTCACAACTGTACGCAGTGACGGCATAGTAACTATATTTGTGTACGTTAAGAAAGTAACAATAACGATGAGTGAAATGGAGCCAAATAAACAAGTTAATGTCGTGTACCTAAGTGGTGACCAAGATTGAAAACGAGCACCCCCGTTTGTATAAATGACCCAGCAAGTAACGCCGCATAGCATCAATATATTTGTTGATAAGTGGCTTGCAGCTCCAAATAGTAATTCAATATTTCCTTTTGAAATGACAAGCATAACGCCAAGTAATGCAACGAACATACAAAGGAATGTATAGTTTTGTGGGCGGCGATTTTGGGTTATCCATTGCAGTGATAAGGCAATCAGTGGCATAAGGGATTGAATCATAGCTGCATGGATTGCTCCGGAAGGTCCGGCAAGTTGCTGTCCGTAGAAAACGAGAAAACCATACCCCGCGAAACCGACTGTCCCGTAAAAGAATAGAGAAAGTGTTCTTTTTTCTAAGCGGAGTGAAGTCTTTCCTTCAGTAATTAATAGCAAAATAAGAAAAATAATAGCTGCTGATCCATAGCGAAGCGTTGTGAAGAAGAATGGATCGATAAATTGCAGAGCACTTGCCATTACAGGAAACATAAATCCCCAGGCAGTGACGGCGAGTAAGCATAGAAAGGATCCGAGTAGCATTTGTTTTTTGTTCAAGAGTATCTTTCCCCTTTACATTTCGTTATAGTAAGTTGATGAAATAAGTATAAAGAGTAATTGTTTATAGGAGGAAATATCGATTTCTTATAACGGTTATAACTTTTTGTTAGAGGTGTGTACGATGGATTTGGAGGCAGTACGATCGTTTATTGAAGTGAAGCATACGCGAAGTTTATCAAAGGCAAGTAAGATTTTACATATATCACAACCAGCGCTTAGTAAACAAATTCAAAAGTTAGAAGCGGATTTAGAGGTTACTTTACTTAAACGTTCTGCGCAAGGAGTAGAGTTAACGGAGGCAGGAGAGTTATTTATAAAAAGAATGTTACCGATTTTGGAGCAAATAAATGAAGTGAAAACAGAAATGAGGGGGTATCAAGAGAACCGGAAGTTTTCAATTGGTATACTACCGAGTTTAGCGGAGCATTACATATCAGAATGTAAAAATATATTAGGTGATGAGTTCGAAGTGGAATGGCAAATCGGGCATACGGAAGTATTAAGAGATTTATTTAAAGCGCGGGAGATTGACGCGATGTTCATCGATTCAGTAGTAGAAGGTGCTACGTATATAAAAGAAGTGCAACAAGAGAAAATTGTTTGTGCCGTTTCAAATAATCATCCGTACAAAGAGAAGATAGTCATTCAAATAGAAGAGCTGCACAATGAAAAATTAATTGTATATCCAGAAATATGTGATGTAAGGAAAATGATTATGAACATGTTTCATGAAATAGGTGTAAAACCAACTATAGCTGTGGAAACATCTTACGCAGAACCGATGCTTGCAATGGTAAAAGCTGGCCTTGGTATCACGTTACTTCCAGAAAGGGCAGTAGAGCAGTCTGTAAGGCAAGGAAATGTACATGTAATTTCTGTTGAACCACCACTCATGCGGAAAATTTATTTCGTATCCCATACGAAAGATTGTTTGTTATTACAATCATTTGAGGATAGGGAGTGAGGTAGGCGGAATATTGAGAAAGATTACAATCACATTGAAAGAAACATGAAATTTTAAAAAAAACTAGGTCAAAAACAAACCATTACATGGTATGATTAGTACATTGTTAGTTGTTAAATATAGGGGAATTCCCTTTTTATACATAATGCCTTCCATTTCATAAACGGAACGGACAAAAAAAGAGATATAACTAGGAGGCTTTTTTGCATGGATTCTATCCTGACGATCGTTATCATTGTAGTAAGCTCTATTCTAGTGCTGCTCATGATAGAGCTTGTGATAAGAAATCGTTCATATAAAGATATTGAAGCACTGGAGCAGTGGAAACAAGAGATAAAAGATAAACCTGTGGCAGATGAACTAAAACGGGTAAAAGATTTAAACATGACGGGTCAAACAGAAGAACTGTTTGGTAAATGGCGTGAAGAATGGGATGAAATTGTATCAACAACCCTTCCGAAAGCTGACAAAGATTTAGCGCAAGCGCGAAAATTCGCCTCGCAATTCTCCTTCCGAAAAGCAAAGCATGCGATGAACGAATCCATAAGTGGTTTAGATGACGCTGATAATCGTATTACGGACATTTTAAATGAATTACAGCAATTGTTAGAAAGCCATGAGAAAAATAGCTCGGAAATTGAAGGGTTACGTGATACATATCGTAGTATGAAAAAGAGTGTTCTTGCTCATAGACATATGTATGGAGCAGCAGAGCAGAAAATCGAAGAGATGCTAGACGCTGAATCTGAGAAATTTAAAACCTTTGAAGAAGCAACAAACAATGGCGACTATTTAAAAGCGAGAGAAATTGTTATTAGTTTGGAAGAAGGTTTAGCAGATTTAGAAATCATTATTCACCAAATTCCAGATTTATTGGTAGAGTGTCAAGCGACGTTACCAGTTCAGCTGGAAGATTTATTACACGGACATAATGATATGGTAAGACAAGGTTATGTATTAGATTATTTGGAAGTCCCTAAAGAAGTTCGCGATATGACGAAACAACTACAAACATGTTTAATGGATATACAGGAGCTTCATATAACAGAAGCGGCTGAAAAAGTAGAAAATTTAAAAACACGTTTAGATGGCTTCTACGATCAATTGGAACAAGAAGTACATGCGAGACATTATGTGGAGCAAAAAACACTTTCTGTTTACGATGACTTAGAAGAAATGCGTATCGAAACGATTGAAACGAAAACAGAAACACAACTTGTGAAACAAAGCTATCAGTTACAAGATAAAGACATTGAGTCTCAAAAAGTAATTGAAAAGCAAATGCACATTTTAACGAAACGTTTTGAAATGCTACAATTACGCGTTGCAGAACAAGATATTGCCTTCTCTATTATTCGTGAAGAACTAGAAGAGGTTTATGAGCAATGTGAAACGTTAAAAGTACTTCATGCAGAATATAAAGAAATGCTGCAAGCGATGCGCAAAGAAGAATTTGAAGCACGTGAGAAGTTACAAGAAATGCGAAATACTATTTTCGAAACGAAACGCTTTATGCAAAAGTCGAATTTGCCAGGTCTTCCAGAGAGTATTATGGAAGATTTAAAAAGAGGGCAAATGGCAATGCAAGCTGTATATGAACAATTAGAAGTGAAGCCGTTAAATATGAACGCTGTAAATAGCAGTTTAGAAGAAGCATACACAACTGTGAACGGTGTGGCTGAAATGACAGAAGAGTTAATTGGACAAGCATATTTAGTGGAAAAATTAATTCAGTACGGTAACCGTTACCGTAGTCATGATGAAAACCTAGCAGAAAGTTTAAATTATGCTGAGAAATTATTCCGTGAATACCAATACGATGCAGCTTTAGAACAAGCGGCTTCAGTATTAGAGCAACTTGAACCTGGCGTTGTTCAAAAAATAGCTGAATATGTAGACAATGAACAAACCCTTTCATAAAAGGGTTTGTTTTTTTGTGTAATTTTGCAGACGATGTTGCTATAATGAATAGCGGAATACAGCAAGGTTATTCGTTTCAAAATAAAGTGAAACTGTAATCAGTAGGAGGATTCATCCCCATTGATTACTAGCCATCACCAATCGGGCATTTACGGACAGCCCGACTCCTACCTAACTTCTTTGCTCTAACTGGATTTTGAGGTGAGAGTCTTATTGCCCGTTCATGCGGGATAAAGTGAAACTGTAATAGGAGGGCATCCTCGACAATTATTAGCCTTCACCAATCGAGATAAAACGGAACCTTTGCGTAGTCTTAGCGTAATGACACGTATTTATGATATGATTATACGATGTGATAGCGCTGAAAGGGGAAGAACGATGATCTATTTTGATAATAGTGCGACGACGAAGCCATATCCAGAAGCTCTTCAATCGTACGTGACGGTTGCTGGGAAATATTTTGGTAATCCTTCTTCTATTCATTCGCTTGGAGGAGAGGCAGAGCGTCTATTAACACAATCAAGAACGATTGCAGCGCAGCTTCTTCGTGTTAAACCTTCTGAAATTATTTTCACATCAGGTGGAACAGAAGGGAATAACCTTGCGATTAAAGGGATAGCGATGAGGAATCGTTCGCGCGGCAAACATATCATTACAACAAATATTGAACACGCGTCTGTGTTTGAGGCATATAAGCAATTAGAAGAACTCGGGTTTGATGTAACATATTTACCGGTTAACGAGCATGGTGTTGTGTCGGTAGAAGATGTGAAACGAGCACTTCGTGAAGATACGATTCTTGTGTCAATTATTCATGTGAACAACGAAACTGGAGCAATTCAGCCCGTTGCTGAAATTGGAACGTTATTATCGAATCATCCGAAAATAAGATTCCATGTAGATCATGTACAAGGGATAGGGAAAGTACCGCTTGATTTATATGCGTCTCATATTGATCTTTGCTCAATATCTGGACATAAATTCCACAGTGTAAAAGGAACGGGTCTTCTATATGTACGCGATGGCGTAAGATTAGATCCGATTTTATCAGGTGGTCAACAAGAGCTTAAGTATCGCTCTGGTACAGAGAATTTACCTGGCATTGTAGCGATGGTGAAAGCACTTCGCATGACAATGGAACAAGTGAAAGAAAAGGTAGCTCATTTGCAAAGTTTACAAGCAGAGCTTGTTCGTTTCTTTAAAGAGATGGAAGATGTAACGATTAACACGTCGCTTGCATATGCAGCACCGCACATTTTAAATGTATCATTTGTTGGTTTAAAACCAGAAGTAGTCGTTCATGCTTTAGAAGAACACGGTGTATATGTGTCAACGAAATCTGCTTGTTCTTCAAAAGCAAATGAAGTGAGCAGAGTGTTAGTGTCAATGGGAGTGCCGCATGCAGCAGCTGCAAGCGCTATTCGTATTAGTTTGGCACCAGAAAACACAATGGAAGAAGTAAAACAATTTGAAGGTATTGTAAAAGAGACGATGCCAAAATTATATGAAGTGATGAGGTAAAGAAATTATGTTGAAATATGAATATATTTTAGTGCGTTACGGAGAAATGACGACAAAAGGTAAGAACCGTTCTAAGTTTGTAAGCACATTAAAAGATAACGTGAAGTTCAAACTGAAAAAATTCCCAAATATTAAAATCGATGCAACACACGATCGTATGTACATCCAGTTAAATGGTGAAGATCATGAAGCAGTCTCTGAAAGATTGAAGGATGTATTTGGTATTCATAAGTTTAACTTAGCGATGAAAGTACCATCAGAATTAGAAGACATTAAAGAAGGTGCATTAGCAGCTTTCTTACAAGTAAAAGGTGATGTGAAAACATTTAAAATTACTGTACACCGTTCTTATAAGCATTTCCCAATGAGAACGATGGAATTATTACCTGAGATTGGCGGACACATTCTAGAAAATACAGAAGATATTACAGTAGATGTTCATAATCCAGATGTAAATGTACGTGTAGAGATCCGCAGTGGCTATAGCTATATCATGTGCGATGAGCGTATGGGAGCTGGCGGTTTACCAGTTGGCGTTGGCGGAAAAGTAATGGTACTTCTTTCTGGTGGTATTGATAGCCCAGTAGCAGCTTACTTAACGATGAAACGCGGCGTATCTGTGGAAGCAGTTCACTTCCATAGTCCACCTTTCACAAGTGAGCGTGCAAAACAAAAAGTAATCGATTTAGCGCAAGAGTTAACGAAGTATTGTAAACGAGTAACGCTTCACCTTGTTCCGTTTACAGAAGTGCAAAAAACGATTAATAAAGAAATCCCATCTAGCTATTCAATGACGGTTATGCGCCGTATGATGATGCGTATTACAGAACGTATTGCTGAGGAGCGTAACGCACTTGCAATTACGACTGGTGAAAGTCTTGGACAAGTAGCAAGCCAAACGTTAGATAGTATGCATACGATTAACGAAGTAACAAACTACCCAGTTATTCGTCCGCTTATTACGATGGATAAATTAGAGATTATTAAAATCGCTGAAGAAATCGGCACGTATGATATTTCAATTCGTCCATATGAAGATTGCTGTACTGTATTCACACCAGCAAGCCCAGCGACGAAGCCGAAACGTGAAAAAGCAAATCGTTTTGAAGCGAAATACGATTTCACACCATTGATCGATGAAGCTGTAGCGAACAAAGAAACAATGGTATTACAAACGGTAGAAGTAGTGGCGGAAGAAGAAAAATTTGAAGAACTTTTCTAAAACCATAAATTACCATATCTAAAACGTGTATGAAGTCATGTTATTTATCACACTCTATACTCACAAGGAGGTGATATAACATGTCACGTAGCACAAATAAATTAGCGGTTCCTGGTGCTGAATCAGCATTAGACCAAATGAAATACGAAATCGCTCAAGAGTTTGGTGTTCAACTTGGAGCTGATGCAACAGCTCGCGCTAACGGTTCTGTTGGTGGTGAAATCACTAAACGTCTAGTTTCACTAGCTGAGCAACAATTAGGCGGTTACCAAAAATAATCCCATATGATGGCTTAGAAAGAGCGGGTTCTCCCGCTCTTTCTTTTTTTGTGTTGTGTCGCTATTTGTCGGTAAGTCGATGTAATTTCGTTTACTAATTCGACAGAACTGAAAAATTTGTCAAAAGAAGAGGGTTCAAAATTAACAGAAAATTCTTTATTATATAAAGGAGGCATAAAGAAAAGGGAGGATATTTTATGAAGCGAGAAGAATTGTTGGCGCCACCGTCTTATAATTTAGTTTCTGAAATAGAGAAATATACAGGTGATAAAGGGAAGTTAGCTTTAATTTGGCAAGATGATAAAGGGAATCGAAGGGAAGTTACATACGCTGAATTAATGCAAGGTGCGAATAAAATTGGAAACGCTTTTATAAAAAGTGGTTTGCAAAAAGGGGACAAGCTTCTCATTATGATGCCGCGTTTAATTGAAGCGTACATGACGTATATTGCTGCTATTAAAGCAGGATTTGTCGTAATTCCAAGCTCGGAAATGTTACGTAAAAAAGATATAGAATATCGAATTGGACATGGAGAAGTAAAAGCGATAGTAAGCTATGAGCCGTATATTAGGCAGTTTGATGATATAGAAGCGATGGAATCTCTTCGAAAATTTGTCCTGAGCGAGCAGTCAGTAGATGGATGGGTTAATTTAAAAACAGCGTTAGAAACAGAGAGTGACATGTTAGAAATGGCGAAGACAGATAAAGAAGATATGGTCTTTTTATCTTACACGTCAGGAACGACAGGAAATCCAAAAGGTGTCGTTCATACACATGCGTGGGCATACGCTCATTTACGTACGAGCGCTCCAAATTGGCTCGGAATTGAAGAGAATGATATTGTATGGGCAACAGCTAGTCCAGGCTGGCAAAAGTGGATTTGGAGCCCGTTTTTAGCAACTTTAGGATCAGGGGCAACAGGGTTTGTATATCACGGTAAGTTTGAACCGAAAACGTACCTAAACTTATTAGACGATAATAAGGTGAATGTACTTTGTTGTACACCGACTGAGTATAGATTAATGGCAAAGGTAGAAGATTTAAGCCACTACAATTTAGAGGCATTACATAGCGCTGTATCGGCAGGTGAGCCGTTAAATAGAGAAGTCATTGAAACGTTCAAAAAGCACTTTCATATTACAGTGAGAGACGGCTATGGGCAAACGGAAAATACATTACTTGTTGGTGTAATGAAAGGGATGGATATTAGACCAGGATCAATGGGGAAACCAACGCCAGGTAACCACGTCGATATCGTAAATGAGGAAGGTACTCCAGTTAAAGTAGGCGAAGTTGGTGATATTGCAGTTCACATTGAAACGCCGGCCCTCTTTAAACAATATTACAAAGATGATGAGCGTACAGCGATGCAATTCCGCGGTGATTATTATATTACAGGTGATAAAGCGAAGAAAGATGAAGACGGCTACTTCTGGTTTGAAGGGCGCGGCGATGATATCATTATTAGCTCTGGTTATACAATCGGGCCGTTTGAAGTAGAGGATGCACTTGTAAAACATCCTTACGTAAGAGAATGTGCAGTTGTCGCAAGTCCTGATGAAATTCGTGGAAGTGTCGTGAAGGCATTTATCGTATTAAGAGAGAATATAGAAAAGAACGAAGAAACACTAATTCCAACACTCCAACAACACGTCAAAGAACTCACTGCACCATATAAATACCCTCGCAAAATTGAATTTGTAGATGAACTACCAAAAACGATTTCTGGGAAAATTCGCCGTATTGAACTTAGAAAACAAGAGATGGAGATTCCGTCAAAATAATTTTGAAAACAGTGAAGTAAATAGTTGAATGAAATGTAAATCAATGATAAAATAAAAACGAACACAAGTTCGGTTTTATAAATTTAAAAAAGAGGTGTCCGTATGATTTTAGGTATTAATCCGTACTTAGTTTTAGATGGTAGTGGGCAAGAAGCTGTACAGTTTTATAAAGAGGCTTTAGATGCAAAAGTAGAAGTCATGCAAACTTTTGGTGACATGCCTGAAAATCCAGAATACCCGATTCCAGCTGAAGCGAAAGAGCGCGTTTTACACGCTACTTTAAAAGTTGGTAATACGGATCTTATGATTTCTGATACATTCCCAGGTCAAGGGCATGCAATCGGATCTCAAGTAACAATCGCAATTCAAATTAGTAATGCAGAAAAAGCAAAAGAAGTATTCGATAAGTTACAAGAAGGTGGAGAAGTTATCATGCCACTTCAAGAAACATTCTGGAGCCCAGCATACGGACAAGTAAAAGATAAATTTAATATTGAATGGCAAGTTACAACGTCTACTACTGAACGAAAGTAATTTTTAGAAAAGCACCATGTTTTGAAATGGTGCTTTTTTTTATACAATAAAAAATAAAGGAGATGGGATATATGGGAGAAATTTGGTATGGCGGCACCATTTACACAATGAGAGAAGAAAATGAAAAAGTGGGCGCTGTTTACGTTGAAAACGGTACGATCGTTGATGTTGGAAGTAAAGAAGAGTTAGAAAACCAATATGCCGCGGTTACATTGCACGATTTAAAAGGCAAAACGATGATTCCAGGTCTCGTTGATAGCCACATGCACCTTATTGGGCATGGGGAGAGATTGCTTCGTTTAGATTTATCAAATTGCACATCTTATGGTGAAGTGCTTACTCTTGTTCAGAAGCGAGTGGAAGAAGCTCCAAAGGGCTCTTGGATTATTGGAGAAGGATGGAATGAAAATAACTTTACAGATACGAAAGATGTTCACGCGCGTGATTTAGATGAAATTTCGAAAGAACATCCCATTTTATTAAAGAGAGTTTGTCGTCACGTTACATGGGTGAATGCATACATACTGCAAGAAGCGAATATAACAGCAGCGACAGAAGATCCAAAAGGCGGGAAAATTGGTAGGGATTCATCAAATAAGTTAACAGGGCTTTTATATGAACAAGGGCAAGAATTAATTAAACATGTTCAGCCAGAAATTGATGAAGCTTATTTACAAAGAGCTCTGCAAACAGCGATTAAAGATTGCTGGAAATACGGACTTGTTGGCGGGCATACGGAAGATTTAAATTATTATGGTGGTTTTAGAAAAACATATAATGCGTTTTCTCACGTTATAAAAGAAATGCCATTTAAAGCCCATTTGCTCGTTCACCATGAAGTAGCACATGAACGAAAAGAATATGAAAATGAACATTATATTGAATTTGGAGCAATGAAAATTTTCTCTGACGGTTCTTTTGGCGGAAGAACAGCATTATTAAGTGAACCGTATGAAGATGCGAAGGAAACAAATGGGGTTGCGATTTTCTCACGTGAAGAACTTGCGGAATTAGTAAAGAAAGCACGAGATTTACATATGCCAGTTGCGATTCATACTATCGGTGACTTATCGCTTGAATATGTCATTGATGCACTCGAATTATATCCACCAGCAGAAGGGTTACGTGACCGCATCATTCATTGTCAGCTTGCTCGTGAAGAGTTGATAGAAAGAATGAAAAACTTGCAAGCCATTATCGATATACAGCCAGTCTTTCTTTCATCAGATTTTCCGTCAGTCATTGAAAAACTAGGCGAGCACCGTCTTCGTTATGCGTACGCTTGGAAGACGTTACTGGAAGCAGGATTACACTGCAACGGTGGCTCAGATGCTCCCATTGAACAAGTAAATCCGTTTCTAGGCATATATAGCGCTGTTACACGTAGAAGTTTTATTGACGGTATATGCTATATGCCTGAGGAGAGATTAACGGTATATGAGGCTGTTTCTTTATTTACAACAGGAAGTGCCTATGCAATTGGAAAAGAAGCGAAGCGAGGGCAAATTACAAAAGGATATGAAGCAGACTTTACAATATTAGACCGCAATATTTTTGAAATTGAGGCAGAAGAAATAAAAGAAATACAAGCAGAAATGACCGTAATAGATGGCCAAGTTGTCTATAGAAAAGATGCGTAAAAATATATGAGCGGTTTTCGGAATATATCGAATTACCGACAAAAACTGACAAGAATAACGGCCGGATAGTAAGAGAGTATTGTTCGCGTCAATCGGGGGAAATAAATAACCGCAGAATTATGGAATTCCATAATTCTGCGGTTATTTTAATCTTATAAAAACGTTCTCTGTACTTTTTCCCAGAAAGAATTGTTTTTCAATTTAACTGTTTTAATTTGTTTATCGCTTAAGCGTACAACAGCTTTTTCCACTTGTTTAATGCTAAGCGCTTCGTTATCCATGCCGATAACAGGATAATCGTTACCGTCTGGTCTTAGTTTTAAAGTTAATGTACGTTCGTGATTTAAAATGAAAGGTGAACCGAGCGTACGGTAAGTGTTGTTGTTTAAAGATGCTAGTTCGCTTACTTGGAAACATGGGATAAGCGGGTCAACAACTGCACCATGCAATGATTTATTGTAAGCAGTACTTCCTGTTGGGGTAGAAACCACTAAACCGTCCCCTCTAAATGTTTCGAAATATAAATCATCAACATGAACATCTACAACGAATGTTTTAATAATGCTAGAACGTAATGAGAACTCATTTAAACAATGGAAAGATGTACTGCCATCTACATCTACCTGAATTGTTGGATATTTTCGCACTTCAATTTCATTTTTTGTAATTTCTTGAAGGGCTGTATCAACGTGATCAATATGGAAATCGCAGTAGAAAGAAATTTCATCTTTCGTAGAAATCCCTGCGTATAAGCAATCTTCTCTAAAACCAGTTTTACGAACGGCTTGTAAGAAGGTTGCATCATCTCCAACACTGACGATAGCGTTTGCATTTTTTGGATGATCTAATATGGTAAATCCATTCTCTTCTAAAATACGATAGATTGGTTTCATTTTTTCAACGAGCGTTGCTTTGTCATCACCATAAAAGAAAAATAAATTGCGACGATCTGCCATTATGTATCCCTCCACTGCAGTTAAATTTTCTGTTTTTCGTGCTACATATCATTAGAGTCCGTTCCCTGATGATATGTTCAAATAATATATTTCGATATAAATTGTCAAAATACCTTTTTATTTTTAGAAAAATTTTTATATTCAATCTTATAAAACTCTGTTTAACGATGAATAAACTTGTCGATAATGGGTACGGAGTGAAAGGATGATACGTATGAAGTGGCTCGTAATTGGAATAATAATTCTTCTTCTTTTTATTTTGTTTATACTATTGTCGAAAATAAAGCTTAAGGTGACATTTTTATATTCAGAAATGGAAAAGCAATGTTTGCTTCAAGTGAAAATATGGATGATTCGATATACATTTGATGTGTTGGAAAGAATTGAAAAACAGCAGAAAAAGACAGGACAGAAAATCGAAAAAGCTGAAGAGGACGGCGGACTCGATAATAAAATTATGGCGCAACTTGACAGCATTGGTGAACTGATAAAAAAGCTTCAAGAAGTTCATACTATTGTTAAAGATTTTCTCAAACGAGTGAAAATCAATGGTTGGAAATGGCATACACAAATTGGAGCAGGCGATGCAGCTAGTACTGGAATTGTCACTGGATATGCATGGGGGACAAAAGGTATGGCTGCTGGAGTTGTCGGACAATATATGCATATTGTCGACGTACCAGAATTTGAAATTACCCCAGTTTTTCAAGGGAAAGGATTTGCATCAAGATGCGAGTTAACAGCATCTTTTCGTATATTCCGCGCTATAAAAACTGGCGTCAAATTACTCGTATTTATGAGAAGACAAAGATCTGGTATGACAGAAAAATCTGTTCAAGCATAGGGGGGATATAGAATGGACCATCCAATTCAAGGTTTAATGACAACAGCAATGCAGCATTTAAAACAAATGACTGATGTAAATACAATTGTTGGTGACCCAATTAAAGCGGCAGATGGAAGCGTAATTCTTACAGTTTCGAAAGTAAGTTTCGGATTTGCTGCTGGTGGAAGTGAATTTGGTAAAGTAGAACATTCAGGCCGTCATCCATTTGGCGGAGGAAGTGGTGGAGGAGTTTCTATTAATCCTGTTGCCTTTCTTGTTATAAATGGAGATGGTGTGAAAGTATTGCACTTAGATAAACAAACACACGTCATCGATAAAATAATTGAATTAGCGCCACAAGCTGTTGATAAAGTGAAAGAAATGATGGATAAACGAAAAGAAGATGATCCTGAATTTCAAATTTAACGAATAAAGAAGCTAATCAATAGGTTAGCTTCTTTAATTTTTTTGTAAATAAAGCGATTTTATTTGCATTATCGATAGGGACAAACTATCATTTACATTGTACATATTTTGTTTAAATAAGGGAGGATTTTCAAGTGGCAAACGTAACTTTTAAAGGTAATCCAATGACTTTAGTTGGAACAGAAGTTAAAGTTGGCGATCAAGCGCCAAACTTCCAAGTATTAGCAAACGACTTATCTCCAGTAAGTTTAGAAACATACAAAGGTGAAGTGAAATTAATTAGTGTTGTACCTTCAATCGACACAGGTGTGTGTGATGCACAAACACGTCGTTTTAACCAAGATGCAGCAGGTATTGAAAACGCGAAAGTATTAACAATTAGCGCTGATTTACCATTCGCTCAAAAACGCTGGTGTGCAGCAAACGGTTTAGAAAATGTTGTTACACTTTCTGACCACCGCGACCTTTCATTCGGTGAAGCTTATGGCTTAGTAATGAAAGAGCTTCGTTTACTTGCTCGTGCAGTATTCGTAGTAGATAGCAATGACAAAGTAGTTTACGCAGAATACGTAAGCGAAGGTACAAGCCATCCAAACTATGAAGCAGCATTAGAAGCAGCTAAATCTGCGAAGTAATGTGATGAAAATGACCTCTTATAAAGAGGTCGTTTTTTCTCATATATTGCTCTGTAACAGCATCGATATATGAGAAAAAACGTTATATCATATATAACTAAAGGGGAGCTCTTTACAGGAGGTCGCTTTTTCTTTTTGGAAAAAATCACTTTGTGGTATGATATAAGTTATGTGTAAAAGAGAGAAGGAGGAATGTACGTGAGTCAGACAGTAGAAACATTATTTTCTATTTTTGATTCTTCTGCGGTAGTTTTACGTAAAGAATTAGATGTAACATATTTAGAGGCGCTTGTAGAAACAGGTGATAACTTGTTTGAGGGAGCGATTTTACAAGAGGAATTATCCGAATCAGCAATTGAAAGGCTGAATCGTGAATATAGTACGTTTAATGAAGAAACATATAAAGGTGAAGAAATTCGTAAAGCATTTCAGTTAGCCATCTTAAAAGGAATGAAAGAAGGCGTACAAGCGAATCATGAAATGACGCCTGATGCAGTTGGAATGTTCATGAGTTACTTATTCCATAAATTTATGCAAGGTCAAAACGAGATCACAGTTTTAGATCCTGCAATTGGAACAGGTAATTTAATGACTACAGTGTTTAATAGCGCCAAAGAAGGACTAACAATGAGTGGATTTGGTGTAGAAGTGGATGAAGTGCTAATTAAACTTGCTTTAGTAAATGCAAATTTACAAAAGCATGCAATCGAATTCTTCCATCAAGATGGACTAGCACCACTTTATATCGATCCAGTTGATGCAGTCGTTTCAGACTTACCGGTTGGTTATTATCCAAACGAAATCGGTGCAAGTGAATATAAATTAAAAGCAGATGAAGGAATGTCGTATGCCCATCACTTATTTATTGAACAAAGTGTGAAACATACGAAAGAGGGCGGTTACTTATTCTTCTTAGTACCAAACTTCATTTTTGAAAGTGACCAGGCACCAAAATTACATGCATTTATTAAAGAAACATGCTTTATTCAAGGGTTATTACAGCTTCCTGTTTCCATGTTTAAAAACGAGAAAAATGCAAAAAGTATATTTGTTCTCCAAAAGAAAGGCGCTAATGTAACAATGCCAAAACAGGCATTATTAGTGGAGTTGCCTAAATTCTCTAACATGAAGGCGATGGAAGACATTATGGATCAATTAAATACTTGGTTTGCAACACATAAATAAAGCTGGGTATATGTAACAGCATTAGTGATTCATGTAGTACAGTTTTATATAATATGTCATATTTTTAAATATATACAAGATTTAACTGAATTTTTTTGAAATCTGTAATATATATTTTTTCTTGGTGTTACAATTTTTTCACTTGAAATATATGTCGGACGATGTTTAAATTAAAATCGTGAGTATAAAATTTGCTAATGATGAAACGTTTTCATATTTGGTGAATTTGATCAGATAAAATCGAGCGGTTTGTGGAAACATCCACACAACTACCAAGAGAAAAAGGGGCGAAAGACTAGATGTCAAAAATCATCGCGATTAACGCAGGAAGCTCTTCCTTAAAATTCCAATTATTTGAAATGCCAAGTGAAACAGTATTAACAAAAGGTTTAGTAGAACGTATCGGTTTAGAAGATAGTATCTTCACTATTACTGTAGATGGCGAAAAACAAAAAGAAATTACAAACATTCCAGATCACGCAGTAGCAGTTAATATGCTTCTTAAAAAGTTAACTGAAAACGGAATCGTTAAATCTCTAGATGAGATTGGCGGTATCGGTCACCGTGTTGTTCACGGCGGCGAAAAATTTGCTGACTCTGTTTTAATTACTGATGAAGTATTAGCTGATATCGAAGAATTAAGCGATTTAGCACCACTTCATAACCCAGCAAACGTTGTTGGTATTAAAGCATTCCAAGAAGTATTACCAAACGTACCAGCAGTAGCAGTATTCGATACAGCATTCCACCAAACAATGCCGGAATCTGCATTCCTATACAGCTTACCATATGAGTACTATGAAAAATTCGGCATCCGTAAATACGGTTTCCACGGAACTTCTCATAAATATGTAACTGAGCGTGCGGCTGAATTATTAGGTCGTCCAATTGAAAGCTTAAGCTTACTTTCTTGTCACTTAGGTAACGGTGCAAGTATCGCAGCAGTAGAAGGCGGTAAATCTATCGATACTTCTATGGGCTTCACACCACTTGCTGGTGTAACAATGGGTACACGTTCTGGTAACCTTGACCCTGCGTTAATTCCATACATCATGGAAAAAACAGGCCAAACAGTAGAAGAAGTAGTTAACGTATTAAACAAGAAGAGTGGTATGTTAGGTCTTACTGGTTACTCTAGTGACCTACGTGACATCATTGCGAAAGAAGAAGAAGGCGACCACCGTGCGAAAGTAGCACTTGATGTATTCGTAAGCCGTATCCACAAATACATCGGTTCTTACACTGCTCGTATGAAAGGTGTAGACGCAATCATCTTCACAGCTGGTGTAGGTGAAAACAGTGCGATTATTCGTGAGCGTGTATTAGAAGGCCTTGAGTACATGGGCGTATACTTCGATGCAAAACGTAATAACGTATTCGGTGAAGAAGCATTCATCAGCTTCCCACACTCTCCAGTAAAAATTATCGTAATTCCAACTGACGAAGAAGTTATGATTGCTCGTGACGTACTACGTCTTGGAGATATTGGTTAATATATGAAAAAAAAGACGAGATCCTATAGGATTTCGTCTTTTTTCTTTTGGATGTATTTTAAAACTCCATCTGGATATAATATTTTTTCTTTCTGAATGAATGCCGTAATAGGAATCCATTTCGCATACGCTACTGTTTCTTCATCTTGTATATTTAATATTTTCATTTCATATAGTGACGTGTTTAATAAACGCAAAGAATATAGTTGAATGATTTCATGACCAATGTCTCCATCGAGATGAAAGACATTTTCTAAACACCCTAAATAATTGGTGATTTCTATCTCCGTATGAAGCTCTTCTTTAAACTCCCGAATAACAGTATGTGCTGATTTTTCACCAAGTTCAATTGAACCGCCAAGAGGACGATAATATATTTCGCCTTCTGTATAATATTCTTGTACGAGAAGGCGATCTTGATGTACAGCAAGACCGAAAGCTTTTGCACGTGGATACATATAGAATCACTCCTTATTTGTTTTGTATAAGGACGATTATAATGTATGGTGTGATAAAAGTATCGTGTATTTAAGTGTGCGGTCTAATTGTAATTCCATCAAATAAGTCTTTCCAAAATGCTTCATTGTATTGGTATACATCCATAATAGGACATTTCATAACGCAAATACGTTGTAATCCCCAATCTTCTTGGGTGATAGTTGGTATATCGGCAGGAATTAGTAACAGGACAGAGAATGTATGTGTAACGATTTGAGATAAAATTTGTTCTAGGGAACATGCTTCTTCATATGTTCCTCCAGTTCGAATAAATAATATGGATTCTGCCGTTTCAATTGTAGCTAGAAAACGATTAATACGATGTTCATAGTTTAACTTAATTTCTGTATAAGAAGGCCAAGAAGTTGGTGTATTTACATCTGTTTTAAAGTCATGACAGGAGTCAATTTCATAAAGGTTGTCCCTTAATCTTAATTTTGCATCATCATCCCAAAATGAGATGAAGGATAAATTTTCGAGATTTAAAAAGCGGTCAAATCGATTTTGTAATAATACATTCACTTTTTCTAATGAGGGACTTAGCATAAAATCAATAACGCCAAAAAATGGTGATAATTCTAATTGATATAATGCCCAAGCGGGCCAGCAGTTTTGTCCTAAGCTGAATACCGCATTATATTCTTTTTTTATATCGGATAGATTCATGTGATTTATCTCATCCTTTTTGTTAATATTTTATGCCATTCAAAAATGGTATGTGAATAAAGATAGACAAGCATATTTGCAAAGAATAAGCAGAAATATGTTACAATAGAAAAAAATCGAACGAGGTGGTTGTTACGATGCGATCGAAGCGAGAACAAGCCATTTTAGACAATATAAAAGAATGGGAAGCGCAATTAGTTGAGCAAGAAGCGACCGATTTTCAAAAAGTGTTTGATAAATGGTTACATGCTACAGTTGCGAAATTACCTGAGAAAAAGCGAAAAGAATTCTTCACGAAAGCAGATGGATGGCTCTTTCATTTGCATGCATTTATTCAAAGTTCACAAGCACAGTTAGATGCACGTAATCGGATTTTAGGAACATCAAGGTTATTTGATGAATCGATTGAACAGCTTGAAGATTTGAAAGCATTATCTATTGATCAATTAACATACATAGCAGAGCAGCAAACAGCACGTCATCGTCTATATTCATTTGTACAAGGTGGGGCAACAGGTGCTGGAGGTTTATTATTATTAACGGCGGATTTTCCGGTTATGATCGCATTAAATGTGAAGGCAGTCCAACTTATTGCAACATCATTTGGACATGATGTGAACAAGCCGTATGAAATGATGCTTGCGTTAAAGGTGTTTCATGCGTCATTACTACCAGGAAGACTTCAGCAATATGCATGGTACAATTTATTGCAAGAGCTGGAGCAAGAAGATTCGTTCTTTTACGAAGGAGACGAAGCAGTGCTACAAACAGCTTCTACTGAGGTTGTGTTAAAACAAATTTTGAAGACATTTTCGATTTATGCTCTTCGTCGTAAATTATTCCAAGGTATACCGGTAATTGGAATGGCAATTGGATCTACAGTGAATTATCGTTTAACAAGAAACGTTACTGAATTTGCAAATAGATTTTATCAAGTGCGCCATATAGTCGAGAAAGAAAAAAGAGCATAAAAAAAGCGAGAGGCCGAAGCCTTTCGCTTTTTTAATTCGTTGCATGTTTTTTGGACATTGGAACAGATACTGGCTGCTTTTCTGCTGTTTTTTCTGTTTTTGGATAATAAATTAAATCCAATGTTTTTGCCTGTACGGCAATCGAAAGAATAGTAAAAGCAATTTCTGTCCAATTTAAATAATATAATGAAAGCGCAAGAACAATCGCGTCAAAGACGAAGAAAATTTGCCCAATTGTAAAACGAGTTCGTTTACTTAATACAATTGTTAAAATATCGTCTCCACCGGTTGCACCGCCAAATCGTAATATAAAACCGAGTCCAATACCAGCTAACGCACCGCCAACTACTGCAGCTATAAATAAGTTATTTGATAAATCTACCGTAAATGGAGAATAATTTTCCATAAAGGAATAAAATACTCCGAATGAAATTGAACCTAGGAATGAATAACCAACCATTTTTCTACCTAAAAATGAAGCGCACAGTAAAATAATTGGGATATCCATTAATACAGTTGAAATAGATGGTGAAATATCATAAAAGTTTTGAATGAATAGTGCAATTCCTACAAATCCACCTTCTGTTAAGTGGTTTTGGAAGTGAATGTGATATAGCGCTGCTGCTAAAATAAATGAACCGATTAAAACCATAAAAATTTCTTTAATAATTTGCCGACTTTGGATGTTCCTCATCGTTATTCCTTCTTTCCGTAGTTAGTAGTCCTTTTTGTGTTGTAAACTAACTACGAGCTCACATGTAGCTTTCAGTTAGTTTACGAAAAAACTAACTACGCTATATGTCGCTGAAGAAATAACGAATAATCCTCTCGTCCATCAATTCTCCCTACCTTCGTTTTAGTTTAAGTCTTAAAACGACTAAACAAAACGTGGAGTAGGATTCGTCATTTAGCAATCCTGCTCTTCTTTGTTTTGTTTAGTTAGTAACAATTAAGTCCTAAACAAAACGCTATGTGTAAGAAGAGTCTTTTTTTTGCCAAATTATCCTTCGGGCAATCATAATTTCCCCACTCTCGTATTTTTTTCGCTAGACTAAAGTATCTGAGCTAAAAAATACGCTACGTGTATGATTCGTCAATACGATGCCACATGCTCCTTCGAGCGATCATGATATCAAAATCCCTTCCTTCAAGATTTATACTATTATATCATACTTTTAAAAAATGTATGCGGATGGAAACCGACAATAAACGGAGGGAATCTACAAAAAATGTTATGTTTAAATATTTTTGTAGAAAAGCCTAAGTTATTTCGGAGGATTGGCCAGTTTATAACGGTTTGTCCAATAAGTAAGAAAAAAGGGTTTTATTCCGTTGTGTTCTTTTCATCACTTTTATCTTTAAAAAACGCATCCCAACTAATCACACTTAAAAAAGTTAAAGTGATAATAACGAAAGCACGCATAATTTTTAAACCTCCTTTTGTACATAGTATATGAATCATTCGATTCAGAATGTGTCATTTTTTTACAAGTCTTAACTATTATGAGAGTATATTAATATAGATAGATGAAGGGGAGAGTGAAGGTATGCTAAAAGACATGTTCAAAAGAAAAGAATTAATATGCATTTCATGTCAGAAAAAAATTCAATATGAAGAAGAGCTTGTTGCTTTTGTAAAGTTGCCGAAAGAAAGAAGTATATTAGTTGGTCCATTCGATGTATGTTTGGCGAAAACAGCACAAGAAATATATTGTAAATCATGTTATGACAAAAAAAGCATGACCCAAAGTTATTGAGGGGCATGCTTTTTTCATTGGTGTGCTTTCCCCTCAGATACATTTTGAGTGAGTCGATACCAAAGCCAAAGGTCATTAATGATTGAAGCAAGATCGGCAATTTCTGAATTTAGTTTACAAGAAACTTCGAAGTCTTCTTCGTTATTTAAATAATGTTGTTTTGTATTAATATAGTGCTCAAGTTCTTTTATACGATCAGGAATTTTCCCGCGAACTTGTTCCCATTTTAGTAAAATAGCATGCTGCATTTTTTCGGGGATATCTTCCCAATCTTCTTGTAAATGAGGAATTTCAATTCCTAGATGATCATCGTATAAGAAATACTTTTCCATAAGTTCACCCCCGTTGTCCTGCTTATATTGTACAGAAAAACAGAAAGAAGTTCGACGAAATTGTTTGAAAAAATTTGAAAATGACTCTTGATACATTTTGTGAAAGGTGGTAAAGTGTGAATTATTATAAAAGAAAATGAATATTTATTCTTAGGGGGATGCAAAATGGAGAAGAAAAAAGTTGTATTAGCATATTCCGGAGGTCTTGATACTTCCGTTGCAATTAAATGGTTACAAGAGAAGAATTATGATATTATCGCGCTTTGTTTAGACTTAGGGGAAGGTAAAGACTTAGCATTTGTAAAAGAAAAGGCACTTTCAGTAGGTGCAATTAAATCATATATGATTGATGTTCAAGAAGAATTCGCGAATGAATATGCATTGATGGCGATGCAAGCACACACATTATACGAAGGGAAATACCCTCTTGTCTCTGCATTATCTCGTCCGCTTATTGCGAAGAAATTAGTAGAAATCGCAGAACAAGAAGGCGCAACTGCAGTTGCACACGGATGTACAGGGAAAGGAAATGACCAAGTTCGTTTTGAAGTTTCTATCCAAGCATTAAATCCTTACTTAGAAGTGATTGCACCTGTACGTGAATGGAAGTGGTCACGTGAAGAAGAAATTGCCTATGCAAAAGAAAACGATGTACCAATTCCGATTAATTTAGATAGCCCGTTTTCAATCGATCAAAACTTATGGGGACGCAGCAACGAATGTGGAATTTTAGAAGATCCATGGGCAGCGCCGCCAGAAGATGCATATGAGATGACATTGGCATTAGAAGATACACCGAATAAACCAGAGTTTGTAGAAATCGGATTTGAAGCAGGCGTACCGACTACTTTAAATGGCACTGCATATTCACTTGCAGAATTAATTAAAACGTTAAATGCGCTTGCTGGAAAACACGGCGTTGGACGTATTGATCACGTAGAAAATCGTCTTGTCGGTATTAAATCTCGTGAAGTATACGAATGCCCAGCAGCAATGACGTTAATCACTGCGCATAAAGAGTTGGAAGATTTAACACACGTAAAAGAAGTAGCACATTTTAAACCAGTGATTGAACAGAAAATAACAGAACTTATTTATAATGGTTTATGGTTCTCGCCTTTAAAACAAGCGCTTCATGCATTTTTACAAGAAACGCAAAAGAATGTAACAGGTACAGTGCGTGTGAAATTATTTAAAGGTCATGCGATTGTAGAAGGACGTAAATCTGAATACTCTTTATACGATGAAAAATTAGCAACATATACTGCTCAGGACGAATTTAATCATGATGCAGCAGTTGGATTCATTTCATTATTCGGTTTACCGACGAAAGTATACAGCCAAGTGAATCAAAAGAAGGTGGAAGCGTGAGCAAACTTTGGGGCGGACGTTTTACAGAAGAAGCGGAAGCATGGGTTGAAGAGTTCGGAGCATCCATCTCCTTCGATCAACAATTAGTAAATCAAGATATAAATGGGAGTATGGCACACGTAACGATGCTAGCAAAGCAAGGCATCGTTACGCAAGAAGAAGCAGAGAAAATAAAGATAGGTCTTCAATATTTATTGAAAGAAGCAAAAGAGAATAAGCTACAATTTTCAGTAGAAGCAGAAGATATTCATTTAAACATCGAAAAAATGTTAATTGAACAAATTGGCGAAGTAGGAGGAAAACTTCACACTGGCCGAAGTCGTAATGATCAAGTAGCGACAGATATGCATTTGTATTTAAAAGAAAAGGTAGAACATATTATAAAAGCTACAAAGCAATTGCAAACTGTTCTTGTTCATCAAGCAGAAAATAATATTGAAACCATTATGCCTGGCTATACGCATTTGCAACGTGCTCAGCCGATTTCATTTGCTCATCATATTCTCGCTTACTTTTGGATGTTAGAGCGTGATGTGAATCGTTATGAAGATTCGTTAAAACGTATTAACATTTCGCCATTAGGAGCAGGAGCGTTAGCTGGAACGACATTCCCCATTGACCGAGAGTATAGTGCGGAGCTTCTTGGATTTAATGGAATCTATGAAAATAGTTTAGATGCAGTAAGCGATCGTGATTTCATACTGGAGTTCCTAAGTAACTCCTCTATGCTTATGATGCACTTATCACGCTTTTGCGAAGAACTTATTTTATGGAGTAGCCAAGAGTTTCAATTTATTGAAATGAGCGATCAATATGCAACGGGAAGCAGCATTATGCCGCAAAAGAAAAACCCGGATATGGCGGAACTAATCCGTGGTAAAACAGGCAGAGTATACGGTAATTTATTCAGTTTACTCACAGTAATGAAAGGATTACCGCTCGCTTACAATAAAGACTTACAAGAAGATAAAGAAGGAATGTTTGATACAGTTAAAACAGTAGAAGGATGCCTTCATATTATGGCGGGCATGCTTGAAACGATGACTGTAAACAAAGAAAAAATGGGGCAAGCTGTGACGCAAGATTTCTCCAACGCAACAGAAATTGCTGACTATTTAGCGAACAAAGGACTACCATTCCGTCAGGCTCATGAAATTGTTGGAAAGTTAGTGCTACATTGCACACAAAAAGGAATTTATTTATTAGATGTCTCGCTTGAAACATATAAAGAAATGAGCTCTTTATTTGAAGAAGATTTGTATGAAGTTCTTTCACCATATGCGGCTGTAAAGCGTCGTAATAGTTCGGGTGGAACAGGATTTGAACAAATCAAAAACGCTTTGGAGAAGGCGAAGGGGTTAACGAAAGAAGTTATTAAGAGTTGAGTTGGGAAGTACGCCAGTCTAGTAAAGTCTGGCGTACTTTATTTTTTACTAGCATTTAAGTTACAATGTAGTAAAAAATAACAATTTAGGGGAAGTCTATGAAAAAAATAGTGTTGATCATTGTACTGTTAATTAGCTTAATTGCAAATGCTAAAGTGTTTCTTTTGGACAAATATATATATGTTGGTGAAAAAGAAAAGCGAGAAGAAGCGGTTATCGCAACGATGTGGCATTTACAAGATAAAGGATATAAAGAAAGTGATATTTTATATATAAAACCGGCCTTTTATAGCAAAATGGATTCGTATGGTATGAATGTACAGTTTAAAGATGAACCAAATGAATCATATACATATAGAGTTTTAAAAGATGCGAAAACAAATAAACTAACTGTACACCAAGATAGCAATGAGTCTGGTGGTATGGGCGGGAAACATCAAGAGCTTAAATAAAGAAAGAAAACGACTGATGGCATTCGCCTGCAGTCGTTTTCTTTTAATCATACTTATGTCGATCTTCCGTAATTCGAATATACTCAATATCCATCAAATCACGAAGTAATGCACCATTACTTAGTTCAACGCCGTGCTTCTCTTTAAAATGAGTGCGAATCGTACCTAGCATTTCAATTTCTTTGCCGTTCACATCTAAAATAATGCGTTCAGAATCATCCATATAGCATCCTCCTTTTTTACACATATATATTTTGTCCGTCTATTTCTAAAAAATGTATGTTAACGTAATGTTAGGAAATAAGAAAGGGATGGAAAATGAGACGTATTTATTTTATAGGGCTAATTTTGTACACATTCATTGTATTACATGTTGCATTCCCAAATATCTTTTCATTTGAGGATTTAGAAACAGTACACGTTGCGATATTTATTTTTGCTCTATTTGTAGTAGATTGCTTTATTTCTATATGGCTTTCGAAAAGAAAAGATATACAAGGCAAAAAAGAAATGGAACGGAAAAAGAGAAAACGTTCCTTTTGGATGATGACATACTGTTTGTCTTTAGTGCTTACTGCTGCTTTTTTTAGTGAACATATTCCATTAGAAAGAGTAAATATTGGATTTGGAGCATTCGTATTCGCATACTATTTTTTTATGCACTTTCTTCCTTATATGAAAGAAAAGCGAGGAGAAGAGGAAAATCCGCTTGTAGAAGAAGAGAAAGAACAAGAGCATAAGAGAATAGAAGGGGATATAAAGAAACTTGGAGAACAAAAGTGGTATTTAAAATCAAAAATCATATACGTTCTTTGCTTTATTACGCCGCCAATTGGTTATTTGTATGTTTTCTTATTTCGTAAAAAAATGACAGAAGGTGCAAGGCGAACGTACTTAACGGTTGCGACGATTATGATGGCATTATGGTCTTTGAAGTTTCTTCCGCCTTATGTGTTGGCAATTACCGTTGTTGTCGTAGCATGTCTTTTGTTTATAGTGAAGTTTATAAAATGAAAAACACCAAGCCTATGTGGACTTGGTGTTTTATCTATAAATTAAAGCTCACCTTGCTCTTCATCACCACGAACAACAAGGACATCGCATTTCGCATAGCGAATAATATGTTCAGAGACGCTACCAATTAGGAAACGCTCAACAGCATTTAAACCAGTCGCACCACACATAATTAAATCTACTTTATGGTTTGGAGCGATTTCTTTTGAAATTTTTGATTTAGGATTACCGAATTCTAATACAGTTTCAATTTTTTCAAGACCAGCTTCAAGCGCAGTTTTTTTGTAGTCTTCTAATAGGTCTTCTGCAAATAGATTTGCACGTTCCGCAATTGCACGGCTATAAGCTTCTACTGCTGAGTATGCTTTTACATCAACGATATGAGCAATTGTTAATGTTGCATTGTTGCGCTTTGCGACTTGAATTGCTTTTTTAAAGGCTTTTTCTGCTTCTTTAGAACCATCCACCGCGATTAAAATATTTGTATATGTATTATTCATAGTAAATTCCTCCCAATCTGTTTTATAACTGTTTACAACTTAATTATAAAACAAATTTTGGTAACGTGCTTGCCAGAAACGTTACAGAATTTTGAAAACTCTGTTTCAATTCATTTTAGTTGTAATTGGAGCGAGAACTTGTTACATATGAAGTATAGCAATTTAAAAGGGGGCAGTTTTGTGAGACATGCGCTCATTACAGCCGGTACGAAAGGTTTAGGAAAGCAAGTAACAGAAAAGTTATTGGCTAAAGGCTATTCAGTAACAGTAACGTACCATAGCGATATCACGGCTATGGAAACGATGAAAGAAACATATAAAGATGTGGAAGAGCGTCTACAATTCGTGCAAGCGGATGTCACGAAAAAGGAAGATTTACATAAAATAGTAGAAGAAGCGATGAGCCGTTTTGGCAAAATTGACTTTTTAATTAATAATGCTGGTCCATATGTATTTGAACGAAAAAAGTTAGTTGATTATGAAGAAGATGAATGGAATGAAATGATTCAGGGAAATTTAACAGCGGTATTTCATTTATTAAAACTTGTCGTTCCGGTCATGAGAAAACAGAACTTTGGCCGTATTATTAATTACGGATTTCAAGGGGCGGATAGTGCACCGGGATGGATTTATCGTTCAGCTTTTGCCGCAGCGAAAGTAGGACTTGTTTCATTAACGAAAACAGTTGCTTATGAAGAAGCGGAGTATGGTATCACTGCGAACATGGTATGTCCTGGTGATATTATTGGCGATATGAAAGAGGCAACTATTCAAGAAGCACGTCAGCTGAAAGAGCATAACACACCGATTGGTAGATCTGGAACAGGTGAAGATATTGCAAGAACCATTTCGTTTTTATGTGAGGACGATTCCGATATGATTACCGGTACAATTATTGAAGTGACTGGTGCAGTGGATGTTATTCATAGACATCGATAGAATAAAATAAGATGAAGTTTCGAATAATTGGACAGTTTATCCATTGTGCTGAGAGGTGCGGATAATACTGTCCTTTAATATAAAATTAAATCTATCGGAAAACTCGTGTTATTTTTTTGTCAAATATTGAGATATTATGTTAAAATATAAGAGCGTAGAAAGCGCTTTAAAAAATGATTCAGGGGTCATTTCATAACTCAAGGGGGAACTAATCATGCGTATCGGTATTCCAACAGAAATTAAAAACAATGAAAACCGTGTGGCAATGACGCCAGCGGGAGCAGTACATTTAGTACAAAATGGTCACGAAGTTTTTGTTCAAAAAGGAGCAGGTTTAGGATCTGGCTTTACAGATGAAGAATACGTACAAGCTGGTGCGAAACTTGTAGAAACTGCTGAAGAAGCATGGAATCAAGATATGGTTATGAAGGTAAAAGAGCCAGTAGCAAGTGAATACGGCTATTTCCGTGAAGGCTTAATCTTATTCACATACTTACACTTAGCTCCAGAACCAGAATTAACGAAAGCATTAATCGATAACAAAGTTGCATCAATCGCATACGAAACAGTACAATTAGACAATCGTTCTTTACCATTACTTGCACCTATGAGTGAAGTGGCTGGTCGTATGTCTGCACAAATCGGTGCACAATTCCTTGAGAAAAACAAAGGCGGTAAAGGTATTTTACTTGCAGGCGTTCCAGGGGTAAAACGCGGCAAAGTAACAATCATCGGCGGTGGTCAAGCTGGTACAAACGCAGCTAAGATTGCAGTAGGTTTAGGTGCAGATGTAACAATCATTGACTTAAGTGCAGAACGTCTTCGTCAATTAGATGATATTTTCGGTAACCAAGTAAAAACATTAATGTCTAATCCATACAACATTGCAGAAGCTGTTAAAGAATCTGACCTTGTTATTGGAGCAGTATTAATTCCGGGTGCAAAAGCGCCAAAACTTGTAACTGAAGAAATGATTCAATCAATGGAACCAGGTTCTGTCGTTGTAGATATCGCGATTGACCAAGGTGGTATTTTCGAAACAACTGATCGTATTACAACTCATGACAACCCAACTTACGAAAAACATGGCGTTGTTCATTATGCAGTTGCTAATATGCCAGGTGCAGTTCCACGTACGTCAACTCTTGCATTAACAAACGTAACAGTACCATATGCAGTACAAATTGCTAACAAGGGCTACAAAGAAGCTTGCTTAGGCAACACTGCATTATTAAAAGGTATTAACACATTAGATGGTTATGTAACATTCGAAGCAGTTGCGGAAGCTCACGGCTTACAATACGCTGATGCAAAAGAGCTTCTTGAAAAAGCTCCTGCTTTATCATAATAGAAATACATTTGAGACCTTCCTTTTCGTGAGGAGGGTCTTTTTTATATGGAGAAATAACATGTGAATAATTGTTATTTATTGGTGTAAAACGATTTTTATTATGATAATTTAGAATTATATAATAAAAAGAGGGGATTCGATGGGGAGCAAAAAGAGGAAGAAAAAACAGGCAAAGAGACAAAGGTATATAAAGAAAAAACAGGAACAGAACATACCTTTTTCACAAAAAGTAGTCATTACGATAGAGAAAACATTTCGGTATATTTGTATGTTCTTGTATGTGATTTTTTGCTTGTATTTATGTGGGATATTTAAAAGTTTGGGGATAACCCCCAATGTTATTGAAAGTACCTTAGGCGTTCTACTTGTTATGGTAGAAGGAATCTTATTCTTTATATTATTTGATAAAGTATGGCCTAGTCATGAAAGTAAAAAAGATAGAAAAAGAAGCAAAAAATCTTCATACGCTTCAAGCTCATCAAGTGGATTCGGTGACTACAGTAGCAATGACTGTAGTAGCTCAAGTGATGGTGGAGGAGATTGCGGAGGTGGTGGAGATTAAGTTAGTTTTTTAGAAGAACGACTAATGAAAGGATGGGACGAAAGATGGAGACTGTGAACTTAATAGAATTAACAAAGGATATTAAAGATCAACATAAAAACTTCGTCGTTTCAAATATAAACAGTCATTGCTTACGAATCGCTGTATTTACTGGTGAATATGATTGGCACTATCATTCTAATTCGGATGAATTATTTATTGTGTTAGAGGGAGAATTACTTATTGATTTTGAAGATGGAGAAACAGCGGTTTTAAAGCCAAATGATTCAATCTTAATTCCAGCATGTAAGATTCATAGAACGAGAGCATTAAAGAGAACTGTAAATCTTTGTTTTGAACATATAGAGGCGGATACGATTAAAGTGGAGCAATTATGAAAAAATTATCCGTAGCCGAGTATAGAAAAATCCTTCCGATTTTAGAAAGTCATACAAAAACGACGACGTTTGCTTATGCGGTATGTGATCAAGTGATAGATGGTGAGGTTTTTGCAAACGAGAAATTAACAGCAGGACTAATTCGTACAGCTAACGGTATTTATTATTTATTTGGTGATACTGATGATCAAAATTATAACGAAGATTTATTTTCTTTTATAAAAAGGGCTATTGAAAAAACAGAGAAGAGATTTACATTGTTCTCTTCGAGTAACGAGTGGGAAATGATGATAGAAGAACGTTTTAGTCATGTACTTCGAAACATTCCGCGAATGAAATTTCAAAGCGTAACCTTTGAAGAGAGAAAACGAGATTGTAACAAAAATACATATGAAGTGAAGCGTATTGATAGAAGAGATATAGAGCGAAGCAGTGAATTTAAAGAGGAGTACTACAAAGAATATTGGGGATCAAAAGAAACGTTTTTGAATAGTGGTTTTGGATTTTGTATAGAACAAGATGGGATAATTGTAGCTGAATGTGTCTCGATATTTAGCGGGAATGGTTATGCTGAAATAGATATTGCAACACATGAAGCGCATCAAGGGAAAGGATTAGCTCAAGCTGTTGCAACACGGTTCATTGAACATTGCATGCAAAATGATATTATACCGAGCTGGGATTGTTATGTAGACAATATTCCTTCGCGAAAATTAGCTAGTAAATTAAGTTTTTATCATCCAATAGAATACAGTTTGTTTGTACGTAAGAAAACGGGGGAAGAAAAATGAATGTAGAATTAACGAGATTTAAAGTTAAGCCTGGTAAGAGTCATCGAGTAAATGAATGGATGCAGCTTCTGAATGACAATATGAAAGAAGTACTTTTGACATTAAACGACGAAAAGATGTACGTTGAGACAATTTTCCGGGAAATAAGAGATGGAGAAGAGTACTTATATTGGTATTCTGTGCAAGGAGAAGGTGGGGCTCTTGTCGAAAATTCTCATTATGAAATTGATAAAAAGCACTTGGAATTTTGGTATGAGTGTATTGATGAAGAAGCACCCTCTGTTGATATGAAAACAGAAGTCGTTATGATTCAAGATGTTGTGAAGGACGCGATGAAATAATAGATTGGTATTTTATAACCGTAAAAGGGTCATCTTTTTGGTTGGAATATATATTATTGGAGATGCTGTAGGATGAGAATTAGTAATAAATATATCACTCTCGATGAAATAGAAGTAATAAGGGAACCTTTAAATAAATTGCATGAATATCATAATAATACATCAAGGCATTTTTCTGGTGACTATCCAAGAATGACATTTGAGGAACGTATTGAAATTTATAAACAAAATTCAAAGTATGGAGAGTATAGAATTGAATTATTGTTGAGGCGGAAACAGATAATATATTAGGATGTTGTATAGCGTATAGCAAAAGTGTAAACGGAAAGATTGAAGTTTTATTCGTTGATGAAAGATACCGAAGAAACGGATTTGGTTTGAAATTAATGAATAGTGCAGTGGAATGGTTTAAAGCGAAGAAGATAGATGAAATTGAATTAACAGTAGTGTACGGAAATGAAGCTGTATCGTTTTATGAAAAGCTGGGGTTTTATCCTCGTTCAATTATTATGGAAACTAAGTCATAACGATAGTATGGAGAGAGATGAGTGAGAGTTTTTGTTTCAAAAAAGTGATTTATATGTTAATAAAATATATGTGAAGGGCGCATCAAAATAGATGTGCTTTTTATTATGATAAAAATGTAGAACAGCTGTATTTGGATATCTTTAAGTGAAAATAAAAGGGATATTAAGAATCTTTTAGGACAAACTATAAAGAAATAAAAAACACCAAACCAAAAGACCTACCAATATACGGTGTAGTCGTAACAGGCAAAACAGAGGATTTACAAAGTTTACAAGGAGCACCATATATTAAGGCTGCTGTAAGAGGTGTAACAGTTGAGAAATATTGATTACAAGCAATTAATGTGAATAATCAGAAAATTTATGTTATAATATGGGAAAAGGAGGTTTATATGAGGCAAATACATGGAGCAATTTATATTTACATAACAATGTTTTTCGTGGCGGTATCCTATGGATTGGGGCACGTGTATTCGCATCCTATACTAACTTTTTTAAGCGGAGCATGTATGGCGTTTGCGCTTCTTGTCCACCTTTTCTCAGTTTGGATCGTGAAATTTCAATTAAATATTAGTGAAATAGAAGAAGGCACTTTTTGAGTGGCCTTCTTTTTTTAATAATATTTTGGAAGTTCTTGTAGCAATTTTTCAATTTCGCATTCTGTTTCTTCGCATATAGAAAGCTTGCGCAGTCTGAAAAATAAGCTGCGTAAGAAAGATTTTATATTTCCGTATAGAAACTCGTATGATTCAATATGTAATGTTTGTTTTTGAACGGGTAATTGAGCTACTAAATCACGAAGGGCTAATATGAGTGCTTCTTCCTTTAAGCCATTTTGTAGCATTGCGACAATCGGATAAACGATACGTTCATCTTCTTCATATTTGTAATAGATGGAATGAACACAAACTTTGTTTAATAAAGTTTGTAATATTTCTTCGTAATATAAAGTTTCCAGTTTAGGACTATTCACAAGCGCCTCAAATGTATCAGAAGCATGAGCGATACTATGTGCCCAGCCGTGTTTTTGCACATATCCCCGGAAATCATGTTCGTTGTTCATATATAGAATTAGTTGATCTTTTACATTTGAAATATCAGTCTGTGATAAGAAATTATGATTTGTATCAGCATCAATAATGAGGGCAATTAATAATGTTGTAAATGCTCGGGTAAATACCGCATCTTCATCATCTGAATGAATCTTATACAATAAATATTTTTCACCGATGCTTTCTAATAATAGTTTCTGTAATTGTGTGTGTGAAAGATATTCCTTCTTGATGAGATGAAAAAAAGTAGAGTAGATGAGTTTGTCCCTTAAATAGCTATCAGTATCGCCAATTTGCTCAAGCATATTGGAACTTAAAGAATCAATGTTAAGTGTGTTATCCAGTATGTAATTATTATTACGAATTTCTTCTAACTGTTGTTGTAACATATAAACCCCCTATTTTAGAAAATTCTGTATTTTAATAGTATAATAGAAGGAAGAAATAGACAATAAATAAGTGCATTTGAATGGAGGGGCATGATGAAGAGAGCGTTATTCTTTTTCATTAGTATTTTCTTTTTAGGAAGCTGCTCGATTTGGTATTTTACTTTTTCTAGCGAGAGCAAAAGTTGGACTGGACAATATAAAGGGCATATTAAGGATGACAGTGAAGATGGAATGTTTACGTTTCAATATAAGGGCGGGGATGGAAAGACAGAATTTAAAAACTTAGAGATTGCTATTAATGGAGCCTTTAGTACAATGACACAAACGTCAGAAGTTCATAGAGGAGCAAAGGTTGAAATGAAGTCTTCTTGTGTAAGTTGCGCGCCTATCTCTAAAGATGAACCTATAGAAGTTGTGATTAAATGGGATGATAAGTATGAGGAGAAGATGGTGTTAAATTTGAAATAGCCTAGAGTAAGGAGTTAAAAATGAATAGGCATATGAAAATTGTTATGTTTTTAAGTGTATTTCTAGTCGTATTATCAGCGTGTGATACAAAACAAGTAGAGCAAGTAACGGTAAAAGAAGTACCTAAAGAAGGGTATATCATATTAAGAAATGACACGATGTTTTTTGCCGATGATAAAACGGTTGAAACAAAAGTAGAGTTGCAACATTATATAGAACAACAAATGAATAAAGAGCATCCAGCACATATAGTCTTGAGCTTTAAGGACAAAGACGCATATAAACAGTTAAAAACAGGGGATAAAATAAAAGTATGGTTTTCTCAAATACTTGAAAGTTATCCAGCAAAAATGATTGTAGAGAAATTTGAAATAGTAGGGAAATAGAAAAAGGCAGCACTCCCGCTGCCTTTTTCTATTATTTTACAAATTGTAACTCTTTCGGGAATTTCGTTAAAATTTCTGATCCGTCTTTTGTGATGTAAATATCATCTTCAATACGAACGCCACCTACGTTTGGTACGTAAATACCAGGTTCGATTGTGAAGACCATACCTTCTTTTAATGGAGACTCGTTACCAGCTTTTACATCTGGATATTCGTGTACGCTAATTCCAAGTCCGTGACCAAGTCGGTGTGGGAAGAAGTCTCCGTAACCTGCATCTGCGATAACAGAACGAGCAGCGTTGTCGATTGCGCCAAGTGTAACACCTGGTTTACATGCTTCAACTGCTTGTAGTTGTCCAGCAAGTACAGTGTTGTAAATACGAGTTTGTTCTTCAGAAATCTCGCCGAATGCCACTGTACGTGTAATATCAGAGCAATAACCGTCAATGATTACGCCTAAATCAAATAGTACGAAATCACCGCGTTTCATTTTGTTTGCGCCAGGAATACCGTGTGGAAGAGCTGAGTTCGCACCTGCTAATACCATCGTATCAAATGACATTTTATGTATGCCTTTTGTTTTTAATTCGTGTTCAATAATTGCTAATACTTCTAGTTCACTACGATCTTCTTTAATTGCATTTACACCAACTTCAACAGCATAGTCCGCCATTTTAGCTGCTTCGCGTAAAATAGAAAGTTCTTTTTCATCTTTAATTAAACGAAGTTCGCGAACTTTCTCCTCAGCTGATTTGAAAGCTGCATTTGGGAATAATTTCGTTAATTCTTCGTAGCGCTCTACGTTTAAATGTTCTTTTTCAATTGCAACTGCATTTGCATTGATGCCGCGGTCTTTAATTGCTTTTGCAATCATATCCCATGGTCTGTCAGTATCAGTAAATCCGATAATTTCATGTGCCCAGCCAGCGTTACGTGCTTGACCTTCTTCCATTTTAGGGCAAATTAAAATAGGTTCTTTTTCTTGGAATACAAACATACCAAGTAATCTTTCGTGTGGTTCACAGTGGAAGTTTGTCATGTAGAAGACGTTTGGTGTAGAAGTTAAGAACGCAGCTTCTACGTTTTTTTCTTTTAGCCATTGCATTAAATTTTCTAATCTAGCATTCATCGATTGGCACCCCCGAGATATTTAATTACAAATATAACTTTAACTCGGAAGAAAGCGTTATGACAAGTAAATAGATGTTAGAAAAGACAGGGAATTGAAAAATCATGTAGAATACAAAGTGAGAATGTGAACAGGGGAGGAATGTAATAATGAAAGTATCTTATCATGGACATTCAGTTGTGAAAATTGAGGCGAATGGAAAAGTTATTTTAATTGACCCGTTTTTAACAGGTAATCCGAAAACAGATTTAAAAACTGAAGATGTAAAAGTGGATGCAATTCTTTTATCGCATGGACACGGTGATCATGTTGGAGATACAGTAGAACTTGCGAAGAAAAATAATGCAGTTGTTGTAGCGCCATTTGAACTAGCAACATTTTTAAGTTGGCAAGGTGTAAATACACACCCGATGCATATTGGTGGTTCACATGAATTTGACTTCGGAAAAGTGAAGTTTACACAAGCATTCCACGGCTCTAGTTATATTGATGAAGAAAATAAGACGATTACATATACAGGTATGCCAGCAGGTATTTTATTTACAGCAGAAGAGAAAACTGTATACCACGCAGGAGATACTGCACTATTCTCTGATATGAAGTTAATTGGGGAATTAAATAAAGTTGATCTAGCATTTTTACCAATTGGTGATAATTTCACAATGGGGCCAGAAGATGCTGTACTAGCGGCAAAATGGATTAATGCGAAAACTGTTGTACCGATGCATTACAATACGTTCCCAGTTATTGAACAAGATCCATATCAATTTGTAGAAAAGCTACAAAATTGTACAGGGAAAGTATTAGAAGCTGGAGAAAGTATTACACTATAGAAAAGAAACCCTTCATTTGAAAAGAAAAGTGAAGGGTTTTTTACGTGTGTAGGACAGCTTTTAATGCTTGTATTTGTTTTGGTGATTCTTCTCTTTTGGTACGTGGTTGTTCAGGTGTTTCATTCAATTCCATTGCAACTTTTTTCCCATCTACGAAAGCTAAAAATACAGCACCTACAACCTCTAAAAGTTTTTTCATCATGTGTTCGCTCCTTTGTTTTATTTCTTGTCTTAATTGTATAGGCAATTAAGTGGGCGAACTATCGAATGAGATGACAATAGCATTACATTGTTGTAATAGAATGACTGGTGGAATGTAAGCGTCATTTTGTTATAAAAAAAATAGTACAGGTATGCAAAGAGAGAGTGTAACAGTTTTGAAAATATAGTATACTGAAAGTACAACACATGAAGAATTTAGGGAAAAGAAAGTATGGTGAAACCATTTGGCTACCAAGCATAACCAAATTTTAGAACATATTAATAGCCTGCCAGTAGGCCATAAAATTTCTGTAAGACAAATTGCGAAAGATTTGAGTGTAAGTGAAGGGACCGCTTACCGTGCAATTAAAGATGCAGAAAATAAAGGATATGTTAGTACAATTGAACGTGTCGGAACAATTCGAATTGAACAAAAGAAGAAAGAGAATATCGAAAAACTGACATATGCAGAAGTCGTTAACATTGTCGACGGTCAAGTACTTGGGGGCAGAGAAGGACTACATAAAACATTAAATAAATTCGTAATCGGAGCTATGAAATTAGAAGCGATGATGCGCTATACAGAAGCTGGGAATTTACTCATTATTGGTAACCGTACCAATGCACATGAATTAGCGCTAGAAACTGGAGCGGCTGTATTAATTACGGGCGGATTTGATACGGAAGATCATGTGAAGAAATTAGCAGACGAATTAAAGCTGCCGATCATTTCAAGTAGCTACGATACATTTACGGTCGCAACGTTAATTAATCGTGCAATTTATGACCAACTTATTAAGAAAGAAATTGTACTCGTTGAAGATATTTTAACGCCAATTGAAGAAACGTTATATTTAAAGCCGAGTGATACAGTACAGCAATGGCATGCATATAACGAAGAGACAATGCACGGAAGATATCCAATTGTCGATGAAAGTAACAAAGTACTAGGAATCGTAACTTCAAAAGATATGATCGGAGTAGCGAAAGAAACACCAATTGATAAAGTAATGACAAAACACCCAATTACAGTGAACGGTAAAATGTCTGTCGCAGCTGCGGCACGTATGATGGTGTGGGAAGGAATTGAATTACTTCCTGTCGTTGAGGAAGGAAACAAACTGCAAGGTATTATTAGCCGTCAAGATGTACTTCAGGCACTGCAAATGATTCAACGTCAGCCACAAGTTGGAGAAACCATTGATGATATTGTAACGAATCAATTTATGACACCAAAAGAAGCGAAGAATGAGCATCTATATCAATTTTCGGTGACGCCGCAAATGACGAACTCAATCGGGACGTTATCGTACGGTGTATTTGCAACAATTGTGACAGAAGCGACAAATCGCGTCATTCGTGCGCAAAAGAAAAGTGATTTAATTGTTGAAAACTTAACGATTTATTTCGTAAAGCCGGTTCAAATTGATAATGTTGTATCTGTTCATCCAAAAGTATTAGAAATTGGACGTAAATTTGGTAAGGTCGATGTAGAGGTGCATCATGAAGGTAATGTTGTTGGAAAAGCATTACTTATGGTTCAGTTAATCGATAAATAAAAAGATGGAACAAATCGTTTTGATTTGTTCCATCTTTTTTTGTTGTTTTAAATTTGAAAGGCATGATTTTAGATGGGAGTTTTAGTGAAATATGTATGGGATGGAGTGGAAAAGTAATGTGAGAAAAGACGGAATAATAATTCAATTCAGTTGTATATTGTGTTATGATTATATTGTAAGAAAATGGAATCGTGAGAGGTGGTATGCATTATGTCGTCAGCCGTACTCTTTTTTGGTAGTATCGCACTATTTTACTTTCTTGTAATGATACCGATTCAATATTTATATTTACAAGGTTTACATGAAAAAAAGGAAAAGACAGGATTATCTCAGCGAGAGCTATATGAAAAAATGTCTTTTGGAGAAGAACAATTACATTTTCACGTACAAGGGAACCCATTTAATATACCATCTGCGTTTGTTGCGTATATGATTTTGAAAGTTAAGGGACGTAAAAAAGCATCACAATATTGATGCTTTTTTACGTTGCTTCATAGACTTCAGCTTCTTTAACTGCTAATGGCAAGAAATGTTTGTATTGGCGAAACCCGTTAAATACACTTGCACTACCAAATAGAACGAATAAAACACCAACGATAATACGAGCGGTTGAAAGTTCTAAAAAGAATTGGTTTATCCCGAAAAATAAAACGAATGAACCGAGTGCCATTGCGGATTTTCCTGAGAGCCAACCTTTCTCCATTGGGCGGTTTGTACGAAAGTATTTTGTTTTGTAAAAGAGGTACAACATAAATGAGACGATAATACAGAAGACTAATACTGGCATAATGAACACTCCCATCGCTTTGTGAAAAATAATAGAAAAGAAAAAGAAATATCTAAACTTTCTAACTTTTATTATAAAGCAATTGTTCGCATGTATGAAATACTTTCCGTTATAATGGAGGATAAAGTGAAGAAGTTGATTAAAAAGGAGATTATACATATGCATGAGCAAATTTTAGGAGCAATTAAAGAGTTTGATACAATTATTATTCATCGCCACGTGCGTCCGGATCCAGATGCGTTAGGTTCACAGGGTGGTCTTGGTACAATTCTACAAGAATCGTTTCCAGAGAAAAATATTTATACGGTTGGGTACAATGAGCCGTCACTAGCATACTTACGAGTAATGGATGATATTGAAGATAGTGTATACGAAAATGCGCTTGTTATTGTTTGTGATACTGCGAATCAAGAACGTGTTGACGATCAACGCTATACAAAAGGGAAGATGTTAATTAAAATTGATCATCATCCAAATGAAGATCCATATGGAGATATTACGTGGGTAGATACGACAGCGAGTTCTACAAGTGAAATGATTTATGAGTTTTATAACTATGGGAAAGATAAAGGATTAAAAATAACAAAAGAAGCAGCCCGCCTTATTTTAGCAGGAATTGTTGGAGATACAGGTCGTTTCTTATTCCCGAATACGACAGCAAAAACACTTCGTTACGTAAGTGAGCTTGTTGACATGGGTGTGAAATTCACAGATTTATACAATGAGATGTATAAGACAAAAGAAAAAATTGCTCGTTTAAACGGTTATATTTTACAAAACTTTACGATGGTAGAAGAAGGAGCAGCTTACATTAAATTAACGAAAGAAGTATTAGAAGAGTTTGATGTACTTCCTTCTGAAGCATCTGGTGTTGTTGGAGCGCTTGGCAATATTGATGGATTAAAGGCGTGGGTTCTATTTTTAGAGGAAGACGACGTAATTCGTGTTCGTCTTCGTTCAAAAGGACCAGTTATAAACAAATTAGCAATGCAATATAACGGCGGGGGGCATCCGATGGCTTCTGGTGCGAAGGCATCTTCTTGGGAAGAAGCGGATCGTCTTTTTGCTGATTTACGTGAGATTTGTAAATAAGAGACTATATGTTAGAACGAAAAGAAGGAGCGGCGCTAAAGCCCTCCTTCTTTATTTTTCTTTCTCTATAGTAATGCTAATTTCAAGCACTGTATCAAAAGATATTGTATCGACTTTAAAACGGTATAGCCGATCGTAATGTTTGTACGTTTTATTTTCGATTACCTTTTTAAGTAGGTCTTTATTTTTTGCGATACTTTGAATGTTTTTCGTTAAAAGATGTTGGAGGTCATTATGGATAGATGTAGTCATATTTTCGAGTGTGAGATTGTCTAAATCGTATTTTTCTCGATTGATAAGTTTTATTTTAATCTCTTGAATGGTTAAGAGCCGTTTATTTTCAGTGTTCAATTTTTCTTGATCTTCGAGAAGGACGTGGAGCTTTGCTTCTTGTTTTTCTATAATTTCTCTTTGTTCTGCTATTTTACTAGCTTGTTCTTCTTGAAAAACACCGTATATGTACAAAAAAATAAACCAGCTCAACACGCCTCCAACAGCAGCCCCAGCTAATACTAAGTACCATCTTTTTGCTGTATTGGCACTTGGTACTCTCATACATGTTCCTGCGTTAGCCATTTAATAATAATGAGACCTGTTTGCATACCACCAGTTGCGAAAAAAATAAGGAGAATTTGCTTTACGATATCTTTCATATCTCCGCCAAAGAAACTTCTTTCAAAGCTATAAAAGGTATCGAATGTTCCGCCGATTGCTGCAACGAGTGCCCAAATTCTTAAATTTTGGGCGAATTGATTAATGTAAGTTAGAGCTGGTTTTCCGATAAGAAACGCACCAAATCCACCAATTAATGAACCGCCAAGTATAACCCCAAAGGCAATAAAATAACTAATAATAAGCAGAGAGAAAAAAGTATGTTCTCTTACATCCATCGTCATTCCCCTTTCTTCTTCATATATATGGACAAAGTATAAGAAGTATGTTTTGATTTCCGCTTTCCTCATCACCTATAATAAAAGTAGTCAAATAGGTAAAGAGAGGGTACAACAGTGAAGTTTGTGCATTTACAATGTCAAACCGTTTTTAGTTTATTAAAAAGTGCTTGTAAAATTGATGAGCTTGTAGTCAGGGCGAAAGAACTCGGTTTTTCATCGCTGGCTATTACGGATGAAAATGTTATGTATGGCGTTATTCCGTTTTATAAAGCATGTAAGAAACATGGTATACAGCCCGTTATTGGATTAACCGCTTCTATTTTTAGTGAAGAAGAAGAAAGGTCTTATCCGCTTGTATTACTTGCTGAGAATGAAATAGGCTACCAAAATTTATTAAAGATTTCTAGCAGTATTATGACAAAGTCCAAAGAAGGTATTCCTAAGAAGTGGCTTGCGCATTATGCGAAAGGATTAATTGCAATTTCACCAGGTAAAGATGGCGAAATTGAGCAATTATTACTAGAAGACAATGAGAGTCAGGCTGAAGAAGTAGCTCGCACGTATCAAAATATGTTTGGCCATTTTTATATGAGTTTGCAGCATCATGCGATTCAAGATGAGTTGCTTTTACAAGAGAAACTACCTGAATTTATTAGTAGGGTTAATATTCCAGTCGTTGCAACAAACGATGTGCACTATATCAATCAAAGTGACGCGCTTGTTCACGAATGTTTACTATCTGTTGAAAGTGGAACGAAAATGACTGATCCAGATAGGCCGAGGCTGAAAACAGATCAGTATTATTTAAAGTCATCGGATGAAATGGAAGCACTATTTTCCCATGCGCCGGAAGCAATCCAAAATACAATAAAAATTGCAGAGCGTTGCCAAGTAGAAATACCGTTCCATGTAAATCAACTTCCGAAGTTTCCTGTTCCGTCTAATGAAGCGAGTGATATATACTTGCGTCGTGTTTGTGAAGAAGGTTTGCGGAAACGATATGGTGAACCGAAAGAAGTGCATATAAAGCGTTTGGATCATGAATTAAATGTTATTTCTCGTATGGGATTTAGTGATTATTTCCTCATCGTATGGGATTTTATGAAGTATGCACATGAAAATCATATTCTAACAGGACCAGGTCGTGGATCGGCAGCTGGTTCACTCGTTTCATACGTATTAGAAATTACAGATATTGATCCAATTGAATACGATCTATTATTTGAAAGGTTTTTAAATCCTGAACGTGTGACGCTTCCCGATATTGATATTGATTTTCCAGACGTAAGACGTGATGAGATGATTCGCTATGTGAAAGATAAATACGGTCAGCTCCGTGTTGCGCAAATTGTAACGTTTGGTACGCTTGCAGCAAAAGCGGCAATTAGAGACATTGCCCGCGTAATGGGGCTTCCGCCGCGAGATATTGATATATTTTCAAAACTTATTCCATCAAAGCTTGGTATAACGTTAAAAGATGCATATGAAGAATCACAATCACTTCGTGAGTTTATACAAGGGAATCTTCTGCATGAGCGTGTATTTGAAATCGCAAAACGTGTAGAAGGTTTACCACGTCATACGTCTATTCATGCGGCTGGTGTTATTATGAGTCAAGAACCGCTAACAGGAAGTGTAGCAATTCAAGAAGGACATAACGATGTTTATGTTACGCAATATCCAGCCGATGCGCTAGAAGAACTTGGTTTGCTTAAGATGGACTTTTTAGGATTACGTAATTTAACGTTACTTGAAAATATTATAAAATTTATCGCGAACAAAACAGGGAAAGAAATCGATATAAGAAACTTACCTCTTCAAGATGAAAAGACGTTCCAATTATTAGGGAGAGGGGATACAACAGGTGTATTCCAGCTTGAGTCGGGTGGTATGCGAAATGTACTTCGCGGGTTAAAACCGAATGAGTTTGAAGATATCGTAGCTGTTAACTCGTTATACAGACCAGGACCGATGGAACAGATACCGACTTTTATTGAATCGAAACATGGAAAAAGAAAAATTGAATATTTACATCTGGATTTAAAGCCAATTTTAGAAAGAACATACGGCGTCATTGTATACCAAGAACAAATTATGCAAATTGCATCGAAGTTAGCTGGTTTTTCGCTCGGAGAAGCAGATTTACTGCGCCGTGCGGTGAGTAAAAAAAATCGTGATATTTTAGATCAGGAACGTAAGCATTTCGTCCAAGGATGTTTGCAAAATGGTTATGATGAGACATCCGCAGAGAAAATTTATGATTTAATTGTAAGATTTGCGAATTACGGTTTTAACCGAAGTCACGCTGTAGCTTACAGTATGATCGGATATCAGCTTGCCTATTTGAAAGCGAATTATACGCTGGAATTTATGACGGCATTATTATCAAGCGCAATTGGAAATGAAGATAAGATTGTACAGTATATACGAGAAACGAAGCGGAAAGGTTTTCACGTTTTGCCACCGTCTCTTCAGAGGAGTGGCTACAACTTCCAAATAGAAGGGAATGCGATACGTTACAGTTTACTTTCGATCCGAAATATTGGAATGGCTACAGTGACGGCATTATTAGAAGAACGAGAGAAAAAAATGTTCGAAGATTTATTTGAATTTTGTCTTCGTATGCCGTCAAAGTTCGTAACGGAGCGTAATTTAGAAGCTTTCGTCTGGTCGGGATGTTTTGACGATTTTGGTGTTTCGAGAACGAATTTATGGAAAAGTATTAAAGGGGCGTTAGAGTACGCGAATCTCGCACGTGATTTAGGAGATGCTGTTCCAAAATCAAAATATGTACAAGGAGAAGAGTTATCTTTTATTGAACAACTAAATAAAGAGAAGGAAGCGCTTGGCTTTTATTTATCAAGTTATCCGACAGCGCAATATGTGAAGTTAGCAAAAGAATTAGAAATTCCATCTCTCGCTCAGGCGATGCGACACAAGAAAAAAGTACAAAGAGCTATTGTGTATATAACAAGTGTGAGAGTGATTCGTACGAAAAAGTTTCAAAAGATGGCATTTATTACATTCTGTGATCAAAATGATGAAATGGAAGCGGTCCTCTTCCCGGAAACGTATATACATTTCTCGGATAAGTTGCAAGAAGGAGCAATTGTTTTAGTTGACGGTACGATTGAGCTAAGAAATCATAAGCTGCAATGGATTGTAAATGGACTATATCCGCTAGAGGAAATGGATGTTTATGAAGAAAAGAAAGACGCATCTGTTTACGTGAAATTGCCGTCTCAGTATGAGAAAAAGCTTTTAAATCAGGTTACGAAAATATTGTTCGACTATTCAGGTTTTGCGAAAGTACTAATTTATTATGAAAAGGAACATAAAATGGTACAATTATCTCGGAGTTTATCGATTCATCCAAGTGAAGAATGTTTAGGAGCACTTCGTGAAATTGTCGGGGAAGAAAATGTAGTTGTGAAAATATAATGGACAATTTCCCTACACTTCGATTATTATAGTAGTAGTGTTCGTGGTCAGACCACTTGGAGAAATTGATATCAGCAAGAATAATTTGAGGAGAGTGGATAGTTTGTCAACACTTCGTGAAGAAGCACTTCACATGCATAAAGTGCATCAAGGAAAATTAGAAACTGTATCAAAAGTAAAAGTAGAAAATGCAAAAGATTTAAGTCTTGCATATTCTCCAGGGGTTGCAGAACCTTGTAAAGAAATTTATGACGATAAAAGTAAGGTATATGAATATACGATGAAGGGAAATATGGTAGCAGTTGTGACAGATGGAACAGCTGTACTTGGTCTTGGTAACATTGGACCTGAAGCATCTCTTCCAGTAATGGAAGGTAAAGCTGTATTATTCAAGAGCTTTGCTGGTGTAGATGCATTCCCAATTGCCTTAAATACAAACGATGTAGATAAAATTGTTGAAACTGTAAAATTAATGGAGCCAACTTTTGGCGGCGTTAACTTAGAAGATATCGCAGCACCAAACTGCTTCATTATTGAAGAGCGTTTGAAAAAAGAAACAAATATTCCTATCTTCCATGATGATCAACACGGAACAGCTATTGTAACAGTAGCAGGTCTTGTAAATGCACTGAAATTAGTTGGAAAGAAAATGTCTGACATTAAAGTTGTCGCAAATGGCGCAGGTGCAGCAGGTATTGCAATTATTAAACTTTTATATCGCTATGGTGTACGCGACATTATTATGTGTGACCGTAAAGGCGCAATCTATGATGGTCGTCCTACAGGTATGAATCCGGTGAAGGATGAAGTTGCAAAATATACAAATAAGAATCGTATAGAAGGTTCTTTAGCTGATGTTGTACAAGGTGCGGACGTATTCATTGGTGTATCTGCAGAAGGTGCATTAACAGAAGAGATGGTTCGTACAATGAATGACGATGCGATTATTTTTGCAATGGCGAATCCAGTTCCAGAAATTATGCCAGAATTGGCAAAAGCAGCGGGCGCAGCTGTTGTTGGAACAGGTCGTTCTGACTTCCCGAACCAAGTAAATAATGTACTGGCGTTCCCTGGTATTTTCCGCGGTGCACTTGACGTACATGCGACACAAATTAACGAAGAAATGAAGATGGCAGCTGTACAGGCTATTGCTGAGCTTGTAGCAGAAGATGAGTTAAATGCAGACTATATCATTCCGGCACCATTTGACGCGCGTGTAGCGCCTCAAGTAGCGGCTTACGTTGCAAAAGCAGCAATGGAGACAGGAGTAGCTCGCCGTCAAGTAGATCCAAATGAGATCGCTGAAAAAACAAAACAATTAGCGCTGATTGGTAAAGAATAAGCGAGGAATTTCCATTGACATCATCAAATACAAAAGTATATCTCGAAATTGTAAAAAAAATCCGTTCCATTATGGAAGAGGATGGTTTGGTGGCGGGGGATCGTTTGCCGTCTGAGCGTGAGTTAAGTTCACGCTTAAACGTAGGACGTTCCTCTGTAAGAGAAGCATTGCGTGCTTTAGAACTGGTAGGATTGATTGAAACGAGACGTGGTGAAGGGACGTTTATTCGAAACTTTTATGATAACGGTCTTGTACAATTAATTGCTCCGTTCTTATTGCAAGATGAGAAAACAATTCGTGATTTATTACAAACGAAACGATTACTTGAGAAAGATATGATTCGAATTGTATGTAATTTACCGAAAGAAACGTTTTCTAAAGTACTAAGTAGATTACACCAAGTACTTGAAGGAAATGAAAGCTCAGTCCCAACGCTTCATCAAACGTTCTTTAAAACACTTATTGAACAAGTCGATAATTATTTACTATATCGCATTTGGATGATCGTAAATGATTACGTAGCAACTCTTTCTTGTAAAGTTTCAAGAGATTCTATCGATATGTATAGAAAGCTTTATGCTACTTTGGAAGAAAAACAAGAAAATGATGCACTAAAAATTTACGATGAATTAGTAGAGAATATACAGTTTCACTCGTAATGTATAAAATTTGTCGAAATGACCATGACACGTTATGACAAACATTCTACCGCTTAGCGGTTAAAGTTAAACGTAAAGAGTGAGGTTATTAGACAGATTGAGAAGATAAGGCTAACATCAAACTTTGGTGTTAGCCCCATTTTCTTCTTACGCTAACCTTAGCTCTCAACGAAGGGGGTCAAATTGTGCTAAGAGATTTATTCGTGAAAAAGAAAAAGTACGCTGCAATACCTTCAGAACAAGTACGAAAAGATGTACCAGATGGCGTTATGACAAAATGTCCGGAATGTAAAAAAATCATGTATACGAAAGAACTTCTAAAAAATTTAAAAGTATGTGTGAATTGTGGATATCATCATCCTATGAATGCATGGGAACGTCTTGATAGTATATTGGACGAAGGGTCATTCCGTGAGTATGACAAAGAAATGGTTTCATTAAATCCACTCGAGTTTCCAGGTTATGAAGAGAAACTAGAGAGCGATCGTAAGAAGACTGAATTGAACGAAGCGGTTGTAACTGGTGAAGGAACAATTGATGACATGCTTGTTGTTGTTGCAGTAATGGATTCTCGTTTTCGAATGGGGAGCATGGGCTCTGTAGTAGGAGAAAAAATCGCCCGTGCGGTTGAAAAGGCGTACGACTTACAAGTTCCATTTATTATCTTTACTGCTTCGGGTGGTGCCCGTATGCAAGAAGGGATATTAAGTTTAATGCAAATGGCAAAAACAAGCGTAGCTTTGAAAAAGCATAGTAATGCAGGAGGGTTATTTATTTCTGTTATGACTCACCCAACGACGGGCGGGGTTTCAGCGAGTTTCGCTTCACTTGGTGATTATAATCTTGCAGAACCAGGTGCACTTATCGGATTTGCTGGTAGACGTGTAATTGAACAAACGGTGCGTGAGAAACTACCAGAAGATTTCCAAACGGCAGAATTCTTACTAGATCATGGTCAATTAGATGCGGTGGTGCATCGTGATGATATGAGAGAATCACTTCGCAAGATTTTAGAAGTTCATCAAGGGGGGGGAATGGCTGTATGGCAGAGCTAGAATTTGAAAAACCAGTTGTTGAGCTAAGAAATAAGATTCGTGAACTGAAAGACTATACGAAAAACAGCCAGATGGACTTCAGTGAGGAGATTCGTATTTTGGAAGAAAAGCTAGAAAATTTAGAGGAAGATATATACGGCAATCTGAAAGTATGGGACCGTGTTCAAATTGCTCGTCATGCAGAACGACCGACAACGCTCGATTATATTGAGCACTTATTTACTGATTTTTTCGAATGTCATGGAGATCGTCTATTTGGCGATGATGCAGCGATTGTCGGCGGCATTGCGAAATATAAAGGGATGCCTGTAACTGTAATTGGGCATCAGCGCGGAAAAGATACGAAAGAAAATATTCGCCGTAACTTTGGAATGCCTCATCCAGAAGGATATCGAAAAGCATTACGTTTAATGAAGCAGGCGGAAAAGTTCAATCGTCCTATTATTTGTTTTATTGATACGAAAGGAGCTTATCCTGGTAAAGCTGCTGAAGAACGTGGTCAAAGTGAAGCTATCGCCCGCAATTTATTTGAAATGGCAGGTTTAACGGTACCTGTTATTTGTATCGTTATCGGCGAAGGTGGTAGTGGTGGTGCGCTAGGCCTTGGAGTTGGAGATTACATTCATATGCTAGAAAATTCCACTTATTCTGTTATTACACCAGAGGGTGCAGCGGCAATTCTTTGGAAAGATGCAGGAAAAGCAAAGGAAGCTGCAGAGGCAATGAAAATTACAGCAGCAGATTTGAAAGAATTAGGTGTAATTGACGAAATTATTCCAGAAGCAAGAGGCGGAGCTCACCGTAATATTTTGAAACAGTCAGAAAATATAGACTTAATGATTCAAAAAACTTTTGAACAATTAAACGGAATTTCGAAAGATGAATTAATCGAAAAACGTTATGAAAAATATATGAAAATTGGGCAAGTTTCGTTTTCAAACGCTTCCATTTGGATAAAATAAGAAAAGCGTGCGTTCCACTTCGCGAATGCACGTTTTTATTATGAAAAGACACATCTTCTCCATTGTATTTTTATATTTTTTCGTGTTATTTTATTATAAGGCAAATAATCTTTATGAGGTGAGTACAAATGAAACGTATTGGTGTATTAACAAGTGGTGGAGATTCACCTGGTATGAATGCTGCCATTCGTGCAGTTGTTCGTAAAGCGATTTTCCATGATATTGAAGTATATGGTATTTACCATGGATACGCTGGATTAATTTCTGGTCACATTGAAAAATTAGAACTTGGTTCTGTTGGCGATATTATCCACCGCGGTGGTACAAAATTATATACAGCAAGATGTCCTGAGTTTAAAGATCCAGAAGTACGACTAAAAGGTATCGAGCAATTAAAGAAACACGGTATCGAAGGACTTGTTGTCATTGGTGGAGATGGTTCTTACCAAGGCGCTAAAAAATTAACTGAACAAGGATTCCCATGTGTTGGTGTACCAGGTACAATCGACAATGATATCCCTGGAACAGACTTCACAATTGGTTTCGATACAGCTTTAAACACTGTTATTGATGCAATTGATAAAATTCGTGACACAGCTACATCTCATGAACGTACATATGTTATCGAAGTAATGGGACGTCACGCTGGTGATATCGCATTATGGGCTGGTTTAGCTGATGGTGCGGAAACGATCTTAATTCCAGAAGAAGAGTATGACATGGATGATGTTATCGCTCGTCTGAAGCGTGGTAGTGAACGTGGTAAAAAACACAGTATTATCGTTGTAGCTGAAGGTGTTGGAAGTGCAATTGACATCGGTAAGCACATTGAAGAAGCAACAAACTTTGATACTCGTGTAACTGTATTAGGTCACGTACAACGTGGTGGATCACCAAGTGCACAAGACCGTGTATTAGCAAGTCGTCTTGGCGCAAGAGCAGTTGAATTATTAATTGCTGGTAAAGGCGGACGTTGTGTAGGTATTCAAGATAACAAACTTGTTGATCATGACATTATCGAAGCGTTAGCTCAAAAGCATACAATCGATAAAGACATGTATCAATTATCTAAAGAATTATCCATCTAATCGGCGTAATGTCAGATATTTGGGAACGGTTTCATAATTTTCGGAGGTGCAATATGCGTAAAACTAAAATTGTATGTACTATAGGTCCTGCTAGTGAAAGTATTGAAAAATTAGAGCAATTAATCGAAGCAGGTATGAACGTTGCTCGTTTAAACTTCTCTCATGGTAGCCATGAAGAGCACGGAGCTCGTATTAAAAACATTCGTGAAGCTTCAAAGAAAACTGGTAAAACAGTTGGTATCTTACTTGATACAAAAGGTCCAGAAATCCGTACTCACGACTTCGTAGACGGACAAGCTGAGCTTGTAACAGGTGCAGAAGTAGTTCTTTCTACTGAGCAAGTATTAGGTACTGCAGAGAAGTTCTCTGTATCTTATGCTGGTCTTTATGACGATGTAGACCCAGGTTCTCGTATTCTAATCGATGACGGTCTTATCGAACTAGAAGTAATCGAAAAAGCTGATGGAAACATCCGTACAAAAGTTCTTAACAGCGGAACTGTAAAAAATAAAAAAGGTGTTAACGTACCAAACGTAAGCATTAAGCTTCCTGGTATCACTGAAAAAGACGTAAAAGATATCATCTTCGGTATCGAGCAAAAAGTTGATTTCATTGCAGCTTCATTCGTACGTAAAGCGTCTGACGTATTAGAAATCCGTGAATTATTAGAAGAGCATAACGCTCAATACATCCAAATCGTACCAAAAATCGAAAACCAAGAAGGTATCGACAACATCGATTCAATCTTAGAAGTTTCTGACGGTTTAATGGTAGCTCGTGGTGACATGGGTGTAGAAATTCCACCAGAAGAAGTACCGTTAGTACAAAAACGTCTAATTAAAAAATGTAACGTGTTAGGTAAACCAGTTATTACTGCAACACAAATGTTAGATTCTATGCAACGTAACCCACGTCCAACTCGTGCGGAAGCAAGTGACGTAGCTAACGCAATCTTCGATGGTACAGATGCAATCATGCTTTCAGGTGAAACAGCTGCTGGACAATACCCAGTAGAAGCAGTAACAATGATGGCTAACATTGCGGTACGTGTTGAAAAATCATTACAATATGAAGATATGTTCAAAAAACGTATTAAAGAGTTCACTCCAACAATTACAGATGCAATTAGCCAATCTGTTGCACATACAGCACTTGCTCTTGATGTAGCTGCAATCGTAGCTCCAACAGAAAGTGGATATACTGCGAAAATGATCTCTAAATACCGTCCAAAATCTCCAATCGTAGCTGTAACATCTGACGAGCAAGTAGGACGTCGTCTTGCACTTGTTTGGGGTGTACAAGCATTTATGGCTGAGAAGCGCGCAGCTTCAACTGACGAAATGTTAGATACAGCAATTCAAACAGGTATGGATGCAGGTCTAATCGGACTTGGAGATACTGTAGTGATTACTGCTGGTGTTCCAGTTGCTGAAACTGGTACAACAAACTTAATGAAAATCCACGTTGTTGGTGAAGAAATTGCTAAAGGACAAGGAATCGGTCGTAAAGCTGCAAAAGGTAAAGTAGTTGTAGCAAAAACAGCTGCTGAAGCTGTAGCGAACGTAAACGAAGGTGATATCCTTGTTACAACAAGCACTGATAAAGATATGATTCCTGCAATCGAAAAAGCTGCAGCTTTAGTTGTAGAAGAAGGTGGCTTAACAAGCCATGCAGCTGTTGTAGGTGTATCAATCGGTATTCCTGTTATCGTTGGTGTAAACGGCGTAACAGCAACTTTAAAAAATGGCCAAGAAGTAACAGTTGATGCAGCACGCGGAATTGTTTATAATGGACATGCGGAAGTGCTATAAGTAATACGGAGAGAAGGATCGGAGTCCTTCTCTTTTTTTTACACAAAAACGAGATAAAATTAGCTTGAAGCGCCTAGAATTGCTTTTAAAAGCTGTTTGTTATGGGTTTTAATATGAAAGGGTATCTATATTTCATATGATGTATATAGGCATTGTGAGGGCGTTAAAAGTGAGATGTGAGAGAGGTGTAGAACTATGAAGTGGTTACTATTCTTGTTTATTTTAATACCGGCGATTGAGATTACGGTCTTAATTGGATCAAGTCATGTAATAGGTTTATGGTCTACGTTCGCTATGATTGTATTTACAGGTGTTGTAGGTGTGTATTTGGCGAAAAGACAAGGGTTTAAAGTGCTTGGAGAGATTCAATCTAAGTTGAATAGAGGGGAAATGCCAGGTGAGGCGGTACTAGATGGTATTTTTGTATTTGTAGGAGGTATTCTCTTAGTGCTTCCTGGGTATGTGACAGATATGCTAGGGTTTATCTGCGTGATCCCTATTACGAGAGCTTTATTGAAGCCGCTTGTTATGAAGTGGATGGAATGGAAATTTAGAAAGAATTCTACTATTATTATTCAGAAATAGCACTTAGATTGTAGAAATCTAAGTGCTATTTTTTTGTCTTGTAAAAGGAGAGGAACTTGCTGATTGAAGCTTTGTTTTACCGCGCTATTTGTGGGGGGGATTTCTATCTCAAAGCTGGGCTGCTCGTAAGTGTCTGATGTGGGGCGAATGATGAGTGGGGATGAACAAAACGTTCGCTTATTATATTTGCTATATAATTTTCGTTTGAACTCTTGTGTGTACTTCGATTAAACTTGTGATTTTTTAGTGCTATTAATTTAGATGAATAAGATGGAGGGAAACACTGCTAAATTAAAGTTTTGCTTTCTTATATAGAGGAACGATTGGTGTAAAAAATTCATATAAAAAGGCGGAGATTGTTAGTTGAAGTCGTATTTTATGCTATTTTGTATGTTTATTCATTTACATAAAAAGTAATAAATGTAAATGATAATTATAAAATAAATAGAATAAATATGTAAAAACACCACGGAATATGCGTTTTTCATGCAAAAAAACAAGAGAATTATCTTTTTTGAGTGCAATTCTCTTGTTTTATGTAATAAGTATGAAAAATAAGTACAAGGAATAATCAGTGGGAATTTCCCACTGATTACAGGTAAGTTTTTTGTTGTGTATGAATTAGAAACTATTATTTTGAAGGTGAACCTTTAATATATTTCCACAAGTCATGGAAGACATTAGCTTTGTGTAATGTATTAAGTAGTACTAAGGTGACTGGGCCGATGATTAATCCTAAAAAGCCAAAAAGTTTAAAGCCGACAAATAGAGCGACGAGTGTTGCTAATGGATCGAGACCGATGTTAGATGAAAGTACTTTCGGCTCCATAATTTGTCTTTGGACAATCACGACGATGTATAAAATGAGAAGACCAATGGCGAATGCGGTATCGCCAGTGAAAAATACGTATATAACCCATGGAACAAAGACTGCGCCTGTTCCTAAATATGGTAGTAAATCTACAACCCCTGTAATAATCGCGATAGTAATGGCGTATGGTACGCGTAATATTAAAAGCCCGATTAGTACAATGACAGTTGTCATAGATACGAGTGTAAGTTGTGCTTTCACAAAACCAAACAAAGCTTTTCTTAAGTCGACAAAAATAGTTTTTCCATAGCCATGTACACGATTCGGTAGCAATTTTCTTGCTTTCTGAGCAAGACGGTGCCAATCGTAACTAATGAAGAAAGTGGCTAATAAAATGAATACAAGGACAGTTAAAGTTGTTGGCAGTGCACTAATGAAATTCGTTAACCCGCTTATAATGGCGGTTAAAAGTTCTTTCATTTGTGTTGTCGCTTCTGTTCCTAAGTTTTGAATGTTTTGTGTAATTGTATAGCGCTGTGGTTCTCCAAGATGATTAAATTTAGAGATTAAATCATCGTAGAGAGGCATAATATGATTAAGTGCAAATTGCTGAGCGAATGTAACGATATCTGGAAACTTTACTGTAACAAGTTGTAGTAAGTATGTTGTGGCAGATATTGCTTCAGTCACAAGATATGTAACAAGTCCAACGATAGCTCCAAATACGAGAATTAAGCTAACGAGTACTGCTAGTGCGCGAGGAAATTGTAGTTTTTGATTAAGGAAATTGACGACAGGATTAATCAAATAAGCAAATGCAAAAGCGATAATAAAAGGATAGATAAGCCCTGACATGTATAGTAATACATAGAACCCAGCTACCGTTGCTACAATGACAAATATGAGTCGCAATATCATATATAGTAAGTTTCGGTTCAAAGATGTATACCTCCCATTCCAATTTGGATTATCCTAATTCGTTCAACTTATAACGAGTGTGCCCCACTGATTAAAGTTTCACTTTATGTTATAGTGGAATGATGGATTTTTCCTGCTTTTTCAGTATGTGAGTGACTGTGAAAGCTTGGTGTTGATGCTTCTACTATATGGTAAAAACTTCATTTTCTCTTCTTTTTATTTTACCTGTTTCTAATTAGAAAAGAAAGAAGAGACGCCTGTTTTTTAAAATGTATACACGCTTAAATTTTTATGGTGAAAGTCTCAATTTATCATTTTAAAATACATAAAAAATGAAGTGATTCATGTTGAATAGGCATCGATATATCATGTATAACGATAGGTTTAAAGGTATTTTTGTTTGGAAATGAGTTCATTATTTTCAGAAAGGAAGTGCAAACATGATTAGTCAGTCAACGTTATTTTTATTCATACTACTTATTATAGGACTTATTGCGAAAAACCAATCGCTTACTGTGGCTATTGGTGTGTTATTTTTATTGAAGTTTACGTTTTTAGGAGATAAGGTCTTTCCTTATTTACAAACGAAAGGAATTAACCTAGGTGTAACGGTCATTACAATAGCGGTGCTCGTACCGATTGCGACGGGGGAAATAGGTTTTAAACAACTTGGAGAAGCGGCAAAATCTTATTATGCGTGGATTGCTTTAGCTTCAGGTGTAGCGGTCGCTTTGTTAGCGAAAGGCGGCGTACAATTGTTGACAACGGATCCCCACATTACAACTGCGCTTGTTTTTGGGACAATTATAGCGGTTGCGCTATTTAATGGGGTTGCTGTTGGTCCGTTAATTGGGGCTGGAATTGCCTATGCGGTTATGAGTATTATACAAATGTTTAAATAAGGAATTTTATAGTAATATAAAATTTTTGAATTCTTTCTGTTCACAAAAGTCAGATAATTGTTTATAATAGGATTAGAAACTTTGAAAAGTTACATAACAGCAGAGACTTTACACCAGATAAAATAAAAACAACATAAAACAATTTTATAATGATATTGTTTTATGTTGTTTTTATCATAAAACTCTTCGGAATGTATTTTCCTCACTAACTTGTTGTTTTGAGCGTGAGGATTCGGGGAGACATTCACGCTCATGCTTTCCATGTAAACAATGGACAATAAGAGGGGAACATCGCAACAAATTTGCATGATCGTGCATTTTGCTTGCCTAAAGAGTGAACGGGCGTTCATAATTCATAAGGGGAGCAAATAGATATAAGGAGCAAGGTTGGGAGAATTTTCAGGAAAAGGAGAGAATGTCATGACTGTTATTCGAGGTTTAGAAGGGGTAGTAGCAACAACATCATCTGTGAGCTCTATTATTGATGATACATTAACTTATGTTGGGTATAATATTGATGATTTAGCTGAGAATGCTACGTTTGAAGAAGTAGTGTACTTATTATGGCACCGCAAGCTTCCTAATGAAAAAGAACTAGCGGAATTTAATGAAATTGTATCAGAATACTATAAAGTTCCAGGTGAGATTTTAACATATTTGAAACAAGTAGATTTAAAAATTGCACATCCGATGTCGGTTTTACGAACTGCAATTTCCATGCTATCATTATACGATGAGAGCGCTGAAATTATGGACGAAAAGTCCAATTATTTGAAAGCGGTTAAATTACAGGCGCAAGTGGGAACTTTAGTTGCTGCTTACGCGAGAATCCGTAAAGGTTTAGATATTGTTGAGCCAAGAAAGGATTTATCATTAGCTGCAAACTTCTTGTACATGTTAAATGATCGCGAGCCAAATGAAGTTGAAATTGAAGCTTTTGATAAGGCGCTTGTACTTCATGCAGATCATGAGTTAAACGCTTCTACATTTACTGCACGTGTTTGCGTAGCTACACTTTCAGATGTATATTCTGGTATTACAGCAGCAATCGGTGCATTAAAAGGTCCTCTTCACGGTGGGGCAAATGAAAATGTAATGAAGATGTTAACTGAGATTGGTGAAGAAGAAAATGTAGAGTCATATATTCATAATGCTCTTCAAAATAAAGTGAAAATCATGGGCTTTGGCCACCGTGTGTATGAGCAGGGTGATCCACGTGCAAAACACTTACGTGAAATGTCTAAGAGATTATGCGTGCTTTTAGGAGAAGAGAAATGGTATAATATGTCTATCAAAATTGAAGACATTGTAACAAAAGAAAAAGGTCTTCCACCAAATGTTGATTTCTATTCAGCTTCTGTATACCATTGTTTAGGAATTGACCATGACTTATTTACACCTATTTTTGCAATTAGCCGTATGTCAGGCTGGTTAGCTCATATTCTAGAACAATATGAAAATAACCGTTTAATTCGTCCGCGTGCTGATTATAATGGACCAACGCATCAAGTGTATGTTCCAATTGCACAACGATAAGCGAATAACACTATTTTGATAGTGAAAATACGCTTTCAAAAGTCTGATTTTTTCGGAAAGATGTAATGATTAGAATATTTTAATTTGACTAACGGTTTGAACTGAGGGGTTATTCCCTCAGTTTCATACATATGAAATTTCAAACATGGGGGTTATCACATTGACGACAGGTGAAAAAATTACTGTAACTAATGGTGTTATGAATGTACCAAACAATCCGATTATTCCATTTATCGAGGGAGATGGAATTGGTCCTGATATTTGGGCAGCTGCATCTCGCGTACTAGAAGCAGCAGTTGAAAAAGCTTATGATGGTGAGAAGAAAATCGTTTGGAAAGAAGTGCTTGCAGGGGAAAAAGCATTCAACCAAACAGGCGAGTGGTTACCAGAAGAAACTTTAAACTTAATTCGTGAATATTTAATCGCGATTAAAGGTCCACTTACAACTCCAGTTGGCGGTGGTATTCGTTCTCTAAACGTAGCACTTCGTCAAGAATTAGATTTATATGTATGTCTACGTCCAGTTCGTTATTTTGAAGGTGTTCCTTCACCTGTAAAACGTCCGGAAGATACTGATATGGTTATTTTCCGTGAAAATACAGAAGACATTTATGCTGGAATTGAATATGCGCAAGGATCTCCAGAAGCAGAAAAAGTTCTTGCTTTCTTAAAAGAAGCAATGGGTGTTAATAAAATCCGCTTCCCAGAAACATCTGGTATTGGTATTAAGCCAATTTCAGAAGAAGGGACAAAGCGTCTTGTTCGTGCTGCAATTCAATATGCAATTAACGAAAAACGCTCTTCTGTTACATTAGTTCATAAAGGAAACATTATGAAATTTACAGAAGGTGCTTTCAAAAACTGGGGTTACGAAGTAGCGGAACAAGAATTCGGCGACAAAGTATTTACTTGGGCTGAATACGATCGTATCGTTGAAAAAGATGGTAAAGATGCAGCGAATAAAGCGATGGCAGACGCTGAAGTGGCTGGAAAAATCATCGTAAAAGATTCTATTGCAGACATCTTCTTACAACAAATTTTAACTCGTCCACGTGAGTTCGATGTTGTTGCAACAATGAACTTAAATGGTGACTATATCTCTGATGCACTTGCTGCACAAGTAGGTGGAATTGGTATTGCACCTGGTGCAAACATTAACTATGTGACTGGACATGCTATCTTTGAAGCTACACACGGTACAGCTCCAAAATATGCAGGTTTAGATAAAGTAAATCCATCTTCTGTTCTTCTTTCAGGTGTATTATTATTAGAACACTTAGGATGGAACGAAGCTGCGAAATTAGTAACTGCTTCTGTTGAGAAAACAATTGCTTCAAAAGTAGTAACTTATGATTTCGCACGCTTAATGGAAGGTGCAACAGAAGTGAAATGTTCTGAGTTCGCTAATGAACTTATTAAAAACATGGATGTAGCGATAATCAAAAACGCATAATTAAAGCGGGGGGTAAATTATGACAATCAAACGCAAGAAGGTTTCAGTCATCGGTGCAGGATTTACAGGAGCAACAACGGCATTCTTATTAGCACAAAAAGAACTTGCAGATGTTGTATTAGTGGACATTCCACAACTGGAAAATCCAACAAAAGGGAAAGCGTTAGATATGTTAGAAGCGAGCCCAGTACAAGGTTTTGATGCTAACATTATTGGAACATCTGATTACGCAGATACTGCTGATTCTGACGTTGTCGTTATTACAGCAGGTATTGCACGTAAGCCTGGTATGAGCCGTGATGACTTAGTAGCAACAAACTCTAAAATTATGAAAAGTATTACGCGCGACATTGCAAAACATTCACCAAATGCAATTATTGTTGTGTTAACAAATCCAGTTGATGCAATGACATATTCTGTATTTAAAGAAGCAGGATTCCCGAAAGAGCGTGTAATCGGCCAATCGGGTGTATTAGATACAGCTCGTTTCCGTACATTCATCGCACAAGAATTAAATCTTTCTGTAAAAGACATTACAGGATTTGTTCTTGGCGGACACGGTGACGACATGGTACCTCTTGTGCGTTATTCTTATGCAGGCGGTATTCCGTTAGAAACGTTAATTCCGAAAGAGCGTTTAGAAGCAATCGTAGAACGTACACGTAAAGGTGGCGGTGAGATTGTAGGCTTATTAGGAAACGGTAGTGCATATTACGCACCAGCAGCTTCTTTAGTTGAAATGACAGAAGCAATCTTAAAAGATCAACGCCGTATATTACCAGCTATTGCGTACCTTGAAGGTGAGTATGGTTATAGTGACCTTTACTTAGGGGTACCAGTAATTCTAGGTGGTAACGGAATTGAAAAAATTATTGAATTAGAACTTCTTGCAGATGAAAAAGAAGCGTTAGATCGCTCTGTAGAATCTGTACGTAATGTAATGAAAGTTCTTGTTTAATAATTGAATAGTAGTGAAAAAGATTCGGGATTCCGAATCTTTTTCTACTATTTACCGAATTGTTTTTTTGAAATAATATGAAAACGCTATCATTTGTAATATCCTATAATGAAACTGTAGATTTATACTATACATTGCCCTCATCATAGTAAATTTCGGATAAGGTATCGCTTTTAGTAGGATAATAAGGTGAAAAAATCGGAGGGGGTTGTAACATGTTAAAGAAAAAAGTTCAAATTGGTCGTAAAATGGATGAAATTACAGTAGGAGAGAAATTATCTATCACTGAAAAAATTGAGGATAAAGATTTGTTATTGTACTTAGGGTTAACGAATGATGCCAATCCATTATATATTCAGCATGATTACGCATCCCAAACTCCGTATGAAAAGCCGATTGTACCAAGCATTATGCTAACGGGAATGATTACAACGGCGGTTACGAAATATTTACCGGGTCCAGGAAGTCATATTACGAGAAAGGACCTTACATTCGTGAAACATGTTCACCATTATGAAACGTTACAAATCCACTTTGAAGTTGTGGCTGTTTCTGAGGAGGAACATACAATTGATATGCTTGTATCTGCTCATGATGAAAAAGGAGAAACTGTTGTGAAAGGTTCATTAACAGTAACGCCACCTTTTAAATCAGTTTCTATTATGGAAAAAGCATTAGATAATTTTTAAAAAGATGAAAATATGAATAGCGCTAGCATACCTTTAATAAGGATGCTAGCGCTATTTTTAGTTGAAGAACCCTTCTTTGAACCCTTCAGCAAATTCTGAGCACCCCGTTTTAATCGTATCCCAGCTCGGAGCGTTAAAAGCAAGGATACATGTGACTGCTAAAGATAGAATGGATAGTATTAGTCGCATAATAGACCTCCGTATATTATTAATTTATATATTAAGATTAATGATATGATTATCGGTAATTGAAGTCAATTAAAGGAGTGGTTTTTTAGGTAAGGTGGAAAAGAGAAGACGTGATCTTTGAAACGGTAAGAGAAGCTGAAGTGTGGGCCAGATGGGGTAGCAAATGAAATGTATGGAAGAGTATTTGATGGATATGAAACACCAGATTATAAAATAGCGTATGCTCTTTCGTTTTTCCTAGCACAAAATTAAGATTTTATAGTTCATACGGAAGTGAGCTTTAAAGAAGAGAGAGCAATCTATAAAGTTTGGCAAAATCCTGTGTAGTTGCAGGTGAATTGTAATTACTTCTATTTTCTCAATTCTACACAAACGCTCTCCATGAATAGACAATTATATTGAGAGGGACCTTGTTTTCTAGTATGATGAGAATAACGGGGAAAATACTAGGATGAAGAAGGTTTCAAGTCTATAACTTGGAGGAAAAGAATGAACAATCGTATTTTAGTAGTTGATGATGAGGAATTTATCTTAACTTTAATCGAATTTAATTTACAACAAGCTGGGTTTGAAGTTATAACAGCGATGGATGGAGAAATGGCGCTTCAAAAAGCGACAACAGAACGCCCAGATTTAATTATATTAGATTTAATGCTTCCGAAAATGGATGGTATGGAAGTGTGTAAAGAATTACGATTGCAGCGCGTTATGACACCGATTTTAATGTTAACGGCAAAAGATGATGAGTTTGATAAGGTGCTAGGCCTTGAACTTGGGGCGGATGATTATATGACAAAGCCATTTAGTCCAAGAGAAGTTGTTGCTCGTGTGAAGGCGATTTTGCGTCGTACGAAATTACAACAAGAAGAACAAGTTGCAGAAGCGCCAGATGAAGATAGCATCACAATTGCAGAACTTAAAATTTTACCGGAATTTTATGAGGCTTATTTCCAAGGAAGAAAGCTTGAATTAACACCAAAAGAATTTGAACTACTTGTGTATCTTGCGAAAAATAAAAGTCGCGTGTTGACACGTGATCAATTACTAAGTGCTGTATGGAATTACGATTTTGCTGGTGATACACGAATTGTTGATGTTCATATTAGCCATTTGCGCGATAAAATTGAACAAAATACGAAAAAACCGACGTACATTAAAACGATACGTGGTTTAGGATATAAATTAGAGGAGCCAAAAGGGAATGAATAAATTTCGTTCCAGGCTTCTTTTTACATTTGTTTCTCTTATTGTATTTATTTTAGTTGGACTAGGTTTATTACTAGAAACTGTGTTTGAAAACTACTATATAGATCATGCTAAAGAGAGAATGGTAAAAGAGACAGAGTATGTTGCGACGTTAGCAGAAGAGCAAGGTTTTGATAATGTCTTAAAAAACCCATACATATTTGAAAAGTTAGAAGAAAAAATACCAGCTTCTATCGTATTTTTGGATGAAAAAAAGAAAGTTCAATATAGAAAAGGACAAGAATTGGCATTTAGTCCAGAGACGATTAAAGAACTTTCTTCGGAAGTGGCAAAACAACGAAGTAAAGTGATTACGAAAGAAACGGATCGAAAGAATGAATTTTATCATGCGGTGTTCGTTCAAGATGTAGAAGGAAAACAAGGATACATTTTGGTGAAAAGTATAATTGATCCTTTAAGAGACGTACATCAAAAAACGTGGGGATTATTAATTATCGGATTTGTCATTGCTTGTCTCGTAGTTGTATTTTTAGGTATGAAAATTACAGGGCAATATATTAGGCCAATTGAATCGGTTACGAAAGTTGCAATTGAATTGGCAAAGGGCAATTATAAAGCACGTGCATACGAAAGTCATTCGGATGAAACTGGAATGCTGAGTAAAGCGATTAATATTTTAGCTCGAAATTTACAAGAGATGACACTTGAACAAGAAATGCAGCAAGATCGTCTGCATACGTTAATTGAAAATATGGGAAGCGGAATGATTTTAATTGATAGCCGAGGATATATAAACCTTGTAAACCGCTCTTATAAGGAAACTTTCCACGTAACAGATGAAGAATATTTAGATCGCTTATATTATGAATCGTTTCATCATACAGAAATTATTGAGCTTGTAGAAGAAATCTTTATGACAGAAGTGAAAGTGCGTAAACAAATGTTATTGCCACTTGGAATTGAACGGAAGCATTTCGAAGTATATGGAGCGCCGATTATCGGGACAAACCATGAATGGAAAGGTATTGTTCTCGTATTCCATGACATAACAGAGTTAAAGAAATTAGAACAAATGAGAAAAGACTTTTTAGCGAATGTTTCTCATGAATTAAAGACACCGATTACTTCTATTAAAGGTTTTTCAGAAACACTTTTAGACGGAGCGATGGATAATAAAAAATTCTGCGAACATTTCTTGCACATTATTTTAAAAGAAAGTGAGCGCATGCAAGGATTAATTGAAGATTTATTAGATTTGTCGAAGATCGAACAACAAGGATTTAAATTAAATATGGGAACCGTTGATATGAAGGGGCTGCTTGAAGATATTCATATGGTACTTGATAATAAAGCAGGAGAAAAAGAAATCTCTTTACAAGTTAATGTATTAAAACGTGCCTCTGTTATTGGAGATCCAAGTCGTTTGAAACAAATCTTTATTAATTTAATTAATAACGCAATCGTATATACACCGGCTGGAGGCGTTGTTTCAGTAGAGTTAGCGGAAGATAAATATAATGCTTATATAAAAGTATCGGATACTGGAATTGGTATTAGTAAAGAGGAAATTCCGCGTATTTTTGAACGTTTCTACCGGGTGGATAAAGCAAGAAGTAGAAATACTGGTGGTACCGGCCTTGGATTGTCGATCGTAAAGCATTTAGTTGAGGCGCATCAAGGTACGATTACAGTAGATAGTGAAGTTGGAGAAGGGACAACGTTTACAGTTGTTTTACCGAAATCAGCAACTGAAAAATAGGATGAAGGATGTTTACAATATATTAACAATGGCTTAATTAAATATTAATAAAGCTCTGTTAATATAATACATGAAAACCCCTTCATCCAAGGAGTAATTTTGGACGAGAATAGTTAAGCTGTTCTCGTCACTTCCCTTTATGCCAATATAAGTCTGTTTTATATATGAAAGAAAATAGCCGTTATTTTTCTTCTCTCTATTAGTCATGTTAATATAGAGAGAGGAAAGGAACGGTTTTTTTCTGTGAAAAAAATCATTTCAAATTTGTATGGGGAGGTTTCAATTTTGGAAAAAAAGGTCGTATTAGTAGATGGTAATAATATCGCGTATCGTGCTTTCTTTGCACTACCGCTTTTAAATAACGACAAAGGTATACATACGAACGCAATTTACGGTTTTACAATGATGTTAATGAGAATATTAGAGGAAGAAAAGCCAACTCATATGTTAGTGGCGTTTGATGCAGGCAAAACAACGTTCCGTCATAAAACGTATAGTGAGTATAAAGGAGGACGTCAAAAGACTCCACCTGAATTATCAGAGCAGTTCCCGTTTATTCGTGAGATGCTAGATGCGTTCAATGTACCGCGTTATGAATTAGAAAATTATGAAGCGGATGACATCATGGGAACGTTAGCGAAAGAAGCGAGTGAGCAAGGGGCAAGTGTAAAAGTTATTTCAGGAGATAAAGATTTACTTCAACTTGTTTCTGATAACACGCTTGTATGTATTCCGCGAAAAGGGATTACAGAAGTGGATGAATATACGAAAGAAGCTTTATTTGAAAAATACAGCTTATCACCAAAGCAAATTATCGATATGAAAGGTTTAATGGGAGACCAATCAGATAATATACCGGGTGTACCAGGAGTTGGTGAAAAAACGGCAATTAAATTGTTAACACAGTTTGGAACGGTTGAAGCGGTGTATGAAAATATAGATCAAGTAAGTGGGAAGAAATTAAAAGAAAAACTGGAAGAAAATAAAGAACAAGCTCTTATGAGTAAGGATCTTGCAACTATTATTACAGATGCGCCGATTACAGTTCATGTGGATGATATGGCGTATAAAGGATATGAAGCAAGTGATGTCATTCCAATGTTCGAGAGTTTAGGATTTACATCTCTTTTAAATAAATTAGGCGTTACGCCAGAAGAAACAGCTCCAGCTGAATTAGATGATATTACATTTGATATTGTGGAAGAAGTTACAGAAGAAATGCTTCAGCAAGATAGTGCGCTTATCGTTGAAGTACAAGAAGATAACTATCATAAAGCAGACATTCAAGGTTTCGGTATTCAAAATGAAAATGGATGTTACTTTATTCAGACAGACATTGCTCTTAAGTCAGATGCTTTTAAAGAGTGGCTTGCAGATGGAGAGATGAGAAAGCATACATTTGATGCGAAGCGTGCAATCGTTGCACTGAAATGGAATGGGATAGATATGCAAGGGATTGACTTTGATCTATTAATCGCTGCTTATTTACTTGACCCGGCTGATACAGATAAAGATTTCCGTACTGTAGCGAAAATGAAAGAAACGCATGCTGTGAAATCAGATGAAGAAGTTTACGGAAAAGGTGCGAAGCGTGCTGTTCCAGAGTTAAAGGTAGTCGCGGAGCATGTGGCTCGTAAAGTGCATGTATTATATGATGTAAAGCAAACATTCGTTGAAGAGTTAAAGAAGAATGAGCAATATGAACTGTTTACAGAGTTAGAATTGCCGCTTGCACGTGTATTAGCTGATATGGAAGTAAAGGGTGTAAAAGTTGATACAGAGCGTCTTCGTAATATGGGAGAAGAACTTGCGGGTAGATTAAAGGAAATGGAACAGGAAATCTATAAGCTTGCGGGAACAGAGTTTAATATTAATTCACCGAAGCAGCTTGGTGTTATTCTGTTTGAGAACTTAAACTTACCGGTTATTAAAAAGACGAAAACAGGTTATTCTACGTCAGCTGATGTACTAGATAAGCTTATGAATCACCATGAAATTATTCCAAATATTTTACATTATCGTCAATTAGGGAAACTAAATTCAACTTACATTGAAGGTTTACTGAAAGTTGTACATGAAGATTCATCTAAAATTCATACTCGCTTTAATCAAGTGTTAACGCAAACAGGTCGATTAAGTTCAACGGATCCGAACTTGCAAAATATCCCGATTCGATTAGAAGAAGGAAGAAAGATTCGTCAGGCATTTGTTCCATCAGAAGAAGGATGGATTATGTATGCGGCTGATTATTCACAAATCGAACTGCGTGTATTAGCTCATATTGCAAATGATAAAGGGCTAGTTGAAGCGTTCCAACATGACATGGATATTCATACGAAAACAGCTATGGATGTATTTGGCGTTGAAAAAGATGAAGTAACTTCAAATATGAGACGACAAGCGAAAGCTGTTAACTTCGGAATTGTGTATGGTATTAGTGATTATGGTCTTTCACAAAACTTAGGAATTACAAGAAAAGCAGCAGCGGAATTTATTGAAAAGTATTTAGAAAGTTTCCCTGGTGTACAAGAATACATGGAGGACATCGTAAAAGATGCGAAACAAAAAGGATATGTAGCTACATTATTAAATCGTCGCCGTTATATTCCAGAAATTACGAGTCGTAATTTTAACTTGCGTAGCTTCGCTGAGCGTACAGCGATGAATACACCAATTCAAGGTACTGCAGCAGATATTATTAAAAAAGCGATGATTATTATGGCAGATCGTTTAGAAGAAGAAGGATTACAAGCGCGTCTTCTTCTGCAAGTACACGATGAATTAATATTTGAAGCACCAAAAGAAGAAATCGAAAAATTAGAGCAGCTTGTACCTGAAGTAATGGAACATGCGATTGAACTTGCAGTTCCGCTGAAAGTTGATTATTCTTACGGTCCAACTTGGTACGACGCAAAATAAGGAAGTGATGAAATGCCTGAATTACCAGAGGTTGAAAACGTCAGACGGACACTTGAAAATCTTGTAACAGGAAAAACGATTGAAGATGTTATTGTTACTTATCCAAAAATAGTGAAACGACCGGATGATGCAGAAATCTTTAAAGAAATGCTAAAAGGCGAGAAGATTGAAAATATAAAGCGAAGAGGAAAGTTTTTGCTTTTATATGTAACGAATTATGTCATTGTTTCACATTTGCGTATGGAAGGTAAGTTTTTATTACATCAAGAGGATGAGCCGATTGATAAACATACGCACGTCCGTTTCTTATTTACAGATGGAACGGAATTACATTATAAAGATGTGAGAAAGTTTGGTACGATGCATCTCTTTAAGAAAGGTGAAGAAATGAACCAAATGCCTCTTGTTGACTTAGGTCCGGAGCCATTTGATGCTGAAATGACACCGCAGTATTTACAAGAAAGATTACAAAAGACAAATCGTAAAATAAAAGTTGTGCTACTGGACCAGCGTCTTTTAGTAGGGCTTGGAAATATATATGTAGATGAAGTTTTATTCCGTTCTCAAATTCATCCAGAACGAGAAGCTTCGTCTTTAACAGTAGAAGAAATTGAGCGAATTTATGAGGCTACCGTTACAACGCTAGGCGAAGCAGTAAAGCGTGGCGGAAGTACAATTCGGACGTATATCAACTCACAAGGGCAAATTGGTTCGTTCCAAGAACTCCTAAATGTATATGGGAAAAAAGGAGAGCCGTGCGTAACTTGTGGCACGATATTAGAAAAAACAGTTGTTGGCGGGCGAGGAACGCATTACTGCCCAATTTGTCAGCCTAGAATATAGAAAAGAGATAACATCGGATAGGCATTTGTCATATACATACAGCAGAGCTATGTATAAGGGAGGAGCTTACCGATGTACCTTTATTTATCTCTTATTTTATTAGCTTTTACATTAAGCTTAGATAGCTGTAGTGTAGGGCTAACATATGGTTTAAGAAGCGTAAGAATTCCACTAAGATCAATTATAATTATCGGAATGTGTTCAGCGGCTGTTATGCTTGTTTCAATGGGAATTGGACATATGATCGCGAAAGTATTTTCACCTGTTATCGCAACGCGTATCGGTGGGCTTGTTCTTATTGGAATAGGGATTTGGGTATTATATCAATTTTTTCGAAGTGAGAAAAAAGAAGAACCGAAGCAAGAGGAGAAGGTCTGGAAATTAGAGATTGCCTCGCTAGGGCTAGTGATTCAAATTTTACGGAAACCGACTGTAGCAGATTTTGATAAATCAGGCACCATTTCTGCAGGAGAAGCATTACTTCTTGGTATAGCTCTTTCTGTAGATTCATTTGGTGCCGGAATTGGTGCATCTTTATTAGGGTATGCACCCGCTATGATGGCGATATTAGTTGCAGTTATGAGTTCTTTGTTTTTATTTATTGGAATGAAACTTGGAACGGTTTTATCAAATATGAAATGGTTACAAAAATTTACATTCCTGCCTGGAGTATTACTCATCATTATTGGAATTTGGAAAATGTAAGTATGGGCGTGGAACATTAGTTTCGCGCCTTTTATTATGAGGAGGATTATTATGACAGTAGTAATTGGATTAACGGGAGGCATTGCAAGCGGAAAAAGTACGGTATCAGAAATGTTTCGTGAACTGAGCATACCAGTTATTGATGCAGATATTATCGCAAGAGAAGTTGTAGAGCGAGGAAAACCAGCATATAACAAAATAGTAGAAGTATTTGGAACGGAAGTGTTACAAGAGGATGGAGAACTAGATCGTCCAAAACTAGGAAGTGTCGTTTTCTATAATGAAGAAAAACGATTGCAGTTAAATAAAATTGTTCATCCTGCAGTGCGTGAGGAAATGAATAGGCAAAAGGAAATGTACATAAAAGAAGGTATGCAAGCGGTTGTGTTAGATATTCCTCTCTTATTTGAAAGCAAATTAACAAGTCTCGTTGACCGCATTTTAGTTGTAGCGGTTAAGCCGCATACGCAATTAGAACGTTTAATGAAACGAAATAACTTTTCAGAAGAGGAAGCAACAGCTCGTATTCAATCTCAAATGCCGTTAGAAGAAAAAATGAAAAATGCAGATGAAGTGATAAATAATGATGGCACAATTATGGGAACGAAAACACAATTGCAGGTAATTTTAAAAAAGTGGAACATTATTGACTAAAAAATTGTGAAATTAATGAAAATGCTTAGTGACATATCCCCTTTTTGTGTTATACTATTATTGGGATTGGAGATAAATAGTATAACGCATTCAAGGGGGATAACATATTATGACTCGTGTGGCAATTAATGGATTTGGACGTATTGGGAGAATGGTATTTCGTCAAGCAATAAAAGAAAGCGCATTCGAAATTGTAGCAATCAATGCAAGCTATCCATCTGAAACGTTAGCACACTTAATTAAATATGATACAGTTCATGGCAAGTTTGACGGAACAGTAGAAGCATTTGAAGATCACTTATTAGTTGATGGAAAAATGATTCGCCTTTTAAACAACCGCGATCCAAAGGAATTGCCTTGGACAGATTTAGGTGTTGAAGTTGTAATTGAAGCAACTGGTAAATTTAATTCGAAAGAAAAAGCAATTCTTCACGTTGAAGCTGGAGCGAAAAAAGTTATTTTAACAGCGCCTGGTAAAAATGAAGATGTAACAATTGTAGTTGGTGTGAACGAAGACCAATTAGATATTACAAAACATACTGTTATTTCAAATGCATCTTGTACAACAAATTGTTTAGCGCCTGTTGTGAAGGTGTTAGATGAGCAGTTTGGAATTGAAAACGGTTTAATGACGACAGTTCACGCTTATACAAATGACCAAAAAAATATTGATAACCCACATAAAGATTTAAGAAGAGCACGTGCTTGCGGACAATCAATCATTCCGACAACGACAGGTGCTGCGAAAGCGCTAGCAAAAGTTCTTCCACATTTAAACGGAAAACTTCATGGTATGGCACTTCGTGTACCAACACCAAACGTGTCTCTTGTTGATTTAGTAGTAGATGTAAAACGCGATGTGACAGTTGAAGCTATTAACGATGCATTCAAAACTGTTGCAAACGGTACGTTAAAAGGTATTGTAGAATTCAGCGAAGAGCCTTTAGTATCTATCGACTTTAATACAAATACACACTCAGCTATTATCGATGGTTTATCTACAATGGTAATGGGTGATCGTAAAGTGAAAGTACTTGCTTGGTATGATAACGAGTGGGGCTACTCTCGTCGTGTTGTAGATCTTGTAACATTAGTTGTTCAAGAGTTAGCGAAACAAGAAAATGTGCAACACATTTAAGTGAATAAGGGAGGAGAGGGCAAGGCAATATTTGCCCTCTTTTTTTAATTTTTTCTGAAAAGGAAAAAAATTATATAAGTATATTTTAAAAAGTGGACATACCACGAAACGTTGTGATTACTGCATTTGTGAATCGTTTATTTTTTTTAGGGAAAAGTAAAGAGGAAAATATGACAGAAAATCGAAAAAACTGTTGTTGCAAAATGAAAATAAACAAAGTATACTAACACTCGTAAACTTAAGAGCTGAGGTACGTAGTCACTACTTAAAGGGTTAGGACCTCTCTGGACTAACTTTCCCCCGTGGTAGTGGAGCAAGCCAAATTGCAAATTAGTTTTCAATTCGAACAGTTAGAATAAATTTACAAGGGGGAACTGTAGAATGGATACTATGGATACGATGGGTCGTCACGTGATCGCTGAACTTTGGGATTGCGATTTCGACAAGCTTAATGACATGCCGTATATTGAACAATTATTTGTGGATGCAGCACTAAGAGCTGGTGCTGAAGTGCGTGAGGTTGCTTTCCATAAATTTGCACCACAAGGTGTAAGTGGAGTAGTAATTATCTCAGAATCACATTTAACAATTCATAGCTTTCCGGAGCACGGTTACGCAAGTATTGATGTTTATACTTGTGGGGATCGTATTGATCCAAATGTTGCTGCAGAATATATTGCAGAAGGTTTAAACGCGAAAACGCGTGAGAGCATCGAGCTTCCTCGAGGCACTGGTAGCTTCGAAATTAAGCAGAGAGAAACAAAAGCTCTTTAAAAAAGAACATAATTGATTTAAAATGTAAAGAGGTGTATAATGCACCTCTTTTTTAGTTTATAAAAAAGGGAAAATATAACGTACTCGTTAGTTGAATAAATTGGACTCTTGCAAATGAGGTAGTGCCCTATATACCATCTTATTTTTAAGGATGAGATGATAAAGTTATGCGCTGGAACTTAAAGTGGTAAGAGAGTTAGAATGAGTTATATAATATTGTATATATATTTTAGGTGAAGTGAGTAGAGAAAAATAAAGAGTATAGTGTAAAGGAGTGAATGAATTGCGTTGTCCATCCTGTTCTCATAATGGTACAAGAGTGTTAGATTCGCGTCCGGTAGACGAGGGGCGCTCTATTCGAAGAAGGAGAGAGTGTGAAAGCTGCTTAAGTCGCTTTACGACCTTTGAAAGGGTAGAAGAGTCACCTCTTATCGTTGTAAAAAAAGAAGGCACACGAGAAGAGTTTAATAAAGAAAAGATTTTACGCGGTTTAATTAAAGCGTGTGAAAAAAGACCAGTATCTTTAAGACAATTAGAAGAAGTAACACAAAGCGTGGAACGTGAACTGCGTAATTTAGGTATATCAGAAGTGAAAAGTGATATGATTGGTGAAATTGTTATGGAAGAACTTCGCGATATTGATGATGTTGCTTACGTACGTTTTGCTTCTGTATATCGTCAATTTAAAGATTTAAATGTATTTATTGAAGAATTAAAAGATATACTGCAAAAAGAAAGAGAGTAGAAGTTGTATTTTATTCTCTTTACATACCGTAAGTAATAGGATAAGAGAGCTAGAAGCGCAAGCTAATAGCTCTTTTTCACTAAGAATTTATATAATGAAGATAGAACGAATGAAGTAGAGGATAGATTGGATGAGAGAAAGGAAAAGCAAGAATGGAAAAACAGTCATGGATGGAGCTATTGCCGATTGATCGTTATAAAGTAAGTGCGAAAGGACTACTGCACAATTACGACCGAAAAGTGTTAACGATGTTGTATCAGCCGTTAATAGGTAGTAGAGCTTTTAGCTTATACATGACACTATGGGGAGAGCTAGAGCAAGATCGTGTATTTGGAAAAGAGAATACGCATCATTCCCTTATGGTGACTATGCAAATGCAACTTCCTGAAGTATATGAGGAACGAGTAAAGTTAGAGGCAATTGGGCTTTTGAAGGTATATATTAAGAAAGAAAAAGATATTCGAATGTTCATATATGAGTTGCAACCACCTTTATCTCCGAAGCAGTTTTTTGATGATATTGTTTTAAGTATCTTTTTATACAATCGATTGAGCAGGACAAAATATAATCAAGTAAAGCAATATTTCTTAGAAGAAGAATTTGATTTTGCTTCTTATGAAAATGTTACGCGTTCTTTCAATGATGTGTTTGGTTCGTTTAATCCAGGACAACTTGAGCATGCGCAAGAAGACCTTCGTATTCCAAAAACGACAACTATGCCAAGTAACGAGAAGGGAGACGCTCCGAAAGTTTGGAATGATTTCTTTGATTTCTCTTTATTTGTAGATGGATTGTCCGCTCTTGTTCCTAAAAAGGCGATTACAGATCAAGTGAGAGACTGCGTTATAACACTTGCTTACGTGTATGGTGTAGATGTGTTATCGATGCAAAATATCGTTCTTGGTGCAGTGACAGAGATGCAAACAATTGATATGGAAAGGCTTAGAAAAGGAGCGCGCGATTGGTATCAATTTGAAAATGGTCAAGCATTACCGGTATTAAGTGAAAGAGTACAGCCTCATGCTGCACGTACGATGAAAGAGAAAGAGCCTTCATCGCAAGAGGAGATGCTAATAAAGCAGCTAGAGGAAATCTCACCAAAACAACTATTGAAAGAGATTTCTGGTGGTGCAGAGGCAACGAAAGCGGACTTGCAGATCGTTGAAGATATCATGATTAATCAAAAATTGACACCAGGAGTTGTGAATGTACTTATTTATTACGTTATGCTACGCTCAGATATGAAACTTGCGAAAACGTATGTCGAGAAGATTGCTGGGCATTGGGCACGTAAAAAGGTCGGTACAGTAGCGGACGCGATGGCGTTAGCGAAAGAAGAGAACCGTCAATATCAAGAGTGGGCTGAGACGAAGAAAAAAGGCCGTACGGCGAAGAAAACGGTGCGGAAAGAAATGGTGCCAGATTGGCTTAAGGAAGAAGAGCCGAAAGAACAAGAGAAAGAAACAGTGAAGAAAGATGTAAGTGTAGAAAAAGATGCAAGTACGCTAGAAGATGAACGAAAACGACTAGAAGAAGTGTTAAAAAAATATAAGCGTGATTAATAGAAGAGAATGAACGCTCTTTGAGGTGAGAAAATGGAGCATATTCAAAATTCATTTGCAAAATTAATGGAAAATGAAAACTTTAAAAATAGATATGAAGTATTAAAGGCAGAAGTAATGGCGCATCCGCGTGTGAAAGAATTTATAGATGAACATAAGGGTGAAGTAACGACTTCTATGATTGAGCGTAGTCTTGTGAAGTTATATGAATATATTGGACAAAGTGTAGGTTGCGTGGATTGTCCGGATTTAGGCTCATGTAAAAATATGCTACAAGGGTACGAGCCAAAGCTTGTTATTCAAGGGAAGATGATTGATATTCAATACGATCGCTGCGTTAGAAAAGTAGCGCATGACGAGAGAAAGAAATATGAAAAACTTGTTCAAAGTGTATATATGCCAACGGATATTTTACAGGCAACTATGGAAAACTTAGATCCTTCTGATTTAAATGCACGTATCGATGCGATTGGTGCAGCGAATGAATTTTTAAGTACATATGAACCAGGTAAAAAAGCACAAGGTTTATATTTGTACGGTAAATTTGGTGTAGGGAAAACGTATTTGTTAGGAGCAATAGCGAACGAGCTTGCTCGAAAGAAAATAAGTTCGATGCTCGTATACTTCCCGGAATTTTTACGTGAAATTAAAAGTTCAATTCAAGATAATTCGATTGGTGAGAAGATTGATGCGGTTAAACGCGTACAAGTTTTAATGTTAGATGATATCGGGGCAGAAGCGATGTCAAGCTTTGTCCGTGACGATGTACTCGGTGCAATCTTACAATTCCGTATGTTAGAAAACTTACCGACGTTCTTTACGTCTAATTTTGATTTTAAACAACTGGAACACCATTTAACGTATACGCAGCGTGGCGAGGCTGAAGAAATGAAGGCAGCACGTATTATGGAACGAATTAAATATTTAGCGAAACCAATTCCGATTGGTGGGAAAAACCGTCGTCATAAGTAAAAGAGCAAGCTGAGAAGCTTGCTCTTTTGTATTATAGTGATATTTTCTTTTCAAATATGAGGTCGAAATATTCAGGTTGTCCAGAACTGCCAAACGTAGGGGCAACAATCTGTACGAACCTCCAGCCATCTCTAGCATGTTCTTGAATAATTTCTTGGTAGTCTTCAGCTGGTTTTGAGCGAGTGAACCCCCAATGTAATTCGACTTTTACGAATTTATATTCAAACATTCAGATACCCCCTTTTATTGATAAGTAAAGTATACAATAAAAATTCATAGTAGCTTGTATCATTTTTTTCTCCCTCCCTTAATATATATAAAATTAGCAAGCCATATTGAGTGGATTTTCTAACGATAGGAAATGTGATTCTACTAAGAGTGAAATTCACGCGGGACGGACTCTTATAGGATTTGTAACGTATAGATACAGTCCTTTAGAGCGGGGATAAAAGGGGGGACAAAAGTGATTGAAATTTGCTTCGAAGAAAAAAATGATGCTATGCACGTATATAGACAATTGCTGAAAAGAGCGGAAGTGTTATATAAGGAAACGAGTGTGTATTTACAGGAACAAAAAGTGGTGATTCACATACCAGTACGTGAATCGAATTATATTGAAAAAATCTTATTGCCAGTAATGGTGTATTTCATTGTGAATGTGAAACAAAATGAGTGGATTTATACGATTTTAAAAGAAAAGTTTTTTTATGAAGAACAAGAAGAGTGTCATCAAATATTGCACATGGCACATGAGATTTTAAAGGGAAGAAGAAAAGGTGTAGCTCAGGATTTAACGCGTAACGCATTTGAGTCATATATTAAGTCTTCTTTAAATAATTGGCTTTGTGATCCGCTCTCATTCTCGTTTTCATCATATATCCGTTTTCGTCTTCGTACATATAGGGAAATGGTGGCTAAACTTGCGGAAGTGGCAATTGATGAATATAAGATGGAGCAAGAATACCAAATGTTCATTGAGACGCTTCGGCAACAAGTAAGTAGCCGTAAATCACGTTTGTCTTGCGTGCATCTTATTTTTGATGAAAGCTTTATCTTTTATGATGATAAAGGTAGACGTTTAAAACAGGAGAAGTTGGTCCAATATATAGATGAGGAATTATTAAAGCAAAATGATGTATATATTGATACGAAAGTAATTGCGCCGCTTCTTTCTATTTCGCCTAAAAAGATTTATTTATATACGAAAGAACAAGACCATAATATGATTATTACTTTGCGAAATGTGTTCCAAGAACGGGTCCAATTACATGGATTACATGATTTTGAGCGCAATGTGAAAAATTTAAAAAATAAAGGTAACGCCCTTGATTTTCTAAGTTTTTGAGCATATAATTACCTACATAAATGAAATATATTGAAATGTCATGATGAGGACATGAGTAGTTTTCTACGATTTTCAGAGAGGGAAGCCTTAGGGTGTGAGCTTCCTAGTACGGGATTATTACTTACCACCTCTAAACTTTAGCAGTGAACGGTTTTTCTAGTAATTGCTAACGGACAACACCGTTATGTTGAACTTGAGCAATTAACAATTATGTTAATTGGAACAAGGGTGGAACCACGAATTCAACACTCGTCCCTTTTTACGGGATGAGTGTTTTTTATTTTGAGAAAAAGAGGAGTGACCAGTGATGGCAGATGTAGTTAAAATTACTTTCCCTGATGGAGCTGTGAAGGAGTTTCCAAAAGGCGTAACAACTGAAGAAATCGCAGCTTCTATTAGCCCAGGCTTAAAGAAAAAAGCTGTAGCTGGAAAATTAAACGATGAGATGATCGATCTTGTTACACCAATCGAAGAAGATGGTGCAGTTTCTATCATTACATTAGATTCTGAAGATGGCCTATATATTTTACGCCATTCAACAGCCCACCTTTTAGCACAAGCGTTAAAACGTTTATATAAAGATGTTAAGGTTGAGCTCGGCATTGGTCCAGTAATTGAAAATGGCTTCTACTACGATATTGATATGGAAGAAGCAATTACAGTTGAAGACTTCAAGAAAATCGAAAAAGAAATGCAAAAAATCGTGAACGAGAACTTAGAAATCGTTCGTCATGAAGTACCACGTGCAGAAGCAATTCGTCGCTTTGAAGAAATCGGCGATGAGTTAAAATTAGATTTAATTAACGATCTTCCAGAAGATGCAGTTATTTCAATCTATGAGCAAGGCGAATTCTTCGACCTTTGTCGTGGTGTTCACCTTCCATCTACAGGGAAAATTAAAGTGTTTAAATTATTAAGCGTTGCAGGTGCTTACTGGCGCGGCGATAGCAATAATAAAATGCTACAACGTATTTACGGTACTGCATTCGTTAAAAAAGCGGAATTAGATGAGCACTTACGTATGCTTGAAGAAGCGAAAGAGCGCGATCACCGTAAATTAGGTAAAGAATTAAAACTATTTACTAATAGCCAAAAAGTAGGACAAGGTTTACCACTTTGGTTACCAAAGGGTGCAACAATTCGTCGTATTATCGAGCGTTATATCGTTGATAAAGAAGCAAGCTTAGGCTATGATCACGTATATACTCCAGTACTAGGAAGCAGAGAGCTTTATGAAACTTCTGGTCACTGGAACCACTACCGTGATGGCATGTTCCCATCAATGGAAATGGATAACGAAGAATTAGTTCTTCGTCCAATGAACTGTCCTCATCATATGATGGTTTATAAAAATGATATTCACAGCTACCGTGAATTACCAATCCGTATTGCGGAACTTGGAACAATGCACCGTTATGAAATGTCAGGTGCGTTATCTGGATTACAACGTGTACGCGGAATGACTTTAAACGATGCGCATATTTTCGTTCGTCCAGATCAAATTAAAGAAGAGTTAAAACGTGTTGTAAACTTAACTCTAGAAGTGTACAAAGATTTCGGTTTAGAGAACTACTCATTCCGTCTATCTTACCGCGACCCAGCAGATACTAAAAAGTATTATGCGGATGATGAGATGTGGGAAAAAGCACAAGGTATGTTAAAAGAAGCTATGGATGAAATGGGTCTTGATTACTATGAAGCTGAAGGTGAAGCGGCATTCTACGGTCCAAAACTTGACGTTCAAGTTCGTACTGCTCTTGGAAAAGACGAAACACTTTCAACTGTACAATTAGACTTCTTGCTTCCAGAACGCTTTGAATTATCATACGTTGGTGAAGACGGTAAACAACATCGTCCAGTTGTAATTCACCGTGGTGTTGTATCAACTATGGAACGTTTTGTAGCCTTCTTAATTGAAGAATACAAAGGTGCATTCCCAACATGGTTAGCTCCAGTTCAAGTACAAGTAATTCCAGTTTCTCCGCAAGTACATTTAGACTATGCGAAGAAAGTACAAGACGAATTGCGTCGTGCTGGTATCCGTGTTGAATTAGACACTCGTGAAGAGAAGATCGGTTACAAAATCCGTGAAGCACAAATGCAAAAAATTCCGTACATGCTTGTAGTAGGTGACAATGAAGTAACTGAAAACGGCGTAAACGTACGTAAATATGGTGAACAAAAATCAGAAACAATCGCATTAGATGCTTTTGTTGACATGATTAAAGTAGAAGGAAAACGATAAGAAAAAGCCGCGGTATACCGCGGCTTTTTTATGTAATATACTTGAGAAAAATTAGAAAAAATAACCATGTAACACTTATCATAAAAAAGTATTGCAAGTATGTTAGTTGTTTGTTACAATATTTCTTGTTGTTAGTAAAACACATCGCGTCTTCTTGACAGACGTCATGTCCTATGATAAACTCATCAAGGATAATAGAATATTGTTTTGTGGAACAAGTAGAAGCACCCGCTTCTCACCTGATGGACGCATTCGCAGTTAACAGGTAAATGTATTTCTTACTTAAGATTTTACAAGTGTGGGTGTCGTATGCCCGCACTTTTTTTGTTCGGGTTCTATGACTACAAAATATGTTCTGAGAAAACCTTGGAGGTGGCTTACTATTAGCAAGGATATGATGATTAACGAGCAAATTCGTGCACGTGAAGTACGTTTAGTTGGCGCAAATGGCGATCAACTTGGAATCAAGTCTCGTAATGACGCTTTAGACTTAGCTGCAAATCTTAATCTTGATTTAGTATTAGTTGCTCCAAATGCGAAACCGCCAGTATGCCGCATTATGGACTACGGTAAATTCCGCTTTGAGCAACAGAAGAAAGAAAAAGAGCAGCGCAAAAATCAAAAAGTAATTAGCATGAAAGAAGTTCGTTTAAGTCCAACAATTGATGAACACGACTTTAACACAAAACTTCGTAATGCTATCAAGTTTTTAGAGAAAGGCGACAAGGTTAAAGCATCAATTCGCTTTAAAGGACGTGCCATTACTCATAAAGAAATCGGTCAACGTGTTTTAGATCGCTTCTCAGAAGCTTGTGCTGAAGTTAGCACAGTTGAATCTAAGCCTAAAATGGAAGGACGCAGTATGTTCTTAGTTTTAGCACCGAAAAACGATAAGTAATAGATAGAGGAGGAAATACCTATGCCTAAACAAAAAACTCATCGCGGCGCTGCAAAGCGTTTCAAAAAGACTGGATCAGGTAAACTGAAACGTTCTCACGCTTACACAAGCCATTTATTCGCTAACAAATCTACAAAAGCTAAACGTAAACTACGTAAAGCTGGTGTAGTAAGCGCTGGTGACTTCAAACGCATTCGTCAAATGCTTGACAACTTAAAATAAGTTCGGCTGATATATAGAACAATTAGGAGGTAATATTATGCCAAGAGTAAAAGGTGGTACAGTTACTCGTCAACGTCGTAAAAAAGTAATTAAATTAGCAAAAGGTTACTACGGTTCAAAAAATACATTATTCAAGGTTGCTAACCAACAGGTTATGAAATCTCTAATGTATGCATTCCGTGACCGCCGTCAAAAGAAACGTGACTTCCGTAAATTATGGATTACACGTATCAACGCAGCAGCTCGTATGAATGGTCTTTCTTACAGCCGCTTAATGCACGGTCTTAAAAATGCTGGCATCGAAGTTAACCGCAAGATGCTTGCTGACTTAGCTGTTCATGACGAAAAAGCTTTCGCTGAATTAGCAACAGTTGCAAAAAACAACATTAACTAATTAATTAGTTGAAACCTTAGAAGAATTTTCTTCTAAGGTTTTTTTATTTGTATTCAAATAGAAGTTAGAAGTGAAAGAAATTCTAAAGATTAACGGCTATGTTGTTATCAATATGACAAAATCAATATAAAAGTTATAGCAGTATAGAAGAATATACATATGAAGTCAGGAGAATACTCCTGGCTTTTTTCAATTCTGCTCGTTTGGAAAGAAGAGTATCTTTCCTAGCTGAAACGACACTGCTATAATGGAAAGATGATATGGAACTTTCATCAGATGAACAATTTAAGAGCGATGACTGAAACGTATTTGTAAATTAAGGACAAGCTATTTTATAAAGAGTTAGATAGCTGACTTATTCATAAGAACTGAAACATAATAATGAACTTTGAGATGAAACAACATTGTTGCGTAAAATGCGATGTTGGAGGAGGACAATAGAATGGACTTACTACAACTATTTAAATTACAAAAAGAATTAGATGACCGTATTGCAAAAGAACATGACTTACAACCGAAAAAATTGTTAAAAGAAAAAATGTTAGCTCTTCTTGTAGAAATTGGAGAACTTGCAAATGAAACACGTTGTTTTAAATATTGGAGCAACAAACCAGCATCAGAACGTGAAGTAATATTAGAAGAATACGTAGATGGTTTGCATTTTATTTTATCAATCGGAATTGATTTAGGTATTGATAAAAACTTCCTATTCTATAAATGTGCACAGACGAATAAAACACAAGTGGAAATTTTCTTAGACACATATGCGAAAGTAATTCGTTTTACAGATCAACCATCTATTACAAACTATATTGAATTATTTACGAGCTATCTTCGACTTGGACAAGCACTTGAATTTGAACAAGAAGAGATTGAAAAAGCATATTTAGATAAAAATGAAGTAAATCATCAGCGTCAAACACAAGGATACTAATTTAATTTTTGAATATTTCAATTTAATTATTGTATAATGAATTGACTGAAGAAAAAGGAGGGTGTTGGCAATGACAAAATTAGACGCGACATTGACAATGCTAAAAGAATTAACAGATGCACGTGGTATTGCTGGTAATGAGCGTGAACCACGTGAAGTAATGAAGAAATATATTGAGCCGTTTGCGGACGAACTTTCTACTGATAATTTAGGGAGTTTAGTTGCGAAAAAAGTAGGGGAAGAAAACGGCCCGAAAATTATGGTTGCAGGTCATTTAGATGAAGTTGGATTTATGATTACACAAATCGATGACAAAGGTTTCCTTCGCTTCCAAACGGTTGGTGGCTGGTGGTCACAAGTTATGCTTGCGCAACGCGTGACGATTGTAACGCGTAAAGGAGATGTAACAGGTGTAATTGGTTCAAAACCACCGCACATTTTACCTCCAGAAGCTCGTAAAAAGCCAGTTGAAATTAAAGACATGTTCATCGATATCGGTGCTTCTAGCCAAGAAGAAGCGATGGAGTGGGGCGTACGACCAGGAGATCAAGTTGTACCTTACTTTGAATTCCAAGTGATGAAGAATGAAAAAATGTTACTTGCAAAAGCATGGGATAACCGAATCGGTTGTGCAATTGCAATTGACGTATTAAAACAATTAAAAGATGAAAAGCATCCAAATGTTGTATATGGCGTTGGAACTGTACAAGAAGAAGTTGGTCTTCGTGGCGCAAAAACATCTGCGAATTATATTAAACCAGATATCGCGTTCGCAGTAGATGTTGGTATCGCTGGAGATACACCGGGTGTAACGTCAAAAGAAGCACAAAGTAAAATGGGCGATGGACCACAAATCATTTTATATGATGCTTCTGTTATTGGACATACAGGTTTACGTGATTTCGTAGTTGATGTTGCTGATGAATTACAAATCCCGTATCAATATGATTCAGTAGCAGGCGGAGGAACGGATGCGGGTGCGATTCACATTGCTGTAAATGGTATTCCTTCTATGGCAATTACAATTGCAACGCGCTATATCCATTCTCATGCGGCAATGTTACATCGTGATGATTATGAAAATGCAGTGAAGTTAATTGTAGAAGTTATTAAACGTCTTGATAAAGAGGCTGTACATAACATTACATTTAATTAATAGAAAAAGCGAAGGAGCTTCTCCTTCGCTTTTTTATGTTTTAAAAAGGCCTTTCTAATCCTGCAGCAGTATGAGCCCCTAAAATAATTAAACGAGTTAATTGCATCGCCATAAAATGCGGGGTATATATCATCCCTCTTTTTAGCCATGACATAATCATTCCTAGGTGGGCACCAGTAACATAACTAATGAGAATATCGCGTGGAACCATTAGTTTTTCATCGTTAGGTTGTGAAATAGAGAGGCTTAATGTTAAATGCGTTTGAATTGCTTTCATCATCTTATACGTATAGTTTCCAGCAGCTTTATCACCAAGCATGACGTTATAGAAGTTAGTGTTTTCTGCAATATGTTCGAACAAGGCCAAAAAACTTGGATGTGGCGAATCAAATGTTAGTTGGAAATCTTCTTTATTTCTATTTCTCGGTTTAATTACTTCAGTTAGCTTTTCTAACATTTCTTCAATGCTTTTGTCTAGTAAGTCATATTTATCGTGGTAATGGCTATAAAATGTAGCGCGGTTTACAGGAGCGCGTTCTGCGATATGTTGAACAGTAACATTTTCAAAACCTTTTTCGCCTACTAAAGCGACAAAAGCATCCTGTATGAGTTGTCTCGTCCGTTTTACACGTGGATCATTTGTATTTTTAATAGACATTTTTATTTCCCCTCGTTTAATTTTCTATACTTAAACAACATATTGGTATTATATTGTTGTTTAAACGACATTTCATACGTGAATTGTCGGTTGTAGATTCAAAATAATTATTTATAATTATAAACGATAGTCCTTCAGAAATCAGCACCGCTCGCAGGTAGATAAATTTCGATTTACGCTGCAGATGGTGTGATTTTTTTGTTAAAAGGTTAATATAATTAACAATTAAACAATCTAAACAATAAGGACATAAATAGTTTAGAAAAAAATTATATGCGATATAAGGAGAGGAATGCAATGAATCAGTTTCGAAGAATGGTAATTATCAACATTATCACATTAATTGTACTAGTTGGCGGCGGTATTGGCGGTTATTACTATTACAATCAAACGGAAAATTACTTAAAAACAGACAATGCAAAGATTGATGGAAAGGTAATTCCGGTTGCTTCACCAGTAGCAGGTAAACTAACTGACTGGAAAGCTGAAGTAGGAAAAAATTATAATGAGAACGATAAATTAGGTACTGTTACTGTAGCGGCAGCTAATGGAGAACAAACAGTAGATGTAACAATTCCACAAAATGCAACAGTTGTACAATCAAACGCGACAACAAATGCTTTCGTTGGAGCGGGTAGCCCGATTGCTTATGCATTTGATATGAACAATTTATGGGTAACAGCAAACATTGAAGAAACAGATGTTGATGATGTTCAAAAAGGTCAAGATGTAGATGTGTATGTAGATGCATACCCAGATACAACGTTAACAGGAAAAGTAGAACAAGTTGGCTTAACAACAGCGAATACATTCTCTATGTTGCCATCAAGCAACGCAACAGCGAACTATACGAAAGTAACACAAGTAGTACCAGTTAAAATTTCTTTAGATCATAGCAAATCAGTAAATATTGTTCCTGGCATGAATGTGACAGTTCGTATTCATAAGTAAGGGGGAGATGAGATGTCCTCAATTGTAATTGCAGGATATGCACTATTTTGTATAATCGTCTTCTTCCTTGTAAATCGTCTTTTACGAAAGAAAAAAACGAAAATGGGAGAAGAACAAGTCCCAGCCGTAAGTAAAATAGAAGTAAGTAAAGTTGAAACAGAAGAGAAAGAAATTGAACGAAAGCAAGAATCGGAAATTTCTAATGTAGTTGAGTTAGAAACAGGAAAGCAAGAAGAAGTAAAACAAGAAAAAGAAGTGCCGAAAAAACAAATGTCTATGCCTGTAGAGAATGTGAACGTAAAAGCAGTTGTAGCTGTATTAATTCTAGGCATGTTCGTTTCTATTTTAAACCAAACAATCATTAATGTTGCATTACCTCCGTTAATGAATGAATTTAATGTATCAACTTCAACAGCACAATGGTTAATTACAGGCTTCATGCTTGTAAATGGTATTTTAGTACCGATTAGTGCCTTTTTAGTTTCACGATTTACGTATCGTAAATTATTCGTAGCAGCAATGTTATTCTTCACGGTAGGATCTATCATTTGTGCTACTTCAGGAAACTTTACAATGATGATGACAGGTCGCGTAATTCAAGCAGTTGGTGCGGGTATTTTAATGCCGGTTGGTATGAATATCTTCATGACGTTATTCCCGCCTCATAAACGCGGAGCGGCGATGGGATTACTAGGTGTAGCGATGATTTTAGCACCAGCTATCGGACCAACTGTAACAGGTTGGGTGATTGAAAACTATAGCTGGAACTTAATGTTCTATGCGATGTTTATTATTGGTTTAATTATTACGTTCCTATCTTTAAAATTCTTTACACTAGCTCAGCCGGTGTCTAAAACGAAATTAGATATATTCGGTGTGGTTAGTTCAAGTATTGGACTAGGAAGCTTATTGTACGGATTTAGTGAAGCTGGAAATAATAGTTGGACTAGTGCAGAAGTCATTATTTCACTTGTTATCGGTGTAATTGGTTTAGCGTTATTTATTTGGAGAGAGTTAACAACGGACAATAAAATGCTTGATTTACAAGTATTTAAATATCCAGTATTTACTTTTACTTTAGTAATTAATGCAATCGTTACGATGGCATTATTCGGAGGTATGTTATTGCTTCCAGTATATCTGCAAAACATTCGTGGCTTTACGCCAATTGAATCTGGTTTACTACTTCTTCCAGGATCATTAATTATGGGGATCATGGGACCAGTAGCGGGTAAATTATTCGATAAATATGGTATTCGTCCATTAGCAATAATTGGATTGGCAATTACGACGTATGCGACATATGAATTTACAAAATTATCGATGGATACACCGTATAGCGTTATTATGACGGATTATATTATACGTTCAATTGGTATGTCATTCATTATGATGCCAATTATGACAGCTGGTATGAACGCGCTGCCGATGAAATTAATTTCTCACGGTACAGCAACGCAAAATACGTCAAGACAAGTAGCTGGTTCAATTGGAACAGCGATTTTAATTACACTTATGACGCAACAAACAACTGCCCACGTAGCAGATTACGGCAACATGTTAACAACATCAAACCCAATTTTAGTTGATAAAGTACACGGCATGGGTCAAAGCTTAGCGGCCTTAGCTGGATCAGCTCAAGCAGGAGACGCGATGAGCACACAACTATTATATGGACAAATTTCAAAGCTATCTGCAATTAACGGTATTAACGATGCCTTCTTAATCGCAACGATACTTGCAGGTATCGCTTGGGTGTTATCGTTCTTCTTACAATCAGGCAATAAACCAAATAGAAAAGCAGGGAATTAATTTCCCTGCTTTTTTGTCTTTTTAAAGAGTGAGATATAAAAAATGATAACCAGTTACGGAGCACAGCCCTGCTAGAAACAAAATTATCCCCATAGAACAAATACTCGATATTTGCCTGCCGCTTATAATAGCTAATAGTCCAGCTAAAGAGAAGAAGCACCAATATAAAGTTCCCGAAATTGGAACCATCCCCTCTAAATCTATTCCAGAACCTATACAAACGATAGGAACAACGATAAGTAATATGCTAATTAAACCAGCTATAATAGTGAGTGATTTATGACATTTAATACCATAAATAATTAAAAAAATACCAACGATAAATGCGCATAACATTAAAGTAAGAGCTAAAATTATCCAAGTTAATATTCCAAACACTTCTGTATTACCTCCGATTTGTAGGTTGCTAAAAAATATTATATATAGAATGAATCACCTACAGACATGAGCTCCCAGAAGATAACACCTAATATTCCAATGGTAAAAATAATGAATCCCATATTACGTATACTTTTAATTTTGGCTTGTACTCCACTTACCCCTGCTAATAATCCAGTTAAAGAAAATAGGGTCCAGTAAAGAGCAGTTGGAATCGGGAAAATTGTATCGATATGAATCCCTACACTTAAAAGAACAAAAGGTAGTGTGACAAAGGATAGGCTAAGTAGCCCCATTAAACCAACGAGTAATTTCCGATATTTAATCCCCGTTACTATTAAAAAAATACCACCAGCAATCCCGCATAGTAAGAGAAGTGGCGTGAAAAGCATCCAAATAATACTGAACATATGTAAACTCCTTTATGTGAATTAAGTTATATTTTACTACATGAGGTTTATTTTTGATATTATTAATGAGTATATATAAATTGAAGGAAATGGGTAATAACGATACGGATTATCAAAAACGCTAACCGTAGAAGAGTTTGAAGTTATGATAAAAGAGTAAAGAGAGGTATCGCGATGATACCTCTTTTTAACTCAAGAATGCCAACATGTTATTCATAATATGAAATAACATAGCTGGAATAATGGACTTTGTTTTTTTACATAAAATGGCCATTAATAATCCCATAAAGAAAGTAATTACCATTACCCCAAGTGAGTATGTATGAGCGATACCGAAGAAGAAACTTGTTACGATGGCTGCAATCCAAAATGGAAAGCGTTCTGAGAAGAAGCGAAGTATAAAACCACGGAAAATAAGTTCTTCAAAAATGGGTGTGAGTATTGCAAAGCTGAGAAGTAATAATATTTGATATTGCTTAAAGACGTCTAAGCTTAGTGCGGAAGATTGCTGCTTTGTTGCGTCTTGGAACACATAATTTAACAAGATGTAATTGAGTATGATGTTGATAACGAAGAAAAGAAGTAAGTATACGTATGTGCGCCATTCTTTCAGTGTTTTAAAGTTAAAAGATTTTAGTAGTAATTTTTTTGCGGGTTCGAATTTAAAAATGAAGAATAACAATACAGCTAGTTGTAATACGGTACTTGCAGTATTTGCAATAGATTCATACAGGGCAACTTGTTTTTTATCTGTAAGACCTGCTGTATAAATTGTTAATGGCATTGCGAGGAACATAGTAATAAGTCCAGTTCCAAAAAAGGCGAATAAAACAGAGCTAATAAATTGTCCCCATGACATCGAGTGTTTTTGTTCATTAGAAAGCTGTGTAGCGGGTTGCATTTGTAAAATCACCTCTTTTATATTTGTATATTTAATTATAAAGTAAGATGTTTTTGAATGTAACATTTAAATATTACATATAAAGTGAAACTTTAATCATTGGGGAGGTTCATCCCCCACTGATTATCAGCCCTCACCAATTGGGCTTTTACGGGCAGTTGATTCTCCACCTAACTTCCTCGTCTTTGCTGAATTTCGAGGTGGGGGTCTTACTGCTCGTTAATGCGGGATAAAGGTTTATTTTCCATAAAATAATAAAAGAGGTATCACCCTGTAGTGATGCCTCTTTCTCATTGATAACTATGTTCTGTCTTGTTATTCAATTTTGCTTGCTCTATTTGCAATTCACGCTCTACCAATCGATCTAATTGCTGAATTGCTTTAAGTGCTTTTTCATAAGAAATTGTTCGATAATGATGCGCTCCGCCCGGTTCTTCATCTGCTTCGTCTGCCCATTTAATAATATTTTGAAGAGATGTTCTTTCAATTTCTTGTTCCACTAAGAAAGAATCTGTATGAAGAAGAATTGCAATAGAAATTTCTTTTGCTAGTTTTGGATGTTCTCCTAATCTAATAAGTAATTTATGTGCTCTTTCAGCGCCTTTAATTGCATGGATATCATTCTTTTTATATAAGTCATAATCCCATTCGCCGCCTGTGTACCACGTATGATGTCCGATATCATGAAGGAAGCCAGCTTTTGTGGCAGCATCGACTGAGGCGTGATGCTTTTTGGCTAGGTGAAACGCATGGTAAGCGACAGCGATCGCGTGGACCATTCCAGAACGGTTTACGTATTTTTGTGTAATGTGGTGTTTAAAAATTTGTTCAAGCGTAATACGGTGCATAAAACATTCACTCCTTTTATCTTATGGTGTATATGAAGAAAAATCGATCGGTTTAAATGTATTTTGAACATTGTACTCCATCATAGTTCGTTAGTAAAGTAGAAATGTTTAGGAGAAGAAAAAATTTTTCTGCAAAAAAATCACCTTAGCTTATGCAAAGGTGATTTTCAAATTGCTTATTTTTTTAATCCTTGCTCTAGTGTTTCTAACATTTCGTGCTTTTCATTTTCATCAGCGTTTTTCCAAATGACTTCAAATAAAACGCCAAGACCTGGAAGCATTTTTTCTTCACCGCTTTGAATTGCATCGACGATTGTTTCTTGTAATTGATCTTGTGAATTTCCAGATACATTCGCTAATACGGCACCGCGTAAATTAAAACTCATTGCTTTCACCTCTTCTTCAGAATTGAAACTGACGTTAGTTTTTGTTCTTTTTTATGTAAATATGTATGAAAAATAGGCTATAATGATAAGACAAGAAGAGAGGGAAATACATATTATGAAAAACATTGATTCAGTACAAAATCCGCGTGTAAAGCAGTGGAAAAAGCTGCAAACGAAAAAAGAACGCGATAAAAAAGGTTTATTTTTTGTAGAAGGATTCCACTTAGTCGAGGAAGCTTTGAAGACAGGAATTGTAACAGAACTTATCGTTTCAGATCAGACAGACCTTCCGAAAGATTGGACAGTTAATGATGTGGAAATGTACATCGTACCTGAGGCGATTGTAAAAATACTTCGTGAAACAGAAACGACGCAAGGTGTATTTGCTGTTTGTGAGAAGCATGAGAAAGAAGTAGCTCTTACTGATGGGAAATTCCTTTTATTAGATGGCCTGCAAGACCCAGGTAATTTAGGAACAATTATTCGTACAGCTGATGCAGCTGGTATTCACGCCGTTGTGCTTGGAGAAGGTTGTGTTGATGTTTACAATAGTAAAGTACTCCGCTCTACACAAGGCTCTATTTTCCACTTACCAATTGTAAAAGGGAACTTAGAAGAATGGGTAGACAAGTTAAAAGAAAATAACGTTCCTGTATATGGAACAGCTCTTGAAAATGGAGTTCCGTATGGTGAAGTAACGCCGGCTGGCAGTTTTGCATTAATTGTAGGAAATGAAGGAAATGGCGTACGCCAAGAAATTCTTGCAAAAACGGATCAAAACTTGTATATTCCGATTTACGGCGGGGCAGAATCATTAAATGTTGCGGTTGCAGCAGGGATTTTAACGTATTATTTGCAAAGCCCGGTTGCGAACAAATAAAAAACTTCTTATAATAAGTTGAAGTACATTATATTAAAAGTTAAATAACGAAAAACGTTGATAGAGAAGAGTAGCTTACAAAATCGCCATATAGGGAGAGAATGTCGTAGACTGAAAGCATTCTTATGGTAGACGAAAGTGAATTCACCTCTGGAGTTGACGCCAGGACCATGTATATGTAAAGGCGTTCCGGTCAGAATTGATCGTTATAACTAATGAGTGGGCAGACATGTTCTGTCAATTTAGGGTGGTACCGCGAATTTACCTCGTCCCTTTTTGGGAGCGAGGTTTTTTTATTTTTAAAATTAGGAGGGTTCCAAAATGGAAGCACGTTTAAAAGAGCTAAAGCAAAAAGCGTTAGAGCTTATTGAAGAAGCGAAAGAGCTGAAAGGCTTAAACGACGTACGCGTAGCGTATTTAGGAAAAAAAGGTCCAATTACAGAAGTATTACGCGGCATGGGAAAATTATCAGCAGAAGAGCGTCCACGTATGGGAGCATTAGTAAATGAAGTACGTGAAGCGATTCAAACGCGTCTAGACGACAAAATTAGTAACTTAGAAAAAGCAGTAATTGAAGCGAAATTAGCTACTGAAACAATTGATGTTACATTGCCAGGTCGTCCTGTTGAAACAGGTTGTCACCATCCGTTAACGGCTGTTGTTGAGCAAATTGAAGATGTATTCATCGGTATGGGTTATGAAGTAGCTGAAGGAACAGAAGTAGAAAAAGACTACTACAACTTCGAAGCACTAAACTTACCGAAAGATCACCCAGCGCGTGATATGCAAGATACATTCTACATCACAGAAGAAACGTTACTACGTACACATACATCTTCTGTGCAAGCACGTACGATGGAAAATAATAAAGAAAAAGGCCCAATTAAAATTATTTGTCCTGGTAAAGTGTATCGCCGTGATGACGACGATGCGACGCATTCACATCAGTTCATGCAAATTGAAGGTCTTGTAATTGATAAAAACATTCGTATGAGTGACTTAAAAGGTACACTGCAAGTATTCGTGAAAAAGATGTTCGGTGAAGATCGTGAAATCCGTCTTCGTCCAAGTTTCTTCCCATTCACAGAGCCATCTGTAGAGATGGATATTTCTTGTATGATGTGTCATGGCAAAGGCTGCGGCACTTGTAAAGGAACTGGCTGGATTGAAATTCTAGGCGCAGGTATGGTTCACCCGAACGTACTTGAAATGGCTGGTTATGATTCAAAAGAATATCAAGGTTTCGCATTCGGTATGGGCGCAGAGCGTATCGCAATGTTGAAATACGGAGTAGATGACATTCGTCATTTCTATACAAATGATGTACGTTTCTTACAACAATTCAAACGAGCGTAAGGGAAGGAGAGGATAAGTATGTTCGTATCATATCGTTGGTTACAAGAGTATGTAGATATTAAAGATGTAACAGCACAAGAACTAGCAGACAAAATCACGAAAAGTGGTATTGAAGTAGAAGGCGTTGAAGTATTAAATAAAGGTGTAAAAGGTGTTGTAGTTGGTCACGTATTAGAATGTGAAAAACACCCAGAAGCTGATAAATTAAGCAAATGCTTAATCGATATCGGTGAAGAAGAGCCAGTTCAAATTATTTGTGGAGCTGCTAACATTGCAAAAGGTTTAAAAGTACCAGTTGCAAAAGTTGGAGCTGTACTTCCTGGTAACTTCAAAATCAAAAAAGCAAAACTACGCGGTGAAGCTTCTCACGGTATGGTTTGTGCTCTTCAAGAGCTTGGTATTGATGGAAAGTTAGTTTCAAAAGAATACGCAGATGGTATCTTCATCTTCCCAAGTGACGCTGAAGTTGGTGCAGATGCACTTGAAATTTTAAACTTACACGATGAAGTACTTGAGCTTGGCTTAACACCAAACCGTGCAGATTGCTTAAACATGTTAGGTGTTGCTTACGAAGTAGCTGCTATTTATGGCCGCGAAGTAAAGCTTCCAGCTATCGACTTACAAGAAACAGCAGAAAAAACTTCTGATTATATTTCTGTAAGTGTAGAAGCGAAAGAAGAAAACCCATTATACATTGCAAAAATGGTTAAAAACGTAAAGATTGGTCCATCACCAATGTGGATGCAAACTCGTCTTATGGCAGCTGGCATTCGTCCAATTAGCAACGTAGTTGATATTACAAACTACATTTTAATGGAATACGGTCAACCGTTACATGCATTCGATTACGATAAATTAGGTTCAAAAGAAATCGTTGTTCGTCTTGCAAAAGAAGGCGAAAAAATTGAAACGTTAGATGATCAAGAGCGTATATTACAAAGCCACCACCTTGTAATTACAAACGGCACGAAAGCTTTAGCTGTTGCTGGTGTAATGGGCGGGGCGGATTCTGAAGTTACAAATGAGACAGTAAACGTTCTAATTGAGTCTGCATACTTTGCAGGTCAAACAGTACGTCGTACATCAAAAGACTTAGGTCTTCGTAGTGAATCAAGTGCACGTTTCGAAAAAGGAATCGACCCAACACGTACATTTGAAGCAATTCAACACGCAGCTGCTTTAATGGCGAAATATGCTGGCGGTGAAGCACTTGAAGGTGTAGTAGAAGCTGACAACTTACAAGTACAAGAGCGTACAGTATCTGTTACTGCTGAAAAAGTAAACCGTGTATTAGGTACAAATATTTCTGCGAGTGAAATGGGTACAATGTTCACAAACTTGAAATTCCCATTCACAGAAGTAGAAGGAACATTCCACGTGAATGTACCAGCACGTCGTCCTGATATTACAATTTCAGAAGACTTAGTAGAAGAAGTGGGCCGTCTATACGGTTATGACCACATTCCAGTTACATTACCTTCTGGAACGATGACTCGTGGTAAATTAACATCAGCACAAACGAAACGTCGTAAAGTACGCCGCTTCTTAGAGGGTGCTGGTTTATATGAAGCAATCACATATTCATTAACAAGCGCTGATAAAGCGAAACAATATATGGTTGAGCAAAACGAAAAGGCGCCTGTAGGTCTTGCACTTCCAATGAGTGAAGAACGTAGCCAACTTCGTTTAAGCTTAGTACCGCAATTACTAGAAGCAGTTTCATACAATGTCGCTCGTAAAAACGACAGCGTTGCTTTATACGAAGTAGGTTCTATCTTCTTACCGACAGAAGAAGGAGAACTTCCGAAAGAAGAACAACATCTTGCAGGTGTTATGACAGGTCTTGCTCTTCACCATGCATGGCAAGGTGAGAAGAAAGTAGTAGACTTCTTCGTTGTGAAAGGTGTACTAGAAGGACTATTCGACGTACTTGGCGTTGCAAACCAAATCACATATGCACCAGCAAAACGTGGAGGTATGCACCCAGGTCGTACAGCTGACATCGTATTAGATGGCGAAGTAATTGGTTTCATCGGTCAATTGCACCCAGAAGCAGAAAAACAATTAGATGTGAAAAATACATTCGTATTCGAACTATCTCTTGTAAAAGTATTCGGTGCAGACGCAGAAGAAACTTACTACTCAGCGATTCCACGTTTCCCATCTATGACACGTGATATGGCTGTTGTCGTAACGAAAGAAACAAAAGCTGGCGAAATGAAGCAAGTTATTGCTGAAGCTGGTGGAGAACTTCTGAAAGATGTAACACTATTTGACTTATACGAAGGTGAAAAAATGGAAGAAGGCAAGAAATCACTTGCATTCTCTATGAACTACTTCGATGCAGAGCGTACGTTAACAGACGAAGAAGTAACAGAAGCACATAACCGTGTATTAACAGCGGTAGAAGAGAAATTTGGTGCGGAGTTACGTAAGTAATTAGAAAATTGCCGGATATATTCCGGCAATTTTTTTATTGGGTTAGTTGTCGGACACTGTCGGTAAGTCGATATATTACAAAAATCGCTCATATATTTTCCGACACCTTGCATCTTTCTCTCGAATGTAGTACATTAATTTTAGTTTAACAAAATGAAAGACGATGATAAGGAAAAGTAGTATATACTATAATCCAAAGCGAGTCAGGGACGGTGAGAGCCTGATGAGGCGGTATATGTGAAGAACACCTTGGAGTTGCTAACCGAAATTGAATCTCGTATTCAAGAGTAGACTTAGACGGGAATCCGGCCTGTTACAAACCGGGAAGTATGTATTACATACGAGTTAAAGTTGGTCTTTATGACAAATTGGGTGGTACCGCGAAGTTTAACCTTTCGTCCCTTTATGGATGAAAGGTTTTTTTGTATTTAAATATATGAGCAAAGGAGAATTTCACTATGGAAAACACATTAGTAAAAAGTCTGTATAGAGATACAGAAAAGTATGCAGATCAAACAGTACAAGTATCAGGGTGGATTCGTAACTTACGTGATTCAAAAGCATTTGGTTTCATCGAATTAAACGACGGTAGCTTCTTCAAAAGCGTTCAAATCGTTTTCGATACAGAATTAGAGAACTTCAAAGAAATTGCAAAACTTCCACTTAGCTCTTCAGTTAAAGTAGAAGGTAAAGTAATTGCAACGCCTGGAGCGAAGCAACCATTTGAAATTAAAGCAGAAAAAATTGATATCGAGGGCTTATCAGATTCTGATTACCCACTTCAAAAGAAACGTCATACATTTGAATACTTACGTACAATCGCTCACTTACGTCCAAGAACAAATGCATTCTCTGCAACGTTCCGCGTACGTTCTATCGCAGCATTTGCGATTCACCAATTCTTCCAAGAGCGTGGATTCGTACATGTTCATACACCTATCATCACTGGTAGTGATACAGAAGGTGCTGGCGAAATGTTCCGCGTAACAACGCAAGATTTAAATAACCTACCAAAAGGTGAAGACGGAAAAGTTGATGAGTCAAAAGACTTCTTCGGTAAAGAAACAAACTTAACAGTAAGTGGACAGCTGAACGCTGAAGCTTATGCATTAGCATTCCGTGATGTATACACATTCGGACCTACATTCCGTGCAGAAAACTCAAACACAACTCGCCACGCTGCTGAGTTCTGGATGGTTGAGCCTGAGATTGCATTCGCGGAACTAGGGGATGTAATGAACCTTACAGAAGATATGCTGAAATATGCAATGAAATACGTATTAGAGCATGCACCAGAAGAAATGGAATTCTTCAACAGCTTCGTTGATAAAACAGTTCTTGAGCGCATGAACAACGTAATTAACTCAGACTTCGGTCGCATCACTTATACAGAAGCAATTAAAGTACTTCAAGAATCAGGTGCTGACTTCAAATACCCAGTAGAATGGGGAATTGACTTACAAACAGAGCACGAAAGATACTTATCAGAAGAAATCTTCAAACGCCCTGTATTCGTAACTGACTATCCGAAAGACATTAAAGCATTCTACATGCGTTTGAATGAAGACGGTAAAACAGTAGCTGCTACTGACCTTCTAGTTCCTGGCATCGGCGAATTAATCGGCGGAAGTCAACGTGAAGAAAGAATGGACGTTTTAGTAGACAGAATTAAAGAATTAGGTATGAACGAAGAGGACTACTGGTGGTACTTAGAACTTAGAAAATACGGCGGTACAAAACACGCTGGATTCGGTCTAGGTTTCGAGCGCTTCCTAATGTACATCACTGGCATGGCTAACATCCGTGACGTAATTCCATTCCCAAGAACTCCAGGTTCTTCTGAGTTCTAAAATATGAAAAAAGCGAGAGGATTTCCTCTCGCTTTTTTGTTTGCATAGTTTATGACCCCGTAGCAAAAAGTAACGCGAAGGGGTGAATATAAATGAGTAAAAAAGTGAAAAAAGATCATTCAAGGTCAAGCCTTGGTTCTCCAGAAGTAGAAGGACAAGGAACGACGACACATGAAACAGGTTCACATAAAGTACCTTCATCAAATAAGAAGCAGAAACGAAGCTAACATAAAAAAGGAGAGTCTTGGCGACTCTCCTTTTTTCATGTATTACATCTTCTTATCGTTAATTTCTTTTGTAATCTTATTTATGTCTTTGCCTAATCGATCTAAATAGAAAAACCACAGTAAACTCATGAACACGTAATAGATGGCCATCACGCCAAGATTATCAGATATATTTTCGAATGTGGATTTAGTAGTGAAAAAAGCTCCTCAAATGGTAGAAATAGTGAAGTAAGAAAGTGGGCCTACGAGGTGTACGAAAACATATAATATCTTTTTAACTTTTACAGCGTTCATATGAAAAACCTCCTTTTTCTAATCATACATTCAAGTTTCTCACAGAAGTGTTGTAGTTTTGCTGGATTATGTATTAACGAGCGAGCATCGTGTTTCCCGATAAATCTTCGAATCCGAAAGTTTAATAAGAAAGAGCGACCATAACGCTCTATTAGATCGTTGAACGCTCGTTGTTCACTTAGTAGCTGAATGTTTTCCCTAATTTCAAACTGCCTTTCGTGTGGATCGCCTAGTAAAATATTTAGAATCATTTGTAGAAGTAGCAATGGGGATCCCCTCCTATGTTAGAATAATCTGTATATTATAATTGTAACAAAACTATAAGGACAATAGTAGGGTGAAACAAAAAACAGGAGTTTGTAGGCTCCTGTTTTTGTCGATACTATCTTAATAAGCGAAGCGCCTTCTCCGTATTAGCGAAATGCAGTTTCACAAACTCAGGTAATCGTTCTTTACCAAGCTTTTGAATTAATTTAGCAGCGGCGATATCAACTTGTTTACCGGCACCTTTTGGCAGCGGCATACCAGCTTTTTTACTTAGTTCATCAAATTGTTTTACGAATGAGTAACGAGCTAAAATGGAGGCAGCGGCTACAGCTAAATGGACGCTTTCGCCTTTCGTTGCGAAATAAACATTTTCACGCTGTACCTGTTTTTGTTTTGCTAAATATTTGTAGTATGTATCAGGTTGTGTGAATTGGTCGATTAAGACGCCTTCAGGTTTTGTAGGTGCCATTTTAGCTAATAAGTTTGTAATAGCTTTATTGTGTAGTAAAGCTTTTAACTTACCTTGGTTGTTTCCTTTATCAAATAGCTCGTTATATTTTTCGTTATGAAGGACAAGAGAGCTATAAGGAACAACGTGTAGAAGTTGTTTCGCAATGGCAGTAATTTGATCGTCATTTAAGTTTTTAGAGTCTTTTACACCAAGTTCTTTTAGTAGTGGAATTTGCTTTGCATCCACATATACAGCAACGACTGTCATCGGTCCGAAGAAATCACCAGTACCAACTTCATCAGACCCTACAATAGACATTGTACCGATGGAAGCAGGCGGTGCATAACGGTGTGAATCAACAGATTTTTTTGCAGCTGTTTTCGGTGTTTGAGAGACAGTTTGCCAACGAGAAGCTTCTGCTTCAGCGCGGCCTCCTTGGAACATTACTTTTCCAGATTTATACGCTGTAATCGTGCAAGATGGTACCTTTGCCATGAAGATCCCGCCTTGCGGAGTTTTCGGGCTAAGCGAATGTTTATATTGTTGTTTCATGTCTTCAATTACTGTAGAATTTGTTTGAATTACGATAGAATTTGACATAATGGTCGCCCCTTTTTTTATATTGTTATTTTTATCATATCGGATTGTTCTTTCTGTTTCCATATTATGAAGGTTCATGGTATGATAAACTTTAGGATTCTGTACGTGATTGGAGGCCGGTGAGTTGTCACAACAAAAGGGAAAGAAAAGTCGAATTAATGTAGAAATCTATGGTCAGCAATATTCAGTTGTTGGCGATGAAAGTACAAGTCATATCCGCATGGTAGCAGCGATTGTGGATGATAAAATGCGCGAACTCAATGCCAAGAATCCTTCGCTTGACACGAGTAGACTAGCGGTATTGACGGCGGTAAACGTCATACACGATTACATAAAATTAAAAGAAGAACATGAGAAATTGAAAGAAAGTATGACAAAAAAAGGAATGGAATAACATGATTGATATTATTATCATTTTACTGCTTGTTATGGGATTTTTCCTCGGCTTACGCAGAGGGTTTATTCTGCAACTTGTAAAGTTAACAAGCTTTATTATCGCATACCTTGTTGCATACTGGTACTGTAAAGATTTAGCGCCAGCACTTGCGAAATTTATTCCGTATCCATTTGATAAAAACGTATCTGTTCCAGAATGGATTGATGCAAATAATATTGAGACAGTATTTTATCAAGCGCTTGCGTTTATCATATTGTTTATTATCACTAAAATTGCACTTTCATTACTTGGTAATTTGTTAAATATGTTTGCAGAAATACCGGTTTTAAAGCAAGTAAATGCGTTTGCGGGGGCAATCCTCGGATTTTTAGAAGTATATATTATTTTGTTTGTCTTAATTATCATTGGAAATATTCTTCCGATTGAACAAGTACAAACACCATTACAAAAATCATCAATTAGCAAAATAATTGTAGACGATACACCGATTCTATCTGAAAAGGTGAAGGAACTATGGCAGACAGGTAGCAGAGTATAACTTCTCTTTTTTCGGAAAGAGAAGTTTTTTTCTATGAAAGAAAGGCGGGGCAATGATGAAAGTAAATAAAAAACAAGTGATCAAATTATTAGAGACAATCGGGCTTTTTATGGAACTAAAGGGTGCGAATCCATTTAAAATATCTGCATTTCGTAAAGCGGCAGCAGCATTAGAAAGTGACGATCGTAGTCTTTCTGAAATTGAAGATTTCACAAAGATTCCAGGAATCGGAAAAGGAACAGCAGCCGTTATACAAGAATATATAGAATCGGGAACATCTGAAGTATTACAAGAACTTGAAAAAGAAGTACCAAGTAGCTTATTGCCGTTATTAAAACTACCAGGTCTTGGTGGTAAAAAGGTGGCTAAGTTATATAAAGAGCTAGGCGTTATTGATATGGAGACGTTAAAAGCTGCTTGTGAGGAAAATAAAGTACAAGCTTTAGCTGGTTTCGGTAAGAAGACAGAAGAGAAAATATTAGAAGCAATCGATCAAGTAGGCTCTCGTCCAGAGCGTTTACCAATTGCGATGGTATTGCCTATTGCCGGGGAAATAGAGGAGAAATTGTCGAATATTGCTGAAGTAATTCGTTTCTCTCGCGCTGGTAGTTTGCGCCGTGTTCGTGAAACAGTGAAAGATTTAGATTTTATCATTGCAACGACAGAACCAGCAGCGGTACGTGAGCATTTACTACAATTTGATAATATGATTGAAGTAATAGCAAGTGGAGATACGAAAGTTTCTGTCCGTCTTCAATATGAATATGATATTTCAATTGATTTCCGTTTAGTAAAACCAGAAGAGTTTATTACAACTCTTCACCATTTCACAGGATCAAAAGATCATAACGTAAAAATGCGTCAAATCGCAAAAGATAAAGGCGAGAAAATTAGTGAGTACGGTGTAGAGAACTTGGAAACAGGTGAAGTGAAAACATTTGAGACTGAAGAAGACTTCTTTGCTCATTTCGGTTTGCCATTTATTCCGCCAGAAGTGCGTGAAGATGGAAAAGAAATTGAATTAATTAAAGAGTATCCGAACTTAATTCAGTTTTCCGATATACAAGGTGATTTACATATGCATACAACTTGGAGTGACGGTGCTTTTTCTATTGAAGAAATGGTACAAGCGTGCCGTGCTCGTGGATATAAGTTTATGGCGATTACTGATCACTCGCAATACTTAAAAGTGGCGAACGGTTTAACGAAAGAGCGTCTTCGTGAGCAAGCGAAAGAAATTGAACGTATGAATGAAAAGTATCCAGACATTACAATTTTACGCGGAATTGAAATGGACATTTTACCAGATGCCTCGCTTGATTTTGATGATGAAGTATTAGCAGAATTAGATTATGTCATTGGAGCGATTCACTCTAGCTTCTCACAAGACCGTGAAACGATTATGAAGCGTCTACGTACTGCACTTGAGAATAAACATGTCACAATGATTGCCCATCCTACAGGACGTCTTCTCGGGCGTCGTGAGGGTTATGATGTAGATACAGATTTATTAATTGAACTAGCAAAAGAGACAAATACAGTTTTAGAATTAAATGCGAATCCGAACCGTCTAGATTTAAGCGCGAAATTATTAAAACAAGCACAAGATGCTGGTGTGAAAGTAGCGATTAATACGGATGCTCATACGCTTGAAATGTTAGAAGATATGGAAACAGGTGTAGCAGCAGCACGTAAAGGTTGGATTCAAAAAGATAACGTGATTAACACGTGGGATATTGAACGTTTATTAGACTATATTAAACGTAATAAGTAATACAAGGGGGACCTGCAACATGTTAGAAAGAACGTTGCGTGTATTAGAATACAATAAAGTAAAAGAACAATTACTTGAACATACAGCATCTTCACTTGGTCGTGACAAAGTGAAGCATTTAGTGCCGAGCACTGATTTTGAAGAAATTGTAGAAATGCAAGATACAACGGATGAAGCAGCGAAAGTTATTCGTTTAAAAGGTAGTGCACCATTAGGTGGTATTACGGATATTCGCTCAAATGTGAAGCGTGCAAAAATTGGGAGTATGTTAAGTCCAAATGAATTACTTGATATTGCAAATACGATGTATGGTAGTCGTAATATGAAACGCTTCATTGAAGATATGGCTGATAACGGTGTCGAGCTTCCGATTTTAGAAACTCACGTCGCTCAAATTGTATCTTTATATGATTTAGAAAAGAAAATTACAAATTGCATCGGTGACGGCGGTGAAGTAGTCGATAGCGCAAGTGATAAACTGCGTGGTATTCGTACTCAAATTCGTACTGCGGAAAGTCGTATTCGTGAAAAGTTAGAAAATATGACGCGCTCTTCAAACGCGCAAAAGATGCTGTCTGATTCGATTGTAACGATTCGTAACGAACGTTACGTAATCCCAGTAAAACAAGAATATCGCGGCGTATATGGTGGTATTGTTCACGATCAATCGGCTTCTGGACAAACGTTATTTATTGAGCCACAAGTCATTGTAGAATTAAATAATGCACTGCAAGAAGCACGTGTGAAAGAAAAACAAGAAATCGAACGCATCTTATTAATGTTAACAGAAGAAGTGGCAGTAGAAGCGGATATCGTTTTATCAAACGTAGAAGTAGTTGCAAATCTTGATTTCATCTTTGCGAAAGCTTTTTATGCGAAGCGAATTAAAGCGACAAAGCCGATTGTAAATAACGAGCGTTACATGGACTTAAGACAAGCACGCCATCCGCTTATCGATCCAGAAATAATCGTGCCAAATAACATTATGTTAGGGAAAGATTTCACGACAATTGTTATTACAGGACCGAATACAGGTGGTAAAACAGTTACGCTGAAAACAGTTGGTATTTGTGTGTTAATGGCGCAATCTGGCCTTCACATTCCAGTAATGGATGAGTCAGAGATTTGTGTATTCAAAAATATCTTTGCTGATATCGGTGATGAGCAATCGATTGAACAGAGTTTAAGTACGTTCTCCTCACATATGGTGAACATCGTTGATATTTTAGAAAAAGCTGATTTTGAAAGCTTAGTTTTATTCGATGAATTAGGTGCTGGAACAGACCCACAGGAAGGGGCTGCACTTGCCATTTCAATTTTAGATGAAGTATGTAATCGCGGTGCTCGCGTTGTTGCAACGACGCATTATCCAGAATTAAAAGCATACGGATATAACCGTGAGCAAGTTATTAATGCGAGTGTTGAGTTTGATGTAAATACATTAAGTCCAACTTATAAATTATTAATCGGTGTACCAGGCCGTAGTAATGCCTTTGAAATTTCGAAACGTCTTGGATTATCTGATCGCGTTATTGAGCAAGCACGCAATCACATTAGTACAGATACGAATAAAATTGAAAATATGATTGCGAAGTTAGAAGAAAGCCAGAAGAACGCAGAGCGTGACTGGAACGAAGCAGAAGCGCTTCGCAAACAATCTGAAAAACTGCATCGTGAATTACAACGTCAAATCATTGAATTTAACGAAGATCGTGATGAACGATTATTAAAAGCGCAAAAAGAAGGAGAAGAAAAAGTCGAAGCTGCAAAGAAAGAAGCAGAAGGCATTATTCAAGAACTTCGTCAATTGCGTAAAGCACAGCTTGCAAATGTGAAAGACCACGAGCTAATTGAAGCGAAGAGTCGTCTAGAAGGCGCAGCGCCAGAGCTTGTTAAGAAACGAAAAGTAAATGTGAAAAATACTGCACCGAAACAACAGTTACGTGCAGGTGATGAAGTGAAAGTATTAACGTTCGGTCAAAAAGGTCAACTACTTGAAAAAGTAAGCGATACAGAGTGGAGCGTACAAATCGGTATTCTGAAGATGAAAGTGAAAGAATCTAATATGGAATACATTAACACACCGAAGCAAACAGAGAAAAAAGCAGTTGCAACGGTAAAAGGTAGAGACTATCACGTTTCATTAGAACTTGATCTTCGTGGTGAACGATTTGAAAATGCAATGGCGCGCGTTGAGAAATACTTAGACGATGCCCAGCTTGCAAGCTATCCTCGCGTATCAATCATTCACGGTAAAGGGACAGGAGCACTTCGCCAAGGTGTACAAGATTACTTGAAGAAGCATCGCGGTGTAAAAACCTTCCGTTACGGTGACATGGGCGAGGGAGGCCTAGGCGTAACAGTTGTCGAATTAAAATAGAAAACAACGAAACAAAGGGGAAACCATTATATGTTTATGGACAAACTTGCAAAAGTATTGTTAGCTTGTTGTGGAATATTTTTGGTGATTGGGGTTATTTATTTAGTTGTTTTTGCGAAGTGAAAAAGCGTCAATCGTGGCAGAATGATATTGCCATAGATTGACGCTTTTAATATATGTGAAAAGGAATAGAACATGAAAATCAACCAATACATAAGCGAAGCAAAATTATGCTCCAGACGTGAAACAGATCGTCTCATTAAAGCTGGACGCGTGGCTATTAACGGCGAAATATGTACGCACGGTGCACTCGTAAGCGATGGTGATAGGGTAACGATTGATGGGCAAGTTATTGTAAAAGAAGAGAAAGAAAAAGTGTATATCGCATTTCATAAACCAGTCGGAATTACTTGTACAGCAGCCGATCATATTGAAGATAATATTATTGATTATATCAATTACCCAGAGCGAATCTTTCCAGTTGGGCGATTAGATAAAGCATCAGAAGGACTTATTTTATTAACGAATGACGGCGGCATTGCGAATCAAATTTTACATGGTGATCATGAGCACGAGAAAGAATATGTTGTCACAGTCGATAAACCTTTTACGGACTGGTTTATTGATGAGATGTCCCGCGGTGTAAAGATTAAAGATGGAATGACGAAGCCGTGCAAAGTGACAAGAGTCGATCAATCAACATTTCGTATCGTTTTAACGCAAGGAATGAACAGGCAAATTCGTAGAATGAGTCGTGCTTTCGGATTTACTGTAATAAAGCTAAAGCGAGTACGCATTATGAATATAGAGCTAAATGAGCTTGAAGTTGGAAAGTGGCGGAGCGTTACAGCTGAAGAGTTAGAAATTTTAATAGGGCAGTTATAGGGAGGAAAAATTTTCTCCCTATATTTTTTTGTCAGAAAAAATAAAACTATTGATTTTTTAAAAAATAGCCCATATAATAAAAAACAACAAGTTTCGACAAGATATTTTATAAAAGTAATGATGAGGACATGAGTTGTATTTTACGATTCTCAGAGAGGGAAGCCTTAGGCTGTGAGCTTCCTAATACGAAAAGACAAGCTTACCACCTCTAAACTTCAAGAGTGAACTGCATACATGATGCATTGTAATTCTTGGCGGATAAAACCGTTATCAATTTACACGAGCTATAAAATGAGCTTATTTCGTTATAAATTCATTTTATTAGAATAAGGGTGGAACCACGATTTCAACACTCGTCCCTTTATTAGGGACGGGTGTTTTTTGCGTTCTTTTACGGGGAAGTATGCTTGAAAGAGGATATGTGACGGATTTTAATTCAGAATATTTTGTTAATTTATTATTTTAGGAGGTTAGTAGAAATGAAATCATCTTTAAAGTTTTCAGAGATGTTTGCAATAAGTTTAATGTTATTTGCACTGTTTTTTGGTGCGGGTAATATGATTTTTCCACCAGCGTTAGGACAAGGCGCTGGAACAGACGTATGGATTGCGTTGTTTGGTTTTATCGTAACAGGCGTTGGACTACCTTTATTAGGAGTAATTGTTATAGCTTTAAAGGGAGATATTAATGAGCTAGCAGGACGTGTACATCCTATATTCGCACTTGTTTTTATCACTGCAATTTATTTATGTTTAGGCGTATTCGTAAGTGTGCCGCGTACAGGAACAGTAGCTTATGAGATGAGTATTGCACCGTTTTTACCAAGTGAGATAGCTGGTCAGTCATATCCACTTGTTATCTTTACACTTATTTTCTTTGCAGTCACTTTCTATTTAGCTTTAAATCCTTCGAAATTAGTGGGTCGTATTGGTAAAGTGCTAACTCCAATATTATTAGCTGTTATTGCAATTATCGTAGGTAAAGCACTTATTACACCAATTGGAGAATTTGGTGCACCGACAGAAGCGTATAGTGCTCCTCTCTTCAAAGGATTTATTGATGGATATTTAACTTTAGATGGACTTGCAGCACTGGTATTCGGAAATGTTGTAATTCATGCGTTAAAAGAAAAAGGCATTACAAATAAAAACAGTATTGCAAAAGTAACAATCTTTGCAGGATTTATTGCAGCGCTTGGTCTACTACTTGTGTATTTAGCACTTGCTTATCTTGGAGCTTCTAGTGTGTCACTTGGAATGGGCGCAAACGGAGGAATTATTTTAACAAATGTCGTGAATCATTTATTTGGTAGCTACGGAACTTTATTACTAGGGATCGCAATTACAGCAGCATGTTTAACAACTTCTGTAGGTATTGTTGCAGCTTGTGGTGATTACTTCTCTTCTTTATTACCAAAGCTTTCTTATCAAAAAGTCGTTTTCATTTTCTGTGTATTAGCATTTATGGTAGCAAACCTTGGGTTAACTCAGTTAAATGCATTAGCATTACCAATCTTAATCGCAATTTATCCAATTGGAATCGTACTTATCGTATTATCACTTGTTGAAAACTACGTTCGTCTTCCATTAGCGATGTATGTGGGCGGGATTGTAGGAGCATTTGCAATAAGTTTCTTTGATGGGTTACACAATGCAAACCTTCAAATTGCAGCGCTAGCACCTATTTTAGATAAGATTCCATTATATAGTGTAGGGATTGGTTGGTTAGTTCCAGGCATAATCGGTATAGGATTTGGTTATATAGTTTCTAAGTTTCGAAAGCAGGAAATTGCTGTAGAAAAATAGAGAAAAGAGGCTTTCTATAATAGAAAGTCTCTTTTTTTGTAAAAAAAGCCGCATATAGAGAAATTTAGATATTAAAAATTTTATACGTAATATAGTTGACAAAAAATTTATGAGTAGGCTAAGATTGACTTAGTTGTGGAAATATTGGAAGGGAAGTGAGGGAAACGGGGTTTCTATAACTATAGTGTTGTTATGGGAAGAGGTGAAAGAGGAGAAGAGGAGAAGAGGAGAAGAGGAGAAGAGGAGAAGAGAAAGTTTATTTTTTTGACTTACATTGAGAATGATAATCAATAAATACGTTTTATAATTTTTTCTCAGTTTCTATGCCTTCGTATAAGGAATAGGGTGAGATATTATTTTTAATATCCAATGAGAATGATAATCAATAACGCTTATGTTACATAAAAGAATGCTAATTAAATAATAGGTAGAAGAGATTATTTTTTTCTTGTGAATTGAGAATAATTATCATTTTCAGAAAAAGTGAAATGAAAGATAACCAAGGAGGAAACAAGAAAAATGAAAAAGGTTTCTGTATTACCCGCTTTTATTATAACGTTCGTATGTATGCTAGCTTTTCTTGTAATGCCATACGGGAATGCTTCAGCAAAACTAGCTGATGGTACTTACGATATTAATTACGTAATTCAAAAAGCGGAAAATGATTCAGCTTCAATGGCAAATGACTATTTTGAAAAGCCGGCAAAATTAATAGTGAAAAACGGTGAGATGAGAGTACAAGTTCCGATGAATCATAGTGCTTGGATTACAGAATTTAAAGCACCAGAGAACGGAAATTTTGTTGATGCGAAAGTTGTTAGTAAAGATGAATCGGCAGATAAAAGAACAGTAGAGTTTAAAGTAGATGATTTATCCAAACCGGCAGCTGTAAAAATTCATGTTGTTGTACCAAGTGCAAACTATGACCACCACTACACAATTCGTTTTGCTTTTGATGCAAATGTAAAAGCTGTAGGTGGCGATAATGGCGTAGCTGCTACAACAAAAAATAATGATCAAGCGAAAACAGATACACAAGTAAAAGAAGAGAAAACAAAAGTAGAGAGTAAGGAAACAGCTAAAGAAGTGAATAAAGAAACAAAAAATGAAAATGGAAAAGCTGAAAAAACAGATAACCCAAAAACAGGCGATGAAGCACGTATTGGATTGTTTGCAGCGTTAATTCTTATTTCAGGTGCTTTCTTAATTCGTAAAGTGAAATTGAGTAAATAAATCTTTTGAAGGGTGATGAATATATGTTTAAACAATTTAAAATGATTATTGCCGTATTTGCTGTTTTATTTACATTTATCGCAACACTAGGTTTACAAGATGCAAAGGCTGCTACAAAACTAGCTGATGGAAAATATAATATTGCTTTTACTGTATGGAAAGGCGATAAAGATGAATCGTCTAGAATGAATAGTTATTTTGAAAGCCCAGCAACATTAACAGTTAAAAATGGAAAACAATATGTTTCATTTAAAGTGAAAGATAGTGCTTCTATTAAAAGTTTCCAAGTAGAAAAAGATGGTCAATTTGTAGAAACAACCGTGTTAAGTGAAAACAAAAAAGATAATACTAGAGTTGTAGAATTTGAAGTTGCTGACTTGTCAAAAAAACTAAATGGCAAGGTGAAAATTAATATTCCAATTATTAATTATAATGCTTCGTATGATATTCGCTTTGTATTTGATGGGAACAGTATTAAATAATTTTCAAAAGGGAGAGTCGTTCCATTGAACAGGTATACAAAAATTATTGTTGCTATGTTTTTAATGATATTTACATTCGTATCAACATTACAACCACTTGCAGTTCAAGCAGCTACCAAGTTGGCTGACGGTGAATATTCAATTGGCTTCAAAGTTTTAAAAGATACATCAGATGAAGAATCGATGATGAATCAATATTCAGTAAGTCCGGGAACTTTAAAAGTGAAGGATGGGAAAAAGAAAGTATCCTTTACATTAACAAATAGTTCATGGATTACGAAATTTGAAACAGAAAAAGCAGGTAAGCTAGTTGCGACAAATGTAATTAGTGAAGATAAAGAAAAAGATACAAGAGTAGTAGAATTTGATGTAGAAGATGTAGAGAAGGTATTAAATGCAAAAGTAAAAGTAGATATTGATTTTTTAAATTATCATCATGAGTACGACGTTCGTATTGCATTTGATCAAAATAGCATTACACCAATTCATGTAGAAAAACCAAATGAAAAAGAGGACCCAGCTAATAAGCCAGATCCAAATGAAACTACCGATCCAGGTCAGAAGCCCGACCAAAAGCCTGACCCAGATCAACAACCAAATTCTAACACAATTACAGATGGTGCGTACAGCATTCCATTTAAAGTGTTAAAAGATCAAACAGATGAAGAATCTAAGATGAATAGTTACATGGTAAATCCAGGAGTATTAAAAGTAGAAAACGGTAAGAAAAAAGCAATTGTAACACTAAAAAGTAGCTCATTAATTAAAAATTTCCAAACGGAAAAAGATGGCGCATTTGTTGATGCAAAAGTAGTGAGTGAGGATAAGGAAAAAGATACAAGAGTAGTAGAGTTTGAAGTAAACGATTTATCTAAAAAACTAAATACAAAAGTATTTATCGAAATGGCATCAAGAAATTATAAGCAAATGCATGATGTACAACTTTTATTTGAACAAGATAAACTTGAACAAATTAAAAATGAAGAGAAACAACCAGAAGTAGAAAAACCGGAAGCAGAAAAACCAGAAGTAGAAAAACCGGAAGCAGAAAAACCAGAAGTAGAAAAACCGGAAGCAGAAAAACCAGAAGTAGAAAAACCAGATGAAAATAAAAAACCAGATGCTGAAACAATTAAAGATGGTGAATACAGCATCAATTTTAAGGCATTAAAAGATCAAACAGACGAAATTTCAATGATGAACACATATACAAAAAGTCCAGGTGTGCTAAAAGTAAAAGATGGTAAGAAGTATGTATCATTTACGTTAACGAACAGTTCTTGGATTACAAAATTTGAATTTGAGAAAAATAGTTCGTTTGTTGATGCAAATGTAATAAGTGAAGATAAAAAAACTGATACACGCGTAGTGGAAGTAGAAGTACCAGATTTATCGAAAAAGTTAAATGCAAAAGTAAAAGTAGATATCGATTCAATGAATTATCACCATTTTTACGATATTCAATTTGCATTTGATAAAGGTAGCATTAAGTCGTTAGATAACCAAGGTGGAAACAACAACCAAGGTGAAAACAACAACCAAGGTGAAAACAACAACCAAGGTGAAAACAACAACCAAGGTGGAAACAACAACCAAGGTGGAAATGATAACCAAGATAATAACACAACAATTGATCCAAAAGCTCTTAAAGATGGTGAATACAGAATTGGCTTTAAAGTGTTAAAAGATCAAACAGATGAAATCTCAATGATGAACACATACACAAAAAGCCCAGGTGTATTAAAAGTAAAAGATGGTAAGAAATACGTATCGTTTACATTAACAAATAGTACATGGATTACGAAATTTGAATTTGAGAAAAATGGTTCTTTCGTTAATGCAAAAGTGTTAAGTGAAAATAAAGAACAAAATACAAGAGTAGTAGAAGTAGAAGTAAACGATTTGTCTAAAAAATTAAATGCAAAAGTAAAAGTAGATATTGATTCAATGAATTATCACCATTTCTATGATGTTCAATTTGTATTTGATCAAGACAGTATTAAAGCCTTAGGGAACCAAGGCGGAAACGACAACCAAGGCGGAAGCGACAACCAAGGCGGAAACGACAACCAAGGCGGAAACGACAACCAAGGTGGAAACGACAACCAAGGCGGAAACGACAACCAAGACGGAAACAACAACCAAGGTGGAAATAATAACCCGAAAGTAATAGTTGATCCGAAAAATTTAGTAGATGGCCAATATGATATTACATTTAAAGTATTAAAAGATAAAACAGATGAGATTTCAAAGATGAATGACTATGTTGTAAATTCAGCGAAATTAATCGTAAAAGATGGTAAAAAATATATTGAGATGACGCTGAAAAATAGTGCGTGGATTACGAAATTCCAAACGGAAAACAATGAACTATTCGCTGATGCGAAAGTAGTAAGCGAAGATAAAAATGTAAATACGCGAGTAGTACAGTTTGAAGTAGAAGATCTATTTAAAAAATTAAACGCAAAAGTAAAGGTAGACATCGATGAGATGAACTACCATCATTTCTACGATGTGCAAATTCAATTTGATACAAATAATATCGGCGCGTTAGGAACTCTTAAAAATGAACCGAAAAATCCAGTGACTACACCGAAAGTAGATAATGTAAAAACAGTAGGTACTCCTGATTTTAACCGAAATGCAGATGGTCAGAAGAAAAAAGAAGATACAAAAAATGATTCGAAAAAAGAGAAAAACTCAAAAACTGCAGATACAGCACAACTTGGTTTATATATGGTGTTACTGCTAGGTTCACTTGCTTTACTAGTTCGTAAATATAGAGCAGGTAGATTGTAATTTTTGGAGTCTTGATGCATATTCGCGTGCATCAAGACTTGTTTCATATTGTATGGAAAGGAGTGGTGATTGAGAGTGAAGAAAATTGCAAGTGTACTAATGGCTATCATTTTGTTAATGAGTATAGCTGGGTGCTCATCACCAAAAAAAGAAACAGCAAAGCAGGTAAAGAGTGAGAGTAAAGAGCGCGTTGTTGCAACAACAGTGGCTGTTACTGAAATTATGGATGCGTTAGAAGTAGATTTAGTTGGCGTTCCAACAAGCTCTAAAACTTTACCGAAGCGATATAAAGGTTTACCTGAAGTTGGGAATCCAATGAGTCCAGATATGGAAAAGGTAAAGTCATTAAAGCCTTCAGAAGTGTTATCTGTGACAACACTTGAATATGAATTAAAGCCAGTTTTTGATGGTGTGGGTATGAAAGCAAACTTTTTAGATTTAACGAGTTTGAAAAATATGCAAAGTTCTATTAGCGATTTAGGTAAGAAATATGGGCGTGAAAAACAGGCCGAAGCAGTAGTAACTAAATTAGATAAAAAGGTTGCTAGCATTCAAAAAGAAGTAAAAGGAAAGAAAGAACCGACAGTGCTTATTTTATTAGGTGTGCCGGGAAGTTATTTAGTAGCAACAGAGCATTCTTATATTGGAGATTTAGTGAAACAACTAGGTGGTAAAAATATTGTGCAAGGTGAACAAGTAGAATATTTAGCTTCTAATACAGAGTATTTAAAGAAAGCTGATCCAGATATTATTTTACGAGCAGCTCATGGTATGCCTGATGAAGTTGTAAAAATGTTTGATAAAGAATTTAAAACAAATGATATTTGGAAACACTTTGCTGCGGTTAAAAATAATCGTGTTTACGATTTAGAAGAGCGTTTATTTGGAACGACAGGCAATTTAGCAGCAATTGAAGCGTTAGATGAATTGAAAAAAATGATGTATCCGTGATGCATTTTAATATAAAGGAAGAGTAGAATGAATAAAAAAACTTGGAGTTTCCTCATTGTTACTGCATTGCTTATTGTTATGACATCATTGTCAGCGATGAAAGGGAGTTTAGAAGTAGGTATTGTTGAACTTGTGCAAGGGATATTTACAGGTGGAAATGAAGATGTTGAAGTCATTAAAGATTTACGTTTCCCGCGTATTATTATTGCGTTGTTCACTGGAGCGGCTCTCGCTGTTTCAGGTGTGCTTTTTCAAGCTGTTATGAAAAATCCACTCGCCGATGCTGGGGTAATCGGTATATCTTCAGGAGCAAGTTTTATGACACTCGTTATTATTACGTTGTTTCCGCAATTTTTTTTCTGGACACCCGTATTCGCCTTTTTAGGTGGTGCGCTTGCATGTTATCTCGTTTATTCGTTTTCATGGAAATCAGGATTAAGCCCGCTTCGCATTATTTTAATTGGTATTGCCATTAATGCAATGTTTACTGGATTAAATGAATCATTCGTTACGATTTGTGGGTATTTTATTAAGAGTATTAAGCAAACGACGACTTCTAACATAACAATGAAGACGTGGGGCGATGTAGAAATAATGGTGACTTATGGAACGATTGGTCTTATTCTTGCTCTGTTCGTAGGAGCTTGGTGTAACTTATTATCGCTACAAGATAAGACTGCGAAAAACTTAGGCTTGCATGTGACGAGAGTTCGTCTTATTATTTCTGCCATTGCAGTACTCTTAGCGGCAGTATCAACAGCGATTGCAGGTGTTATTGCTTTTGTAGGATTACTAGTTCCGCATATTTCAAGACAATTAGTCGGTTCAGACCATAAAGTATTAATTCCATTTTCTGCGCTTGCAGGGGCGTTATTAATTTTGACGGCAGATACAATTGGAAGGTTAATTGTGCCACCTAACGAAATTCCAGCAGCAACAATTATGGCGGTTATTGGTGGTCCATTCTTAATATTTTTGCTTAGAAAGAGTGATAAAGTTCATGGAAATTAAAAATGTAACCTTTTCATACGATAACGTAACAAATCGTTTAAAGTCTGTTAGTAGTGAAATAGAAATTGGGAAAATTACAACAATCATTGGACCGAATGGATGTGGGAAATCAACATTACTTAGTGTCATGTCTAGAAACCACGCTCCTAGCAGTGGAGAAGTAATACTTGATGGGAAAGCGATTGGTGAATATAAACCGAAAGAGTTTGCTAGAAAGCTAGCAGTTGTCCATCAACAAAATGAGGCTCCAGCAGATATTACAGTGGAAAAGCTAATAAGCTTCGGGCGTATGCCATATAAAAATATATTCTCTCCGCAAACAGATGAAGATAGAGAAGCGATTGAGCGTGCACTAGTATGTACGAATTTACAAAGTAAGCGTGATAAGCCAATTTATGCTTTATCTGGTGGAGAGAGGCAGCGAGTTTGGATCGCGATGACATTAGCTCAAAATACACCAATGCTCTTCTTAGATGAGCCGACCACATATTTAGATATTTACTATCAGTTAGAAATATTAGAGTTAGTGAAAGAGTTAAATGAAGTGCATGGACTAACGATTGTAATGGTATTACATGATATTAATCAAGCCATTCGTTATAGCGACCATATTATCGTTATGAAAGATGGAGAAATCATTACGAAAGGTATTCCTAATGATGTAATAACAGAAGAAATGGTTAAAGCAATATATGGTGTAGATGTCATTGTAAAGCAGGATGAAGATACCGGATTGTACATGGTACCTATGGGAATCTAAAGGCTGAGCATAATCCGTTTTGAGGTGATAATTTGAATAGTAAGAAAGGACGGAAAAAGAATTCTTTTTTTCAACGCATACTTACAATTGTGTTTTTAGGAATCTTTTTCTATTCAATGTATGAGTTGGGCGGGATTTTCATGGATTATTATGAAAATCGTAAAGTAATGGCTGAGGCACAACATATTTATAAAAGAAGTCCAATGGAAGAAAAATCAGAAAATGGAGAGGTACGTAAACAGTTTCAGGATCTCCAGAAAATTAATCCAGAGATAGTCGGATGGATTACGATGGATGATACACAAATTAATTATCCAATCGTTCAAGCAAAAGATAATGATTACTATTTATTTCGTAATTACAAAGGTGAAGATATGAGAGCGGGAAGCATTTTTATGGACCATCGTAATGATGTGAAATCTCAAAATCGAAATACGATTTTATATGGCCATCGTATGAAAGATGGTTCTATGTTTGGTAGTTTAAAAAAAATGTTGGATGAAGACTTTTTTATGTCTCATCGTAAATTATATTACGATACATTATTTGAAGGATACGACGTTGAAGTTTTTTCAGTATACACGACAACAACGGACTTTTATTACATTGAAACGGATTTTGGAAATGATGCAGCATATGCATCGTTCTTAAAGGAAATTCAAGAAAAATCACTGTACAAAACGGATACGGAATTGACGGCTAATGATGAAATCGTAACACTTTCTACTTGTGATTATGCTCTTGATCCAGAGGCTGGAAGGCTAGTTGTACACGCAAAATTAGTAAAAAGAAATTAAAGAAAAAAGTATAGAATATGAGAAGTGATAGATAACGCTTCTCATATTCTATACTTTAAAAAAGGACTGTTCTTACTGTGCTGCAGCCATTGGCATACGTACAACTTTTACATCATAGTAAGCAATTTTATTATCAAGAATATATTCTGGCATTCCGCCTTGATGTGAGTGAGCATCTTTAAATGCAGCGCTCTTTGTCCAACCTTGGAAATCTTCTTTTGCATTCCAGCGAGTGCTAATTGTTACTTCATCATAATCAACTGTATTTTGTGTTAAAAGAACTTCTAGACCTAAAAAGCCTGGCATCGTTTCAACTTTACCTACTTTATTAAAACGCTCAATTAATTTATGCCCATTTCCCTTTGTAATTTTAGCTGTATTTGTAACAATGATCATGTTTATTCCTCCTATAAATGTAGCTATATTTTCAAGAACTCATATACATCAAATGATAATGAAAATCATTATCATTGTCAATGGTAAATGTGAAATATATAAGTTTTTTTCTATTATTTTGGACAGTGAGATTTTCATTTCAAAACGTAGTAAATATGTGGCGGTTAAGTGCGAGAATGAGCTAGTTGTACTAGCAAAGCAATAATATGGTATAGTGAAACGAGGCTGTTTTTTCAGTCTTGTTTTTCAAATGCTTCCTGTAGAGAAAGCATGCAAATGGAAAGGAAGTTATTATATGCGATTAGAAGTAACTGTAAAAATAAAACCGAAATTTATAAAAGAAATTAAAAGTGGATATCCGCTTATTTTAAAAGATGCGATTCAAAATTTAAATGATGTTCGTGAAGAAGGAACAATCATCAAAGTAGTAGATGAGAAGAACAACTTTGTCGGAAAAGGTTATTATGGAAAGCAAAATAAAGGATACGGCTGGATTTTAACGAGAAAAGAGAGTGAACAAATTAATCAATCTTTCTTTGAAAGTAAAATCAAATCTGCCCTACATAAACGAAAGCAATTTTATAAATCAAGTGATACGACAGCATTCCGTGTGGTGAATGGTGAAGGTGATGGTCTTGGAGGACTAATTATCGATTATTATGATGGCTACTACGTAGTAAGTTGGTATAGTGAAGGGATTTACACTTTCAGAGATGAGATTATAGCCGCTCTTCAAAAAGTAGCAAACTTTAAAGGTATTTATGAGAAAAAGCGTTTTGATACGAAAGGGAAATATATTGAGGGTGATGATTTCGTAGCAGGAGAGCGCGGCGAGTTCCCACTTATCGTAAAAGAGAACGGTGTGAACTTTGCGGTTTATTTAAATGATGGGGCAATGGTTGGTGTATTTTTAGATCAACGTAACGTTCGAAAACAAATTCGTGATAAATATGCAAAGGGAAGAACAGTGTTAAATATGTTCTCTTATACAGGTGCTTTCTCTGTATTTGCAGCGCTTGGCGGAGCAAGTAAAACGACGAGTGTTGACCTTGCAAATCGTAGTTTAAGTAAAACGATTGAGCAGTTTAGTGTAAATGAAGTTGATTATGAAGCACAAGATATTATTGTAGAAGATGTATTTCTTTACTTCAAATATGCAGCTAAGAAAAAGATGAAATTTGATATGGTCGTACTTGATCCTCCAAGCTTCGCCCGCTCAAAAAAATATACATTTAGTGCAGCAAAAGATTATAAAAATTTATTAAAAGAAACAATTGCTATTACAGAAAATAACGGTATTATCGTTGCTTCTACAAATTGTAGCGCATTCGATATGAAAAAGTTTAAAGGCTTTATCGATACAGCCTTTAAAGAAATGAATGGCAAATATAAAATATTAGAAGAACATTCTTTACCAGAAGATTTCCGTACCATTGATCAATTTAAAGAAGGAGACTACTTAAAAGTAGTTTTCATCGAGAAAATTAAAGGTTAATAAAGAAAAGGAGCTCGAGTTTACTTGAGCTCCTTTTCTTATTGAACGATATTTTGTACTCTACCGACTTGTCCGTCCTGCAATCGCACTTTAATGCCATGCGGATGGGAAGGGGAGTTTGTTAAAATATCTTTTACAATTCCACGTGTTAATTTGCCTGTTCGTTGATCTTGTTTTAATACAATATCAACTTCAAGACCGGGCGCGATATTAGAACGTTTTTGTCCGTTCATTTACACACCTGTACGTCTACGTTGGTTGTTTGTTTTCTTTGTTTGTTGGTTTTGTAATTTTTTTGTTTCTTGGCTTTGATTTTTTGCATTTTGACCATTTCCATTTCCTTGCTTTTTCTTAGCAAGTTGTTCACGCATTAAATCAGCTAAGCTTACTTTTTTGTTTTCTGACATGATAAGTCTCCTTTATATAAAGTTAATTATGAACAATCATAGTGAATTTCATCATATCATTGTTAAGGAAGGAAGGGAAGTTGGTTTGAAAATTCATATATTTGTTTCAAGTCTGTAGTAGTTACGATACAATTGAGTTGTTAACGTTTGTAAAAAGGGGATAGACATATGTCACATCATATTTTATTAGTTGAAGATGATCTCTCAATTCAAGAGATGGTGGAAAAGTATTTGATAAAAGAGGGCTTTCAAGTAACAATTGCGTCTGATGGAGAAGAAGGCGTGAACACATATTTAAAAGGTTCATTTGATTTGATTATCCTCGACATTATGATGCCGAAGCTAGATGGCTTAGAGGTTGTACGAATCATTCGAGAAAAAAGTGCTGTTCCGATTTTAATGATGTCGGCAAAAGATACAGATGTTGATAAAGCTGTTGGATTAGGACTTGGAGCAGATGATTACATTTGTAAGCCATTTTCTATGATTGAATTAGCTGCACGTGTAAAGGCAGGTATTCGAAGATCTACGAAATATTCGGCTACAGAAACAACAGAAAAGATGATTCAAATTGGTGATTTAACGATTGATCCAATTAATTTTACTGTGGAAAAAAACGGGAAGCCTCTCAAACTTACTTTAAAAGAATTTGAGATTCTAAAATTGTTTGTAAAAAATCAAAATCGTGTATTTACAAAAGCACAAATATATACACTAATTTGGAACGAAGAGTATTACGGTGACGATAACGTTATTAATGTTCATATGAGAAGGTTGCGTGAGAAAATCGAAAGTGATCCATCTAATCCAGAATATATTAAAACGTTATGGGGTATCGGCTATAAGTTGGAAGTGATGTAATATGGTCAATTTGTTAATAAGTATTATTTTTATATTGTTATGTGTCATTTACATACAATATAAAATGAGAAAAAATAGTAGTAAAAATTTACGATACACATATGAAAAATTAGAAAATATTGTAAATTTACAAACGGGCGAGACGCTACTCGTTATGACAGATGATCTAGAATTGCAAAAATTATTAGTGGCAATTAATCAATTATTAGATGCAAAACAGAAAACGAATGCAGATCATGCAAAAGTAGAAATTTCGATGAGAAAAATGCTTTCAAATATTTCACATGATTTAAAGACGCCACTAACAGTTATTCTTGGATATACAGAAATGTTAAATAAGGATAAAACGATGAATAAAGAAGAACAGCAAATATTACTTGAAAAGGTGCATGTGAAAACACTAGAAGTAATGGAACTGATTCATAAGTTTTTTGATTTAGCAAAACTAGAATCTGGTGACAAGGCAATCGAGATGACAAAAGTAAATATGAATGAAGTTTGTCGTGAGAAGATTTTATCTTTTTATGATTTAGTGACGGCGAAAGGGTTTCAAGTTCATATTGATATACCAGAAAGAAATATATATGCACTTGGAAATGTAGAAGTATTAGGTAGGGTATTGAACAATTTAATATCAAATGCAATTACATATGGAGACGATGGAAAGATACTGGGTATGACGTTAAGAGATGATGAAACGAATGTGTATATAGACGTATGGGATACAGGAAAAGGGATTGATGAATCTCATATTGATAAAGTGTTTGAGCGTATGTACACACTTGAAGATTCGAGAAATAGATTGTACCAAGGAAGCGGTTTAGGGTTAACGATTACGAAAAGACTGGTGGAAGCGATGGATGGAAAAATCCATCTTTCTAGTAAACCGTATGAAAAAACAATTTTTACAATTGTATTAACAAAGATACAGTTTTAGCTTGTAGAGCAGTAGATTCTACAAGCTTTTTTTCAGCGTAAGGAATTTGTAAGAAACGGGTAAGAAAAAAGAGATTTCCGTTGTCTATTATAGAAATATAGAGTATTGCGAAAGGGGAAAGTAACATGACATATATATTAAAAACAAATCAGTTAACGAAAGTGTTTAAAGGGAAAGAAGTTATTTCCGGTGTTAACATGCATGTGAAAAAAGGAGAAATTTACGGTTTTTTAGGACCAAACGGTGCTGGTAAAACAACGATTATGAAAATGATTACAAATTTAATAAAACCGACGAGCGGTGAGATTGAAATTTTCGGTGAGAAGTTAACAGATACATCTTATGAAGTATTAAAGAGAATGGGGACGATTATTGAATATCCAATCTTTTATGATAAATTAACGGCGAAAGAAAACTTAGAATTACATTGTGAATATATGGGCTATTACGATAAAAATGAAATTGACCATGCTTTACATTTAGTGAAGCTGCAAGGTATAGATAATAAAAAAGTAAAAGATTTTTCATTAGGAATGAAACAACGACTCGGTATTGCAAGGGCAATCGTAACAAAGCCAGAATTACTCATTTTAGATGAACCCATTAACGGTTTAGATCCAATTGGTATTAAAGAATTAAGAGACTTATTTAAAATGCTCTGCAAAGAATATGGCATTACATTATTAGTTTCTAGCCATATTTTAGGTGAGATGGAATTAATGGCGGATACAATTGGTGTCATTCAAAATGGAAAACTAATAAAAGAAGTTTCAATGAAGAGTATTAACGGAAAACAAACAGAGTACATTGAAATTACTGTTCCTGATGTGAAGCGTGCAGCTTATATTTTAGAAGATAAACTTGGTATAAAAAACTACAAAATAATGAGTGGAAACATGATTCGGGTTTATGAAGTGGCGGTGACACAGCAAGCCATTTCCAAAGCACTTATTATGAACGATGTGGAAATTGAAAGTATTAATAAGAAACATAGTTCCTTAGAAGAATATTTCTTAAATGTAATGGATGGAGAGGGCATTCATGCTTAATGGACTGTGGCTGAACCTGGTAAGTGGATTTATCGTAATGCTAGTAAGTGGAATTTTATATTATAGAAAACCAGAGCGGAAATGGTTGTTAATCCTACTAGTGATAGGAATGTTAAGCTTCGTTACTGCTGGAATTAGAATGTTAGCAGCGTAGAGACAGGTATATAAAGAATGGAGGCGTGGTTTATATGTTTAAATTAATGAAGCTCGAATGGAAGAAACATCAATTATCTAGTTACTTTAAAAGTGTAGCAATTTGTATTATAGCAATTTTCGCTGCAGTAAGCCTTATGGCATGGGGAATGAAAGCCGAGGGAGACGTGCTCTTCTTTGACTTCACACAGAACATGGCTTTAGTAAATATTTTTATTAGGATAACATTCATTATTTTTAGTTCAGTCATTTTATCACGTTTAGTAATTGATGAGTATAAGAACAAAACGATACAACTATCATTTATGTATCCGCTACAAAGGAAAATGCTAATGAGTGCGAAATTAACAATTGTTTTCTGTTTTTGTTTTGTGAGCACGATTATCGCGACTTTCATTATTAGCTTGCTCGTATATTTTGTGAGTCCAATGATGGGACTGATTGAAACACCTGCTACGATAGGTGAAATAATAGCTATCGTTCCAGGTACTATTATAAGTGCATTTATGATATCTGGTATAAGTTTAATTCCTTTATTTTTTGGAATGAGAAAGAAATCGACACCGACAACGATTACTTCAGCAGTAATAATTGGCTTGCTGATTAGTGGTAACTATGGTCCTGGAAACGGTCAAGTAAGTATGTTTGATTTTATAGCTATCCCAATCGTGCTCTGTTTATTAGGAATTTTCATTAGTTATCTATCGTTTCGTAAAATCGACAAGATCGATGTGGCGTGAAGCAAGCTTAAAACGAAAACGAACTGGGGTATGAATAGTGAAAAAAATAATAGTAATTGCAATATTATTCATTACAATTGCTAGTGCGGTTTTTGGTTTTAAGATATTTCAGGGGAAAGATTTTAAGAAAGAAAAGTCTTTTGAGATAAATAATATAAAAGAAATAGAAGTAGACAATGAAAACTGGAATCTTGAATTTAAAAGTACAGACGCTAATAAAATAATAATTTCCGCTCAAGGTGAACAAGCAGATAAAGAGATAGATCCCGTCAAAATAGAAAATGATGAAAATAAAATTATGGTTAAGCAAAAACAAGAGGCGAACAAATTTTTTAATGGTTTTACGTTTAGGAAGAAGAATAGTATATGTATAGCTATTCCGAAGAAAGAAATAGATAAAATTGTATTAAATAATAAATCAGGTGATGTGAAAATAAGAGATATAGTAGTAAAAAGTATCGTGACGAAAGGCAAATCTGGGGATGGAATGATTGTAGGACTATCAGCCGAGAAAGGTGAATTCATATCGCAAAGTGGAGAGTTAGTTGTAAAAGATAGTTCAGTACAAGAATTAAATATAAAGTCTACGACTGGTGATAACTATATAACAAATGTAAGTAACTCAAATATGAACATCACTTCAACATTTGGGGAAGTATTGCTGAAAGATATGACAGAAGGAAAATCATTATTTATAGAAACAAAATCAGGGGATATTGGCGTACGGTATAAAGGTGTCCCGGCATCATTGAAGCTTATGGCTAAAAGTAATTCGGCTGACGTAATAGTGGATTTAAAAGGACTTAAGAAAGATAAAAATACAGAAAAAATAAAAGTAGGAACGATTGGTGATGCAAAAAATGAAGCGAAGATTTTAAGTGAAACAGGAGTCATTTATATTGATTAAATCTTAGGAGGAAGGAGGACACTATCATGCTACATTTAATGAAGCTAGAATTGAAAAAGTTTAAGCTTGGTTGGTACGTGAAGAGAGCAATTATTGCAAATATTGTTATACTGGCATTAATGATCTTTGTGAGCATCATTGCTCAAGTAGAAGGTGATGCAGAAATAAGGAATCCAGAGACGATATTGTTAATGGCTAGCACAATAGTAAGAGCAACGTTTATTGTTTTTGGTAGTGTATTAATCGCAAGGCTAATAATTGGTGAATATAAAAATAAAACAATACTACTTATGTTTTCTTACCCTATTAATCGGAAGAAAATGATGGCTAGTAAGTTGGCTATTACAGCGATAGTAACATTTATAACAGTTATTGTATCTAACATTTTAGTAGTAGGAGTTTTCTTTGGTATAGATAGCTATTTTTCAATTCTTCCTAATTCATTTACAGTAGATCAATTGATGCAAGAAGGAATAAAACTAGTTCCTTTAGCCATTGCAACTGCGGGGATGAGTTTAATCCCATTATATTTCGGAATGCGTAAACGCTCCGTGCCAACTACAATTGTTTCATCTCTTATCGTTGTCACAATTGCAATGAATGGCAACCCAGAGTTTTCTACAGCAACTTTTCTTCCCCTTCAACTAGCACTCGCAGCAATTGGAGTTGTGATTGCGTATTACGGCATTAAAAATATAGAGAAGGAAGATATAGCAGTATGATAAGAATACGTAAAAGGAGTTGGTGTTATACTAACTCCTTTTTTGTATATGTATGCTTCGTTACTACTCTGTAAATTTGGAGTGTTTGCTTAAATACGCTTGTACTTCTGGAGAAATATTAAAGTTATTAGGACTTTTATATTCGATAGTAAACTCTCCGTCTTTATTTGTTTCAAAGGCGATTGCATAGCTATTCATTTTAGCATCGTAAGAAGTGTTTTTGACTTCTGCATCTAGATTAAAATATTTTGTAATATACTCTTTTGATTCCGTAATTGCTGTTTGTTTTCCCCAAGGGGTACCATAATAGGTGAAATAAAGAGATACACTAATAACTCCAATAATAGAAGTTAGTAAAATAGTTCCCATAGCTATTTTTTTATTTTTTGTATTCAATTTGGTTACCCCTCTTCGTAATATGTATTCATTTTAACCTATATATTCCATAAAACAACCATTTAGAAAAAATAGTTTCACATGAAACAAGTTACAGAAAAAGACAAGATGTGTAAACACCTTGTCTTTTTTGTCGTTACATTTTAGGAGCTTCCATTCCAGCCGCAGCCCATTCTTCTTTTGCGGGGCCATATACGCCAGGAACTGTTAAGCCGGCTTGTCGCATTAAAACCGTCATTTGCCCGCGGTGATGATTTTGATGATTAATAAGTGTCATTAAAAATATAGAATTCGGCATAGGGCGACCAAAGAAGTCATTAATAGTTGCTAAATCTTTATTAGTCCATTTACTTTGAAGTGCTTCAACAAAAGCCGCATTCACTTTACGGTACTCATCTGCAATTGTTTTTGCAGAAGTTGGAACAGGATAATCTTTCGTTTCTCCTTCAAACTTTAGCCCTGTGCCAGATAGTATAACAGGAATTGCCGTCACGATATGCCAAGCGACTCTTCCTAACGTCCAATGTCCAGGTGCAATTTCTTGTGATAAAGATGCATCGGTTAATGAATCAAGCATTTTCTGAGTAGACTCTGCTTCGTATGTCCATGATTGCAAGAAGCCTTCAATTGTTTGGTACATTATTGTTATCCCCCTCTACTTATGTTCATAGATTAAGTTCGAGAAGAAATGACAAGTTCCCTTTATGTTTTAATAATGGTATTTAAAATTTTATATATAAATTTTATGATACTATTGAGTGTATATAGAATTATATTAATTCAGGGGGATATTATGAAAAGATTGATTTTAGGAATCATAATTTTATTTTTAATGGTAGGATGTAGCAATGAAACCTATAAAAAAGCAATGGATCAAGGGAAATTGGCGTTAGCGAGTAAAGAATATGACACGGCAGTAGCATCATTTGAGCTAGCATTAGAAGAGAAAAAGGATGATAAAGAAGCAAAGGTATTAAAAGACCAAACTACTAAGATGATAAGTTCGATAAAAGAGAAATCGAGTGGAAATATAGAACAAGCAATAGGTTTGTTTCAAGAAGTAGAAAAGATGAAAGATGGTTCCGCAATCCTTCAAAGTCAAGCGAAAGAACAAAAAGATTCGCTCATAGAGCATAAAGAGTTAAAAGGTCAATATATAGGTCAATTGGAAAAGGCAGAGAAGTTAAAGAATGATAAAAAGTATGAAGAGGCTAAAGGGATAGTAAATAAAATTGTTAACGATACTGGCCAAAATCAACAATTTATTTCGGAAAATCAACGGGCCGAAGAGCTGAATAAGCAAATAGATGGTTTACTAACTCAACAAGCAGAAGTTAAGAAAAAAGAGGAAGAGTTAAAAAATGAAAAGAAAAAAGAGGCTGTTATTGGAAAGTTAAAGGGGTCTTGGATGTCATCAGAAAGTACAGACAGGCCAGTTGGGTTGGAAATAGAATCTATTAATAGTGAGAAAACAGGCGGAGAATTTATGGAACATAATATTTTTGGGAAAGGGACTACTATAGGAGACTTTCGAATATTAAGTGTGGACCAAGGGATTATTTCCATAGAGCTTGTATTTTTAATGGGAGAAAGAAAACAGAAGGTTGATTTGAAACTTGAGGAGAGCACATTAACTGTACATCATGAGTTTATGGGAGGGACTAAATCTGTGAAATTAGTGAGATCAGAGTAATTTATCCCGCTATTCACCTGCAGTAAAATTCCCACCTCAAGATTCGGCTGGAGCAAAGAAGTTAGGTGGGAGATCCACTGCTCATAAAAGCCCAATTGGTTTGGGTTAATAATCAGTGGGGATGAAGAACCCCCCCACTAATTAAAGTTTCACTTTATTTAGTATATAAAAAGGAGGCTTCTAAAAAACGAAGCCTCCTTTTTAATTAACTTTCTTCCCACTCTTCCTCATCAACCATAAGAAATAAGGTGCTCCAAGTACAGCAACGACAAGGCCAGAAGGAATTTCTTTCGGATATGCGATTGTACGTCCAAGTAAGTCAGCAACAGAAAGAAGGATTGCTCCAAATAGTGCTGAACAAACGAATAGTCTTTGATGATTCATACCAACAACAATTCTTGCTAAGTGAGGTGCGACAAGGCCTAAAAAGGAAATTGTACCGACAGCAGCGATATTTACTGATGCAAGTAGTGTCGCTAGCACAATCAGAGCAAGACGTGTTTTATTTACTGGTTGCCCAAGTCCAGTTGCTAAATCGTCTCCCAGTACGAGAACGTCAAGTTGTTTTATTAAGAAAAAGATAATGAATACAAGAATTAGAGATGGATATAGAATGATATTTTCTAAGTGATTCCACCCTCTTGCATACGTACTACCAGATAACCATGTTAAAGCAGCGGCAACATTCAAATTGGCTCTAACGATAAAGATTTGAATAATTGCTGAGCCAAGCGCAGAAATACCAATCCCTATTAAAGCGAGAGCTGTTGGACTAAATCCTGATTTCCAAGAGAAGAAGAGGACAATTCCAACTGCAAGTAGTCCGCCAATAAATGCACCAATTGGTAGGAAGAAACCAGGAAGTGCAGGAAAGACATACATAATCGTTAAAGCACCGACACCAGCTCCCGATGAAATACCAATAATAGAAGGATCGGCAAGTGGGTTTCGTAATATACCTTGGAAAACAAGCCCACTTATTGCAAGGCATGCGCCAGCAATAGCAGCAACGAGCATTCTTGGTAAACGAAGATTCATCATCATATTTTTGTCAAATTGTGTTAATTGACCTGATATAACATTAGTAATGCTTTCGATATAAGCGTTACTACCGATTGTAACACCAAGAGCAATCGTCACAATACAAAGTGTGATAGATATAATGATTACCTTTTTATAAGAGTAATAGCGGGAACTAGCTCCAGCTGCATTCGCACCGTTATCATTCATATATTGTTTCGACTTCATCATTCGGTACACTAAGTAAATAAGCCAAGGAGATCCAATCATTGCTGTGACTGCCCCAACAGGAAGTTCTGCACCGGTTGGATCTATTAATCTACCGACAACATCTGCTCCAAGTAATAATACTGCCCCCCATAAGAAAGAAGAGAGAAGAAGAGTAAAGTGTTGACGGTATCCGATAAGGCGCATTAAATGAGGCGCAACTAAGCCGACAAATCCAATTGGTCCAACAACAGTAACAATTACTGCTGTTAAAAAGATTGCAGCAATGAAGGCGATAAGACGTGTTACTGCTGTTTTTTCACCAAGAGAAACAGCAACATCATCACCAAGTAAGAGAATGTTGAGTTTACGAGACATAAATAGTAAAACTAGGAAAGAAATAATGATAAATGGAAAAGCAAATTGAACGCCATCCCAGTTATTTTGAATAAGAGAGCCAGCTCCCCATAAAAATAAACCAGCTGTTTCATTTTCATAGAAAAGCTGCATCGTTCCAGCAAAGGCAGAGAGCATTAATGTAACGACCATACCAGCTAATGCCATTCTAAGTGGGGTTCCCTTTTTTCCACCAGAAATACGGTATACAAATAAAGCAGTAATAGCGCCGCCGATAAATGTGAACAGAAGAGAATTAATTTGTAAACCTTTCGGTAAGAAAATTGTAGCCGCTACTAGAAAGAAATATGCGCCAGAGTGAATACCCATTGTACTGGATTCAGCAAGTGGATTTTTCGTTAACGTTTGTAAAATAACCCCTGATGCAGCAAGAGCGCCTCCAGCTAAAATGGCAATTACAGCTCTAGGTAATCGAAGCATGATTAAAGTTTGATGTTCTAGCGATTGGTTCGGTGAGATAAGAGCATCAATAATCATACTATAGGAAATGTTTGCTTGACCTTGTCCGATATGAATAAAGAAAAGGAGGAGCAAGAGAGCTGCTCCTCCTCCGAATACAAGACTTGCTCGAAGTGTATGTTGTAAGCTATTCATTGTGTAATCACTTCTTCGCTGTCATTACATCTGCTACTTGTGTTGCTAAAGATGTTGCAGACTCAGGACCACCGAAAATCCAAGTGTCGCCTTTTAATTTATACATTTTGTTTTCTTTTTTGAACTTTAATTCTTCCCAAGCAGGGTTGCCTTTTAGTTGCGTGTCAAAAATGTTATCTTCATCCGCTACAATGTAAATGAAGTTTGAATCTTGTACACTTTGTAATGATTCTACAGTTGTTTGTTTGAAACCATCTGGCTCAGATTTTCCTGCTTCAAAAGTATTTGTTAAACCTAATTTTTTTGTAACTTGTAAAGCTAAAGAATTGTCAGTTAAGATACGGAATGTTGGTACGTTTTTAGCAGTAAATGCTTGTGCCATTGCGATGTTTTTATCTTTTAAGTCTGCTTTCTCAATTTTTGCTTTTGCATCAGCGAATGCTTTATCCATATCAGCTAATACTTTTTTACCTTCTTCTTCTTTTCCAACTGCTTTTGAAATTTGTTTAAATGTTTCTGTCATTTCAGCAAAGTGATCGTTATTGCTTGTTGATGGATCAAACATAACTGTTGGTGCAATTTGCTCTAATTCATTTTTAATTGCTTTACCACGGAATGAAGCTGTGATAATTAAGTCTGGTTTTAAACGGCTAATTTCTTCTAAGTTTGGTTGTTGACGTGTCCCTACATCTACAACATCTTTACTTGGTTTTGTTTTTGTATTTACCCATTTATTATAATTCTTAATGTCTGCCATCCCTACTGGCTGAACACCAAGTGCTAATAAGTCTTCTGAATATACCCACTCAAGTACAACTACTTTTTTTGCTGGTTTATCTAACTTCGTTTCCCCTTCAGCGTGTTTAATTGTTATAGCTTGATTTTTATTGTCCGCTTTTGTTTCTTTTTTCTCCTCTTTTTGCTGTCCGCATCCAACAGCGAATAGAAGAACTACTATGAAAATACTGAGAATTTTCTTCATCTTCTGCCCCCAAATTAAGTGTTTTTTATAACTAGCACCATAAGTGAAAATGGTTATCAATTACAACACCCAAATCATACTATGAGGGTATTTTAAGTGTCAATATATTTTTAAAATTTTGACGAAAAACAACAAATTATATGAATTTATATATATTATAGTCGTTATTTATCCCGCTATTTGCCCGGCTGTAAGATTCATATCTCAAAATTTGGATGGAGCAAAGAAGTTAGGTGGGAGTCGGGCTGATTAAAGTTTCACTTTATGGAGAGTAAGTCTCTTTACTAAAAATATTGGCGAATGTGGAAAGTTAAAATGGGAACTTGGCTGTGTACGAAAGTGTAATGTGTATGGTTAATAATCTGTGGAGATGAGGCGAAAGTACAAGCAAAAGGAGAGTGAATTGCATGTAATAATTACTAGAATGTATGGAGGAAATCTGTGTTTTATCCCCGACTAGGCAAAGTATTTCTTTGTTATTTAGATAGGTGTTTTTTAAGTCGGTGATTGCGCTAAAAAGATCGAATGTAAAGGAAGTGATCAACATGTCTTCATGGAGCAATAACATAAATGGATATTGTGGGTGTAATAATCAAAATGGTGTACATGTTGATTCATGCTGTTTTAGTTGCGATGGGACAGTTCCTAAGGTTGGTCCGACAGGTTCAACAGGTCCAACGGGAGCGACAGGCCCAACAGGGGCGACAGGTTCAACAGGTCCAACGGGAGCGACAGGCCCAACAGGGGCGACAGGTTCAACAGGTCCAACGGGAGCGACAGGTTCAACGGGAGCGACAGGCCCAACAGGAGCGACAGGCGACACAGGTCCAACGGGTTCAACAGGTCCAACGGGAGCGACAGGAGCAACAGGAGCGACGGGCTCAACGGGTTCAACCGGGGCTACAGGTACAAGTATCACGGCGACATATGCATTTGCAAATAATACGTCGGGAACAGCGATATCGGTAGTTCTTGGTGGAACGAATGTCCCGCTTCCAAATAATCAAAACATCGGTCCAGGAATTACTGTTTCTGGTGGAAACACAGTATTTACGGTTGCAAATGCTGGTAATTATTATATTTCATATACAATTAATATAACGGCTTCATTATTAGTCAGTTCACGGATTACAATTAATGGAGGGGCACTTGCTGGGACGATAAATTCTCCTGCGGTAGCAACCACATCATTTAGTGCAACAATTATTACAACTCTTGCAGCAGGAGATGCTATTAGCTTACAATTATTTGGTTTGTTAGCTGTCGCAACATTATCAACAACTACCCCAGGAGCAGTGTTAACGATAATAAGATTGAGCTAAGCCATAACTCTCTTACTCTTTTAAGATTAGGAGAGTTTCTACATATAATAAGAAGTTAATGAAGTAAAGCATAGTTATATAAAAGTCAGAATATTATGATTGTAACGTTATGGTGACTATAATATAATGAAAATAACCATCATGAATGAACATTCATTTATTTTTTATGTATTTGAAGGGGGAATGAAGGTGGAAAAACCATGGTTGAAAAGTTATCCAGAGGAAATTCCTAGTACGATTTCTTATGATATTCAGCCGCTTCATAGATATGTAGAACAGATGGCATTTCGCTACCCAGAAAAGAAAGCGCTTCACTTTTTAGGGAAGGATATTACGTTTTCGGACTTCCATGATAAGGTGAAGCGGTTTGCAAATTATCTTCAAAAGCTCGGTGTGGAAAAGGGTGATCGAGTTGCTATTATGTTGCCGAATTGTCCGCAAGCTGTAATTGGTTATTACGGTACATTACTTGCGGGAGGTATCGTAGTACAAACCAATCCACTGTATACAGAAAGGGAATTAGAATATCAGCTTCATGACTCGGGAGCAAAAGTAATTCTTTGTCTCGATTTAGTGTTTCCAAGAGTAACGAATGTTCAATCTGCTACAAAAATTGAGCATATTATCGTAACTCGTATTGCAGACTTTTTACCATTCCCTAAAAATCTATTGTATCCATTTGTGCAGAAAAAACAGTCGAATTTAGTTGTGAAAGTATCAGAGAGTGAAACAATTCATCTTTGGAATTCAGTAGAAAAAGAAGTGAATACGAATGTTGAGGTGCCTTGTGATCCTGAAAATGATCTAGCTCTTTTACAGTACACAGGAGGAACAACCGGATTTCCGAAAGGAGTTATGTTAACGCATAAAAACCTCGTCTCTAACACGTTAATGGGAGTTCAATGGTTATATAATTGCAAAGAAGGAGAAGAAGTCGTTCTTGGGGTTCTTCCATTTTTCCATGTTTATGGTATGACAGCTGTTATGAATTTAAGTATTATGCAAGGATACAAAATGGTCCTTATTCCAAAGTTTGATATGAAAATGGTTTTTGAAGCGATTAAGAAGCATAAAGTGACATTGTTTCCAGGGGCACCAACTATTTATATCGCTCTTTTAAATAGTCCGCTTTTAAAAGAATACGATATTTCTTCTATTCGTGCTTGTATTAGTGGATCAGCACCACTGCCAGTAGAAGTACAGGAAAAGTTCGAAAAAGTTACAGGTGGTAAACTAGTAGAGGGATATGGTTTAACAGAATCCTCTCCGGTTACACATAGTAATTTTTTATGGGAAAAGCGAGTGCCAGGTAGCATCGGAGTTCCGTGGCCAGATACAGAAGCAATCATTATGTCGCTTGAAACTGGTGAGGCATTACCGCCAGGAGAAATAGGGGAAATTGTAGTGAAAGGCCCTCAAATTATGAAAGGATATTGGAATAAGCCAGAGGAAACAGCGGCTGTATTGCAAGATGGCTGGCTCCATACAGGTGATGTTGGCTACATGGATGAAGATGGATTCTTCTATGTAAAAGATCGCAAGAAAGATATGATTGTCGCGAGTGGATTTAATGTGTATCCTCGTGAAGTTGAAGAAGTATTATATGAGCATGAAAAAGTGCAAGAAGTAGTGACAATTGGAGTTCCAGATCCGTACCGAGGAGAGACAGTTAAAGCATTTGTTGTGTTAAAAGAAGGTACGGAGTGCTCTGAGGAAGAATTAAATCAGTTTGCACGTAAATATTTAGCGGCTTATAAAGTGCCGAAAGTATATGAGTTTAGAGATGAATTGCCAAAAACGACAGTAGGGAAAATTTTACGCCGTGTTCTAATAGATGAAGAGAAGAGAAAGAATGAGGATGAGCAAACGGGCTAAGGCCCTTTCTTTTTGAAAAAATAGGATTGACACTTTTCTAAATAGTCAGTATTATAAGAATATGAATGACTATTCATTCAGTCATCTTCTTGAAGGGGACAGTAAAGTGAAGAAAAATAGACCGAAATACAATCAAATTATTGATGCGGCAGTCATTGTGATTGCGGAGAATGGGTACCACCAAGCGCAAGTTTCTAAAATCGCAAAGCAAGCTGGGGTAGCTGATGGCACGATTTATTTATATTTTAAAAATAAAGAAGATATATTAATATCCTTATTCCAAGAGAAGATGGGAGAATTTGTCGAAACAATTCGTCAAAAAACAGCAGGAATTGAAAGCGCTGTATCGAAGTTATTCATGTTGGTAGAAACGCACTTCTTGCTGTTGTCGCAAAATGATCCTCTTGCTATCGTTACGCAATTAGAGCTAAGGCAGTCCAATCAAGACTTGCGCCTTAAAATAAATGAAGTATTAAAAGGCTACTTACAAGTTATGGATGAGATTTTAGAGACTGGTATAAAACAAGGTGAATTTCAAGCAGATTTAAATGTTCGCGTGGCAAGACAAATGATCTTTGGAACAGTAGATGAAGTTGTGACCAATTGGGTAATGAGCGATCATAAGTATGATCTGGTCGCACTTTCAAAAACGGTACACGGGCTACTTATTGCAGCTTGTGGTTATCGTCAATAATGGGAGGGATCATGTTGAAATTCCTATCTGTAAGAGTTGAAGATCATATCGCGGTGGCGACATTAAATCACGCACCAGCGAATGCGATGTCTTCACAAGTTATGCATGATGTTACTGAATTAATTGATCAAGTGGAAAAGGATGATAACATTCGCGTTGTTGTTATTCACGGTGAAGGACGTTTCTTCTCAGCAGGAGCAGATATTAAAGAATTTACATCTGTTACTGAAGCGAAGCAAGCAACAGAATTAGCACAGCTTGGACAAGTTACGTTTGAGCGTGTTGAAAAATGTTCAAAACCAGTTATTGCGGCAATTCATGGAGCGGCACTGGGCGGCGGCCTTGAGTTTGCTATGTCTTGCCACATGCGCTTTGCAACTGAAAGTGCAAAACTTGGTTTACCTGAATTAACACTTGGATTAATTCCTGGCTTTGCAGGTACACAGCGCTTACCACGTTATGTTGGGAAAGCGAAAGCTTGTGAAATGATGTTAACAAGTACACCAATTACTGGTGCAGAAGCATTAAAGTGGGGACTTGTTAACGGATTGTTCTCTGAAGAATCTCTTTTAGATGATACGCTTAAAGTTGCAAAACAAATTGCTGGAAAAAGTCCAGCAACAACTCGTGCTGTACTAGAGTTATTGCAAACGACAAAATCGTCTCATTACTATGAAGGTGTACAACGTGAATCACAAATTTTTGGTGAAGTATTTACGAGTGAAGATGGAAGAGAAGGTGTAGCCGCATTTTTAGAAAAGCGTAAACCTTCATTTAGTGGCAGGTAGTTCAATTATTTTTTTAATATAAATTAACAGAAAATTAAAATTGATAGAATCTTTCTGAAAAACAAGGGGGTAAATGGAATGAACATCTACGTACTCATGAAACGAACATTTGATACAGAAGAAAAAATCGTAATTAAAAACGGTGCAATTTACGATGGCGAAGCGGAATTCATCATCAACCCTTACGATGAATATGCAATTGAAGAAGCAATTCAAGTAAGAGACGCACAAGGTGGAGAAGTTACAGTTGTAACAGTCGGTGGCGAAGATAGTGAGAAAGAACTTCGTACTGCATTAGCAATGGGCTGTGATAAAGCGGTATTAATTAATATTGAAGATGATGTAGAAAATGGTGACCAGTTCACGACAGCAAAAGTACTTGCTGAGTATTTAAAAGATAAAGATGCAGATTTAATTTTAGGCGGAAACGTTGCAATTGATGGTGCATCTGGACAAGTAGGGCCACGCGTAGCTGAAGCGTTAAATATTCCATATGTAACGACAATTACAAAACTTGAAATTGACGGTACAAATGTGAAGATTGAGCGTGATGTTGAAGGTGATACAGAAGTGATTGCAACTTCATTACCAGTTTTAGTAACAGCACAGCAAGGTTTAAATGAACCGCGTTATCCATCGCTTCCAGGTATTATGAAAGCGAAGAAAAAGCCGCTAGAAGAATTAGAATTAGATGATTTAGATTTAGAAGAAGATGATGTGGAAGCAAAGACAAAAACAATTGAAATCTATTTGCCTCCTAAGAAAGATGCAGGAAAAGTGTTACAAGGCGAGCTGCAAGATCAAGTAAAAGAACTTGTATCGTTGCTCCATACAGAAGCGAAAGTAATCTAATAAAATACGAAATTATATATGCAGGAGGGAAAATCTATGGCTCGTAAAGTATTAGTAATGGGTGAAGTTCGTGATGGATCGCTACGTAACGTTTCTTTTGAAGCGGTAGCAGCAGCAAAAACAATTGCAGAAGGCGGTGAAGTAGTAGGTCTTCTAATTGGAGACAGCGTTGCCTCTTTTGCAAATGAATTGATTCATTACGGTGCAGATCGCGTTGTGACAGTTGAAAATGATAAATTAAAATCATATACATCTGATGGTTATGCACAAGCGTTTTTAGCTGTACATGCTGAAGAAAATCCAGAAGGTATCGTTTTTGGACATACAGCACTTGGTAAAGATTTATCACCAAAATTAGCAGCGAAGCTTGAAGCTGGTTTAGTTTCTGACGTAACTGCTTTAGAGGTTGAAGGTGGAAATGTTATCTTCACTCGTCCAATTTACTCTGGTAAAGCATTCGAGAAGAAGATTGTAACAGACGGCATCTTATTTGCGACAGTGCGTCCAAATAATATTGCAACTCTGGAAAAAGATGAGTCTCGCAGCGGTGACGTATCTTCTATTACAGTTGATGTGAAAGATTTACGTACAATCATTCAAGATGTTGTCCGTAAAACAGCAGAAGGTGTGGATCTTTCTGAAGCAAAAGTTATTATCGCTGGCGGACGTGGTGTGAAGAGTGAAGAAGGCTTTAAGCCATTAAAAGAGTTAGCAGACGTACTAGGCGGCGCTGTTGGGGCATCTCGTGGTGCTTGTGACGCTGAATACTGTGATTACTCATTACAAATTGGTCAAACTGGTAAAGTTGTTACGCCAGACTTATACATTGCATGTGGTATTTCTGGTGCGATTCAGCATTTAGCAGGTATGTCTAACTCGAAAATAATCGTTGCGATTAATAAAGATCCAGAAGCAAGTATCTTTAAAGTAGCTGACTATGGTATTGTCGGTGACTTATTCGAAGTTGTACCTCTTTTAACAGAAGAGTTTAAAAAGTTAAAAGTACATTCATGATTTAAGTACCCTTGAGTTCCAAGTGAAGTACCCCTATATATAGAAAAAGGTGAGAGATCCCCTGTCTCTCATCTTTTTAGTATTTAATCCGTATTTTTATATAGTATAAAGGAACATTTTTTTGTTACAATACATAACGATACATATTATTCGCCACGTATATAAGTTAATGATATACTCTTGGTAGAATATACTTGAAGGAGGAAATAAAATGGCAATTGTAAACGCAAATGACCAAAGCTTCGCAGCAGAAACTAGCGAAGGTGTTGTATTATTAGATTTCTGGGCACCTTGGTGTGGACCTTGTAAAATGATCGCTCCTGTATTAGAGGAAATTGATGCAGAACTAGGCGAAAAAGTAAAAGTAGTAAAAGTAGACGTTGATGAAAACCAAGAAACTGCTCGTCAATTCGAAGTAATGAGCATTCCAGCTCTTTTCGTATTAAAAGACGGTAAAGTAGTTGATCAAGCGTTAGGTTACAAACCGAAAGAAGCGTTAGTAGAATTAGTTTCTAAACACTTCTAAAATAAAAAAAGCTACCATTTGGTAGCTTTTTTTATTTTCTTTTTTACAGTCTTTCCGTTACAATAAAAGAACGTATGTTGGGTGTTTGGGCATAGTATGTTTTCAAGGGAAAATAAAAATGCTAAGTATGTAGAAATGGAGGGAGACGAGTGCACGAACATTTGAAAGAGAAGTTGGCTATTTTACCAGATCAACCTGGTTGTTATTTGATGAAAGATAAGCAAGGAACGGTTATATATGTCGGAAAGGCAAAAGTGCTTAAAAATCGTGTGCGCTCGTACTTTACTGGTTCACATGATGGGAAAACACTGCGGCTTGTAGGAGAAATTGTTGATTTTGAATATATTGTAACCTCTTCGAATTTAGAAGCACTTATTTTAGAGTTAAATCTAATTAAAAAATATGATCCGAAATATAATATTCAATTAAAAGATGATAAAACATATCCTTTTATTAAAATTACGGCGGAGAAGCAACCGCGCTTACTCATTACTCGAAACGTAAAAAAGGATAAAGGGAAATATTTTGGTCCTTATCCAAATGCACAATCTGCTCATGAAACGAAAAAACTGCTAGATCGTATGTATCCACTTCGGAAATGCACGAATATGCCAGATAAAGTTTGTTTGTATTATCATATGGGTCAATGTTTAGCGCCTTGTGTGAAAGAAGTGACGGAAGAACAAAATAAAGAAATTGTAGATGAAATTATTAAGTTTTTAAATGGTGGACATAAAGAAGTTCGTTCAGAACTAGAAATAAAAATGTATGAGGCCTCAGAGAAACTAGAGTTTGAACGTGCAAAAGAGTTGCGTGATCAAATTGCTCATATTGATGCGATTATGGAAAAACAAAAGATGATTATGAGTGACTTAGTAGATCGTGATGTGTTTGGATATGCAGTTGATAAAGGATGGATGTGTGTTCAAGTTTTCTTCGTTCGAAAAGGAAAGCTAATTGAACGTGATGTTTCTATGTTTCCAATTTACGATGAACCAGAAGAGGGTTTTTTAACGTTTATCGGCCAATTTTATGAAAACAGTAGTCATTTTAAGCCGAAGGAAATTGTCGTTCCAGGAAGTATAGACTCGGAATTAGTAGAGCGCTTTTTAGAAGTGGAAGCGACGCAGCCGAAACGTGGTAAGAAAAAAGACCTTGTAGAATTGGCAAATAAAAATGCGAAGATTGCTCTTGAAGAGAAGTTTTACTTAATTGAACGTGATGAAGAACGAACGATTAAAGCGGTAGATCATTTAGGGAAGCAGCTTGGGATTGAAACGCCGTATCGTATTGAAGCGTTTGATAACTCAAATATTCAAGGAACAAATCCCGTTTCTGCAATGATTGCTTTTATCGATGGGAAACCGGCGAAGAAAGAGTATCGAAAATATAAAATTAAAACGGTTCAAGGGCCAGATGATTATGAGTCTATGAGAGAAGTTGTGAGGCGCCGTTATACAAGGGCGCTTAAAGAAAATTCACCTTTACCTGATTTGATTATTATTGATGGAGGAAAAGGCCATCTAGCGGCTGCGAGTGATATTTTAGAGAATGAGCTTGGATTATATATTCCGATGGCAGGTCTTGTAAAAGATGATAAACATAAAACCTCCCATTTAATTATTGGGGATCCACCGGAACCTGTGATGCTTGAGAGAAATAGCCAAGAATTTTATTTATTGCAGCGTATTCAAGATGAGGTGCATCGATTTGCGATTACATTCCATCGTCAATTACATGGGAAATCTGTCATTCAATCAGCATTGGATGATATTCCAGGAATCGGTGATAAACGGAAAAAGGTATTGTTAAAACATTTTGGTTCATTAAAGAAGATGAAAGAAGCTTCTATAGAGGAATTTGTCGAAGCGGGTATGCCGAAAAATGTCGCGGAGACGATTTATACGTATTTAACAGATAAGAAGACGTTGTAGTTTACAACGTCTTCTGTTTTTTGGTATAATTTCTGAAGATTTAAAATAAACTCATCTGAATGAAAATACAAAAAAGTCAACTAAACTGATATGTCTAGTTGACTGTAGGTAATGCTTACACTTCAATGAGATCTTTTATATCCCATTTTACAAGAAATGTAATAGAGTCAGAACGTTTTTTCTTTTCTTCGTATGACTCTGCAACGACGTTCCGTTGCTTTTGGATTTGTTCAGCGATGAATCCGGCTTCTAGTTGATAAGAAGAATGTCGTTTTTGTTTTTGACGTTCTGCGATGAGTGTGCCTTTAAGTTGGAACTGCATTTCACGACGCTTATGTTCAACAATGCTTAAAGTGCCCCAGCCAGCCTTTTCAAAGAACTGAATGACTTCTTCAATTGTTTCTAGCGGATATTTTCTTGCAAGGTTTCTACCAGACCAGTATAAAATACCATCTAAATCGTTGCCGATTAAATCAGGTAGTAATTCTTCACGTAGCAATTCATAAGCGAAGGCGTTCAATGAAACATCTTCTAAAGATGTTGTATCGATTGTATTTTTACTCACAATATTCCCCTCTTTCTATAGGGATTATTATATAACATTTCACATTTATAAAAACAGATTTTTCTTTAGGAAAATCTGAATATATAAGAAGAAAAAAAGAATTGGCAAATTATATGCAAATTATGTATACGTTTTCTTGACGCTTCGACAAAAATAGGAGTAAAATGAACTTGGTATCAAATTATGCTGAAATATTTCGAATAATTTTTTCAGTTTTTCTTATGCCAATAGTGAAAAAACATTATTGTCATAAACTAATCTGAAAACAGCAGTCAAACATTCAAGGGGGGTAATGGGGACATGAAAGGCCGCGAGTATACGTTTCGTAAGTGGCACTCATTAATGGGGGTCATCCCGGTTGGTGTCTTTTTGACGCAACATTTAATTGTAAACAACTTTGCAACACGAGGAGCAGAGGCTTTTAACAAAGCTGCAGGCTTTATGGAGCTCCTTCCATTCCGGTATGCGCTAGAAATTTTCATCATCTTTTTACCGATACTGTACCATGCTATATATGGCTTATATATTGCATTTACAGCTAAGAACAATGCGGTTTCTTACGGTTATTTCCGTAACTGGATGTTCGTCTTCCAAAGAATTTCAGGTATCGTTACGCTGATCTTCATTTCTTGGCACGTCTGGGAAACTCGTATTCAAGCAATGTTAGGTAAAGAGGTAAACTATGATATGATGGCAGATATTTTAAACAATCCAGCTATGTTTGCATTCTACTTAGTTGGTGTTGTTTCAACAATTTTCCACTTTGCAAATGGACTATGGACATTCTGCATCAGCTGGGGAATTACAGTATCTCCACGTTCACAAAGAATCTCTACTTATGTAACATTAGCTATTTTCTTAGGTTTATCTTATGTAGGTGTGAGTGCATTATTAGCGTTCATCGATCCACAGCTAGCAAACCAGTAAGGAGTGGGAGAGCATGAAAGGGAAACTTATAGTAGTCGGCGGTGGCTTGGCTGGCTTAATGGCAACGATTAAAGCGGCAGAAGCAGGAGTAAATGTTGAACTGTTTTCTTTAGTACCAGTAAAACGTTCACATTCTGTATGTGCTCAGGGCGGAATTAACGGTGCCGTAAATACGAAAGGTGAAGGGGATTCTCCATGGATCCACTTTGACGATACAATTTATGGTGGGGACTTCTTAGCGAACCAACCACCAGTTAAAGCAATGTGTGAAGCAGCACCTGGTATCATTCATTTAATGGACCGTATGGGTGTTATGTTCAACCGTACGGAAGAAGGACTTCTTGATTTCCGTCGATTTGGTGGAACGCAACATCACCGTACAGCATTTGCTGGTGCAACAACTGGACAGCAATTACTTTACGCATTAGATGAGCAAGTACGTCGTCACGAAGTAGCAGGACTTGTAACGAAATATGAAGGTTGGGATTTCTTACGAGCTGTTGTTGATGATGAAGGTGTGTGCCGAGGAATCGTTGCACAAGACTTACAAACTATGGAGATTAGAAGTTTCGGAGCAGATGCCGTGATTATGGCAACAGGGGGCCCTGGTATCATTTTCGGAAAATCAACAAACTCCATTATCAATACAGGTACAGCAGCTTCTGCTGTATATCAACAAGGCGCATATTATGCAAACGGTGAGTTCATTCAAATTCACCCAACGGCAATTCCTGGAGACGATAAATTACGTCTTATGAGTGAATCTGCACGTGGTGAAGGTGGACGTGTTTGGACATATAAAGATGGTAAACCATGGTACTTCTTAGAAGAAAAATATCCGGCTTACGGAAACCTTGTACCTCGTGACATCGCAACGCGTGAAATCTTTGATGTTTGCGTAGAGCAAAAACTAGGTATTAACGGTGAAAACATGGTGTACTTAGATCTTTCTCATAAAGATCCAAAAGAACTAGATATTAAACTAGGTGGAATTATTGAAATCTATGAGAAATTTACAGGGGATGATCCTCGTAAACTACCGATGAAAATCTTCCCAGCTGTTCACTATTCAATGGGCGGACTATGGGTTGATTATAAACAGATGACAAACATTCCAGGTTTATTTGCAGCAGGTGAGTGTGATTATTCTATGCACGGTGGTAACCGTCTTGGTGCGAACTCACTATTATCAGCAATTTATGGTGGTATGGTAGCAGGACCAAACGCAATTGAGTATATGAAAGGTCTTTCTAAATCATCTGATGCTGTTTCATCTACTGTATATGAGCAAAATGAATTAATCGAAACAGAGAAATTTAACAATATTTTAACGATGGATGGTAACGAAAATGCGTATGTTCTTCATAAAGAGCTTGGAGAATGGATGACAGATAACGTTACAGTAGTTCGTGAAAATAAAAAATTATTAGAAACAGATGCGAAAATTGAAGAATTAATGGCTCGTTACAAACGTATTAACATTAACGATACAGCAAGATGGAGTAACCAAGGTGCTTCATTTACACGCCAACTTGCAAATATGTTTGAGTTAGCACGTGTTATTACAATTGGCGCATATAACCGTAATGAGAGCCGTGGGGCGCATTACAAACCTGAATTCCCAAATCGTGATGATGCAAACTTCTTAAAAACTACGATGGCAAAATTTGAGGGAGAAGGAAATGCACCAGCATTCCATTACGAGGACGTTGATATTTCGTTAATTAAACCGCGTAAACGTGATTATTCTTCAAAACACGATGTAGCTGCTAAGGGTGAAGAGAAGGGGGATAAACAACATGTCTGAGAAAACAATCCGCCTCATCATTACGAGACAAGACGGGCCAGATGCGCAAGCGTTTGACCAAGAGTTTGAAATTCCATATCGTCCGAATATGAATATTATCTCAGCACTTATGGAAATCCGTCGTAATCCTGTTGATTCAAAAGGGAACCAAACAACTCCGATTGCCTGGGATATGAACTGCTTAGAGGAAGTATGTGGTGCATGTTCGATGGTGATTAACGGAAAACCACGTCAATCATGTACGGCACTTATCGATCAATTAGAGCAACCAATTCGCTTAAAACCGATGAAGACATTCCCGGTTGTACGTGACTTACAAGTTGATCGTAGTCGCATGTTTAATGCTCTAAAACGCGTTAAAGCGTGGATTCCAATTGATGGTACGTATGACCTAGGTCCAGGACCAAGAATGCCTGAGAAAAAGCGTCAATGGGCTTATGAGCTTTCAAAATGTATGACATGTGGTGTTTGCTTAGAATCATGTCCAAACGTAAACAGTAAGTCTGACTTTATTGGACCAGCACCGTTATCACAAGCTCGCTTATTCAACTCACATCCAACGGGTGAAATGCATAAAGCAGATCGCTTACGTGCAATTATGGGAGATGGAGGACTAGCAAACTGTGGTAACTCTCAAAACTGTGTGCAATCATGTCCGAAGGGTATTCCTTTAACAACTTCAATTGCGGCATTAAACCGTGATACAACAATTCAATCGTTCAAAGATTTCTTTGGTAGCGATAATAACTATTAATAAATATTGCCTCTTCATATCGAAGAGGCAATATTTATAACTTTATTATTCTGTTTATTCTGTTTATTTCAAGGTGAAAAGGAGAGATAACAATGAAGAGGATTTCTTATATTGAAGACTTTGAGCAATGGGAAAGTGGTTTTTCGTTTTACAACCCTGTAAAGGTTCGTTTTGGTGAAGTAGATATGTTTGGACATGTAAATAATGTCGTTGCTTTTACTTATTTTGAAGAAGCTCGTATTGCGTTGTTTAAAGAACTTGGATTTATGCAAGAGTGGACACATGCATCATCAGAAACGATGATCCTTGTTGCGGATTTACAATGTAATTTTATTAAGCAAATATATTTTGATGAACAGCTGAAGGTGTATGTAAAGGCAGGATCGGTCGGGAATTCTTCTTTAGATTTACATTATATGGTGAAGAATGCAGCAGGAGAGGTTTGTTTAGTAGGTCGCGGAATGATGGTTCAAGCTTCGAAAAAAACAGGAAGAGGCGAACCATGGCCTGAAGAATGGAAGAAGAAATTACTACAATAATAGAGTGAAAGAAAAATAAGAGAGCAATTTGCTCTCTTATTTTTTGTCTTCCATCGCTTCTTCTAATGTTAAGTGATGTTTATATAGGTATGTAGCGTATGGATTACCAACGTAGCGTAAGTGCCATGGTTCATAGGCATATTCTGTTGTATCTGTTTTATCTTCTAAGTAACGAATGACAAAGCCGAATTCATGAGCATGTTCCGCGACCCATTTTCCTTCTGCTGTCTCTCCGAAGATAGGCTCTAATTGAAATTTAGCTGATTTTGAACTAATATCCATTGCTAAACCCGTTTGGTGTTCACTTGTACCAGGAATTGCGCTTACCGAATTAGCTTCGGCTTTTCCTTGACGTCTAACGTATGTATCATGCAACGATTTTTGGCGTTTGTATGAACGATAACCAGATACAGCTGTAAGATCAAGCCCTTCTTTTTTCGCAGCTTTGAACATGTTTTCAAGTGCCTCGGCAGCATCTTTGCGCAGCAATGTTTTTTCTTTATCTTTTGGACTAATAAATGGTACATTTGGTCTCGTTAAGTCTTCAGGAATGTATCCATCTGGTAGTTTTCGATGTTTATTAATTAAGACAAGATTAGATTTTGGATTTGTTACAACTGAAAAGTCATTGTCTATTTTCTTTGCATTATGATCAGCTTTTGGAAAAGCAGGAATCTCTTCTTTTTTATGGTTATTATGCTTTTGACTTTCGACAGCTTTTGCTTCATTATGTAGTGGTGTTTTAGAACCAAAGTAAGCGAAAGATGTGATCCCGATTACAATAGTAGTGGCAGAAATAATTATTATCTTTTTCATGATGCCTTGTAATCACAGTCCCTTCTTCATAAAATGTGTATTGTTTTTTTTATTATAAATCTAGTTTGTTGGAAAAGGAATATAAGAGTCATAACGTAATAGAAATGCAAAGAAAATGTCAGAAAATGTGTGAATTTGTAGTATTTTTTTATATAATTCATTTCTTATCTTTCATGATTTGCATTTTTTATGTAATATATATACATAAGAAGATGTAGCGATTATCGAGAATAAAGAACTTCTTGTATAGACTAGGAGTGAATGGGAATGGATTTTGCAACAATTATTGGACTTATTTTAGGATTTGTAGCAGTGGTAGTAGGGATGGTCGTCAAGGGCGCTGACGTAACAGCCTTATTAAATCCTGCCGCAGCATTAATTATTTTTATCGGTACATTTGCTGCAGTATGTATTGCATTTCCGATGAATCAACTAAAAAGGGTTCCAAAACTATTTAAAGTTCTTTTTGGTTCAAATAAAAAGGATTTAAGTTATGAACAGTTGCTAGAATTATTTGTTCATTGGACATCTGAAAGTAGAAAATACGGTATTTTGTCTTTAGAGCAACAATTAGACAAAATTCAAGATGAATTTCTTTTGCGCGGTATGAAATTTGTGATTGATGGCGTATCCGCAGAAGATTTAGAGCAGATTTTGGAATCTGAATTAGAAGCAATTGAAGAAAGACATGCAAAGGGAGCTGCTATTTTTTCACAAGCTGGTACGTATGCACCGACATTAGGAGTTTTAGGTGCTGTTATCGGTCTTGTAGCTGCGCTTGGTAACTTAACTGATATTGAAAAGTTAGGTCATGCTATTTCGGGTGCGTTTATTGCAACGATTTTTGGTATTTTTTCAGGTTATGTATTATGGCATCCATTTGCAAATAAGTTAAAGCAAAAATCTTCAGCTGAAATTGAGAAAAAACGTTTAATCATTGATTGTTTATTAATGTTACAAGAAGGTACATATCCGTTTATTATGAAGAACCGCATTTTAGGTGCACTTTCTGCAACTGAGCGTAAAAAGCTAGAAAAAGGAGCAGAAAAAAATGCGGAGTAAGAAAAATAGAAGAGGCAAAAAGAAAAAACATGATGAGCATATCGATGAAACGTGGTTAATCCCATATTCTGATATGTTAACGTTGTTATTTGCATTGTTTATCGTTTTATTCGCAATGAGTAGTATAGATGCTGCGAAGTTTAAACAGATGGCAGTTGCTTTTCGAAGTGAATTAGCTGGGGGAACAGGTAACAAAGAATTTTTAAGTGATCAAAAGCCAAATGATGAAAAAGAATTATCAGCAAGTAGCCTTGAGGCAGAACAAGCAAAAAAACAAGAAGAAGCTAGAGCTAAAGAAAAAAAAGAGATGGATGAATTGAAAGCATTACAAAAAAAGATTGATCAATATATTAATGAAAAACAATTATCTTCTTCTTTTCAAACTAAATTAACTGAAAAGGGATTAATGGTGACAATATTAGAAAATATACTGTTTGATTCGGGGAAAGCAGATGTGAAATTAGAATCTTTAGGGATTGCAAAAGAGATGTCTAGCTTACTTGTTTCAGCGTCACCTCGTGAAATTACAGTATCGGGTCATACGGATAATGTCCCTATTGCCAATGCGCAGTTTGCGTCGAATTGGGAATTAAGTACGCAGCGGGCAGTTAATTTTATGCAAGTATTACTGCAAAATAAAGAATTACAACCAGAAAAATTTAGTGCGATTGGATACGGAGAATACCGTTCAATTGCTCCAAACGATACACAAGAAGGAAAGGCAAAGAATAGACGTGTGGAAGTATTTATCTTGCCTTTAACAGAGAAAGTAAAATAAAAGAGGATGGCGAATGCCATCCTCTTTTATTTTACATCAAATGATTTTAAGTTGTCGCGACGGATTTTATCTTTTTCTGCATCTGATTTTTTGAAATCATAATCATATAAAGCGCCTTCCCAATCGCCATACATTGGATTCGGGAAAATAATGAATTTCTCACCAAATTGTGCTTTTGAATCTGCTACTGTTTGGTTACGATCTTTTACAGATTTCCCATCAAAACCTGTGAAATCAGATAAGTTATCACCGAAGAATAAGACAATATCATGGGTTTGAGAAACGAGTTCACGGCGTTTTTCTTTTCCTTTTTCTTTCGGATCTTGTAGTAATATATGTTCTTTCGTTGCTTGAGGAGCACCTACACGCTCAAGATTTTTAATTGTTGCATCTAGTTGATTCGTTTTACGATTTGAGATGTAGTAAATATCTACACCTTTAGACTCTGTATATTTTAAGAAATCAATTGCGCCTGGAAGGGCTTCAGCCTCAGCTTTGTTAATCCAATCATCCCATTTGTAAGGATAGCCTTTGCCTGTTTTTACGCTCATTGCCTGATGAGGACTGTTATCTAAAACAGTTTCGTCTAAATCAAGCACGATAGCAGGTTTTTTCTCTGTCCCTTTTGCAAGAATTGCATCAAGCTTTAATTGACCAATGTTGTACCCTTGGTAGTAAAGTGCTTTCGTTTCACCGGCTGTTTGATACCATAAATCAGCCATTAATTGTTGTTCTGTTAATTTTACTTTCTCTTCTTTCGCCACTGTTTTCTCTGGTGTTCCTGAACATGCTACAAGTGATGTAGATAGAACCGCTACAGATAATAAAGTGGTAATGCCCCTCTTCATCTTCATATGTATCCTCCTTGATGTTAGAAAATCATTTTATATTATATATTAAAATATAATATTTTTATATGAACATTTGCATATTGTCTTTTGTATATATAGTAGTATGTCCTATATTAGAAAGATGAGCAAAATAATAATAGCTGTTTTGACAAGTTTTATTGTCGTAATGACAATTATAATTGACAAAAAGAACTTTGTTATTTACAATTTTAACTAAATAGAACAAATGATGGATTCATGACGATGTTTACATATAAGAGGATGAAGCGTGGTGCTATATTTTGTCTTGAATAAACATAGTCTTTGAAAGAGAGTACGAATGATACTAAAGGGGAGGCTTTATACTTGAGTTTACAAATTCAAAACTTAACGAAACAATTTGGGGAATCAAAAGCAGTTAACGGTTTGCAAATTTCGTTACCAAAAGGTGAAGTACTAGGGTTACTTGGACGAAATGGTGCAGGGAAAACAACAACAATCAAAATGCTTCTCGGATTATTAACGCCTAATGAAGGTTCGATTACATGGGATGGAAAAGCATTTGGAAATAGTGGTGTAACAATTGGGTATTTACCAGAAGAAAGAGGTTTATATACAAAAAGTAGAGTAATAGATCAGCTGCGATATTTTGGTAGATTAGAAGGAATGTCGAAGAAAGAAGTGGATCACGCTATTGATCACTGGTTAGAGCGTTTAGCGATACCAGAATATAAATTTAAAACGGCTGGAGAGCTTTCAAAAGGGAATCAGCAAAAAATCCAATTAATTGCTGCTCTTCTTCATAATCCGGAACTTCTCATTTTAGATGAACCATTCAGCGGCCTTGATCCAGTTAATGCTGGGATGTTAGCTAGTATTATTGAAGAACAAGTACAGAGCGGAAAGACGATTATTTTATCAAGTCATCGTATGGAACAAGTAGAGGCTTTTTGCCAACATGTATGTATTTTGAAAAAAGGTGAAGCAGTCGTAAAAGGACAGCTAAGTGATATTAAGAAAGAATACGGTTTCCGTAATTTAACGATTGAAGATACAGTAGAGAATGAAAAGGGATTAGAAGCTATACATGTATCGTATGAAAAACAACAAGGCCTTCTTTATGTGAAAGTACAAGACGATGCGGAAGCTCTCAAGATTTTGCAACAGTTGCAAGAGCAAGGTGTTAGCTTACGACAATTCAAAATGTTAGAGCCGACGTTAAACGAAATCTTTGTAGAGAGGGCGAAATAACGATGCGTAAATTTTCTCACGTATTTTCATTTTATTTTAGGGAAGCGTTTTTATCTAAGAAATCATTAATTACGAGTGCGATTTTATTTTTAGTTGTGTTTGGGATTTTTGCATTTAATCATTTTACTTCAGGCGATGATAAAAATAAGGATAAAGATAAAATTGCAGTTGTAGTAGAGAGTTCCACATATAAAGTACAAAAAGATGAGCTAAATAAGCTATTGCCATCAGCAAAAATAACAATTGGTTCAAAGGATGATTTTGATAAACTGCATAAGCAAGTAGAAGAAGGCGATTTAGATGGTCTATTCCATGTGACGGAAAAGGGTGGGGCTCCATCGATTACATATATGTATAATGGATTTCCAAGCCAAGCAACTTCTGCAATTATGGCAGGATATTTAAAGCAACAATATACGATGGTGACGATTGCCAAAAATAATGTTTCACCAGAAATTGCACAGCAATTACAAACAGAAATTCAAGTAAAGCAAGAAGCGATAAAAGATCGTACATCTTCTTTCGGAATTGCCTATTTCTTTACATTTGCTTTATATATGTTTATTGTAGCGTTCGGAAATACAATCGCAATGAATATTGCATCTGAAAAGGCGTCACGTGTAATGGAAGTAATGCTTCCGAAAGTGAAGCCTCTTACGATGATGTATGCGAAAATTTTAGCGGTTGTTTCAACGGCGTTATTGCAACTTGTCGTATTGGCGTGTGGTTATCTTATTCCATATTTGTTAGGTTGGGTCGATTTAGAAAGTGCCTCACTATTTGGTATTCCAATTGACTTTACGAAATTAGATGCAAAAGTTATCAGCATGTTTCTTGTTTATTTCATTACGGGATATTTACTTTATGCGATGATGTATGCTGCTGCTGGAGCTGTCGTATCTAAGACGGAGGATTTACAAGCTGTATCTTTCCCGGTAATGATTTTAATTATGGCTGCATTCTTTATTAGTATTAAATCATTAAGTGATCCGAATAGTACTATCGTTGTTGTAAGTTCTTACGTTCCATTTTTTACACCGATGGTTACCTTCTCACGTATTGTAGCTGGTGAAGCAGGTATGCTAGAAATTACGATAACATTAGCAGTCTTATTGGCGACAATTGCAGTATTAAATGCTGTTACAAGCCGCATTTACGTAAACGGCGTAATGAATTACTCAGATAAAGTGAAATTTAAAGATTTAGCGAAATTTATAAAGCGTCAATAATGAGAGAAAAGCATGATTTCCTATTGAAATCATGCTTTTTCTTTATGTATAAATTAAAAATAGTATATAATAATAAGAGTCGTCTTTTAATAGAATGAATAAAAAGGAGGGTGTGCAGATGGGGATTAGTAGTCGTTTTACAGTAGGTGTTCATATGCTGACATTACTTGCGATAGATCGAAACTCTCGCTGTACCTCTGAATGGATTGCCGGTAGTGTGAATACAAATCCAGTTGTGATTCGTCGCATTACAGGAATGTTGAAGAGAGCAGGACTTGTTGATGTACAAGCTGGTAAAGGTGGTACGACACTTGCTCGAGATTTAGAAGAAATTACATTACTTGATGTATATAAAGCAGTGGAAGTTGTAGAAGAAGGACAACTATTTTCCTTCCATGAAAATCCCAACATTGAATGTCCAGTAGGAGCTAATATTCAATCAGTATTAGAAATTATTTTAATGCAAGCGCAAGAAGCGATGGAAAACGTACTTGCAAATGTAACGGTAGATCAATTAGTTACAAATTTAAAGTCTAAAATGAAAGAATAAAAAAAGCGAGCTTCCTCATAATGAGGGCTCGCATTTTTTTATTCAGAAATATTGAAAATTCTATTTTTCAGTATTTAAAATGAATTTACCTACGATAGCTGCGAAGATACCACCAAGAATTGGTGCTACGATGAATACCCATAGTTGAGAAAGTGCTTCTCCACCAACAAATAAAGCTGGTGCGATACTACGAGCTGGGTTAACAGATGTTCCAGTTAACGGAATTCCTAATAAGTGAATTAAAACTAATGTGAAACCAATTACTAGTCCAGCTAAAGAAGAACTTCCTTTTTTACCTGTTACAGCAACGATAACTAAAATAAATACGAAAGTTAAAATGAACTCAACTAAAAATGCTCCAGATAAACCAAGAGTTCCGAAACCATTTTGTCCTAAATTATCTAAAGGTGTTTTAGCAGATTTTAAAATTGTTACTAACGTTGCAGTTCCTAATAAACCACCTAAAATTTGAGCTAATACATAATAACAAAGTTCCATAGCGTTCATTCGTTTGTTGATGAACATAGCTACTGATACTGCTGGGTTAATGTGACATCCAGAAATTGTTCCGATGCTATATGCCATAGCTACAATAGATAAGCCGAAAGCCATAGCGATTCCTAATGTTCCAATTCCTTCAATTCCGCCGCCAGTGACAGCTACTCCAGTTCCGAATAATACAAGTACAAATGTACCAATAAATTCAGCGATTGCTTTTTTTAACATAATTTACCTCCTATTAATGCGCATGAAACGTATTATAACATAAGTTTTAGTATAAACAGCCAATGAAATACTATTCTGATAAGGCGAAATAGGGGGACAATAAAAAAGAGTATGGTTCATCTCTATAGAACCATACCCTTTTTTTATGCCGATTTTTTCTGTTTAACGACTGGAACAGAACGGTTTAAAATACTATTTGCAACCATTCCTAACATGATAATAATCATTCCGATGAGAGAAAGTCCTCCAGGGAGTGAACCATTTAAGAAAATGATTTCTCCAAGTACGGTAAAGACCATCGTTCCAGCTTGTGTTGCTTCAACAGCTCCAAGTAGAGCGAGGTTATCTTTTGCTAAGTCAGTAGCAAAGAAAAATGTCATCGTTGCAATAACGCCGGAACATAATGCTAACAAAAATCCTTGAAGCATTTGGTTGGATGTTGGAATGCCAGTAGTAGAAAATCCGTATATACCAAGCAAGATTGTTATAGGAAGACTTCCAATTGCCATTCCTAATACACGTTGGAACGTATCAAGGCGTCCACCAACAAGCTCCATCATTTTTCGGTTACCGAACGGATATAAGAAAGCGGCTAATACGACAGGTAAAAAACCTGAAATGAACTGAGTCATTGTAATATGGCCTGCGGCAGTTGCTTGCATACAAATTACACCAAGTAAAATAAATAATGCAACATATAAGCTACGAAGTGGAATTTTTCCGCGTACAAGTTTCGTACCTGATTTTGTTTCTATTTTCACGAAAAATAGTGGTGATAGTAGTAAACCAGCTAAAATCGTAACTTGCCAAGTTCCAGCAACGAGCCAAGCTGGAGAAAAGACAGCTGAGAAACTTAATAAAGAATAAAAACCAATACCGGCAACAGAACCCCATCCGATCCATGCCAATGGATGTTTTTTTAACTCTTCCCATAATCCCCTAAAGTTTTTGCGAAATAAAACGATAAGGAATAAAATAGGAAGAGCAAATAAAAAACGGAAGGAAGCTGTCCAAGCCCAGCTCGTTCCAGATACATTCATTGCTCTATTAATAATAAAGGTTGCAGAAAAAAAGGCCGATGATAAAAGACCTAATAAAATTGCGCGCATGAAGTATAGCACTCCTTTCGAAAATAAATAATTATGTATAGTATGATATACTTTTAATTGTTAAAAGTAAACTATTTTATACTTTAAGGTGGTTTTATATATGAAAGAAAATGAAGATATGCAAACGAAAGAAGTCATTCAACAAGTTGGACAGTTATTGAGACAAATTCGAAATGAACAGAAATTAAGTTTAGAAGAATTAGCCCATAAAACAGGAGTTAGTAAATTAACATTAGGAAAGATAGAAAGAGGGGAAACAAATCCGACACTAGCTGTCATTTGGAAAATAACGAAAGGGTTATCAATTCCTTTATCCAGATTAATGGTTGCTGGAGAACCTGTAGCTGTTGCGCGCTGTGGAGAAGGATTTGCAGTAGATGAAGGACAAGCGTGGCATTTAGAAACGATGTTCCGTTATACGAAAGAAACAGGGATGGAAATGCACCGTGCTTGTTTACGATCAAATAGTATATATGAGCCAGAAGCTCATCATGAAGGTGCGATTGAGCTTGTAACGGTAATGAAAGGGAAAGTGTCTATTCAAGTGGAGAATGATGTATACGAATTAAATGAGTTTGATTCCATTCAATTTGAAGCGAATAAGAAGCATATTTATAAAAATGAAGAAGAAGAAGTGGCGGTATTACATTTAACGATGAAATATTCTTCATGAAAAAATCACCTATAGGATTCTATAGGTGATTTGCTCTTCTTAAGTATGTGAAATGATGCCATTAGTACGAACGTGGCATAAGTAATAAACAAATGAAATAAACTAAAAATCCTGTCCCAAAACATAAAACAGCAATAACCCAAATGATACGAATAAGAGTAGAGCTAATATCAAAATATTCTCCTAAACCACCACATATACCAAATAGCATTTTATCAGTTTCGGATTTACATAACCTTTTTGACATATTCCAATCAACTCCTTTTTATATCAAACTGCATACTTTTATTCTATATGGAAATTTATGAGAAGACTATGGGGTTGTATTACATTTTTTTGTGAGAAGCGATCGTATTAATTGTCTTAATTTTCAGTGGATATTAAACTTGTAGTTATGAGGTGATTTTTAATAAAGGGTGGGGAAATAGAGATGACAGTATATTGGTTGACTAACGTAATGCTTGAATCAGGATATACATATGAAGAAGAGAGAATTTCACAAACAGAAACAGAATTATGCAGTTTACTTATTGAAGATGGTCGAATTAAAAAAATTATAAAAGGGATTGTTCAAGAGGAAGATATAGTAACTTTTGATGCTAAGAACTTATTAATGTTGCCAGCTTTCAAAGAGATGCACATTCACATTGATAAAACATATTATAGTGGCCCATGGAAAGCTTGTATGCCAGCAGAAAGTATTTTTACACGTTTTAATGAAGAAGAAAAAATTTTACCAAAGCAATTAGCGACTGCTCAAAATAGAGCGGAAAATATGCTAGAGTTACTACTGCAAAATGGTGCAACGAATATTAGAACGCATTGTAATGTTGATCCAATTATTGGGCTTAGTAATTTGGAGGCGACGTTAGCGGCATTAGAAACATATAAAAATCGAGTATCTAGTAGAATTGTTGCGTTTCCGCAACATGGATTATTGCGCAGTAATTCTGTGCAACTCGTGAAAGATGCGATGCGTATGGGTGCTCATCTAGTCGGAGGAGTAGATCCAGCTACAGTGGATAATGACATTGAAAAGTCATTACATACAATTATGGATATCGCAGTCGAATTTAATGCGGATGTTGATATTCATTTGCACGATGCGAATAATCTTGGAACGTTTACGATGAAGAGATTGGCAAGTTTAACAGAAGAAGCAGGATGGCAAGGCCGTGTAACGATTAGTCATGCACTTGGACTTGGTGGTGTTACTGATAAAGAGGCTGAAGAAGTGGCAGAAAGACTCGCAAATGTAAATATTGATATTACTTCAACAGTGCCAATTGGTAAACAAGTAATCCCAATTCCGTTATTAGATAAAAAAGGTGTTAAGGTTTCATTAGGAAATGATAGCATTACAGATCATTGGTCACCGTTTGGAACAGGTGATATGCTTCAAAAGGCGAATCGATTAGCAGAGCGTTTTGGGTGGAGTGACGAAAGGTCTTTAGGAAAAGCACTCCGCTTTATTACAGGAGGAAAAGAAACGTTAAATAAGGAAGGGAAGCGAGTATGGCCGAATGTAGGGGATGAAGCGAGCTTTGTTTTGACGAATGCGACATGCGCTGCTGAAGCAGTAGCGCGTCAAACAGAAAAACGTTTAGTCGTGTATAAAGGAAATATTGTTGTTGGAAGTTTAAATGAGGTGGAATTAAATAATCTTGTGTAGAAGAATCGTTTAAATATTTTGAGGAGGGTTCTAATGGTGAGTATAGAACTCTTCTTTTTTATTCTTACAATATATTTTTATAGGAAAGCTAGAAGGGATGAAAAAATTGGACAATCAACATAACCAAAATCATATTATGGGAACTTTGCAATGGTTTATATTTTTATTAGCAAATTCAATCGCACTACCAATTGTCGTTGGCGGATTATTTCATCTTACGACGGAAGAAATATTTTATTTAATGCAGCGTACGTTTTTTGTAGTTGGTATATCTTCTTTTTTACAAGGATGGCTTGGGCATAGACTACCAATTGCGGATGGGCCGGCTGGATCTTGGGTTGGTGTATTTACCGTACTTGCTTATGCAACGGCCGGACAAGATCAATTACATAGTACACTGCAAATTTTAGAATTAGGAATGATAATCTCCGGTATTATTTTAATAGGATTAGGAGTAACTGGTTTTATAGGACGTATTTTATTTTTATTTACGCCGCTTGTGACAGGGACGTTTTTACTTTTATTATGTTTACAATTAAGTGGTGTATTTTTAAAAGGAATGTTAGGAATTACAGCTACTATTTCTCAAATCGACGGATTTACAGCAATGATCGCGTTTAGTATATTTCTGTTCGTTATTATACTATCTAATTTTGGAAAAGGCTTTGTCAAAAGTTATGCAGTTTTAATAGGATTAATTAGTGGGTGGATTATTTTTCTCATTGCAGGAAAAGTGACAATCCCATCTCAAGTAACTCATTTTGTGCAACTTCCACATATATTTGCTTGGGGACTTCCAAAATGGAATACAGGTATGGCTGTATCAAGTTTTGTTATGGTATGTATTTTAGTTTCGAATACGGTGGCAGCTATTATAGCAATTAATCAAGCAACTATTCATAAAGCGACTATTGAACAAAAACAGTTGAAAGATGGAACATGGGTTGGGGGGATTTCGCATATCATCTCTTCTGTATTTTCAACTGTAGGTGTCGTTCCGTTACCAGCAACGGCAGGATTTATACGTTTAACAAAACAAAAATATATCCGATCGTTCTTAATGGCATGTGCGTTACTAGTCGTAATGTCTCTTTTTCCAAGTATTATTCGTTACTTAGCATCTTTACCATCAGCTGTCGCATCGGCTGTTTTAATGGCTTCGTTCGTACAGTTAATTGGAATTGGATTTAATAATATAAAACAAGTGCCGATGAGTGAAAGGAATGTAACGATTTTAGGCGTTGCAGTATTATTTGGCAGCGGCGTTATGTTTTTACCGTCTGGAGCCCTCCAATCCTTGCCGTCTGTTATGCAATATATATTCGGTAATGGCTTATTTGTAGGTACGGTTGTAAGTATATTGCTAGAACAAATATGGCGCGTTGGAAAGTAAGTGGACAAAAAGAGTGTACGCACTGTATAAAAGTCTAAAATAACATAGGAAATAAAGCCCATTTTCATTCACCACCTGCACATTTCGTTCATACAATATCTTGACTAAATAAACACCCAACTTACACATACACAGCTCTGGCTTAAGCAAGGAGGGTTATACCAGTTGAAGGAAAAAGCGTATCAATCTAAACCTTTACTCACAAAGAGAGAGAGAGAAGTATTTGAATTGCTGGTTCAAGATAAAACAACGAAGGAAATTGCAGGTGAACTTTTTATAAGTGAAAAGACAGTTCGCAACCACATCTCAAACGCAATGCAAAAGCTAGGGGTTAAAGGACGTTCACAAGCAGTTGTGGAGCTTCTTCGTATGGGAGAGCTCGAATTATAAGAAAGCAGCCGACTTTTATATAAAAGTCGGCTATTTTTTTGTTTGCTTCACTTGCTATATGAATGATAAAAACGTTTCATACATAAATAGGTAATAAGGAGGGGATATGTTGAAAAGGATACTGTTAGTTTCAACAAGTGCTCATGATATGAATGGACACCCGACTGGTTTGTGGCTTGAAGAGCTCGCAGCTCCTTATCATGTATTAAAAAAGGCTAAGTTTGATGTTGATATTGTGTCAATAAAAGGCGGGAGAGTACCTATAGATAGAGTGTCTATTCCGAATGGTATACCTCGCGAATTCAAGCATGTAGCTTCTTTATTGCAAAATACGAAGCCGATTTCAAATGTTCATTTTTCGGATTATGATGCGGTTTTATTTGGTGGTGGGCACGGGGCGATTGTAGATTTTCCAGGTAATCCATATGTAGCAAATTTGATTGAGAATATGTATAACAATAACCGGATTGTAGCGGCTGTTTGTCACGGAGTAAGCTCTTTAGTCGGTGTGAAAAATAAGGATGGCTCGTTTTTTGTTGCGGGTAAGCGTATAACAGGTTATACAAACGATGAAGAAAGAGCTGTACATTTAGAAAAGCGCGTTCCGTTTTTGCTAGAAAGTAAGTTGAAAGAAGAAGGAGCTTTGTTTTATGTAGCCCCCAATTTTACGCCGCATGTAGTAGTAGATGGTCATTTAATTACAGGACAAAATCCACAGTCTAGCGTGGAAATAGGTAAGGCTATAAAAAGGGCTGTAAATAAATTATAGAAAAAGTACCCGCTACTAACAAAGGTAGTGGGTATTTTTATCCCTCTATTTGCCGGGCAGTAGGACCCCCGATTGGTGAGAGCTAATAATCAGTGGGGATGAACGCCCCCCCCACTGATTAAAGTTTCACTGTATTCTAAAATTCCCGCCTCGAAATTGGTTTGTAACCGTCCAGTTGGTAATAATTGATTATAGTTTTTTATGTATAGTATATGAAAATGTAATAAACTAAAAAGGCATAGTGAGTATAATAACTTCATTTATAATCATTCGTGAATTTGCTATACTATTTTGTATGGACAAAAGGGGAGGCTCTTTTAAATGAGAAAAGTCGCATGTGCAAATACTTATATTAATAAAATAAAGCCCATTATTAGAAAGACAAGTTTTAGCCAATTGAAAATAGATGAAATTGCGAAATATATGGATATTAGTAAAGCTACTTTATATAAACGTTTTTCTTCGAAAGATGAAATTATTGAGGCGGTAGTAGAGGATTTCATGAACTATCTACTCGAAGGTGATGCGGATAATCAAGATGAAAGTATGTCATTTACAGAACGTTTCCAAAAGACGTTTATCCATTCTTTAAAATGTGTGACATATATTTCGGATGTTTTTTTGCAAGATTTGAAAGAAGCATATCCGCATTTGTCGGATCAATTAGTCGCTGCCCAACAAAATCGTAACCATAATTTGCAAATGTTTTTTGAAGCGGGTATGGAACAAGGTTATTTTAATAAAATGAATGCACAATTATTTATGGTACAAGATGATGTGATGTTAAGACGTATTATAGATCATTCTTTTTGTATTCAGTACGATATTACGTTAAAGAAAGCGATACTTGATTTTTATCAATTAAAGAAGTATCAACTTTTTAAACCAGAGTATATAGAAGCAATTGATGATTCTGAAATTGAAAAAGAAGTTATTGCTATTTTGCAAATGATTTCGTAAAAAAGCAGATCTCCCTTAATAGAGGAGAATCTGCTTTTTTAGTACATATTATTTTTGCAACTGTTTTAATACTAATTCGGCTACTAGACCACCTGAAGCTGGGTTTTGACCAGTGATAACACGATTATCTTCTAGAGCATAAGCTTCCCACGGTTGCGCGGCTTTTTCGTAAAGTCCTCCATTTTTAATGAGTTCATCTTCTGTTAAAAATGGAACGAATTGATCTAATTCAGCTAATTTTTCTTCTTCATTTGAAAAGCCTGTTACCTTCTTACCGCTAATTAAACGATCCCCATTGCTTAATGTAATATGAAATAGACCAGCAGCTCCATGACAAACCGAAGAAACAATTCCACCGTTTTCATAAATATTGCGGCTAATATTTTGAAGTTCTTTATTTTCTGGGAAGTCCCAAATAACCCCGTGGCCACCTGCGTAATAAATAACAGCGTAGTCTTCTGGATTCACTTCACTTGGTTTCATTGTAGAACCGAGGCGATTCATAAACTCTTTCTTTTGATACCATTCCCAATCGATACTCTCCGCCATTGCTAAACTATGTGGATCAATTGGTGTATAACCGCCTTGTGGACTGACGTAATCAACTTCGTAACCCGCTTCTTCTACTTTTTTTACGAAATGTACAGCTTCACCAAGCCAAAGTCCGGTAGCCCTATTTAAATTTGGGTATTTTTCTACGCTTGTTAATACAACTAACATTTTTCTCTTCATCATAATCCTCCTATAATGTCTCTTCTATATAAAAGTTCTGTATGCGTTTCATTTTATTAAGTTAAAAAATGTAAATTTGAATAATCATGCCAGTCCTCCTTATATCGGCTTCGAAATTAGTGTATAATAACTTTTGAACAAAGTAAACTAAAAAGGCTTAATTAGTTTACTTTGTATATTTTTCGTTGACAAACTGTAATGCTGAAACTATGATAGTTCCATGAATATCGAACAACATACGTGTTTCGTTTCGAATTCAATTTACCCCGCATTAACGGGCAGTAAGACCTCCATCTCAAAATTCAGCGGAAGCAAAGAAGTTAGGTGGGAGATCAACTGCCCGTAAAAGCCCGATTGGTGAGGGCTAATAATCAGTGGGGGATGAACACAAACCTCACTGATTAAAGTTTCACTTTATCGCGCGATAAATTAGCAACTTTTACACATTTAATGAAGTTGTTTAGTGGTGATACAACATTTAAATAAGTTCATTTTTTTATCTATAGTTTGATAGTTTTAAAATTGCAATCAGGAGAGTGTTACACATGGGGAAAGATATAAGAAACCATTCGAAATGGTTTGTTTTTACATTATGTTTTATTGTTTTGTTAGGACCGATGAACGCTGTGTTATTTAATGTAGCGCTAGAGGATATTGCCAATGATTTATCAATTAGTCAATCGAAAGTAAGCTGGGTTGTAGTAGGGTATTCCTTAGTTGTCGGTATTGGTTCGATAATATATGGAAAGCTGGCTGATCGTTACAGTGTAAAAAGACTATTAATTATTTCTATTATCATATTTGTAGCTGGTTCTATTGTTGGATTTATGAATCAATCTTATGAAATTATCATTTTCGCAAGGTTAGTGCAGGCGAGCGGGGGAGCAGCGTTTATTGCGCTTAGTATGATTGCGGTGGCGAAATTAGTTGCTCCAGCTAAAAAACCAGGTGCGTTAGCAATGATTAGTTCTTCTATTGCATTAGCGGTTGGTATTGGACCTTTAGTAGGTGGGGCAATTACAAATACGTTAGGGTGGCCGTATTTATTTTTATTTATGGTTATTTCAATGATTGGTATTTTCTTACTCGTAAAATTTATGCCAGAAGAGGCGCGACATACAGATGAAGTGTTTCGCTTTGATTTCATTGGAGCAGTTTTATTATTTGTATTAATTACGACCATTTTATTAGGAGTTAATATTAATAGTTGGCTTTTTGTGTTATCTGTTGTTTTTCTATTTTTATTTAAGGCTCATATGAAGAGAACAGAGTCGCCGTTTATTGATATTGAGTTATTTACAAATAAACCATTACTTCGTTTAATAGCGGTCGGATTTATCATTAATGTGGCGTTATGTGCTAGTTTATTATTATTACCATTACTGTTAGGAAGAGGACATGGATTGTCTCCATTCGTTATTGGAATTGTATTGTTTATTGCATCTCTCTTTGGTATTGTATCTAGTTTTATTACCGGAAAGATTATTCCTTCGTTTGGGAATGTGAAGATGATGTATGTAGCTTCTGTAGTTATGATCATTGGCTTTTTAATTTTAGGGATTATTCCGGACGGGAACTTACTCTTTATTTTATTTGCGGTTATTTTAACATTTATGAGTTATTCGGCAATTCAAGTATCATTAAACACATTTATCCCGAAAACATTAAATCCAGCTAAAGTTGGAGTCGGTCTTGGTTTATATAATTTAATTAACTTTTTCGGTATGGCATTTGGACCAGCTGTAGCGAGCAAAATTATGGAATCTACAAATAGTTATCGATTAAATTTTATTTTGATCGTCATTTTAATTGCTGCTCATTTCTTCTTATTGATGGGAATGTCTTCTTTTCAAAAAAAGATGGAGCAATGAATATGCACTTTATATAGAAGAAACCGACTTTCTTATAGAAGGTCGGTTATTTTTCTATCTTGCAAATTACGAAAAAAAGGAGCAAAATAAAAAAGGTCCTAGTCTATACATGGGAAAATGAAAATTTTCATACAGAAGCATTTGAAGTGAGCGAACTTAAAGTGTGTAAAATATAATGATAAACATAAAAGATGATGAATGAGAAAACGGGTGATGAAGTTGAATAGAGCAATCGGTGTTATCGATTCAGGAGTTGGCGGTTTAACAGTAGCGAAGGAATTAATTCGTCAGTTGCCGAAAGAGCGTATCATATATTTAGGAGATACAGCACGTTGTCCTTATGGTCCACGTTCTCGAGAAGAAGTACGTCAATTTACGTGGGAAATGACAGAGCATTTACTAGACTTAAATATTAAAATGTTAGTTATTGCGTGTAATACAGCAACTGCAGTTGTATTAGAAGAGATGCAAAAACAATTACCAATTCCAGTAGTAGGAGTTATTCACCCAGGATCACGTACAGCTTTAAAAGTGACAAACACGTATCACGTTGGGATTATTGGAACGATTGGAACGGTGAAAAGTGGTGCATACGAAGAGGCGTTAAAGTCTATTAATAACCGTGTTATGGTAGAAAGTTTAGCTTGTCCACCTTTCGTTGAACTTGTAGAGAGTGGGAATTTCGAAAGTGAAATGGCGTATGAAGTTGTAAGAGAAACGCTGCAACCACTGAAAAGTACCGATATTGATACACTTATATTAGGGTGTACACATTATCCGATTTTAGGACCTGTTATTAAAAAAGTAATGGGAGATAAAGTGCAACTAATTAGTTCTGGTGATGAAACAGCACGTGAAGTAAGTACAATCTTATATCATAGTAAAATGTTGAATGAAGGAGAAGAACAAAGCGATCATCTCTTCTTAACAACAGGAAAAATAGGCTTGTTTAAAGAAATTGCATCAAAATGGTTCGGTCAACCGATTGAAAATGTGAAGCATATTCATTTAGAAAAAGAATAATAGTAGAATTTATATAAGTGAGCTCCTGAGAAATCAGGAGTTTTTGTTTTATCTTGCTATTTGCTGGGGAGTAAGACCCCTACTGATTAAAGTTTCAATTTATAAGAGGCGCAGCTTGTTCTAAAACATGAAACAGCTCGTATACATAATAGTACAAACTTAGATTTTAGGGGGGAATGGCATGCCTAAATCCACTTTTAAATGGGTTGTTGGTGCTACTGTGAGCGCTGTTTTACTAACAGGGTGTGGCTTTATAAATCAAGAGAAAGCAACTGAACAAATTGATCCGCCAAAACAAGTTACGTATACAGAGGGTGGGAAGAAAGAAGTAGCTAAAAAAGATAAGCAAGGGCAAATGGTAAACAGAGAACTATACCTTGTTGATAAAAATGGTTATGTTGTACCACAAACGTTAGCTATACCTACTCCGAAAGCAAATGAGACTGTGAAGCAAACGTTAGAATACCTTGTGAAAGATGGACCGGTAACGAATTTATTACCGAATGGGTTTCGTGCAGTCATTCCGGCGAATACAACGATGACTTTAGATTTGAAAAAGGACGGAACGGCAGTTATTGATTTCTCTAAAGAAATGAAAAACTATGCGAAAGAAGAAGAGCGTCAAATCGTTGAATCTATAGCTTGGACGTTGACGCAATTTACAGAGATAAAACAAGTGCAGTTCCAAATAAATGGTGAGAAATTGGCAAAGATGCCGGTTGGTGGTACACCGCTTGGTGAAGGAGTGAGCCGTGCAAATGGTATTAACTTCGATGATGAACAAGTAGCAGATGTAACAAATACAAAACCAGTCACACTGTATTTTATGGCGCAAAATAATAATAAACAGCAATACTACGTACCAGTCACACGCCGCGTTGCGGAAGGTAAAGAAAATGACTATGCAGCAATTATAGATGAACTTGTAAAAGGTCCGATCCATCAATCGCTCCTGAATGATTTTAATCCAGGCGTTAAGCTTATTACGAATCCGAAATTACAAGACGGAAATCTTACATTAAACTTTAATGAAAATATATTTGTAAACCCAGATAAAAATATGATCTCAAATTACGTATTGAAGTCGTTAGTTTTATCTTTAACAGAAAAGAAAGGTGTGAAAAATATTTCTATTGAAGTGAATGGAAAAGCAAATCTTATAGATGAAAAGGGCGGAAAGTTAATAAAACCTGTAGATCGTCCAGAAAACGTGAATACAGGTAGTTTTTAATCTTGAATAATTTGATATACTTAAGTAAGAAAGGAGAATTGCTTTTTGGGTTCTCCTTCTTTTATTGTATACATATCATACATTTAAATTTGGCTATACTAACGAGTAGTAATTAAGAGGAGGTTATTTTTATGCGAGTAGATGGTAGAGAGAAAACAGAATTACGCCATATACATATTCATACGAATTATTTAAAACATCCAGAGGGATCTGTATTAATTGAAGTTGGGGATACAAAGGTGATTTGCTCAGCAACAATTGAAGAGCGTGTACCACCGTTTATGCGTGGAGAAGGAAAAGGATGGGTAACAGCTGAATACGCGATGATTCCGCGTGCAACAGAACAACGTACGATTAGGGAGTCAAGCAAAGGGAAAGTAACAGGGCGTACAATGGAAATCCAGCGCTTAATTGGACGAGCATTACGTGCGGTAGTTGATTTAGAAGCGCTTGGCGAGAGAACAGTTTGGATTGACTGTGATGTCATCCAAGCAGATGGTGGAACGAGAACAGCTTCTATTACAGGTGCATACGTAGCGATGGTATTAGCGTTTGAGAAGTTATTACAAGCAGAAAAAGTATCTAAAATTCCAGTAAAAGATTATTTAGCAGCAACGTCAGTAGGAATTGTTGAAGAGCAAGGTGTTGTTTTAGATTTAAACTATGCAGAAGATTCTAAAGCAGACGTTGATATGAATGTAATTATGACTGGAAAAGGTCAGTTTGTTGAAGTGCAAGGAACTGGAGAAGAAGCGACGTTTAGTAGAGCGCAGTTAAATGAATTACTTGATGCAGCAGAACAAGGCATTTTCCAACTGATTGATATGCAAAAAGAAGCGTTAGGTGACATCGTATCTCATATAGAGTAGAGGTGGAAAGTATGAAACAAGTTGTTGTAGCGACAAAAAATATGGGGAAAGTACGTGAATTTGCTGAGTTATTTGAGCGATTTGATTTAGAAGTGAAATCATTACACGATTTTCCTCATATTGAAGAAGTCGAAGAAACTGGTGAAACATTTGAAGAAAATGCGATCTTAAAAGCGGATAGTTTGAGTAGACAGTTGAATGCAATTGTAATTGCGGATGATTCAGGTCTTATTGTAGATGCGTTAAACGGGAAACCAGGCGTGTATTCAGCTCGTTTTGCTGGAGAGCCAAAAGATGATCAAGCGAATATTGATAAAGTTTTACAAGAATTAAATGAAATACCGTTTGATAAGCGTAAAGCTCGCTTCTACTGTGCATTAGCAGTAGCTTTCCCTGAAGGTGATAAAAAGCCTGTCATTGTAAACGGGACATGTGAAGGATTTATTTTAGAACAACGCCGCGGAGAAAATGGCTTTGGATACGATCCGATCTTTTATGTGGAAGAATACAAAAAAGCAATGGCGGAATTAAGTTCAGATGAAAAAAATGCTATTAGTCACCGCGGACGTGCTCTTCGTAAGCTAGAAGAAAAAATCCCTGAATGGTTTTTAGGAGAATAAGGGAGAGAGATTGATGAAAGCTTTAATCGTAAGCGATAGTCATAGCTCTGTGAAGGAATTACAGCAGTTAAAAGAGAAGTATGAAGGGAAAGTAGATATCATGATTCATTGCGGTGATTCAGAGCTAACGCCTGCTCATGAAGAGCTGCAAGGTTTCCATGTTGTAAAAGGAAATTGTGATTATGCTAACTTTCAAGATGAAATTGTAACTGATGTAGATGGAATTCGCTTCTTAGTTGTACATGGGCATCGACATAATGTAAAAATGACATTACAAACGCTAGCGTACCATGCTGAAGAAGTGGGAGCGCAAGTTGCATGCTTCGGACATTCTCACGTATTAGGTGCGGAATTAATCGAGGGCGTTTTATTTATTAATCCAGGCAGTATTTTATTACCACGTCAGCGTGTAGAAAAGACATTTGCTTTATTAGAAATGGATGAAAATCAAATGGAAGTTCGTTTTGAAACGTTAGACGGACAACTAGTTGAACAGGCAGTTTTTAAAAGAGGATAAGAAAATTTATCCTCTTTTAAAAAAGGTGTTGACTTTATGTGTGGTTATACATATAATAAATATTGTCGATAGGGCAACGGCGCTAACGAAGAAAAGAAAATAACATATGCGGGTGTAGTTTAGTGGTAAAACAAGAGCCTTCCAAGCTCTGGTCGAGAGTTCGATTCTCTTCACCCGCTCCATGTCCCAGTAGCTCAGCCGGATAGAGCATACGCCTTCTAAGCGTACGGTCGGGAGTTCGAATCTCTCCTGGGACGCTAAAAAAACCTTGTTATCAAAAGATAACAAGGTTTTTTGTTTGTCTAAAATTTGATGTTTGGGTTATAAGTGTAGTTCATGCTTAATATTTGCGACCTTTCCTTTGATATTAAGCAGTTGCATATGTACTTTTTTTCTTAAATAAAAAGAGCGCCATTTATGCGCCCTATTCATCTTATTTAATTTAAAGAATTAATAGGTTTATGATGGAACTCAAATCCATATCCAGATTCTCTTAATTGTTTACTTGCAATATTATAAAATTCTTTACCATTCTAGTACGGTTGAGCAGCAGTTATCGGAACTTATCCCCGGCAGTGTGTTACAATTAATAGAAGCGGAAAATGAGAATCTCCAATTGACTGGACCTGTGATTGGTTAGATGGTTTAAGAAGGTCGTATAAAAAAGGGAGATGGCGCAAAGATGGCGAGATCAAATGAGAATGATTTAACGGAGAAATTGGCAGAAGGCCACCGAAAATATGGTGATGGCAATTTTACAGTACAGAACATCGGTGATGAAACTAACCCGAATTGGACTGTCGTAAAAAATGTGAGGAAGGGATCGGCAGGCATTCGCGAAGGAGAAGATATATTAAGACTGCGATCAAAATATATAAAATAGTACGGAAATGGGCGGAGCGGGAGTTCGAATCTCTCCTGAGACGCTAACAAAACCTTTTGCGGTGACTTCAAAGTCCGCAATATATAAGCTCTCTAATTCGTAAGTTGAATCGTACAATGTGCGGTCGCTAACGAGTTAGGGGGCTTTTTTTGTCAAAAAATGTGATTCTTTAACGATTAGTGAGAACTTATCGAATATTTTGGGGGATAGATTGAAAAGTGATCAGCGAAAGAAAGAGACCGCAGAAAATCGTTATACGTTCAACCTAACAATCGGTAAAGCGCTCGAGATAATTGTGCGTTAAATAAAAAATACACCCCCAATTGTTAGTTATGTCTAACAATTGGGGGTGTTGTTGGCAGATGTTGCTGGATTAGCAGTCACATGTTCTTCAGATTTTTTTGTATGCTTCAAAAAAACCTTTGATGAAAAATCACATACATAAAAAACCTCATCGGATTTTATGCCTTCTACAAAACAAACCGTTCGTTTTTCATCAATTGTGTAACCGTGGATTAAAGTTTCTAATTTTTCTTCGGCTACTATAGTAATAATATATTGTGAAGGTTTCTTATTTCTTGTTAGGTTATTCATTGGGGGTTGTATACATGGCAAAATTAAAATAAGAAGTACTATGGAAGGTATCATCTCATAATTCCATTTCCTAAAAATTTAAATAGTAATGAGATAGGAAAAAATAATTACACTACTTATGATTTGAAGGGAAATTAAAACTTTAAGAATAATATTAAACTTCTTGTTTTTATGCAGAGAAAACAAAAACAGAAAATATAGTACAACTAATAGAATAACACTAATAATTAAAGCTCCTTCGATGTACCAAACATTTTCGTTGTTCAACCCTTTCAAAGTTAAAGTTAGATAAAAAAGAACGCTGTCCTAAGAATAGGTAAGCGTCCTATGTTTTTAATAAATCAACCTGTATCACCATCAGCTAAACTTTGTATAATATTAATAGTTGTTTGAGTGTTAACTGAGGTATGTGTGCCTATTGTTACAAGTGTAATCAATAGCATTCCTAATAATACTTTCTTCACTTTAACGCCTCCTTTTTAAAAATTTCTTTTTTAGCTTCATAACTTAAATAGAAATATTTACTTCCTTGTTCAAAGTTTCCTTCGTTATGAAATTGGATTGCGACTGCTTCCGCGTATTCTTGGACATACTCCCATAATCTTTCGTTTTTAAAGTAGTTCATTCCTGCTAGCACAGCTTGTTCTAATTTTTCGGCAGTAACTTTTTTATTAATTTTTCTTAGAATTGTAAAGCGGTATTGATATTCTTGATTTCCTAATTCATTGCAGATAGTTAAACCTTTTTCAATGAGTTGAGATGCAATTTCTTCTTCATCTAGCTTGACGTGTTCCTTGGCTTTAACAAAAATAGCTTTATAATTATGAGGTTTCTTTTCGACAACTTCTGAAAGGTATCGAATTGCCGAAATAGAGAGGTTTTGACTCGCATACATTAAGCCTAAATTATGGCGAACTAGTAAGATTGCTTTCTCATTTTTTTGCTTTTGGAATGTGTTCATTGCAGTAACAAAGTATTCTTCAGCTAGTTCAAATTCTCTTAAATGCGTACAAGCTAATCCTAATAAATTATCGCAATAGGCTGTTTTTAATTCATAGCTTTCATGTTTAGAAAATATGTCCCTAGCTTTTGTACTGTGCTTAATGGCTAAAAGTGCTTGATAAATATGATAATGATATGTTGCTAAGTTATAATGAAATTCTGCTTTTTCAAGTTCATCAGGAATGTGTTTAAGTAAAATTTCTGCTTTATCATAATGTTCTTTAGCAAGGCTATAATTACCGATTGCGTTAGAATGAATAGCCTTATAAAAATGGTAGTAGTAAGATAAAAAGTTATCTGTGGGAATATTAAAAGATTCAATTTTATCAAAGCTATTTTTTGAAATACTTAAATTATCCACTAAATATTTATAACCGAAATCTAAAAGGTAATAGTAGAGTAACAATTTTGGGTCTGCTTCGTTAGTGTGAATGATCGAATTAATTTCTTCTTTTAAAAAATGGGCATTATCTATATTACGTGAACGTATTTCTTGATACCATCTGTTAAGTAGTTTTGAAATTTGTTCATTCCCCTTTATTAGAACGTCCATGAAATCCCACCCCTTTTTGAATATTCTTATAAATAATGATAGCAAGAATAGAATTTGATGGAAATTGAATTTCAATATTTCTCAACATTTGTGTAAAAATTTTATTTTCAATTATGTAACTAATTGCATTCATTCTCCCTGTTAGTAATTTCAAATATTGGGCACAGTGAAATAAACAGACATAATATAATCTTCTTATAAAATACTTTATAAAGATGGAAGGTTAACACTTCAAAATATCCTAAAGGCGATGGAGGAAGCGAAAGAAGCTCGTGAAAAATTAAAACTATTCTCACCATCAGAAGTAGTGTGGGACATTGAAGATTTATCTAAGCAACTACCATGGAGAGATAAATCTTCAACAAATATAACAGATCTATCTAACTACTTTTACACAAGTGGTGGTAAAGACATGTTTGAAATGTTATTTAAAGCATGTGACGAAGCTCTAGAATTAGAAGTAGATTTAGAAATAGAGACATTATAATAGGGAAAAGCTTCATCTTGACGATAAGGTATATAATAAGGCAGAATTTTAACAAATGGTCAGTTAACCGAAACAATGAACGATTCAATAAACGAATTATACTAGCGTTTATATATTTTGGTTAAAGACGAAGCGGGAGCTCGAATTTCTCCTGGTACGCTACAAAAACCTTGTTATCTTTTGATAACAAGGTTTTCTGTTTAGTTATTAATAAACTTCTCAAATACAAAACCATAATCTTTCACATTATATTGTTTCTTCGTATCAACAAGCCAGTTAAAGGCAATCTCGTTCATTTCTTTAAATTGCTCTGCTAAATTTACTTGTGCGTTTGAAATGCGGCTAAAGGCATTAGATGCCATATCTAAACTTTTATGTGCATATTGTAATGTAATATCGTTGTCGTATGAAATTTCTTCGATTTTAAGTAAAGCCTTATATAAATCTTTTAATTCTTCAATATGTTTTTTATGAACATCAATTGAGTAATGTTCATCGCCCATTTGAAACTTAATTTCTACATCTAAATCAATCGTTCCTGCAGTTTCGAGTGCTACGTTTTTAATTTGATATTTACTATAACGAAAGCGGCGTAGTGTACGTTTTTTACTTGTTGCGCTTGTACCGTCTAAGTGAATTAACCCTTTGTTTGTGAAGCAATATTCATCTGATTTCGATTTAATTAGAAAGTAAATTTTCTCTCCATCTTCATGCATTACATAATCATCGGCATCGACCTTATCATAGTCTTTAGGTGTAATAACAGAACCTACATCGCTTAGTCCTAATACATCTGCGGCCATTTTTTTAAACATATATAATCCCCCTTGTAAATTAAATTCTTAATTGTATAAAAATATATTAACATGATTTTCATCCTTTGTTTTCTTGTAATACGAAAATATCTGAAGGTAAGTTAAGAAAAGTAATGAATAATTATTTTGATCCTAAATTATTTAGTAAATCTATTAGTTTAAGATTGGATTCTCCGAAAAATAACCAAGAGAAAAAAGTTAATTTTGCAAGTGATTATAGAGAAATTCCGTGAAAGCACCTCAAGCTATGTGAGGTGTTTTTCTATCCTCTTTTGAAATCTTACAATTCTGTAAGGTAACTGTAAGGTAGTTCGATGGTAACAAATTGCTAATCTTTTATAATGAAGATAACAACGATAAAACGAGGAGGCAGAAATGATGAAAGGATTAGTTGTAACGGGCTTAACGGTTGCTTTTGGATTTGTAGCATATGAGAAATTAACGTATGTAGTTGATGTTGTGAAACATTTGATTGCTTAGAGAAAACAGCCATGAGAGGGAAAGGGAATGAGTGAATGAATGGAATGGTTATTTGGAATTATAGGTACTTGTAGTGTAGTGTTATTGTTCTTTGTCCCAAGTGGTATACTTAGTTCGACAACAAGTTTGTTCTTCTTAAGTTTGTTTGCTTGTACGATGCTTATTATTATGTTTTTAATGAAGCGAAGTAAACCAATCTTCTATTTTAGCATGATTGTTATGGCAATTATTGTTCTCCAAATTATTACCCTTGTAATATACCCCACAATTATAAAAGCTTTCCATTAATGATGAATCCTCTGCGCTTGTTGCTGGGGATTTTTATTTGTACAATTTTAATTTTTAGTAGAGATTTATTCGTATTGGAATGTAAAAATTAAATATTTTTATATTTCAAACAAATAGTTTTGGGATGTTGTGTTCTCATTACGCATTTGATATATTTACTTTGAACATAATTAAAATCAAGAAAAAGAGGCGGACGTATGGATAAAAAAGAAAATACGGTCGTATTGTTTCCACAACTATCAGAGCGCTATATTGATGAAGGTTTTTTAGCGCTGAAAGAGCGGAAGTTCGAAGATGCATTGCGCTGCTTTGAAATATTACGTCAGTATAATGCGGAAACGGAACAAACGGAATTAGCTTCAGTTATTTGTTTACTCGAATTAAAACGTATGGAAGAAGCGAAAGACAAATGTGAACAGTTGCTTAAAACAGGAGTTGTCTTATTTGGTGATATTCTTGAAACGTACGTGACTATTTTAGTTCAAACAAATGATTATGAAGGTGTTATTGAAACTGTTGAAAAGGTTTTACAAACGAAAGATATAATGCCTGATCAAAAGGAAAAATTAGCGCAACTTGCTTTATTTGCAGAAGGTATGCTCAATGAGGGAGACGCATCGCTAGTCGATTCAAATTTTGAGTTGGATGAGTTTACTAATGAAATTTTTGGAGAAAACTTTGGACAGAAGCTAAGAGCGATTCAGCGACTTTCGTTAAAAGACTTAGATCTTGCATTACCTGTTTTAAAGAAATTTTTAATAGAAGAAGAGCAACACCCCTATTTGAAAACTTCTATTTTGTATAAAATGATAGAAAGTCAGGTAGAAGAGGAAATAGAGGTAGAAAAGTTTGGGAATACGATTAAGGTAATTCCAGCATTTACAGGTCATAATGAGGAGCAATCCAATAACATTATACATAAATTATCAAGTCGATTAGAGCAAAATTATCCCGATATATTTGAAGCAATGGTTACATATTGGAAAGAATTGCAAATTAGTGTTTTCCCATTTGCTCTATTAATGGATAAAGAAGAGATTTGGTCAGCTGTTTTAGAGAGAATTGGAAGAAAGCGTTTCGGATTGGCTATTGATGAAGAAGAGCTTATGGCAGCATACAATATCGAATTGGAAGAGTTTCATATTGCCTATCAATGGTTATTACGTGTTGAAAGAGAAGGATATTTGCCCGTATAATTATGAAAAAGAATCGTTCAGTTCTTGAAACGAGCATATTCTATGTTATAATGTAAGGGTTGCAAAAGGCAGAAAACTGCCTGTTTGTAAGAGAAGAGAAGTGTAATTCTCTTACTTAATATGTTTCATATTATTCTCGAACAAAATATACCGTAGTTGTCTTCTGGGCAATTAGTAGATTGGAACATTATATCTGAAAGCTTTTGCTAGAGGATTATTTGTGTATTTGTTATTTCAAAAAAGAGATAATGAAGATCTTAATCTATAGAGGTATGTGCATACATTATTATAGTTGGAGGGAAAGAATAAATGTCTACAAAATGGGAAAAATTAGAAGGTAACGTTGGCGTTTTAACAATCGAAGTTGATGCTAAAGAAGTAAACAACTCTATCGACGCTGCGTTCAAAAAAGTAGTAAAAACAATTAACGTACCAGGTTTCCGTAAAGGAAAAATGCCTCGTCCATTATTCGAACAACGCTTTGGTATTGAATCTTTATACCAAGATGCTTTAGATATCATTTTACCAAAAGCATACGGTGAAGCGATTGAAGAAGCTGGTATCTTCCCAGTTGATCATCCTGAAATCGACATCGAGAAGTTCGAAAAAAATGCTAACCTTATCTTCACTGCAAAAGTTACAGTGAAACCTGAAGTTAAATTAGGTGAGTACAAAGGTTTAACAGTAGAAAAAGTTGAAACAACTGTAACTGACGAAGATGTAGAGAACGAATTAAAATCTTTACAAGAACGTCAAGCTGAACTAGTTGTTAAAGAAGAAGGAACTGTTGAAAACGGTGATACAGCTGTAATCGACTTCGAAGGTTTCGTTGATGGCGAAGCATTTGAAGGCGGAAAAGGCGAAAACTACTCTCTAGCAATCGGTTCTGGTACATTCATCCCAGGTTTCGAAGAGCAAGTAATCGGTCTTAAATCTGGTGAGTCTAAAGACGTTGAAGTATCATTCCCAGAAGAGTACCATGCTGCTGAATTAGCTGGCAAACCAGCAACATTCAAAGTAACAATTCACGAAATCAAAACAAAAGAACTTCCTGAGTTAAACGACGAGTTCGCTAAAGAAGCAGACGAAGCGGTTGCAACTCTTGATGAATTAAAAGCAAAACTTCGCACAAACTTAGAAGAAGGCAAAAAGCACGAAGCTGAGCACAAAGTACGTGACGAAGTAGTAGAATTAGCTGCTGCTAACGCTGAAATCGAAATTCCAGAAGCTATGATCAACACTGAGTTAGATCGTATGGTTCGTGAATTCGAGCAACGTTTAAGCCAACAAGGTATGAACCTTGAGCTTTACTACCAATTCACAGGTACTGATGCTGACAAATTAAAAGAGCAAATGAAAGAAGATGCACAAAAACGTGTAAGAATCAATCTTGTTCTTGAAGCTATCATTGAAGCTGAAAACATCGAAGTTACTGAAGAAGAAGTAACTGCAGAAGTTGAAAAAATGGCTGAAATGTACGGTATGCCAGTAGACGCTATCAAGCAAGCTCTTGGAAGCGTAGACGCTTTAGCTGAAGATCTTAAAGTGCGTAAAGCTGTAGACTTCTTAGTAGAAAACGCTGCATAATAAAATAACAAGGCACGATTAAAATCGTGCCTTGTTTTATAAATATAGAAATATATTTATAAAACTTTTCGATGGAGAAGGAAAAGTTCCTTTACAAGTCGAATATACATATTTCAAAAGTTTTAAAAATTTTTTATTTGTACATAACTAGTCATATTATTTGTATTTCTCGCCACGTAGTGACATAATATGTATTTACATACGATACATTTATCGTGTACATACGAAGGCAAGAGGTTAGCACTTTGTAAGGGGTGTGAAAATATGTTTAAATTTAATGATGAAAAAGGGCAATTAAAATGTTCTTTCTGTGGTAAAACACAAACGCAAGTTCGAAAGTTAGTGGCAGGTCCAGGTGTTTACATTTGTGATGAGTGCATCGAACTTTGTACTGAAATTGTACAAGAGGAGCTTGCGAAGGACGAAGAAGTAGAATTCAAAGATGTACCGAAACCGGTAGAAATTCGTGAAATCTTAGATGAGTATGTCATCGGGCAAGATAGCGCGAAAAAAGCACTAGCGGTAGCGGTATATAACCATTACAAACGCATTAATTCTAACAGCAAAATTGATGATGTAGAATTAGCGAAGAGTAATATCGCACTTATCGGGCCAACAGGTAGTGGTAAAACATTACTTGCACAAACGTTAGCGCGTATTTTAAATGTTCCATTTGCAATCGCGGACGCAACATCTTTAACAGAAGCTGGATATGTTGGGGAAGATGTAGAAAATATCTTACTAAAATTAATTCAAGCAGCTGATTATGATGTAGAGAAAGCGGAAAAAGGAATTATTTATATTGATGAGATTGATAAAGTGGCACGTAAGTCCGAAAATCCATCAATTACACGTGATGTATCTGGTGAAGGTGTGCAGCAGGCACTTCTGAAAATTTTAGAAGGTACTGTAGCAAGCGTTCCACCTCAAGGTGGTCGTAAGCATCCGCACCAAGAGTTTATTCAAATTGATACAACGAACATCTTATTCATTTGTGGTGGAGCGTTTGATGGCATTGAGCCGATTATTAAACGTCGCCTTGGTGAAAAAGTAATTGGATTTGGTTCTGAGAAGAAAAATGCTGATGTGAATGAGAAGCATGTTTTATCTCACGTATTACCAGAGGATCTTTTAAGATTTGGTTTAATTCCAGAGTTTATCGGTCGTCTTCCAGTTATTGCGAACCTAGAGCCACTTGATGAAGATGCTCTTGTTGATATTTTAACGAAACCGAAAAATGCACTTGTTAAGCAATTCCAAAAATTATTGGAGCTTGACGATGTTGAGTTAGAGTTTGAAGAAGGTGCACTAATCGAAATTGCGAAAAAAGCAATTGAACGTAAAACGGGTGCTCGTGGACTTCGTTCTATTATTGAAGGCTTAATGCTTGATGTAATGTTCGAACTTCCATCTCGTAAAGATATCGAGAAGTGTATTCTTACAAAAGAAACAGTAGCTGATAATGAGCCGCCAAAATTGGTGTTACAAGACGGTACTGTACTTGATACAAAAACATCTGCATAATGCGAAAGGGAAACAGCAATTTTTATAATTGCTGTTTTTCTTTATGTTTAGCTACGTTCCTCCGCGGAAATACTAAGAGATAAAATATTGCGGGAGGAAATAAATAATGAGCTGGACAAATATATTTTTAGTTGTTCAACTTGTTTTTGGTGTAATTGTCGGATTGTATTTCTGGCATTTACTTCGAAATCAACGAACACAAAAAGTTTCAATTGATCGAGAATCGAAAAAAGAATTAGAACAGCTTCGTAAAATGCGTGAGATTTCTTTAACAGAGCCGCTAGCAGAAAAGGTGCGTCCTACAACCTTTTTAGATATTGTAGGGCAAGAGGACGGAATTAAGTCGTTAAAAGCGGCTCTTTGTGGTCCGAATCCGCAACATGTAATCATATATGGCCCGCCAGGTGTTGGGAAAACAGCGGCAGCACGTCTTGTATTAGAAGAAGCGAAACGAAATCCTAAATCTCCATTTCGTACGAATGCAACATTTATTGAACTTGATGCGACAACAGCTCGGTTTGATGAACGTGGTATCGCAGACCCTTTAATAGGTTCGGTGCATGATCCGATTTATCAAGGTGCTGGGGCGATGGGGCAAGCAGGTATTCCGCAACCGAAAAAAGGTGCTGTAACAGATGCACATGGTGGTATTTTGTTTATTGATGAGATTGGCGAGCTCCATCCGATTCAAATGAACAAAATGTTAAAGGTGTTAGAAGATCGAAAAGTATTTTTAGAAAGTGCGTACTATAGTGAAGAAAATACGATGATCCCAACATATATACATGATATTTTCCAAAAAGGCTTACCGGCAGATTTTCGCTTAGTTGGAGCAACGACACGTTCGCCAGAGGAAATTCCTCCTGCTATTCGGTCACGTTGCTTAGAAGTATTTTTCCGTGAATTAGATACGGAAGAAATTCAAAAAGTAGCGAAAAATGCCGCGGAAAAAGTGGAAATGCAAATAGGTGAAAATGGTATTGAAATGATCGGGATGTATGCAAGGAATGGACGAGAAGCGATTAATCTCGTGCAAATCTCTGCTGGTATGGCGATAAATGAAGAACGTTCTTTCATTAAGGATGAAGATATAGAGTGGGTTGTTCACTCAAGTCAGCTTACACCGAAATATGAAAAGCGCATTTATCCGATTCCAAGGATTGGTCTTGTAAATGGTCTTGCTGTATACGGACCAAATACAGGTGCGTTATTAGAAATTGAAGTAACAGCAATCAAGGCGAAAGATAAAGGATCGGTAAATGTTACCGGAATTGTGGAAGAAGAAAGTATTGGTAGTCAAACGAAATCGATTCGTCGTAAAAGTATGGCGAAAGGCTCTGTTGATAATGTATTAACAGTACTTCGTTCTTTAGATGTGTTGCCAGAAGGATATGATATACATATTAATTTTCCAGGTGGTATCCCGATTGATGGCCCTTCTGCAGGAATCGCTATGGCAACAGGTGTATATTCTGCGGTGCACCGCACGTATGTAAATAATGAAGTAGCGATGACAGGGGAAATAAGTATACACGGAGAAGTAAAACCTATTGGTGGCGTGTACGCAAAAATAAAAGCTGCGAAAAAAGCGGGAGCTAAGAAAGTCATTATTCCTGCTGAAAATATGCAACCATTTTTGTATACGATCAAGGGAATTGAAATTATTCCTGTCCGTAAGTTAAAAGAAGTATTTGAGTTAACGTTTATGCAAGAAAATATGCATAGAGAGCTAGATGTACATACTAAGGTAGACGAAACTGATGCACAATCTATGTGAAAATAAACAATAATAAAATTTGCCAGACTTCGTTTAAGTTTGTATGCTTAATCGGAGTCTTTTTTCTTTTCGTGAGGTAGAAAAACAAGCTATTTACAATTGCGCGGAATCTCAGCAATTGCATCTAGGTGTATTGTAATATAAAATAGTTGAACAGGAGTTTAATTTATTATGGAGGTGCTATGTCTAGTATGAATACGAACGAAAGAATCGTGCCCCTCCTACCATTAAGAGGCGTTCTCGTATATCCAACGATGGTTTTGCATCTTGATGTAGGACGTGATAAATCGATACAAGCACTAGAGCAGGCGGCAATGGATGAAAATATCATCTTTTTAGCAATGCAAAAAGAAATGAATATCGATGATCCGAAAGAAGATGACATATATAGTGTAGGTACGGTGGCGAAAGTGAAGCAAATGTTAAAATTGCCGAACGGTACGCTTCGTGTCCTTGTGGAAGGTTTACATAGAGCAGAAGTAATAGAGTTTATCGAAGAAGAAAATGTAGTACAAGTGTCGATTAAAACGGTAACTGAAGAAGTAGAAGATGATTTAGAAGAGAAAGCTCTTATGCGTACGTTACTGGAGCATTTCGAACAATATATTAAAGTTTCGAAAAAAGTTTCAAATGAAACATTTGCAACGGTAGCTGATGTGGAAGAACCAGGGAGATTAGCTGATCTAATTGCTTCTCACTTGCCGATTAAAACGAAGCAGAAACAAGAGATTCTAGAGATTGTATCTGTAAAAGAACGATTACAAACACTTATTTCAATTATTCAAGATGAACAAGAGTTACTTAGCCTAGAAAAGAAAATTGGGCAAAAAGTGAAACGTTCCATGGAGCGCACGCAAAAAGAATATTTCTTACGTGAGCAAATGAAGGCGATTCAAACTGAACTTGGCGACAAAGAAGGCAAGGGCGGAGAAGTAGAAGAACTTCGTGAGAAAATTGAACAGTCAGGAATGCCGGAAGAAACAATGAAGGCTGCGCTGAAAGAATTAGATCGTTATGAAAAGTTACCAGCAAGTTCTGCGGAGAGTGGTGTTATTCGCAATTATATTGATTGGTTATTAGCGCTTCCGTGGACAGAGGCAACAGAAGATATAATTGATCTTGCTCATTCGGAAGAGATTTTAAATAACGATCATTACGGTCTTGAAAAAGTGAAAGAGCGTGTACTTGAATATTTAGCTGTACAGAAGTTAACGAATTCATTAAAAGGACCTATCCTTTGTTTAGTAGGCCCTCCTGGGGTCGGCAAAACTTCGTTAGCGCGTTCAATTGCAACATCATTGAATCGTAACTTCGTCCGTGTATCTCTTGGTGGTGTGCGTGATGAATCTGAAATTCGTGGTCACCGCCGTACATATGTTGGAGCAATGCCAGGACGCATTATTCAAGGTATGAAAAAGGCGAAAACAGTTAATCCAGTCTTCTTATTAGATGAGATTGATAAAATGTCTAACGATTTCCGTGGAGATCCATCAGCGGCATTACTTGAAGTATTAGATCCAGAACAAAACCATAACTTCAGTGATCATTACATTGAAGAACCATATGATCTATCAAAAGTTATGTTTGTAGCAACTGCTAATACACTTTCAAGTATTCCAGGTCCATTACTTGACCGTATGGAAATCATTTCGATTGCTGGCTATACAGAACTTGAAAAAGTACACATTGCTCGTGAGCATTTATTGCCGAAACAATTAAAAGAACATGGCTTACGAAAAGGTAATTTACAAGTGCGTGATGAAGCGCTGCTTGAGATTATTCGTTATTATACACGTGAGGCTGGTGTTCGTACGCTAGAGCGCCAAATTGCAAAAGTTTGCCGTAAAGTAGCGAAGATTATCGTTACAGCAGAACGTAAACGTATCGTTGTGACAGAGAAAAAGATTGTTGATTTACTTGGTAAGCACATATTCCGTTATGGGCAAGCTGAAAAAACAGACCAAGTTGGTATGGCAACAGGTCTAGCTTACACAGCAGCAGGCGGCGATACACTTGCCATTGAAGTTTCTGTAGCGCCAGGAAAAGGGAAACTAATTTTAACAGGGAAACTTGGGGATGTTATGAAAGAATCAGCACAAGCTGCGTTTAGTTATATACGTTCTCGTGCAGAAGAGCTTCAGATCGATCCGAATTTCCATGAGAAAAATGATATTCATATTCACGTTCCAGAAGGAGCAGTTCCAAAAGACGGACCGTCAGCAGGTATTACGATGGCAACGGCACTTATTTCTGCGCTAACAGGTATTCCTGTAAGTAAAGAAGTCGGTATGACAGGTGAAATTACACTTCGTGGTCGTGTATTACCAATTGGTGGTTTAAAAGAAAAAACATTAAGTGCTCACCGCGCAGGCTTAACAAAAATTATTTTGCCAGCAGAAAACGAGAAAGATTTAGATGATATTCCAGAGAGCGTAAAAGAAAACCTTACGTTTGTGCTTGCATCTCATTTAGATGAAGTATTGGAGCACGCATTAGTAGGAGTGAAACAATGAAAGTAACAAAAGCAGATATTGTAATTAGTGCTGTTAAACCAGAACAATATCCAGACAGTGATTTACCAGAAATTGCATTAGCAGGTCGTTCAAATGTGGGGAAGTCTTCCTTTATTAATAAAATTTTAAATCGTAAAAAGTTAGTACGTATTTCTTCTAAACCAGGAAAAACGCAAACGCTGAACTTTTTCTTAATCAATGAGATGATGCACTTTGTTGACGTTCCAGGTTATGGATATGCGAAAGTATCTAAATCGGAGCGCGCTGCATGGGGGAAAATGATTGAAACGTACTTTACAACGCGTGAACAATTAGACGCAGCTGTATTAGTAGTTGATTTACGTCACCAACCAACAAGTGATGACGTGATGATGTATGATTTCTTAAAGCATTATGAAATCCCAACAATTATTATTGCGACGAAAGCCGATAAAATTCCGAAAGGGAAATGGCAAAAGCATTTAAAAGTTGTAAAAGAAACGCTTGCTGTTGAAATTGGCGATGAAATTGTTCTATTCTCTTCTGAAACAGGACTTGGAAAAGAAGAAGCGTGGAAAGCAATTCATAAATTTACAAAAACAAAAAACGCGTGACGAATGTCGCGCGTTTTTGTTTTGCTAAATTTTTTAGCGTACGTTTAATGTAACTTCAATATTTCCTCTTGTTGCTTTCGAGTAAGGACATACACCGTGAGCCGCTTCTACAAGTTCTTGTGCTTCGCTATGTGAAACGCCAGCCACATGTACATCAAGTACAGCAGATAGGCCGAAACCACCATCTGTATCTTTTCCGATAGAAACGTGAGCAGTTACTTCTGTACTTTCTACTTTCACACGTTTTGTACGAATGACAAGTTGTAATGCACTATCGAAACAAGCTGCATAACCAGCTGCAAATAGTTGTTCTGGATTTGTTGCTTCTCCGCCTGCACCACCTAGTGCTTTCGGCATTTTTACATCAAGATTTAATATGCCATCATCTGAAACTACTTTCCCATTTCTTCCACCTGTTGCTGTTACTGAAGCAGTATATAATTTATCCATATTTATTCCCCTTTTCCATCATTAATTGTTTTCATTGTGTCAATCAGTTTATTTAGTTGAATTAATAAAGAGCGATATTCTTGCTCTGTAATTCCTAAGTTTGTAGCCATCGTTGTCGGTAATGAACAAGCCTTTTCCTTTAAATCTTTGCCCTGTTCTGTTAATTCAATACAAACTTTTCGCTCGTCTTCTTTGGAACGAACACGTTTTACAAGTTTTAATGATTCCATACGTTTTAACATAGGTGTTAACGTACCAGAATCTAAAAATAGACGTTCTCCAATTTCTTTTACTGTTAGTCCATCTTGCTCCCATAGTACGAGTAAAGTAATGTACTGGGGATACGTAATACCCATTTCTTCTAAATAAGGTCGATAAAAACGAGTAACCTCTCTAGAGCAGGCGTAAATAGAAAAACAAAGTTGGTTATCTAGATGCAAAGAGTCTTCTGTCATAAATAACTCCCTTCTAATTAAGTTGTGCACAATTTAATTTTGTAAAACTAATATAACGAAAAAGAAATGCAATGTCAAATACATTGTATTGAGAAAGTCTTTGTTACATTTTGGAACAATCATACATATTTTCCTTCATGATGAAAGAAGATAGGGAAGATGATGTTATAATTTATATGGAATAGTTTCCATCACTTGATTATGAGGGCTTTTTTTGGTAACGTACAAATAGAGTTATTAATTTATAATCATTATAAAGTAGGATTTTTTTTATTAGTGTTACTGAATCTCCTTTATTACATACGGAGAATAATTAAAAAATAATCGGTTGTTCACACGATTGTCAGATTCATAAGAGGAAAGTTGTATTATGATAGTAGATAAAGTGATAAAACGGGTGAAGGGGGACATGCTGCGTGCATATTCTTGTTGTTAGTGTAAATTATCGAACAGCCCCTGTAGAATTTCGTGAGAAACTCACATTTCAGGCAGCAGAACTAGAGCGAGCGATGACTACATTACAAAATCAAAAGAGCGTGTTAGAGAATGTCATTGTGTCAACTTGTAATCGCACTGAGATTTATGCTGTTGTCGATCAATTACACACGGGACGGTATTATATTAAGAAGTTTTTAGCTGATTGGTTTCAGCTTGAAATAGAAGAAGTCGCGCCATATTTAACTATTTTTGAACAAGATGGCGCAATAGATCATTTATTCCGCGTAACGTGCGGTTTAGATTCAATGGTAGTCGGAGAAACGCAGATTTTAGGTCAAATAAAAGATAGCTTTTTAGAAGCGCAACAAGTTAAAGCAACAGGCACAATTTTTAATGAATTGTTTAAGCAAGTCATTACATTAGCAAAACGTGCCCACTCAGAAACAACAATCGGGGAAAGTGCAATGTCTGTTAGTTATGCTGCTGTTGAGCTTGGAAAGAAAATATTTGGCGAGTTAACAGATTGTCATGTGCTTATTCTTGGTGCTGGTAAAATGGGCGAACTTGCACTACAAAACTTATATGGAAGTGGTGCTCGTAAAGTAACAGTTATGAATAGGACGCTTTCGAAAGCAGAAGTAATGGCTGAGAAATATATGGGACATGCAAAATCGTTAAGCGAATTACAATGTGCATTATTAGAAGCAGATATTTTAATTAGTTCAACTGGTGCATCTGAGTATGTCATTACGAAAGAGATGATGACAAAGGTGGAGAAAATGCGCTCTGGTCGTCCATTATTTATGGTTGACATTGCAGTGCCGCGTGATATTGATCCAGCGATTGATGAGCTAGAAGGTTCTTTCTTGTATGATATTGATGATTTACAAGGAGTAGTGGAGGCAAACCGTGCTGAGCGTTTGAAAGAGGCAGAGAAAATTCAATTTATGATTGAAGAGGAAATTGTTCTGTTTAAAACGTGGTTAAGTACACTTGGTGTTGTTCCATTAATATCAGCTCTTCGTGATAAGGCACTTGCAATCCAAAGTGAAACGATGGTAAGCCTAGAGCGAAAAATACCAAACCTTAGTGATCGTGAGAAAAAAGTTATTAGTAAGCATACGAAAAGTATTATTAATCAATTATTAAAAGACCCAATTTTAGTAGCGAAAGAAATAGCTGCTGAAGAGGGAGCGAGCGAAAAATTAGCGTTATTTGCAAAGATTTTTGATTTAGAAACGGAAGAAGTAGAGAGTCGTGCGGAAGAAGTAGAACATAAAAGAGTGTGGACACCATCCGTTCCATCTTTATAATTTGGAAGGATGATCGGATGAGTTTTTTAAATAACAGTATTATTTATCATATTGCAATTATTTTATATGCTTGTAGCATTAGTTTATATTTTATAGATTATTTCCAAAGTAACCGAAAGGCGAACCGATTTGCTTTTTGGTTACTTGCGATTGTATGGGTCCTGCAGTCTATTTTTATGTTGCTTAGAGCTACAGATTCAGAAACGAATCCTATTTTAACTTTATTATCAGGGATTTATTTTTATGTTTGGTTATTGATTACGATGTCGTTAGTTATTAATCGATTTATGAGAATTGACTTTTTAGTCTTTTTTACAAATGTTGTAGCATTTGGCGTAAGCGCTTTTTCTATTTTTACACCGCTCGGAAAGATGTCGCCAGTACTTGCGGAACAATTAGTTTCAGAACTTGTATACGTGCATGTCGGTATGGCAATTATTTCTTACGCAACGTTTACTGTATCGTTCATTTTTTCTATTATGTATTTATTGCAATATCGCCTATTAAAAAAGAAAAAATGGAATGCGAGATTAAGAAGGTTAGGGAATTTACCGAAGCTAGAATCTATGTCTTACGGATTAAATTTATTTTCTGTTCCATTTTTCTTACTAGCAATTTTATTAGGATGTATATGGGGATATACAAAATTGGATAATTTCCATTGGTATGATACGAAAGTAATCGGATCTTTTGTCGTTCTATTTGTGTATTGCACAGGTTTATATTTACGAGCGGCAGATGTGTTGCAAGGTAAGAAAATTGTACAGTGGAATATCGGATCGTTTCTCGTAATGCTAGTAAACATTTTTCTATTAAGCAGTTTGTCCAATTTCCACTTTTGGTATTTATAATGAGGAGAGAGAATTATGCGCAAAATTATTGTAGGATCACGAAAGAGTAAACTAGCATTAACGCAAACAAACTGGTTTATTGATCAGTTAAAAGCCTTAGGTCTACCATATGAATTTGAAGTGAAAGAAATTGTCACAAAAGGTGATGTTATTTTAGATGTTACTCTTTCAAAAGTAGGCGGAAAAGGCTTGTTTGTGAAAGAGATTGAACATGCGCTACTTACGAAAGAAATTGATATGGCTGTACATAGTATGAAAGATATGCCGGCCGTACTTCCAGAAGGATTAATGATCGGTTGTACACCAAAGCGTGTTGACCCTCGTGATGCTTTTATCTCAAAAAGCGGAGCGTCGTTTAAAGAGTTAGCAGAAGGCGCTATTTTAGGTACGAGTAGTTTAAGACGTAGTGCACAGCTACTCGCTGCGAGACCAGACTTACAAGTGAAGTGGATTCGCGGAAATATCGATACACGTTTACGTAAATTAAAAGAAGAAGATTACGATGCAATTATTTTAGCGACAGCAGGATTACAAAGAATGGGCTGGGATAATGAAGTTATTACAGAACATTTAGATGAGACGTTATGTGTACCTGCTGTAGGACAAGGTGCATTAGCGATTGAGTGTCGTGAGGATGATAAGGATTTATTGCAGTTGTTAGCGCATATTAATGATACGATAACAGAAAGAACAGTGGCAGCGGAGCGAGTATTTCTTCATAAACTTGAAGGTGGATGCCAAGTTCCAATTGCTGGATATGCAACCCTTACAGAAAACGATACAATCGAATTAACAGCTCTTGTCGGCTCTATGGATGGCTCTGTTTTATTAAAAGAGACAGTAGTGGGTACTAATCCTGAGGAAGTAGGGTTAGAGGCCGCGGACCGTTTAATTAAACAAGGCGCCAAAGAACTCATTCTTGCTGCAAATAAGGAGCAACAATAAATATGAACGCTCTCGCTGGAAAAACGGTATTGATTACACGTGCCCAGCATCAAGCGAAACAAATGAGTGTAGCAGTGAAAGAAAAGAGCGGAATTCCATTGGAAATTCCGCTTTTGCGTATGGAAGGTATGTCTCATAGGCAAATTCAACATATTGAAGAACAGCTACATTCATACGACTGGGTTATTTTTACGAGCAGAAATGGTGTAGCTTTTTTTCTAGATAGTTTAAAAAAGAAACTACCGCTAACCATTAGAATCGCTGCGGTAGGTGTGAAAACAAAATTAGAGTTAGAAAAAAGGGGCTATCAAGTTCATTTTGTTCCGACTTCATTTGTTGCAGAAGCATTTGCAGAAGAGTTTCTAAAAGAATTAAGTGGAAACGAACGTATTTTATTTCCGAAAGGGAATTTAGCAAGAGAGGTAATTCCGGTTGCACTTCGGGAAATTGGTGTTTCTCTAGATGAGCTAATCGTATACGGTACGAAAGTGAATATAGAAAAAAAGCAAGAACTTATAGCAGCATTGAAGTTAGGGAAAGTAGACATTATTACATTTACGAGCCCTTCAACTGTTACTAGTTTTGTTCGTTTACTTGAGGGTACAAACTGGAGAGAATGGACAAAAAAATGTACAATTGCTTGTATAGGACCTATTACGGAAAAAGAGGCAAGTCTTTATTTTCCGTCTGTTATTGTGCCGAAAGAGTACACTGTAGAAGCATTACTACAATATGTTTGTGAATCTATAAAATGAAAGAATGGGGATAGAAATCTATGAACTCTTTACAATTTAATCGTCATCGTCGTTTAAGACAAAGCGGGGGCATGCGTGCACTTGTGCGTGAAACGTTTTTACATACGGAAGATTTTATTTACCCTATTTTTGTATTAGAAGGTGAAAATGTTCGTAATGAAGTTCCTTCTATGCCGGGCGTATATCAAATGTCTTTAGATTTATTGCAAGCTGAAATGCAAGAAGTTGTTGATTTAGGTATTCGTTCTGTTATTGTATTTGGTTTACCTGCTGAAAAGGATGAAGTTGGATCATCAGCATATTGTGATCATGGAATTGTACAACGTGCTATTCAGCAAATTAAAGGTGATTTCCCTGAGCTAGTAGTAGTTGCAGATACATGTTTATGTCAATTTACAAGCCATGGTCATTGCGGTGTAATTGAAGATGGGATTATTTTAAATGACGAGTCTCTTGCAGTTCTTGCGAAAACAGCTGTAAGTCAAGCGAAAGCAGGAGCGGATATTATTGCGCCATCAAACATGATGGACGGCTTCGTAACAGCAATTCGTCATGCATTAGACGAAAATGGTTTTGGACACGTGCCAGTTATGTCGTACGCTGTGAAATATTCATCAGCATTTTATGGACCATTCCGTGATGCTGCGCACGGTGCACCGCAATTTGGTGACCGTAAAACATATCAAATGGATCCGGCAAACCGTATGGAAGCATTCCGTGAAGCAGAATCAGATGTAATGGAAGGTGCAGATTTCTTAATCGTAAAACCAGCTCTTTCTTACTTAGATATCGTTCGTGATGTGAAAAATAACTTTAATTTACCAGTTGTCGCTTATAATGTAAGTGGTGAATATTCGATGATTAAAGCGGCAGCGCAAAATGGTTGGATTAATGAAAAAGAAGTTGTTCTTGAAAAATTAATTAGTATGAAACGTGCAGGGGCAGATTTAATTATTACGTATCATGCAAAAGATGCAGCAAGATGGTTACAAGAAGGAGGCGCTAAATAATGAAAAAGTTTGATAAGTCAATTGCAGCGTTTGAAGAGGCGCAAGACTTAATGCCTGGTGGCGTAAATAGCCCGGTTCGTGCCTTTAAGTCTGTTGGGATGAATCCGTTGTTTATGGAGCGTGGAAAAGGCTCTAAAGTATATGATATCGATGGGAATGAATACATCGACTACGTATTATCATGGGGTCCTTTAATTCATGGTCATGCAAATGATCGTGTTGTAGAAGCGTTAAAATCTGTTGCTGAAAGAGGTACAAGCTTCGGTGCACCAACAGAAATTGAAAATAAATTAGCAAAACTTGTTATTGAGCGCGTGCCATCAATTGAGATTGTGCGTATGGTTAACTCTGGAACGGAAGCAACAATGAGTGCACTACGTTTAGCTCGTGGTTATACAGGTCGTAATAAAATCTTGAAATTTATTGGTTGTTACCACGGTCATGGTGATTCGTTATTAATTAAAGCTGGTTCTGGTGTGGCGACTTTAGGTTTACCAGATAGTCCTGGTGTACCAGAAGGTGTAGCGAAAAATACGATTACAGTAGCTTATAACGATTTAGAAAGCGTAAAATACGCGTTTGAACAATTCGGTGATGATATTGCTTGTGTAATTGTAGAACCAGTAGCAGGAAATATGGGGGTTGTTCCTCCGCAGCCTGGATTTTTAGAAGGTCTTCGTGAAGTAACAGAACAAAACGGTGCATTGCTTATTTTTGATGAAGTAATGACAGGGTTCCGAGTAGCTTATAATTGTGGCCAAGGTTATTATGGCGTAACGCCTGATTTAACATGCCTAGGTAAAGTAATCGGTGGTGGTTTACCGGTAGGAGCATACGGTGGTAAAGCGGAAATTATGCGCCAAGTTGCGCCAAGCGGACCGATTTACCAAGCTGGTACTTTATCAGGTAATCCACTTGCAATGGCGGCAGGTTATGAAACGTTAGTACAGTTAACGCCAGAATCATATGTAGAATTTGAGCGTAAAGCTGAAATGTTAGAAGCTGGATTACGTAAAGCAGCTGAAAAACATGGCATTCCGCATCATATTAACCGTGCAGGCTCTATGATTGGTATTTTCTTTACAGATGAACCCGTTATTAATTACGATGCAGCAAAATCTTCAAACTTAGAATTCTTTGCGGCTTACTACCGTGAAATGGTAGAACAAGGTGTATTCTTACCACCATCTCAATTCGAAGGTTTATTCTTATCGACAGCACATAGTGATGCAGATATTGAAGCGACGATTGCAGCAGCTGAAATTGCAATGTCAAAATTAAAAGCGTAGTGTATTAGAGAAAATCGCTCTCCATAAGGGGAGCGATTTTTTTTATTCATAAAGTAAGCTTCCCACACATAAATCTGTAATGACATATAGTTTGGGAGGGGGAAAAGAAGTGGCTGCAGATCATTCATTACGATTTTCATTAAAAGAATCTGTGTGGTTCCAAAAAGGACAGGAAGTCGAAGAACTTTTGTCAATTTCGTTAGATCCAGACGTTGAGATAGAAGAGCTTGATCATGAAGTAATCGTGAGAGGACAATTAGATTTAACGGGAGAGTATGTTGCACGAAAAGATGATTCCGCGTATTCATTAAGAGAACTATCGCCAGCAAAGTCAATTGATTATGTAGAAACAAGAGAAGATGGGGTTAATGAACTTGTTCATTCCTTTCCACTTGAAATATCAATTCCGAGAAATCGAGTGAAAGTAATTGAAGAGCTATATGTATCAATCGAGGAATTTGATTATGAATTAAAGGAAAATGGTTGCTTACAATTATTAGCGGATATATCTATTACCGGTTTGTGTGATGAAGAGAGAAGCGAGGATGAAGTTGAAGAGGAAGAAACGGTGTATGCTGAGTTAGAAGAAGATTCAGCGCAAGAGGATGAAAATAGACCGGCGCCGCATGTAGAAGAACCAGCATATAAGGAATCAGATGAGTGGGAAGATTACGCATTTGAACCGTTCCAATTAGAGGAAAGAAAAGAGCAGGAATTAGAAGAAGAGAAAATAGAAGAACATGAATTTGTGGAACGTGAAGAGGAGCAAGAAACAACGCCGCAATTTGAACTGTTCGGACGAAAAGATTTCAAGAAAGAAAAAGCGAAAAAGCAGGAAGAACAAGAAGAAGAGTACTCACAGCGAGATGAAAATGCGCTTTATTTAACAAAACTATTTACGAAAGAACCGGAAGAAGAATTTACAAAGTTAAGAATGTATTTCGTGCAAGAAGGGGATACAATTGAATCTATTGCAGACCGTTATGAAACGTCTGTACAAAATTTATACCGTGTCAATCAAACAGAAGATATATTTTTAAATACGGGGCAAATTATTTATATTCCCGTTTCAAGGGTAAAGGTGAAATAAGGAAGTGAGTGTTTTCACTCACTTCCTTTCTTAGAGGCTATGTTTTGAATAGAAAGGGTTATTCGTATGGATATTGAGTTGCGAAATCACTATGAACCTATCGTGAGGCAATATAGATTAGATACGCAGCATATGGAAGAGCACGGAAATGTAATGAAAATTTATACGAATCAAGGTCCATATGCACTCAAGAAAATAGAAGGCAGAAAGTTAGAGCGGAATAACTTTCTGCATCATATTCAATATTTGAAGGAGAAAGGTTTTTCAAATTATGTACCTATATATCATGCGACGGATGGAAGTTATATTTTAAGTGACGGGACGTATAATTATTATTTAATGCCTTGGTTAGAACGTGCAGAAGGAAACGGTGAGGACAATGATCAATACCATAAAATGTTTCAGACACTTGGAACGTTGCATCAAAAAACTGTGAAGGAAGAAACGTATACGGAAGAAGATTTAGAAAAACATTATACAAGTATATCCGATCGTTGGGAAAATGATGGTGAGATGTTAGAAGAGTTTCTCGTAGAATCTGAATCAAAATGGTATATGTCCCCGTTTGAATTGCAATATTGTACGTACTATCATCATGTAATGAGAGCGCGTGAATTTGCAACGAAGCAATTAAATGAGTGGAACGATGCGATGAAAGAAAAGGAGAAAACGCGTATTACTTTTGTGCATGGTAATGTGTCACTGAATCATTTTTTATTTGACTATGAACGGAATGGCTATTTTATTAGTTTAGAAAAATCGAAGTTTGCAACGCCTGTGCAAGATATAGTAGGTTTTTATTCACGGTCTTTAAACACATATCCAATCGCAAGAAGTGATCGGTTTGAATGGTTTCAAATGTATCAAAAAAATTTCCCTTTTACGAAAGAAGAGCAACTACTTATGTTTGCGTATATGACGTATCCATCGCAATTTATTCGGCAAATCCAGTCTTATAAGAAAAGAAGAGATAATCGTAACGAGGAAAATGAACTGCGCGGAGTAAAGAGTTTGCAACAATCGCATTGGCTCGTTAGCAATATAGAATATTTCCTGTCACAATTACAAGCTGCCCAGCAAGGGAACGGATAAAGTAAACATTCCCCGCTGATGATTAGCCTTCACTAATTGGACGTTTACGGGCACCAGGGCTCCCATCTAACTTCTTTGCTTCAGCTGAGTTTTGAGGTGGAGGTCTTACTGCCCACAAATAGCGGGGTAAAGAAGATAAGTAGAGGATTCTACTTATCTTCTTTTTGGCACCAAAAGCTGTAGTTTTAAATTTATCTTGACGAATAAGGTTTCGTTTTTTACACTATTGTATATAATAATTAACAATCATATAAATGCCTTGAAGGGGAAGAGTATAACATGAAACGTCTTCAGAGAGGAGAATCATTAGCTGGGAGATTCTCTAGATAGTTATGTTAGAAGGTAGCCCTGGAGCATCTTTTCTGAACGGAATAGTTCTTATTAGGAAAAGACGGATTTGTCCGTTATCAAATTAAGAGTATAAGCAAATTATGAATTTGTTTGTAAATAAAGGTGGTACCGCGATGTCCCTCGTCCTTTTTGGATGAGGGACATTTTTTATTTTAAGGAGGGAAAATAATGTCAAACACGGAAAAGAATTTACCAACTAAATATGATCATATGTCCGTTGAAGAAGGCCTTTATCAATGGTGGCTTGAAGGCAAATATTTTGAAGCAACAGGAGACGAGAAGAAACAACCGTATACAATTGTAATTCCACCTCCAAACGTAACTGGTAAGTTACACTTAGGTCATGCTTGGGATACAACTCTTCAAGATATTTTAACTCGTACGAAGCGTATGCAAGGATACGATGTACTATGGCTTCCAGGAATGGACCATGCTGGTATCGCAACACAAGCGAAAGTAGAAGGAAAACTTCGTGAAGAAGGTATTTCACGTTACGATCTTGGCCGTGAAAAATTCCTTGAAAAAGCTTGGGAGTGGAAAGAAGAGTACGCTTCTCACATTCGTCAACAATGGGGGAAAGTTGGTTTAGGACTAGACTATTCTCGTGAACGCTTCACATTAGACAAAGGTTTATCAGATGCGGTTAATAAAGTATTCGTTCAATTATACGAAAAAGGCTTAATTTACCGTGGTGAATATATCATCAACTGGGATCCAGCAACACGTACAGCTCTTTCTGATATTGAAGTAATTCATAAAGAAGTTCAAGGTGCATTCTACCATATGAACTATCCGTTAACAGATGGTTCTGGTCACATTCGTCTTGCTACTACTCGTCCAGAAACGATGCTTGGTGATACAGCAGTAGCAGTTCATCCAGAAGACGATCGTTACAAACATTTAATCGGAAAAACAGTTACACTTCCAATCGTAGGCCGTGAGATTCCGATTATTGCTGATGAGTACGTAGAAAAAGATTTCGGAACGGGCGTTGTAAAAATTACACCAGCTCATGACCCGAATGACTTTGAAGTAGGTAACCGTCATGACTTACCACGCATCTTAGTAATGAACGAAGATGGATCGATGAACGAAAAAGCTGGTAAGTATAACGGTATGGATCGTTTCGAATGCCGTAAAGAATTAGTAAAAGACTTACAAGAAGCTGGCGTATTAGTAGAAATCGAGCCACATATGCATTCAGTAGGTCATAGTGAGCGTAGCGGTGCGGTTGTTGAGCCTTATTTATCAACACAGTGGTTCGTAAAAATGGCTCCACTTGCTGAAAAAGCAGTAGCGCTTCAACAAAAAGAAGAAGAAAAAGTAACGTTCGTACCAGAGCGTTTTGAAAACACATATTTACGTTGGATGGAAAATATTCATGACTGGTGTATTTCTCGTCAATTATGGTGGGGACACCGTATTCCAGCTTGGTACCATAAAGAAACTGGTGAAGTATACGTAGGTACAGAAGCACCAGCAGATATTGAAAACTGGAATCAAGATAACGATGTACTTGATACATGGTTCAGTTCAGCATTATGGCCATTCTCCACACTTGGTTGGCCAAATGAAGATTCAGCAGACTTCAAACGTTACTATTCAACAGATGCACTAGTAACGGGTTATGATATCATCTTCTTCTGGGTATCTCGTATGATTTTCCAAGGTTTAGAGTTTACAGGCGAGCGTCCATTTAAAGATGTATTAATTCACGGTTTAGTTCGTGACGAGCAAGGTCGTAAAATGAGTAAATCTCTTGGTAACGGTATTGATCCAATGGATGTTATCGAGAAGTACGGTGCAGATGCAATGCGTTTCTTCTTATCAACAGGAAGTGCACCAGGTCAAGATTTACGTTTCAGCATGGAAAAAGTAGAATCTACTTGGAACTTCATTAATAAAATTTGGAACGCATCACGTTTCGTATTAATGAACATGGATGATATGAAGTATGAAGAAATCGATTTAACTGGTGAAAAATCAGTTGCGGATAAGTGGATCTTAACTCGCTTAAACGAAACAATCGAAAGCGTAACACGTAACATGGATAAATATGAGTTCGGTGAAGCTGGTCGTTCATTATACAACTTCATTTGGGACGATTTCTGTGATTGGTATATTGAAATGGCGAAACTTCCACTATACGGTGAAGATGAAGCAGCTAAGAAAACAACTCGTTCTATTTTAGCTTACGTATTAGATCAAACAATGCGTCTATTACACCCATTCATGCCATTCGTAACAGAGAAAATTTGGCAACATTTACCGCATGAAGGCGAGTCTATTACAGTAGCTGCGTGGCCAACAGTTCGCGAAGATTTACAAGATACGGAGGCTGCGGCAGAAATGCACCTTCTAGTTGATATCATTCGCTCTGTTCGTAACATCCGTGCAGAAGTAAATACGCCAATGAGCAAAAAAGTTCAAATGCAAATTAAAGCAAAAGATGAGGCTGTACTTGCTCAACTTACGAAAAATAGCTCTTACATTGAGCGTTTCTGTAACCCAAGCGAATTAACAATTCAAACGGACTTACAAGCGCCAGAAAAAGCAATGACTGCAATCGTATCAGGTGCAGAGTTATTCTTACCGTTAGCTGATCTTATCAATCTTGATGAAGAGAGAGCTCGTCTTGAGAAAGAACTTGAGAAGTTCGATAAAGAAGTAGAACGTGTACAGAAGAAACTTTCTAACCAAGGTTTCGTAGCGAAAGCTCCTGCAGCGGTTATTGAAGGAGAGCGTGCGAAAGAGCAAGATTACCTAGAAAAACGCGAAGCAGTTCGTCAACGTCTAGCAGATCTTGAAAAGTAAAAATATTTTTAGAGACTCACTATATTGGTGAGTCTCTTTTCTTTGCGTATAATAGAACTATGAAAGTTGTCTTTTGAAAGGGGAAAAGCATACGTGATACATACATACGAAGAAGCGATAGGGTGGATTCATAGCCGATTGAAATTTGGTATTAAACCAGGATTAGAAAGAATGAATTGGATGCTAGAAGAGCTCGGAAATCCAGAGCGTCATATAAAATGTGTTCATCTTGCTGGTACAAATGGAAAAGGTTCAACGTTAACATATATGCGTTACATGTTAGAAGGCGCGAAATATAAGGTAGGAACGTTTACCTCTCCTTACATCGAATCATTTAATGAACGCATTAGTGTGAATGGAACACCAATTGCAGACGAAGAGATTACTGAACTTGTAAAGCTGGTAAAACCAGTCGTGGAAAAACTAGATGAAACGGATTTAGGGGAAGCGACAGAGTTTGAAATTATTACTGTTATGGCGATTTGCTATTTCGGCAAATTCAATTTCTGTGATGTTGTTTTATTTGAAACAGGGCTTGGTGGACGTTTTGATTCTACCAATGTTATACACCCTGTCCTCACGATTATTACGAATATCGGTCACGATCATATGCATATTTTAGGAAATACACTAGGAGAAATTGCATATGAAAAGGCGGGGATTATTAAGTCTGGCGTGCCGGTAATTACTGGTGTACAAGATGAAGAAGCTTTGCAAGTCATTCAAAATGTTGCAAAGGAAAATCATGCAAACTTATACGAGATGGGCAACCATTTTACAGCATTACATAAACAGTCTAGTGAAGATGGAGAACAGTTCGATTTCACTTGTCCTTTCGCCTCTTTTGAAGATGTGCGAATCACAATGAAAGGCAGCCACCAAGTAGGAAACGCAGCACTTGCGCTTATGGCAGTCATGTATGTAAAAACATACTTATCATTTTTAATTGAGGAAGAAGAAATAAGAACTGGATTACAGGAAGCGTATTGGGTGGGGCGCTTTGAAAAACTGCAAAGTAATCCAGATATTATTATAGATGGTGCTCATAATCCAGAAGGTATCGAAAGCCTTGTGAAAACAGTAGAAGCGCATTACAAAGATAAAAATGTAATAGTGTTATTTACTGCCCTTGGTGATAAACAATTACATAACATGGTAGGCCAATTAGAAACCATTGCAGATGAAATTATTTTTACAACATTCGCCTTTGATCGTGCTATTTCTGCTGATAAGCTTGCATCATATTCACAGAAAGAATCAAAATTAGTTTTTGAAAATTGGAAAGAGGCAATTGATACAAAAGTTGAAATGATAGCAGAAAATGATGTTTTTATCATAACAGGTTCTCTTTATTTCATTTCTGAAGTACGAAAATATATTTGCGAGAAAAACTAGATAGTCTTTGCTATCTAGTTTTTTTGTTCTACAAATGAAGTCAAATGCATACATATAAGATAAATATATAGGGTTATTTGGCGAATTCCTCTGACAAATATCTCGTTTTTTTATGAAATGAATATGATATGATGCGGACAACGATAAGAGGTGAGGTGTGAGTGTATGGACAAGCAATCACGAACGATCTCAGTGAAAGTGAATGGAACAGAAGCGAAGTATGAGGAAAAAAAGAAAGATGAATTTGAATGGATGGTAGTAGAAAGTGAACGACCGAAAAATGTTGTTCCGTTTCAAAAAGGGAAATCAATGTCTGTGGAAAAATACCGAAAGAAGTGGAGTAATACATTAATTGTAATCGTTGCAACTGCAATCATTATCGGTACGGCGTTTGGAATGGGGATGCTTCATTTACTTACTGGACAAGGGACGACAGGAGGAAGTGAAGTGACAGCTTCAAGGCCGACTGGAAATGGAGAATCAAAGGTGGGTGGAACGGCAGAACAAACACCAGCACCGAAAGAAGAAAAACAAAAAGCACAAGCAGGAACGTCATTGGATCCAATGAAATTATTTTTTGTTCAAGGGGGGCTTTATTCTTCTGAAGAAAAGGGACAGGCAGCTCTTGAAGAATGGAAAGGCAATGGGGGCATTGGTGCTTTAAGACCGAGCGGTGATAAGTATGCAATAGTTGTTGGTATTGCTAGCGATGAACAGTCTATAAATCAATTAATGACTAAGTATAAAAATGATGGTGTCTCCGTTTTAAAAAAGAACTGGGATATAACAGATAAAGCATTGCTGAAAGATGATAAAGAAGTAGGAACATTTTTAACAAAAGTGCAGCCATTATACACTCATTTAGCAAAATATGCTTCTAGCGTACAAGTTGGTGGAAAAAGCAGCGCAAAAGATATAGAAGTAATTGAAAAAGAATGGAAAAAGGTTGAAAAAGAAGGGAAAAGTATGAAACAAGAAGAAGCAAAGAAACTGTATATGTATACGTCGGTAGCTGTACAAACAGTAAAAGATGGGAAGATGGATAAGGAATCTTTGGCGAAATTAAATCAAGTTATTATTGATGGTTTACTCTCGTATGAAAAAATTGTTTCGTAGAAAGTGAAATGATAGGATAATAAAATGAGTAAGAAAGAAGTACATGTACTTCTTTCTTTTCTTTTGAATTTAGAGCAAAGTGCTTTCTCTATGACAGGAATATAATCGTATGCAATAAAGAAGTGTTATTTTAGTTAGAGAAATTAATATTTCTTTCATTTGTGGACAAACTATTCCTTTGATACGATTAATATAAATTGTTCTGCTTCATGTGAGAAAGGAAGGAGAAAATATGAGAAAAATAATTTTAGCTTCAGGGTCACCTCGGAGGAAGGAATTGCTTGAGTTAGCTAGTGTGCCATTTGAAATCGTTGTAAGTGAAGTAGAGGAAACAATTGGTGCATATTCATCGCCTTCTGATATTGTAATGTCGCTTGCCTTGCAAAAAGCATCAGCGGTGGCAGAAAATAATAGTGATCACATTGTGTTAGGTGCAGATACAATTGTTACATATGAGTCGCGTATTCTTGGTAAGCCTTCTAATGAGGATGAGGCGAAAGAGATGTTGCAATTACTATCAGGGAAAACACATGAAGTGTATACAGGTGTTGCAATTATAGCAAAAGAAAAAACGGTTACTTTTTATGAGCGTACAGAAGTTACATTTTGGGAGTTAACAGAAGAGGAAATTGATACATACGTCGCGTCGAAAGAACCTCTTGATAAAGCCGGTAGTTATGGGATTCAAGGTAAAGGATCTATTTTCGTTCAAAATATTCAAGGGGACTACTATAGTGTAGTTGGCTTACCAATTGCACGTCTCGTTCGGGAATTAAAACAATTTGATATTGATGTAACCCATGCGTAAAATTGCATGGGGTTTTCTTTGAGAGAACAAATAAAGGGGTGGAGAGATGAACGGTATTCGTGATGTTGTAAGAGAAGAACAGCCACGGGAGCGTTTATTGTTAGAAGGTGCTGGAAGTTTATCAAATCGAGAGCTTCTCGCAGTGTTACTCAGAACAGGTTCTAAAGAAGAAACAGTTTTAAAGTTATCAGATAAAATTTTACATCAATTTGATGGCTTACGTATGTTGAAAGATGCAACATTAGAAGAGCTAATTAGTATACATGGTATTGGGATTTCAAAGGCATCGCAACTTATGGCAGCCTTTGAACTAGGCAGAAGAATGGTACGTTTAGAATATCAAAATAGATATAGTATTCGAAGTCCAGAAGATTGTGCGAAATACATGATGGAAGAAATGCGTTTTTTACAACAAGAGCATTTTGTTTGTTTATATTTAAATACAAAAAATCAAGTTATACATAGGCAAACGATCTTTATTGGAAGTTTAAACACGTCAATTGTACACCCGAGGGAAGTTTTTAAAGAAGCCTTCCGTCGTGCAGCAGCCTCTATCATATGTCTTCATAACCATCCCTCAGGAGATCCCACGCCGAGCCGTGAAGATATTGCAGTAACAAAACGCTTAGTAGAATGCGGCCAGATTATCGGAATTGAAGTGCTTGATCATATTATAATAGGTGACCATAAATTCGTGAGTTTAAAGGAAAAAGGTCATATTTAAGACTATGCTTTTTACTTATTTTGTTTTATAATGTGATTTATGAGTTTTTTGTAGAAATTTATCTACAAAAAGGATAAAGATATAAAAAACGTACTGTTTTTATAATATAAAGTAAGAAAAAATGAGTCCGTGAAAACAAGAAAGGAAGATAAATAATATGTTTGGATTTGGTGGATTTACTCGCGATCTTGGAATAGACTTAGGAACTGCGAACACGCTTGTATATGTAAAAGGAAAAGGTGTAGTTTTACGTGAACCTTCAGTAGTTGCGTTACAAACTGATACGAAACAAATCGTTGCTGTAGGTAGCGATGCAAAACAAATGATTGGTCGTACACCAGGGAACGTTGTGGCACTTCGCCCGATGAAAGACGGTGTAATTGCTGATTATGAAACAACTGCAACAATGATGAAATATTACATTCAACAAGCTCAAAAATCAAACGGTTTCTTCTCACGTAAGCCGTATGTAATGGTATGTGTACCATCTGGTATTACAGCTGTAGAAAGACGTGCAGTAATCGATGCGACTCGTCAAGCGGGTGCTCGTGATGCTTATCCTATCGAAGAGCCATTTGCAGCAGCAATTGGTGCAAACTTACCTGTTTGGGAACCAACTGGTAGTATGGTTGTTGATATCGGTGGCGGTACAACAGAAGTTGCAATTATTTCTCTAGGTGGTATTGTAACAAGCCAGTCAGTCCGTGTTGCTGGTGATGATATGGACGATTCAATCATTCAGTACATTAAGAAAAGCTATAACTTAATGATCGGTGAAAGAACAGCTGAAGCATTAAAATTAGAAATTGGTTCTGCAGGCGAGCCAGAAGGTATCGAGCCTATGGAAATTCGCGGTCGTGATTTAGTAAGTGGTTTACCAAAAACAGTACTAATTCAGCCAGAAGAAATTGCAGATGCATTAAAAGATACAGTAGATGCGATTGTAGAATCAGTTAAAAATACGTTAGAAAAAACTCCACCTGAATTAGCGGCTGATATTATGGACCGCGGTATCGTATTAACAGGTGGCGGGGCATTACTACGTAATTTAGATAAAGTAATTAGTGAAGAAACGAAAATGCCAGTTCTTGTTGCAGAAGATCCATTAGATTGCGTAGCAATTGGAACAGGTAAAGCATTAGACAATATCGATCTTTTCAAAACTGCTGCTCGATAATATTGCAAAATAAAAATCAGTGAAATTAAGAGGGTGTGAACGTGCCACAGTTTTTCTTAAACAAAAGATTAATTGTTTTGTTGGTTAGTATTATTCTTCTCGTGGCATTGATTGGAATCTCATTGAAAGAACGGAACAGTTTAACATGGCCAGAGCAGTTTGTTAAAGATACTGTCGGTGTTGTAGAACGTGTATTCCAAAAGCCAGCGAAATACGTAGCTGGATTCTTCGAAAATGTAGAGGATGTAAAGCGCACGTATGAAGAGAATAAAGAATTAAAAGCAAAATTAGATAATTATGCAGGTCTATCAGGGAAAGTAAAACAATTAGAAGATGATAACAAGAAGTTACAAGAGCTAACTGGTAAAAAAGAGTTAAATAGCGGGTATACTGAAATTCCAGCTACTGTTGTTTCTCGTAATCCAGATAAATGGTACGATTTAATTGGAATTGATAAAGGGGCACAGCAAGGAATTAAAAAAGATATGGCTGTAGTAACTTCACAAGGGTTAGTTGGAAGAGTGAAAAGTGTATCTCAGTTTACATCATCAGTAGAATTACTAAGTTCTATGAGCCGAACAAATCGCGTTTCTGCTATTGTACAAGGGCAAGAGAAAATCTTTGGATTGATTGAAGGTTATGACAAAGAAAAGCAATTACTTCTTTTCACAAAGATTGGCTCTGATGCACCGGTAGAGAAAGATCAACTAGTTGTAACATCTGGACTGGGTGATATTTTCCCGAAAGGTCTTGTAATTGGAAAAATCGTTGAAGTTCAGCCGGATGCATATGGCTTAACAAAAACAGCTTATGTAAAACCTGCCGCTGATTTAAATGACGTAGAGCATATTACGGTTGCTAAACGTGCAACACCTTCAGCGCCATTAGAATAGGAGGAGAAGAAGAGATGATGAAGATATTAAAAAGAGCAGCTCTTCCTCTTTTGCTCCTTTTTGTGTTTCTATTTGAAAATATGTTTGCTACTGTTGTTCCAACGGATGTATTTTGGAAAGACAGCATAGCAGCACCGCATTTCTTTATAATCGTCTTATGTTTTATTACAGTGTATTATAGTCCGGTCCAAGGGATTTATTACGGACTATTATTTGGCTTCTTATTTGATACCGTATACACAGAACTTGTCGGGATATATATTTTTGCTTATCCGATTTTAGCTTATTTAGTATATAGTGTGATGAAAGTACTACAATTGAATTTATTTATTGTTGTTTCTATCATATTAGCTAGCGTTGTAGCACTAGAGTATTATGTGTATGGATTCTTAACTTTATTAGGACGTACTCATATGCCAGCGTATGTCTTTTTCACAGATCGTCTCCTTTCTACTTTATTGTTAAATGCTATTTTCTTATTGATAGTTTGTTTCCCACTGAGACGATATATAGTGCGTCTTTCAAAAGCGATGGAAGAAAAAGAAAAAAGGATTTTCTAATTTTATGTCGAATTGAATCGGTGGGGTGAACTTTAGTGGAAGAAAAAAAGCAACAAAATGTAACGATAAAAGGGACAAAAGATGGGATAACGCTTCATTTAGATGATTGTTGTTCATTCTCAGAATTATTGATGGAATTAGACGAAAAACTTTCTACACATTACTACGATGGTGATGGGCGCTCTTTAATTGAAGTGCATGTGAAAGTAGGAAATCGTTATTTAACAGAAGTCCAACAAGAAGAGATTCGTACGTTAATTCGTAATAAAAAGAATCTTGTTGTGGATTCAATTGAAAGTGATGTTATCACTAAAGCAGAAGCAATAGCTTGGAAAGAAGAAACAGAAATTGTCCCTATTTCCAAAATTGTTCGCTCTGGACAAGTTTTACATGTAAAAGGAAATTTGTTGTTAATTGGAGATGTTAATCCAGGCGGAACGGTTATCGCTGGGGGGAATATTTTTGTCGTAGGATCATTAAGAGGAATTGCACATGCTGGGTATTATGGGGATTCGGATGCTGTAATCGCTGCATCTGTTATGAACCCGATGCAACTTCGAATTAGTGATGTGGCAATGCGGGCTCCGGAAGAGAAAGAAGACGGAGCGGAGGCGGCAGAATGTGCGTATATTAATGAGAACAATCACATTGTTGTCGATCGCCTGCAACTTCTCACTCATCTTAGACCTAATTTAACAAAGTTAGAAAGGGGAATTGTATAGCTGTGGGAGAGGCAATAGTAATTACATCTGGAAAAGGCGGAGTAGGTAAAACTACTACATCTGCGAACATTGGTACGGCCCTAGCGTTATCTGGAAAGAAAGTGTGCTTAATTGACACAGATATCGGTCTTCGAAATTTAGACGTAGTAATGGGGCTGGAAAATCGTATTGTATTTGATCTTGTTGATGTCGTTGAAGGGCGTTGCCGTTTACCTCAGGCTCTTATTAAAGACAAACGTTTTGACGATCTTTATTTATTACCTGCAGCACAAACGAGTGATAAATCAGCGGTAACACCTGAACAAATGGATGAATTAATACAAGTATTACGTCAAGATTATGATTACATATTAATCGATTGTCCTGCGGGGATTGAGCAGGGATTTAAAAATGCGGTAGCTGGTGCGGATAAAGCAATCGTTGTTACGACTCCAGAAGTATCCTCAATGCGCGATGCGGATCGTATTATTGGGCTTTTAGAAAAAGAGGATATTGAACCACCCAAACTTGTTATTAACCGTGTACGTAGTCATATGCTTCATGAACAGGATATGTTAGATGTTGATGAAATTGTACGTACATTGTCAATCGAGCTTCTTGGTGTTGTCGAAGATGACGATGAAGTTATTCGAGCTACAAATACAGGTGAACCTGTGGCGTTGCAACCAAGCGGAAAAGCAGCGTTGGCTTATCGTAATATTGCAAGACGCTTGTTAGGTGAGAATGTACCATTACAAGCATTTGAACAAGAAAAGGTATCGGTATTTGCAAAGGTGAAAAACTTCTTTGGAATCCGTTAAGAGCACTTCGCACATATGCGAGGTGCTTTCTTTTTTCTTCACACGAATATCTTTCTTTCTTAGCTCATACATATGTACAAACTGTATACAACTGTTTCTAATGAAATTAGCTTAACGAAAGAAAGGAGACAGTATGAAGAATAGACGCGTAGAAGAAATTAAAAAGCGGATTGCAAAAAGGAAGGCCGAGCAAGAAAGGATGGAGGAAGAGCAGTATTTTAACGGAGGGAATTTTGATAGTGAAGCAGTATTTATTGAAGATGGAGAAAAGGAAATGCATCCTTTATTTCGAAAGGAAGTCTTTTTCTTCAAAGTTTTATTATCAGCAATATTAGTTCTTTCGGTTGCTATTTTATATAAGAATGCTCCTTCTTCATTCAATGGAGCTAAAGCTGTTACAGAAAAAGTGATGAAAGAGGAATTTCAGTTTGCTACTGTAGCGAAATGGTACGAAAAGCAATTTGGAAAACCGCTTGTATTCTATTCGCCGAACGAGAAAAAAGAAGGAAGTATTCAGCAAAAAGATTATGCAATTCCTGCTTCTGGAAAGGTAATGCAAGGGTTTCAAAAAAATGGCCAAGGTGTATTTGTCCAAACAGCTACAAATGCAAAAGTGGAGTCAGTAAATGAAGGGTTAGTTGTTTTTGCAGGCAAGAAAGAGGAACTTGGAAATACAGTTCAAATTCAACATGCAGATGGTACGGAGTCATGGTATGCAAACTTAAACGATATGTCAGTGAAATTATATGATTACGTTTCAAAGAAACAAAAAATTGGAACGGTGAGTAATGATACAAATGATAAAAATGGAAAGTTTTATTTCGCGATAAAAAAGAATGAGAAATTTATTGATCCGATCCAGGTGATATCATTTGATTAAATATAGGGACGTTTTAACGAAAATTTCCGTGCATCCATTATTTTGGGTTATTATTGTCATTGGTATTTTTACTGCGCGTTTTAAAGAGTTACTACTGTTATTTTGTATTGTTCTTATTCATGAACTTGGGCATGCTTTTGCAGCAGCACACTATAATTGGCGTATAAAAAGAATTCAGCTTTTGCCGTTTGGTGGCGTTGCCGAGCTTGAGGAACATGGTAATAAGTCATTGAAAGAGGAACTTGTTGTCGTAATTGCAGGACCGATTCAACATGTTTGGATGATGCTGGTAGGTTATATGTTGTTCAAAGCTGGTTGGCTGAATGCAGATTTATATTATTTCTTCATGTGGAATAATATAATTATTTTAGCATTCAATTTACTTCCTATTTGGCCGTTAGATGGCGGGAAAGTATTGTTTAATGTATTATCATATCGTTTCCCTTATTTACAAGCACATGAAAAGATGATGCAATTGTCATGTGTTTTTTTTAGTGTAATATTAGGATGGCAGTTACTTTGGAATAGTAACAATATTATGATGTGGGTACTACTCATATTTTTAGCAGTGTCATTATATCAAGAGTGGAAACAAAGACGGTATGCATTTATGCGTTTTTTATTAGAACGTTATTATGGAAACAAAAGAGGAATCGAAAAGATTGCACCTATTGAAGTGCAAACGGAAGATCGTTTATATACGATTTTCACAAAATTTCGTAGAGGATATAAGCATTCTATTATCGTCCGTGGAAAATATAAAGAGCATTACACATTGGATGAAAATGAATTGCTCTATGCATATTTTACTGAAAAACGAACAACTTCATCAGTTGAAGAATTAATCGGTTAGTGTTGACGATAGCACTAACCTTTTATTATTGTAAAAGCAAAGAAGATTATAAAGTGAGGAAATAATTTTGAAAACGTTATATGTGAATTACGCTGGTTCGGAAAAGCGCGTTGCAATTGAAGAGAAGAAAAAGATTGTTGAGTTTTTATGGAAACGTAATGAAGAGCAAGAGATTGTTGGGCATATTTATGTTGGACGTGTCGTAAGAACAATTGCTGGAATGAATGCAGCTTTTGTAAACATCGGTTTAGAAAAACATGCTTACCTTTCATACGATGATGTACCATCTTCTTATCGTATACATGAAGGGCAAGCGATACTCGTACAAGTTGTGAAAGAGGCAATTGATACGAAAGGGCCTAAATTGACAGCGAATATAGAATTTACCGGGAAATATGTCGTTTATATGCCGTTTGATGAGATGCGCGCTGTTTCTCGAAAAATAAAAAATAATAAAAGAAGACAACAGTTACTCCAAATTGAAATAGAGGGAACGGGGGGGTACATTTTCCGTTCTGCTTCTGAAAAAGGAGCAATTGAAGAAATACAAGCTGAAATGCAAGGATTACAACAGTTGTATGAAGAGTTAAAAAGAAAAGAGGGTCAAGGAAAGGTGCCGTTATTACTTCATCGACCGGCGACCTTTTTAGATCGTGTATTTCAAGAGAACCCAATTGAAACAATTGAAAAAGTAGTTGTAGATACAAGAAGTATAGTAAAGGAATTAGAAGACAAAGTTGGAAAAGAAAAAGTATCTTTTTATAATGAAAAGTCTTCGATGTTTAACCATTTTGGAATAGAGCGTGAGATTGAGAAAGCACTCCAAAAAATTGTTTGGCTTCCAAATGGTGCTTATTTAATTGTAGAACAAATGGAGACGATGACTGTAATTGATGTGAATACGGGCAAGTTTACGGGAAAACAAAATTTACAAGATACAGTACTTCGCACAAATGAGCTAGCCGCTGAAGAAATTGCACGCCAATTAAGACTTCGTGATATTGGTGGTATGATATTAATTGATTTTATTAATATGAAAAAAAGAGAAGATAAAGAAAAGGTAAGAGAATGTCTCATAGCTGCTATGCAAGATGACCGAACATATACAAGGGTGCTCGGCTTTACGGAGCTAGGGATTTTGGAAATGACACGTAAACGTAAAAAGCATTCTTTACGGGACGTATTATTAAAAGAGTGTGTACCTTGCAAAGCGACGGGTTATGTGATGTCGCATGAAACAATTGCGTATGAGTTAGAGAGAGAACTAATCACATATGGCAATATAGAAGATGAAGCAGTATTAATCGCTGCGCCTAAAGAACTGCAAAAACAGTTTTTGCAAAAAGGATTACAAAAAAATATTCCATTTGAAATTTATTTCAAAGATGATATTATCGAAAAGTATGCTATCGTTCGTTTTGGAAGTAAAAAAGAAATTGTAGAACGGAAAAAATAGTTAGCAGAACATTTATTGACAACCGTCTATGATTCATGATAACATCTTTATGTTATAGTTTATAGCACCTAAACGGCTATATGCTACAACCGCACAAGACAGGTTCCCTAAAGGCATTTATGTCTACCTCGTTTTTGGCGAGTCTTAGTAATTAAGAGGAGGTGCAAGTATGTACGCAATTATCGAAACAGGTGGAAAACAAATTAAAGTTGAAGCTGGTCAAGCAATCTACATTGAAAAATTAGATGTTGAAGCTGGTGAAACTGTTACTTTTGACAAAGTTCTTTTCGTTGGTGGCGAAAACGTTAAAGTTGGTAGCCCAGTTGTAGAAGGTGCAACAGTTACTGCGAAAGTTGAAAAACAAGGTCGCGCTAAGAAAATCATCGTTTTCAAATACAAAGCGAAAAAGAACAATCGTAAGAAACAAGGTCATCGTCAACCTTACACTAAGCTAGTTGTTGAAGCTATCAACGCTTAATTCTGGTTAACATGATTAAAATTACGATAAGTCGCACGAAATTAGGAAGTATCCAATCATTTAAAATGACTGGACATGCCGATTATGCGCCACATGGACAAGACCTTGTCTGTGCTGGAACTACAGCGGTTGTGTTTGGTTCTATAAATGCAGTGGAAGAACTTTGTAATGTGCAAGCAACTATTGAACTCGGAAGTGATGGCGGATTCTTAACGTATGAATTGCCTAATGATTTAGACGTTCATGCAGCAGAAAAAGCACAAACGCTTTTAGAAGGATTAGTTGTTTCGCTTAAGACGATCGAACTTGATTACGGAAAGTATATCCGTTTAATAGAAAAAGTGCAGGAGGTGTAACGTATGTTAAGATTAGATCTTCAGTTTTTCGCATCTAAGAAAGGTGTAGGTAGTACAAAGAACGGTCGTGACTCTCAGTCAAAACGTCTTGGTGCTAAACGCGCAGATGGTCAAACGGTTACAGGTGGTTCAATTCTTTACCGTCAACGCGGTACAAAAATTTATCCAGGTGTTAACGTTGGTCGTGGTGGCGATGACACTTTATACGCGAAAGTTGACGGCGTAGTACGCTTTGAGCGTCTTGGTCGTGACCGCAAACAAGTGAGCGTATATCCTGTTGCTCAAGAAGCATAAGAACTCACGGAAAACTCTAACCTGAGTGCAGGTTAGAGTTTTTCTATATTAAGGGGTATCTAAATGAATGAAAAATGGACAATTATAGATGCATTGCGCCATTCAAGACATGATTGGCTCAATCGTATGCAGATGGTGAAAGGAAACCTTTCCCTTGGAAAAGTGGAAGAAATTCATAGTCTCATCGATCGTTTTGTCCAAGAAGCGAGACAAGAATCCAATCTGATGGGGCTATCAATGCCTTTATTTTCAGAGTGGATTTTAACATATAATTGGAAACAGCAGCCGTGCTTATTGGAGTACGAAGTATTAGGGAAATTACATAACTTATCTCACTTAGATGAGACTGTATGTACATGGACGAATCAATTTTTCTCGATGCTTCAGCATAGTTTAGACGTATATGTTGAAAATTATGTTTGTATCACAATTGAATGTGACGCGGATAATGCTCGTTTCTTTTTTGATTTTCGTGGTAAGCTAACGAGTGTAGAAGAACTACAGAATTGGCTTGCGACCCAAAACAATAAATGGTATTCCATTTCTTATACAGTGCGAGACGAAGAAGTCTCAGTTATATTACAACCAATTGAAAAAAGTGTGGTGAAATAATGTTTGTAGATCAGGTCAAGATATATGTAAAAGGCGGCGACGGTGGTAATGGTATGGTTGCGTATCGTCGTGAGAAGTATGTACCAAAAGGTGGCCCAGCAGGTGGCGACGGAGGTAAAGGTGCAGATGTTGTTTTCGTAGTTGAGGAAGGCTTACGTACATTAATGGACTTCCGCTACCAACGTCATTTCAAAGCTGATCGCGGTCAGCACGGAATGAGTAAAGGTCAGCACGGACGTAAATCTGAAGATTTACTTGTAAAGGTTCCGCCAGGAACAGTAGTAAAAGATGAAAAAACTGGTCAAATTCTTGCCGATTTAGTAACGCATGGACAAACTGCTGTAATTGCAAAAGGTGGCCGTGGTGGCCGTGGTAACTCACGTTTCGCAACAGCTACGAACCCAGCGCCAGAAATCGCTGAGAACGGGGAACCAGGTCAAGAGCGTGATGTTATTCTAGAACTTAAAGTACTAGCAGACGTTGGACTTGTTGGATTCCCAAGTGTAGGTAAATCTACATTATTATCTGTTGTATCATCAGCGCGTCCGAAAATTGCAGAGTATCACTTCACAACAATCGTTCCGAATCTTGGTGTTGTTGAAACTGGTGATAACCGCAGCTTCGTTATGGCTGACCTTCCAGGACTAATTGAAGGCGCACATGCTGGCGTCGGACTTGGACACCAATTCTTACGTCATATTGAGCGTACACGTGTAATCGTGCATGTTATTGATATGTCTGGTTTAGAAGGCCGTGATCCATATGAAGATTACGTAACGATTAATAATGAATTGAAAGAATACAATCTTCGCTTAACTGAGCGTCCGCAAGTTGTTGTTGCAAACAAAATGGATATGCCAGATGCAGAAGAAAACTTACAAGCATTTAAAGAGAAAGTGGGAGACGAAGTAAAAATCTTCCCAATCTCAGCTGTAACAAGACAAGGTGTTCGTGACTTACTGTTTGAAGTAGCGAACTTAATAGAAACAACACCAGAATTCCCAATACATGAAGTTGCGGATGAGTCTGATACAAGTGTAATGTACAAATTTGATACTGAAGGTGTTAAATTTGAAATTACACGTGAAAGTGATGGCACGTTTGTTATCTCTGGTTACGATATCGAGAAAACATTCAAGATGACAGACTTCTCACGTGATGAATCTGTACGTCGTTTCGCTCGTCAAATGCGCGGAATGGGTATTGATGAAGCGCTTCGTGCACGTGGTGCAAAAGACGGAGATATTGTAAAAATTCTTGAATATGAATTTGAATTTATCGATTAAGACTGCCGAAATACGGCAGTCTTTTTTTATATCGTAAAAATCGGATTTATATAGGAAAAAATCCCCACTAATTAAATTTTCAATTTATAATAAAAAGGGAGTGGTTTTTAGAAGAATTTTTTATGGGGAGAAAACGAACATGTATAAAATATTAATTGTAGAAGATGATGAGAAAATCGCGGGAATATTAGAAGAGCATTTAGAAAGATATGGCTATCAATCATTTAGAGCAAGTGATTTACGTCAAATAAAAGATGAGTTTGTAAAAGTGAATCCTCATCTCGTGTTACTTGATATTAATTTACCGTACTTTGACGGTTTTTATTGGTGTCGTCAAATTCGTACTGTATCGAATGCGCCAATTATTTTTGTTTCTGCAAGAACAGGAGAAATGGACCAAGTAATGGCGATTGAAAATGGCGGCGATGATTATATTACGAAGCCATTCCATTTAGATATCGTAATGGCAAAGGTGAAGAGTGCGCTTCGCCGTGGTTACGGAGAGTATGCTTCTGCTGCTGAGAGTGATTGTTTAGGTGTAAATGGACTGTTGTTATTCCCGTCTCAGCATATTGTTGAGTGGCAAGGACAACAAACTGAACTGACAAAAAATGAGTTTTACTTATTAGAGTGTTTAATGAAACAGGTGAATCAATATGTAACGCGCGAAGAACTGTTAGAAGCTCTATGGGATGAAGTAGCATTTGTGGATGATAATACATTAACCGTAAATGTAAAACGTGTAAGGAAGAAACTAGAGGAGTTAGGCATTAAAAATGCAATTGTAACGAAACGTGGATATGGTTATGCGCTTCTTACGGAGTGGGGCGAAGGGCATGAAGGTTAAAATTTACCTCATGGACCGCTTTTCTTTAATTCTTTCTTATATTGTTAGCCTTTGTTTATTTGGGCTCGTTTTACAGTTGCAAAGTCTTTTAGAAAAGCGATCCATTGATTGGAGTACATGGTTATATGGACTTTTATTAGGAACAGTTGTGTTTACTGTATACCTCATTTACGATTACCGAAAACGGAGTGTGTTTTTAAAGAGGATCGAAAAGTATGTTACTGGTGGAAATACATTACATGACTCTTTACTTATTGATGAATCTTATACATCAGAGCAAGAAATGGTCGTTGAATCTTTTACGTTATTAAGACAGCAATATATGAATGAAGTTCATAAACAGCATGCGAAAGAGCAACAGCAAATGATATTTATGAACCAATGGATTCACCAAATGAAAACACCAGTATCTGTTATTGAATTATTGCTGCAAAAGTTTGGCAAAGAGCATCGTGAGGCAAGAGCAACAGTTGAAAGTATTCGTGAAGAAAATAATCGTATACTAAATGGTTTAGATTTAGCGTTACATATGGCAAGACTAGAGCAGTTTGCGAAAGATTATAAGGTAGAAGTAGTAAATGTTATAGATGTCGTGCGAGGTATTATTAATGAAAATCGGAAATCCTTCATTCAATCGTCTGTATTTCCGAAAGTGATGTTTGAAGAAGATACTTGTATGGTTGCCTCTGATAGAAAATGGCTAAGTATTGCTATAGGTCAAATTGTTGTAAATGCAATTAAGTATACAAAAATTTCAGCGGCAGAGAAAAAAGAAATTGAATTTCAAATTGAAGAGAAAGACCAAAAGGTGTTATTACATATTAAGGACAATGGAATCGGTATTCCAGAGCAAGATGTAAAGCGTATATTTGATCCATTCTTTACGGGGGTAAATGGCCGTAAAACGAGAGAAGCGACTGGAATGGGTTTATATATTACGAAGGAAATTTGCGATAATTTACATCATGGAATGTATGTTCAATCGGCTGAAGGAGAAGGGACAACATTCACGTTCCAATTTGCAAAAGATGAAGAATATCATACATTGATGAGAAAAATGACAAAACTGTAAGATAACAAAACGTTTTGTAAGGGAAATCACTCGTTTCTTTTTCTTATTTTTCTTATAGTAAATGTAAGAAGAAAACACGTAGGGGGATTAGAAATGAGTGTTCTTGAAGTAAAAGGATTAACGAAGGTGTACCAATCAAAAGGTTCAGTAGCGACGACTGCTTTAAACGATATAAATTTTAAAATAGAAGAAGGCGAATTTGTAGGGATTATGGGTCCTTCAGGAAGCGGGAAAACGACGCTTTTAAATTTATTAGCAACAATTGATAAGCAAACTTCAGGTCATGTGCTTGTAAATGGTGAAGAAATTAATCAAATGCGTGCTGCAAAATTAGCGGAGTTTCGCCGTACACATTTAGGGTTCATCTTTCAAGATTTTAATTTACTTGATACGCTATCGATTAAAGAAAATATTATTTTACCACTTGTAATGGCGAAGAAATCTGTAAATGAAATCGATGCGAAAGTACTGGAAATTGCGAAGTTTTTAAACATCGAAGAAATTTTAAATAAAAAAGTATACGAAGTATCTGGGGGACAACAACAACGTGCAGCAGCAGCGAGAGCAATCATTCATGAACCGACGTTAATTTTAGCAGATGAGCCAACTGGAAACTTAGATTCGAAGTCAGCGAAATCGCTAATGGGCGCTCTGCAAGATTTACATGAGCAAAAGAAAGTAACGATTGCAATGGTTACGCACGATCCAGTAGCGGCTAGTTATTGTGAACGTATCCTTTTCATACGCGATGGGGAAATTTTCTCGGAAATACATAAAGGAAGAACGAAACAAGCCTTTTTCCAAGAAATTCTGGACGTACTTGCGATGCTAGGAGGAGAATATCATGAACTTTCGCCAGCTCGCGCTTAATAACGTAAAAGGAAATTGGCGTAACTATAAAGCGTTTCTTATAAGTAGTTGTTTATCGATTGTCGTATTTTTCATGTATGCTTCTTTTATTTATCATCCAGATGTCGTAAGCGGTAATATTAGTATGAGAAAGATGATCACAAAAGGATTAGAATCGATGAATTATATTGTGGTCATCTTCTCGGCACTCTTTATTTTATATGCAAATTCAACGTTTTTACGAGCAAGAAAAAAAGAGTTTGGTCTACTAACATTAATAGGCGGAACGAAATCGCAGCTCGGCCGAATGATTATATTAGAGCAACTGATGTTAGGTAGTATTGCAATTGTAATTGGTATTGGGGTTGGAATGCTTTGTTCAAAATTATTTTTCCAAGCGTTAAGCGTATTATTGAAAATAGATAAGACACTTCCACTTGTTTGGAATAGTAAAGCAGTTCTTATTACAGCTGGCGTATACTTTATCCTATTTTTAATCCTATCATTGTTTAGCGTTTGGACGGTAGGACGCTTGCAAATTATTGATTTATTAAGAGAAGCTAGAAAGCAAAAAGTAGAGCCGTTTGCATTTACATGGTTATGTGTAGTTGGTATAGGATGTATTATTGCTGCATATGTACTTAGCTTCCAAGTAACGTTTCTGAATTTCCTCATCCTCTTTTTACCGGTGGTAGGACTGACAATTGGCGGAACGTATTTATTATTTACACAAGGTAGTACAGTTGTATTAAAAGCATTACAAAAAAGAAAGCAATCTTTCTATACGTATCCAAATATGTTTGTTCTTAGCAATCTTATTTATAAAATGAAAGATAATGCTCGTTTTCTATTTGTAATTTCTATTATTACGGCGGTAGTATCTTCAGCAGTAGGTACACTGTACGTATATTTTGAAAATATGAGTGCGAAAACGGTAGAACTTACACCACATGCTATTTCATATGAGGAAAAGGGGTTAAATACGCATAATCTTATTAATGAAGAAAAGGTACAGGAGCTTGTGAAGAGACACGGGTTTGAAGATGCGCGAAAAGTAACCTACGTTAAACTACCGGCAACACAGAAAATAACGTTGTTTAATAGTGAACATGAAGTACCGATGACGATTATTTCAGAAAAAGAATATAATGCAGAAGTGCGCAAACAAAAGAGAGAGCAACCTACAGAAGTTCATAATGCACCAGGTAGTGCAACGATGGTTATGGTTGATATGTCAAATGAACTGATGAAGATAGATCGTACGAAACCGTATGAATTTACAATTAACGGGCAAAAGCAGTCTGTTCAATTAAATAATCCAACGCAGTATTCTGTTTTTAATGATAGTGAATATCTTATTGTAAATGATCAAGATTTTGAGAAATATGCAAAACTCGTACCAGATGAAGAAAAGACGAAATATTACGGTTATTATATCGAGGATTGGAAAAATACAGAAAATCTTGTATTAGATTTGAAAAATGAAATTGCACCAGAAAAGCAAGGAGAATTGAGAAATTCAGTGTTTGCGTATAAGGATATAAGAGAAGGTGGAGCAATTACAATGTTCATCGGTTTCTTCGTAGCGGTACTGTTCTTCTTCTTCGCTTGTAGTATGACATACTTTAAATGGTTTAACGATAAAGAACAAGATCGTATTCAATTTAAATCGTTAAAGAGAATCGGTATGACAGATAAAGAAATTCGCAAAATTGCGATTCGACAAATGGGAGTTATCTTCTTTATCCCAATTTTAATCGGTTCCATTCATAGTGGAGTTGCTCTTCATACGTTAGGGAAAATGCTTTATATTGATTTATGGAAATCAGGTGCGCTTGTCATTGGAGCATACATTTTAGCTTCTGCCATTTACTTTATGATCGCGCAAAGAGGATATTTAAAACACGTAAAAAGCTAGGGGAACCTCTAGCTTTTTGCCTATGTAGTAAGTTACAGGAGGACGATAGATGAACATTTGGCAACTAGCGCTGCAAAATATAAAAGGAAATTGGCGTAATTATAAAGTGTTTTTCTTAAGTAGTTGTTTTGCAATATTTGCTTCTTACGCATATATGTCTGTCATTGTGCATCCGTATATGCAAGAGACGATGTGGTATCAAAACGTACGTTGGGGACTTATCATATGTAATGTTATAATCATTTCTTTTTTCGTCATATTTATTTTGTACTCTACTTCTATTTTCATAGAAGCACGTAAGAAAGAATTAGGGTTATATATGTTAATGGGAGCAACGAAGTCTAACGTAATAGGAGTAATTATGACCGAGCAAATATTAATTGGAATTTTTGCTAATATTTTCGGTATAGGGCTGGGCTTGATCTTTTTAAAGCTCTTCTTCATGGTATTTAGTATGTTACTGGGGCTTCCGAAAGAACTCCCTGTGATATTTGACGTAAGGGCGATTGGTGTAACATTTATTACATATATGGTCGTTTTTATTTTGTTATCTTTTATAAGTGCTTTACGTATATGGAATATAAAAATCATTCGGTTATTGAAAGAATTTCGAACAGATAAAAAAGAGAAGAAAACATCAAAGTGGCTTTGTTTATTCGGTTTTGCTTGTTTAGTGGGCGGGTATGCGTTGGCGCTACAAGTGACGATGACTACGATAGCAATATACTTTTTCCCTGTGTCTATACTTGTCTTTTTTGGAACGTACTTTTCTTTTACACATGGAGCTACCCAAGTGTTAGAAATGATAAAGCGAAATAAAAAGATTATGTATACATATCCGTATTTATTTATAGTGAATCAATTGTCACATCGAATGAAGGAAAATGGTCGCTTTTTCTTTCTGATGTCTATGGCAACGACGTTTGTAGTTACAGCAACAGGTACGGTGTTCTTATATTTTTCTAGCATGCAAGATATGTGGCGAACTGGAGGGGTACACTCGTTTTCGTACATAGAAAAAGGTATTTCTACTCATGAAGTCTTTGAGGAAGGTGCGGTTGAAAAATTACTGCATCAATATGAGTATGATGATTTTCAATATATGAGTTTTGTTGGAGTTTATGCATCCTTTCAGTCTAATAAGGGAGAAACAACAATAGTACCGCTTATAAAAGAAAGTGAATATAACCAAGAAGCAAGGAAACAAAGACAGAAAACGTATCGTCCTAAAAAAGGTACAGTGACACTCGTTTATTATAATAAATACAATAATTCGAATGTATATAATCAAAAAGAGATTCAATTGCAAGTAATGAATCAACCATATCAATTCGTATTTAACGGTCAGAAAGAAGGGGTTCAATTTAACCATCACCCTTCGTACATTAATGGTCTGTTCTTCGTTATGAATGATGAAGATTTTGACAGTATAGCAAATCAGGTTCCTGATTCTGAAAAAATGATATATAGAGGCTACACATTATCAAATATCGAAAAGACGAAGAAATTAAATGAAGATTTACGGAGACATATAAAACAAGATAATAATAATGCATTTCGAAGCAATATGGAGTTGTATGTAAATATGAAAGAAGGCGGCGATATTACTCTATTTGTAGGCTCATTTATTAGTATATTATTCTTTCTCACTTCATGTAGTATCGTGTATTTTAAATGGTTCCATAATATTGCATCGGACCGAAAGCAGTATGGTGCACTCTCTAAACTTGGAATGACGAAGGAAGAAGTATGGAAAATTTCTCGTTGGCAATTATGTATGCTATTTTTTGCGCCAATTATAGTAGGGAGTATGCATAGTGCAGTTGCATTATATACGTTTCATAATACGCTTTTTATGGATGGATCATTCAGAAAAGTAGGTTTGTTCATTCTGTTTTATATCGCAGCATGTATCATTTATTTCTTCTTCGCTCAAAGAGAGTATAAGAAACATTTAGACTAGCGAATGCTAGTCTTTTTTAAATATTCGAAATTTACATAGAAGAATATAAAAAAGTATGGTATAACAGTAAGAAAACGAAAAAGAGGGGAAAAGACGATGATTCGAGTAGGATATTTAGGACCAGAAGCAACATTTACAAATATGGCGGTGAGTCGTTTTTTTCCGGAAGCAGAGCATGTACCGTATCGAACGATTCCAGATTGTATAGATGCAGCTGCAAATGAAAATGTAGACTTCGCAGTTGTACCGTTAGAAAATGCAATAGAAGGTTCAGTGAATATAACGGTTGATTACCTTGTACATGAGCAGCCGCTTTCCATTGTAGGAGAAATTACAGTACCAATTCAGCAGCATTTACTTGTACATCCGCAGTATGCAGAAGTGTGGGAAGAAGTATATGCAGTGCATTCTCATCCGCATGCCATTGCACAGTGCCATAAATTTTTAAATGAAGAATTAAAAGGAGTAACTGTTCGAGATATGACATCTACAAGTGCTGCTGCACAATATGTGAAAGAACATCCTGAAGAGAAAATTGCCGCTATTGCAAATGAAGCGGCTGCAGAAAAATACGGATTAACAATTGTGAGACGTAGTATTCATACGCATAAAAATAATCACACACGTTTCTTAGTACTCCATAAGAAAAAGAAAGCAGTACTCCCGAATAACGGAGAGAACTGCGGAGAGAAAACGACGCTTATGATAACGTTACCTGCAGATTATGCAGGTGCCCTATATCAAGTGTTATCAGCTTTCGCATGGAGAAAATTAAACTTATCAAAAATCGAATCGCGTCCGATGAAAACAGGTCTTGGAAATTACTTTTTCTTAATCGATGTCGATAAAGCATACGATGACGTATTATTGCCAGGCGTAACGATGGAACTTGAAGCACTCGGTTTTTCTGTTACTGTACTGGGGAGTTATTCTTCTTATTGGTTGTAAGATGTAGATGGAATATTTGTATTTGCCTAATCGTCCATATCATTTCATTGCCTAGTATATTTTTTGATAGATTAATAAAATCCCACCTGCAAAAGGTGGGATTCTTTATCCCGCTATTTGCCGGGCAGCCCGATTGGTGAGGGCTGATTAAAGTTTCACTTTATTTTAACTTCGCAAGACGATCTTCTAATTGACCACGCCAAATATCAGCTAGTTCTGGAACAGCAAGAATCTTCTCGATGCCATCTTTATCTTTTCTATTATGAAAATAAATTTCGTTAGAGAATAAAACAGAAACATTGCTTGATGGACGTTCTAGTAATGTAATTTTTGAATCTTTACGTACAGTACCTTCTTGAAGAACGCGGCATAGGTAGCCAGTAAATCCAGTTGCTACAATACGCGGCAGTATGCCAGGGATGCCAAGACGTTTTGAAATTGTGCTACAAGGTACGCGAGCTTGCGTTACTTGAATGATTGCTTCGCCTAGTTGATATGTATCTCCGATGCATACGTCATGCTCTAACATATTTGTTACGGTAATGTTTTCACCAAATGTGGAAGCGGGAAGCGTAGTTTGAAATTCCTCTTCCCATAGTGCGTAATGCTCGTGTGGGTACACACAAACAGCGCGATCAGGTCCGCCGTGATGTTTTAAATCCGCTACGTCATCACCACGAAATCCGTCTTTTGAGAGAAAGGCCTCTTCTGTAGGATCTTTACATATACCTGTTATCATTTCTTTATCTTCGCCATATTTCATTTGTTTCGGTTTGCCAATGCTAAAGTGAACGAGTTCAATTCCCATATTTGATCTCCTTTACGATTGATTACAATATTATAGCATTAAAAAAGCACAGAGAATGATAAAAACTCTGTGCTTTACATTAATAAACGAGAAATCCTGCTTTATCTAATGCCTCACAAGCAGCATCTAATTTTTCTTTAGAATCTGCCTCGATTGTATGTAAGTGAATACCATCTGTTAGTTGTGAAAGATAGGAAGCATTTGTGTTTTCGATTTTTTGTAAATATTGCTCTACATCAAAGCGATTGCTTACCATAATGGAGGCTGTTAAGTCACCGTATACAGGATGCTCAACTTTTACGTCTTTAATCGTAACGCCATGGTCAACAAGCATTGTAAGTTCCTGACGTACTTCTGCTGGTTTATGTTGGCATACGATTACGCGTTCAAAAGTTTGTTGCTTCTCTTGTGGCTTTAAATATAAATAACCTTGAGCGGTCGCAATAATTGGTTCGTTTCGTGCTTTAAGCAAGGAAATATCTTGCACGATAACTTGTCTACTTACGTTCGTCTTTTTCGATAGTTCATTCCCCGATAACGGTTCATTTGCAGCAAGAAGCCACTGGAGGATAAGTTGTCGTCTTTCTTCACCTAAAATCTTTTTTTGTTCATTTTGTTTCATTATGATTTAACACCTCTATAAAATTGATTTCCAATTGTGTGTAGTGCATGAATAGTAGTATCAATTTGATCTTTCGTTGTTTGTTGTCCGAAAGAGAAGCGGACATATTGTTTTGCCTCTTCATACGTTTTTCCAATTGCAAGCATAGTTTTCGAAGGTTCTTGTTTACCGACTTGGCAAGCACTTCCGGTGGAAATGGCGATACCATGGCGATTACATTCTAGCATAGTATATTGACCTTCTATTCCTTTTATTGTAACCCCAACAATATGTGGTAAACAAGAAGTAGAATGACCTTCTACTTCAATTTCTAGCGGAAGTGTTTGTATTTGCTCTAAAAAGTAGGATCGTAACTCTTTAAAACGTAAACTTTCTTCCCATTGAGTTTTTAATATATTTTCAGCAGCTGTTAAAAAAGATGCGATGCCGGGAACGTTCACTGTACCTGGGCGAAATCCTTTTTCGTGAGAAGTTCCTGGAAATACTTGTTCCCAGCGAGTTTGCGGATTTATGTAGCAAGCGCCGACACCTTTTGGTCCGTATATTTTATGTGCTGAAACAGAAAGACTATCAATCCCCATCTCAAAAACATGGATAGGCAGTTTACCAAACGTTTGCACACAATCCGTATGAAATAAAACATTATATTTTTTTAAAAGTGCCCCGATTTCTGTAATGTTTTGAACGGTTCCGATTTCAGAGTTTCCATGCTGTATACTTGCTAGCACAGTATCTTCCGTAATAGCTGCCTCTAAATCTACTAAACAAATGAGTCCATTTTTATCAACAGGAATTTCAGTGATCGTATAGCCTTTTGATTTTAGAGATTGAAAATAACTTCGAATGGATGCATGTTCCATAGGTGTCGTAATAATATGCTTCTTATTTCGGGCATTTAGAAGTGATTGAATCGCAAGATAGTTCGATTCCGATCCACCGCTTGTGAAAAATACTCCTTGTTCTTTGCCTCCAATCATTTCCGCAAATGTTTTTCGGCAAACTTGTAATAAAGAAGAAGCCGTTCCTCCAATATCATGTAAACTTTGTTCATTTCCGAAGTATTGTGAAGCTGCTTTCATATATGTTTGTAACGCTTCCTCGCTCATAGGTGTAGTAGCTGCATAGTCAAGATATATCATCATGTAAGTTCCTCTCTCTAGTAAGAGTTACATTTCTTTTACTTTTTAAATGGTAGTGAAAATAAGAATTATAAAAAAACTCTTGTCATTATTTTAAAACTATGTAAATATAGGTGTCAAGACAGTTGGAAAGTGTAAAGTAGGAGGCAACAATTATGCCAAGCGCAGATGTCTTAATTATTGGAAGTGGCGTTGCGGCACTTCGTGTTGCAAAAGAGATTTGTCACGAAAAGAATGTGATTATTATCACAAAGGAGACGAAACGTAATAATAATACACATTTAGCTCAAGGTGGAATTGCCGCAGCGGTAGCTACATACGACAATCCTAATGATCATTTTGAAGATACGCTAGTAGCAGGGTGTCATTATAACAATGAAGAAGTGGTCCGTTATTTAGTCGAGGAAGGACCGAAAGAAATTAATAACCTTATTGAAAATGGAATGAAATTTGATGGAGATGAAACAGGTCCTCATCTTGGAAAAGAAGGAGCGCATCGAAAACGTCGTATTTTACATGCAGGTGGCGATGCAACAGGAAAGAATTTATTAGAGCATCTTATTCAAGAAGTAGCTCCATACGTTACGGTAGTGGAACAGGAAATGGTGCTCGATTTTATTATAGAAAAAGATAAATGTGTTGGGGCTTTAACTCGCAACAATAAAGGAGAATTGAAACGTTACAATGCAGATTATACGGTGTTAGCTTCAGGCGGTATTGGCGGTTTATACGCCTTTACTTCTAATGATGAGACGATTACAGGCGATGGACTTGCAATGGTGTACCGTGCAGGCGGAGAGCTTGTAGATTTAGAGTTTATACAATTTCATCCGACGATGTTATACGCGGGTGGGCGTTGTTCTGGTCTTGTGTCCGAAGCTGTTCGCGGAGAAGGAGCTGTCCTTGTAAATGGAAAAGGGCAGCGCTTTATGATGGATATACATTCCGAACAGGATTTAGCGCCTCGTGATGTAGTCGCAAGGGCTATTCATGAACAGCTACTTGCGGGTGAAAAAGTGTACTTAAACATCGAAATGATTCAAAACTTTGAACAACGCTTTCCGACCGTGTCATCGATATGTAAAACAAATGGAGTCGATATAAATAAAAAACTTATTCCAGTCGTGCCTGGTACTCATTTTCACATGGGCGGCGTGAAAACGAACTGTGATGGAGAGACGTCTATTCCGAACTTATACGCAGTCGGTGAAGTAGCTTGTAACGGGGTTCATGGTGCAAATAGATTAGCGAGTAATTCATTATTAGAAGGTCTTGTGTTTGGAAAAAGAATCGGACGACACATTTTATCTAGAGAGACAAAAGAAAAGGTGAACATGCTAGCCGAAAAGGAAGCAAAGTTTATCGTTCTGAATCATTTACCGACGAAAGAAGAAATACAAAAATGCATGATGAAATATGTTGGGATTGTGCGAACAGAGCAAAGTTTATCTTATGCGAAGAGATGGCTTAGTAAGTATGGTGTTCGAAATATGATATTACAACATGATGTTCTTACGAATGAAGAGATAACGCTTATTAATATGTTAACGGTTTGTGAGCTTATAGTTGTGTCAGCCTTGCAAAGAGAAGAAAGTATTGGCGGGCATTACCGGAGTGATTATCCAGATAGAAATATAGGAAAGAAAGAGATTGTTCGAGTAAAGAGAAAACGACAACTTGTGTAATGAGGGGAAGAGGGGCTTTATGAACACGATAAAAGTTAAAGAAGCATTAAATCGATTTTTTTTAGAAGATATAGGGGAAAGAGATGTAACATCTCAGCTTATTTTTCCAGATAACTTGCTTTCGAAAGGAACGTTTCTTGCGAAGGATACAGGGGTCTTTGCAGGACGTTTAGTAATTGAATCAGGATTTAAATTAATTGATGAGAGAATTGAAGTAGAGCTTCATAAAAAAGATGGGGACCTTGTAGAAAAAGGCGAAATCATTGCAACTGTGCAAGGTCCAATTGCATCGTTATTAACAGCAGAGCGCGTTATATTAAATGTTATTCAGCGTATGAGCGGAATAGCGACGATGACGCGTAAAGCGGTTCTTGCTTTAGATAGCAGTCATACTCGCATTTGTGATACGCGAAAAACGATGCCAGGACTACGTATGTTTGATAAGCATGCAGTCGTGTGCGGCGGTGGATTTAATCATCGCTTCGGTTTATATGATGGTGTCATGATTAAAGACAATCATATTGCGTTTGCTGGTTCTATTACAAAAGCTGTTACATCAGTGAAAGAGAAGTTAGGACATATGGTGAAAGTAGAAGTAGAAACAGAAACTGAGGAACAGGTGAGAGAGGCTGTTGCTGCTGGTGCTGATATTATTATGTTCGATAATCGTACGCCAGATGAAATCCGGGAGTTTTCAAAAATTGTACCAAGTGCTATCGTTACAGAAGCTTCAGGGGGCATCACAATTGAAGATTTACCGAAATACGGAAAAACAGGGGTAGATTATATTTCACTTGGAGCGTTAACACATTCAGTGAAAGCACTTGATATTAGTTTCAATATTGAAGGATAAGGAAAGTGGCTTAGAGGGGAGAAACGTATATGAGTATTTTAGAACAAGTACAGCCAATTGAAACGATGTTACCAGAGCGTTATTACACGATGTCAACGGAAGATATGGAAAAGCGTGTTCGTGAAATTAAAGAGAAAATGGGGAAAATGTTATTCATTCCAGGGCATCATTATCAAAAAGATGAAGTGGTACAATTTTCAGATGCAGCAGGGGATTCACTTCAGCTTGCACAAGTTGCAGCGAGCAATAAAGACGCAAAATATATTGTGTTTTGCGGGGTGCACTTTATGGCGGAAACAGCAGATATGTTAACGACAGATGATCAAGTTGTCATCTTACCAGATATACGTGCAGGTTGTTCGATGGCGGATATGGCAGATATTGAACAAACAGAAAGAGCATGGAAAGAGCTCACGAAATTATTTGGAGATACGATGATTCCGTTAACATATGTGAACTCTACAGCTGCAATTAAAGCGTTTTGTGGTCGTAACGGAGGAGCAACAGTAACATCTTCTAATGCAAAGCAAATGGTATCTTGGGCGTTTACTCAAAAAGAACGTCTCGTCTTTTTACCAGACCAACATTTAGGGAGAAATACAGCGTACGATTTAGGTATCCCGTTAGATAAAATGGCAGTATGGGACCCACACACAGATTCATTAGAGTACGATGGGGATATAGAAGAAATTCAAGTAATTTTATGGAAAGGGCATTGTTCTGTTCATCAAAATTTTACAGTGAAGAACATTGAGAGCGTACGAAAAAATCATTCTGATATGAATATTATTGTACATCCAGAATGTTGCTATGAAGTTGTAGCTGCTTCAGATTATGCAGGCTCAACGAAATATATTATTGATATGATTGAATCAGCGCCATCTGGTAGCAAATGGGCGATTGGTACAGAAATGAATTTAGTGAACCGAATTATTCAGCAACATCCAGATAAAGAAATTGTTTCACTTAATCCATTTATGTGTCCGTGCTTAACGATGAACCGAATTGATCTGCCTCACTTATTATGGACACTTGAAACGATAGAAAGAGGAGAAGAAATTAACGTTATTAGCGTAGACAAACAAGTAACGGCAGAAGCGGTTCTTGCATTAAATCGTATGTTAGAGCGTGTGTAAAGCAACGGTATTCCTGTTGCTTTTTTTCATACATATAATCATAACGAGAACGAAATGGGCATACATTGTTTTGAAGAAATCATTGTGGTTCTTTATGCTTATTCCGCTTCGAATGATATTGAAAATCGAAGAAGTGATAAAAGTGAAAAGAAGTTAATGTTATTTAGAAAGAGTTACTTCATGAGATTTGTTACTTATAGATAAGTTATACAGGAGGGGGAAAATTTGAAAATTCATATCGTGCAAAAAGGGGATACCCTTTGGAAAATTGCGAAAAAGTACGGAGTGGATTTTGACACGTTGAAAAAAACAAATACACAACTTAGTAATCCAGATTTAATTATGCCAGGTATGAAAATTAAAGTGCCATCCAAGAGTGTTCACATGAAACAACAGGCTGGAGCAGGTTCAGCGCCTCCAAAGCAATACGTAAAAGAAGTGCAGCAAAAAGAATTTGCAGCAACACCAACTCCGCTTGGAATAGAAGATGAAGAAGAAGTTACGTATCAATCAGCACCAATTACACAGCAGCCAGCTATGCAACAAACACAAAAAGAAGTGCAAGTAAAACCGCAAAAGGAGATGCAGGTAAAGCCGCAAAAAGAAGTACAGGTGAAACCACAGAAGGAGATGCAGGTAAAGCCACAAAAAGAAGTACAGGTGAAACCGCAAAAAGAGGTGCAAAAAGAACAGCCAATTCAAAAAGAAAAACCAGTTGAAAAACCGTCTGTTATTCAAAAACCACCTGTGATAGAAAAACAAAAACCGGCGGAAAAAGAAAACACGAAGTTTTCGGTAAATGTATTACCGCAGCCGCCACAACCACCAATAAAACCGAAAAAAGAATATAAAATTTCAGATGTAATAAAAAAAGGAAGCGAGTTAATTGCTCCTCAAATTAGTAAAATGAAACCTAACAATATCATTTCTCCGCAAACGAAAAAAAACAATATAGTATCGCCGCAAGTGAAGAAAGAAAATGTAGGAAATATAGTATCGCCGCAAGTGAAGAAAGAAAATGTAGGAAATATAGTATCGCCACAAGTGAAGAAAGAAAATGTAGGAAATATAGTATCGCCGCAAGTGAAAAAAGAAAATGTAGGGAATATAGTGTCACCGCAAGTGAAAAAAGAAAATGTAGGGAATATAGTGTCACCGCAAGTGAAAAAAGAAAACGTAGGGAATATAGTATCGCCAAATGTATCGAAAGAAAATGTAGTTATTCCACAAGTCATACCGCCAAATATTCAAATGCCAAATATTCAAATGCCAATCATGGATAACAACCAACCACCGAATATAATGCCAATCATGGATAACAACCAGCCACCGAATATAATGCCAATCATGGATAACAGCCAGCCACCGAATATAATGCCAATTATGGATAACAACCAGCCACCGAATATAATGCCAATTATGGATAACAACCAGCCGCCGAATATAATGCCGATTATGGATAACAATCAAATGCCGAATATGATGCCGATCATGGATAACAATCAAATGCCGAATATGATGCCGATTATGGATAACAATCAAATGCCGAATATGATGCCGATTATGGATAACAATCAAATGCCGAATATGATGCCGATTATGGATAACAATCAAATGCCGAATATAATGCCGATTATGGATAACAATCAAATGCCGAATATGATGCCGATTATGGATAACAATCAACCACCCAATATGATGCCCTATCAAATGCCGTATCAACAGCCCATGATGCCGCCGAATCCGTATTATCAACAACCAAATCCATATCAAATGCCATATCAGCAAGGAGCGCCGTTCGGACCGCAATATACGTCTATGCCAAACCAGAATATGATGCCAATGGATAATAATATGCCGCCGCTTGTGCAGGGTGAGGAAGATTGTGGATGCGGAGGAGAAAGTAGACTATATAGTCCACAACCAGGCGGTCCGCAATATGCGAATCCTTTATATTACCAACCAACTCAGTCTGCATATGCACCACAGCCAGGAACGATGTATTATCAACCAGATCCACCGAATGTATTTGGAGAGCCCGTTTCAGAAGAAGAGGACGAAGAAGAAGTTTAAAAAGGCGGGAGTATTCCCGCCTTTTTTACATTCCTGTTAATTAAGAAAATGAAGTTTTTTTATGAAGTGCTAGAAAATTCCCAGTGAAATATTAACAGTGTAAAAACCTTCTCGGTTACTCATCATAAGAGGGAGCTTTTCAGTAGAGAAGCTCATTCTAACAGAGGGGGTTTTTGTATTGAATACGAAAGTAAAAGTGATTGCTGCTTCTTTGTTAGTTACCAGTGCATTAGCTGCATGTGGTACACCGAAAGATAACAATGCAATGGATGGACGTAACTACAATTACGAGCGTACATCTTATAATGATACACACCAGTATCGTGATAATGTGACACGTAATGATCGTTATACAGATTATGTAACATATAGAAATGGTCGTAACGATACAGGATACAATTATTATCGAGATGTAAATTACAATGGACAAATTGCTAATCCGCATCCAACTCGTAATATTACAATGAACAATTCATACATTAACAATGATGGTAAAACAGCTGAAAGAATAACAAATCGTGTGAAACGTATGAATAACGTAGACCGTGTGTCTACAGTTGTATATGGAAACGATGTAGCGATTGCGGTAAAACCACGTAACACAGTGACAAATGAAACGGCGATGGCTAACGAAATTCGTCAAGCTGTTGCAAATGAAGTTGGAAACAGAAACGTATATGTTTCTGTAAGAAATGATATGTTTACTCGTGTCGATGCAATGAGTACGCGTCTACGTAACGGTACAGTTACAAACGATTTTAATCGTGACATAGTGAATATGTTCCGAGACATTCGTTACGGTTTAACTGGTACAGTGCGATAACAAAACAAAAGAGGAAGGGATAGCCCTTCCTCTTTATTCATCGTTGTCTTGTAAGCGACGTTTTTTAATAAAATAACTAACGGAATAAGAAACTAAAAAGCATATGAAAAGAATACTACCTGTTGAAATAGCTTCAAATAGAGGTCTTTCTGGAATGAAAATAATATAAATAATAGCCGTAACGATTCCTACAATAAGGGAGTGGAAGACAAGTTTGTAATAAGGAGTTAACTGTATTTCCTTTTCGCCTTCTTCTACATCGATTGAAACACTTAACTGTAAATAAGCAAGTAAAATACTTGTAAACATAAATAATAGCCACAATGGAGATTTCGTAATTTGATCAATGCCTTCAGTGAATCCGATATAGCCTAAAATTCCAACTACGCCAATGTATTGAAAAAGAAAGACAATACGTATGTTTTTTAACATTTGAAGAATGAGGCGTTCATCCTTTATTTTTTTCATAATATTCATCCCCTGCTTATTATGATTTCGCTGTCACATTAATTGTAACATATATATTGCAATTATCAATTTATAATTTACATAAAATAATTTGGATGAAAGAGGAAATAAAATATTTTTATAAACATGTTGCACTTATACTTTATTAATGTTATATTAGCAAAGCGATGAGCTAATTTACGTAAGACGAGAGATATGCTTAAGTGCTAAACACGCGAATGTGGTCGCCTGGTCTCTCGCCGTAAACGCATCAAGACGCCTGCTTTGCAGGCGTCTTTCATTTTATATAAAAGTAAATGATACATGCAGATGAGGTAAACCCTTATCTGCATTTTTTATTTTTCGAAAGAAATGTAATATGGATAAAACCCCCATTTCCGGAAAAACTACTAATGAAAGTATGATCTTGCCTAAAAGAGGTGAACGGAAATGAAATGGATACTGATTGCGATGCAAGCTTTCGTTATGATGTTTTGTTTCGTTTATGGAACGAATGTGAAGGCGGAAGGGCCAGTACCAGAAGTAACGAAAAAAGAACCTGAGGTTACAATTTTATTAGAGCGTATGTATGTTGATGGCGAAGTAAGCGAAGAAATACTTACAGAAAAAGTGACGGATTTAGAAAAGTTTTTACAGCAGTATAAAGAATGGCAGCTCGTTGATCGTGATGATGTACAAATTGTATTGCAAAAGAAAGTTGATGATATTTCTCCGTTATTGAAAACGAGCGGGTATTTTGGTGTTTCAGAGGAAGGGATATTACAAATTTTCAAAGGTGTACCGAAAAGTGATAATGCGATCCATTCTTTCTTTCAAATTGATATGAAAAAGCTTGAGAGCTATGAACGTGCGAAATTGAAACGTGGCATTCGTATTAAATCAAAAGAAGGTTTTGTGAAGACGATTGAAAAAATGAAGCAATACGCAGTTCAAAGTAAGAAAAAAAGCAGCTCATGGTGAGCTGCTTTTTTTTCTTATTTGTTTTTAGCTAAAATTTCTTTTGCGATTTCATCAATTAGCATATCTTTTCCGATTGGATTGAATGCTTTCGTATTGAAGACTTCATTTGATACTTCATATACGTGATTATTTTTAACTGCTTTATTGTCTTTCCAAACGGCACTGTTTTTGTAGTCTTCGTAAACTTTATCAGCTTCGCCGCCGAAGTTTACAATAAACATTTGGTCAGGCTGGAATGCAACTAGACCTTCTAGTGATACTTGCGCCATCGTTTGTTTTAAATCCGTACCTTTTGTTGCTGGAAGTTTTAAGTCATTAAAGATGATGTCACCGTATCCGAAGCTACCGTATACACGGAAGTTTTGTGGTGTAACTGCAACGAACATAAAGTTCTCATCTTTTGTTTTCTCTTTAATTTTTTTAGATAAAGAGTCTGCTTTCTTATCGTAGTCTGCAATCCATTTGTCTGCTTTCTTCTCTTCGTCAAATAGCTTACCTACTTCTTTAAACTTACCACGCCAGTCTTCTAAGTTTGTTTCTAGAACAACTGTAGGTGCAACCTTTTCTAGTTGATCATAAATTTTTAATTGACGGTTGTTTAAAATAATTAAGTCTGGTTTTAAAGCAGTAACAGCTTCTAAATCAACTCTAGGTGCCCAGTACCAACCTACTGCTTTTACTCCATCTAACTTGTCTGTTAAGTGATTTTGGATTTTATCTTTATATGTATTTGCTGTACCAACAGGTTTGTGTCCAAGAAGTAATAGTTCTTCTGTTGATCCAGATAAGTCAACAATTCTCTTTGGATTTACTGGAATTGTAGCTTCACCTTTAGCATGTTTTACAACTTTTGTTTTCGGTTGTTCTTTTGCCTTCGATTCTTCTTTTTGAGAAGAACAGCCAACGATAGAAAGAACAACGAGCATAATAGTAAATAAAATAAATAGCTTACGTTTCATCCTGATGTAACCCCTTTAATTAGTATTGATAATCATTATCGACTCCTGTATATTAAGGTGCTTTAACCTTTCTGTCAATGGAAAATAACAGAAGTTTCAAGTGGAGAACATTTGTTGGGGCAGTCTCGCTTTTCTATCATTAAATATGTTAAAATGGAATACATGATTTAAGAGGGAGAGATCGTATTTTGTTTGAATATGTTACAGGTTACGTGGAGTATGTAGGGCCGGAATATGTCGTAATTGATCATACTGGAATTGGTTATCAAATTTTCACACCAAATCCGTATGTATTTCAAAGAAGTAAGCAAGAAATCCGTGTCTATACATATCATTATGTGAGAGAAGATATTATGGCACTTTACGGGTTTAAAACACGTGAAGAGCGTTTATTATTTACAAAGTTGTTAGGCGTGTCTGGCATTGGGCCAAAAGGAGCTCTTGCAATTTTAGCTTCTGGTCAAACAGGACAGGTCGTTCAAGCGATTGAGCATGAAGATGAGAAGTTTTTAGTGAAATTCCCAGGCGTCGGAAAGAAAACAGCACGCCAAATGATTTTAGATTTAAAAGGAAAACTAGCAGATGTCGTACCAGATGCATTTGTTGATTTATTCTCAGACACAGAACGTTTTGATGAGAAGAAAGGTTCATCAGCTGAGCTTGATGAGGCACTGGAAGCTCTCCGCGCACTTGGATACGCAGAACGCGAAGTTTCTCGTGTTGTACCAGAGTTATTAAAAGAATCATTAACGACGGATCAGTATATTAAAAAGGCACTTAGTCTTTTACTAAATGGTAAGAGGTGAGTATAATGGACGAACGTCTCCTTTCAGGGGAATCTGCATATGAAGATGCGGATTTAGAATATTCATTACGGCCACAGACGCTCCGTCAGTATATTGGCCAAGATAAAGCAAAACATAATTTAGAAGTATTTATTGAAGCGGCGAAAATGCGTGAAGAAACGTTAGATCACGTGCTTTTATATGGACCACCAGGTCTTGGTAAAACGACGCTTGCGAATATTATTGCCAATGAGATGGGCGTTAATGTTAGAACAACTTCAGGTCCCGCAATTGAAAGACCAGGAGATTTAGCTGCTGTATTAACAGCGCTTCAGCCAGGGGATGTATTATTTATTGATGAAATTCATCGTTTGCATAGATCAATTGAAGAAGTATTGTATCCTGCGATGGAAGACTTTTGCCTTGATATTGTAATTGGAAAAGGGCCTTCAGCACGTTCTGTACGCCTAGATTTACCGCCATTTACATTAGTTGGAGCAACAACACGTGCTGGAGCATTATCGGCACCGCTTCGTGACCGCTTCGGTGTACTTTCAAGGTTAGAGTACTACACAGTAGATCAGCTTTCTGCGATTGTTGAACGTACAGCAGAAGTATTTGAAGTTGAAATCGATTCGTTAGCTGCATTAGAAATTGCAAGACGTGCTCGTGGTACACCTCGTATTGCGAATCGTCTTTTAAGACGTGTACGTGATTTCGCGCAAGTTCGTGGTAACGGAACGGTTACGATGGAAATTACACAAATGGCATTAGAGCTACTGCAAGTAGATAAATTAGGTCTAGATCATATTGATCATAAATTACTGCTTGGTATTATTGAGAAATTCCGTGGCGGTCCAGTTGGATTAGAAACGGTTTCAGCAACAATTGGAGAAGAATCTCATACGATTGAAGATGTGTATGAGCCGTATTTATTACAAATTGGCTTTTTACAACGAACGCCAAGGGGCCGAATTGTAACGCCGCTTGCGTATGAACATTTCGGAATGGAGATACCAAAAGTATGACGGAGATGCCAAAGCTGCTTATTACAGCCGGGATCTTACTCATCGTTGTTGGATTAGCTTGGAAGTTCATTGGAAGGCTTCCAGGCGATATTTTTGTGAAAAAAGGAAACGTTACCTTTTATTTTCCTATCATTACATGTATTGTGTTAAGTATTGTATTATCTTTTATTATGTATATAATAAATCGATTTAAATAAGAAATAGGTGGATATAGCTATGGATATAAATCTGTTTGATTTTCATTTACCAGAAGAACTTATTGCACAAGTCCCGTTAGAAGATCGTGAAACATCAAGATTAATGGTGTTAGACCGTGAAACAGGTGATATTGAGCATAAACATTTTACGGATATTCTTTCTTACTTACATGAGGGGGATTGCTTAGTTTTAAATGAAACGAAAGTTATGCCTGCTCGTTTGTACGGTGTGAAAGAAGATACAGGCGCGCACATTGAAGTACTTCTTTTAAAACAAGAAGAAGGTGATAAGTGGGAAACGCTTGTAAAGCCAGCGAAACGTGTAAAAGAAGGAACTGTTATCTCTTTTGGCGAAGGGAAATTAAAAGCAACTTGCACAGGAACTGCAGATCAAGGTGGACGCCAGCTTGAATTTTCATATGATGGCATCTTCTATGAAATTTTAGATGAACTTGGGGAAATGCCGCTTCCTCCATATATTAAAGAGACGCTGGAAGATCGCGATCGCTATCAAACAGTATATGCGAAAGAAATCGGTTCAGCAGCAGCGCCGACTGCGGGACTTCACTTTACAGAAGAGTTACTTGAGAAGTTAAAGCAAAAAGGCGTTCAGTTAGCATTCATTACACTTCACGTAGGACTTGGAACATTTAGACCAGTTTCTGCAGACACGATTGAAGAACACCATATGCACGCAGAATATTATCATATGTCTGAAGAGACAGCGGCATTATTAAATCGTGTGAAAGAGAATGGTGGACGTATTATTACTGTAGGTACGACATCAACTCGTACGTTAGAAACAATTGCAACAGATCATGACGGTAAGCTCTGCGCCGCTTCTGGATGGACAGATATTTTCATGTATCCGGGATATGAATTTAAAGCAATTGATGGTTTAATTACAAACTTCCATTTACCGAAATCAACATTAATTATGCTTGTAAGTGCATTTGCAAATAGAGATAATGTACTTCATGCTTATAATGAAGCAGTAAAAGAAAAATATCGTTTCTTTAGCTTCGGTGATGCAATGTTCGTTGCATCTCACGCTAAAATGAGAAACAAATAAAAGGAGTAAGTTATGACAGCAATTCGTTATGAATTTATTAAGACATGTAAACAAACGGGTGCCCGTTTAGGTCGTGTGCATACGCCGCACGGTTCATTTGATACACCAACATTTATGCCAGTTGGTACACTTGCAACAGTTAAGACAATGTCACCAGAAGAATTAAAAGCAATGGATTCTGGCATTATTTTAAGTAATACGTATCATTTATGGCTACGTCCAGGTCATGAAATTATTCGTGAAGCAGGCGGCTTGCATAAATTTATGAACTGGGATCGTGCAATCTTAACAGACTCTGGTGGTTTCCAAGTATTCAGTTTAAGTGACTTCCGTCGTATTGAAGAGGAAGGCGTTCACTTCCGTAATCACTTAAATGGAGATAAATTATTCTTATCACCAGAAAAAGCGATGGAAATCCAAAATGCATTAGGTTCAGATATTATGATGGCATTTGATGAGTGTCCACCATTCCCGGCTACTTTTGAATATATGAAGAAATCTGTAGAGCGTACGAGCCGCTGGGCAGAACGTTGCTTAAAAGCGCATGAACGTCCGCAAGATCAAGGTTTATTCGGTATTGTACAGGGCGGGGAATACGAAGAGCTTCGTCGTCAAAGTGCGAAAGACCTTGTTTCAATGGACTTCCCTGGTTACGCTGTAGGTGGTTTATCTGTTGGTGAACCGAAAGATATTATGAACCGTGTTCTTGAGTTTACAACACCACTTCTTCCAGATAATAAGCCTCGTTACTTAATGGGTGTAGGTTCTCCTGATTCGTTAATCGATGGCGCAATTCGTGGGATTGATATGTTTGACTGCGTACTTCCAACTCGTATCGCTCGAAATGGTACGTGTATGACAAGTGAAGGTCGCCTTGTTGTAAAAAATGCGAAATTCGCAAGAGACTTCGGTCCGCTTGATCCAAACTGTGATTGCTACACATGTAAAAACTACTCACGTGCGTACATTCGTCACTTAATGAAATGTGATGAAACGTTCGGAATTCGTTTAACGTCTTATCACAACCTTCATTTTCTGTTAAACTTAATGGAGCAGGTGAGACAAGCTATTCGTGAAGACCGTCTTGGCGATTTCCGCGAAGAGTTCTTTGAACAGTATGGCTTTAATAAACCGAATGCTAAAAACTTCTAATACATAATTTAAAAGGAGGAACAAAAGATGAATGCAGGTATGATGAATATCGTTATGATCGTTGCGATGTTTGCGATTTTCTATTTCTTATTAATTCGCCCGCAACAAAAACGTCAAAAAGCAGTTGCTCAAATGCAAAGTGAGTTAGCAAAAGGTGATGCTATCGTAACAATCGGTGGTTTACACGGTACAATCGAATCAGTAGATGAGACAAAAATCGTTATTAAATCTGGTGGTTCACACTTAACTTTCGATCGCAATGCGATTCGTGAAGTTGTGAAAAACTAATGTGGAAGGCCCTGCATGAAATGTGCAGGGCCTTTTTTAGTTACTTTGCTTTGACATATTTACACCGAAAATACCACCGAGTGTACTCGCCCCCATTAATGCTAATTGATATAGTAATTGTGAGTTCGATAAGGTTTGAGAAAAGCCTAAATAGTTAACTAGAAAGACGAGTATAGTGAACGTGAGCCCTGTTGTGAAACCTACTAGCCAACCTTTTCCTTGAGCCTTTTTGCCGGCAGTAAATCCAGACATAAGCATAGATAAAAGAGCGAGTATAAAAATAGTAACGGTTAATGTCCCTTCATTTATATTCGTAAACTTTAATAAAAGAGCCATAATCATACTAGTAATAGATGCGAGAATTAGTAGCGTAACAATACCGAAGCCAATTGCAGTTGATAATTTTTTCGTTCCATCCATTTATGCATTCCCCCTTTTTAATACAAGCATATTTTCCTTTTGCTCAAGTTAGACTAGTTTCTTTTTTATAGGGGAGTCTATACGTAAAAAAGGAGATGTAGAAATGGAATGGATATCGGTAATTGGACGGACAATGCTTTTGTATATCATCATCTTAATTATTTTTCGTCTTATGGGTAAACGTGAGATAGGAGAGCTAAGTGTATTAGATTTAGTCGTATTTATTATGCTTGGAGAAATGGCTGTAGTAGCAATTGAAAATACCGATAAATCACTTTGGCATCAATTAGTTCCGATGACTTTTCTTATGTGCATACAAATCATTTTGTCAGTCATTTCATTAAAGTTTCAACGATTTCGGCATTTAATAGAAGGTGAACCAGCAATTATTATTAATGCGGGAAAGATTGATGAAAAAAAGATGAGAAACCAACGATATAATATTGATGATTTAATGATGCAATTAAGGGAACAAGGAGTTGGCGATATTCGGGATGTAGAATATGCTATTTTGGAACCGTCTGGGAAGTTATCTGTCTTTCAAAAACAAAAAAATAAACAAGATACATTGCAGTTTACGCTTCCTCTTATTATTGATGGAGAAATTCAATCTAGTCATTTACAAATGATTGAGCATACAGATGAATGGCTTATTGAGAAATTAAAAAACTTAGGTTATAACGATATAACACAAATTTTATACTGTAGTTTTCAAAATGGACAATTTTTTGTTGATGTAAAAGAAAATTAGAGACTTATCCTTTGGAAGAGTAAGGATGATTAGTATAACTAATAATCAGTGGAGATTACCCCACTGATTAAAGTTTCACCTTATTTCAAAAATGAAAGCTTACGAATGATAGGGAGACGACTTAACTCTTCTTTTCGAATGAGTTTGAAAGTGAAGAGAAGTACGATATAAACAATTGTTGTTAAAGTGATTTCCCATAATGTTTGTATGCCAAGGGAATGAGAGAAAATAATATATTTATGAAGATAAAAACCGAAGGCGCCTGCGATACCGATGGCAAGTCCGCCGAAAATATAGTCTTTTGCGTAAATGGTAAATGTAATCTTTTTTAAAACAGTAGCGTAGTGAAGAAATGTTACTGTTACAATATTTGCAGCAATAGCAAGTGCAACCCCCATCATTTGAAACTCTGGCCTTGATGCTAGTACAAAAATAACGATTAATTTCACGATGGCACCAATAAATGTATTCATCATTGCGGCTCTTGCTAAGTTTAAAGCTTGCAAAACAGAGGTGAGTGGACTTTGGAAATAATGAAATAAAAAGCAAGGCGCAAGAAGTTGAATGAATGCTGTTGCGCTGTCTGATCCATACATAAGAGTTAAAACAGGAGAAGCGAATACGTATAATATAACGACAGACCATCCGCCGGTAATTAATGAAATTCGAAGTGCTTGTTGTAAACGGTGCTCTACTAATTTATGTTGTCTTTTTGCCATTGCTTCACTAATAGAAGGAACGAGCGCTGTAGAGAGAGCGTATGTAATAAAGGCGGGTAGTGATAGGAGCGGGAATGCATAACCGTTTAATATACCGTATTGCTGGGTTGCAACAGAAGCAGCGACACCAGCGATTGCTAAGCTTTGCATAACGACAATAGGTTCAAAAAAATATGAAACGGAGCCGATTAAACGACTTCCTGTAGTTGGAAGGGCAATATCCATCAGAGAATAAAATGTCCCTTTGCTTTCCTTTACAGTAGTGAAAAATCCAGAGCGTATTGATAAATGTTTTTCTCGCTGAAATAACGTGAGTAAAAATAATAAGGATGCAACTTCACCGAGAACAGCTGATAACATAGCGCCGGCTGCAGCATATTCTATGCCGTAAGGTAAAAATAATTGAATGCATATAGCGATAATGGTAATGCGGACGACTTGTTCTAGAACTTGCGCATAAGCGCTAGGTTTCATGTTTTGTTTCCCCTGAAAGTAACCACGCAAAACAGAAGAAACAGCAATAACAGGAACAACGGGCAAAATGGCCATTAATGGATAGTAGGTTCTTTCGTCGGTTAATAATGTTTTTGCTAAAATAGGTGTGAGGAACATAATTCCGATTGTTAAAATGATACTAATAACGGATGTAACAGCTAGTGATATGGTTAATATTTTTTTAACTCTTTGTTTATCGTTCACAGCTTCCGCTTCTGCTACAAATTTTGCAATTGCGACAGGAAGACCAATTTGTGTCAATGTAATTGCTAAAATGAATGTAGGAACGGCCATCATATAAAGACCAACGCCTTCTTCTCCTAAAATACGTGCCATTACTATGCGGTTGATAAAGCCGAGTATTTTTGTAATAAAGCCGGCTATCATTAAAATAAATGCGCCTTTTAAAAAGCTTTGTCTCGTCATGTTCTTCTCCTACCTTCTCAAAATCAATGGAATGATTTACAATAATTTATATGCACGTACGAGACAAGAATGACAAGCATTTAAGAGAGTGAAGTATGATAGTGCTCTTGAAAGTAGTTATTGCTGTCCATTAGAGCGGGATTAAAGCGACTTTTTCGTGCTGAAATAAGAAGGAGATGTTTATAGATGTTAGATAGAGAGGCTTTGGTAGAATCATACCGCGGACAGTTACAAGTCGTTTTAGAAAGTAAAGTAGAAGAGTTTCAAATGTTCGGTTACGACCGAGTGACAGATGATGACATTTGGAAGTTTCTTAAAGTGAAAAAGTGGAAGAAGATAGACAGCGATGTTAGATTGTATGAATTAGTTAATGACGTATTAACAGTAACAGCTAATGAATATATGACATATTTAACTGTTGAAGCTTACCAAGCGCCACTTTGGTCATTTGATGAGTACGAAAATAAATAACCGACTGCAATTGGTTTGTTCTTCCTTTTGCAGTATAATGATATGTATTGATAAAGAGGAAATAATTATGTCTAAGATTATATATAAAGGAGGTAGTGAAGAGGAAAATAAATGATGGAAGTGTAGGTAGTGTAAAAGCTTACCTATAGAGCTAGTGATGAACTAGCAAAAATTATAGAAAGGAAGTCTACTAACTAGGCGTATGCACACGTATAGCAGTGAATCGTAAGAGATTTATTGAAAGTGTTAGTAGCAGAAAGAGGGTACATATGGCAAAGCGTGGTACGAGAATTGCCGCCTTTTTCCTCATCGTCTTATTAATCGGTGGAGTAATTGGTGCGGCAGGAAAAGACATAGCAAAAGGAATTAGTCTAGGACTAGACCTTCGCGGTGGTTTTGAAATTCTGTATGAAGTAAAACCAGCCAAAAAAGGTGATAAAATCGATCGAGATGTACTTGTAAGTACAGTAGGTGCTCTTGAAAATCGTGTCAATGTTCTCGGTGTAAGTGAGCCGAACATTCAAATCGAAGGGCAAGATCGAATTCGTGTACAGCTTGCTGGTGTACAAGATCAGCAAAAAGCACGTGAAATGTTATCAACACAAGCGAAATTAACATTCCGTGATGTGGACGATAACCTTCTTATGGATGGAACGGATTTAAAAGGCGGCGGAGCGAAGCAAACATTTGATGAGCAAGGCCGTGCGAGCGTAGGTCTTACACTAAAAAGCGCTGAAAAATTCCGTGAAGTAACTGAAAAAATTTCTAAAATGCCACCACCAACGAATTTAATGGTAATTTGGCTTGACTTTGAAGAAGGAAAAGATTCGTATAAAGCAGAATCTGCAAAACCGAATCCGAAATTCTTATCAGCAGCAACAGTAAACCAAGTATTTAACCAAGCTGAAGTATCTATCGTAGGTGGAAACTTCACAGTTGAAAGTGCGAAACAACTTTCATCTTTATTAAATGCAGGTGCACTTCCTGTTGATTTAAAAGAAATGTATTCAACATCTGTTGGAGCGAAATTTGGTCAACAAGCGTTAGAGCAAACGATTTTCGCTAGTGCGATTGGTATCGCTCTTATTTTCTTATTTATGCTTGTATTCTACCGTTTACCAGGACTTGTAGCGGTTATTATGTTAGGTTTATACATTTTCGTTACATTACTTGTCTTTAACTGGATGCATGCAGTTCTTACGTTGCCAGGTATTGCAGCGTTAGTGCTCGGAGTAGGTATCGCAGTTGATGCGAATATTATTACGTACGAGAGACTGAAAGAAGAGCTGAAAATCGGTAAGTCAATGATGTCGGCATTCCGTGCTGGTAACCATCGTTCATTAGCAACAATTCTAGATGCAAACGTTACGACTCTTGCAGCAGCTGGTGTGTTATTCGTTTATGGTAATAGCTCTGTAAAAGGATTTGCAACAAGTTTAATCGTAAGTATTTTAGTTGGTTTTATTACGAACGTATTCGGTACTCGTTTCTTACTAGGTCTACTTGTAAAGAGCCGTTACTTTGATAAAAAACCAGGATATTTTGGTGTGAAACAAAAGGATATTATTCCATTAACAAAAGGTGTAGTACATCCGCCAACGAGATTTGATCGTATTAATTTCGTAAATATCGGTCATAAATTCCTTATTTTCTCGATTGTAGTTGTAATTGCAGGAGCAATTATCTTACCAATTTTCAAATTGAACCTTGGTATTGACTTTGCGAGTGGTACACGTATCGACTTGCAATCAAAACAAGCCGTTACTGTGTCTGATGTTCATAAAGATTTTAAAGAATTGAACATTGATGTGAAGGAAGAAAATATTGTACCGACTGGAGATGACAATAAAGGTTTCGCAGTTCGTACATTAGGTGTTTTATCAAAAGATGAAATTGCGAAAACAAAAACATTCTTCCACGATAAATATGGTACAGATCCAAACGTAAGTACAGTTTCACCGACAATCGGTAAAGAAATTGCACGAAATGCATTTATCGCAGTACTGATTGCTTCTGCGGTTATCATTTTATACGTAAGTATTCGTTTCCGCTTTACGTATGCGTTATCTGCAGTACTTGCATTATTACATGACGCATTCGTTATGATTGTTATGTTTAGTATTTTCCAACTAGAGGTAGACTTAACGTTTATTGCTGCAGTACTAACAATCATCGGTTATTCTATTAATGACTCGATTGTTACATTTGATAGAAACCGTGAATTATACAAACAGAAAAAACGAGTGCGCGATATAAAAGATCTAGAAGAAATCGTAAATGCAAGTATTCGCCAAACGCTTGGTCGCTCGATTAACACCGTATTAACAGTGTTATTCCCAGTAATTGCACTGCTTATCTTCGGTAGTGAGTCACTACGTAACTTCTCGTTTGCGTTACTTGTTGGATTAATTGTAGGTACGTACTCTTCTGTTTTCGTTGCCTCTCAAATTTGGTTAATGCTTGAAAACCGTCGTTTGAAAAAGGGAAAAAACAAGAAGAAGGTTGAGAAAGTAGAATCTGAACCGCAAGTATAGAAAAGATGATGTCTCTTTATGAGGCATCTCTTTTTTCGTTTGTGGATACAATAAGATAGCAACTTTTTAACAGAAAGAAGATGGAAGAAAGTGGTGGTGCTATCGCTGTTTTTGTTAAAATAAAAAGATAGGTTAAGAAAAGAAGGGATTTTAATTATGGAAAAAGATGAACGTTTTAAACAGGCCGAGTTTGGTGCTATTGTCGGGATCGTTGGTAATATTATATTAGCGATTGTAAAGGCGGTAATTGGTTATATTGGGAACAGTAAAGCGCTATTAGCGGATGCCGTGCATTCTGCATCAGATGTAATAGGTTCGCTAGCTGTACTTTTTGGATTGCGAGCGGCAAAGCAGCCACCTGATGAGGATCATCCGTATGGTCATGGTAAAGCGGAATCGATTTCAGCGATTATTGTTGCGGTATTATTATTTATTGTGGGACTTGAAATCGCGATTTCGTCTATAAAAGCTTTTTCGCAAGAACTAGAACCGCCGAAAGGAATTACGATATTTGCTGTTGTTCTTTCAATCGTCGTGAAAGAAGGAATGTTTCAATATAAATTCCGATTAGGGAAAAGAGTAAACAGTGATGCAATTATTGCAAATGCATATGAGCACCGTTCGGATGTATTTTCTTCAATTGCAGCTTTAATCGGTATTTGTGCAGCTATAATAGGTGGTAAGCTTGGTATAGACTGGCTTGTATACGCTGATCCAATTGCGGGATTAGTTGTTTCACTTCTTGTTGTAAAAATGGCATGGAGCATTGGAGCGGAAGCAATTCATGCAACGCTTGACCATGTTCTTCATGAGGAGGATGTTATTCCGCTTAGAGAAGCAGTTCTTCAAGTAGATGGTGTGAAAAAAATTGGTTCTTTATATGCACGGGAGCATGGTCATTATGTTATTGTCGATATTAAAGTGTCCGTAGATCCATACATTACTGTAGAGGAAGGACACCGTATTGGAAAACATGTGAAAGAAATACTTATGAAACAAGATAATGTACAAAATGTATTCGTACATATAAATCCGTATTCTCCAAATTAAACATCATTAACATTTTAGTATATAGATATTGCATCGTAGTTTGCATTATATTGTCACCCCTTAATCTGTCTTGTATAATGAACAGGTTAAGGGGTGATTTCGTGTTACAACCGAAGACGCGTTGGAAAGAAAAAGAATATAATGACGAGCGAGTGAGTGAATTAGCAAGTAAATTACAGTTATCGCCACTTGTCGTTTCGTTATTCCTCGGTAGAGGACTCGATACAGAAGATAAGATTTTAGATTTTTTAAATACAGAAAATCAAGAATTTCATGATCCATTTTTATTAGAAGGAATGGATAGAACGGTAGAACGTGTAAATAAGGCGATTCAAAATGGAGAGCAAATATTAATATTTGGTGATTACGATGCGGACGGAGTAAGTAGTACGACAGTTTTATATCTTGCTCTTCAAGAATTAGGTGCAGAAGTAGAATTTTACATTCCAAATCGTTTTACAGAAGGGTATGGACCGAACGAAGAAGCATTTCGTTGGGCGCATAGCGCAGGGTTCTCGCTAATTATTACTGTCGATACTGGTATTGCAGCGGTACATGAAGCGAATGTAGCGAAAGAGCTTGGAATAGATCTAATTATTACAGATCACCATGAGCCACCGCCAGAATTGCCAGAAGCACTTGCGATTATACATCCGAAATTAGATGGCGGTGTATATCCGTTTCACTATTTAGCTGGTGTAGGTGTTGCGTTTAAAGTTGCGCATGCACTATTAGGCCGTGTACCAGAACATTTATTAGAGATCGCAGTAATTGGTACAGTAGCCGATTTAGTATCACTTCATGGTGAAAATAGGTTGCTAGTGAAACGCGGTTTAAAACATATGCGTATGACGAGAAATATTGGTTTGAAGGCATTGTTTAAAGTTGCTAACGTTTCGCAAAGTGAAATTACCGAAGAGAGTATTGGTTTCTCAATTGCACCTCGTATTAATGCGGTTGGGCGTTTAGAAGATGCTGCGCCGGCTGTACACCTTTTATTATCAGATGATCCAGAGGAAGCGAAAGAGCTAGCTGAAGAAATTGATGAGCTGAACAAACTGCGAAAAGATATTGTAAAGCAAATTACAGAAGAGGCTATCGCTGAAGTGGAAAATAACTTCCCACCAGAAGAAAATAAAGTATTAGTACTTGCGAAAGAAGGCTGGAACCCAGGGGTAATTGGAATTGTTGCTTCGAAATTAGTTGAACGTTTTTATCGTCCGACGATTGTATTAAGCATTGATCCTATAAAAGAAACAGCAAAAGGCTCAGCACGTAGTATTGCAGGATTTGATTTGTTTGCAAATTTATCAGATTGTAGAGAGTTATTACCACACTTCGGAGGGCATCCGATGGCAGCGGGAATGACGCTACATATGAATGATGTAGATGAATTACGTCGCCGCTTAAATGAACAAGCAGATGCAATTTTAACAGAAGAAGATTTTATTCCAATTACAGCAGTTGATGTTTTTTGTAAAGTAGAGGATGTAACGCTAGCGGCAATTGAAGATATGCAAAAACTAGCCCCGTTTGGTGTTGGAAATCCGAAACCACGTATTGCAGTAAAAGATGCAGAGTTAGAAAGCATTCGCGCAATCGGATCAGATGGCTCTCATTTAAAAATGGCTCTTCGTGATGGACAAGCAACACTGGATACAATTGGATTTGGCTTTGGTGCATATGCGAAAGAAATCTCTCCAGTTGCAAAAGTATCTGTAATAGGAGAAGCGTCTATTAATGAATGGAATAACTTTAAGAAGCCACAACTAATGGTACAAGATATTGCTGTAGAGGCGTGGCAATTATTTGATTGGCGTAGTATGCGTAATGCAGAAGCAAATTTAGCAGAACTTCCGAAAGAAAAAATAACAATGGTGTATTTTTCTGAAGAGGTATTGAATAAATTTTCTTTAGAGAGCTATAAAGAAAAGCTCATGCATGCTTCAGAAGTAACGCATTTAGATGATCAATATATCGTGTTACTTGATTTACCAAAAGGAACAGATGAATTACGTGAGCTATTTAAGGTAGGATTCCCAGCGCGAATTTATACGCTATTTTATCAAGAGAATAACCACTTATTTAGTACAGTTCCGACGAGAGAACACTTTAAATGGTACTATTCTTTCTTAAGCCAAAAAACACCATTTTCTTTAAGACAATATGGAGAACAACTATGTCGTCATAAAGGTTGGTCAAAAGATACAGTAAATTTCATGACACAGGTGTTTTTTGAGTTAGAATTTGTTACAATAAAAGATGGCGTCATTTTTATGGCAGACAAAAAACAAAAGCGTGATTTAATTGAATCGAACACATATCGTGAGAAAATGAACCACTTACAATTAGAAAAAGAATTGGTTTATAGCACATATCAGCAACTATATACATGGTTTGAAACGATTCGTAATCATAAAGAAGTAGAACAGTTAGGGTAAAGGATTTGTATTTACAAACCTTTTAGATCTGAGGAGGATTCAGAAATATGGATTTCAAGCAACATATCGCAATTGTACCGGATTATCCGAAAGAAGGTATTGTGTTTAAAGACATTACACCTTTAATGAATGACGGTAAAGCATACAAAGCAGCAACAGACGCAATCGTTGAGTACGCAAAAGAAAGAGATATCGATGTTGTAGTAGGACCAGAAGCTCGTGGTTTCATTATCGGTTGCCCAGTTTCTTATGCGTTAGAAGTAGGATTTGCGCCAGTTCGTAAATTAGGAAAATTACCACGTGAAGTAATTACAGTTGACTACGGTAAAGAATATGGTAAAGACGTTTTAACAATCCATAAAGATGCAATTAAGCCAGGTCAACGCGTATTAATTACAGATGATCTATTAGCTACAGGTGGAACAATCGAAGCGACAATTAAGTTAGTTGAAGAGCTAGGCGGAGTTGTAGCAGGAATTGCATTCTTAGTAGAACTTACTTACTTAGATGGTCGTAAAATGTTAGATGGTTACGATGTATTAGTATTAGAAAAATACTAATCACTATATAGGTAAAACTACGGTGATAAAAAGTACCCGTGAATCTCTTGGAGAGGAGCGGGTACTTTTGTATAATTGAACAAAAAATTATGGTGAAATGTCAGTAAAATCTTTTCCTTTTCACAATTCACAATCATTGGGTTATAATGATAGAATATAATTTATTCTATTAAATAAAGATAAAGTCAATTTTCAATAAAAGGTGATTCGATGGCAAATGAGCAGGTACTAACAGCTGAACAGGTACTCGAGAAAGCAAGTCAATATTTAGCGGATGAAGATATTGAGCTAGTGGCACGTGCCTATGAATATGCACGTGATGCGCATAGCGAACAATATAGAAAATCGGGTGAACCGTATATTATTCATCCGATTCAAGTTGCAGGTATTTTAGTTGATTTACACATGGATCCAGCTACGGTATCAGCAGGTTTCTTACATGATGTAGTGGAAGATACAGAGATTACATTAGAAGATATTGAACGGGAATTTAACAAAGAAATTGCTATGCTTGTTGATGGCGTTACAAAGCTTGGGAAGATCAAATATAAATCTCACGAACAACAACAAGCAGAAAACCATCGCAAAATGTTTATTGCAATGGCTCAAGATATTCGAGTTATTTTAATTAAACTAGCTGATCGTCTTCATAACATGCGTACATTGAAACATTTGCCTCAAGAGAAGCAGCGTCGCATAGCGAATGAAACGTTAGAAATCTTTGCACCTTTGGCACATAGACTCGGAATTAGTACTATTAAATGGGAGCTAGAGGATACGTCACTTCGCTATTTAAATCCACAACAATATTATCGTATTGTAAATTTAATGAAGCGTAAACGTGCAGAACGTGAAGAATATTTAGACGAAGTAATGACTGGTATTCGTGAGAAATTAAAAGAAGTTGCAATTCAACCTGAGATTTCTGGAAGACCGAAACATATTTACAGTATTTATCGTAAAATGGCACTGCAAAATAAGCAGTTCAATGAAATTTACGATTTATTAGCTGTACGTGTCGTTGTAAATAGTATTAAAGATTGTTATGCGGTGCTTGGAATTATTCATACGTGCTGGAAGCCGATGCCAGGTCGTTTTAAAGATTATATTGCAATGCCAAAAGCAAATCTATATCAATCTCTTCATACGACTGTAATTGGACCGAAAGGTGATCCACTTGAAGTGCAAATTCGTACGAAAGAAATGCACGAAATTGCAGAATTTGGGATCGCGGCACACTGGGCATACAAAGAAGGAAAAACAGCAGAAACAACAGGTACATTAGAGAAGAAACTCACATGGTTCCGTCAAATATTAGAATGGCAAAATGAAGCTTCTAATGCAGAAGAATTTATGGAGTCATTAAAAATTGATTTATTCTCTGACATGGTATTCGTCTTTACACCGAAAGGCGATGTAATGGAATTACCACTTGGATCTGTTCCAATTGATTTCGCGTATCGTGTCCATTCGGAAATTGGGAATAAAACAATTGGTGCAAAAGTAAACGGGAAAATGGTGACGCTGGATTATAAATTAAAAACAGGCGACATCATTGAAATTTTAACGTCGAAACATTCATATGGCCCAAGCCAGGATTGGGTAAAACTTGCTCAAACATCTCATGCGAAAAATAAAATTCGTCAATTCTTTAAGAAACAACGTAGAGACGAAAATATTGAAAAAGGCCGTGAACTTGTTGAAAAGGAAGTACGTGGTCTAGAGTATGAGATGAAAGAAGTATTGGCGCCGGATAACTTAAAACGCGTCGCTGAGAAATTTAACTTTGCAAATGAAGAAGATATGTTTGCAGCAGTTGGATATAGCGGAATTACAGCTTCGCAAATTGTTACGCGACTAACGGACAAGTTCCGCAAACAACGCGAAGAAGAAGAAATTGTTGAAGTTAAAGAAGTCCGTAAACCGATGAAAATTCGAAAATGGGATTCTGGTGTAAAGGTAAGCGGTGCTGATAATTTATTAATCCGTTTATCGAAATGCTGTAACCCAGTTCCGGGCGATGATATCGTTGGGTATATTACGAAAGGCCGAGGTGTATCAATTCACCGCCGTGATTGTGTAAATGTTCATACAGAAGAAGCTGTAGAACGATTATTAGAGGTAGAGTGGGAAGGTAGCCCTGAAAAAGAAATTGAGTATAACGTTGATATTGAAATTTCAGGTTACGATCGCCGCGGTTTATTAAATGAAGTATTGCAAGCTGTTACAGAGACGAAAACATACATTTCAGCTGTTTCTGGTAGAAGTGACCGTAATAAGATGGCAACAATTAATATGTCAATCTCGATTCGTAACTTACAACACTTGAAAAAAGTAGTAGAACGCATTAAACGCGTTCCAGAAATTTATGCAGTACGACGCATGATGCATTAATAGGGAGTGTAGAAAGATGAGAGTTGTTTTACAACGATCAAAGAAAGCGTCTGTCACAGTAGACGGTGAGATCGTAGGACAAATTCCGTTCGGTTTAACATTACTAGTTGGCATTACGCACGAAGATACAGAAAAAGATGCAACTTACATTGCGGAAAAAATTGCAAACTTACGTATTTTTGAAGATGAGAGCGGAAAGATGAATCATTCTGTACTTGATGTAGAAGGACAAGTTCTATCTATTTCGCAATTCACATTATACGGAGATTGCCGCAAGGGCAGACGTCCAAACTTTATGGATGCTGCGAAACCTGACTATGCAGAGCGTTTATACGATTTCTTTAATGAAGAAGTTCGTAAACAAGGATTACATGTGGAAACAGGAAAGTTTGGAGCAATGATGGACGTTTCTTTGGTCAATGATGGTCCGGTGACCTTAATTGTAGAAAGTAAATAGTGTTCATAAAAAAGAGAGGGTTATATAATCCTCTCTTTTTTATACATTGTTGTATGTTTTGTTCATTTATTTGGAATCAATAGCAGTTTCGGTTATGTATAACTCTCTCATCAATATGGAACAATAAAAAGTAAAACATCCATATTGAATGTGAGGGATATACGTATGCGTATGAATGAAAAAGGGCATTCTGTTACAAATGGTGCAAATCAACTGTTTAACGTGAATTTTCATGATTTTATTTCAAAAGAGCAAAACAATACTTCAATGGAGCTTGCTTCGGAGTTTGGGATTTCTCTTCAAGATGTAAAGCGTTTAAAGAAGCAGATTGAACGTTCTTAGAGCACTTGACAATCCTACTTAACAAACGTATAGTAATTTTATATTTACATATGAATATAACCGTTGATAGAGAAGAGTAAATGAGACACACATGGAAAGAGAAGGAATGTCTTAGGCTGAAAACATTTCTGCATGATGACTGATTGAATGACACTCTAGAGGTTTCAACTTGAACGGCATATATGCTTAGTAGGGATGAACGCATATTTAAGCGTTATTAAAAAAGTGGAAGCATACGTGCTTCAATTAGGGTGGCACCACGGGTATAATACTCTCGTCCCTACTGTTTAAACAGTAGAGGCGGGAGTTTTTTTATTTTTATTAAGATTAAAACAATTTGAGGAGGAACTGAATATGTCTATTCAAATCCCACGCGGAACGCAAGATATTCTTCCAGGCACTGTTGAGTTATGGCAGTATATCGAAGGGCAAGCACGCGAAATTTGCCGTCGTTACAATTATAAAGAAATTCGTACACCAATTTTTGAACACACTGAGCTATTTTTACGCGGTGTTGGTGATACGACAGATATCGTACAAAAAGAAATGTACTCATTCCAAGATCGTGGAGAGCGTAGCTTAACATTACGTCCAGAAGGTACTGCACCTGTTGTACGTTCTTACGTTGAAAATAAAATGTTTGGTGATGCGACACAACCAACGAAATTATACTATATCGGTCAAATGTTCCGTTATGAAAGACCACAAGCAGGTCGCTATCGTCAATTCGTACAATTCGGTATCGAAGCAATCGGCAGTAATGACCCTGCAATTGATGCAGAAGTAATTGCACTTGCTGTTGAATTTTACCGCGGCATGGGCTTAAAAAATATTAAAGTTGTATTAAACAGTTTAGGTGACGCAGCGAGCCGTCAAGCACACCGTGATGCATTAATCGCACACTTTGAGCCACGTATCGGCGAATTCTGTTCTGACTGTCAATCTCGCTTAGAAAAGAACCCACTTCGAATTTTAGACTGTAAGAAGGACCGTAACCATGAATTAATGGGAACAGCACCATCTATTACAGAATACTTAAACGAAGATTCAGCAGTATACTATGACAAAGTTCAAGAACTATTAACGATGATGGATGTTCCATTTGAAAAAGATCCGAACTTAGTGCGTGGTTTAGACTATTATCAACACACTGTTTTTGAAATTATGAGTGAGGCAGAAGGTTTCGGTGCAATCACTACATTAAGCGGTGGTGGCCGTTATAACGGACTGGTACAAGAAATCGGTGGACCAGAAATGCCAGGTATCGGTTTTGCAATGAGTATTGAACGTTTAATTATGGCGCTAAAAGCTGAAAACATTGAATTACCACTTGAACATAGCATTGATTGTTACGTTGTAGCGCTTGGCGAAAAAGCGAAAGACCATGCTGCAAAAGTTGCGTTCGATCTTCGTAAAGCTGGATTGTCAGTTGAAAAAGATTATTTAGATCGCAAAATGAAAGCACAATTTAAATCAGCAGATCGTCTAAAGGCGAAATTTGTAGCTGTATTAGGAGAAGATGAGCTAGATAAAGGTATCATTAACTTAAAAGATATGGCAACAGGTGAACAAGAAGAAGTAGCGTTAGATGTATTTGCTTCATACGTAGCAGAGAAATTAATATAGGGGGAACTTACAGTGGCTGAAAGAACACATGCATGTGGAAAAGTAACAGTAGAAGCTGTTGGACAAACAGTTCAATTAAAAGGTTGGGTACAAAAACGCCGTGACTTAGGTGGATTAATCTTTATCGATTTACGTGACCGTACAGGTATCGTACAAGTTGTATTTAACCCAGAAACATCAAAAGAAGCGTTAGAAGTAGCAGAAACAATTCGTAGCGAATACGTATTACACGTAGAAGGTACAGTTGTTGAACGTGGTGAAGGCGCAATTAATGACAATATGGCAACTGGTCGTATTGAAGTACAAGCAACAAAAGTAAATGTACTAAATGCAGCGAAAACAACGCCAATTATCATTGCTGATGATACAGATGCATCAGAAGATGTGCGTTTAAAATATCGTTATTTAGACTTACGTCGTCCTGTAATGTTCAACACATTCAAAATGCGTCACGATGTAACAAAAACAATTCGTAACTTCTTAGATACAGAAGAGTTCTTAGAAGTAGAAACACCAATTTTAACGAAAAGCACGCCAGAAGGAGCTCGTGACTATTTAGTGCCAAGTCGTGTACATGATGGTGAATTCTATGCATTACCACAGTCACCACAGTTATTTAAACAGCTTCTTATGGTCGGCGGATTTGAGCGTTACTATCAAGTAGCACGTTGTTTCCGTGATGAAGATTTACGTGCGGATCGTCAACCAGAATTCACGCAAATCGATATCGAAGCTTCATTCTTAACACAAGATGAAATTTTAGATATGATGGAGCGTATGATGACGAAAGTTATGAAGGATGCAAAAGGTGTAGAAGTGAGTGCACCATTCCCTCGTATGAAATATGCTGATGCAATGGCTCGCTACGGTTCTGATAAGCCAGATACACGCTTTGAAATGGAACTAACAGACTTATCTGAGTTTGCAGCAGATTGTGGCTTTAAAGTGTTTACAAGTGCTGTAGAAAGCGGCGGACAAGTAAAAGCAATTAATGCAAAAGGTGCTGCAAGTAAATATTCTCGTAAAGACATCGATGCATTAACTGAATTTGTGAAAGTATACGGTGCAAAAGGTCTAGCTTGGCTTAAAGTTGAAGAAGACGGCCTAAAAGGACCGATTGCGAAATTCTTCGGTGAAGAAGATGCAAATGTGTTAATGAGCACATTAGAAGCTACTGCTGGCGACTTATTACTATTCGTAGCAGATAAGAAGAGCGTTGTTGCAGATAGCTTAGGCGCACTTCGTTTACGTCTAGGTAAAGAGCTTGAGTTAATTGATGAAAGTAAATTTAACTTCCTATGGGTAACTGATTGGCCACTACTTGAGTACGATGAAGATGCAGATCGTTACTTCGCAGCTCACCACCCATTCACAATGCCATTCCGTGAAGATGTTGAGTTACTAGAAACAGCACCAGAAAAAGCACGTGCACAAGCATATGACCTTGTATTAAACGGTTATGAGCTTGGTGGGGGATCACTTCGTATTTACGAGCGTGACGTACAAGAAAAAATGTTCAAAGCACTTGGATTCTCACAAGAAGAAGCGCAAGAGCAATTCGGATTCTTATTAGAAGCATTCGAATACGGTACACCACCACACGGCGGAATCGCATTAGGTTTAGATCGTCTTGTTATGTTACTTGCAGGCCGTACGAACCTTCGTGATACAATTGCATTCCCGAAAACAGCAAGCGCAAGCTGCTTATTAACAGAAGCTCCAAGCCCAGTTGCAGAATCGCAGCTTGAAGAACTGAACTTAAAATTAAGCTTGAAAGAAGAGAAGTAAGAATAGGGTCTAGATGGTTATACTATAACCGTCTAGACTTTTTTTGAGAGGTTGTTTAAAAAGTCCGGTTTAGATAACTGTCGCATCTCATCGTTGCTTCGCCAGTCCGGTGCTCGAGTAGTGTTTCTACACTGCGCTCCTCCTGGCTTCAGCGCCTCGATCTGCTCGGTTCTCTAAATCCTCTTTTTTAAACGTGTATTTAGGAAGAAATAAAATTCTGGTCTATGTTTTCATTCTCGAAATATGTATTTTTAGGAATTCTATAACTTTTTCTATACAAATAGTCGGAAAAACGCTAGAATACATGGTAGACCATTTTTGTAATAGGAGTGTAGAGCTGAATGTTACATCAATTTTCACGTAATGAATTAGCCTTCGGTAAAGAAGGACTTGAAATATTAAAAAATAGTACAGTCGGTATTTTAGGAATTGGCGGTGTAGGTTCTTTTGCAGCTGAAGCGTTAGCACGTTCTGGCGTAGGACGTCTCGTATTAGTTGATAAAGACGTTGTAGATATTACAAACGTAAACCGTCAAATTCACGCTTTAGTATCTACTGTAGGACGTTCAAAAGTAGAATTAATGAAAGAGCGTATCGCGGACATTAACCCAGAGTGTGAAGTAATTGGACTAGAAATGTTTTATACAGATGAAACATATGAAGAGTTCTTTAAGTACGGTTTAGACTTTGTAGTGGATGCATCTGATACGATTACGTTCAAAATTCATTTAATTAAACAATGTTTACGTCGTAAAATTAAAATTATCTCAAGTATGGGTGCAGCGAATAAAATGGACCCAACTCGTTTCCGTATTGCGGACATCTCTAAAACACATACAGATCCAATTGCGAAAGTCATTCGTACGAAGCTTCGTAAAGAGGGTATTAAAAAAGGTGTAAAAGTTGTCTTCTCTGACGAAAACCCAATCGTAATTCGTGAAGAAGTACGTAAAGAAATTGTACCAGACGAGAATGCAAAAATTCGTAAGGCGAAATTACCGCCTTCATCAAATGCATTCGTACCATCTGTGGCAGGCTTAATTATGGCAAGTCACGTTGTACGTGAACGCATTAAAAACGTAGAAGTGAAACGTGTAGGGCAAGAATAAAAGAAAAGCATATATCCATTTTGGATATATGCTTTTTTATATGTATTAAAGAAATATGAATATTTGCATCACTACTAGTTCAAATGTAAGTAAGGTTAGTAAGCAATAATCATATTTATCTGATTTATAGGCGGATGTCTTTTTTAGACTGTTAATGGTGAAAAGAGCTAAAGTTAGGACGAGAAGGCCAAGAGTTATTTTGAAGATTATTAATGAAATAGCAACCATCTCCCTTTAAAGGTATATGTTTATAATAACATTTTAGTAAAAAATATCCAATCCGTTTTAGGAGTTTCCTTGTATGACAAGGAGGAATGTTATTGTCAATCTTTGTCGTTAAATCGATATCCTTTATTGAATCGTTGATATATTGTAAGTTGTGATAGATATATTTGAAAAATCGTTGATATATTGCAAGTTGTGATAGATATATTCGAAAAACCGTTAATATAATTTCATTTACCGATATCTATATATGGTTCACCGAAAACAAACAGGGATGTCACTCAGTTAAAAAAGTGACATCCCTGTTTTTAATTCTCTGCAGAATAAATAATATCTAAATTCCCATTTTGATCGGTTTTGAAAATCGGGGCAATTTGCTCTTCTTGCTCTTCGACTGAAACAAGTTTTCGAGCACGATCCATAATTCGAACAAGCATCGCGTAATCTTCTTCGATTGCTTGTTGTTTTTTTGTGAGTACCGCTAATTTCGTTTCAAGTTCATGATTCGTTTTTTGCAGAGAGGTGAGTTGAGCTTGTAATACATCATTTTCAGTTTGCAACTTTGCAAGTGAAGGATTGTTATGTTCTAAATTTTGTAAAAATGAAATGACATTTTGCATTGTAAGATCTTGTTTACTTGGCGTAATATCTTCTGAAAAATCGGCGTCAATTACGAGTTGTTTCGTTTTCGTGAACCGATTTTTTTCTATATTAGCTTCAGAACGTTTTAATTCTTTACGTTGTTTTTTTGCAAGCTGCACCGCATCTTCGTAATTCGGTCTTACTTCAGCATTCCATCTAAAGCCGCAAGCTGCTGAAGTCCGGTTCAACGCATCGCCAACTTCATCAAATGCTTTTATTTGTGTACTTCCGCTGCGAATATGTCGTAAAACAGTTTCTGCTAAAAGGAGATCATCTTCTTTTGTCCATGCATCTTGACGTGTTTTCATAAGCGAAGCCTCCATAATGGTGACGTTTTCGTTTATGTTACCCTTTATTTTTCGTTTTATTCGAAGTTTGTAATCTTTCATAAACAGTAGAAAGTGCTTGCTCAAATTTTCCTGTCGTTTTCGGTTTATAATATTGCTTGCTTTTTATTTTATCAGGTAAGTATTGTTGCCTTACCCAGCCGTTTGGATGGTCGTGCGGATATAAATATCCAATGCCTCTTCCAAGTGATTCTGCGCCTTTGTAATGACTATCTTTTAAATGGCTTGGAATGTCACCTGTTTGACCGTTGCGTAAATCGTGTAATGCAGCATCAAGTGCTTTATAAGCTGAATTTGATTTTGGTGATAAGCATAGCTCGATAACGGCATTTGCAAGTGGGATGCGTGCTTCTGGGAATCCAACTCGTTCAGCTGATTCAATTGCAGCTAGTGTACGTGGTCCAGCTTGTGGGCTAGCAAGTCCAATATCTTCATAAGCCATAATAAGAAGGCGTCTGCCAATGCTTTGTAAATCACCTGCTTCAATAAGGCGTGCTAAATAATGGAGTGCTGCATTTACATCACTTCCGCGCACTGATTTTTGAAATGCTGATAATACATCATAATGAGCATCGCCGCCTTTGTCGTGGACGAAGCTCTTCTTTTGTAAGCATTCTTCTGCAATCTCGAGTGTGATTTCAGCCGCTTGATCGTCTGTAGTAAAGCTAGATAATACAGCAAGCTCAAGTGCGTTATAAGCGGAACGCATATCACCACCAGAGGCGTTTGCAAAGTGATGTAGTGCTTCATCTGTTACCGTTACTGCATATTCTCCAAGCCCTTTTTCTTTATCTTCTAAAGCTCTTTTTAACCCAATTAAAATATCTTCTTCTGTTAGTGCGTGTAATTCGAAAATTTGACACCTGCTTCGAATAGCGGAGTTTATTGCATGGAATGGATTACTTGTCGTAGCACCAATTAAAGTAAGAAGTCCGCTTTCTAAGTGAGGTAATAGAAAGTCTTGCTTTGCTTTATCTAGACGGTGAACTTCATCTAAAATTAAAACGAGGTGTCGATGCATCTTCGCTTCTTGTACGACAACTTCCATATCTTTTTTATTGTGAGTAACAGCGTTCAATAGACGAAGCGGGGTACCGGTACTTCCTGCAATTGCACTGGCAATGGATGTTTTTCCTGTACCTGGAGGACCGTATAAAATCATAGATTGAAAATGATTGGCTTGGACCATTCGCCATAAAATCTTTCCTTCACCAACTAAATGTTGTTGCCCAATAATTTCTTGAATATTTGTAGGGCGCATTCGATGTGCGAGTGGTTGTTTCATTTGGACCGTCTCCCTTAATATATAATCTCGTTCTATCGTATCATTTTTTTCTACGGAATTTGAAATAGGATGCTGTTTTATGGGAAAAATGAAGGTTAATATTTTCATTTTTCTTTCAATTGTAATAATTTCCGAGTTTTTCAATGTGATTTTATGTTATCATTTTGATACACAAGTTGAAATTTCTTATAATACTATATTATGCTATAATTTCATAGGATTTTAAATTGTGTTCTTTTTATAAATAAGATATAACCAATAGAAGTGAAAATTTGAAAAGAGGTGCAAAATAGATGAAGATTTCAACAAAAGGCCGCTATGGCTTAACAATTATGATTGATCTTGCAAAAAAGTTTGGTGAAGGTCCGATTTCATTAAAATCAATTGCGCAGGCGCATGACTTATCCGAGCATTACTTAGAGCAATTAATTTCACCACTTCGTAACGCTCGTCTTGTAAAGAGTACGCGCGGGGCATACGGCGGATATGTATTATCTGATCAACCGGCTAACATTACAGCTGGGGATGTAATCCGTGTATTAGAGGGACCGATTAGTGTTGTAGAAATGATAGAAGAAGAAGAGCCAGCACAGCGCCAGTTATGGATGCGTGTTCGTGATGCGGTGCAAGAAGTGTTAGATAGTACAACGTTAGAAGATTTAGTACGTTATGAGGAAGAAAATCACGGGGGCTATATGTTTTACATTTAATTCCTTGTGAAACGATTTGGAAAGAAGGAGATTTAATGGAACGCATTTACTTAGATCATGCTGCGACATCTCCGACTCACCCAGAAGTGGTCGAAAAGATGATTCCATATATGACAGAAATATTCGGGAACCCGTCTAGTATTCACTTTTATGGACGTCAAACTCGACATGCAGTAGATGAGGCGAGACGAGTGTGTGCACGCAGCATTCATGCGAATCCGAATGAAATTATATTTACGAGCGGTGGTACAGAAGCTGATAATTTAGCGCTTATCGGTGTAGCACGTGCGAACCGTCATAAAGGTAACCACATAATAACGACGCAAATTGAACATCATGCGATTTTGCATACGTGCGAATTGTTAGAGCGTGAAGGGTTTGAAGTGACATATTTACCTGTCGATGAAACAGGGCTTATTCAAGTTTCTGACATACAAAAGGCATTAACAGAAGAGACGATTCTTGTATCTGTTATGTTTGGGAATAATGAAGTAGGGACAATGCAACCAATTGTGGAAATAGGAAAGTTGCTAAAAGATCATCAAGCTTATTTCCATACAGATGCGGTACAAGCTTACGGTTTAGTAGAAATTAATGTGAAAGAGTTTGGAATTGATTTATTATCAATTTCAGCTCATAAAATTAATGGGCCAAAAGGTGTAGGGTTCTTATACGCTGGTGCAAATGTGAAATTTGAACCGTTATTAATAGGCGGAGAGCAAGAAAGAAAACGCCGTGCTGGTACGGAAAATGTGCCTAGTATTGCTGGGCTTCAGCATGCAATTCTTATAGCTGAAAAAACTCGTGAGCAAAAAAATGCCCAATATGAAGAGTTTAAAGATATAATGGTATCTGTCTTCAAAAATGAAGGCATTACTTTCGAGGTAAACGGAAACTTAGAACATCGCTTACCGCATGTACTTAATGTAAGTTTTACAGGAATGAACATTGAACCATTTCTTGTGAACTTAGACCTTGCTGGCATTGCAGTATCAAGCGGTTCTGCTTGTACAGCTGGTTCGATTGATCCATCACATGTATTAGTAGCGATGTTTGGAAAAGACTCCGATCAAATACGTTCATCCGTACGCTTTAGTTTTGGACTTGGAAATACGAAAGAGCAAATTGAAAAAGCGGCGTACGAAACAGTGAAAATCGTGAAGCGATTAACACAAAATTAGCATGGGAGGTGACATGATGAACAAACTACCTCACGAAACACGCGTTGTCATCGGAATGTCCGGTGGCGTCGATTCATCTGTAGCAGCACTTTTATTAAAAGAGCAAGGTTATGATGTAATCGGAATTTTTATGAAAAACTGGGATGATACAGATGAGAATGGTGTTTGCACAGCAACAGAAGATTACAATGATGTAATTGAAGTGTGTAACCAAATTGGTATTCCGTATTATGCAGTAAACTTTGAAAAACAATACTGGGATAAAGTATTTACGTACTTCTTAGATGAGTATCGAGCTGGTCGTACACCAAACCCAGATGTAATGTGTAATAAAGAAATTAAATTTAAAGCATTTTTAGAGCATGCAATTGCGCTTGGTGCGGATTATGTGGCAACAGGCCATTATGCACGCGTTGCTTATATGGACGGCGAATATAAAATGCTTCGCGGCGTTGATGACAATAAAGATCAAACATATTTCTTAAATCAATTAAGCCAAGAGCAATTATCAAAAACAATGTTCCCGTTAGGTGAATTAAAGAAACCGCAAATTCGTGAAATGGCGAAAGAAGCTGGCTTAGCGACAGCGGCGAAAAAAGATAGTACAGGTATTTGCTTCATTGGTGAGCGTAACTTTAAAGATTTCTTAAGTAACTACTTACCGGCACAACCAGGTGTAATGCAAACATTATCTGGTGAAGTGAAAGGGAAGCATGACGGTTTAATGTATTATACAATTGGACAACGTCATGGCCTTGGAATTGGTGGTAATGGTGATCCATGGTTTGCTGTTGGGAAAAATCTAAAAGAAAACATTTTATATGTTGATCAAGGATTCCATAACGAACTTCTATATGGTGATGAAGTTATTGCTACGAATGTAGGATGGGTAAGTAACAAAGAAAAAGAAACCGAATTTAAGTGCACGGCGAAATTCCGTTATCGTCAAGAAGACAATAAAGTAACGGTTCAAATCGTTGATGAAAATACAGTTCGTATTCTGTGTGATGAGCCAATTCGTGCAATTACACCAGGACAAGCAGTCGTTTTCTATGATGGAGATGAGTGCTTAGGCGGTGCTACAATTGATGAAGTATACCGTAGTGGTAAGAAATTGGATTATTTAGGATAAACGAGAAGCCTCTGCCGATTAGCGGTTAGAGGTTTCTTTTACATAAAGCGAATTTTCGTTCGCTTGGAAAATACATTCTTTGTTATAATTTGTTGTAGAGGTGAAGGACATGTCAAACAAACTTGAAACAGGTATTCAATATATGCAAGAAGGAAACTGGGAAGAAGCAGCTAAAAATTTTACAGAAGCAATCGAAGAAAATCCGAAAGATGCGCTTGGATACATTAATTTTGCAAATTTATTAGACGTATTAGGTGATAGCGAGCGAGCGATTTTATTTTATAAACGCGCACTAGAGTTAGATGATAAATCTGCAGCTGCCTATTATGGTTTAGGAAATGTATATTATGGCCAAGAGCAATTTACTGAGGCGAAAGCTGTATTTGAACAAGCAATGCAAGCTGGATTACAATCAGCTGATGTAACATTTATGTTAGGTATCACACATGTACAGCTTGGAAATGATCGTCTTGCACTACCATTCTTACAAAGAGCAACAGAATTAGATGAAAACGATGTAGAAGCTGTATTCCAGTGCGGACTTTGCTTCGCGCGATTAGAACATGTTCAAGAGGCGAAACCTTATTTTGAAAAGGTATTAGAAATGGATGAAGAGCATGCAGATGCGTATTACAATTTAGGTGTTGCGTACGTATTTGAGGAAAATAATGAGAAGGCTCTCGCTTTATTTAAGAAAGCAACTGAAATTCAGCCAGATCACTTTTTAGCGGGTAATGGCGTTCGTTTATTAGAGCAAGAAGCTGAATAAGATAAAAATATAGTTTAATGGGTAGTTATCCCTCATCTAAAAAGGTGGGGGATGTACTGCTCATTAAAGTGAAAATATCGGAAAGGAGAGGAAAGATGGGAAATCAACATGCAATGGATTTGTTTGAGGAAGAGAAAAAGTTTATAAAAGCGCAAGTTCTTCATACCATTTTCCACAACGAAGAAAACCTCTATTCCGTTGTCAGTATGAAAGTCATTGAAACGAATGAAACGTATGACGAAAAGAAAGTAATGATAAACGGTCATTTTCCCCGCATGCATGAAGATGAAGTGTTTACATTGACAGGTCATTTTAAGGACCATCCAAAGTATGGAAAACAATATATGGTTGAAACATTTAAAAAAGAATTGCCGCAAACAAAAGCAGGTATGGTGCAATATTTAGCGAGTGATTTATTTAAAGGGATAGGAAAACGTACAGCTGAAAAAATTGTGGACCATCTCGGAGAACATGCTATTTCTAAAATTATGGATGACCCTGAGGCGTTAAATGGTGTTGTTAATAAACAAAAGGCTCAGGAAATATATGAGACAATTGTTGAACATCAAGGATTAGAGAAAGTAATGAGCTTTTTAAATGGCTACGGTTTTGGAACGAAACTTTCTATTAAGATTTACCAGCAATATAAAGAGATGACATTAGAAGTGATTCGTAATAATCCGTATCAACTTATTGAAGAAGTGGACGGGATTGGTTTTGGAAGAGCGGATGATATAGGGCGTGCGTTAGGGATATCGGGTAATCATGACGACCGTGTACGAGCGGGATGTTTTTACACATTAGAGAATGTCTCATTACAACTTGGTCATGTTTATATGAGGAAAGATCAACTTGTAAGAGAAACGATGTCACTTTTAAACAATCAAGAAGGAAGAGTGACTGAGGAAGATATTATAGGTTGTATTGAAACGATGCAAAGTGAAGGGAAAGTCATCATAGAAGAAGAACGAGTGTATTTAGCGACGTTATTCTACTCTGAAAAAGGTGTTGTAAAGTCTATTCGCAGGCTTATGAATCAAGAAGAAACACCTTCATTTCCAGAAGCGGAAGTGTTAAAAACGTTAGGTGAAATTGAAGAACAACTGAACGTACAATATGCACCGTTTCAGCAAGAAGCAATTCAAACGGCACTTCATAAACCGATGATGTTATTGACAGGTGGACCAGGAACCGGGAAAACAACAGTTATTAAAGGGATTGTTGAAATGTATGCGTCACTTCACGGATTATCGTTAAATCCGAATGAATACAGTGATGATAATCCATTTCCAATACTATTAACAGCTCCAACAGGAAGAGCAGCGAAGCGGATGAGTGAATCGACAGGACTTCCAGCTTGCACAATTCACCGTTTACTTGGTTGGACGCCAGAAGGATCTTTCCAGCGTAATGAAACGGATCCTGTCCAAGGTAAGCTCCTTATTATCGATGAATTTTCAATGGTTGATATTTGGCTTGCAAATCAGCTATTTAAGTCGTTGCCGACGAATATTCAAGTTATCGTTGTAGGTGATGAAGATCAGTTGCCATCTGTAGGACCTGGACAAGTATTAAAAGATTTATTAAATGCAGGCGCAGTTCCGACAGTGAAGCTTACTGAAATTTATCGTCAAGCGGAAGGCTCATCAGTGATTCAACTTGCCCATGCGATAAAAAATGGAACTCTACCACCAGATTTAGCGCAAAACAAAAAAGATCGTTCGTTTATCAGCTGTACAGGGGCTCAAATTGTTGAGGTTGTGAAAAAAGTTTGCGAAAATGCTAAAACAAAAGGCTTTAGTGCAAGGGATGTTCAAGTATTAGCACCGATGTACCGCGGGCCTGCTGGTATTAATGTATTAAACGAAGCGCTGCAACAAGTATTTAATCCGAAGAGGGAAAAGAGTAAAGAAATTGCTTACGGTGATGTTGTGTACCGAAGAGGTGATAAAGTACTGCAACTCGTGAATCAGCCGGAGAGCCAAGTGTTTAATGGTGATATTGGGGAAATTGTTTCGGTGTTTTATGCAAAAGAAAATGTTGAGCAACAAGATATGATTATCGTTTCATTTGATGGAATTGAGGTAACGTATACGAAGCCCGATTTAAATCAAATTACGCATGCATATTGTTGTTCTATTCATAAATCACAAGGTAGTGAATTTCCGATTGTTATTATGCCAATCGTGAAAAGTTACAACCGTATGTTACGTCGTAATTTAATTTACACGGGTATTACAAGAAGTAAGAAGTTCCTTATTATTTGCGGGGAGGAAGCAGCTTTCCAATCTGGTGTAAATCGCCTTGATGATGCAATGCGTCAAACAACTTTAGCTAGTCGCTTGCAAGAATCACAAGGAGAAGTACAGATGGTCACAGTTAATGGCGAGGAAATGGACGTGGAAAACATTTCACCGTATGATTTCATGTAACAAGGTGAAATTATATAGTGAAACTTTCAAACGCATAGCGTTGAAAGGCTCCAGTAATGTATAAATGAATGCAGTTTGGACATAATGGCGAATAGAATCTGGGAGACTGTAAGGAGATGAAAGCCATATGTTCATTTGTCCAAATTGCAAAGGGAAAGACATTGGAAAAATAGGTGTCAACCAATTTTATTGCTGGAATTGTTATATCGAATTATCGGTTTCAAAGGGGAAAATCCATACACATCAAGTTGAGGAAGACGGTTCATTAAGCTCTCTTGATGATTTATTTGATGAGAATGAAAGAACGATCGGATAACGAAAAGGGGGATTTACTTTGAATCTACGCAATTCATTAATCGCATTAGGTGTTGGAGCTGCAGCATATCAATATGCTCGTAAACAAGATGTATTTTCAAAACGCAATATGAAAAAAGCACGTAAGATGATTAAGTCTTACTTATAATCATTTCGATAAATTGAAAAACTCCCTTGTAGACAAGGGAGTTTTTTTATGCACCCATATGCAAATAAAAAAGTCCGATCTCTGAGGAAAGATAAGATAGACCGTAGCAGCCAACGCCAAGTATTCCATACTGCCATAATTGCTTCGCTTTTTCTTTACGTGAGGAATGAATAAAGAACCCCTTCCAAATACCGAACCCGATACAAATCCATTCAAGAATCATAAAAAGTGCTGATAATCCAAGCATAAACAAAACCATAATTAGCCCTCCTGATTATATTAATTCATGCTGTATTCTCAGGGGTGGTTGTCCTTGTTATGTTATTTATATGTACGTCTTTAAAAAACAGTATGGTCCGTATGAAAAGATTTTAAAAGTTTCGCACATAACCTACCCCATTTATTTTCAAAATAAAGGTGGAGGAGGTTTTTCATGTGAAGAATCTTAAAATCATTTGGATATATCGTTTAGGATTATTGTTACTTGTTTTTCTTTGTCTGCTCGTCTTTTTAAAAATTAAGCCGCTATGGGCACCGATTATTTTTGTATTTAAAGTAGCAATCACGCCGTTTCTTATCGCGTGTTTTATTGCGTATTTATTGCACCCTTTAATTGAAAAAATTCATAAGGAAGGGATGCCCCGTACACTTGCCATTTTGCTCATTTATATCCTTTTCTTTGGCGGAATTGGTTATGGGATTTATAAAGGAACACCAGTCGTTATTAAACAGTTACAAGAGATTAATGAACAATTTCCCCAGTTTACAAAGATGTACGATTCGTGGATGGATGGCGTTACAGAACAAACAGCGAATTTCCCTTCGTTCATTCATGAAAAGGTGAAACAACTTTTTGTGGGTGTGGAAACGAAGATTCAAGCGCTTTTAAATAAAGTGATGAGTACAGCTCGTGGTGTACTCGATTCATTGCTCATTATTTTCTTAATACCGTTCATTGTATTTTACATATTAAAAGATTATGGTGAGTTTTATCATATCTTTTGGAAACTAGTCCCAAGTAAATGGCGAGGTACGGGGCAAATGCTTGCGAAAGAAATTGATAAGTCACTTGGAAGCTATATTCGAGGACAGTTATTTGTTTGTTTAGTATTAGGGGGAGTATCAGCTCTTTCTTTTTGGTTTATCGGTATGAAATATCCATTATTGCTTGGCATTATTATTGGGGTAACGGATATAATCCCATACTTCGGTCCTATTTTAGGAGCGATCCCGACGTTAATGATTGCAGCAACAGTATCAACGAGTTTACTTATTAAGGCGGGGATCACGATTGCGATTTTGCAATTTGTGGAGAGTAACATTTTATCGCCTTACATCGTTGGTAAGTCACTTCGTATGCATCCCGTTATTATTATGCTTGCCTTACTAGTTGGGGGAGAGGTAGCTGGGATTGTAGGATTGCTAATATCGGTTCCGATTTTAGCAGTTATTCGCACTGTCATTGTTCATGTGAGACCGCTCTTGAAAAAAGAAGATGTGTAAGTATAGAAGCCCTCTATGTAAGAAATAGAGGGCTAATCATATATTTATTTAGAAAGTTGCTCGTGTATTTTTTGAATGAGGGAGCTCACATCATTTGTTTGAATATGTTTTATTTTTTTCCATTCGTTATCATACATAAATATAATTTGATTGTTGAAAAGACGCTTTTGTTCTTTTAGATTAGAAATTTTTGCGAAAGAGTACTCTTCAAATATTGGATTCTTACTTACATCTGGCCCATAAAAGAATAGTCTTTTGTTCGTTAAAATTAGCAATCCTGGCCTTGCGACGGAACGATAAATAAATATGTCTAATGAACATGCTGCGTAAAATAATATCGTTTCGTCAGTCGCTAATATGTTTTTAGCTTTGCTAAGTAAGGTTGTCATTGTGATCGCTCCTTTATTTTATTAACAATAATTTAATTATAGCAAAAAAAGTAATATTTAGAAATTTTTATAAATCATTCTTATAAGGAGATTCCGATTTGTTAATAAACGCATAATATATGAAAAGGCTGTTAAGAATGAATAGTAGAATACCTATGATTAATAAGCAATTAATACAATATAAATGATTATCTACATTGACAAACTTAAGAGAATTCTATTATATTTAGTCATATAATACATTAAATCAATGACGGAACAAGTACGTTACAGTCCATTTATAGAGAGAAGCTTCCATATGGCTGAAAGAAGCTTTAAATGAAGGGTAACAGAAAGCTAATCCTGAGAGCAGCTAATCACTGCCGTCTTGCCACGTTACGGCACCATGAGGTGATGAATTGATTGTTATTGTAATCAATTCATAATTAGGGTGGTATCGCGAGTTAACTCTCGTCCCTTTTATAGGGACGGGAGTTTTTTATATTTAAGGAGGAAAATACAATGAAACAACTAACAGGCGCACAAATTCGTCAAATGTTTTTAGACTTTTTCCAAGAAAAAGGACATGCAGTAGAACCTAGTGCATCACTAGTTCCACATGAAGATCCATCTCTTCTATGGATTAATAGTGGTGTAGCTACATTAAAAAAATATTTTGATGGACGTGTAATCCCACAAAATCCACGTATTACAAATGCTCAAAAATCAATTCGTACAAACGATATTGAAAACGTAGGGAAAACAGCTCGTCACCATACATTCTTTGAAATGTTAGGAAACTTCTCAATTGGTGATTACTTCAAAGAAGAAGCAATTACATGGGCTTGGGAATTCTTAACGAGCGACAAATGGATCGGATTCGATAAAGAATTACTATCAGTTACAATCCATCCAGAAGATGAAGAAGCATTCACAATTTGGAATGAGAAAATGGGCGTTCCAAAAGAGCGTATTATCCGCTTAGAAGAAAACTTCTGGGATATCGGTGAAGGGCCAAGTGGACCGAATACAGAGATTTTCTATGACCGCGGAGAAGCTTACGGTAATGACTTTAGTGACCCAGAATTATATCCAGGCGGAGAAAACGAGCGTTACTTAGAAGTATGGAACCTTGTATTCTCTCAATTTAACCATAATCCAGACGGTTCATATACACCACTTCCTAAGAAAAACATTGATACAGGGATGGGTCTAGAGCGTATGACATCTATCGTTCAAGATGTACCTACGAACTTTGATACAGACCTATTCATGCCGATGATTGGTGCAACAGAAACAATTTCTGGTGAAAAATATCGTAATGGCGATTTAGAAAAAGATATGGCATTCAAAGTAATTGCTGACCATATCCGTACAGTAACATTCGCTGTTGGTGACGGTGCTCTTCCATCTAACGAAGGCCGTGGTTATGTATTACGTCGTTTATTACGCCGCGCTGTTCGTTATTCGAAGAAATTAAACATCAACCGTCCATTTATGTTTGAATTAGTACCGGTTGTTGGAGAAGTAATGAAAGACTTCTATCCAGAAGTACTTGAAAAGAAAGATTTCATTGCGAAAGTTGTGAAGAACGAAGAAGAGCGTTTCCATGAAACACTTCATGATGGTGAAGCGATTTTAGCTGAAGTAATTGCAAAAGCAAAAGAAGAAAAAACAACTGTTATTTCTGGAGTAGATGCGTTCCGTCTATATGACACATACGGTTTCCCAATTGAATTAACAGAAGAATATGCAGAAGAAGCTGGCATGACAGTTGATCATGAAGGTTTTGAAAATGAAATGGAAAAACAACGTGAGCGTGCACGTGCTGCTCGTCAAGACGTTGATTCTATGCAAGTTCAAGGTGGTGTCCTTGGAGAAATTAAAGTAGCGAGCGAATTCGTTGGTTACGGTACAGTTGCAACAGAAAGTAACGTTGTTGCACTTGTGAAAAACGGCGAATACACAGACAGCTTACAAGCTGGTGAAGAAGGACAGTTAATTCTTGATGTAACACCATTCTATGCTGAGAGTGGTGGACAAATTGCAGACCGTGGTTACCTTCTTGCAGATGGTGTGAAAGTTCTTGTAAAAGACGTACAAAAAGCACCAAACGGCCAAAACTTGCATAAAGTTGTTGTTGAAGAAGGTACATTAACGAAAGATGCGGCTGTAAAAGCTATTATCGATACGAAAAACCGTAGTAGCGTTGTAAAAAATCATACAGCAACTCACTTACTACACCAAGCATTAAAAGACGTACTTGGAACACACGTTAACCAAGCAGGTTCTCTTGTAACTTCTGAACGTCTACGTTTTGACTTCTCTCACTTCGGTCAAGTACAAGCTGACGAATTAGAAAAAATTGAGCGTATGGTAAACGAAAAAATTTGGGAAAGTATTGATGTTGAGATTTCTCAAAAAGCAATCGAAGAAGCGAAAGAAATGGGCGCAATGGCATTATTCGGTGAAAAATACGGAGATGTTGTACGCGTTGTACAAGTTGGCGATTACAGCTTAGAGCTTTGTGGTGGTTGTCACGTTGATAATACAGCTTCTATCGGTATTTTCAAAATCGTTGCTGAGTCTGGTATTGGTGCAGGAACTCGTCGTATTGAAGCAGTAACTGGTAAGTCTGCATACGAATTAATGAACGATCAAGTAGGTTTATTAAAAGAAGCAGCAGGAAAAATGAAAACAAATCCGAAAGATATTTTAACAAGAGTTGATGGTCTATTTGCTGAAGTGAAACAACTGCAAAAAGAAAATGAATCTCTTGCTGCGAAATTAAGCAATATCGAAGCTGGAAACTTAACTGATTCTGTAATGACAGTTGATGGTGTGAATGTATTAGCAGCGAAAGTAAATGTTGCAGATATGAACAACTTACGTACGATGATGGATGATCTGAAAAATAAATTAGAGTCAGCAGTTGTTGTATTAGCGTCTGTTAATGACGATAAAGTAAACATCCTAGCAGGTGTAACGAAAGACTTAATTAGCCAAGGTTACCATGCTGGTAAACTTGTGAAAGAAGTAGCTTCTCGTTGCGGCGGTGGCGGTGGTGGCCGTCCTGATATGGCACAAGCAGGCGGTAAAAACCCAGCTCAAGTCGAAGAAGCTTTAGCATTTGTACAAGAGTACGTTAAATCTGTTTCAAAATAAAGAGATAGTAGTGTACAATGGTAGGGAGAGGAGAAGTTCTTCTCCCTATACTTACTATATAAGTGAGGTGCTTGAAATGGACGGTTTTGATAAAACAATGAAGTTTAGCATTCAAGATGAAAAACAGAGTGTCCATGTAAATGATGTACTTTTAACTGTGTATGATGCACTTCAAGAAAAAGGCTATAATCCGATTAACCAAATCGTCGGTTATTTATTAAGTGGAGACCCAGCATACATACCTCGCCATAAAGATGCACGTAGCATCATTCGCAAGCTTGAACGTGATGAGTTAATTGAAGAGCTTGTGAAGTCTTACTTGAAACATCATCGTGAGGAGTAGTTTATGCGGATATTAGGTTTAGATGTAGGTACAAAAACAGTCGGAGTTGCAATTAGCGACGAGATGGGCTGGACAGCACAAGGATTAGAAACAATTAAGATTAACGAAGAACGAGGTCACTTTGGTTTTGATCGTATTTCTGAGTTAGTAAAGCAGTACAATGTGGACAAAATAGTAGTAGGTTTACCTAAAAATATGAATGGTACAATTGGCCCACGTGGTGAAGCGTGCCAACAATTTGCAGAAAACCTACGAGAGCTGTTACAATTAGACGTTGTAATGTGGGACGAGCGTTTGTCAACAATGGCAGCGGAACGTCTACTCATTTCAGCTGATGTAAGTCGTAAGAAGCGAAAACAAGTAATCGATAAGATGGCTGCAGTCGTAATCTTACAAGGATTTTTAGATAGAAAATAAGAGGTGACCAAAATGGAAGAACGTCAAATTACAATTGTAGACGAAAAAGGTAACGAACATTTATGTGAAATTATTTTCACTTTTGATGCTGACAAATTTGGTAAAAAATCATACGTAATCTTCTCTCCAATCGGTGAAGTAGATGAAGATGGAGACCCAATTTATGATGCAATGGCTTATGAGCAAAATGAAGAAGAGGGCGGAGTTTTACTTCCAATCGAATCAGAAGAAGAGTGGGAAATGGTACAAGAAACGTTTAACACTATTGCTGATGAGCAAGAAGCTGAATAATAAGTACTGAAAAGATGGACGACATACAGTCCATCTTTTTTTGTATTTATATGTAAAATGAAAGATTTTTTGTCGAAACTGTGTAAGTCTTTGTAGTATAATGAGACGGATTGTAGAAAAATAAAGTATCAATTAAAAAAGATAAGTGAATTTGTTGCGTTTTTACATCGTGCTGTATAGAAAGGTGTACATACGGTCTACAATTAAGTAAGGAGGAAATGTTTTGATAGAGAATCAAGTGAAAAAGAAGCGTAGACGCATCTTTTTATTTTCGATTATTGCACTGCTTTTAGTTTGTGGTTCAGTCTATGCGTATATTTCATCCGCATTAGGACCAGTTGATAGCGGGAATAAAAAAGAGATTGAAGTAGAAATTCCGAAAGGATCATCTACAAGTAAAATTGGAGAAATTTTAGAAGAAAAAGGCGCTGTAAAAAACGGTACAGTTTTTAGTTTTTATACAAAGGCTAAATCGAAAAGTTTACAAGCAGGTACATATTTATTAAATCCTTCAATGAATGCTGAAGATGTGATCGAACAAATGTCATCTGGCAACGTGCATCGTCCAGCTCTTTATAAAGTGACGATTAAAGAAGGGGCGCAAGTAACTGAAATTGCAGAAACGATTGCGACAGAACTAAAGTGGAATAAAGATGATGTTACGCGTCAATTAAACGATAAAGCATTTATTCAAAAAATGCAGCAAAAGTATCCGAAGTTATTAACAGATAAAATCTTTGATAGTAATATTAAATACCCATTAGAAGGTTATTTATATCCTGCAACGTATTCGTTTTATAAGAAAGATACGACGTTAGAAGAAATTGTAATTCCAATGCTTGAGAAAACAAATGCAATCATTGTTCAAAATGAGGCGAAAATGAAAGCGAAGAATTGGGATGTTCATCAGCTTTTAACATTATCTTCACTTATTGAAGAAGAGGCAACTGGTTTTACAGATCGTCAAAAGATCTCTAGTGTCTTTTATAATCGTTTAACAAAAGGTATGCCACTTCAAACGGATCCAACGGTATTATATGCACTTGGAAAGCATAAACAACGTGTATTATACGAAGATTTAAAGGTCAACTCACCGTATAATACGTATGTTGTAAAAGGATTGCCGGTAGGGCCGATCGCAAACTCTGGTAAACATTCAGTGGAAGCTGCGTTAGAACCTGCGCAAACAGATTATTATTATTTCTTAGCTGCACCAAGTGGTGAAGTGTATTATGCGAAAACATTAGAAGAGCATAATGCATTAAAGCAAAAATACATTACGAAAAAACAGTGAAATGGGGAGGGATAGCGAAAAAAGTCGCACATCCCTCTTTTTTGTGGTAAAATATATCGGGTTAAAAACTGGCAGAAGAATCGTTTTTAATATCAAAACGGGACGTACAAGCTAAGGGTAAAGCTGGCTTGTATTTTTATTGCATTCTATGTGTGAAAAGACGTCATAGAGGCACTTCTCCATGTAAATAAGGAGGACCATTTATGGAGGATGCAGTTAACGAGTACCTATTATCATTTATTGATCCGAAAGATAAATTAATTCTTGAAATGGAAGAATATGCAACAGAAAATCATGTGCCGATTATGGATCGACTTGGAATGGAATTTATGCTGCAATTTTTACGTTTAATTGGACCGAAAAGCATTTTAGAACTTGGAACAGCAATCGGTTATTCTAGTATTCGTATGATGCAAGCTATTCCAAATTCACGTATTGTGACAGTTGAGCGCAATCGTGAGAGATATGAAAAAGCACTTGAATATATAGAACGTTCCCCAGTAACAGATCGTATTTCAGTTATTTACGGTGATGCGTTAGAGACAGGTGAACAAGTAAAAGAACACGGGACATTTGATGTTATTTTTATTGATGCAGCAAAAGGACAGTATCGTCGCTTTTTTGACTTATATGAACCGTTATTAAATCCTGGTGGAGTAATTATTTCAGATAATGTTATGTACCACGGTCTTGTAACGACAAAAGAGAAAATTGAAAACAGACGTACACGTGGTTTAATCCGTCGTATTAAGACGTACAATGAGTGGCTTATGAATCATGAAGGATATGATACAACGATTTTCCCAATTGGTGATGGAGTAGCTGTTAGTAAAAAGAGAGGGTGACCAAGGTATGAAGAAACCTGAATTGTTAGTAACGCCAAGAGCGGTGGCGGATATCGAACCTCTTGCGAAAGCAGGAGCAGATGCGGTAATGATCGGTGAGCAAAAGTTTGGTTTACGTTTAGCAGGGGAGTTTTCACGTGAAGATGTAAAACAAACTGTGAAGATTGCACATGAAAATGGTGTGAAAGTATACGTAGCCATGAACGCTATGTTCCACAACGATAAAGTAGAAGAATTAACAGATTACGTTTCATTTTTAAACGAAGTAAATGTAGATGCAATTGTTTTCGGAGATCCAGCGGTATTAATGGCTGTTCGCGAAGTAGCACCAAATATGCAGTTGCACTGGAATACAGAAACGACAGCAACAAACTGGTTCACTTGTAACTACTGGGGACAAAGAGGAGCGAAGCGCGCTGTATTAGCTCGTGAGCTGAGCTTAGATGAAATTGTTGATTTAAAAGAAAATGCTGAAGTGGAACTAGAAGTACAAATTCACGGTATGACTTGTATGTTCCAATCGAAGCGTTCATTAGTAGGAAACTACTTTGAGTATCAAGGACGTAATCTTGACATTGAAAAGAAAAAATATGAAGAGAATATGTTCTTATATGACCCAGAGCGTAACAATAAATATCCAATTTATGAAGATGAAAATGGTACTCACATTATGAGTCCGAACGATATTTGTTTTATCGATGAATTAGAGGAACTAATCGAAGCTGAAGTTGATAGCTTAAAAATCGACGGTGTACTAAAAAGCTCTGAATACATTATTGAAGTAACGAAGAAATATCGTCAAGCGATTGATTTATGCGTAGAAGATCGTGATGCATATTATGACGTGAAAGATGATCTATATAAAGAAATAGAAGAAATGCAACCAGTAAATCGTCCATTAGATACAGGATTCTTCTTTAAAGAAACGGTTTACTAAACGAGGAGGGTGTAGGAAATGACTGTACAAGAAATTTCACGAGTAATCGATGGCAAACGTGTTATTGTGAAGAAACCTGAACTGTTAATCCCTGCGGGTAACTTAGAAAAATTAAAAGTAGCTATCCATTACGGGGCAGATGCTGTATATTTAGGTGGACAAGAATTTGGTCTTCGTTCGAATGCAGGTAACTTTACGCTAGAAGAAATGGCAGAAGGCGTTGAGTTTGCAAAGAAGTATGGAGCAAAAATATACGTAACAACAAATATCTTTGCACATAATGAAAATATGGACGGGCTAGAGGAATATTTAAAAGGGATTGAAAAAGCTGGCGTAACGGGAATTATCGTTGCTGATCCGCTTATCATTGAGACTTGTAAACGCGTAGCGCCTTCTGTTGAGGTGCATTTAAGCACACAGCAATCACTATCCAACTGGAAAGCAGCACAGTATTGGAAAGAAGAAGGTTTACATCGTCTTGTATTAGCTCGTGAAGCAAGCTATGAAGAAATGAAAGAAATTAAAGAAAAAGTGGATATTGAAATTGAAGCATTCGTACATGGTGCAATGTGTATCGCATATTCAGGAAGATGCACATTAAGTAACCATATGACAGCGCGTGATTCTAATCGTGGTGGTTGTTGCCAATCTTGCCGCTGGGATTATGATTTAGTTCAAACAGTATCACAACATAAAGATGCAAAAGAGCTTCCTCTATTCCAAGAAGGAGATGCTCACTTTGCGATGAGTCCAAAAGATTTAAATTTAATTTTATCAATTCCGAAAATGATTGAAATCGGAATCGATAGCTTAAAGGTAGAAGGACGTATGAAATCAATCCATTACGTAGCGACTGTAGCAACTGTATATCGTAAAGTAATTGATGCTTATTGTGCGGATCCAGATAACTTTGAGTTTAAACAAGAATGGTTAGATGAGCTTGATAAATGTGCAAATCGTGATACAGCTCCTGCATTCTTTGAAGGGGTTCCAGGACATCAAGAGCAAATGTTTGGAAATCATAGTAAGAAAACAACGTATGATTTTGCTGGTTTAGTGTTAGATTATAATGAAGAAACGGGCATCGTAACGATTGAGCAACGTAATCATTTCAAACCAGGACATGAAGTGGAGTTCTTTGGACCAGAAATAGAAAACTTTACGCAAACGGTGGAGAAAATTTGGGATGAGGATGGAAACGAATTAGATGCAGCGAGACATCCGTTGCAAATCGTGAAATTCAAAGTGGATCAACGAGTGTATGTGAATAATATGATGCGCAAAAGCATACTTCAATAAGAAAGAGTGATAGTCGAATGGGGACGAATAAGCCTGTTGTAATTGGAATTGCTGGTGGTTCGGGATCAGGTAAAACGAGTGTAACGAAAGCGATTTTTGACCATTTTAAAGGTCATTCTATTTTAATCTTAGAGCAAGATTATTATTACAAAGATCAAAGCCATTTACCAATGGAAGAGCGTTTAAAAACAAATTATGATCATCCGCTTGCGTTTGATAATGATCTGTTAATTGAACATTTGCAGCAGTTGCTTGCATATGAGCAAATTGATAAGCCTGTATATGACTATACATTGCATACGCGTTCAGAAGAAATTATTCCAGTTGAGCCGAAAGATGTAATTATTTTAGAAGGAATTCTTATTTTAGAAGACCCACGTCTTTGCGAGTTAATGGACATTAAATTATTCGTTGATACGGATGCTGACCTTCGTATTCTGCGTCGCATGCAGCGTGATATTAAAGAGCGCGGTCGTACGATGGATTCAGTTATTGATCAGTACGTAAATGTTGTACGTCCAATGCACAATCAATTTATTGAGCCTTCTAAGAAATTTGCGGATATTATTATCCCTGAAGGTGGACAAAACCACGTTGCAATTGATATTATGGTGACAAAAATTGCAACAATTCTTGAACAAAAAGTAAATTTGTAATAGCATAGTAAAAGATATACGGTAGGAAGGGATTTTTTCCCTTCCTATCGAATACAATGAAACATGCAACCTCATCTATATATAGGTGAGGGCATATTTATATCAACTTTCCATACATATCTTCTTTATATAAGGAAGAATTGGAAATACGGGGTTGTATGTGACAACTCCCCTAGTGCAAGGGTACTAGAAACCTCCGCTAACAATGGAAGCGGAGGAGTTTTCATATGGAACTCCTCTTTTTTTCGGGGGATTGGTATATAAAAGGAGTGGAAAATATGTCAACAGAAAAAACATACCCTATGACGCAAGAGGGTAAGCAAAAACTAGAGAACGAACTTGAGCAATTAAAAACAGTAAGACGTAAAGAAGTAGTAGAACGTATTAAAATCGCACGTAGCTTCGGGGACCTTTCTGAGAACTCTGAGTACGATGCAGCGAAAGATGAGCAAGCGTTCGTAGAAGGACGTATTACACAATTAGAAAATATGATTCGTAACGCAGTTATCATTAAAGATAATGGCGAAGTATCTACTGTTGTTACATTAGGTAAAACAGTAACATTTAAAGAATTACCAAATGGAGATGAAGAAGCGTACACAATCGTAGGTAGCGCGGAAGCTGACCCATTTGAAGGAAGAATTTCTAACGATTCTCCAATCGCAAAAAGCTTATTAGGTAAGCAAATTGGTGAGAAAGTAACAATCCAAACACCAGGCGGAGAAATGCAAGTAGAGATTGTCTCTGTAAAATAAAAAAAAAGATTCTCCTATCGGGAGAATCTTTTTTTTTTATCCCGCTATTTTCCAGGCAGTAAGACCACTATCTCAAACTTCAGCGGAAGTAAAGAAGTTAGGTGGGCGTCGGACTGCTCGTAAACGCCCGCTTGGTGAGGGCTAATTAAAGTTTCACTTTATCTGTAGAATAGAAAAAATTGTGTAAACCTGGGAGTGATTCGACAAAAAATGTCAAAAAAACATTTTAAACTTTGATATCATAATTGGAGAATATAGGTTTCAAAAGGGAAAAGGGGCTAATTATGAAACATAAAATCTTTACAGGATTGGTTTGTAGTATCTCTATATTAGGACTTGCTGCCTGCGGAACGAAAGAGGAAACTACATCATCAAAGGGAGAAAAAGTGAAGCAAGAAGAAAAACAGGATATTAAAGCAACTGAGAGTTCAAAAGCCTTAGCAAATCCACAAGATAAAAAGAAATTCAATGATTTTGATGTAGCGTATCAATTAGCTATTGTGATGAAAATATTTCAAGATGTAACGATTAAGTACGATTATGCGATTGGGAATCCAGATTATTTATTGCGAGATTCGATGGATCAAAAAACAATAGATGATATGAAGAATATGTTACAAGAACAGGCGAAAAATAATGATAAAATTTTAAAAGATGAAGTGAATCAAGCATATACATATTTAAAACAATCGAAAGTAAGTAATAAAGATGACGTTCAAAAAATAATAGATGCACAAAATAATTATTTACATATTGTAGATAAGATGATTACTTGTATTGATTCTGTAACAGTTGAGAATGCAAAAGAAAAAAGAAATGAAATGGATAATTTCAGTAAGGACTATTTAAAAGTAGCGGCTAATGTAACAACTACTGTAATTGAAGTTGCTAAAAACACTGGAGTGAATGAAACTGAATTTAAATCGCTTCTTACGAAATTTTTAGAGAAGCCAAAAAAACAATAATAGCTTTATATAATATCTATTTTTGTCTTGGAGCTAGTATAAATAAAATAGTACCTCGTCTAAACTACAATAGACGAGGTGTTTTTTATGAAAATAAAACGGAGAATTACAATTGTTTTAATTTGTTTTATGAGCGTTATGTTTTTATTGCTTTGTCGTTTAATCCAAATTCAAATTATAGATACAGAATCATTTACTGATCGCAAAATAAATTTAATTGAAAAAAGTGTTACGCAACGCACACAATCCATTACAGTAGACGATGGACGTGGGCAGTTTATAGATCGTAATGGTAAAGAAATAGGTGAGGAAAAATATCCTGTTTTAATTATTTTTCCATTTTTACAAATAAAAAATGACATGTTAGAGAAAATCGCGCATATCATTGGTGTGTCGAGACAAGAGATTAGAAGACAAATGAAAAATAACAAAAATGCATTTACCCTACAAGGAGAAACTGCTCCATTTCGAGTGACACGAGAGCAGATGGAGAAGGTAAATGAATTACATGTATTAGGTATTGTAGCAGCTGAAGTGCGATTAAAACAAACTGGAGAGATAAGTCATTTAATTGGTGATGTAGGGGAGAACGAAAGGGAATTTCAAAAGCGATATGGAGAATTGAAAAAAATTTCAAAACAAACGCCGATAGGTATTTCAGGATTACAGCAATCATTTGATGAATTTCTATTGACTGATGGAGAGGCAAAAGTATTATATCAAGTAGATCGGCAAGGAGAACCAATTTTCGGAAAGCAAGCGAAATACACTTCACCAGGAAATCCATTTTATCCAGTTAGGATTCAAACTACTTTACATAAAGAGTTGCAGCAAAAAGCAGAAGAAGTGATTGAAGCAAACGAAATAAAGAAGGGGGGATTAGTATTACTTGATGTAAAGACAAATGAAATATTAGCGATGGTTAGTAAGCCGTCTTTACAAGTAAGGGATGAGAATTTATATAAAACTACACTTGAAAATCAAATGTTAACGCCACATTTTCCAGGCTCTGTTTTTAAAACAGTAGTTGCAGCTGCAGTCATTGATCAAAAAGTAAATTTGTTTAATCGGACATTTAACTGTAATAAAGATTTATATGGTGAAAACGACCCGCAAGTTAGGATGGGTACGCTTAACTTTAAAGAGAGCTTTGCTAGGAGCTGTAACAGGACATTTTCCGAGTTAGGTAACGAGCTATTACAAAAGGATAGGACGGTGTTAGAAACATACGTAGCAGCTCTAGGAGCAAATGAAAAGGTTGGATGGAAAGGTTCTGTATTTCATACACCTCATTTTGAGCAAATGCCAGAAGAGAAAGGCACTACTATTTGGGGGAATGAAGAAAATAAAAGTAATAAAAAAGCGGTAGAACAAACAGCGATTGGACAGAAAGATGTACGTATATCACCTCTAGCAATTGCAAATATGATGGCGACGATTGCGAGGAATGGAGAAAAGATGGAAGTGAAAGCTGTTGAAAAAATAGTATATAAAAATGGAGCGGATTTTTTTACATTTGAGAGCCATACGTTAAATGGAAAACAGCTTTCGTATGAAACAGTGAAAACATTACAAGAGTTATTAAGAGGCGTTGTAACAAGGGAGAAAGGAACAGGAACAGCATTCCGTTCGTTGCCACTAAGTGTTGCTGGAAAATCCGGGACAGCGCAAACAGGGAAAGGGACGAGGGTGAATCGCTGGTTTGCAGGTTATTTTCCGTATGAGAATCCAAGATATGCTTTAGTTGTTGTTGATCTAGAGACTGATAGCAAAGTGAATAAAGTTACACCTACTTTTAAAGATATGGTGGGAGCAATCTATCAATTGGAGAATGAAAAGTAATCTTGCAATTTATAGTGAAATGTCTTCATTTCATGAAAATATCATTGTAAATGTTCAACCTTTCTAGATTTAATGTTACAATAGCAATTAGGAAAAACTGCATGGAGGTTTGGAGAATGGCAGGAGGATCAAGATTCCAACAGAAACAACAAAAACGTCGTCAAAACGGTGTTTTAAATATTGCAATCGCTATTGTATTACTATTAGTAGCTATTGTAGCATATCAATTGTTCGTTCCTAGTATGAAAGAGCAAGCATCTTCTACTGATAAGAAAGTCTCTCAACAAACAACAAAGAATGAGAAAGCTGGAAAATCAGAAGATAAAGAATCTGCTAAGAAAAAAGAAAAAGAACAAGAGCAAGCAGAAGCTAAGAAAAAAGCTGAAGAAGAGAAGCTAAAGGCTGAAGAAGAACAGAAAAAAGCTGAAGAAGAAGCGAAAGCTAACGAGAAAGTATCAGCTGAAAAAACTGTATCTAAGGCAAAAGAGGCTTACACAAAACCTTCTTGGAAAGCTGTAGGAACAGAACAAGGTTCATCACCGGCGATGACGTTTAAACAAGGGTCATCAGATTGGAATGAGATGCAAAGTGCAATTGCTGCAGGTGTTGAGATACCGAAAGAGCAATTAGTATTCCATTTTGTTGGAAGAGACAAAACTGGAAAGAGCAAAGCTTATGGTGATGTTCAAGATAAGCAAAGTGGGAAAAGATATTACGTAAATATTGATTGGGTAGACAATGAGGGCTGGAAACCAGTACTTGTTCAAACTCTAAACTAAAAAAGAGAAGCTCCTTAGGAGCTTCTCTTTTTTGTTAACGCAATTTCTTTAATTTAAAATGAACAACCGCGCTATAATACGGTCTTTTGCTTTCAGGATCCATAACCATTTGATGAGAGATGTGATGAACTTCAAGCATAAGTGCTTTATTATTATCAATTTGTTCACTAATTTTTCGTTCTAAAGAAGCTAAGTCTCCCGCTTCAAAAAACTCTACTTTATCTTCTAACATTTCAAAGGTAAATGACATGAAGACGGCCCCTCTCCTATGTAATCAACTATAGTGTAACAAAGAAAAGAAGGAAATACCATGTACATTTCAATTGACATTTTTAGAAAGAGGGAATATCATACTGATAAAACCGATAAGAAAAAGGGGAATTTTTATGGGTACAGAATTTAATGGTTTATTTGATGAGTGGGCTCATACGTACGACTCATTTGTACAAGGCGAAGATATACAATATAAAGAAGTTTTCGCTCATTATGAGGACATTCTAGAGGATGTAGTTAACAAGTCATTTGGTAATGTATTAGAATTTGGTGTCGGTACAGGTAATTTAACAAATAAATTATTACTTGCTGGCCGCACAGTTTACGGTATAGAACCGTCGCGTGAAATGCGCATGATTGCAAAAGAGAAATTGCCAAAAGAATTTTCAATTACAGAGGGTGATTTTCTTTCGTTTGAAGTTCCAAATTCAATTGATACCATTGTAAGCACCTATGCATTTCATCATTTAACAGATGATGAAAAAAATGTAGCGATTGCGAAGTATAGTCAATTGCTAAACAAAGGTGGTAAAATAGTGTTTGCTGATACGATATTTGCAGATCAAGATGCATATGATAAAACTGTTGAAACAGCAAAAGAAAGAGGTTTCCACCAGTTAGCAAACGATTTGCAAACGGAATACTATACACGTATTCCAGTTATGCAGACTATTTTTGAAAACAATGGCTTCCATGTAACTTTCACGAGATTAAATCATTTCGTTTGGGTAATGGAGGCAACTAAGCAATAGAAAGAGGGATTAGATTGAGAATTGCTGTAATTGGAGCAATGGAAGAAGAAGTACGTATTTTACGTGACAAATTAGAACAAGCAGAAACAGAAACGGTTGCTGGTTGTGAATTTACGAAAGGGCTATTAGCAGGGCATGAAGTAATCTTGTTAAAGTCTGGTATTGGTAAAGTAAACGCAGCGATGTCAACGACAATTTTATTAGAAAAATATAAGCCTGAAAAAGTAATTAATACTGGTTCAGCTGGTGGATTCCATCATTCTCTAAACGTTGGTGATGTAGTTATTTCCACTGAAGTTCGTCACCATGACGTAGATGTAACAGCATTTAACTATGAATATGGTCAAGTACCAGGAATGCCGCCTGGATTTAAAGCTGATGAGGCGTTAGTTGCATTAGCTGAGAAATGTATGCAGGCTGAAGAAAATATTCAAGTTGTAAAAGGTATGATTGCAACAGGTGATTCATTTATGAGTGATCCGAACCGCGTTGCAGCCATCCGTGATAAATTTGAAAATCTTTATGCGGTAGAAATGGAAGCAGCAGCTGTTGCACAAGTATGCCACCAATATGAAATTCCGTTTGTTATCATTCGCGCACTTTCTGATATTGCTGGTAAAGAATCAAATGTTTCATTTGATCAGTTTTTAGATCAAGCAGCTCTTCATTCTACAAACTTTATCGTAAAAGTGTTAGAAGAGTTAAAGTAATGTAACAAAAAGGCAACTGTCTCATATAAAGAAAATACATACAGTTGCCTTTTCTTTATTGGCAAACAAGGGGGAGAACACGATGAATGTATATCGTGGAGTTCATGAGTTAATTGGTCATACACCAATTGTAGAAATTACTCGTTTTTCACTTCCAACAGGGGTCCGTTTATTTGCAAAGCTTGAATTTTATAATCCAGGCGGAAGCGTTAAGGATCGTTTAGGAAGAGAATTAATCGAAGATGCGCTAGAAAAAGGGCTTGTTACCCAGGGTGGAACAATTATTGAACCGACTGCTGGGAATACTGGTATTGGACTGGCACTTGCAGCATTAGAACATGATTTACGTGTTATTGTTTGTGTACCAGAGAAATTTAGTATTGAAAAACAAGAATTAATGAAAGCACTAGGTGCAACTGTCGTGCATACACCGACTGAGCAAGGAATGACCGGTGCAATTGCCAAAGCAAAAGAGTTAGTAAATGAAATACCGAATTCATACTCTCCAAGTCAGTTCGCAAATGAGGCAAATCCTCGTGCATATTTTAAAACATTAGGACCTGAACTGTGGGACGCATTGAATGGAGAGATTAACATATTTGTTGCTGGAGCAGGAACTGGCGGTACATTTATGGGGACTGCATCTTATTTGAAAGAAAAAAATATAGATATTAAAACAGTTATCGTAGAGCCAGAAGGATCTATTTTAAATGGTGGTAAGGCTGGTTCACATGAGACCGAAGGAATTGGACTGGAATTTATCCCGCCATTTTTGAAGACATCTTATTTTGATGAAATTCATACGATTTCTGATCGAAATGCATTTTTACGAGTGAAAGAATTAGCGCAAAAAGAAGGACTTCTCGTTGGGAGCTCTTCAGGAGCAGCATTTCATGCGAGCTTACTTGAGGCAGAGAAGGCAGCACCAGGTACAAATATTGTAACCATTTTTCCTGATAGCAGTGAGCGCTATTTAAGTAAAGACATATACAAAGGATGGGAATAAAAAATGAGAGCAAAGACAAAGTTAATTCATGGTATTCGCATAGGAGAACCTTCAACTGGATCTGTAAACGTACCGATTTATCAAACAAGTACGTACAAACAAGAAGCAGTTGGTAAGCATCAAGGATATGAATATTCACGTACAGGTAACCCAACACGTGCAGCTTTAGAAGAAATGATTGCTGTATTAGAAAATGGGCATGCTGGATTTGCATTTGGTTCAGGAATGGCTGCTATTACAGCGACAATTATGTTGTTCTCAAAAGGTGACCACGTTATTTTAACAGATGATGTTTATGGCGGAACATACCGCGTTATTACAAAAGTATTAAACCGTTTCGGTATTGAGCATACATTTGTAGATACAACAAACTTAGAGGAAGTTAAAGAAGCGATTCGTCCAAATACGAAAGCAATTTATGTGGAAACACCAACGAACCCACTACTAAAAATTACTGATATTAAGAAAATATCTACTCTTGCTAAAGAGAAAGACTTATTAACAATTATTGATAACACATTCATGACGCCATATTGGCAGTCGCCGATTTCTTTAGGAGCAGATATTGTGCTTCATAGTGCAACGAAATATTTAGGAGGTCATAGTGACGTAGTTGCAGGTCTAGTAGTTGTAAATAGCCCACAACTAGCAGAAGATCTTCACTTTGTACAAAACTCAACAGGAGGTATTCTTGGGCCGCAAGATAGCTTCTTACTACTTCGTGGTTTAAAAACATTAGGAATTCGTATGGAAGAACATGAAACGAATTCACGCGCTATTGCTGAGTTCTTAAATAATCATCCAAAAGTAAATAAAGTATATTACCCAGGTCTTGAATCACATCAAAACCACGAATTAGCAACAGAACAAGCAAATGGATTTGGTGCTATTATCTCATTTGATGTAGATAGTGAAGAGACATTAAATAAAGTACTTGAGAAATTGCAGTACTTTACACTTGCTGAAAGTTTAGGAGCAGTAGAAAGTTTAATTTCTATTCCATCTCAAATGACACATGCATCAATCCCAGCTGATCGCCGCAAAGAATTAGGAATTACAGATACATTAATTCGTATTTCTGTCGGTATTGAAGATGGTGAAGATTTAATTGAAGATTTAGCACAAGCGCTAGCATAATAAAAAAACGCACTGCTAATATAGAGCAGTGCGTTTTTTTATTACATCATTTTGTGAAATATTTCACAAAATAGACATACACAAACGAAATGATTTCATGTATATTGAATTCAGGAAATGTTACTCACGAACAAACTTGTGAAACATTTCACAAACAATGAAATTCATGTAGGAAAGCATCTCTATTTTTTTATGTTAATTGGGACTTATTTTGACCTATAGGGACATATAAGGACCGTGATAGTAGAATAGGAGGAAATTTACATGGTAGTCAAAGAGAAAGTTGTAAATGAAATGCAGGAAGTAAAAAAGATGATTGATACGCTAGTAAATAATGGTCAACAAGCTTTACAAGCATTAGAAAGTTTTACACAAGAGGAAATTGACAACATTGTTCATGAAATGGCATTAGCAGGTGTTGATCAACATATGCCGCTAGCAAAATTGGCAGTTGAAGAAACCGGCCGTGGTGTATATGAAGACAAATGCATTAAAAATATTTTTGCCACTGAATATATTTGGCATAGTATAAAGCAAGATAAAACGGTAGGAATTATTCACGAAGATTCTCATGAAGAAATAATAGAAATCGCGGAACCTGTCGGTGTAGTAGCTGGGGTAACGCCAGTAACGAATCCAACGTCGACAACAATGTTTAAAGCGTTAATTGCGATAAAAACAAGAAATCCAATTATTTTCGCATTTCATCCTTCCGCACAAAAATGTTCTGTGGCAGCGGCGAAAACAGTATATGATGCAGCGATGAAAGCTGGTGCACCAAAACACTGTATTCAATGGATTGAAAGACCGTCTGTTGAAGCGACGAAACAATTAATGAACCATGATGGTGTAGCACTCGTTCTAGCAACTGGAGGCGCTGGTATGGTGAAATCAGCTTACTCTACTGGAAAACCAGCGTTAGGTGTTGGGCCTGGTAATGTACCGTGTTATATAGAAAAATCAGCACATGTAAAACGAGCTGTTAATGATTTAATTTTATCGAAAACATTTGATAACGGTATGATTTGTGCATCGGAACAAGCAATCATTGTCGATAAAGAAATCTATGATGATGTTAAAACAGAAATGATTGAAAACAATTGTTACTTTGTAACAGAAGAAGAAAGAAAAAAATTAGAAAAGCTTGTTATAAATGAAAATACATGTGCAGTAAATAGTGATATTGTAGGGAAATCAGCACAGTATATTGCCGATTTAGTTGGGATTACTGTTCCTGAACATACAAAAATGCTTGTAGCTGAAATTCAAGGTATCGGAGCAGCATATCCGTTATCTCGTGAGAAACTGAGTCCAGTATTAGCTTGTGTGAAGGCGAATTCATTAGAAGAAGGATTTACATATTGCGAAGAAATGTTGAACCTAGGTGGTTTAGGACATTCAGCAGTTATCCATTCTACAAATAAAGATGTGCAAAAGCAATTTGGGTTACGTATGAAAGCTTGCCGTCTCATTGTAAACGCACCTTCATCACAAGGTGGAATAGGGGATATATATAATGGATTTATTCCATCACTTACACTTGGTTGTGGTTCATACGGAAAGAATTCAGTTTCCCAAAATGTAACAGCCACTCATTTATTAAATATAAAAAGGCTGGCAAATAGAAAAAAGAATATGCAGTGGTTCAAATTGCCACCAAAAATTTATTTTGAAAAACATGCTACAGCTTATTTAGCAAATATGCCTAACATTTCACGTGCATTTATTGTAACGGACCCTGGAATGGTTGAACATGGCTATGTCGATACAGTCGCGCACTATTTAAACAAGCATGCAAATGATGTGAAAGTTGAAGTTTTCTTTGAGGTCGAACCAGATCCATCAGATGAAACTGTTTTTAAAGGTGCGGAAATGATGAGAAGCTTTAAGCCAGATGTAATTATCGCACTTGGTGGTGGTTCAGCTATGGATGCAGCAAAAGGAATGTGGTTATTCTATGAGCATCCAGAAACGACATTCTATGGCATTAAACAGAAGTTTTTAGATATAAGAAAACGTACATGTAAATATCCGGAATTAGGAAATAAGGCGCAGTTTGTTGCGATTCCAACGACATCAGGAACGGGATCAGAAGTGACACCATTTGCGGTTATTACAGATAAGAAAAATAATATAAAGTATCCGCTTGCAGATTATGAATTAACACCAGATGTAGCAATTGTTGATCCGCAATTTGTAATGACAGTTCCACCACATGTAACAGCAGATACTGGTATGGATGTTTTAACACATGCAATTGAGGCGTATGTGTCTGTTATGGCAAATGACTATACAGATGGATTAGCATTAAAAGCTATTGATCTCGTATTCAAATATTTACCGAGAGCATATAAAGATGGAAATGATGAAGAAGCAAGAGAAAAAATGCATAACGCTTCTGCAATTGCAGGTATGGCATTTGCAAATGCTTTCCTCGGTATTAATCACAGCTTAGCACATAAAATTGGACCAGAATTCCATATTCCGCACGGACGCGCAAATGCCATTCTAATGCCGCATGTAGTCCGCTATAATGCTATTAAGCCAAGAAAACACGCATTGTTCTCAAAATATGAGCACTTTGTGGCAGATGAAAGATATGCACATATAGCGAGAATGCTCGGGCTTCCAGCAAGCTCGGCAGCAGAAGGGGTGGAATCACTCGTCAAAGCAATTATTGAGCTTGGAAAAAGCTTAAATATTAATATGAGTATTGCAGGACAAGGAGTAGATAAAGAGCAATTTGAAGAGGTTGTTGGAGTATTAGCAGAAAGAGCTTTTGAAGATCAATGTACAACTGCTAATCCAAAGTTGCCGCTTATTTCAGAACTGAAAGAAATTTATATGGAAGCATATAAAGGTGAATAATGATTAAAAAAGAGCCGCAGTAAAGCGGCTCTTTTTTATTGGAAAACATCTCCCAGAATGCCTGTATTTACTGGTCTTTCAGTTTCATAGAATATGATACAGTGAAATGGAGGAGTGAGAATATAATGAAAGAATTAAAAGGAAAAATAGAAGACTATACTCGGTTCGGACAAATTCTTCTCGCTGTAAGTACATTGTTAATGGTTGGCTTGTTGATTCCGAATGGAGCAAAAGAGACAATCCAATTTTTTGTTATGATGGGGAGCATCGTTATATTTTTAAGTTTATCGTTCTTTTTCTTTCAGCGTGTGAAAGTGATGCGTGACCAGCTAGAGGAAAATGAATGTGAATAATATTGTTAACTAGAGCGCGGCGAAAAGAAAAAATCTTTTTGTCACGCTTTTTGTTTTTTGTAGAAAAATGTATGCGTTTCGTGTTGACAATGATAATCCTTATCAATTAAAGTAGAATAGTAGTTAATGATTATCATTATCAATTAGAGGTGAAGGAATGAAAAAATCTATTACGCTATTTACAGCGATTTTATCTATTTTTTTCTTGTTAATAGGTTGCAGTGCCAAAGGGGACGAAAAAGCGTCTGCAACCAAAACAGAAAAAGGAAAAGAGAAAATCGAAATTACCGACCTATCAGGAAGAAAGGTGACATTCGATAAAGTGCCAGAAAGTTTTGCAACATTAAGTATGGGGGACATGGATATTATTCATGCTTTAGGTGGAAAAATAGTAGGTCGCCCGGATACGAAATTAACTCTTCCAGAGGAGTTAAAGAAAGCACAAGTAATTGGGAATGCACATCAACCGAATTTTGAGCAAATTGCTAGTTTAAAGCCCGATGTACTTGTTGCTAACAATGGATTCCAAAAGAATGTGCCAACGGTTGAAGGACAAGGAACGCAAGTTATCATTTCTTCTGCGAATTCTGTACAAGATATTCAAAAGAATATTGAATTATATGGAACGGTAATGAAGAAAGAAGATAAAGCAAAAGAAATTAATCAAAAAATGAATGATCAAATGAAGAAATATGAGAAAAAGAGCGATGTGAAAGCATTGCTAGTGTATGGCGCACCAGGTACTTATTTAGCGGCATTACCAACATCTTTATCAGGTGATATTTTAGAAAAAACAGGCGGAAAAAATATTGCTTCTGATTTTCCAGAAACGAAAGAATATCCGCAATATGCACAGCTAAGTGTAGAACGTATTATTGAGGCGAATCCAGATGTGATTTATTTAATTACACACGGAGATCCAAAAAGTGTGAAAAAAGCATTCGAAGGCGAAATGATGAAAAATGAAGCGTGGAAAAATTTAGAGGCAGTAAAACAAAACCGCGTAGTTATTTTGCCACCTGATTTATTTGGATCTAATCCTGGTACAAAAGTTACAGAAGCAATGGACTTTATGTATAAAAGTATACAAGATGTAAGGAAATGATACGTATGGAAAGTAGTGAAGTAGTAAGAGAAAAGGAACATCCTTTTGCGAAAAAAAGATGGATAATAGCAGTTACTTTAGTTATATTAACAATCCTAGGTCTCTTGTACGGTCTTTTCGCAGGAAGTTTATCCTTTTCTATACGAGATATTTTAACAGGTATACAAGAGGAAGGTTCGACAGTTCATCGAATTGTATGGGATCTTCGCATACCGAGAGTGCTTATTGGGTTTATAGTAGGAACATGTTTAGCTGCATCTGGTACACTGCTACAAGGGGTTATGAGAAACCCTCTTGCAGATCCTGGTATTATCGGAGTTTCATCTGGAGCAGGCTTTGTAGCAATTGTCATCATGATTTTATTCCCACAGCATCTAGCTTTTTTACCACTAGGGGCGTTTTTAGGAGCTTTCATAACAGCGATGGTTATTTATGCTTTATCATGGCAAAAAGGGGCACCACCTTCAAGGATCGTCTTAGTAGGGGTGTCGATCAATGCATTAATTGGTGCAGCAACGTCAGCATTAATGTTATTACATAGTGACAAAGTACAATCGGTGTTACCGTGGTTAGCGGGCGGTATTGGTGGTGTAAGTTGGGCACATTTAAACATGATTATTTATTATGCAATATTCGCCATTATATTAGCTTTCTTTGGTATTAAGCATATTCGAGTGTTAATGCTTGGAGATGAAATGGCAAAGTTATTAGGACATAATGTGGAAAAAAGTCGGTTTTATTTAATCGTAGTAAGTACATTATTAGCTGGAATTGCAGTAAGTGTGTCTGGTCTTATTGGATTTGTCGGTCTTGTCGTACCACATATGCTACGTTTATTAGTTGGAAATGATTATAGATATTTGCTACCTTTATCATGCCTTGGCGGCGGGGTATTACTTGTTTTTGCGGATGCAATAGCTCGAAGTTGGTTTGACCCAATCGAATTGCCTGTTGGTATTTTACTGTCCTTCTTAGGTGGTCCGTTCTTCTTATATTTAATTCATAGAGGAGGAAAACAAAGTGATTTCCGTTAACAAAGTGTTTTACGCACACTCTGAAAGATTTCAAATGCAAAATATGAATGTACATATTAAGGTTGGAGAAATCGTTAGTTTAATTGGTCCGAATGGATCGGGAAAATCTACTTTGCTTCGTTTAATAGCAAGGCTACTGAAACAAAGCGAAGGGGACATCATTTTAGATGGGAAAAATATTCATATGATGAAGAGTGCTGATGTAGCGAAGCAATTAGCAATGTTACCACAAATGCATGATCATCAATTAGACTTAACAGTGAAAGAACTAATTGAGTTCGGAAGAGGTCCACATAAATCATGGAGTAGCCGCTTAAATAAAGAAGATGAAGAAATTGTTGATTGGGCATTGTCTGTTACAAATCTTGAAGGGTATGAATATCGTCTTTTACATTCTTTATCAGGAGGGGAACGGCAACGTGCTTGGATTGCGATGACGCTAGCGCAACGTACAAATGTCTTATTATTGGATGAACCAACAACCTTTTTAGATATCGTTCACCAGTTGGAAGTAATGGAACTTGTGAAACGATTAAATGAGGAGTTTGGAATGACAATTATAATGGTTTTACATGACATTAACCAAGCTGCTCAATATAGTGATCGTTTACTTGTATTAAAGCGAGGAAAGATTCAGTATGATGGTATACCAGAAGAAGTACTATGCCATGAAATGTTTCAACATGTATTTGGCATAGATGTAGATATTTTTCAGGGAAGTGACAAGCCTTTTTTTACACCGAAACGAATTTCTAAAAGGGGAGAAGAGCGATGCAAACAGAAGAGCGTATTACCACTGAATTAGTAAGAGAATTTGTTATGGCAGCTCACGGGGATTTAGAGAAAGTACAAGAGCTATTGGTTGAATCACCAAGCTTACTTCACGCTTCTTATAATTGGGGTGGATCAGATTGGGAAAGTGCGTTAGGCGCATCGGCACATGTAGGTCGTAAAGATATTGCTCTTTATTTACTAGAAAAGGGTGCTCGGATGGATATTTTTGCAGCAGCTATGCTTGGTGAATTAGAAGTTGTACAAGCTATTTTAGTAGCTCAACCAGAAGCATTGCGTGCATCTGGCCCTCATGGTATTTCTCTTCTTCAACATGCACGAATGGGTGGAGAGAAATCTAAGCGTGTATATGATTATCTAGCAATACTATCTTAATGAACGAAGGAAGTTCTTATGAGCGGTAAACTTTTCACTTGAAACAATTGGAAAGTTTACCGCCCGTTAGAACGGGATAAGTATCTAGTATATTTGAAAATCCTACACCCCCCTCAATTGTAGTTTTCTTTATGCTAGTTATGATATGGATGCAGTGGACAATATTTGTCTACTGCTTTTTTTAGTTATTTGGAATGAATATTGTGTATTTTATCGTTGGTTCATTTATCCCGCTATTTTCCAGGCAGTAAGACTCTTGCCTAAAAATTCAGTTAAAGCAAAGAAGTTAGACGGGAGATCCACTGCCCGTAAACGTCCGATTGGTAAAGGCTAATAATCAGTGGGGTGAACAAAATTCCCCACTGATTAAAGTTTCACTTTATAATAAATAGTAACATACCGTATACATACAAAACATGATCGTGAAATGAAGAATAAATTAGTGGAAAGGAGTGCCAGCATGTTTCATACAGAACGTTTACAAATTCGCAAATATACAATGGATGATTTACAGTTCTACGCTTCACTATGGGGGAACGAGAAGGTAATGCGTTATATTGGAAATGGGACATTAAAAACATATATGCAGTGTAAAAAAAGTCTGGAGGAATGGGTGATTCCTAGCTATAAAAACGGTCTCGGTTTATTTGTATTGATTGAAAAGGAAACGGGAACAAGAATTGGTCATGCAGGGCTGGTAAAGCAGAAAATAGATGGAAAAGAGGAAATTGAAATTGGTTATTGGTTACTTCCTCAGTATTGGGGAAAAGGGTATGCAAAAGAAGCGGCGGCAGCATTTCGTGACTATGGTTTCCAAGCATTACGAATGAATAAATTAATTTCTCTTATTAATCCGAATCATCCTGCCTCAATATTTGTTGCTAGAAAAACTGGGCTCAGCTACGAGAAAACAACGTCATTTCATGGAATCGATGCTCTAGTTTATTCTATTAAGCGTGTTGGATGAAAAAATTACTTTTTTAAAGGTAAATTGCATTTTTTGAAGAATGGTATATGAAAATAAAGGGAGGGGTTACATGTACATTTATCATAATGGACTTATTATTCGTGAGGGAACGAGTAGTATACCAGCATATGCAATTAAAGCTTTATTTGAAGATGCCGGTTGGAGTAATGATAATATCCCTTCTTGGCAAATTGAAAAATTTACGATAGCATTCGAAAATTCAACATGGGCTTTCACAATTTGGGATGAGGAAGAGATGATTGCGATGGTTAGAGTCATTTCTGATGGAATTATGATTGCGAACATAGTAAATTTAGTTGTGAAGTGTGAATATAGAGGGAAGGGATTAGGTAAGAAGCTTGTAGCTCTTTGCCTGCAAAAACTTCCCCACGGTGATTGGTTTGCGCATACATCAGCGAACAATTTTGATTTTTATAGAAGCTGTGGATTTGAAGTTAGAGAGCTATCGAGAAATGGAACATGTGCGTATTATGGATACCAAGTCGCGAAAAGAGATGGTCACCGATAAATGAATGGAAAGTAAAAAAGTATAGCGAGGTAATTTTGAGACTTTTGATAATAGAGAATGGATTGAGGCTCGTTTTATGATAAAATAAAAGAAAATTCTGTTTATTATTAGGGGGATAAAAATGAGTGTAAAAGCTGGGGATGTATTTAAATATGAAAGAAGATTTACTGAGGAAGAAGTTTTTGAATTTGCAAATATTACCGGTGATAAAGGTAGACACCATGTGGAATACGATGAAAATGGAAGATTAATGGTTCATGGTTTATTGACTGCTAGCATTGGAACGAAAGTGGGAGAAGAGTTACATTACATAGCAAGAGAATTAGTAAGTGAGTTTATTAGACCAGTTTTCACAGGAGATACGATCACTTGTGAACTAACTTTAACAAATGTTGAGCAAATGGAAGGCTATAAAAAAGTTTCAATCGAGTCAGTTTATCGCAATCAGCATGAAAAGACTGTACTAGTTGGGACAAGTTATGGAATTATAAGGGGATAAAAAAGAAGCCTGTTTAACAGGCTTTTTTTTTTTTATTATTTAATAAACACGTTTTCGATTTTCCGCATAACTAGAGATGAGTAATAATGCAGTTTCTTCTCCTATATTACGAACAATATGAGGAACGCATGCATTCCATGAGAAAGAATCACCTTCTTCTACAATTGCAATATCTTCACCGTGCTGAACTTCTAGTTTTCCGCGTAATACAAGGTGACATTCTTCCCCTTCATGGGCATTTGGTGAGTTTTCTTTCGGGAATCCAGTAGGGATTTCTACTAAAGATAGGCGAAGGCCCCCTTGCTCCGCAACATGTTCAATTCTTTGCTCATCTTTGCCGTATACACTGTATTTCCGTTCTTCTTTTTTGACAATTTTTAATCGATCTTTTTGCTCTAACAATAAATAGGGAAGGGGAACGTTTAAAAAATTGGAGATCGTTTCTAAAGTTGAGATAGATGGTGATGTTTTATTATTTTCAACCTGACTCATAAATCCTTTAGAAAGACCTGTTCCCTCACAAATTTGTGCGATTGTTATGCCCCTACGTTGACGAATTTCACGTATTGCAGAACCAATATTCATAAAATCAAGCTCCTTTTTGTAAACAACTATTTGTATCATAGCAAAAAAAATATATTTTTTCCCAGTGAAAATGAATTGACGAATAAAAAAAATTAGTGTATGTTTTGTAATGTAAATAAAAGTTTTGTATAAGAAAACTATAAAGGAGAGAAAGAAATGAATCAACATATTGGTAACTTAATTATTCGTATCGTGTTAGGGGTAACATTCTTCATGCACGGTTTAACAAAATTCCAATCAGGAATTGACAATATTGCAGGGTGGTTTACAAGCATTGGTTTACCAGGAGGACTTGCATACGGTGTAGCAACATTTGAATTAGTTGGAGGCCTATTATTAATTCTAGGTTTAGGTGTAAGATATATTGGATTATTATTTGCGCTTGTTATGGTTGGAGCAATCGTAAAAGTGAAATGGTCAGCTGGTTTATTGGGAGATGGAAAAAATCCTGGTTTCGAATTAGAACTTGCATTATTAGCAATGGGTGCATATTTATTTGTTGCAAAAGCTGATGGTTTTGTAGATAATTTCTTAAAAGAAAAAATGTCAAAGAAGAACTAATTTAAATGGGGGGGCTAACAAGATGAGTTTTCAACTTCATCCCGATACAACACTTGATGTTGTTCATTTATACGTATCTAATGTAAAGAAATCACTAGAGTTTTATACGGAAGTACTAAGTATGAAGGTGCTAAAAGAAGAAGAAGCAGTCGTTACATTTGGGAATGAAAATGATGAACCACTTCTTATCATTGAAGAAAAGAAAGAAGCTTTTCCGAAACAAAGAGGAAGAACAGGGTTATATCATTACGCAATTTTATTACCAAGTAGGCAGGATTTAGCGAATGTTCTTCGTCATCTTGTAGAGATGGTATATCCACTACATGGCGGAGCCGATCATTACTTTAGTGAAGCTCTTTATTTAGCTGATCCAGATGGAAACGGGATTGAAATTTATCATGATCGACAAAAAGAAGTTTGGCGTGATGAGAATGGAGAACTCCCATTTGTTAGTAACCCGTTAGCTGGTGAAGAATTATTACAGCAAGGAAGTACATGGAATGGATTTCCAGCTGGTACTGTGATGGGGCATATTCATTTCCATGTAGCTGATTTAGAGGAAGCGAAACGTTTCTATGTTGATGGTCTTGGTTTTGAAGTAACGATCCCAGCTCGTAATGGAGCGTTGTTCGTATCAGCAGGTGGTTATCATCACCATATCGGTTTAAATACGTGGCAAGGTGAAGGGGTACCACCGCAAATGCCAGGTTCTGTTGGTTTAAAATATTTCACAATTGTACTAGCGGATGAAAAACAAAAAGAGCAAGTATGTGAAAGCTTAAAAAATATTGGCAAGATTGCTACGTACAAAGATGGAATATTACAAGTCGAGGATCCATTTGGACATTGTATCCATTTCAAAATAAAAGGAGAAGCCTAAAAAGGCTTCTCTTTTTTATTTTCTTATAATTGCGTTTTCGTTTTGTAAAAATAGTTCATCAAATTGTTTTGCAAGCTCAAAATCTAGTTTCGTTAAACCTTTTGCATTCCAAGATGACAAAGTAATAATAACTGCTTTATACTGGATAAGGATAAATGGATGGTGATTATGTTCTTCTGATAGTTTGGCGGCTTCAGAGACAAATTCGACTCCTTTTAAGTAGTCGGAAAACATATATTTTCGTTCAATCCATTTCTCATCTTTTACCATCCATTTATCTACCTTCAATAATTCCTCGTGAACTTCTTCTTCAGTTAATCTTAGCATCATTTTTCACATCCTTTACTGGAAGTAACGCAAGACCATTGTTAATAAGGCGTGTTACAGCTTCGTCAGTTGTGAAAGTAGAAAGTTGATGTAGTAATGCTGCAGATGTTTCATGCCCTTTGTTATGCTCTAAAAGTAACTCTAATACTTCAAGGCGCAGCAACCATTCTTTCGCATAAAATTTATTTAATACTTCTTGAATTGCTACTAATTGATCGATATGCGCTTCGTGTAAAATCCCCTCACTTCGAATATCTCGAACTGTTTGATACATACGTTCAAGTTCATTCAGTACAAGTGGAGCAGGAATTTCTTGAACTTCTTCATCCATTGGGAAAAATGCTGCTGCATCTGCGGCACCTGGGAATACTGAAGTGATTTGTGAGCCAACAGCCATATCAAATGCGCCCCATGAAGCATCAAATAAAACGCGGGCGTTATAAGTAACTGTGCAATCGATAAAGGAAATAAGAGCAATTTTCTTATCGTTTTTTACAATATCTGTTACTGTTCCTTTTACATGAATACCACTTGCAAAAGTAAACTCAGCGATAGTTCCAATTGTAATTCCTAATGATTGTAGTTGTTCGTCTGTACAATTTTCTAATGCAATATTTTCAGTGAGTAATCCAATTGGTGTTCCAAATCCGTCACTGTGTACAGAAGTAGAATGATTCGCTAACTGTTTATTATGAAGTGCTAATGCCGTTGGCGAATTTGTTCGCATGTAAATTAATTCACCTGCATCGTTTTCAATTGTCTCGCTAAATGTACCTGTAATTTGTAATCCGCTATTTAGCTCAGCTGTTGCATAGTTCTCAGAGCGAATTGCTTTTTCTAAACCTTCTTTTCCACCTGTTTTAAAGGCCATTGTTTTAGAAAATGTTTCAAGCGCATCTGTTAATTCTTCAAAGGACTTGCAAACGAATAGTTGTGGTTGCATTTTTGTTACGTCATAAGTTGTCCCTGTACATGCTTCGATAGAAAATGGAACTTTTTCTACAGCGTCTGTTAAGCAATGTTTGCTTTCGCCAACAGAAGAAAGGAGACCAGCACCATATATTTTTGGATCATCTATATTTCCAATCAATCCATATTCTACTGTCCACCAGAAAAGACGTGAAATTTGTTCAGCTTCTGATAAACCAGAAACTAAGTTTTGTTTTTCAATTACAGCATTTTCAGCAGCCTTAACTTCATCAGGAGTAGAAGTAGGGCTTTCTTTTACTATCGTTAATGTACGAACAGCTTCAAATGCATCATGTTCTTCTTTTGTAGAGAAAGCTTTTGCACCAATTTGCCCAAAACGTTTCACATATTTTGCATATGTAGGATCAAGTAAAATCGGTGCGTGTCCTGCGGCTTCGTGTACGATATCTGGCGCTGGTGTGTACTCGATATTTTCTACTTTCCGAATATCTGTTGCGATTGGTAGTAATCCGTGTCCTTGGAAATCGAAGAATGCTACGCCGGGAATAAGTCCGTCAATCGTTACAGCACCCCAGCCACTTGGTGCCAAACACTCATTCATTTCTTCTACTTTTGGAATTGAATCTATATTAATACCAGATGATTGTAGTCCGTTCACATAGGCTGGATGAGCAACGTCTTTTAAGAAGCTATGATTTTGTCTCATAATATAACGCCACACAGCGTGATTCACCGGTGTGTATTGATCATAATGTTGTGTGGATACGAATGGTTTTAAATGTGATGGAATTTCTGTTTTCTTTGTCATTTAGACATCCTCCTTTTTTTCAATAAAATTGAATATCGATTTCGTATAGCTTGTATCACCTCCTTTCATTTTTGTAAGCGCTTATAAAATTTTATCATAAGATTCGGAATTATTTAACATCTGTTTCTGTGAGAAATAGAAAAAGCCCCTATCGGAAAGTCCGATAGGGGCGAAAGAATCGCGGTACCACCCTATTTGTAAGTGAAAATATACTTACATCTCAATTAATGATAACGGAAAAATTCCGTCTTTTCCTTCATGCATAAAAGCACTACGAAAAAAAAGCTCCAGAATTGTAATTCATACTTATATATGTGCTAATTTCCACCGACCATTAGCTCTCTGTAACAGGGATATAAGATACTACTGCGATTCTTTCAACGCGTATATATGAAATTGTGTAAGAGGATGGACGCAAAAAAGTCCCTATCGGAAAATCCGATAGGGACGATAAAAATCGCGGTACCACCCTATTTGTAAACAACTAATTGTTTACCACTCACTTTACGATAACGGAAAGATCCGTCTTTCTCTTCATGCATAAAAAGCATTACGGGAAAGAAGCTCCAGAATTGTAATTCACGCTTGTATATGTACTGATTCGCACCAACCATCAGTTCTCTGAGACAGTGATATAAGTCGCTACTAGTATTCCTTCAAAGCCGATATATAATTCGTTCAACTAAACTATGTTTTGTATTATAAAACTATATTAAAAAAATTGTCAACAAAAATTTTTTATCCCGTGTTAATGAGCAGTAAAATTCCTACCTCAAAATTCGGTTGGAGTAAAGAAGTGAGAGGGGAGATTAACTGCCCGTAACTCCCGATTGGTGAAGGCTAATAATCAGTGGGGATGAACGAAATCTCCACTGATTAAAGTTTCACTTTATTTCACTTCTAAATTAACAGTTAAATTAGAGGTATTGCCAGCTGCATCAGTTGCTACAATGTGAATAGTATTTTTTCCTTCTTGTAATTGAGTACGATCGAAATAAATGTCATAGCTTTTCTCCCAAGGGTTCAGGAATGCCTGGTCCCATACACCATTTCCATTAATTTCATATTGCATTCTCACTGGAATACCAGGTGCTATCCAACCAGATTCTGACATCCAATCTAGTAGAATATCATCAACTTTTCCTTTAATTACGAGATTTTCTTGGTCAACTTCGTATGTTAACTTAGGTGCAGTTCGATCAAGAAATACAGCAGCTGTTTGTTTTGTTTCTCCGCCAGAATTAGAAGCAACTGCTTCGATTTGATATAGCCCGTCAGCTAAAGGAGTGCCATCGGCTTTTGTACCATTCCATTTGAAAGGTTTGTATCCAGGAGTTGCATTTTTAGCTTGATGGATAATCCCTTGATACGTTACACGTTCTTTCATAACTAAATTTGCATGCAATGTGACATCATCCACAGGCGCAACTAAATAGTAGTTGATGAGATTATCATCTAGTACGTGGTCGCCATTTGGGCTAAAAGTAGAATTAATAATTTCAAGTCCATCGATACGTTTATAATCTTTAGGATCGATACTAAATGTGAATGGAATTCGAATTTCTTCTTTTGCCCCTTGTTCTTTTACATATACATTTTCAGTATACACACCTTGTGGTAGTGAGCTATCTACAGTGATAGTAAATGGTTTTTCGGTACTACTATTCGGTTGAATGCTAATAGATGAAGGGACAGAAGCTTTTACTTTTGTGTTTGCATCTAGTAACTCCACACGAGTTGAAAAACTTTTCTTTTTACTAGAAAGGTTTTGTAATGTAACATTTTGCGTCAGTTTTACTTTTCCGCTATTTGGCTTAATAAGACCAAAGCTGACATTGTTAGGTTTTACTAATACATTTGTTTGAGCTGCTTTCGGAATGTTAATTAAACCTGATCCTTGTGCCATAACAGGGTATGTATTTTCATTGACATCATGTAATGTTTTTGCATTGTTAGCAAGAGCCGCTTTCAATTGTTCTGTCGTCCAATCAGGATGCATTTGACGCAAGAGGGCAACCGCTCCAGCTACTTGCGGAGCAGCCATACTTGTTCCGTTATGCGATTCATAGCCGCCTCGCGGTACTGTACTAGTAATTTGTACTCCAGGTGCAACAACATCAGGCTTTATTAGCCAACTTCCTTGTGATGGTCCTCTTGAACTAAAGTTACCGATAAGCTCTGTTTGCTTTGGTTGTCCAATTTTTATATTTTTCTTTCGTTTTGTAATTAAAGTTTTTAATTCTTCCCCATTTGTATTTGATAATTGCATTACTGGGACAGCTAGATGTTCACGTGAAAAATATTCCGGCATCATATTAATTTCTTTTTCGCTAGAGATTAATAACACACCAAGTGCCCCAGCTTGCTTCGCTTGTTCTGCTTTTACTAATGTACTAGAAGTACCTTGTAAAATAAGTGCGAATTTCCCTTTCACATCTTGTTTTGCATAATCACTTGGATTGCCATAACCAACGTATACAAGAGGGGAATCATTTCCTATTGGAAAATCGGATTTTGATAACGGTAACCCTTGATATGTTTTGCTGGAACCAGCTACTTGGAATGTTGGAAACGGGATAGAAACCGTAGATGCTCCAACAGAAATGACACTACTTGCGTTACCGGGAGCATCAACAGACCAAGGTTTTGGTCCGTCATTTCCATTTGAAACGACAGTAGTAACACCAAGTTTCGCTGCTCGTTCTAACGTTAATGTTACAGGCTGATCAGGTACATTTAAATCCTGCCCAAGGGAGAGGTTTAACACATCCGCACCATCTTGAATCGCTCGCTCAATCCCTTGGATAATATCATCTGTTGTACCAGTTCCACCGTCATTCATTACACGATAGGCTAGAATAGAAGCGTTTGGAGCAACGCCTTTAATTTTTCCGTTACCAGCAATAATTCCAGCTACATGAGTACCATGTACGTTACCATCCATTGGATCGCTATCTTCATCAACCGTGTCATATCCACCGATATAATTTGCCTTTAAGTCAGGGTGTGTATAGTCTACGCCAGAGTCGATAATGGCTACTTTCATGCCTTTTCCATCAAGCGGTTTGCCAGATGGATCTTTTAAATTCCACGCTTCAGGTGCACCAATTGTCGGTCCACCGATATTTGGTGCTTCTTCGTTAGTAGTACTTTTTGATGTTTCATGCAATTTATATGTTAAGTTCGGATAGACTGCTTTTACTTCAGGTAAAGAGGCAAGAGAGGTAATTTGATCTCCAGGAACTGAAATAGAGAATCCGGAAAATAACGTATTATACACTTCTTTAATTTTTGCACCAGGTGCTTTTTCTTTTATTTTCTTAGTCGTATCTTCTTGTGCTTTTTTGAGCTCAGCATGATAAGACTGCGCATTACTATTTTGTAAATCTGGAGCATGCTGAATATTACTTTGAGCAGCGAGAGGTGCATGTTGCAATTCTACAATTACTGATATTTCTTTTGTTGTTTTCGTTTCAACATTTTGAGCAATTTTATGTTCTCCCCACTGTTCAATCGTTGTTTTTAATTGTGGACTAAATTGCTTCTCCTTTTGTAGTGATTCAGCATGAGCGCTTAAAGCTCCAAAACTAGAAAAGACAAGCGCCATGCTTAATAGTGTAGATGTAGTTTTTTTCATTGATACTCCCCCTAATAAAAAGTGCCAATATTCAGAAATGTAATCTTACATTTTAGTTAGAACTTATACATATAAATGTTGGCTAAACTATACTTTCGACATAATTCATACCAATCCTCTATGAATTGAAAATTTCTTGGGGAATTTTTTCTGATTATGTCGAATCGATATTTTTCACATATTGTAGGAAGAAAGTGAGGAATGCTATGAGGGAAATGGAGTGATGGTATGAAAAGGCTAATAGTAAGTGGTAGTGTAGTGTTGTTTATGTTTTTATGTTCTATCGCTATTACTAGCGCAGAAAATAATAGTGTGAAAGTTGCTTTTATTCGTCATCATAACCTTTGGATTAAAGTTGATGGGAAAGAAAAACAACTTACAAAAGGAGAGAACATAACAGGGCCAAAGTGGTCACATGATGGAGAATGGCTGGCATATGTAAAAGGGGAGAAACAAAATATTCTTGAGTTATATCGGCTGAAAGATGGAAAGAAAGTTACGCCGTTTCACTCAGAAGCATCGAATTATCAATGGTCACCAACAGAAAATATAATTGCATTTATATTTACAGGTACATTAAATACATTTGATGTAGAAAAAAAGAATGCAGATTTTGAAAATGTATCGGCTGGTGTAGGGGATTATGCATGGTACCCCGATGGAAAGAACTTTCTTGTATCCTCTGAAGCGCACTTACTTCCAACAGGATGGACAGGGGCTCAGCTATATGAAGTGCAAAAAGATGCACATATGAATCCTCACAAAATGAAGCATTTGTATGCATTGCCAAATGAACACGATGATTTCCTAGCGCTAGTAGCAAGTGGCTTTAAGTGGTCACCAGATCAAAAGTGGATTTCATTTTTAGCAGTACCGACAGCTTCATGGTCAGCTGATAGTAATACGCTTTGCTTAGTTCGTGCAGACGGCAGTCGGTTTGAAAAAGTAGATCAAATGTTATTAAACGCACAATGGTTTCAATGGGCACCATCAAAAAATATATTAGCTTATATTGAAGGGAGCGGAAGAGTTGCATTAGAAAATAAACATTTAAAAGTAAAGGAATTGCCAGCACTTCAGCAGAACATATTTACGCCGAAAGGATATGTTGATTGGGATTTTGTATGGAAGAACGATAGAGTAATTATCGTTTCACGAGCAAAAGAGGCAGGGATAGAAACTCCACCAGAAAAAAGGCCACTACCATCTTTATATGAGGTCGATAGTACAAGTAATGCACAGCATCAAATCACAAAGAAAACGAACAAGCAAGGGGATTACCACCCGATCTTCATGAAGAAGAGTAATCAATTAATTTGGATACGTTCAGACCGTAAGAAAGCGGATGTATGGCTTGCTCATAAAGATCGGAAGCAGGAAAAGAAGTGGATTGAAAATATAGATGTACCAGCGTGGTATTATGAGAAATGGAATTGGGGAAATGTTATCTCGGTGAAAGAAGAATAAAAAAACTGCCTAAAAGATAATTTTAGGCACATTTTTTTATCCTTTTCGGCAAGAAGACTCCATGTGATTTGTGTTACGGGTGAAACCCAACAATTCAGATGGAGATGAATTGCTATCAGAAGGTAGGCCGAACTCTGTTGTTTCGCTCATAATAATGTTTGAGGGCGAATGTTTGTTTCTTTTTTTCTTACGATATCATGTAGATAAATAGGAAATAGATTGTAAGACAACGAAATTATATAATGATAATGATTATCATTCTGCTACTTGAGTGAAAAGGAATTACGATGAAGAACATGTACGCATGTTGTTTCATTTCGTTCCAAATATTGATTTGTCAAAAGTAATGAACTCTCTAAGAAAGGTGGTGAAAACAATGGCTAGAAAGAAGGCAGTGAAAGTATTACGGAAACAAAAGAAAAGAGAAACGATGCAACGATTCACGCAGAAACAGAATATCGGACGAGCTTGCCTGACTGCAAAAGAATTTCGTTTACTTCAGCGCATGTCGCATAGTTCAAAAGCACTGCGAAATGTTGGGTTGTACACGATAAAACAAAGTTATTTGAACGATAACAGGGTGGCTACTGTAAAAGAAGTGGACAATGCCATGCAGGCTGATATGAACTACTCGGGCGTTCAATCAAACTCTGTTCAAGCTATTCGTAGAGCCTTATTTACAGAAGTGAAGAGCTTTTTTAAAGCGTTGGAACAGTGGAAGAAACATCCTGATAAGTTCACAGGTCGCCCTAAGTTTCCAAATTATTCTTATTCCACTGACAAGCGAATCATTGAAATCTATCAAGTGCCAAAAGTGGATGAGAACGGGTATTGGATCATTCCGATGAATGTTGCATTTAGAAAAAAATTCGGTTCTATTAAGATACGTATGCCGAAAAATTTAAGAAATAAAAAAATCTCCTACATTGAGATTGTACCAAAGCAAAAAGGTCGGTTCTTTGAGGTGCATTATACATATGAAATGCACGTTTCTCAAATGAAGAAACAACCCATGACTACGAGTAACGCTTTAGGTTGCGATTTAGGTGTAGACAGATTAGTAAGTTGCGTGACCAATACAGGTGATGCCTTCTTAATTGATGGAAAAAAACTTAAATCCATAAATCAATACTTCAACAAAATGATATGTAACCTCCAGCAGAAAAATGTGGAAAATGGACTTTCAAAACGAATTGTAACGAACAAAATCGCTGCACTTTGGCATAAACGAGAACGACAAATATATGGTTACATTGCACAAACGGTAGGCTTGTTGTTCAAAAAAGTGAAAGAATTCGATATAGATACGATTGTTGTAGGGTATAACGCTGGTTGGAAACAGAAATCTCATATGGGGAAAAAGAATAATCAAAAGTTTGTTCAAATCCCATTTCAAAAATTGATTGCTGCGATTGAGAATAAATGTGTAAAAGAAGGCATCCGATTTTTCAAACAAGAAGAAAGCTATACTTCAAAAGCTAGTTTTCTTGATAAGGATCCGGTTCCAGTTTGGTCTAAGGATGATAGGACGCAGTATCGCTTTAGCGGCAAACGAATTACTCGTGGTATGTATCAAAGTAAAGCAGGAACATGTATTCATGCTGATATGAATGGTGCGCTGAATACATTGAAAAAATCAGGAGTTATAGAATTGGATGACAATCTGAAAGTAAAAACGCCGATTCTATTAGAAGTGCAAAAACGTAAGGCTGTTGCTTCACGCATAGCTTAGTGGGTGCGTCAACCATCCATGTGTACGCGACTTGTCGGGGCTTGTAGCACACGCCGGGATTCATCTGAGTGGTGGCTTCTTCCACACGGGAGAATTGCTCTTTTTCGAAAGGGTGGTGCAAGTGGGAAAACAATCGTTCGTTGCCAGTACCAACCAAAAACATACTTGGGGTGTTACCATAAGGTGGCATGAATGCTAGAGCGTCAAACTGTCTAGCGATAGACGAAAAGACCTAGCGTTCGAACTCAAGCCCCCACTGAAAGGCTTTATCTCAGTGGGGGTAGTTGACTGTTATTTATGTGTTTTATTTGGCTTTTTTTTCGCTGGGTTTCCGTTCCCTTGGCGCTTTCTATTTTGTTCATCTTTTGCTTGTTTTTCATGTAGTGTATCTAAAAATTCATTCGAGTTACTCATGTTTATATCTCTCCTTTCATTTTGTCATGATTACTATAACCATTTAGGAGGATAATCATGAGTTAGAAGTTAGGCACTTAATTTTCTTCGATAATGTAAGTAAAATATTCCATACATAACAAATAGCATGAGTAAAACTTGTAACTCTACATTTGCCTTTAAAATAGCTGCGATAGGGTCTGGTAAGTACGGTGAGTTATCATTTGTGCTTAAACCTAACCATTTATTTAAGAGGCTAATGGTACAAAACATAAAAACACCGGACCAGCTTGCCGTAATTGCTTTTTGTTTAATTTTTGTTTCACGTTCATCATCTGTAATCCAAGGATTAGCAGTTTTATCACTACTAAAGAAGCCGTTTATATATCACCATACAATCATTCCAATAAAGACAATTATCCATTTCATATATGTAATTCTCCTTCCGGTGTAAAAAGTATTTTACATGTAATATTGTAATATTTTACAAACTTTCGTGTCGAATCTTTTTTACATATCGGTTTTTATACAGCAGGAATAAAGAATGCAATAGGGAAGAAATATGTGTGAGGATTTTATAGTAAGAGGAGACTGAATATGAAAATCGTTTTTGTTCGGCATGGTGAAGGTGAACATACAACGGATTTACCAGAAAGTTTACAAGTGTTTGACCCACCATTGACGAGAGTAGGAAAGGCTCAAGCTAAATTACTTCAACGTGATGTATCATTACAAGAAGCGGATATATTAATTGTTAGTCCTACACTTAGAACTTTACAAACGGCGACAATATGGAGTGCGAAAGTAGCTTGTCAAAAAATAGTCCATCCATATGTATCTCCGCGTATTTTTCCTTATCGAGAAGGAGCGAAAACATTACCGTGCGATTATATAGTAGATCAGGGAATGATAACAAAGTTATTTCCGCATTTTTCGATAGAGAAAAGCTCAAATAATCAGTTATGGAAGGAAGGTATAAACACTATTTCAGAGAATAGTTTTCAGCAAATAGTAGATGAATTTCTTCTTTGGTGTTATGAACTGGGTGCGGAAAGAATTTGCATTGTATCTCACGATGGAACAATTACAGCATATAGGCAATATTTACATAAAGTCATTTTAACTAGATCAGATTTTTTGAAAGAAACAGGTATATATGAAATGGATTTATCTCATAAAAGTCTGATTGATAAGGGCTGATTATAGGATGGAGGTTGTTTGTTGAATATTGCATTAGTAGTTGGTTTTAATTCGGATTTAGAGGCGCAATCAATACGAGCATCTCTTGAGTATTTTGGTGCAAGAGTTGTGACATATTGGATTGGTAGACCGAAAGATTTTGTGGAAGTTCTTTCTGGAAAGAACTTATTTGACGATATTAATTATATTATTTTTTGCTTTCATGGTGAAGAAGGAAAGTTTGTCATGGAAGAGTTAGGCGAAGAAGTATATGAACAAGATGAACCGAGAGGGTATTTTGGTAAAGCAGAAATTTATAAATATGCAAAATTGCATAATACACATATTGTAAATAGCGGGTGCACATTAGGGGAGCAAAAACTTGCAAAATCTTTTTTACATAGTGGTGCAAAATCATATATTGGACCGATTGATTATGTAGATGGAAATGCAGCACTTATGTTTACTATACGCTTATTTTATGGGGTTATTAACCATGGGAAAACGTTAGAAGAAGCGTTTCAAGAAGCGAGTTTAATTGATGAGGAGACACATACATTTCGATTCTATAATTAGTATGAAACACGTTTATTCTATATTCGAATAAACGTGTTTCACATTTAACTCACAATTTTTTTACATTTTTTTCAATGAAAATGATTATCACCTGTGGTATGATATGTTCAAGTTTTTACAGGTAATAAAAGTTACTATATAAACGTTAGTTTTTAATGTTTCATACACATGTCATGAATTATTCATAATTAACGTTTGAAAAATGAGTAACTAATGTTATTATATTAACTGTAACTAACTTAATTACAACTTTAGGAGGAAGATATGGTTATTCAATTTTTAAGAGAAAACAAAGCAGTTTCTTTTGCATTAGCAGTAATTCGAGTATATCTTGGTTACACATGGTTAATGGCTGGAATCGGTAAACTACAAGGAAAAGGATTCGATGCAACAGGTTATTTGCAAGGGGCAATTGAAAAATCTAAAGGTGCACAACCGGCTGTTCAATCTTGGTGGGCATCATTCTTACAAGAATTTGCAATTCCAAATGTAGATTTGTTTAATACACTTGTAACATGGGGAGAAATTTTAGTCGGAATTGGTTTAATTGTAGGCTGTTTAACAAAAACAGCGGTCTTTTTTGGTCTTGTAATGAACTTTTCCTATATGTTTAGTGGGTCAATTGGTGTGAACCCTGAGATGGTTATCTTATCTATGTTTGTTCTTGTTTCCGGTATGAACGCTGGGAAATTTGGAATGGATGGCTTCGTTATCCCGAAAGTATTAGGATCAAAAACTCCAAAACGCCAAAAGCAAGCTGCTTAATATATGAAAACGGGTATCTCATTTTGAGATACCCGTTTATGTTATTTTTCAACTTTAATCGGATTGTTCTTAAAGAAATCTTTTACATACCCGACAAATTCTTGTGGTTCTTGGCGAAATGGTGCATGATAACCTTTTTCAATAATATGTAAAGTGCTATTTTTTAAGAATTGATGATACGTTTCTCCTTCTTTCCAGGAAACGCTACTATCATTTCTGCCCCATATAATTAAAGTTGGCTGTTTTATTTCATTTGCATTAATTTTAAGACGTCTAGGCCATAATTTCATTTTATTATAATGCTCTTCATCATTACGTTTGAATTTCACTTTGCTTTCATCATAATCTGTAATAGAAGAAACGGCATTTAAATCAGTCGACAATTGTGGTTTTGGTGAGCCTTGTTTATTAACGAATGTATGAGGGCCACCTGTAGCATCAGTTAAAATAAGGTGAGAAACTGCTTCAGGATATAAATATGTTAAATTTAGAGAAATTTCTCCCCCCATGGAATGCCCCAGTATTGCGAATGAATCATACCCTAGTTTTTTCATTAATTTATAATACAAATTTGCATGAGTTGGAAAAGAATAATAAAAATCCATTGGCTTAGATGAGCGCCCGAATCCTAAAGCATCTACAGAAATAATTGTATGATCTTTTGCTAAATCGGAGTAAATCTTTTGAAAACCATCTGATGACCCTCCAAAGCCATGAATCATAAGTAAAGGTGGTTTTTCATTACCAATCTTTTTAAAGTAAATGGTTTGACCATCTATTTCTACCATTTTTTCCTCGGTAGCTAGTTTCGCTGTAATTGTATTTTTAACTTGTTTTACTTGTTCTACTGGCTTTTCTGCTGCACTACATCCTACTAATAGTGTAAGAGTAAGACAACCTACCATAAAATAGCTAAATCGCTTCAATTAGGTGTCTCCTTTCTAACATAACGCTGTATCTATCATAGCAAATAGCATATTACGATTTCCAGGAAGTTGGCTACCATTTTTTATCATAAGAGGTGAAAGGAGCGTTTCTTGGAAATTTTCTGTTTGAAGAAATTGACGAAATGTAAATTGTGAGTGTGGAACATCAATTCGTACTATACCATTCCAACATTCACATATCTTTTTTAATAATTGGATAGCATCTTCTTCTTGCTTGGCGATAAGTGGATTGATACATAATATATTGCCCTTTTGTATGCATAATGAAAAAGCTTCTATACAGTTATTTCTTTCAATTTTAAAAGAGTATACGGCCCTTGGTAATAGCAAAGAGTAAAGTAGAGAACGATTCATACCAGTTGCAATTTGATCCAGAGAAGTAAGAGATATAAGGTCTTCTTCTTGTACTTGTTGTAAGTGAGAAGGATACGTCTTAATAGTCTGCTTTTCAAAACGATGAATCGTTGTTGCTGTTTGAAATCCACATGATGTGTATAGAGGTTCGCCAGCTTTTGTCGCAATAAGTGCAATGGGTTGTTTTGGATGAATTTGTTCCAAGCAATGATTTAGCAACATGCGCCCTAATCCGCGTCCTTGAAAATTAGGGTGAACGATTAACATACCAATGGAAGCGAAGTTACTTGGAAAGGGAAATACTCCTCCAGTCGCAATGAGTTTGTTTTCATGAATGTAACCTACAAGTGTGCCGATAGAAAGATACATTTCGAATTGTTTTTTCATAAAAATTTCATCGTGTAACCATCCAACAGATTTGCAAAGATTAAGTAATTCAAAAATAAAAGACTCATTTAGCTTTACTATTTTCATAAAGGCTCACCGCATTTCTATTTATTTTCATAAAAATAGAGTCAAAATGTAAAAAAAGAGATTTACGTTAAATGAAATCCAACTTGTTTATATTTAAATTGTAAAGGGCGGGATGATTGATACAAAAAGACAAAGTTATACAAATTATAACTGATATTTACATAAGTTAACAAAAAATTTACATACAGCTAATTTTCTCTTAATAGTCTTCCATTAAATTTGATAGTGGGAAATGAATAACCTAATTAGGGGGACAAGACAGTGAAAAAGTTTGTGAAAAAAGCATGGCCATTTGCAGTTGTGGCATCATTAGCAGTTACTTCGGTAGCAACATGGAATTTTACTCGTTCTAGTGAGGTTAATGCAGATGAGAACGGAAGCAATGCAAAGATTAAAAATGTTATCGTATTAATTGGGGATGGTATGGGCCCTTCATATATGACGGCTCACCGTTATATGAAAGATAATCCAAAAACCTTTGAAATGGAATCTACAGAATTTGATAAGCATCTTGTAGGAACACAAAAAACATACCCAGAAGATGAACATGAAAATATTACAGACTCTGCATCGGCAGCAACAGCTATGTCAGCAGGGATTAAAACATATAATGCTGCAATTGCAGTTGATAATGATAAAGCGGAAGTGAAAACAGTTCTTGAGCAAGCGAAAGAAAAAGGGAAATCAACGGGACTCGTTGCAACTTCTGAAATTACACATGCAACACCAGCTGCTTTCGGTGCGCATGACATTAGCCGTAAAAATATGGACGCAATTGCAAATGATTATTTTGATGAGAAAATTAAAGGGAAGCATAAAGTAGATGTTATGCTTGGCGGCGGCGTAAAGAACTTTGTTAGAAAAGATCGTAATCTTACAGAAGAGTTCAAGAAATCTGGTTATAGCTATGTAACGGATCGAGATCAATTGTTAAATGATAAAAATGATCAAATTCTTGGTTTATTTGCACCAGGTGGATTAGATAAAATGATTGACCGTAATGAGAAAACACCTTCATTAGAAGAAATGACTAATGCAGCAATTGAGCGTTTGAACAAAAATAAAAATGGTTTCTTCTTAATGGTGGAAGGAAGTCAAATCGACTGGGCTGGACATGATAATGATATTGTTGGTGCAATGAGTGAAATGGAAGACTTCGAAAAAGCTTTCAAAGCAGCGATTGAGTTTGCGAAAAAAGATAAAAATACGTTAGTTGTTGCAACGGCAGATCACGCTACTGGTGGATTATCTTTAGGTGCCAATGGCGAGTATAACTTTAAAGTAGATCCAATTAAAGCTGCAAAGCGTACACCAGACTTTATGGCAAATGAGATTGCAAAAGGTGCAAATGTAGAAGAAACATTGAAAAAGTATATTGATTTACAATTAACTCCAGAAGAAATTCAAGCTGTAAATGATATAGCTCCTTCAAAAGATGTAACAAAGATTGATAATGCAATTGAAGATATTTTCAATAAGCGCTCGGTTACAGGCTGGACAACGGGTGGACATACAGGGGAAGATGTGAACGTATATGCATTTGGTCCAGGTAAATACTTGTTCTCTGGCGTTCAAGAGAATACAAATATAGCGAAACGTGTCTTTGATATTGTTGGCGGCGGCGATCCGAATAAAGGAAGACGCTAATTAAGAGCGAAAGTGAGGCGAAATGCCTCACTTTTCTTTTTAGGAGTTGGGAATATGAAAAATTTATTTAGGAAATTAAGATTCCTTTTAGTATTTGTAGTATTACTAGTTGGATGTCAACAAGAAGAGAATAATGTAGAACAAAAATCTACTACTAAAAAAACTGAGGAAAAGGTACAAATAACAAAAGAAGAAGAGAGATCTATTCAAGATGTTATTCATACATTTGTGCGAACGACGAATGAAAAAAATCTTGCAGAACATATGGAGTTATTTTCAAAGAAGATGCCTAGTGCTGAAGACTTAAAAACACAAAAAGAAGCCGCATTTCAAAAGGGAAATAAGAAAATTGAATTGGAACATATAGATATGAAAGTTAGTAAAGTAGGGTATGTTATTGTTGAAACGAAAGAAAAGGAAGTAGACGACAGTATCACTCTTCAAAAGAAAGTACAGTATGCCCTTGGAAAAGAAGAGGATAAATGGAAGATTGAAGAGGTTCGAACAATAGAGAAAAAATAACGTGAAACTTTAATAAGTGTAGGAGTCGTACTTCCCAAAATGGTAGAAAAAAGGTTCTCATTGGCGAGAACCTTTTTTTATAGTGGTAGCATAATTTGATTTGAACATGCCTCAATATCATCAATATCTTGACGAATTGTGGCCATTTTATTATCCAGATCTTCAGCTTTCATTGCTGCATCATGTAGTTCATCTTTTAAATACTCCGGTATTTTCCCTTCATATTTATAATAAAGTTTGTGTTCTAAACTTGCCCAAAAGTCCATTGCCAGTGTACGTAACTGAATTTCTGCAAATACATCTTTTGTACCAGAATTTAGTGATAAAGGGTATTTAATGATCATGTGTAAACTTTTATATCCGTTTCGTTTTGGGTTAGCGATATAATCTTTTACTTCTATGACTTCCATATCTTCGCGTTTTTGAATGACTTCTTTCAAATGATAGATATCTTCTACGAAGCAACATGTAATACGAATACCAATAATATCTTGTAAATGTGTTTGAGCGTTTTCAACTGTTGGTAATAAGCTTTTGCGCTCTAGTTTTTTAATAATACTTTCAGGTTGTTTTAGTCTTGTTTTTATATGTTCAAACGGGTTGTAATCCTCTAGAAATTGAGCTTCCCGGTTCATAATTTCAAATTTAGTTTTTAACTCTTCTAAAGCAAATGTATATGGTAATACAAAAGCTTTCCAGTAGTTAACTGTTGATTGATTATATTCCATTTATATACACACCTTTTCCTATTTGCAAGTGAGGTCGTTATTATACTAAATACCAAATCATATAAGCGCAAGCAGCAAATGATGAGATCATAAAGCGATATTTAGTTTTCATACTTTCAACTCCTTTCGAGTAAGATTTTATATAAATAAACGTGATTGTTAATAAGTTCACTATGTACAGTTTCTATAGTAATAGATTCGTGTGAATTTCGTATGAACTAATTGTTTCAGCTTTTTGTCTTTTTTGCTGTTAATCATAATTATTATTCGGATTTAAAGTGTTTTTATTTGATTTATCTATTTGTATAAATTAATGTATATTTGAATTTATAGTTATTGAGGAGGATATATGGTGAACTTTGAAGAATTAGCAATTGCTAGACGTTCTGCAATGAAATTTATACAAGGTATAGAAATCCCTAATGAGGATTTTAAAAAAATATTTGAGTTAACTAAGCTTTCTCCATCTTGCTATAATTTGCAGCACACACATTATGTTGTAATTCGTGATCAAGAGCGAAAAGAAAGATTAAAAGAATTAGCTTTCGGTCAATATAAAGTATCGAGTGCATCAGCGGTAGTGCTCGTTTGTGGTGATAAAAAAGCATACCAAAATGTTGAAAATATTTACTTCGGTATGAAAGTTTTAAAAATGATTGATGAATGTGAATATGAAGATACAATTAGGCAAACGAAAGGTTTATATGAAGGAAAAGGAGAGCGTTTCATGGAGGATGAAGCGATTAGAAATGCTTCGTTAAGCGCGATGACTTTTATGTACGCAGCTAAATATTATGGCTATGATACATGTCCAATGATTGGTTTCGATGAAAAAGCAGTACAAAGTGAATTAAATATGCCGGAGCATATAGTACCTGTTTTAATGATTACGATAGGAAAAAGTGATATGACTAAAACTCGCCCACGAGGATATCGAAAGCCGATTAGTGAATTTGTTACATACGAATCGTTTTAATAAAGTGAAACTTTTAATTAGTGGGGGTCTTACTGCCCGTTAATGCGGGAGAAAATTGATTTAACTATAAAAACAAGGGGATTCTAAATGGAATCTTCTTGTTTTTGCAATTGACAAATAGAATGAAGTTTTATAATATATAAATCGTAATCATTACGTTTTAGTTGCGATCTTTGAAAGAAAGGAGAATTAAATATGCGTGTAAATATTACATTAGCTTGTACGGAGTGCGGCGATCGTAATTACATTTCTAAGAAAAATAAACGAAACAATCCAGAACGCATCGAACTAAAAAAATATTGTCCACGATTAAAGCGAGTAACGTTACATCGTGAGACGAAGTGAAAGACTAGAGATATCTCTAGTCTTTTTTTATAGTTCCTTGTTTTTGTTTGCTATAATTACCTTAAAATGTAATAAAGGGAGCGGTATGATGAATCAAAAAGATAAAGAAAGAAAAGAGCGAGTGGCTCATATTATTAACATTCCAGATGAATATAGTCTTGTTGTAGATGATCAAGAAGGGGTTGATGACCCGTATCATCTATTATGGTGGGAGCATAAAGAGGATCAGGAGAGAACGATACAAATTACATTGAATAGACATACTGGTAATTTAATTGCATTTAGGATAGATGATGGAAATTATTTTTCGAGTGATAAGGAAGTTATAGAGGAGAATAGGGTAAGAGAGATTGCAAATGTATTTATAAAAAAACACGTGGAAGAAGGATTAGAGTTTTATACATATGTAACTATCCAGGATGATTGGCGTGGCTGGAAAGAAATAAATTATATGCAAGAAGTAAATGGATATCCATTACCGGATACAGGATGTGTGGTGCAAGTGCATCCTTCAGGGAATGTTGTGAATTTTCATTATAACGGACGAGAAAGCATAAAAGAAAAGCCGTTATGGCCAAGTGAGATTGTTGAGGAGAATATCGTTTTAGACAACTTAAAGGCTAAACAAGATATGAGGCTTGTATTTGTAGATTTAACACATTCTTTATGTAAATATGAAAATGGAGAAGAAGTAAAAGGGTACCACCTTGTGTATGTACCAGAACCTAGTCATGTATTTATTGATGCAAGTACAGGTAAAGATTTATTTGGACCAGATCATTATAAATTACCGCCAACAGTGGCTGTTAGAAAACAAAAAAGGGGTAGCCAACGAGGTGACGTATTCGAATTATTTGACTGGAATAAAGAAGGTTTTACAAAAGTAGATGAGACGGAAAATGATGATGAAATAAGGATGAAATTTGTTCCGAAAGAGGAATTACAAAAACAGAAAGAAGAAAAGAATCCATATTTAATGAATGAATTCTTTAACAAGCATTTACCGATGTTGAAATATAATAATTTAGTTAGCGTTACAATTGATAAATTAACCAATGAATTAACTGGTTTTATAAAACTGACAGATGATAAAGAAGTAAAGCAAATACTGTCTAGAGAGGAATGTTTACAAAAAGCACTTCAATTTTTAGAACGAGTTATTCCAGATATCAAACAATATCTGCGTCTTTGGGAGGAACGTGAAGCAGAAGAAGATGGGATTGAAAGATTTATCTTTTCTGTATATATAAATGATATTCCGGCAGAGTATAACCAATTTATGATCAACATCAATGCAGAAAATGGTGCTGTTATGCACTACTCGGGGGAGTCTAGCAACTTTATAAAAAAATTACTTACATATGAAACAACACCAAAAGTAACAAAAGAAAAAGCGTTAGAAATATACAGAGCGGCTATCCGAGTTAAATTAGAATGGTTTGTAGATCATGATGCAGAGGAAACGAAATACAAACTACTGTACAAACAAACGACAGATGAAAAATATAAAGAACCTTTTGATTGTAGTCGGGAAATTCGTTATATTGATGCCCAAACTGGGAGAAAGATTTGGAGTAAGTAAAATAAAAAGAGTTATTTTTCAAAGAAAATAACTCTTTTTATTTTTATAATTTGCCTGTTCGCTTTTCAAAAGTAAATGTGATAGGAAGATTGGAATGAGAACTATCACTTTTAAATATTACTTTCCATTCTTTAGTATGGGCTTTAATTTCAAAATTAAGAAGATTTATCGCTCTACGTTTATCTATTTCTAAAAACATATTATGAATTTCTGGTTCTTGCTGTAAATTAAGAGCCTTTAGTGTGACTGTAAATGTGAAAAAATTCTGCCCTTCATATACTATTTTTGATATTTTTGTTTTTTGTGTATTTAACAGCACATAAAAACGGTCTGATGGAGTTAATTGTACAGAGTCATCAGTAATTTCATTCTCGCTATTATGAAGTTCAACTAAGAAAGATGTACTATGGGAAGAATCTTTTTTGCTTGTAATCTGTAATTCAGTAGGAATCATCGGTATTTCATAAAAGTCATTCCTTATTATGTTATTGTAATCCTCTGAAAATTTACGGACTTCTTTTGGAAAAGAGTCTTCTTGTGTACTTAAAAAAGTTTTATGTTGCTTTGGAATTTTTTTACTAAAATTTAATGTTTCTTTAAAGTAATAATTGGATCCAGTTAAAAATAAAAAACTACAAATTAATAAAAAAATTCGATACAGATTTTGAAAATGAAAGAACAATAGTATACATGTAATAATTCCAATTACATAGAAAATAAAGATAAGTAGTTCTAGTTTTGAGTGAAACGAGAAACCATAGTTATGAAAAAATTTTATTCCAGTTATAATTTGAGCTCCAAAAAATAAAGAAATTCCAAATTGAAAAAATAATAAATCAGGCCCTCTTTTAATAACAAAAGTAATGAACGAAATGAAAAGTAAAAATACTCCTAAATAAATTGTTACATTTAATAATCGTTCTAATGTAATCATGAATAATGTCCCCTTTAATAGCATATTCATATATAAATAACAATTTTATATAATTATAATATAACAATAAATTATTTTAAATGTTGGAAGTGTTGAGTTTTATAAATAAACTGTACAGACACAAACAACCTCACGCCCACATACACATAATAAAGACCACTATTTTGGCGGAGGTGAAAGGTTTGAGTCTATTCGCCGCAATTGGATATATGGTTCGAGAAGTGTTTGTCTTTGTTTCTTATGTGAAGAATAATGCGTTCCCGCAGCCGTTATCATCAGATGATGAGAGAAAGTACTTAGAGTTAATGGAGCAAGGTGATGCTCAAGCGAGAAATCTTTTAATTGAACATAATTTACGGCTTGTAGCTCATATCGTTAAAAAATTTGAGAACACAGGAGAAGATGCAGAAGATTTAATTTCAATTGGTACGATCGGGCTCATTAAAGCGATCGAGAGCTATTCTGCTGGAAAGGGAACGAAGCTTGCGACGTATGCAGCACGCTGTATTGAAAATGAAATTTTGATGCATTTACGTGTACTAAAGAAAACGAAAAAAGATGTTTCACTTCATGATCCGATCGGGCAAGATAAAGAGGGCAATGAAATATCGCTTATTGATATATTAAAATCAGAGTCTGAAGATGTAATTGATATGATTCAGCTTAGTATGGAGTTAGAAAAAATTAAAGAGTATATCGATATTTTAGACGAAAGAGAAAAAGAAGTGATTGTGAAACGTTTTGGACTTGGGCTAGATAAGGAGAAAACACAGCGGGAAATCGCTAAGGCGCTTGGTATTTCTAGAAGCTACGTATCACGGATTGAAAAGCGTGCTTTAATGAAAATGTTCCACGAGTTTGTAAGGGCAGAGAAAGAGAAAAAAGCGAAAGAGTAAAGTGTATTAGAAGCAGCCATATTTAAAATGGGCTGCTTTTCTTATTGTAAATAAGAAAAGAAAACGCGTTATGCTAAGAAGAAATACATGTTCACTGTTGAAAATGACGGATTCTATCTGTAATATTAGAAGGTGCTAAATAATTTAAGAATAATACCATACTTAGTTTTCTGTATGTATAATAAGGTTGCTTTATATGATATGTGGGAATAAGAACCAATTTTACATATGATATAGAAAGAAAAGAAGGGAAAACTAAAGTTATAGACTGATTAGGGGGTTTCGCAATTTGCGACGTACATTATATCGACTTATGATAGAACTTACAAATGGTCGCTTTACTTCTTATATATTACGTAAATTTGCACAATCTCGTTTGAGCTCTATCATTATTCCATCGTATGCGAAAGTTTTTCAAATTAATCAAGATGAGATGGAAAAGGGTTTGAAGGAATATAGAACATTGCATGAATTATTTACGCGTAAGCTAAAAGAAGGAAAGCGTAGTATTGATACAGATGCATCGAGTATCGTTAGTCCTGTTGATGGTGTTTTTGCAGATCAAGGTCCTATTGAGGATACAAAAACATTTGATATTAAAGGAAAGCGCTATTCAATTGTGGATATGCTAGGTAATGAAGAACGTGCAACGCGATATGCAGGCGGTACATATATGGTAATTTATTTGAGTCCAAGTCATTATCATCGCATTCATAGTCCGCTTTCTGGTTCTGTGACTGAAAGATTTGTACTCGGTAGAAAATCATATCCGGTAAATGCAGCTGGTATGGAATACGGGAAAGAACCACTGTCAAAAAATTATCGTTCTGTTACAGAAGTAAGCAGTGATGGCGAGCATATGGCTCTTGTAAAAGTAGGTGCCATGTTTGTTAATAGTATTGAGCTTTTGCATGAGAGAGACACTGTTCAAAAAGGTGAAGAAATGGCATACTTTACATTTGGTTCAACAGTTGTGTTATTGTTTGAAAAAGATATGATAGAAGTAGTGCAGGAATTAAAGAGTGGACAAGAGCTTCGTCTTGGTCAAAAAATAGCTACTCGCTTAGCTCATAAATAAAGAAAAGCTTTTATAACCGTAAGTAAGAGTTATGGGCAAAGATACTTAATGATGAAATCCCCTAGATGGGAGTACTTGTTTATTCGAGAGCCATCGTAGGATGGCTCTTTTTACAGGGCATCCAATAAATTATCCTTTAACTGTTTAATTGGTAAGGGCTGATTAAACTTTCACTTTATATGTAATCAAGATGATTTGACAAGCTTGTCCTCTAATGAGCGTCTAATGATTTCTTGTTTTATAAGTAAAATGAAGTCGGGATTTAATTTTAGTTCTTTTGCTTTATAATAAGACTCAGTGAGTAACTCAGTGGATAACTGTTCCATATGTTTTGTTTTCAAGGTGAGTCACCTCCTAATAATATAAGGATTGATTCGTTGATGCATTTAATGTACCAAAAAAATATGACAGTCACAAACGAGTGGTTATCCACATACCTAGGTGGATAAAGTGTGTATAGTTTGTTAGTAAATTCCAAATTAACTGAAAAATTAATGTGGAAAATGTGTACAATTTTATCCACAGGTTATATATCGAAAAATGTTGTCGAAAAATTTTATGAAAAATCCTCAAAGAGGTGAAAGAAATTGAAACTATTTTTACCAAATGAATATGTGAAAAATGTATATCATGTTCAACCAGAAGATTTAAAAAAACGTGGGATTAAAGGCGTTATTACTGACTTAGATAACACTTTAATTGAATGGGATCGTCCCAATGCAACACCGCAACTTGAAAAATGGTTCTTGGAAATGAAAGAGCAAGGCATTCAAGTAACGGTCGTTTCAAATAATAATGAGCAACGTGTAAAAGATTTTGCTGATCCATTAGGTATTCCATTTATTCATAGTGCACGTAAACCATTTGTTCGCGCATTTAAGCGTGCGATACAAGAGATGCGTTTGCAGCCAGATGAAGTTGTAGTAATTGGAGATCAGTTACTGACGGACGTGCTTGGTGGCAACCGAGTAGGCCTTCATACAATTTTAGTTGTACCGGTAGCACAAACGGACGGATTAGTAACGCGCTTTAATCGAAAAATTGAACGAAGAATTATGAAAAATATGAAGAAAAAAGGTTTAATTAACTGGGAGGAATAAAGTTTGACTGAAACAATTAAATGTATTGGTTGCGGTGTAGAAATTCAAACAGAAAATAAAAACGAAGTGGGTTATGCTCCTGCCTCATCTTTAGAGAAAGAACAAGTTATTTGTCAACGTTGTTTTCGCTTGAAGCATTACAATGAAATTCAAGATGTATCGTTAACAGATGATGACTTCCTACGCATTTTAAATGGAATTGGAAAATCAGATGCATTAGTAGTCAAAATTGTAGATATTTTTGATTTTAATGGTAGCTGGTTACCTGGCTTACATCGTTTCGTAGGGAATAATAAAGTATTACTTGTTGGAAATAAAGCTGATTTAATTCCAAAGTCAGTAAAACATGATAAAGTAAAACATTGGATGCGCTATAGTGCAAAGCAGCTAGGATTAAAACCAGAAGATGTCTTTTTAATTAGTGCAGCGAAGGGACAAGGAATCGCTGAACTAGCAGATGCTATTGAGTATTATCGCGGCGGCAAAGATGTTTATGTTGTTGGATGTACGAATGTAGGGAAATCGACATTTATTAATCGTATGATTAAAGAATTTAGTGATGAGACTGAAAATGTAATTACAACATCTCATTTCCCAGGAACAACACTTGATTTAATTGATATTCCATTGGACGAAGAGTCTTCTTTATATGATACGCCAGGTATTATTAACCACCACCAAATGGCTCATTATGTTGGAAAGCAAAGCTTAAAGCTTATTACACCAACAAAAGAAATTAAGCCGATGGTATTCCAATTAAATGAAGAACAAACGTTATTCTTTAGTGGATTGGCACGTTTTGATTATGTAAGTGGTGGTCGTCGTGCATTTACTTGTCACTTCTCGAATCGCTTAACAATCCATCGTACAAAGCTTGAGAAAGCAGATGAATTATATAAAAATCATGCCGGGGATTTACTAAGCCCACCAACGCCAGAAGAATTAGCAAATATGCCTGAGCTAGTGAAATACGAATTTAATATTCGTGAACCTAAAACGGATGTTGTATTCTCTGGATTAGGATGGGTTACTGTGAACGAACCAGGAGCAAAAATTGTTGCACACGTACCAAAAGGAGTAAGTGTTTCACTACGTAAATCTTTAATTTAATATGGAGAGGGATTTATGAAACAATTATATGGTGTAATCGGAAATCCAATTGGACATTCATTATCACCCGTTATGCATAATGATGCATTTGAACACTTGAATATGGATGCCCATTATCATGCGTTCCTTGTTGAAGAGGAATTGCTAGGGGAAGCAGTAAGAGGTTTAAAAGCATTAGGTATTTCAGGATTTAATGTAACAACTCCGCACAAGGTTGCTATTATGGAGTATTTGGATGAGATTGACCCATTAGCAAGGAAAATCGGTGCAGTAAATACAGTGGTTCATAAGGATGGAAGATTAATTGGCTATAACACAGACGGGATTGGTTTTGTTCGAGCGCTGCAGTCAATTAGTAATGAACCACTTCAAGGGAAACGTATTTTGTTACTTGGTTCAGGTGGTGCTAGCCGAGCTATTTATTTTTCTCTTGCTAATGTAGATGTAAAAGAGATTGATGTAGCCAATCGTACAGTAGATAAGGCAAAGGAACTTATTGCTGCACGTACGGCCGATGTTAATTCTGTTGCTTTGTCGTTAGAAAAAGCGACAGAAGAACAAGGAAATTATGATATTATCATTCAGACGACAACGATAGGTATGCATCCACACGTAGAACATACGCCATTACAAATTTGTTCGTTAAAAAAAGGAACGATTGTATCAGATATAATTTATAATCCATTTGAAACGAAAATTTTATGTGAGGCAAAAGAGCAAGGTGCAATCATTCAAAATGGTATTGATATGTTTGTTTATCAAGGAGCACTTGCATTTGAAATGTGGACAGGACGCACGCCAAATATCGAGAGAATGAAACAATTAGTTATAGAAAAGCTTGGAGGCTAACATACATGTTAACAGGAAAACAAAAAAGATTTTTACGTGCACAAGCACATCATTTAACACCAATTTTTCAAGTAGGAAAAGGCGGAGTAAATGAAAATATGATTAAACAAATCGCAGATACTTTAGAAGCTCGTGAGTTATTTAAAGTAAGTGTATTACAAAACTGTGAATTTGATCGCCGTGAGGTTGCGGAAGAACTTGCAAAAGGTGCACGTGCTGAAATCGTTCAAGTAATTGGAAGCACAATCGTTTTATACAAAGAATCAAGAGAAAATAAACAAATTAAGCTTCCTCGATAAAAAGACTAGCATGCGCTATTTTTATCGTTTATGCGTAATGATGTAGAGAGCGAAACCAATTGAACTTTTATTAATAGCAACTCTCTTCATTCCTAACCGAGGAGAGTTGCTGTATGTAAAAGGAAGGGGCGTTTCTTTTGAGAAAAATTGGCATCATTGGCGGTACATTTGATCCGCCTCACTATGGACATTTGCTAATTGCAAATGAAGTATATCACGCTTTGAACTTGGAAGAAGTATGGTTCTTGCCAAACCAGATTCCGCCACATAAACAAGGGCGGAATATTACAAGTGTAGAAAGTCGTTTACATATGTTAGAGCTCGCGACTGAGGCAGAAGAGCACTTTTCTATTTGTTTAGAAGAGCTAAGTAGGAAGGGCCCATCTTATACGTATGACACTATGTTACAATTGACGAAGAAGTATCCGGATGTGCAGTTTCACTTTATTATTGGTGGGGATATGGTTGAGTATTTACCGAAGTGGTATAACATTGAAGCTTTACTTAATCTTGTAACGTTTGTTGGAGTTGCAAGACCTGGGTATACATTGCATACACCATATAAGATTACTACAGTGGAAATTCCGGAATTTGCAGTTTCTTCATCCTTATTACGTGAGAGATATAAGGAGAAGAAAACGTGTAAATATTTACTTCCCGAAAAAGTACAGGTATATATCGAGAGGAATGGGTTGTATGAATCGTGAGAATGCACTGCATATTGTCAAACAACAAATGCATGAAAAACGTTATATACACACAATTGGTGTAATGGAGACAGCGATTGAGCTTGCTAAGTTATACGGTGTGGACGAAAAAAAAGCAGAGATGGCAGCTATATTCCATGATTATGCGAAATGTAGAGCAATTTCAGAGATGGAAGAGATTATTAAACGTGAAGATTTGCCGAAAGATTTACTTTGCTATAACAAAGAGTTATGGCATGCACCTGTTGGGGCATACTTAGTAGAAAAAGAAGTAGGCATTACGGATTCTGAAATTTTGCAAGCTATTACATATCATACAAGTGGTCATGAGAATATGACGATGTTAGATAAAGTGATTTATGTAGCGGATTACATTGAACCTGGGCGAAAGTTTCCAGGAGTGGAAGAGGCTCGTAAACTCGCATATACGGATATAAATCAAGCTTTATTATTTGCGTTAAAGAGAACAATTCAATTTTTAATGGAAAAAGATCAGACGATTTATCCATTAACATTCCAAACATACAATGCAGTTATCAAGGAGGAAATGAGTAAATGAACGATAAAGATTTATTAGTATTAGCGGCAAAAGCAGCTGATGATAAGAGAGCAGAAGATATGGTTGTCCTAAATATGCAAGGTATTTCACCAATTGCAGATTATTTCATTATTTGTCATGGGAATTCAGACAAACAAGTGCAAGCAATTGCACGTGAAATTAAATCAAAAGCACATGAGTTCCAAATCGACGTACAACGTATGGAAGGGTTTGACGAAGCACGTTGGGTATTAGTTGATCTTGGAGATGTAGTTGCTCATGTATTCCATAAAGATGAGCGTAATCACTATAATTTAGAGCGTCTATGGGGCGATGTGCCACGTGAAGATATTACAGAAGAGTTAGGCCAATGAAATACGAACAATTTGCATTGTTGTACGACGAACTAATGAATGATGTCCCTTATGATAAATGGGTGGAATTTACAGAGGAAAGTTTACAGCAGGCAGATATGAAAGAGGCAAAAATTCTTGATGTAGCATGCGGTACAGGTAATGTAACCCTGCCGCTTGTGCAAAAGGGTTACGATTTAATAGGTGTCGATCTTTCAGAAGAAATGTTAACAGTCGCTCAGCAAAAACTAGGAGGAGAGGGATACTTTATTCCTTTTTATCAACAAGACATGCGAGAGCTTGATGTTCCAGGTGAGTTTGATTGTGTAACCATCTTTTGTGATTCATTAAATTATGTATTGCAAGAAGATGGAGTACAAGAAACATTTAGAAGAGTATTTCATCATTTACGTCAAGATGGTTTGTTTTTATTTGATGTACATTCTTTATATAAAATACATCATGTATTTCAAAATGAAACGTATACAGTGAATGGAGAAGAAATATCTCTTATTTGGAATTGCTTCCCTGGTGAAGAATCAAATAGTGTAGAGCATGATTTAACATTCTTTGTTCAAGATCCGGAAGAAGATGTGTACCATCGGTTTGACGAATGTCACGTGCAACGTGCATATCAAGTGGAAGAGTTAACGAAATGGCTTGAAGAAGCAGGTTTTACAGTGCTTCGTGTAACAGGTGATTTTGAGCGACTTGAAGTTACAGAACAAACAGAGCGTATTTTCTTCATGGCGAAGAAAAACGGATAAAACAAAAGCAACCGAGAAGGTTGCTTTTGTTTTATAAAGAAGATGTATTTTTAGTTCTAGCATAATCTGAAGATTGTATGCGTAAAGTGTGGGAATAGTAGTTGAAGTGAAAATGTATTGTAAAAAAGTAAGTATTTATAAAAAGGATTTGGAATGAAAATGACGTATTTATTATGTGTGTTTATTGAATTGCTGATCAACGCATTCTAAATCTTCATCAAATTTTTCATGTGTTCGCTCGATTAACTTATGGAACATATCTCCAACGTGCTCTTCTAAAACCCGAATGCCCTCCCCAGTAACGCCGCCTTTCACGCAAACCTTTTCTTGTAAGGTAGGTAATGTGAAGATTTCTTTTTCAAGTAATTTCCCCATCCCCACGACCATTTCACTTACTAAAGTAGTAGCCTCTTCGTGTGTAATATTTGTTTTATCTACAGCAGCGTTAATGAAGCATTGTAGTAAATAACTAAAGAAAGCAGGACCGCAACTTGCTATATCAGATGAAACGCGCGTTATATCTTCTTCTATTACAAGAGGTGTAGAAATGTTTTTGAATAGACGAAGTAGTTTTTGTTGCCATTCTTCAGAGCAATTATCTCCAAATGTAAATAGTGAGGCGCCAGAGAGCGCGCGATTTGTGATACTTGGAATGATACGCGCGACGTGGCAAGGTACGAGAGTCTCTAATTGTGATGGAGATATTGGACTTGTAATAGAAACTAAGCACGTTTCATCAGAAAAATGTTCAGCGTATTTTTTTAGGATAGGGTATATATCTATCGGCTTGACACAAATAAAAATAAGTTGTGATTGTTCGATTACTTCCGGGATTGTTTTTGCTATATGAACAGAAGGGTATTTTTCTTTTATATGATATGCTTTTGCAGGCGTCCGATTAATGATTGTAAGGCACGAAGGTTTGACAGCACGGGTTTCTAAAAATGCATCGATTAGTATATTCCCCATGTTTCCTGTCCCTATAATTCCTATGTTCAAAGTTTCATCCCTCCTTCGTAACAGCTTTCTCCTAAACAATATGAATGATGTTATAAATTTATGATTAGAGGTGTAAAATGATGTGGGATTTTCCGAAAAAGTGGTTAGGTTTAGTAGCTATTATTGGAACTTTACTTTTTCTTGTTTTTTGGAAAACGAATCAGAGTGTAGAACGAATGCCTATTACAATGAATGTACAAGAGAAGGAGATCGAAAAAAAGGGTAAACCGAAAATATCGGATACAAAGGAACAGAAAAGAACAATTATAATTGATGTGAAAGGAGCGGTTAGTAAAGAAGGGGTATATGAAATGAAGGAAGGAGATCGCGTAAAGGATGCGGTTCAAAAGGCTGGTGGTTTTTTATCAGAAGTAGATATGAAAAAAGTGAATTTAGCACAAATTGTACAAGATCAAATGCTTCTTTATATACCGAGTAAAAATGAATCAGAACAAGGGGTGCTTACTTCTTCTAAGGAAGATGGCAAGATTCGAATAAATACAGCGGCGAAAGAACAACTAGAAAAAATTACAGGGATTGGCTCTCGAAAGGCAGAAAGTATTTTGAAATATCGAGAAGAACATGGTCCGTTTCAGAAAATAGAAGATTTATTAGAGATTGATGGGATTGGTGCGAAGTCTCTTGAAAAGATAAAAGATCAAATTATTATTCCGTAAAAGATTGACGAAGTTTTTCTTCTTTCGCTACACTACAAGTAGACAAAAAAGTAGGTGAAAAATATGGAACGAATTTCATGGGATCAATATTTTATGACGCAAAGCCATCTACTATCTTTGCGTAGTACATGTACAAGGCTTGCGGTAGGAGCGACAATCGTTCGCGATAAACGAATTATTGCTGGTGGATATAATGGTTCAATTAAAGGTGGCGTACATTGTATAGATGATGGTTGTTACGTAATCGATAATCATTGTGTTCGGACAATTCATGCCGAAATGAATGCTTTATTACAATGTGCCAAGTTTGGTGCGAAAACAGAGGAAGCAGAAATTTACGTTACGCATTTCCCTTGTTTACAATGTTGTAAGGCAATTATTCAAAGTGGTATTACAGCGGTTTATTATGCGCAGGATTATAAAAATCATCCATACGCCATAGAGTTATTTGAACAAGCGAATGTGACAGTGAAACACGTTCCGCTAGAATATGATATTGCTGCATTAGAGGATCAAAAACGTTATACAGAGTTGAAAGAATTATTTGCGTCTTTAGAAAAAGATAATTTATCAATGGAAGAATTACAGCATGTATTCACGAAATCAAAAATGATGCTATAAGGAGTGAGTATAAGTTGCAAGAACAATGGGGGTATGTTGCAATCTCGTTTATAATAGGGATTGCAATTGCCTTTTCCTCGTCACTTTTATTGATAGTTTTTTGCCTCTTTTTAAATGTTTTCTTCTGTTTATATCGCACTTCGCGTAAAACCTTCATTTTTTGTATTGTAGCGTGCTTTAGTAGCGTTATATATACTTCCTATGTTCAAGTATGGAATAAGCCTCTAGGGAAGCCCTATGCAGTTACAAGAGGGGTTATACAAAACACACCGCTTGTTAATGGGGATCGCCTATCTTTTCAATTTGAAGATCAGAATAAAAATATAGTGCAGTTAAGTTATAGAATAAAATCAGCTTTGGAAAAGAAAAAAATGCAACAATTATACGCAGGGATATCATGTGTATTCGAGGGTGAGAGGAAAGAACCGGAAACAGCTCGGAATTTTCATGGTTTTAATTACCGTGATTATTTATACAAGCAACATATTCATTTCACATTTGAGGCTACATATATTTCTGAATGCTATAAAACATCACTGTCGCTCACGCAATGGATTCTTCTTTTAAGGCAACAAGCAATCTCGAAAGTTACAGAAATGTTTCCAGAGCAATCAGGTGCTTTTATGAATGCATTACTCTTTGGTGATAGACAACAAATGACGTTTGAAGTGGAAGAGCAATATCAACAATTTGGTCTTGTACATTTGTTAGCAATTTCAGGTTCACACATTGTATTGTTGATGGTGATAGTATATTTTATTTTGCTAAGAAGCGGTGCGACGAGGGAGGTAGCAACAATTTGCCTTATCATTTGTATTCCTTTGTATATGGTTTTAGCAGGGGCTTCACCCTCTGTTATAAGAGCTTCTATAACAGGGGTTTTGATGTTGATTGCTTTTATGTGCTCGATTCGTTTATCTAGTTTAGATGCTTTAAGTGTAACAGCTATATGTATGCTTATATATGACCCTTATCTTGTTTTTAATATTGGATTTCAGTTTTCTTTTGTAGGTAGCTTCGCTTTACTTTTGTCTGCTCCGTTATTGTTAGGGAGTAGCAACGGAGTAATCCGAAATTCTATTTATATTTCTATCATTTCACAGCTCGTTAGTACTCCGATTTTGTTATATCACTTTGGTTATTTTTCTCCATATAGCATTCTCCTCAATCTCTTATACGTTCCGTTTTTATCTATCATTGTATTACCATGTAGCATTATTATTTTACTGTGTATGCCAATTGTCCCGTTTCTCGCAAAAGGATTTGCGGATGTATTATCAATAGGCTTGAGTATGTCTAATGATTTTCTAAGTTATTGTGAAAGTTTACCATTTACCCAGCTTATCTTCGGGGAAACGCCCTTCAATCTTGTAGCTGTATATTGCGCGAGTGTTGTCAGTATATTGATGGTTTGGGAAAGAAGAGCGCCGAAAAAAATGGTTTGTATAGTTGCGAGTGTATTTATTTTTATTAGCACATGTCATTATGTATATCCATATTTTAGAGGAAGCGGAAGTGTAACATTTATTGATGTTGGACAAGGTGATGCAATATTAATTCGCCTTCCGTATGATAAAGGGATTTATCTTATTGATACAGGTGGAACGCTTCGTGTGAATAAGGAAGAATGGCAACAAAAAAAGCATGAATTTTCTGTTGGGAATGATGTTTTAATACCCTTTTTACAAAAAGAAGGTATTAAAACAATTGATAAATTAATCGTAACGCATGGAGATGCAGATCATATAGGTGCTGCGCAAGAATTATTATCATATATACCTGTAAAAGAAGTGGTATTTGGCCGAAAGGGAAAAGATGCAGTATTAGAAAAAGTAGTCAAGAAACAGGCATTAGAAAAGGAAATGAAAATAACTGAAGTGGGGGAAGGGGCGAGTTGGAGTGTAAATGAAGCGGAATTTTTCGTTTTAGCTCCAAAAGGAAAAGAAAAAAGCGAAAATAACGCTTCAATTGTAATATGGGCAAAATTTGGAGGGTTGAAGTGGCTATTTACAGGCGATTTGGAAGAAGAAGGGGAAAAGATTTTAGTAGAGGCATATCCAGATTTACAAGTGGATGTTTTAAAAGTTGCTCATCATGGGAGTAATACGTCATCTATAGAGCCTTTTTTGAACGTCATACAGCCTCGTGTAGCGATTATATCTGTTGGTAAGCAAAATAGGTATGGACACCCGCATAAAGAAGTGATAGAGCGTTTTGAGAAGATGGGGAGTGCGATATGGCGCACGGACAAGCAAGGTGCTATTTCCTATGTTTTTAAAGGGGAAAATGGAACCTTTAAAAGTAAAATCACATATGATAAAACACATAATAGATGAAAAAGAGAAGACTGCCATGAAGTGGCAGTCTTTAAGAACCGATAAATTTAATAACAGTTGCAATGATGAAAAGTGTTGCGAAAAAACCAAATGAGACGATAAATCCTACCCCTGAATCAATAGCGTCATTGCGTTTACTTTGAACGTTTTGTTCAAAATCATTCATTTAGAATCCCTCCCCAACATTCCACTTTAGTATAAAATATTGTCAGAAAAAAATCTACAATTTCCATATGAAGAGAAAACGAGCTTTTTTGCTACTTTTAAATCATGAAGTAATGTGAGTTTTTCGTTTCCAAGCATGTTAACAGTTGGCACTTATACTCAAATTTTTATTGCGAATAATAAAGGGAAGGTGATTACCGCACACCAATAAGAAACCCGGGGCTTATTGCGTGGCGTTTAATATAAATAAAGGGACGGGTTATAAAGCCTGTTCCTTTGTACTTGTAAAACAAAAGCCAGGGCATTAGTATAAATATATATTGCCAAGTTAGGGAGTAGGAAAAAGTATGAGTGATATACATAAAAAAATTAAAAAGAAACAGTTTGCTCCGTTATATTTACTATATGGAACGGAAGCTTTTTTTATAAATGAAACGATAAAGCTTATTACGACAGAAGCACTTGAAGAAGAAGATCGAGAGTTTAATGTTGTGACATACGATTTAGAAGAAGCGTATTTAGAAGATGTGGTTGAGGATGCGCGTACGCTTCCTTTCTTCGGAGAACGGAAAGTACTGTTAATAAAATCACCGCTATTTTTGACTTCGCAAAAAGAAAAGTTAGAGCAAAATATAAAAATTTTAGAAGAATACATTGGTGAACCTTCTCCATTTTCTATTCTTGTTTTTGTTGCGCCTTACGAAAAACTTGATGAGCGAAAAAAAATTACAAAACTATTAAAGAAAACAGCAGATGTAGTAGAAGCAAATGCGATGCAAATACAGGATGTTCAGAAGTGGATTGTTGCTCGTGCAGATGAAGTGCATGTGCATATTGATAACGCGGCTGTTAGTTTGTTGCTAGAGCTTGTGGGAAGTAATGTAACAATGTTGGCGAAGGAAATGGACAAGTTAACGTTATACGTTGGTATGGGTGAAGAGATTACGACGAAACTTGTTGCAGAGCTTGTACCAAAATCCGTTGAGCAAAATGTATTCGCTTTGACAGAAAAAGTGGTGAAAAAAGATATTGCAGGTGCAATGCAAATTTTGGATGGATTATTTACGCAGCAGGAAGAGCCGATTAAATTGCTTGCGTTATTAGTGAGTCAATTCCGCTTGTTGTATCAAGTGAAAGAGCTACAGCAACGTGGTTATGGACAAAATCAAATTGCGTCTCATATTGGTGTACATCCGTATCGCGTGAAGTTGGCAATGAATCAAACGAAGTTTTTCTCTTTTGAAGAATTAAAAAAAGTGATTATAGAATTAGCGGAAGCTGATTATAGTATGAAGACGGGAAAGATGGATAAGAAACTTGTGCTCGAGTTTTTCTTAATGCGATTAAATCATATGTGATGACACAAAAAAGTTCATGTACTAAGTACATGAACTTTTTTGTATATAAAAAAACGATCCAAATGGATCGTTTTTTAAACGCCTTACGCGTTTACTTGTTTCGCTAAGCGAGATTTTTGACGAGCTGCAGCGTTTTGGTGGATAAGACCTTTACGAGCTGCTTTGTCAAGTTTTTTAGAAGCAGTTTTGAAAGCTTCTTTAGCATTTTCAAGATCGTTATTAGTAACTAAAGCTTCTACAGTTTTAACAGCAGAACGCATGTCAGACTTGATAGAAGCGTTATGTGCACGACGCTCTTCGCTAAGTTTAGCGCGTTTGATAGCAGATTTGATGTTTGCCATACTTTTCACCTCCCTGGTGCAATCGAATGACTCGATTCTTACATAGAACAAGTGATATTCTATCAAACGGTGAAGAGAATTGCAATAGTATATCCATGAAATTTCACGTAAAGGAAAGAATGACCTTATATAACTTTGGGAAATCTAACGATATTTACTATGAATTACGGAGGAGATACGATGAAAGAACCATTAGATTTAAGTAAATATAGCATTAGAACTGACCTTGCTGTAGAAGCCCATCAAATGTTGCAAGAAAGCCAAGAGGAACAAAAAGGGATACAGGGAGTTATTGTAAAAGAGAGAGAAGAAGAGGGGACTATAATTACAAAAGTAACAATTGATGAAGCTGCCTCTGAAGCGATGGGTAAAAAGCCTGGAAATTATTTAACGCTTGAAGTTCAAGGTATACGTCAGCAAGATACAGAACTTCAACAAAAAGTGGAGCGTATTTTTGCAAAAGAATTTTCTAATTTCTTAGAAGAGGTTGGCGTTACAAAAGAAGCAAGCTGTTTAATTGTAGGTCTTGGGAATTGGAATGTAACACCAGATGCTCTTGGACCGATAGTTGTAGAAAATGTATTAGTAACGAGACATTTGTTTCAATTACAGCCTGAAAGTGTAGAAGAAGGGTTTAGGCCTGTTAGTGCAATTCGGCCGGGGGTAATGGGAATTACAGGGATCGAAACGAGCGATGTTATTTATGGGATTATTGAGAAGACGAACCCGGACTTTGTAATTGCGATTGACGCATTAGCTGCCCGTTCTATTGAACGAGTAAATAGCACGATACAAATTTCTGATACTGGAATTCATCCCGGATCGGGGGTTGGGAATAAACGTAAAGAACTAAGTAAAGACACATTAGGTATCCCTGTAATCGCGATTGGTGTTCCGACTGTGGTCGATGCTGTTTCGATTACAAGTGATACGATTGATTTTATTTTGAAACATTTCGGCCGAGAGATGAAAGAAGGAAATAAACCTTCACGCTCTTTGTTACCAGCGGGATTTTCATTTGGAGAAAAGAAAAAATTAACGGAAGAAGATATGCCGGATGAAAAGAGCAGAAATATGTTTTTAGGTGCTGTTGGTACGTTGGAAGAAGAAGAAAAAAGAAGGCTGATTTATGAAGTGCTATCTCCTCTTGGTCATAATTTAATGGTAACCCCAAAAGAAGTAGATACTTTTATTGAGGATATGGCGAATGTAATAGCGAGTGGTTTAAATGCGGCGCTGCATCATCAAATTGATCAAGATAATACGGGAGCATATACACATTGAGGGGAACAGATGATTATCGTTTGAGTCGCTTTACGCTTTTGTGTATATGTAGTGTGGCTTTATGTTTACTTATGATGATAGCAGGAGTGGCACTTGCTAATCATGGTTTGAAAAGTATGAAAGGCTATCAGCAACTGTCATATGAACAAATAGCTCATATGACAGGGACAGAAAGTACAGGTGCTGAATCAGAAATTTTGGGTAGCTCGTTTTCGGCCTCAGAAAAACAACAACAGTTAGAACGTTTAAGAAGTTTTAATGTTGTAGAAGGAATTGGAATGGCAGTAGCAAGTGTAGCTTATGAAATGACGAAGTTCGGAACGGATATCGTTGTTGGGAAAATAAAAGGAATTTTTAGCTAAGAGTAACATGGGAGGCGGTTGTTTTACTGGTTTGTAAGACAGCCGTTTTAAAATTTGAAAAGGGTTTGTCTCTTATGGTTTATTCGCATAAGATATAGATAGAATGATTTGTATCGTAAGCAGCACGAGTTTTCATTGAATCTTTGTTGCTCTATTGATATAATCAGTGCTAGTGTATATTGGCGAGACTATTAGGAGTTGAGAACATAGATGAATAAAGAAGAAAGAGCAAAAAGACAGTCCAAAATTCGTAATTTCTCTATTATTGCTCATATTGACCACGGAAAATCAACGTTAGCAGACCGTATTTTAGAGAAAACAAACGCGTTAACACAACGTGAAATGAAAGCTCAGTTGCTTGACTCTATGGATTTAGAGCGTGAGCGTGGTATTACAATCAAATTAAACGCAGTACAATTAAACTATAAAGCAAAAGATGGTGAAGAGTATATTCTTCATTTAATTGATACACCAGGACACGTCGACTTTACGTACGAAGTATCTCGTAGTTTAGCGGCTTGTGAAGGCGCGATTCTTGTAGTAGATGCAGCGCAAGGTATTGAAGCGCAAACGTTAGCAAACGTATACTTAGCGCTTGATAATAATTTAGAAATTTTACCAGTTATTAATAAAATCGACTTACCGAGTGCGGATCCAGAACGTGTACGTCAAGAGGTAGAAGATGTAATTGGTTTAGATGCATCAGAAGCGGTACTTGCTTCTGCGAAAGCTGGAATTGGTATTGAAGAAATTTTAGAACAAATTGTTGAAAAAGTACCAGCTCCGTCGGGTGATTCAGAAGAGCCATTACAATGTATGATTTTCGACTCTTTATATGATCCGTACCGCGGTGTAATTGCTTATATCCGTGTTGTAAATGGAACAGTAAAAGTTGGCGATAAAGTACGTATGATGGCAACGGGTAAAGAATTTGAAGTAACAGAAGTAGGTGTATTTACACCGAAAACTACGCAACGTGACGAGTTAACAGTAGGTGATGTAGGTTTCTTAGCAGCATCGATTAAAAATGTTGGTGACACACGTGTTGGTGATACGATTACACATGCGAAACGTCCAGCTGCAGAGCCGTTAGCAGGTTACCGTAAGTTAAACCCGATGGTATTCTGTGGTCTGTATCCAATTGACTCTGCTCGTTATAACGATTTACGTGATGCATTAGAAAAATTAGAGTTAAACGATTCTGCTCTTGAGTTTGAACCAGAAACATCTCAAGCGCTAGGATTTGGTTTCCGTTGTGGTTTCTTAGGGCTTCTTCACATGGAAATCATTCAAGAACGTATTGAACGTGAATTTAAGATTGACTTAATTACAACAGCGCCAAGCGTTATTTATAAAGTTTATTTAACTAACGGTGAAGATGTTATTGTTGATAACCCATCTAATATGCCAGATCCACAGTCTATCGATCGTGTAGAAGAGCCGTTTGTGAAGGCTTCAATTATGGTTCCGAATGACTATGTTGGAGCTGTAATGGAGATTTGCCAAGGTAAACGTGGAACGTTTATTGATATGCAATATTTAGATGAAACGCGTGTTACATTAACATATGAAATCCCGTTATCAGAAATCGTATATGACTTCTTCGATCAATTGAAATCAAATACGAAAGGGTATGCATCATTTGACTACGAGTTAATTGGCTATAAGCCATCTAAACTTGTGAAAATGGATATTCTTTTAAATAATGAACAAGTGGATGCTTTATCATTTATCGTACACCGTGATTCAGCGTATGACCGTGGTAAAGTAATCGTAGAGAAATTAAAAGAATTAATTCCGAGACAACAGTTCGAAGTGCCAATTCAGGCGACTATCGGAAATAAAGTTGTAGCACGTTCTACAATTAAAGCGATGCGTAAAAACGTACTTGCAAAATGTTACGGCGGTGACATTTCTCGTAAGCGTAAACTTCTTGATAAGCAAAAAGAAGGTAAAAAACGTATGAAGTCTGTTGGCTCTGTAGAAGTACCGCAAGAGGCATTCATGGCTGTACTGAAAATGGATGACAACTAATATTTGAAATAAAAAAGAAGTCGTTTGTGCGGCTTCTTTTTTCTGTATAATTACTTTTTAGACATCTGAGCAGCTCTCATTTACAATAATGAGAGAGCTTTTTAGTTCATATAGAGTTAGGAGATTGTTAATGTCCGAAAATATTCGAAAAGATATTCAAGATAAAATACAAAATGGTAATTTTAATTGTGAAAAGGAATTGACGCTTTCTATTATTAGTGGAAAGTGGAAAGTTGTGATACTGTGGCATCTTGGTGTGGAAGGGCCGCATCGTTTCAGTGAATTACAACGGTTATTCCCAAGCATTTCTCATAAAGTTTTGTCGAACCAATTAAAAGAGTTAATGGAAGATGGGATTGTTGATCGGACAGTATATCCCGAAATTCCTCCTCGCGTTGAGTATTATATGACGGAACTAGGCATGTCACTTTTACCGATCGTTGAAATGATGTATGATTGGGGAAAAATGCGAATGGAACAAATTCGTAATACGTTAGAGAAGTAGAGAACCCTCCGGAGTGCGGAGGTTTTCTTTTTAGAAAGGTAGGAGTTATATTTGGTACAAGCTGCATACATTCATATTCCGTTTTGTCAGCACATTTGTCACTATTGTGATTTTAATAAAGTGTTTATTGAACGCCAACCGGTTGATCAATATTTAGATTATTTAGAGAAGGAAATAATAAATACGGTTCAAAAAGTTCCATTTGATAGTATGAAAACGATTTTTGTGGGTGGGGGAACTCCGACAGCGTTAAATATGGAACAGACAAAAAAATTACTCGAGATTATTAATCGTCATTTGCGTCCGTTCGCCCCGAATTGTGAATTAACATTTGAAGCGAATCCAGGAGATCTACCGAAAGAGAAGCTAAATGTACTGCTAGAAGGTGGAGTAAATCGAATTAGTTTTGGTGTGCAAACGTTCCGTGATGAACTTCTTGAGAAGATCGGGCGCAAGCATACGAGGGAAGATGCATTCCTCGCGATTCGAGAGGCACAGGAAGTAGGCTTTAAAAATATTAATGTAGATATTATTTATGCTTTGCCAGGACAGACGATAGAAGATGTAAAAGAAACATTAGATATTGCTTTTACGCTTGGTGTACAACATTTCTCGGCATATTCATTAATTGTGGAGCCAAAAACAGTGTTTTATAACTTAATGAACAAAGGGAAATTACGTCTTCCGGGTGAAGACCATGAAGCGAAAATGTATGAAATAGTAATGGATGAAATGGAGAAACACGGTTATAACCAGTATGAAATTAGTAATTTCTCAAAAGGTGACAATAAAAGTAGACATAATCTCACATACTGGAATAATGAAGAGTATTATGGATTTGGAGCTGGAGCTCATAGTTATGTGAACGGAGAACGTATTCAAAATGTTGGTCCCCTGAAGCAATATTTTAATAAAATTGATGAAACAGGATTTCCGTATTTAGATGTTCACAAAGTGACGGAGAAAGAAAGAATGGAAGAAGAGCTGTTCTTAGGGCTTCGAAAAACAAAAGGTGTTTCTAAAACGGCGTTCCGCAATAAATTTAATGTAGAGATGGATCAAGTTTTCGCGAAGCAGTTACAAAGCAACCAAGAGCAGGGATTGCTTGAAGAGGAAGATGGACATGTGCGTTTAACGCGAAAAGGAAAATTATTAGGGAATGAAGTATTCCAATCATTTTTGATTGACTAATTAAATGTTCCATAGGCGTGAAAAAGTTTCATTATTTCGTGACGTTTCCGTTGACAATTGAATGTCAATTTTGGTAAGTTATTAATAGATTTAGCACTCAAAGACAAAGAGTGCTAACAGAGGTGATGATGAGATGCTTACGGAACGTCAGCTCTTAATTTTACAAACAATTATTGATGACTTTATTGGATCAGCGCAGCCCGTTGGGTCTAGAACGTTGGCTAAAAAAGATGAAATCACATTTAGTTCAGCTACTATTCGAAATGAAATGGCGGACTTAGAAGAATTAGGCTTTATTGAAAAAACGCACAGTTCTTCTGGACGTGTTCCTTCTGAGAAAGGCTACCGATTTTATGTAGACCATCTTTTAGCGCCGCAAAACTTACCGAACGCTGAAATTGTACAAATTAAAGATTTATTTGCTGAAAGAATTTTTGAAGCGGAAAAAATTGCACAGCAATCTGCTCAAATTTTATCAGAACTTACGAATTATACGGCAATTGTTCTTGGACCGAAGTTAAGTACAAATAAACTTAAAAATGTACAAATTGTGCCGCTTGATCGTCAAACTGCAGTCGCTATTATTGTAACCGATACAGGGCATGTACAAAGTAAAACGATTACCGTTCCGGAATCTGTTGATTTATCAGATTTAGAAAAAATGGTTAATATTTTAAATGAAAAGCTATCTGGCGTACCGATGGAAGAACTTCATAATAAAATCTTTAAGGAAATTGTTACAGTTTTACGTGGGTATGTTCATAATTACGATAGTGCAATAAAAATGTTGGATGGTACATTTCAAGTTCCGTTATCGGAAAAGATATACTTTGGAGGAAAAGCAAATATGCTTTCGCAGCCAGAGTTCCATGACATTCAAAAGGTTAGATCTTTACTTACCATGATTGATAATGAAGCCGAATTTTATGACATTTTGCGTCATAAACAAGTCGGGATTCAAGTGAAAATTGGTAGGGAAAACTCTTCGACGGCTATGGAGGATTGTAGTTTAATTTCTGCAACATATTCGATCGGCGAAGAGCAACTTGGAACAATTGCTATTTTAGGTCCTACGAGAATGCAATACTCTCGTGTAATTAGTTTGTTACAGTTATTTACGAGACAATTTACTGATGGGCTTAAAAAGTAAATGAGAGTAATACATTCGCTCAAGTGATGAAATTTTCATTGCTGTGTGTAATATATAATGCTTAGGTAATCATGCTATGCATGATACCTAATACCTTTTAAGGAGGTGAATATTGTGGAAGAGCGTAACGAACAAGTGGTAGAAGAAGTAAAAGAAGCGCAAGTTGAAGAAGCTGTCACGCCAGAAAACAGTGAAGAAACTGTAGAAGAAAAAAGTGAGGCTGCTCTTTTACAAGAAAAAGTAGATGAGTTACAAGCGAAACTAACGGAAACGGAAGGTCGCACATTACGTCTACAAGCTGATTTTGAAAATTATAAGCGCCGTGTCCAAATGGATAAACAGGCTGCTGAAAAATATAGAGCACAAAGTCTAGTTTCAGACATCTTGCCAGCTCTTGATAATTTTGAAAGAGCAATGCAAGTGGAAGCGACTGATGAGCAAACGAAATCCTTGTTACAAGGTATGGAAATGGTGCATCGTCAATTGTTAGAAGCGCTGACTAAAGAAGGTGTGGAAGTGATTGAAGCTGTTGGTAAACAGTTTGATCCTAATGAACACCAAGCTATTATGCAAGTGGAAGATAGTGAATTTGAATCAAACGCGGTTGTGGAAGAATTCCAAAAAGGTTATAAATTAAAAGACCGTGTGATTCGCCCATCAATGGTAAAAGTAAATCAATAATTTACATAAAACTAGGAGGATTCGCCATGAGTAAAATTATCGGTATTGACTTAGGTACAACAAACTCTTGTGTAGCTGTTATGGAAGGTGGAGAACCAAAGGTTATCCCAAATCCAGAAGGGAACCGTACAACACCTTCTGTTGTAGCTTTCAAAAATGAAGAGCGTCAAGTTGGGGAAGTTGCAAAGCGCCAAGCAATTACAAACCCAAATACAATTATGTCTGTTAAACGTCATATGGGTACAGACTACAAAGTAGAAGTTGAAGGTAAAGATTATACACCTCAAGAAATTTCTGCAATCATTTTACAAAACTTAAAAGCTTCTGCTGAAGCATACTTAGGTGAAACAGTAACGAAAGCTGTTATTACAGTACCTGCATACTTCAACGATGCAGAGCGTCAAGCAACGAAAGATGCTGGTCGTATCGCTGGTTTAGAAGTTGAGCGTATCATTAACGAGCCAACAGCAGCAGCACTTGCTTACGGTTTAGAAAAACAAGACGAAGAACAAAAAATCTTAGTATATGACTTAGGTGGCGGTACATTTGACGTATCTATCCTTGAGTTAGCAGACGGCACATTCGAAGTTATTTCAACTGCTGGTGACAACCGTCTTGGTGGCGATGACTTTGACCAAGTTATCATCGATCACTTAGTAGCTGAGTTCAAAAAAGAAAATAACATTGATTTAAGCCAAGATAAAATGGCGCTTCAACGCTTGAAAGATGCAGCTGAAAAAGCGAAAAAAGATCTTTCTGGTGTAACACAAACTCAAATTTCATTACCATTCATTAGTGCTGGAGCTGCTGGTCCATTACACTTAGAATTAACGTTAACAAGAGCGAAATTCGAAGAGCTTTCAGCAGGTCTTGTTGAAAGAACATTAGAGCCAACTCGTCGTGCATTAAAAGACGCTGGTTTTGCTCCAAGCGAATTAGATAAAGTTATTCTTGTTGGTGGATCTACTCGTATCCCAGCTGTACAAGAAGCTATTAAACGTGAAACTGGTAAAGAGCCATATAAAGGTGTAAACCCTGATGAAGTTGTAGCATTAGGTGCTGCAGTTCAAGGTGGCGTACTTACTGGTGATGTAGAAGGCGTTCTATTATTAGACGTAACTCCACTTTCTTTAGGTATTGAAACTATGGGTGGCGTGTTCACGAAATTAATCGAGCGTAACACTACAATTCCAACAAGTAAGTCACAAGTATTCTCGACAGCTGCTGATAATCAACCAGCAGTAGACATTCACGTATTACAAGGTGAGCGTCCGATGTCAGCTGACAACAAAACGTTAGGTCGTTTCCAATTAACTGACCTTCCACCAGCACCACGTGGTATTCCACAAATCGAAGTAACATTCGATATTGATGCGAACGGTATCGTTAACGTACGTGCGAAAGACTTAGGAACAAGCAAAGAGCAAGCTATTACAATCCAATCTTCTTCAGGTCTTTCTGATGAAGAAGTAGAACGTATGGTACAAGAAGCGGAAGCAAATGCTGACGCTGACCAAAAACGTAAGGAAGAAGTTGAACTTCGTAATGAAGCTGACCAACTTGTATTCCAAACAGACAAAGTTGTAAAAGATTTAGAAGGTAAAGTAGATGCAGCTGAAGTTGCAAAAGCAACAGAAGCGAAAGAAGCATTACAAGCTGCAATCGAGAAAAACGAGCTTGAAGAAATTCGTGCGAAAAAAGATGCTTTACAAGAAATTGTACAACAATTAACTGTTAAATTATACGAGCAAGCTCAAGCAGCTGCTGGTCAAGCAGAAGGTGCGCAAGGTGCACAAGACGCTGGCGCGAAGAAAGACAATGTAGTTGATGCTGAGTTTGAAGAAGTAAAAGAAGACAAGTAATTCAACTGTAAACATAATAAGTAAGATGACAAAAAGTCAAAGTCAAGCGTGCCTTGACTTTGGCTTTTTTCACGAATGAGAAGCGATGTGTGAGGATCTTAAGTTTTTCGCTTTGCATACTGTAAGTGAGGAAACTTTGTTGCAAAGCACTTTCTTTCGGTGTTAAAATTACGTTTATGTGAAAGATTCGGGGGTTGTAAATTTATGAGTAAACGAGACTATTATGAGGTCCTTGGACTTAGCAAGGGCGCTTCAACAGATGAAATAAAAAAAGCGTATCGTCGTTTGGCTAAAAAATACCATCCAGACGTAAGCAAAGAAGAAAATGCAATTGAAAAGTTTAAAGAAGTACAAGAAGCATACGAAGTGTTAAGTGATGATCAAAAGCGTGCGCAGTACGATCAATTTGGTCATGCTGGTGCAAATCAAGGATTCGGTGGATTTGGCGGCGGAGGAGACTTCGGCGGTGGCTTCGGTTTTGAAGATATATTTAGTTCTTTCTTTGGCGGTGGTGGCGGCAGACGTCGTGATCCAAATGCTCCGCGCCAAGGCGCTGACTTACAATATCAAGTCACTTTAGATTTTGAAGAAGCTATTTTTGGTAAGGAATTAAATGTGGAAATTCCAGTAGAAGATCCATGTGATACTTGTAAAGGTAGTGGAGCAAAACCAGGAACTTCAAAAGAAACATGTAAACATTGTTCAGGTTCTGGTCAAGTGAGTGTTGAACAAAACACACCGTTTGGTCGTATCGTAAACCGTCAAGCTTGTGGTCATTGTTCAGGAACTGGACAAATTATTAAAGAAAAATGTACGACATGTCACGGTTCAGGTAAAGTTCGTAAACGTAAAAAAATTAATGTTAAAATTCCAGCGGGTATTGATAATGGTCAACAAATTCGTGTGTCTGGAAAAGGTGAAGCCGGTGTAAATGGCGGACCAGCAGGAGACTTATATGTTGTTGTTCATGTAAGAAATCATGAATTCTTCGAGCGTGAAGGAGACCACATTATTTGCGAAATGCCATTAACATTTGCACAAATGGCACTTGGTGCTGAAGTGGAAGTCCCTACTGTTCATGGTAAAGTGAAGCTGAAAATCCCAGCAGGAACACAAACTGGAACAGAGTTCCGCTTAAAAGGAAAAGGTGCTCCGAACGTACGTGGATACGGTCAAGGAGATCAATATGTAGTCGTTCGTGTTGTTGTACCGACGAAATTGACTTCACAGCAAAAAGATTTATTACGTGAATTTGCAGGACAAGAAGAGCAGGATGATAGTTTATTCGGAAAGCTTAAACGTGCTTTCAAAGGGGAATAATGGAAATAAAAAATGGAGTTGGTAAATTGTGAAATGGTCAGAAATTAGTATTCATACAACAGAAGAAGCAGTAGAAGCTGTCTCTCATATTTTACATGAAGCTGGTGCTAGCGGAGTTGCGATTGAGGATCCAGCGGAGTTAACGAAAGAGCGCGAGCAACAATATGGTGAAATTTATGCATTGAATCCAGATGAATATCCGGCGGAAGGTGTATTAATAAAAGCATATTTCCCGCAAACCGATTCTTTACATGAAACGATTGCAGGTGTAAAATCATCTATTGATGTGCTTCCATCTTACGACATCGAAATTGGTACTGGAAATATTACCGTTAACGAAGTCAATGAAGAAGATTGGGCTACTGCTTGGAAAAAATATTACCATCCAGTACAAATTTCTGATACATTCACAATCGTACCGACTTGGGAAGAATATACACCATCTTCTCCTGATGAAAAAATCATTGAATTAGACCCGGGTATGGCGTTTGGTACAGGAACTCATCCAACAACAACGATGTGTATCCGTGCTTTAGAAAAAACAGTACAGCCAGGTGACGCTATTATTGATGTAGGAACAGGTTCTGGTGTACTTAGTATTGCAGCAGCAAAATTAGGTGCGTCTTCTGTTCAAGCGTATGATTTAGATCCGGTTGCGGTTGAAAGTGCAGAAATGAATGTACGTTTAAATAAAACAGATGATATCGTGTCTGTTGGACAAAATAGTCTTTTAGAAGGTATTGAAGGTCCTGTTGATTTAATCGTAGCTAACTTATTAGCAGAAATTATTCTATTATTCCCTGAAGATGCAGCAAGAGTTGTGAAGTCAGGTGGATTATTTATTACATCGGGCATTATTGCTGCGAAGGAAAAAGTAATTTCTGAGGCGCTAGAAAAAGCTGGATTTACAATTGAAGAAGTGTTACGAATGGAAGATTGGGTAGCAATTATTGCACGAAATGCGTAATATAGATTTTAGTCTATAATGAAAAGGGGAGTCTCTCACTATAAGGTGAGGGACTTGCCGTTTGTTATATGAAAAATGATAACGTTTCGTTTTTTTCGTAAGTGTTGACTTACGAAAGGAACGAAACTCTACTAAGGTGATTATATGCAACGTTATTTTGTAGAAGAGAAATATGTAAATGAGACAAGTATTCGCATTGTAGGTGATGACGTACATCATATCGCAAGAGTGATGCGTATGTCAGCTGGTGATCATATTTATTGCTGTGTAAATGGAAAAACAGCAGTATGTTCAATTGATGAAATTACCAGTGAATTTATTAATACGGCTATTGTAGAATGGGTAGAGGCGTCAAGTGAACTTCCTGTTTTCGTGACGATTGCAAGTGGACTGCCAAAAGGAGACAAGCTAGAGTTAATTTTTCAAAAAGGAACTGAGCTTGGGGCAGCTGCATTCTTACCATTTCAAGCATCTCGCTCTATCGTAAAATGGGATGCGAAAAAAGCTGATAAAAAAGTTGAGCGTTTAAGAAAAATTGTGAAAGAAGCTGCGGAACAATCACATAGAAGTGAAATTCCAGAAGTACATGCTCCAGCATCATTTAAGCAATTGCTTTCAATGAGTGGTGAGTATGATGCTTGTCTTGTTGCTTACGAAGAGGAAGCAAAACAAGGCGAGAAATCTAATTTTGCGAAAGCTTTAACGACAATGAAACCAGGTCAAAAGCTATTGATTGTATTTGGCCCAGAAGGCGGTTTAGCTGAGGAAGAGATTACAGCGCTTCGTGAACATAAATTTGTACCATGTAGTTTAGGACCAAGAATTTTAAGAACAGAAACGGCGCCGTTATACGCGTTAAGTGCTGCTTCGTATCATTTTGAATTGATGGGGTGATGATCAATGTCAACTGTTGCGTTCCATACGTTAGGTTGTAAAGTAAACCACTATGAAACAGAAGCCATTTGGCAATTGTTTAAACAAGGTGGTTATGAAAGAACAGAATATGAAAAGAAAGCTGATGTATATGTTATTAACACATGTACAGTAACGAATACTGGGGACAAAAAAAGCCGTCAAGTAATCAGACGTGCTGTGCGTCAAAATCCAGATGCAGTTATTTGTGTAACGGGATGTTATGCACAAACATCTCCAGCTGAAATTATGGCGATCCCGGGTGTGGATATTGTAGTTGGTACACAGGATCGTGAAAAGATGTTAGGTTACATCGAAGAATTCCGTAAAGAGCGTCAACCAATTAATGCTGTCCGCAATATTATGAAAACACGTGTGTACGAAGAACTTGATGTACCTTATTTCACGGATCGTACACGTGCGTCTTTAAAAATACAAGAGGGTTGCAATAACTTCTGTACATTCTGTATCATTCCTTGGGCGCGCGGTTTAATGCGTTCTCGTGATGGAAAAGAAGTTATTAAACAAGCGCAACAATTAGTGGATGCAGGCTATAAAGAAATCGTATTAACGGGTATTCATACAGGTGGATACGGCGAAGACATAAAAGATTATAACTTAGCTGGATTACTTCGTGATATGGAAGCGGAAGTAGGCGGATTAAAACGTCTTCGTATTTCTTCTATTGAAGCGAGTCAAATTTCAGATGAAGTAATTGAAGTGTTAGATAAATCTGAAGTAGTTGTACGCCACTTGCATATTCCGTTGCAATCTGGCTCTAATACTGTATTAAAACGTATGCGTCGTAAATATACGATGGAATTCTTCCAAGAGCGTTTAGATCGTTTGAAAGAAGCGTTACCAGGCCTTGCGATTACATCTGACGTAATCGTTGGTTTCCCAGGTGAAACAGAAGAAGAATTCATGGAAACATACAATTTCATTAAAGAGAACCGCTTCTCTGAGTTACATGTGTTCCCTTACTCAAAACGTACAGGAACACCTGCAGCGCGCATGGAAGATCAAGTTCCTGAAGATGTGAAGAACGATCGTGTTCATCGTTTAATTGAGCTATCTAATCAATTAGCGAAAGAGTACGCATCAGCGTTTGAAGGTGAAGTGCTTGAAATCATTCCGGAAGAGCAATTTAAAGAGGGCGACCGTGAAGGGTTATATGTAGGTTATACAGATAACTACTTGAAAATTGTATTTGAAGGATCAGAAGAATTAATTGGTAAGCTAGTGAAAGTGAAAATTACGAAAGCTGGTTATCCATATAACGAAGCGCAATTTGTTCGTGTTCTTGAAGATGATGTGAAAAAAGAATCAGCTAGCGCATAAAAAGAGCGTGCAACCGGAAACGGTTTGCATGCTTTCTTTATTTGAAGCGGTTAAGTAATAGAAGGTGGGGAGGCGTTTCATGCATCCCTGTATGAAAAAAGATGAAATGATAAAAATATAGTTGTCTTCATCAGTGAAGGATACTAGTTATTTGCATAACTTTTGAAAAGGAAATGCTTCTATTCTTCTTTTATTCTGCCAAATAGTTGACCTGAAGTGATAAAATGTATTATAATCGTAAAAGACATGCTGAAGAAGTGTTTCTTTTTGCATGCTGAAGTTAGTATGTAAGTGTGATGTTTCGGAGGGAGGGAAAGAGAATGTCAAAAACAGTCGTTCGTAAAAACGAGTCTTTGGAGGATGCACTTCGCCGTTTTAAAAGATCGGTTTCTAAAACTGGTACACTTGCTGAAGCAAGAAAGCGCGAGTTTTATGAAAAACCAAGTGTAAAACGTAAGAAGAAATCTGAAGCGGCAAGAAAGCGTAAATTCTAAGAGAGGGTGTAAGTTATGAGTCTTCTCGGTCGTTTAAACGATGATATGAAACAAGCGATGAAGAATAAACAAAAAGAAAAATTAACCGTTATTCGTATGGTTAAGGCTGCTTTACAAAATGAAGGTATTAAACTGCAACATACTCTTACTGAAGAAGAGGAAATAACAGTTTTAGCTCGTGAAGTAAAACAGTATAAGGACTCCCTCCTTGAATTTAAAAAAGCTGGTCGTGAAGACCTTGTTAATAAACTGCAAAGTGAAATTCAGATTTTAAGCGCATATTTGCCAGAGCAATTAACTGAAGAAGAACTAGTTGATGTAATCAAGCAAGTTATTTCTGAAGTTGGTGCGACTTCTAAAGCAGATATGGGTAAGGTGATGACTGCTGTTATGCCGAAAGTAAAAGGTAAAACAGACGGATCACTTGTGAATAAGCTGGTTATCCAGCTATTAGCATAAAAAAACGTCTCATTTCGTATGAGACGTTTTTTTATTGTTCTTATTAAGGAGAAACGCTATATTGCTTAAAAAGCGTTTCTGTAAGTGATAGAAACCCCTCTAGTTAAAGTTTCAATTTATTATTTCCTTGTATAATTCCGATTCTACACCTATTCTTACTTCCTTGACTAAAACTTCTTTCGCGAATAAAAGCTAAGTACCGAGCCTTCTGAAACTCAGATTGAAGTTTTATAGCTTGCTCTTCAGCATAATCCTCAAAGGTAACGAAAGAGATTCTAACTATTTTAGATTTTGCATCAGTTGCATAAAATGGCTGGATATTACTGTCGGTAACTTGTTTTATAACATTCAAAATTTCTTGACCAAAGCCGATTTCCTTTCGTATTTCCTCATTTATTAATTCATTTTTTAATGAACCCTAATATTTTTTGAAATTCATATAACAACCATCTATAAAATATTCTTACTTACAACGTAACATTCACATTGAAGAAATTTTCTTTTTTTTTGATTTTATCCCGCATTAACGGGTAGCCCGATTGGTGAGGATTGATTATAGTTTTACTTTATCTCAGTTGTCCAATAAATGACAACTACTTATTCTATGGTCAGTATGTCACGTCCAGAACGAATTGTAACAGGTTTTTTCAAGTTTCCCACTTCTCGCTAGGCTCAATTTCTTAATGTAACTTGTACTGATATCCTGTAGGGGCGCATATTCTTGTATTAATACTTCTATTATTAAAGGTAACATCCTCTGATCCATCATTGTCCTGACAAATATGATTTCATATAGCGACTGTTTTAATTAACATGATATGAACTCTTGCAGAATATAGTTATGTTAGTGAAGTCGTTATAACACGATAGGCACTTGTGAAGAAATACATATATATGGGATGAGAGGGGGTCTTTCGAGATGAAGAAATTAGAACAAATGAAAAATTGGTTGACAAAACAAGTAGACCTACCAGTGGATGTATTAATGGATCTACCTCGGATTACTCTTGTTGGGCAAATACATATTTATATAGAAAATCATCGGGGGTTATTAGTGTTTTCAGATAAAGAAGTGCGATTGCTTTTAAAACACGGTCAATTATTAATTAAAGGACAATCCTTTGTTATTAAAACGATTCTTCCAGAAGAGCTTTTACTCGAGGGGATAATTGAGCAAGTAACATTTTTAGAAAATGAAAAAAAAGGTGATTGAAGTGAAACTTCCATTTGTGAAGTTTTTCTTCTTTATCCTGTAAAAGTTCCGTTGATAGAGACTGATTACAGTTTTACTCTGTTTTATTTTAGTACGAGCTATTTTAATGCTTCAAATAAAAAGTAGTATATCTACTTTTAGAAAGGTAGTGAAGGTGGTAAATGAAAAATAAATGGTTTATAAAGTGGCTTGGATATGTAAAAGTGCGAATTGAAGGTAGAGGAGCGGAACGGTTTGTTAATGAATGTGTACGGAGGAATTTATTAGTTTGGGATGTTAAAAAGATAGCTGATGAAACGTTAGTTTTTTGTATGTTGTTACGCGATGTGAAAAAAATAAAACCAATTTATAGAAAAAATGAATGTAAATTATATTTTATTGGACGTTATGGTTTTCCTTTTTGGAATAAACGTTTAATTAAAAACAGTGGATTTTTAATTGGTTTTTTAATTTTCTTTTTTGGTGTGATTGCAATGTCAAATATGGTTTGGAAAATTGAAATTACAGGAGCTAAACCTGAAACAGAATATATATTGATGAAAGAATTGGATAAAATGGGTATTAAAAAAGGGAAACTACAATTTCAAATGCCGAATGTAGAAGATGTACAACGCCATTTGACAGATAATATTAATGCCATTACTTGGGCGGGACTAGAAGTAAGGGGAACGACTTATCATTTTAAAATTGTTGAAAAAAACGAACCGAAGAAAGAAAAGGAACAAAGGCCGCAAAATTTAGTAGCAAAAAAAGAAGCGATTATTACAAAAACGTTTGTAGAAGTTGGAAAGCCGGTTGTACTGAAAAATGATCATGTAGAAAAAGGACAGATTCTCGTATCGGGAATATATGGTAATGAGGAAAGTCCGACGATTGTTTCAGCGAAAGGTATTGTATATGGCGAAACGTGGTATACATCTAAGGTGGATGTCCCGTTAAAGACGCAATTCCAAGTGTATACTGGTAATGTATACAATGAACATTTTCTTAAATTCGGGGATACGAAAATAAAAATATGGGGATTTCAGCATGATAAGTATAAACGCTCTCGTACTGAAAGTGTAAAGCATGATGTGAAATTATTTGGTTTTACACTGCCGATTGCATATGAAAAAGATGTTGTGAGAGAAGAGGAAGAAGCGAATCGAGAATATACAGAAAAGCAAGCGCTGAAAGTAGCGAAGGAGATGGCCGAAAAAGAACTAAAGAAAAAATTGGATGAACATGCTATGATTGTAAGTGATAAGATTTTGAGTAAAGAGGTTGAGGCGGATCAACTAAAAGTTACATTGCATTATACTGTGGTTGAAAATATTGCAGAGCCACAACCAATATCCGAATCCGATATTCAAGGAGACTGAGTAATGGCAGAACAATTAGTAGAAATGAACCAACAATTGGAAAATGCTAACGAAGCAATCGCTCTTTTTGGAGTTAATGATGCGCATTTAAAAGTAATTGAACGAGAACTGAATGTATCGATCGTAACTAGAGGAGAAACTGTTCATGTATCTGGGGCAGTTGAAACGGTGGCACTCGTAGAAAAAATCTTACAGCAATTACTTGTTGTAATTCGTAAAAGTATATCAATTTCAGAGAGAGATGTTGCGTATGCGATTCAGCTTGCACAACAAGGGAAAATTGCTCAATTTGAAGAGTTATATGAGGAAGAAATTTTCAAGACTGCAAAAGGTAAATCCATTCGTGTAAAAACAATGGGGCAAAGAAGATATATTCATGCGATGAAGAAGAATGATATTGTCTTTGGGATAGGGCCTGCAGGAACTGGAAAAACATATTTAGCTGTAGTAATGGCTGTGAGGGCTTTAAAACAAGGATATGTAAAGAAAATTATTTTAACAAGACCTGCTGTAGAAGCTGGAGAAAATTTAGGTTTTTTACCAGGGGATTTGAAAGAGAAGGTAGATCCATACTTACGCCCGTTATATGATGCTTTACATGATATTCTTGGACAAGAATATACGCAGCGTATGATGGAGCGAGGAGTAATTGAAATAGCTCCGCTTGCTTATATGAGGGGGCGTACGCTTGATGATTCATTTGTTATTTTAGATGAGGCTCAAAATACAACGGGTGCTCAAATAAAAATGTTTTTAACAAGATTAGGTTTTAGTTCTAAAATGGTTATTACAGGGGACCCTTCACAAGTAGACTTGCCAAAAGGGGTAAAATCAGGGCTATCTATAGCTGCTAATATTTTATCTGGTGTATCAGGTCTGTCATTTATTACATTAGAACAAACGGACGTTGTGAGACATCCATTGGTGCAACGTATTATTGAGGCATATGATAAAATGGAATGATCCTATTTGTCAGGATCATTTCTTTTTGTATGATAAGGTTGGCGAACGTCATATTTTTTACTATCATGAAAGATAAGGAAAATAAACTATTGGTACTAGTGTATAAAATATTGCCTCAAAGTATCGTTTGGTAGAAGAAATGAAAGCTATAAATAGTTTCACTTTATTTCTGGAGAGGAGAAGGTATTGAAATCATGTCAAGATCTCAAGAAATTTCTAAGTGGTTTCGTAATTTACAACATTCGAAAAAACTAAGTTGGATTTCTTACGTTGTGTTAGGAGCAGTGCTGTTTTTTGCGCTTATGAATAATGTAAAACCAGAACAATTAGATGTTAATATGTATTCTATTGCGAAAAAGACAATCCATTCTCCTATAAAAATTGAAGATAAAGTTACAACGGATAAAAAGAAAAAAGAAGCCGCTACAAAAGTTGAAGATCAATATACATATAAAAGTGAGTATAAACAAAACAAAGTTGATATTGTGAATGACGTCTTTGCTAAAGTGGATGAAGTGGTGCAAGAGATTAAAGCTGTTGGACCGGATGATCAAAAAAAGATGACTGATGCTGAGAAAGTGGACAAGTTAAAAAAGAAACTACCCGCTGACTTAACGAAAGAGTTATCTGATTCAAACTTACTGAATTTGATTAATGCAGATCCGAGCCAATTAGTATTAGCGAAAGATGCTGCGGTCACAGCGATTAATAGTATCATGACTGAGCATATTAAAATGGACGAATTGAAAGATGCGAAAGAACGATATGTAAGTGAGATGAATAGTGTTAATGTTGATAATGGTTTAAAAGAATCAATTAAGGCGCTAGGAAGATATGCAATTTCAGCTAACTATTTTTATGACCCAATCTTAACGAAAGAGAAGAGAAAAGCAGAGGAAGATTTAGTTCCACCTGTTTATATTCTTCAAGGACAAGTTCTTGTTAGAGAAGGTGAAACAATTTCAAGTGATGTGTATAATCAGTTGAAATTAGTTGGTTTGTTAGAAAAAGGGAACGGTTTTCAACCTTATGTTGGATTAGCGGTACTCATTGGTGTGTTACTATACTTTATGCATAAACAATTTGAATTATTTTTAAAGAGAAAAAGAGAAGATAGACCGTATGTTTTAGCGTATATTACAATTTTGTCTATCACAATCGTCTTAATGAAAATCATTAGTTTGTTTCAAAAACTTGAATACGCAGGGATTGCATATGTTGTCCCAGTTGCGATGGGAACAATACTTGTAAAACTAATGATTGGTGATCGATTTGTCTTTTTAACGAGTATGATTTTTTCTGTATGCGGAAGTATTATGTTTAATGAAGGAGTAACGAGTACATTAAATTATAGTGTAGGGATTTACGTATTGTTAAGTTCGTTATCGGTTAGTATTTTCTTGCGAGAAAAAAATCGTCGTACAATGATTTTACAAGCTGGTATACTCGTTTCTGTATTAAATGTAGTCGTATTGGCGGCGCTTTTATTATTACGTAATGGGAATTTTTCGCCTCTTGAAATTGGTACGCAATTATTAATGGCTTCACTTTCAGGGATTATATCATCCGTTTTGGCTATGGGGATTTTACCATATTTAGAAAGTGGACTTGGAATCGTATCAAGTATGAAGCTTATGGAACTATCAAGTCCAAATCATCCGCTTTTACGCAGAATTTTGTTAGAAGCGCCAGGGACATATCATCATAGTGTAATGGTAGCGAATCTTTCTGAGGCTGCTTGTGAAGCAGTTGGGGCAAATGGTGTATTAGCGCGTGTAGGGGCATATTATCATGATGTAGGAAAAACAGTACAACCGCAATTCTTTATTGAAAACCAAATGGGAATTAAAAACCCGCATGATAAATTAGATCCTGTAACGAGTAAAGATATTATAATTGCTCACGTAACGGATGGAGTAAGAATGCTCGAAGAATATCATATTCCACAAGAAATTATTGATATCGCTGGGCAACATCACGGTACAACGTTACTGAAATATTTTTATTATAAAGCTATTAAAGAAGATAAAGAAAAATATACAGAAGAGATGTTCCGTTATCCAGGTTCAAAAGCAACTTCGAAAGAATCGGCAATTGTTGGTATTGCTGATAGTGTAGAAGCTGCGGTACGTTCTATGAATCACCCAACGCCAGAACAAATTAATAATTTGGTGCAAAGTATTATTAAAGATCGACTGCAAGACGGTCAATTTAGTGAATGTGATTTGACGTTTAAGGAACTACAAATCGTTGGAAAAACGTTGTGTGAAACGTTAAATGGTATTTTCCATTCGCGTATTACATATCCGGAACCTCCGGAAGAAAAGGAGAAAGAATGAATTTGTTAATTGATTTTATTGATGAAACAGAAGAAGTAAAAGAAGAGTATATGAGTTTAATTCGTGAAGTGTTAGAAAAAGCAGCTCAAATGGAAAATATCGAGGATGGTGCGGAGGTATCGGTGACATTTGTAGATAATGAGCGCATTAGAGAAATTAATCGTGATTACCGAGATAAAGATCAACCTACAGATGTAATATCCTTTGCCATGGAAGAGATGGGAGAAGGAGAAATGGAGATTGTTGGTGCAGAGATGCCGCGCATGTTAGGGGATCTTATTATCTCTATTCCAAGGGCGAAAGAGCAAGCTGAAGAGTACGGACATTCTTTCGATCGTGAACTTGGATTTTTGGCGTTACATGGCTTTTTACATTTACTTGGTTATGATCACATGACAGAAGAAGATGAAAAAGAAATGTTCGGAAGACAAAAAGAAATTTTAGAAGCTTTTGGATTAGGACGATGAAAAAAGGAAAACTTATAGATAGTTTTGGATATGCTATAGCTGGTATATTCTTTTGTTTTCGTCATGAACGAAATATGAAAATCCATTATTTAGCCGCAGTCATTGTTATATGCTGCGGCTTTTATTTCCATATTACGAAAATAGAGTGGATGATATTACTTATTGTAATAGGGAGTGTAATGAGTTTAGAGATGGTAAATACGGCTGTGGAAAAAACGGTAGATTTAGCGACTGCCGATATTCATCCGTTTGCAAAAATTGCAAAGGATGTTGCGGCAGGAGCGGTTTTATTGTTTGCAATTATAGCTGTTATAATTGGTGCTATTATCTTTTTACCGTATATGGTATAGTTGCATTCCGAAGCTTTTATTAAGCTTTGGAAGTGCCGTAAGGGCCTTTAATGAGAGAGTGTATCTCTTCATAGCTGTGAACAGGAAGGATGCGGGAATATGAATAGTAAACAATTAATTCTAGAAGCAATCGAAGCGCGTAAACAAGCGTACGTACCATATTCTAAATTTCAAGTAGGTGCAGCATTATTAACGCGCGATGGAAAAGTGTATCGTGGATGTAATGTTGAGAATGCATCATATGGCTTATGTAATTGTGCTGAAAGAACAGCTTTATTTAAGGCGGTTTCTGAAGGGGATAACGAATTTGTAGCCATTGCGGTTGTAGCAGATACAAAGCGTCCAGTACCTCCTTGTGGAGCATGTCGACAAGTTATGGTAGAATTATGTAAACAGGATACGAAAGTATACTTATCAAACTTACATGGTGACGTTCAAGAGACGACAGTCGGAGAATTGTTACCAGGAGCATTTTTAGCGGAGGATTTACATGAATAGAAAAGGTTATAAATCAGGTTTTGTCTCTATTATTGGCAGACCGAATGTTGGAAAATCTACATTTTTAAACCGTATTATCGGCCAGAAAATTGCTATTATGAGTGATAAGCCACAAACGACTCGTAATAAAATTCAAGGTGTATATACAGAAAATGATGCACAAGTTATTTTCATTGATACACCAGGAATACATAAACCTAAACATAAATTAGGCGACTTCATGGTAAAGATGGCGCAAACGACATTAAAAGAAGTTGATATTGTTCTGTTTATGGTTAATGCAGTTGAAGGATTTGGTCGTGGTGAGGAATTCATCATTGAGAAATTAAAAGAAACGAAACAACCAGTATTTTTAGTCATTAATAAAATTGACCAACTTCATCCAGAGCAATTACTAGAGTTAATTGATCAATATCGTAAACTACATGAATTTGCAGAGATTGTACCAATTTCTGCGTTAGACGGTAATAATGTGGACGCTTTAATTGGAACAATTAAAAAGTATTTACCAGAAGGACCACAATACTATCCAGAGAATCAAGTAACGGATCATCCGGAGAGATTTATTATTGCAGAGCTTATTCGTGAGAAAGTACTACATTTAACACGTGAAGAAGTGCCGCATTCTGTGGCTGTTGTTATCGATGCGATTCAAAAGCGTGAGGGCGGGGCAGTTTATATAAATGCAACGATTGTTGTTGAACGTGCATCACAAAAAGGAATCATCATTGGAAAACAAGGGAAAATGTTAAAAGAAGTTGGTAAGCGAGCTCGTTTTGATATTGAAGCGCTACTTGGTTCTAAAGTATTTTTAGAAGTATGGGTAAAAGTGCAAAAAGATTGGCGTAATAAAATGTCTCAGCTTCGTGACCTAGGTTTCCGCGAGGATGAGTACTAAAATAGAGTAAAGTTGTAATCAGTGGATGGTTGGTTCATCCACTGATTATTGGTTTTTATGAACTTTGATAAATTAGGAAAAATTTTTCTCACATGAAAATGGACAAAATGGGTCAATTTAATAACAACAAAGGAAATTGGTTTATAGGCTACGCTTATTGAGAAAGGTGGATTCTTATGCTAGATTTTACCTGGAAGTTTTTCTCCAAAACAGGAAGCATTGAAACGTACTTGCTTTTGAAAGAAATGGAAAAAGACGTAAACGATGAGATGGATCAACATGAAGAGGAGCTAGCGCATCTAGACTCTCCAATTTCTTGACCCGTTTTGTTCAAACCTTGGATGGTGACGAACATGTTTCAAAAAGTTGAGGGCATCGTTATCCGTACGACAGATTACGGAGAAACGAACAAAATTGTTACAATATTCTCAAGAGAACTTGGTAAGGTAAGTGCAATGGCAAGAGGGGCAAAAAAACCGAAAAGCCGATTAGCATCTGTGTCGCAATTAATGACACATGGCCATTTTCTAATTCAAATGGGATCTGGGCTTGGAACATTGCAACAAGGCGAGATTATTTCAACTATGAAAGAAATTCGCGAGGATATATTTTTAACTGCTTATGCATCATTTATTGTTGAGTTAACTGATAAAGCAACAGAAGATAAAAAACATAATCCGTATTTATTTGAAATGTTATATCAAACGTTGCATTATATGTGTGAGGGTGTTGATCCAGAAGTATTATCATTAATTTATCAAACGAAAATGCTTCCGGTATTAGGGATGCGCCCGTACTTTGATACATGTGCGATTTGTCATCAAGAAACAGACTTTGTCGCCTTCTCCGTCAGGGAAGGCGGTTTTCTGTGCTCACGTCATGCAGAGCAAGACCCATATCGTATACCGGTAGGAGAAGCTGTTCATAAATTATTACGTCTTTTCTTCCATTTCGATTTACATAGGCTCGGAAATGTATCGGTAAAGGATAGCACAAAAAAACAAATGCGTTTAGTATTGAATACATATTATGATGAATATTGCGGAATTTATTTGAAATCAAGACGTTTTTTAGAACAACTTGATAAGTTTCAAATATAATTTTGGGCCGGATACGGTCCTTTTTACATACTTTCTTTTTCGAATAGCATATTTAGTATATAATATTTAAGAGATAGTATAACTTTTTTCGTTGTGCATTAAAGGTGGTGATTATCATAGAGCTGAATAAACGGCAAGAACATATCATTCAGATTGTAAAAGATCACGGTCCTATTACAGGGGAATCAATTGCAGCGCAATTGGGTCTAACACGTGCGACGCTAAGACCAGACTTAGCAATTTTAACGATGGCTGGTTATTTAGAAGCACGTCCACGCGTAGGTTATTTTTATACGGGTAAAACTGGGGGGCAGCTATTATCTGAAGCTGTTAAGAAAATTAAAGTACAAGATTATCAATCTAGACCGGTTGTAATTGATAAAAATGTTTCCGTATACGATGCAATTTGTACGATGTTTTTAGAGGACGTTGGTACATTGTTCGTTGTAGATCAGATGACTCTATTAGTTGGTGTTGTGTCTCGTAAAGATTTATTAAGAGCGAGCTTAGGAAAGCAGGATTTAACCTCTCTTCCGGTTAATATTATCATGACAAGGATGCCAAACATTGCGATGTGTCGTAGAGAGGATTCTTTATATGATATTGCGATGGAATTAATAGAAAGACAGATTGATGCAATGCCAGTTGTAAAAGATACGAAACAAGGTTTAGAAGTGATTGGGCGAATTACAAAAACAAATATTACACGTGCGTTTGTAAATTTAGTAAATAACGAATAAGTGTAATTTGTTTAAAGTGAGGTAATGTAATGGATAATAAAATCGTATATGTCGTATCTGACTCTGTAGGGGAAACGGCTGATTTGGTTGTTCGAGCAGCAATGGGGCAATTCCCGTTTGCTCCTGATATTAGACGTGTACCGTATGTAGAAGATACAGGGACATTAAAAGAAGTGATTTCGATTGCTAAGAGTAATCAAGCACTTATATGTTTTACGTTAGTTAAGCCTGATATGCGCCAGTATTTAGTAACAGAGGCTGCAAAAGAAGGGGTAGAGGCATACGATATTATCGGCCCTCTTATTGATCAAATTGAAGAAATTACGGGGCAAGTGCCGAGATATGAGCCAGGTGTTGTCCGTAGGTTAGATGAAGAATACTTTAAAAAGATTGAAGCGATTGAGTTTGCTGTGAAGTATGATGACGGCAGAGATGCACGAGGTATTTTAAAAGCAGATATCGTGTTGATTGGTGTTTCGCGTACATCAAAAACACCACTTTCCCAATATTTAGCTCATAACAAACGCTTGAAAGTTGCGAATGTACCACTCGTGCCAGAAGTTGACCCACCTGAAGAACTATATCAAGTGGCAAAAGAAAAATGTTTCGGTTTGAAAATTACGCCAGATAAGTTAAATCATATTCGAAAAGAACGATTAAAATCACTTGGATTAAGTGATGGAGCAACATATGCAAATATTAATCGTATTCAAGAAGAAATTGATCATTTTGAGGAAGTAATTAGTAAAATAAATTGCCAAGTAATCGATGTATCGAATAAAGCGATTGAAGAAACAGCAAATATTATTGTGAATGCAGTGCAAAACCAAAAAATGTTTTAGCACATTTACCAAAGGTGAATGTGCTTTTTTCGCTCGTGTGAAATATGATACCTATGGATTTTGTAATAGATTGTAGTGTAATGGTTATACTTATACTCCTTTGTCTTTTAGTATATTCAAGGTGTGAGTTTGTCATCCTGAAATGTAAGATGAAAAAATAAAGGGATATGTAGCGTAGTTGAAGAAAATATATTATAATAAAAAATTGTGATAAAAACCTATATTTTACGTTTAGACTTTAATTTTTCAGAATAAACTAGGGATAGGATTTACGAAAAAGACATGTAATTACGTTAAATCGACAAAATCTATACAAGAAAACGCACATTATGGAAGGATTCACAGAAGGGATGTAGAATACAGAAATATGCAAAACATCAACAACATATTAGTTGGTGTAGATGTATATCCCGTGAAGGCTGAAATTGTGCAAGTTGGAGCGGAATTTCATGTCGGAATTTTGTTTGTCGCATCATATGCTCATCCTTTAAGGAAATAGCAAGGCAATTGGATCATTGTAGATACTGAACAAAATGGAGTTGATTGTTATATGGATCAACATGAAAAAGTTACAGATCTCAAGATCAAACAGTATATGTGGCTTGCTACTCTTCTTGGAAAAAGGTGTATATGTATTGTTTCTAAGAGATACATTTGTAACAGATGAGCAAATGTATACAATTTTATATAGCAAGTATGTATATGCGATTTATGCAGATAAAGGACCTATAGGAAAGGTTCAAAATCGTTTATACAATGTAATCGGCAACACTTTCTAACAAGTTTAGAAAAATATTGTCGAATTATAAAGGAATTTTTTAATTTATATCGAATACAAAATACGACACGGAGATGGAGTTATGGGGAACAGAATTCCCGAAGAAGTTGTTGAACAGATTCGGACATCATCCGATATTGTAGAAGTCATTGGTGAATACGTTCAACTTAGAAAACAGGGGCGTAACTATTTCGGCCTTTGTCCATTTCATGGTGAGAATTCTCCTTCATTCTCTGTTTCATCTGATAAGCAAATTTTTCATTGCTTCGGATGTGGAGAAGGTGGAAATGTATTTTCCTTTCTAATGAAAATGGAAGGACTGGCTTTTACCGAGGCTGTTCAAAAGCTAGGCGAAAGAAATGGAATTGCGGTTGCAGAGTACACATCAGGACAAGGACAACAAGAAGACATATCTGATGACACTGTCATCATGCAACAAGCTCATGAATTATTGAAAAAGTATTATCATCATTTATTAGTAAATACGGAAGAGGGAAATGAAGCACTTTCATATTTATTAAACCGTGGTATTACGAAAGAGATGATTGAGAAGTTTGAAATTGGTTATGCATCACCTGCTTGGGATGCGGCGACGAAAATTTTACAAAAAAGAGGTTTATCGCTGTCTAGTATGGAACAAGCTGGCCTTCTAATAAGAAGTGAGAAGGATGGTAGTCATTACGATCGCTTCCGTGGAAGAGTTATGTTCCCGATCTATACGTTACAAGGTAAGGTGATAGCGTTTAGTGGAAGGGCGTTAGGGGATGACACTCCGAAATATTTAAATAGCCCTGAAACACCGATTTTTCACAAAAGTAAATTGTTGTATAACTTCCACCAAGCAAGACCGTTTATTAGAAAGCGTGGGCAAGTGGTTCTTTTTGAAGGATATGCCGATGTACTAGCTGCGGTAAAAAGTGGTGTGGAAGAAGCTGTTGCGACAATGGGAACAGCTTTAACTGAAGAACAAGCAAAACTTCTGCGACGTAACGTTGAAACTGTTGTTCTTTGCTATGATGGTGATAAAGCAGGGCGAGAAGCGACGATGAAAGCAGGGCAATTATTGCTAAAAGTTGGTTGCCAAGTGAAAGTCACATCCTTGCCAGATAAGCTTGATCCTGATGAATATGTGCAACAATATGGGACTACCGCTTTTGAAAATCTTGTGAAATCAAGTGTGAGTTTTGTTGGTTTTAAAATAAATTATTTGCGTTTAGGGAAAAATTTGCAAGATGAGTCTGGCAAAGAAGAATATGTGAAAAGTGTTTTAAAAGAGTTATCGTTGTTACAAGATGCGATGCAGGCAGAGTCATATTTGAAGTCATTATCGCAAGAATTTTCGTATTCAATGGAAACACTTTTGAATCAATTGCACCAATATCGCAAAGAACAAAAGGTACAGCAAAAACAAATAAAGCAGGTTGCTAAACCGTCTCAAGTCGTTCAAACAAAACCGAAGTTAACAGGTTTTGAAAGAGCGGAAAGAGAAATTATTTACCATATGTTGCAAAGTGCAGAAGTAGCTGTTCGTATGGAATCCCATATAGAAGATTTTCATACAGAAGAACATAAAGGGATTTTATATGAACTATACGCATATTATGAAAAGGGAAATGAACCTTCAGTCGGAACATTTTTAAGTTGGCTCTCTGATGAAAAGTTGAAAAATATTATCACTGATATTTCGACGGATGAATTTATTAATCCAGAATACACAGAAGAAGTGTTACAAGGCCATTTGGAGACGCTTAGACGGCATCAGGAAAAACTTGAAAAGATGGAGATCATCTTTAAAGTGAAACAAATGGAAAAAACAGATCCTGTAGAGGCTGCTAAATATTATGTAGCATATTTACAAAATCAAAAAGCGAGAAAATAGCTTTTTTGATAAAGTTTTAGTATAATGAATGTTTGTATCTCGCGTAAGGAGGGGAACAGATGGCTGACAAACCAGCTCGTTCTAAACAAATTGAAACTGAAATGACCCTTGAGCAAGTGAAAGAACAACTCACTGAGCTCGGAAAAAAACGTGGCGTTCTTACATATGAAGAGATTGCAGAACGCATGAATGGATTTGAAATTGAATCCGATCAAATGGATGAATACTATGAATATTTAGGTGAACAAGGCATTGACTTAGTTGGTGATAATGACAACGAAGAAGGCCCTAATAATCGCCAAATTTCAAAAACAGAAGAAGAGTTTGACCTCAATGATTTAAGTGTACCACCAGGGGTTAAAATCAACGATCCTGTTCGTATGTATTTAAAAGAAATTGGTCGTGTAGACTTACTATCTGCAGAAGAAGAAATTCGACTTGCAACGCGTATTGAAGAAGGCGATGAAGAAGCGAAACGTCGTCTTGCAGAAGCAAACTTACGTCTTGTAGTAAGTATTGCAAAGCGCTATGTAGGCCGTGGTATGCTTTTCTTAGACTTAATTCAAGAAGGTAATATGGGTCTAATTAAAGCTGTTGAAAAGTTCGATTATCGTAAAGGTTTCAAATTTAGTACGTATGCAACTTGGTGGATTCGCCAAGCTATTACACGTGCCATTGCAGACCAAGCGCGAACAATTCGTATTCCAGTCCATATGGTTGAAACGATTAACAAGTTAATTCGTGTACAACGCCAATTATTACAAGATTTAGGTCGTGAACCGTCTCCTGAAGAGATTGGTGAAGAAATGGATCTTGCTCCAGAAAAAGTACGTGAAATCTTAAAAATTGCACAGGAGCCAGTTTCTCTTGAAACACCAATTGGTGAAGAAGATGACTCCCATTTAGGTGACTTTATTGAAGACCAAGAAGCAACATCGCCTGCGGACCATGCAGCCTATGAATTGCTAAAAGAACAATTAGAAGATGTGTTAGATACGCTAACAGATCGTGAAGAAAATGTTCTACGTCTTCGTTTCGGTTTAGATGATGGACGAACTCGTACGCTTGAAGAAGTTGGGAAAGTATTTGGCGTAACGAGAGAGCGTATCCGTCAAATTGAAGCAAAAGCACTTCGCAAATTAAGACATCCAAGCCGTAGTAAGCGTCTTAAGGATTTCTTAGAATAGGTTATTTTTTAAGTTTACTTCACCATTGTGAAGTAAACTTTTTTATTTTGTTAATTTTTGTTAAAATTTAGCTATCGGCAACGATTACAATTTCTTGTAATTTATTTTACAGAATTGTCTTTTGATTTGCAAATGCTCATTTTTCGATTTTTCGATTAATTTTGTTTATTCTATACAAAAATATATGTAGAAAAGCGAAAAATATGATGAGAAACGTTAATAATTATCGAAATAATAAGCGATATGACAATAAAAAACAATAAACTGAATTTATGGAATATTTTTAACAAGTGGTAGTTTACTCTTTTCTGATAGAGCGTTTTCAAGTACAATGGAAATGACTGAATCATCTAACTATTTAGGGGTATAGAGGGGGGAGAAGAGATATGAAACGTAATCCGCTGATTCCGTTCGCTCTTATTGCAGCATTGGGTATTATCGTTATGTTTGTATTTTCATTTCAGGGGCTAAATAAATCTAAAGAGTTAGCTGATGCAAAAAATGGCGGGAAGCCAGCACAAACGGCATCAAAACCAGAAGATATTGTGAAGCAAAGCTGTACGAGCTGCCATGGTGATCAGTTACAAGGGGCAGTTGGACCTAACTTGCAAAAAATTGGTGGGAAACTTTCAAAGGATGAAATTAAAGAAATTCTTTCGAAAGGAAAAGGCAATATGCCTGCCAATATAGTTCCAGCTGATCAAGCCGCTAAAGTAGCTGATTGGTTATCGAAGAAAAAATAAAGTTCCGTATGACAAGCCTTTTGCTTATGCAAAGGGCTTGTTTTTCTATATTTTCTAAAATACGATGAATGATAGAGAAGTGAATTGTTGTTATGGGCTTGCAACAACTACTATAAATTCATTATCATGGAGACAGACTGACAAGAGAAGGAGTAATGGAAATACATGAATGAAGTAAAGCTTTCAAAACGATTAGAAGAAGTTGTACGTGAAATACCAGTAGGATCTACAGTCGCTGATATTGGATCGGATCATGCGTATTTACCGTGTTATACAATTATAAATAATATTGCTACAAAAGCAGTTGCAGGAGAGGTCGTAGATGGACCATTTCGCTCTGCGCAAGCAACTGTAGCTGAAAGTGGTTTACAAGATAAAGTAGATGTGCGTAAAGGGAATGGATTAGCTGTTATCGCACCAGGAGAAGTAGATGTAATTACAGTTGCCGGAATGGGCGGAGCGTTAATTCGTGACATTTTAGAAAGTGGTAAAGAAAAATTAGAAGGTGTAACACGTTTAATTTTACAGCCTAATATTGCAGCGCATCATATTCGTGAATGGTTTATTGAGAATGGTTGGGAGCTTATCCATGAAAAAATCGTAAAAGAAGATGGGAAAATTTACGAAATTTTAGTAGGGGAGCGAGGAAATGTTGCAGCGCCTTACTCTGAAAATAAACAAGCTGAATTGTTTATGGGACCATTTTTAATAACAGAAAAAAGTGAAGCCTTCGTTGAAAAATGGGAAGGAGAATTAAAAAACTTCCAAAATATTTTAAAACAGTTAGAACGTGCAGCTGATTCTGAAGAAACAAAAGCGAAGCGTGGGGAAGTAGAAGCGAAAATGAAAATGATAGGGGAGGTTTTATCATGAGTAAAATTCCAAATGGCCATGAAATTATTTCTTTATTTGAAAGTATGTATCCGAAGCATTTGGCGATGGAAGGAGATAAGATTGGCCTGCAGATTGGAGCGCTTAATAAACACGTGCGGCACGTATTGATTGCGTTAGATGTAACGGAAGAAGTTGTGGATGAAGCAATTCAATTAGGGGCAAATGTCATTATTGCTCATCATCCTTTAATTTTTAACCCGTTAAAAGCGATTCATACAGATAAGGCGTATGGGAAAATTATTGAAAAGTGTATTAAAAATGATATTGCAATCTATGCAGCGCATACAAATGTGGATGTTGCTAAGGGCGGGGTAAATGATTTACTTGCTGAGGCGTTAGGATTGCAAAATACAGAAGTTTTGGCACCGACATATGCAGAAGAAATGAAAAAAGTTGTTGTGTTTGTGCCAGTCACTCATGCAGAAGAAGTAAGGAATGCATTAGGAGACGCAGGTGCTGGTCATATCGGCAATTATAGCCACTGTACGTTTAGTAGCGAGGGTACAGGCACATTTGTACCTCAAGAGGGGACAAATCCTTATATCGGGGAAACTGGACAGTTAGAACGTGTAGAAGAAGTGCGAATCGAAACGATTATTCCAGCTTCATTACAGCGGAAAGTGATTAAAGCAATGGTAACGGCGCACCCTTATGAAGAAGTAGCATACGATGTGTATCCGCTTGATAATAAAGGTGAAACGTTAGGCCTAGGAAAAATAGGATACTTACAAGAAGAAATGACGCTTGGTCAATTTGCAGAACATGTGAAACAATCATTAGACGTGAAGGGCGCAAGAGTTGTCGGTAAGTTAGACGATAAAGTGCGTAAAGTAGCTGTACTTGGTGGAGATGGTAATAAATATATAAACCAAGCGAAATTTAAAGGAGCAGATGTATATGTAACTGGTGACATGTACTATCATATTGCTCATGATGCGATGATGCTCGGTTTAAATATAGTTGACCCAGGACATAATGTTGAAAAAGTAATGAAACAAGGTGTACAAAAGCAATTACAAGAAAAAGTGGATGCAAAGAAACTCAATGTACACATTCATGCTTCGCAGTTACATACAGATCCATTTATATTTGTATAAGAAAAATAAAAACCGTTGCTCATGCAAGCAACGGTTTTTATTATTGTTCTTTTTTCACTTTCACGCGAGGTAATATTTTTTGTAACGGTACTTTTCGAACTCTTTCCCATGTAGCGGGATTCATTGGGTTATATTGCTCTAAGAAAGCGATAACTTCTTTCGTAATTGGCGTTGGAGTAGAAGCACCTGCTGTAACAGCTACGTTTTCTACACCTTGTAGCCACTCTAATTGAATTTCGCTTACATCAGCAACTCGATATGCTTTTGTACCCGCGATTTCTTGTGATACTTGTGCTAAGCGATTTGAATTGTTACTTTTCGGATCACCAACAACAATTGTTAAGTCTGCAACATCAGCTTGTTTAGCGACAGCTTCTTGGCGAACTTGAGTTGCTAAACAAATTTCTTTATGGAATTCTGCTGTTGGGAATTTTTTTTGAATGTCCTCCATTAAATGTTGAACATCCCATTGACTCATCGTTGTTTGATTTGTTACTAAAATTTTATCTGTTGGGATTTCTAATGTTTTTAAATCATCGGCTCTTTCGATAAGGTGAACGATGTCAGGTGCAATACCAACTGCGCCTTCTGGCTCTGGATGATTTTTTTTACCGATATAAATGACATGATACCCTTCCGCTTTCTTAGCTTCGATAAGGTCATGCGTCTTGGTAACATCTGGGCAAGTAGCATCGATTGTTGTTAAACCTTTTTCTTTTGCGCGTTGTTTAACTTCTGGAGAAACACCGTGTGCAGTGAAAATAACAGTACCAGAATCAATTTTATCTAAAATTTCTAAGCGACTTGGACCGTCTAATGTGATGATTCCATCTTCTTCAAAAGCGTCTGTAACATGTTTATTGTGAACAATCATACCTAAAATATAAATGGGTCTCGGCAATGATTTATCTAATGCGGCGTTACGTGCAATTACCATTGCATCGACAACACCGTAGCAATAACCACGAGGGGAAATTTTAACAATTTTCATATGAGTAATCCTCTCCTTCTAAACAAGGGATACTTTTGTGCATAGTCTTTTACATTATAAAGGAGGAGTGGATAGAAAACAAAGGATTGTTACACATATAGTTTTGGTTTTGTTGCTGTTTGTTGAACTGGTTCTTTCGGTAACTCTTTTTCTATTACAGGTTCAATCACTATTTTCTTTCGTTTTCGTTTCTTTTTTTGAGGTGCAGGAGGCGGACTTTCTACTTCAACTGGCTCTGTTACATTTTCCGTTTGATTTTCTTCCGTGCTTTTTCCAGAGGTGAGGATTTTAACAATGCTTGGTAGACTACGCATAATAGGACCGTACTGTTCGACGACAGGACCTACAGATTGAACGACTTGGGATACTTTTTCGATGTTATTTATCATATTAGTTGGATTTGAAATTAAGTTCGAAAAAAAACTGCCGATGCCACTGCTTGCTGTTGCCGCAGCTGTAGTTGTGCCCCCGCGCGTTTCAGTTGATTCATACATTTGAGGCGGTATCATTTGCTCAGGATATTGCTGCATGTATGGTTGATATTGTGGATGTTGCTGCGGATATTGTTGTTGGTATTGCTGCGGATATTGCTGTTGATATTGGGGCGGTGGTGGTTGCTGATGCATCATCGGTTGCCCTTCCATTTGTCGGTAAGGTGGAACCATTTGCATAAAAGGCTCGGTTGGATCGTGTTTTTTAAAAAGCTTAGCAAGAAAACCTTTCTTTTTTTGTGCCATTGGTGGTAGTTGTGGAATTGGATATGGTGTATAAGGTTGCTGCCCTGGATTCGGATACATTTGCCTTGTAGGGGATTTCGGAAACATGTGAGAAATCCTCCTTTCTTCAGTTAGGTATATACACATACAATATGCAATAAAAGGGAAGAAGGTTAGTTTTTGAAGTGAAAACCTAAACTAAAGATGGATTTTACTTGTAGATTTCGATATAATGTAGACTTGACTGATTTGTGCGCGCAGTAGAAATTTTAGAAAGAAGGTGTAACTTATGACACAACAAACTTTTACACAGTATGATTTTAAACCATTTTTAATAGATGCAGTTCGTGAACTACGCTTTACAGAGCCGACAGGAATTCAGCAGAAAATTTTCCCAGTCGTGAAAAAAGGTGTAAGTGTAATTGGACAATCCCAAACAGGTTCTGGGAAAACACATGCATACTTACTTCCTACATTAAACAGAATTAATGCAAGTCGTGAAGAAGTACAACTTGTTATTACAGCGCCTACTCGTGAGTTAGCACAACAAATTTACGAAGAAATCGTGAAATTAACAAAGTTTTGTGCGGAAGACCAAATGATTACAGCACGTTGTTTAATTGGTGGAACTGATAAACAACGTTCAATTGAGAAATTGAAAAAACAACCTCATATCGTAGTTGGGACACCAGGACGTATTAAAGACTTAGTTGAAGAACAAGCATTATTTGTTCATAAAGCAAATACGATTATTGTCGATGAAGCAGACTTAATGCTTGATATGGGATTCATTCATGATGTAGACAAAATTGCAGCACGCATGCCTAAAAACTTGCAAATGTTAGTTTTCTCTGCAACAATTCCTCAAAAACTAAAACCGTTTCTGAAGAAATATATGGAGAATCCAGAGCATATTCATATCAATCCAAAACAAGTTGCAGCTGGAAACATTGAACACTATTTAGTGCCTTCTAAACATCGTAATAAAATTGATTTAGTGCATAAAATGCTACTTCAATTTAAACCGTATTTAGCAGTTGTTTTCACGAATACGAAAAAGATGGCAGACCAAGTTGCTGATGGATTAATGGAACGTGGCTTAAAAGTTGGACGAATTCACGGGGATTTATCACCACGTGATCGTAAAAAAATGATGAAACAAATTCGTGACCTTGAATTCCAATATATTGTTGCGACTGATTTAGCAGCACGTGGTATTGATATTGAAGGAATTAGCCATGTTATTAACTATGAGCTACCATCAGATTTAGATTTCTTCGTTCACCGCGTTGGAAGAACAGCACGTGCGGGGCATTCTGGTATTGCAGTGACGATTTATGATCCAGCAAACGAAGAAGCGTTAGATAGCTTAGAAAAACAACGTCATATCGAGTTTAAACATGTAGATTTACGTGGAGATGAGTGGGCAGATTTAGGTGAGCGTCGTCGTCGTAAGAGCCGTAAAAAACCAAATGACGAACTTGATGTTATGGCAACGAAAGTTATTAAAAAACCGAAAAAAGTAAAACCAAACTATAAACGTAAACTTGCAACAGAACGTGACAAAGTGAAGAGAAAATATAGCAATAAAAAAAGATAAGGGGTTTCCCTTATCTTTTTTTAATCCCGCTAATTTAAATGAAGAGTATAGTCTGTCTAAATAGTCATATGAATTTGTGTAGTGGGTCTTTTGTGAACAAACAATTCACTACATATTTCTACAAATTATGCTATCATTATATCTATTGTATATTGAAGAGGTGATTGTATGTTAAAGATTGGATCTCATGTTTCTATGAGTGGTAAGAAAATGTTATTAGCAGCAAGTGAAGAGGCTGTTTCATACGGTGCAACAACGTTTATGATTTATACAGGTGCACCGCAAAATACACGAAGAAAACCAATTGAAGAATTGAACATAGAAGCAGGAAGAAAACATATGGAGCTGAACGGAATTGAGGAAATTATCGTCCATGCGCCGTATATTATTAATGTTGGGAATACGACGAAGCCAGAAACATTCCAATTAGGCGTAGACTTTCTTCGCATGGAAATTGAAAGAACATCGGCATTAGGTGTAGCGAAACAAATTGTTCTTCACCCAGGAGCGCACGTTGGTGCTGGAGCAGATGCTGGTATTCAACAAATTATTAAAGGGCTTAATGAAGTGTTAACGCCAGAACAGACGGTTAACATTGCGTTAGAGACGATGGCAGGAAAAGGAACAGAATGCGGTCGTAGCTTTGAAGAAATTGCAAAGATTATTGATGGTGTAAAATATAATGAAAAGCTATCCGTATGCTTTGATACGTGTCATACGCACGATGCAGGATATGATATTGTAAATGACTTTGACGGCGTATTAAACGAATTTGATAAGATCGTTGGTATAGATCGTTTACAAGTACTTCATATTAATGATAGTAAAAATGTACGCGGAGCAGGAAAAGACCGTCATGAAAACATTGGATTTGGTCACATTGGGTATAAAGCATTGCATCACATTGTACATCATCCACAGTTAATGCATGTACCAAAAATTCTTGAAACACCGTATGTAGGGGAAGATAAAAAAGATAAGAAGCCACCATATAAATTGGAAATCGAAATGCTGAAAAACGGCACTTTTGATGAAGGGCTTCTTGAAAAAATTAAAGCGCAATAAGGAGGGGAAATCCCCTCCTTATTTTAGTAGTTGCTGAAATAATGTATTTACTTGTTGGGCAGTGGCAGGGGAAGTTACTTTTGCGATCTGTTTTAAGAGCTCTAGTCGCTCGTTGTTATCGTAAATATTAATATTTTTACCCTTCATAAGTAAAACGATTTGGTCAGCTTGTGCGGCTGTAATAGGAACTTCGTATTCTTTGCTATATTTTAATAACTCTTTTGTAGAAATATGATTTAATTTTTTATTAACAATTTGTTTAATGAGGTTCATCTTATTATCCTCCTTCACACGTTCTTCTATCGAAATATATGAGCATGTAGCTTGTACATATTCGTATGGAGTTTCTTTTTTCATGAGGAAAAGAAGCGTATGTTATAATATAAGGACGAAACTACAGAAAAAGAGTACAGGGAGGGCTTATGGAGCAAAAGCAACATCGAAAAGAAAGTGTTATTCATCTCATTTATCGTTTAGTTATGATTATTTTTGGAGCAGCATGCGCGGCGGTGGCGATTGAACTATTTTTAATGCCAAATAAAATTATTGATGGTGGAATTATTGGTATTTCTCTTATATTAGATTATCTTACTCCTAACATTTGGTGGTTAAGTTTTTCTACTTTAGTCGTTGTTCTCAATATCCCATTTATGTATTCCGGTTATAAGCAAATTGGAAAAACATTTATGTTATCTTCGACATTTGGTATTGTAGCGTTAGCTTTCATTGAGTCAACGTTACATGCGGTGCCACCATTTACAACAGAACCTATTTTAGCGACAGTGTTTGGTGGGCTTATTTTAGGTCTTGGTGTAGGACTTGTAATTCGTCATGGTGGGTCGTTAGATGGAACTGAAATTATGGGGATTTTATTAACGAAGAAACTACCGTTCTCTGTTGGTGAATTCGTAATGTTTGTGAACTTATTTATTTTTGCATGGGCAGCATTTGTGTTTGGTGTGGAACAAGCGATGTATTCTGTTATGACGTACTATATCGCATTTAAAACAATCGATACAGTAATTCAAGGGCTAGATGAAACGAAGGCGGTTTTAATTGTATCTGATCAATATGAGGAAGTATCAAACGCGATTTTGCATCGTCTTGGCCGTGGAACGACAAAGCTTGTAGCAAAAGGTGGTTACACGGATAAAGAAAAAGAAGTTATTTATGCAGTTGTAACGCGTCTAGAAGTGACGAAATTAAAGTCAATTGTGCATGAAATTGATGAAAATGCGTTTGTTACGATTATGAGCACGCAAGAGACAAATGGTGGTAAGTTTAAATCGGCTATTCACTAAAAGTTTATAGGAATATTTTTTGAAAGCAGAGAATTTTTCTCTGCTTTTTGTTATAATAGTAAGGTTTCTTGAAAAAATAGATATATTTTAGGCAGATTGGTTTACAACTATAATAAGCTGTACTATAATTCAAATAGATATAAATCGGAATCATTCTGAATTAAAATAGGTGAGATGCTATGAATAATATATTAGAAATTGAAGGTTTAACATTCCGATATGAAGATCGGAATGTGTTAGAAAATATTAATTTGCAAGTTCCGAAGGGAGCTTTTTTAGGTTTAGTGGGACCGAATGGTTCAGGTAAATCAACTTTACTTAAGTGTTTATTAGGCGTTTTAAAGCCAAAAGAAGGAAGCATACGCGTGTTTGGCGTTGATAGTAAGAAGTTTAAGGAATGGAACAAAGTTGGTTATGTATCCCAAAAGGCAAATAGTTTCAATTCTGGTTTTCCAGCAACTGTTTCTGAAGTTGTCTCAATGGGACTTGTTTCGAAAAAAGGGCTTTTTCGCTTTTTTACAAAAGAGGATAAAAAAAAGGTAGAAAAAGCAATTGCTGATGTAGGGATGAGTGAGTTTCAAGGTCGTAACATTGGAGAGCTTTCTGGTGGACAGCAACAGCGTGTATTTATTGCTCGTGCGCTCGTTAGTGATCCTGAATTGCTTATTTTGGACGAGCCTACTGTTGGAATCGATGTGAAAAATGTGGAAAGTTTTTACGAAATATTAGAGGATTTAAACAAAAGGCTCGGGATCACATTAATTCTTGTTACTCATGATATGGGAGCTGTTACCGAAAAAGTAACACATGTTGCATGCCTAAACCAACATCTACATTTCCATGGAAATGTAGAGAAGTTCCGAGAGTTAGAAGATGCAGAAATGTCCGTCTTATATGGACATCATGTTCATCGTTTAGAACACGAACATGAGCATCACGGGAGGATATAATGATACAAGATTTTTTACAATATGACTTTTTACGTAATTCTTTATACGCAGGTATTTTAATTGGACTTGTTGCACCACTAATTGGTGTGTTTGTTGTTATTCGTCGTTTATCTCTTATTGCGGATGCATTAAGTCATGTGACGTTATCGGGTATTGCAGCAAGTTTATTACTTGAAAAAACCATTTTTACAGGTGGATTTTTAAACCCCTTATATATGGGGATGATTTTCTCGATTGGTGGAGCGCTACTAATCGAAAAGTTACGAACTGTATATAAGCACTATCAAGAATTAGCAATTCCAATTATCCTTTCGGCAGGGATGGGGGTTGGAGTTATTTTCATTTCACTTGCAAATGGATTTAACACAGACTTATTTAGTTATTTATTTGGTAGTGTCAGTGCTGTAACAAGTACGGATTTAATTATTATTGGGATTGTAGCAATTGTTGTTGTTGCGATAATTATTTTATTATATAAAGAGCTGTTTCTACTATCATTTGATGAGGAGTACGCAGTATCAACTGGTTTAAGAGCGAAATGGATTCACTTTATTTTCATTATATTAGTTGCTCTTGTCATTGCAGTATCAATGCGTGTAGTAGGAGTTCTTCTCGTATCATCATTAATGACATTACCAGTTGCAGCAAGTATTCGTATTGCTAAAGGATTTAAACAAACAATTTTCTTTTCCATTTTATTTGGTGAAATTGCAGTAATTGGTGGAATGTTTGCTTCGTATCAACTTGATCTAGCGCCAGGTGGTACAATTGTTATGATAGCAGTTCTTATTTTAATCGGTGCGATTTTATGGAAGAAGAAAAAAACTGCATAAAGTAGGGATAGGTATGAATCTAACAGAAGCTTTACGCCTAATGAAAGAAAAAGGATATAAACATACTGGAAAAAGAGAAGAGATGCTCAGATTATTTGCAGCACATAATCGTTATTTAACTGCGAAAGACGTTTTAGAGCATATGAAGGACGATTATCCAGGGCTTAGTTTTGATACGATTTATCGTAATTTAACAGTTTTTGCTGAGATTGGTGTTTTAGAACAAACGGAATTAAATGGTGAAAAACATTTTCGTTTTACTTGTTCTATTATGGAACATCATCATCATTTTATTTGTTTGGATTGTGGGGGGACGAAAGAGATTACTTCCTGCCCAATGGATTTTATGAATAAAGATTTTGCCGGTTATGAAGTAACGGGTCATAAGTTTGAAATATATGGTCGTTGTCCAAAATGTGCAAAGTAAAAGCTCGTCGGTTATATAACTGACGAGCTTTTTTACGTAGAAAAGTTGCTCACAAATATTGTGGCAACCTTCTTTTTATTGTTCTTGTGTCTCTTTTTCTTTTTCTCGTTCAGCAGCCATTTCAGCAGCAATTACGTCAATTTCTTTTTTCAGTTCTTCTACCATTGTTTCTTCTGGCACTTTACGAACGACTTGCCCTTTACGGAATAATAATCCCTCTCCACGTGCACCGGCAATACCGATATCAGCTTCACGAGCTTCACCAGGGCCATTTACAGCGCAACCAAGTACTGCAACTTTAATTGGTACTTGAAGTGTAGAGATGTATTCTTCCACTTCGTTAGCAATGCTAATTAAATCGATTTCAATACGACCACAAGTTGGACAAGAGATAAGTGTTGCTGCATTAGACGCAAGACCGAATGATTTTAATAATTCGCGAGCAACTTTTACCTCTTCAACTGGATCAGCACTTAATGAAATACGTAGTGTATTTCCGATGCCTTTATTTAAGATTGCTCCAAGACCAGCAGCACTTTTTACAGTTCCGGCAAACAATGTTCCAGATTCTGTAATACCTAAATGTAATGGATAATCAAAAGCACGAGCAGCTTTCTCGTATGCTTCGATTGCTAAGTTAACATCAGAGGCTTTCATAGATACGATAATATCGTGGAAATCTAAGTCCTCTAAAATTTTAATATGATGTAGCGCGCTCTCAACCATACCATCTGCAGTTGGGTACCCGTACTTTTCTAAAATGTGTCGCTCTAATGAACCAGCGTTTACACCGATACGGATTGGAATACCGCGCTCTTTTGCTGCATTTACAACAGCTTCTACTTTATGGCGACGACCAATATTACCTGGATTGATACGTACTTTATCGATGCCACCTTCAATTGCTTTTAAAGCAAGGCGATAATCAAAATGAATATCAGCAACAAGTGGAATGTTGATTTGTTTTTTTATATCAGCAATAGCATCTGCTGCGCGTTCATCTGGAACGGCAACGCGGACGACTTGACAGCCGGCTTCTTCTAAACGCTTGATTTCAGCAACTGTTGCTTCAACATCATGTGTTTTTGTTGTTGTCATACTTTGTATAATTAATTCATTATTACCGCCGATTGTTAAATTACCGACTTTAACTGGACGTGTTTTTGTACGATGAGTCATTTCATTCACGAATAGATCGCTCTCCTTATAAAAGAAGTTTCTTATTTAGTCCCTCATATCAATGATAGTATACGTGATATAGGGCTATAGAAACCGAAGTACTCGGTTTCACTTTTACTATTGTATCAGCGCCTTTATGTAATTGACAAGGATTAAGTGATAGCTTATTGATATAACGGGAATTTATAAGACTTTCCAATTTGTATTTTTGTAGCAGATGTACTTTTGTTTAATTGTTTAAAGTCGTCAATGACTTTTTCTATGGAAGGAATTTTTTTCTTGTTAATTTGTTCTGTAATAGAAAGAACTGTCTCACCAGTTTTTACTTCAATTGTTTTATAAGATACATCCGTTTCTTTTTCTGTTTTGTTCGCTTTATTTTGTTGACTGTCTGTGTTTTCTTTTTTAATTGTTTGAGCAGCAGTTGTTTTTTTATATGAACTTAACATCGGTAAAGTACCGATTTTTATATCGTAATAAAATATATAACCGAGAACAAGCACGAATAGGAATATACCTAATCTCTTCATATTCTTCACTCCTTTGCTAGGAATATATGCTTGTCCAAAAAAAAAATGCCTATTTAGGCATTTTTTATTTTTCTTTCGGTTTGGGTACCTCTTTAATCGTTAAGTATAGAACGATTAAAACAACAGCGATATAAATGAACGTTGCTCCAGGTACGACGATTTTGAATAAATCCATAATCATGAAGAAAATGGTTGGGATCGTGTAGCTGTATGCAGTTAGTGTCCAAACTTGTTTATAGGATAGTTTACGTTGACCGCTCATAGCAGAACCGATGAACGCAAGTAAAGTCACGCCTACAAAAGTGATGAATAATTGGAATAGGTACACTAAGAATCCAATAACAAATAATAAAATTGGATAAATATTATCGAATAAAGAAATAAATTCTTGTAGATCTTTTTTCTCAAGAGATGCACCTAACAAATCGTTATAAGAATACGTTTGTGTTTGACCATTTCCCATAGAGACTACTTTATCTTTTAAAACAAATAAACCTGTTTTATTTTGATATTTTTCTAGGTCTGTTGAATTTGGATCAAATACGAAAAGTGTATTTCCTTCTTCTTTTTCAATAGGTTGATCAATATCGGCTTTTAGTTCGCCATTTTCGATTTTAAAATCAGGTAAATCTTTATCGATGACTTGATTTACCATGCCAATACCATCCTGGATAAAACTACCGTACAAAAAAGTTCTTGGAATAGTAGTAATTAAGCAAAGTAGCATAATATACAAAATGGTTTTACCGATTTTTTGAAAACGGAATAGCGCCATATCTTTAGGCGAGTATATGCTTTTTACGAATTGGGTAAATATGGACATAGATTCACTTCCTTTATGTATGTATAAAATCATTGTAACGTAGGAATCTAGAGAATCTCAAGATATATTATATTTACATATAGTGGAGATAACTAAATTTCTTTTATTAACTTTCTTCTTTTAAATAAGAAAAATACAATTGACACTTTTCTTTTCTATATGGTAAATTTATCTTACATTTCTTAAAGAGCATATCCGATAGGAATTCCTCTATTTGATATGTTGTTACATACATAATTGTGGACCCTTAGCTCAGCTGGTTAGAGCAGACGGCTCATAACCGTCCGGTCGTAGGTTCGAGTCCTACAGGGTCCATATCCATTTCGCATGTTTATTATGTTAGCAGGAAGCTTCCTTGTAGAAGGAAGCTTTTTTTACGGAATATATGAGCATTTTAATTGAAAAGAAGTGGGAATTTTGCTACTTTAATGATAGCAAGACAATGTGATTTATTTGTTTGCACCCTATGGCAATTAGGGTAGAATGAAGTTGTATGTCACTTAAGTGGCAATACATAAACTGGGAGGAATATAACAATGGCAAAACACGAATTACCAAATTTACCTTATGCGTATGATGCTTTAGAGCCTCACTTTGACAAAGAAACAATGAACATCCATCATACAAAACATCACAACACGTACATTACAAACTTAAACGCTGCTTTAGAAGGTCATGCAGAATTAGCTGACAAAAGCGTAGAAGAATTAGTTGCAAACTTAAACGAAGTACCAGAAGCAATCCGTACAGCAGTACGTAACAATGGTGGCGGACATGCTAACCATACATTCTTCTGGACAATCCTATCTCCAAACGGCGGAGGACAACCTGTAGGTGAACTTGCAACTGCAATTGAAGCAAAATTCGGTAGCTTCGATGCATTCAAAGAAGAATTCGCAAAAGCTGGCGCAACTCGCTTCGGTTCTGGTTGGGCTTGGTTAGTAGTAAACAATGGTGAGTTAGAAGTAACAAGCACTCCAAACCAAGATTCTCCTTTAACTGAAGGTAAAACTCCAGTTATCGGTTTAGATGTTTGGGAGCATGCTTACTACTTAAACTACCAAAACCGTCGTCCAGACTACATCGGCGCATTCTGGAACGTTGTAGATTGGAACGCTGCTGAAAAACGTTACCAAGAAGCAAAATAATCGTAATAAATATAGAAAAAGCTAGGGGAGAGCTCCTAGCTTTTTTCTATGCTTTCCTTTTACATAATTGGGCTTGTCTTTGGAAGACTAGAACATGAAGTAAAGGAGAGTTGTGTATGAAATGGAAACATATAATTGGTGACGTTGAAGTGAATCGGGATTTAGTGTTATTGCTCCTTATAGGAGGTTTATACACGCTCGCAATTTCTTTATCGAATACGTTTGTAAATATTTATTTATGGAAACAAACACAAAATTATGTGAATCTTGGCTTGTATAATTTAGCCAGCGTGGTATTACAGCCTCTCACATTTCTTGTAGGGGGAAAATTAGCGAAACGTATCGATCGCTCGATTTTATTACGAATAGGAGTAGGGACGCTCGCAATTTTTTTTATTGTTGTCTTAGTAGCAGGGAAAAGTGCTTCTCAGTATATTTTATTAATGGGGGCTCTTTTAGGAGTAGGATACGGTTTTTACTGGTTGGCTTTTAACTTATTGACATTTGAAATTACAGAACCAGAAACAAGAGATTTCTTTAATGGGTTTCTTGGACTTCTTACATCCTTCTCTGGAATGATTGGACCAATAGCAGCAGGATACACAATTTCACGTATGGAGAAATGGAGTGGCTATACTGTTATATTCTTTCTTTCATTAGTTCTATTTGCAATTGCTGTCGTCTTAAGCTTCTTTTTATCTAAAAGAGAATGTGAAGGGCGTTATGAAATCGTGCAAGTATTGAAAGAACGACGGATTGATAAAAATTGGGGAAAGATTACACGAGCTCATTTTTTCCAAGGATTGAGAGAAGGAACGTTTATTTTTGTCATTTCAGTATATGTTTATTTAGCAACTAATAGTGAGTTTGCATTAGGGAAATACAGTTTAGTGAACTCTGCTGTATCCTTTGTATGTTATTACTTAGTTGCTCGTATGTTAAAGAAGGAGTGGCGAAAAAAAGCAATTTTACTTGGAGGCATTATTTTATATGCTGTCGTCTTTTTAGTTATTTTCAATGTTACATACACGAAATTACTTATTTATGCGGCATGTATTGCAATTGCATATCCTATTTTACTTGTTCCGTACGGATCAATGACATATGACGTAATTGGTAGAGCGAAAAATGCGAGAGAATGGCGTGTGGAATATGTCGTTGTTCGGGAGTTGTGGTTAAACGCCGGAAGAATCTGTTCCATTTTAAGTTTTTTATGTGCTGTACTATTCTTTCCACCTGAAAAAAGTTTACCTTACTTATTATGTATTTTAGGTGCTGGACATTTTCTTATTTATTTTGCAGTTAAAAATGTCAAATATGATGAGGGAAATGCGAGTAAAGCAAGTGTTGTAACGCAAGGGAACGCGCAAAATCAAACTGAACCAGAAGGTTAACTTCTCGTTTGTTTTATGCTAGAATAGAAAAAGATGTAAGACAGCAGTGAGGACACCTGTATGAAGGTGTCCCTTTCACATTACATAGCTGTTGGTAGAGGGGGTTTGTATGAGCAAGAAGCAGAAGCAAAATAAGAAAAAGACCCACGTTCCTTTTCGGTTAAACGTGCTGTTTTTCTGCGTGTTTTTAATGTTCTCCGCGGTTATTGTAAGGCTCGGATATGTACAAATTGTTCGCGGTGAAGAATATAAGAATGAAGTGGAGAAGAAAGAAAACTCAACGATAAGTAATCCTGTACCGCGTGGGAAAATATTTGACCGTTATGGGCGACCTGTAGTAGATAATGCAGCCGTTCGTACTATTACATTTACAAAAATGAAAGGATCAACTGCAGAAGATCGCTTAGAAACAGCGAAAAAGCTAGCAGATTTGATTGAAGTACCGACAGATAAATTAACAGATCGCGATAAAAAAGATTATTGGCTTGCTATGCATAAAGAGGAAGCTAAAGAAAAAATTACGAATAAAGATCGTCAAGAGTTTAAAGATAAAAAAATTGATGATAAAGAATTAGACGAGCGTCAGCGAAGTCGTGTAACAGAAGAAGAGATTAATCAATTATCCGCAAAAGATCTAGAAATACTAGCGATTAAAAGTAAGATGGACGGCGGATATGCAATGACACCTCAAGTTATTAAAAAGGATGCTACAGAAAAGGAATATTCGATTATTAGTGAAAACCTAGCAGCATTACCAGGTGTAGATACGAATGTTGATTGGGAGCGAAAATATACGTACGATGATTTATTCCGAAGTGTACTAGGTGGGGTGTCGACATCTGATGAAGGCTTACCGAGAGAAAGACTAGATTACTATCTTGTTCGTGATTATAATCGAAATGACCGAGTAGGAAAAAGTTATCTTGAACAACAGTATGAAGATAGTCTGCACGGTACGAAAGCAGAAGTTAGAAATGTTACAGATAAAAACGGTAATATTTTAGAAACGATTAATGTATCAAAAGGACAAAGTGGTAATGATCTGAATTTAACAATTGATATGGAATTACAAAAGCGTGTGGAAGATATTCTTGCGAAGAATTTAATGAGATTTAAAGGAAGCGAACCTCTTTTAGATCGCGCATTCGTTGTAATGATGAACCCAAAAAATGGTGAAGTTTTATCTATGGCGGGGAAACAATTAGTTAACGAAGATGGTCAAACGAAAGTAAATGACTTTGCATTAGGTACCATGACAAGTTCTTATCCGATGGGATCAACTGTAAAAGGTGCAACAGTACTTACTGGATATCAAACTGGTGCGATTCAACCAGGATCGGTGCAATTGGATGAACCAATTAAATTAAAAGGTACACCTACGAAGTCGTCTTGGAAAACGATGGGATACATTAATGACCTTACAGCTTTAAAAATGTCTTCTAACGTTTATATGTTTAAAACAGCGATGAATATCGCCGGTGTTAAATATGTGAGAGGTGGTACGTTAGATATACCTCAAAAAGCATTTGATACGATGCGTTATTATTTTGGACAGTTTGGACTTGGTGTAAAAACAGGAATTGATTTACCGAATGAATCTGCTGGTCAGATGGGTAGAAGTAGTCAACCAGGTTTCTTACTAGATTTATCAATTGGACAGTATGATACGTATACACCGCTTCAATTAGCGCAATATATTTCGACGATTGCCAATGGCGGATATCGCATGCAACCACAAGTTGTAAAAGAAATTCGTCAACCGGCAGTGAAACCAGATGAAGTTGGGAAAGTTGTTCAATCTATGGAACCGAAAGTATTAAATCGTATTGATATGCCGGAATCGCAAATTAAACATGTTCAAGAAGGATTTAGACAAGTGTATAATGATTCAGGTGGTACAGCTACAAAATACTTTACAGGTGCAAAATATAAAGCGGCAGGGAAGACGGGTACGGCGCAAACTGTGTATGGTGGAGATAAAGAGATTGGTAGAAATGCAAAAGGTGAACGTGTGGAAACATATAACTTAACATTAGTAGGTTATGCGCCACTTGAAGATCCAGAAGTAGCATTCTCTGTTGTCGTTCCATGGGTACATGATGATAAGACTGGTATTAATGGATATATTGGTCGTGAAATTATGGACGCTTACTTTGATTTGAAAAACAAGGAAGTAAATGGTGAAGCTCCAAAAGATGATAAAGACAATAAAAATAAAGAGCAAGATGATGAATAAAAAAGTTGTAAAAAAGCACACTATCTGAAAAGATAGTGTGCTTTTTTTTATGGTTTATGCATATCGTGTAATAAATGTGGACAAGTATACAACATTGAAAAAACGCGGCCGTATAAATGATACTTGTATATGATGGGATAGGGGATAACTGTTTTATAGGGAAATCATCAGAGGAAATGAATAGCTACTACTGAATTAAAATTGTACCGTATGTTGATTTTTGTGGAACTTTACAAAACTTTTACAAACAATTAAAACCGAATTAATAGTTTAGCAGTATTCTTATATCTGTAATCCTGTTATTTCCGGTTACTTCTAGGAGGAAGAACACGTGAAATGGATGCGTACACCGATTAAAGTTTTCGTATTATCAATATGGTTCCTCTGTTTTGAAATGTCTACTGCATTTGCTTTAAATGATACGGGAGAAGTGAGAGTTGATGGATCCTCAACGGTTTTTCCTATTATAGAAGCAGTAGCGGAGGAATATACAAAGGTGCATCCAGACGTGAAAATTTCCATCAGTATTTCTGGAACTGGGGGAGGATTTAATCGTTTCAGTAAAGGAGAAGTAGATATAAATAATGCTTCGAGAGTAATGAAACAAGTCGAGAAAAATGAAATGAAGAAAAACTCTATTCAGTTCACACCTTTTGAGGTTGCTAACGACGGTCTTACGATTGTTGTGAATCGCCATAATACATGGGTAGACGATATGTCAGTAGACGAGTTACGACTACTTTGGAGTGAAGATGGAAGAGAGAAGCGATGGTCACAAATTCATTCAACATGGCCACGTGAACAAGTGAAGTTTTATGCACCAGGCGTAGACTCTGGTACGTATGATTATTTTCAAAATGTCATCTTACAAAATCATCGCATTGTAAAAAAAGTCTCTTTGTCTGAAGATGATCAAGTTATTATGCAAGGGGTAATGAATGATAAACATGCCATTGCTTTTGTAGGATATGCTTATTATATGGCTAATCGAGATAAGGTGAAAGCAATAAAAGTAAATGGTGTATTTCCGACGAAAGAGACCATTCAATCAGGTAAGTATGAGCCGTTATCTAGGCCGCTACTTACTTATGTGAATAATGCATCTATCCGAAATAAAATGAATGTAGCAAACTATGTTGAGTTTATGATTCAGCATGTCGGTAACCTCGCTGAAGAGGTCGGATATGTAAAATTAAGAAAAGAAAAATACAATGAACAGCTGCGTATGTTAACAGAAATAAAAAGGTAATGTCAGGGTGGAAAGGGGTTTTCATCTTTGGCTCATAATGACAAAAGTCAAATTACATTTTCTGTACAACATTTGATTGAAAGAAATACAAAACAAAGAAAAAAAACGCAGCGAATCAATCGAATAGTACCTTTATTACTAAAAATAATTGCTAGTGTTTCTATTGTGACGACACTTGGCATTGTTTTTACGCTCTCTAATGAAACAATCATGTTTTTTCAAAAAATATCATTATACTCCTTTTTGACGGAGAAAGAATGGTTACCATTTTTTGAAGACCCTAAATTCGGTATATTACCACTTATATGTGGAACGTTCCTTGTAACAGCAATTGCTATGTTTGTAGCAATTCCTATCGGTTTAGCGTGTGCCGTATTTTTAAGCGAATATGCTTCAAATAGTGCACGGAAAATATTAAAGCCGATGTTAGAGCTATTAGCAGGTATCCCGACAATTGTATATGGTTTTTTTGCATTAACAGTTGTTACACCGCTTTTACAAAGGATTATACCAGATTTACAGTTTTTTAATGCGATTAGTCCAGGAATCGTTATCGGATTTATGATGATGCCTACAATTGCATCTCTATCTGAAGACGCGATGAGAGCTGTGGCGAAAGGGACGAAAGAAGCTTCATTAGCACTCGGAGCGACGCGGTTTGAAATGGTAAAACAAGTGGTGTTTCCGTCCGCTTTTACAGGGATTATGGCAGCAATTATATTAGCAGCTTCTCGTGCAATTGGTGAAACGATGATCGTTGTAATTGCAGCAGGATCCACACCAAATGTATCGCTTGATCCGACACATTCTATTCAAACGTTAACAGCCTATATTGTGCAAGTAAGTTTAGGTGATGCTCCGCATGGAACGATTACGTATTACAGCATGTATGCTGTAGGCGCAACGTTATTTTTGTTTACCTTTATTATGAACATCATTTCGCAGTCAATTATGCGCCGTTTTAGGAGGATGACATAATATGCGAATGTTGAATCATAAAAAAATACAAAAAAATATGGCATCACGCTTTTTAAAAGATCGAATTTACAAATTGTTATTTTATATAGCAATTTTATTTTCAATCGTAATTTTGTTTTTGTTACTGTTTCAAATTGTTGAAAAAGGTATAAGTTATCTTTCAATAGATTTCTTTACAAATTTCGCTTCACGTAATCCGAAAGAAGCTGGTATTGCTGCAGCTTTGTCAGGGACAATATTATTTATGAGTATTGTTATACCTGTTTCTTTTATATTTGGAGTTGGAACAGCACTTTATTTAGAGCAATATGCGAAGGAATCTCTATTTAAAAAAATAATAGAGATTAATAATCAAACGTTGGCAGGAGTACCATCCGTTGTATTTGGATTGCTTGGTTTAACTATTTTTGTATATGCTCTTCATTTAGGAGAGAGTATAGTTGCAGCAGCATTGACGATGAGTCTACTCGTTTTACCAACAGTTGTTGTGGCGAGTCAAGAAGCAATTCGATCAGTACCAAGTGTTTTATTAGAGGGTTCTTACGGATTAGGTGCTACGAAGTGGCAAACGATGTATCAAATTGTATTGCCATATGCTTTCCCAGGGATTATAACGGGCTGTACGTTAGCGATATCAAGAGCAATTGGAGAGGCTGCACCACTATTAGTTATTGGGGCACTTGCGTTTGCAAATTATGTTCCATTTAGTATGTTTGATAGATTTACAGTTCTACCAATTCAAATTTTTAATTGGATGAGTAGGCCACAAGAAGAATTTCAGTATGTAGCAGCAGCTGGGATGATTGTTTTGTTAGGTTTGTTGCTATTTATCAATATATTTGTTTTATGGTTACGAAATCGAAAATAAGTTGGAAGTGGATGAAAGGGGAATTCAAATGGTAGCAACAGTAGTAAATGTACAGGTGAAAAACGAAGAGAAAATCGAGACTGCGCCAAAGAAGGTAGTATTTGATACGAAAAATTTAAATTTATGGTACGGGGAAGACCATGCTTTAAAAGATATTAATTTAAGTATTCATGAGAATGAAGTTACAGCCATTATCGGTCCAAGTGGCTGTGGTAAATCAACTTACTTAAAAACATTAAATCGCATGGTAGAGTTAGTACCGATCGTTCGAACTACAGGTGTAATTGAGTATAGAGAACGCAATATATTTGATAAATCATATCCAGTTGAAGAATTAAGAACGCATGTAGGAATGGTGTTCCAAAAGCCAAATCCATTTCCAAAATCTATTTATGAGAATGTAACATACGGTCCAAAAATCCATGGTATTCGTGACAAAAAGACATTAGATGAAATTGTTGAAAAAAGTTTACGTGGAGCAGCGATTTGGGATGAGTTAAAAGATCGTTTGCACGATAATGCATACGGTTTATCTGGTGGACAGCAACAGCGTCTATGCATCGCACGCTGCTTAGCTATTGAGCCAGACGTTATTTTAATGGATGAGCCAACATCGGCATTAGACCCAATTTCAACATTAAAAGTAGAAGAATTAATTCAAGAGCTAAAGAAAGATTTTAGTATTGTTATCGTAACGCATAATATGCAACAAGCAGCGCGTATTTCAGACAAAACAGCTTTCTTCTTAAGCGGGGAAGTTGTGGAGTATACAGATACAAACAAATTATTTACGACTCCTTCAGATAAGCGTACAGAAGATTATATTACAGGTCGCTTTGGTTGATATCGTTTCAAAGCTAAGAGCAAATGCCCTCTTAACAGAGGGCATTTCTTATTTTATCTTACTGTTAATAAAGAAGTAATACTTCTCCTTATCTTAAGTTTTATTACAAGCGTAAGAGGCTATGTAGGAGATTTACCCCGCTATTTGCGGGCAGTAAGACCCCCACCTTAAAATTTAGCGAAAGCAAAGAAGTTAGGGAGGGGATCTTGCTGCCTATCAAATCCCGATTGATGAGGGTTGATTAAAGTTTCACTTTTATATAATGGCACATAATATTGAGGGGGAAGAAAAATGGTAAGAGAACAGTTTCAAGGTGATTTAAAAGCGTTACAGCAAAAGGTGATTGAGCTTGGAGAATTAGCAAATGCGGCTTTATTGATTGCTATGGAAGGTCTGCATACAAGAGATGTAGAGAAAGCGTTAGAGGTCATTGATGGTGATTACCGCATGGATAATTTAGAAGAGGAAATAAACAATCTTGCGCTTATGCTCATTACGAAGCAGCAACCTGTAGCAAGTGACTTAAGAAGGATTTTTATTTCAATTAAAACAGCGACAGATTTAGAGCGCATTGCAGATCATGCTGTTAATATTGCAAAGGCTACAATTCGTCTTGGGGAAAAAGAAGTGGCTGTTAGTTTGCACAACCTAGATGAAATGTTTGCGGTTGCAAATGAGATGTTGCATTTAGCGTTAGAAGCATATGAACAAGAAAATTTAACTTTTGCAAAACAAATTGCTGAAATGGATGATTCCGTTGATGAAATATATGGAAAAGCAATTCGTGAGTTTATATCTTCAGTTCCGGAACAACCAGAAGCAATTACGCAAATTACACAATTATCATTTGTCGCGAGATATATTGAGCGTGTAGCAGATCATATTACAAATATTGCTGAAAATGTCTTTTATTTAGTAAAAGGAAAGCATTATTTATTGAATGAGTAGGAATGAAAGTAGGTGATGAGAAATCACCTGCTTTTTTTAGTCAAAACATGACAAAAAAAGCTCGTTGTTTCCTTTAGTTTATGATGATAAGATGTATCATAATGTAATGGGAAAATTAGTATATATGTTTGTCGTTAATAAGTATTATTTACCAATTTATAGTAAGCGCTTTCTTGTTGTTTGAAATGTACTTTTTTATAGGTTAGAAATTTAATTATATAGTCTTCTAAATGAGGATGTGTTTAACTAATCAAGTTTATGCTGCTAGTTCATGTGGGATAGGGAATATACATATGGTATATGGAGTTACTGAACATTATATAAGTGGAGGCTGAAGTATATGAAGGGGGTTATTTTAGCTGGAGGAAAAGGAAGGCGCCTTAGACCATTAACATGTAATACTCCAAAGCCGATGTTACCATTATTAGAAAAACCAGTTTTAGAATATAATATTGAGTTATTACGCCAGCATGGTATTCGTGAAATTGCAATTACTGTTCAATATATGAGTACGACCATTAAGCAATATTTTGGTGACGGTAGTAAATGGGGAGTTAACTTGTATTATTTTGAAGACTCTCCTCCGCTTGGCACAGCAGGGAGTATTAAACAAGCAGAACAATTTTTAGATGAAACATTTGTTGTGATAAGCGGGGATGCATTAACTGACTTTCAATTATCAGAAGGAATTAGGTTTCATGAACAAAAGAAAAGAATGGTAACAATGTTTGTGAAAGAAGTAGAAAATCCACTCTCATTTGGATTGGTTGTAATGAATAAAGACCAGGAGGTTACACGATATATAGAAAAGCCGGGCTGGAATGAGGTAGTATCTAATGTTGTGAATACAGGCATATATATTATGGAGCCAGAAATCTTTTCTTACATACCGCCTAGGCAATTTTTTGATTTCAGTCATGATGTGTTTCCGTTATTGGCAAACAAAAATGTGTTATTCGCATATTTGTCAGAAGGTTATTGGTTAGATATCGGCACATTTAATCAATATCGACAAGCACAATTTGATTTGTTAACGAAAAAGTTACAAGTACCTATTCCTTATACAGAAGTATTACCGATGGTATGGATGGGAGAAGGGGTGACGATTGGTAAAGGGACGAAAATTCATGGCCCCTCTTTTATTGGAGAAGGAGCAAAGATTGGTACAGGAGCTGTAATTGAGCCATATTCTATTATTGGGAAAAATAGTATCGTTTCAAATTATTCTCATCTTCAAAAAAGTATTGTTTTTGCAAATGCCCACATTGGGAAGTATTGTGAACTATTAGAAACGACAATAGGAGAGCGTACAATAGTTGAAGATGATGTTACACTGTTTCAAAAAAGTGTTGTAGCGGATCACTGTCACATCGGAAGAAGTACGGTAATTAAGCAAAAAGGAAAACTATGGCCTTATAAGGCGATTGATAGTCATTCGATAGTAGGAGCGGCTGGTATTCAAGAAAGTGAAATGAGTGCAGGGTGGTTACAAAAAAGCCGCATTGTAGGAAGAGGGAATGTTGAAATTACTCCCCAGTTTATCGTGAAGATTGCGATGGCGTATGGTTCTCTTTTTAAAAAAGGAGAAAGTATATTAATTGGAAGTCAAGAAAATATAGAAACAACCTCTTATAAAAATTTATTTTTACATGCTATTCATGGTATAGGGATTCATACGATGGAATGTAAAGAAATGAACGAGTCACTTTTTCAATATAGTGTTCATCATTTGCAATGTGCAGGTGGGGTTTTCATTCAAGTGGAGAATGAGAATGAGATTGTTATAAAGTTGTATGGTCAAGCTGGCATGCCGTTAACGTATAAGCAGCAAAAAGAGATAGAACAAGTATATATGTCCGAATTGTTTTATTACGTGCATGAGAAAGAGATGGGGCGAAATAAGCTGGTTCATGTTTCTATGAATGAGTATATAGAAGTTATATTGGGGCATATTGATATCGAGAAAATACAGATGCAGAAGTTTCATCTTCTTATTAATAAGAGAAATGATACGTTGCAACATTTACTTATGCTCTTTCTACAAAGACTTGGTTGTACAGTTACATGGATTTATGCAAGCGAACAAAAAGATCATGTGAAAGCTTTGATGAAATCAAGTAAAGCGAATATGGCTCTTATGTTTTCTGAGCAAGGAAATCATTTCGAGTTATACGATAAACATAGTAATATTTACCAAGGTACAGATTTGGAAGAGGTCGATATTCCAGATTTCTTACTCGAATCGACAGGAAATATTTACCCAATGTCTTTGAAGTTAGGAGAATGTTATCTTCTATTTTATACGCAGGATGAAAGAAAGTCGTTTCAAGTAAGGTGGAAGCGAGATATTTTATATCGGATTGGAAAATTATTCGAGCTAATAGCATTGCAAGGAAAAACGTTTCTCAGCATAGTAGAGCAATCACCTCCGCTCTATTTACTTTATGATGAAGTGGTATGTTCATGGAATGAAAAAGGGGAAATTATGAGGAAATTATTGGATGATATAGAAAGGAAGGGAGAAGGTATATTTGAAGGAGTACAGTTCAAATATACTGAAAAAGAGTGGTCTTATATCGTTTCTGACACAAAACAACCAAAATTTTTGGTGTATTCACATGCTAGAAACCCAGTAATAGCAAGGGAAAATATGAAAAATCTTATAGAAAAAATTAGACAATATCAAAAGGTGTAGAATTTTTATTTTAAAAGTGGTATTATAGTATAGTCTGATTTAAGTTATTAGTACTGGAGGGAAATAAGAATGCGTGTGAATATTACTCTAGCATGTACAGAATGCGGAGATCGTAACTATATCTCAAAGAAAAATAAACGTAACAACGCTGAGCGTATCGAGCTTAAAAAGTATTGCAAGCGTGACAAGAAGTCTACGTTACACCGTGAAACAAAGTAAGCAGTAGGAATATTTTCCTACTGTTTCTTTTTTTATTCGATTCCTATGTTAAAAGTGATACACTATCAGCATAGAGTAAAGTGTCACTGTAAGGGGGAGAATGTGTGAAAGCAGAGAAAGTACGTTTACGTAAACAAATAATAGAACACATGAATTCTTTATCAGAAGAACAGTATACAACTTTATCAGAACAGATTGCATTTTCGTTGTATGCGCAAAAAGAGTGGGTTGAAGCTAAAACAATTGGAATTACTCTTTCAATGGAAAATGAAGTGAATACATATCCTATTATCGAAAAAGCTTGGGAAGAAGGAAAGAAAGTTGTAGTTCCTAAGTGTAATAAAGGAACTAGAACGATGTCCTTCCGGCAAATTAATGATTTTGATCAATTAGAAACGGTGTATATGAATTTACGTGAACCGATTCCCGGGCTTACGGAAGAAGTGAATATGGATGAAATTGATCTTCAAATTGTCCCAGGCGTAGCTTATACAGAACGAGGAGAGCGAATTGGGTACGGCGGTGGCTATTATGATCGTTATCTCGTGCATTATAAAGGGAAAACGCTGTCATTAGCGTATGATTTTCAAATGGTAAAACACATTCCAGTAGAGCCATTTGATAAAAACATAGAAAAAATTATTACAGAAAAAGGAACACTGCTTATAAATAAGCTTGTATAGACAAATAAAAATTGACGAGACTTTTTCTTCTTGATTATAATAAAATATGTGAACGTTTTCTTATTATAATTTTTTATAGTAAGTGAGCATAGAGGGTGATGAAATGGTATCTATTTATGATATTCAGCAATTGCTAAAGAAATTTGGTACGATTATTTATACGGGAGATCGAATTGCAGATTTACAATTAATGCAAGATGAATTGCGTGAATTAAATCAATCACAGCTAATCGATCCACAAGACTATCAAACAGCTTTATTTTTATTGAAGCAAGAAATTCAAAAAGAGCTAAATAAGAATTAGATAAAGGTAGGTAAGCAACATGGAAGAGAAATGGTTAGTTGGTGTTGACCTTGGTGGTACAACGATTAAATTAGCATTTATTAATGTATACGGTGAAATTTTACATAAGTGGGAAATCCCTACGAATACAGGTGAGCAAGGAAAACATATTACACTTGATGTTGCGAAAGCAATTGATAAAAAGCTAGAAGAATTAGGCGAATTGAAGAGCAAATTAATTGGTATTGGTATGGGAGCTCCTGGTCCTGTACATGTGGCGTCTGGAATGATTTATGAAGCGGTTAATTTAGGATGGAAAAACTATCCGCTAAAAGATTTATTAGAAGTAGAAACAGGATTACCTGTTGTTATTGATAATGATGCGAACTTAGCAGCGCTTGGTGAAATGTGGAAAGGTGCTGGTGAAGGTGCAAAAGATTTAATCTGTATGACACTTGGTACGGGCGTTGGTGGTGGTGTAATCGCCAATGGTGAGATTGTACACGGCGTGAGTGGTGCTGCTGGTGAGATTGGACATATTACAGTCGTTACAGAAAATGCTTTCCCATGTAATTGCGGGAAGTCTGGTTGCTTAGAAACAGTAGCATCTGCGACAGGTATTGTACGTGTTGCTATGCAAAAAATACAAGAGACTAATAAAGAGAGCGTGTTGCGTTCTATGTTAGCTGAAGAAGGACGTATTACATCAAAAGATGTCTTTGAAGCACTTGGACAAGGTGATGAATTAGCAGGTGAAGTAGTAGAAAAAGTAGCTTCTTATTTAGGATTAGCTGTAGCGAACCTTTCTAGTACATTGAACCCAGAGAAAATTGTTATTGGTGGAGGCGTGTCTAAAGCTGGAGATGCGCTATTAGAACCAATTCAACGCTATTTCGAGCAATACGCTTTCTCACGTGCTGTAAAGAGCACGAAGTTAGCTATTGCAACACTTGGTAATGATGCAGGTGTTATCGGAGGAGCTTGGCTTGTAAAAAAGCACAAATACGAAGCGAAGATGATATAAGTTGTGAAATATGAAAAGAGGAAGGGGGAACCCTTCCTCTTTTTGTGTAAAATCTCGATGAAGAATAAAGTGTAAACGAATTAAGCTGCTGGTGGATACCCGTTATATAGAACAGTCATGATCGTAAACCATCCGAAAACGAGTACAGTTGCAATTGCAAAGCCGCTCGCGAAAAAGTTTTTTTCACGAAGTGTTCTAAGCGTAGCAAATACAGCTAACAGAGTGACAAGTGTAAAAATAATAACAAGGCCCATACAATATCCTCCTCTGTCTACCCATTTCTTATTATGAGTTTTTGGAATATTTACTCTTTTATATTGTACATGTTTTAAAAATGATTGTCGAGATAGCATCCTTTCTTTTCCTCAGAGAAAGAAATGTTGTATCATTAAAAGTAAGTTTTTAATAACTGGAGGAGATTTTTATATGAAATGGATACAAATGCCGTTAGGCCCATTACAAACAAATGCTTATATTTTAATGAACGATCAAAAAGAGTGCATTATCTTTGACCCTGGTCATGAAGGTGAAAAGCTCGTTACATATTTACAAGAAGAACAATTAAAACCATTGGCTGTTTTATTAACACATGCTCACTTTGATCATATCGGTGCTGTTGATGCCGTAAGAGACGCTTTTTATATTCCTGTGTACGTACATAAAGAAGAAGCAGATTGGTTAGGAGATGCAACTGTAAACGGCTCTCAAATTTTTATGATGAACCGCAGTATTACAGCAAAACCAGCGGATCATATTATTGATGCAGAAGGTACATTAACAATTGGATCATTTAATTTTGAAGTTTTTGAGACACCAGGACATTCTCCAGGAAGTATTTCTTATTATAGTAAAGAAGCGAATGCTGTATTCTCAGGAGATGTATTGTTCCAAATGAGCATTGGAAGAACAGATTTGCCTGGTGGAAGTTTTGCTGAATTAATTGGAAGTATTGAAGAGAAATTATTTGTATTACCAGATGAAACAGCGGTGTTATGTGGACATGGTCCAGAAACAAGCATTGGCTTTGAAAAAGAAAATAATCCGTTTTTACAATAAGGAGTTATTATGGGAATGGAGCTCATTTTAAGAGAATGGATGGGGAAAGAAAAGGATTATTCAATTTCATATAGTACGTATATGAACCTTGTATTGTATACGGAGGGTCATGGATATTATATGAAAGAACGTGAAAAGATTGGAAGACAAGGGGATTTTTTTACAAGTAGCAATGTATCCTCTGTTTTTGCAAAAACTTTTGCTAAACTTTTTATTCGTCTTGTTGAAAATGGTGAAGTTGCTTCGAATATTTGTGAGGTTGGTGGGGGAACAGGGAAGTTTGCCTATGATGTTTTACAAGAATGGAAGCAATTATCTCCAAACACCTTTATTAATTTAAACTATTCAATGATTGAAGTGAGCCCTTTTCATAGGAAATTACAGCAGGAGCAACTTGGCTCATTTTCTAATGTATCGTACTATACCTCCTATAGTGAAATGGGAGATTCTTTCGAGGGAATTCTTTTTTCGAATGAGTTGTTTGATGCATTTCCTGTTGAAGTAATTGAGAAAAGAAATGGTATATTGTATGAAGTACGTATTACATATACAGAGGAAGGAAACCTTTCAGAAGTATGTAGGCCGTTAAATAAAAGAATTGGTCGCTATTTATTGAAATATAATATTTATATTGCTGAAGGGCAACGTTTTGAAGTACCAATTGTTATGGAGGAGTATATAAAAGAAATTTCGAAATGGTTTCAAAAAGGTATATGTATTACAGTTGATTACGGATACACAAAAGAAGAATGGATGCATCCAGCACACCGCGAAGGAAGTTTGCGAGGATATTATCAGCATAAGCTAATGCGTAACCCACTAGCGCATCCAGGTGAAATGGATCTTACTACTCATGTTCATTGGGACGAGCTAAAGGAGATCTTTAGTATGCAAGGAATGAGTGCAGTATGGCATAAGAAACAATCTGAGTTCTTGTTAGCTGCAGGGATATTAGAACAGCTTACGAGCCATCAAGATACGAATCCTTTTTCTGAAACGCAAAAACAAAATCGAGCAGTTCGTTCTATGATTTTAAATGGAGGAGTAGGGAGTTCGTTTGATGTTGTTATACATACAAAAGATATGCAACATTTACATTTGGATCAGTATGTAACAATATAAAAAACAAGACACAGTATATACTGTGTCTTGTTTTTTAATACGACTTATGTAGTATTATATATTTCCTCTCATGATATATATTTATATTAAAGATATGAGATAAAAAATATAGAATACGTTCTTTTTCTGCGATTATTAGTCCCTAACCTAATAATACACGAACGAGTTGAATGATTGTTTCATTCTCTACTTTGTAATAAATTTCCAATCCTTTTCTTTCACTAGAAACGATTTTAGCGCTTTTTAATTTTGCTAAATGCTGTGAAATTGTAGATTGTGGCATGTTTAAGCCAGTATACATTGTAGAAACGTTGCTTGGACCGCGCTCGATTAATCCTTTTACGATACATAAACGAACAGGATGAGCTAGCACTTTTAATAATTCTGCATTACTTTCATATAGTTCTAATTCTTTTTGAAAGGTTTCTAACATGTTCTTTTCCACCTCCGTGTGAGCTATTATACCATACTATACATACCAAAAATTTAAAGAAAAGAAAATAGTTGTTGCAGAAAAAAAGTCCTAAAGTAAAGAAATTGTAAGAAAAGAGACCCGGATGTAAATAAAATAGGTAAATTAGCATGTTTTTGTAAAATGACATTTTTGGGTGAAAATTTCGATGCGTTTTAAAAATTGAAAGATATAGATATATTTGTAACACAATTTTATCATGATTTTCTTATTCTTTCAAATGAATATACTAAATTTTTAAAATAATATGACAAAGGAATTATAATGATATATATAGAATATAAAACAGGTTAAAAGAAAAGAAGCTGAATGTCATTCGCTTCTTTATGGTGATAATGAAATATTTGATTACGGCTGATAAATCTTAGGATGATCAAGTCATTAGTCATTTATTCTAAAATTCATCTTTTAGCAACGTTAAAAATCTGTGATTCCATATGTTCTCATAAAAATCAATTGTCTCTTTTGCGGACATAAAAGGATTATTCAACGTAGAGGTTGTTTTCTGTCCCATAAAGTTTTCGTATCCTAGTCCGTGGGCAAACTTAATCGTTGCATCCATACAGTACTCTGTTTGGGCGCCACAAAATTCAATGCGATTTACAGATAATTGATCTAAAATTTCTTTTAAGTTTGTTTTATAAAATGAATTTGCATGTGTTTTTCTTACAAAAAAATCTTGTTCTTGAACATCTAGATCGGTATGAATAGCCCAAAGTTCTTTCTCGGGTACTAAATCATCATCACAATGTTGAACAAAAAGGATTGGTTTATTTAATTTTCTATATGAATAAATTCTTTTATTTACTTTTTTTAGTAAGTTCTGTAAATCAAATAAATGCTCCTCGCTATAACATACGCCATTTTGTAAATCGATAACGATTAAAATATCTGCACAAGTATCCATTATTTTCACCCCTTTTTATTTCTTAATATATCAATTAATCCATTATTTAGAAATAGATGATATACTTTTATTTTTTATGGACTATAAGAAAAGAAGAAATTCAAATGAATATAGCTAAACCGCATAAAAAGAAGATATGAAAACCTAATCTCATATCTTCTTTTTCTCTATGCATTTACAGGTTCTTCTACATAAGAAAGGGCATTTTCAAAATCGGATATTAAATCGTTAACATTTTCAAGACCGACTGATAACCGAAGTAATGAATTAGAGATTCCTCTTTTATCACGAGCTTCTTGCGACAGTGCTGCATGTGACATTTTTGCTGGATAAGAAAGAATTGACTCTACAGCTCCTAAACTAACTGCAAAAACAGGCAATTTTACTTTTGATAAAAATTTGCGGAGTTCATCTTCTGACTGCAAAGTAAACGATAAGACCGCTCCAGCTGATGTTGCTTGAGATTGTTGAATATCAAATCCGAGATGAGTTTGTAATCCCGGATAATAGACATTTTTTACTTTAGAGTGCTCTTGTAAATAATGTGCGATTTTATTGGCATTTTTAGCTGAATGTTCGAGGCGTACATGCAATGTTTTTAGACCGCGAAGTACGAGAGAACAATCTTGAGGTCCTAAAATAGCACCGAATGCATTTTGTAAAAATCCAAGCTTTTGAGCGAGTTCTGAATCTTTTACTACTGCTAATCCGGCAGTAACATCACTATGACCAGCAATAAATTTTGTAGCACTATGAAGAACGACATCAGCTCCAAGTTCAAGTGGTTTTTGGAATAGTGGTGTCAAAAATGTATTATCAACAAAAGTAAGAGCCCCAATAGATTTTGCGAGTTTAGAAACCTCGCGAATATCTGTCACTTTTAAAAGTGGGTTAGAAGGTGTTTCTACATAAAAGAGCTTTGTATTTGGTTTAATGTTTTGTTTTATTTCTTCTAAATTGGTCATATCAACAAATGTATGTGAAACACCGTAACGGGAGAGTACCTCAGTTATCACTCGGTAAGTGCCTCCGTACACATCTTCTGAAATGAGTACGTGATCACCTTGTGAAAGAAGGAGGAATGCAGTGGAAATCGCTGCAATGCCTGATGCAAAGGCGAATCCTTTTGTTCCGCCTTCTAATAAAGCAATGATATCTTCAAGAGCTTCACGAGTTGGGTTTCCTGACCTGCTATAGTCATATTTTCCGAACGTATCTACATCAAACTGGTGAAAAGTTGATGTGTTATAAATAGGAACGTTCACAGCGCCTGTTTGCGAGTCGTGTTTATATTGGTTGTGTAGTAAGAGTGTATCTATAGAATAGCTCATATTCTTACACCTTCTTTTACGAGTTTAATTGCTTGCTTTAAGTCTTGAATTAAATCGTTACTATTTTCAATGCCAACTGAGAATCGAAGAAGACGATTGCATACGCCGTTTGCTGTTCTAATTTCTTCAGGAATATCAGCATGTGTTTGCGTTGCTGGATAAGTCATTAAACTTTCTACACCACCAAGACTTTCGGCAAATGTAATTAAGGATAAAGATTGTAAGAATGGATTAATCCAAGCTTCATCTTTAAGGCGGAATGAGATCATGCCACCTCTTCCTGGATAAAATACATCTGTCACCCCGTCTTCATCATTTAAATACGCAACAACTGCTTTCGCATTTTCTTCATGTTGCCTCATGCGAAGCGCTAACGTTTTCATACCGCGAATTAATAACCATGAGTCAAATGGGCTTAAAACTGCACCTGATGCATTATGATAATGAGCGATTTCCTCGCAAAGTTCCTTTCCTTTTGCAACGACAAGCCCGCTTAGTACATCGTTATGTCCCCCTAAATATTTCGTTGCGCTATGAAGTACAATGTCAGCACCTTCTGTTAATGGTTGCTGTATATAAGGTGTGTAGAAAGTGTTGTCTACAATAAGGAGTAGTCCGTTCCTTTTCGCTACAGTTGCGACAGCAGCAATATCAGTAACTTGCATTAATGGATTAGTTGGAGTTTCTATGAAAATAGCCTTCGTTTCAGTTGTGATAGCTTGCTCAATTTGTTTAATAGACTGTGTATTTACGTATCTACATCGAACATTCCACTTTTTTTCATGCTCAGAAAATAATCGATACGTTCCCCCGTATAAATCTTCAGATACAATAAGTTCGTCTCCAGAGCGGAATAGAGAAAGGACGAGGAGAACAGCCGCCATCCCTGAACTACAGGCATAACCTTGTTCGCCATATTCTAAGTCTGCGATCGCCTGTTCTAAAAGACCTCGAGTTGGATTGCCAGTTCGTGAATAGTCAAAGCCAGTAGATTTACCAATTCCTTCGTGACGATAAGCGGTTGAGAAATAAACTGGTGGATTAACCGTTCCGGTTGTAGTTTCACTGCGATTTCCGATTTGTGCTAGTTTTGTTTCGATTGTTGACATATGAAAATTCCTCCTTTTTAAATTGAAACATTAAGTGAATATAAAATAAAAAAAGCCTTCTAAGAAGAAGGCTTTCGGTTTGAATAGAGTCTTCTTCTCATCTGTCAAATCTTTCACAATTTGCTGGAATTAGCACCTTATTAACAAAATGTTAATGGTTGCTGAGGCGTCACAGGGCCAGTCCCTCTACCTCTCTAGATAAGAATGTTCGTATGAAATTTTTATTATGTTTTTAACTTTACAATAAAATATAACTGAATTGCAACTTTATTTTAAATAATTTTTATTTTTCCGCAAGTGTCATTGACTTTTACTTTTGTGCATGCTAAATTTATTAAAAAATTAACAAACATTGTTAAAAGGGGAACGCATTTCCTTTTAGCTACATAAATAAAATAATAAAGACAACTCTTATTGAGAGCGGTGGAGGGAAAGGCCCTGTGAAACCCGGCAACCTTCAAACGAAATGTTTGAAACGGTGCTAATACCTGCAAAACGAATGTTTTGCATAATAAGAGGAGGAACGATTATGTCCCCCTCTTCAAAGTGAAGAGGGGGTTTTTATATTGATAGAAATGAGGGAGAGTCGTGAAATTACTAGATTTATTATCAAAAGGAATTGTAATAGGTGATGGTGCGGTTGGGACGTTATTGCATTCACATGGTTTGCAAAGTAGCTTTGAAGAATTGAATGTATCTGATCCAGACTTAATTATATCGATTCATAAACAATATGTAGCTGCTGGAGCAGATGTAATTCAAACGAATACGTATGGAGCAAATGAGGCGAAATTACGTATGTATGGTTTAGAAAATCAAGTTACAGAAATTAATAGAGCGGCAGTAAAACTAGCGAAAGCATCTGTGACAGATAAAAATGCAATTTTAGGAACAATTGGTGGTATGAAACATATCGGAGCTGTTACAACGACTGATATGGAAAGAGAGTTTATGTTACTTGAACAGGCAGGGGCTTTACTAGAAGAACAGGTTGATGGATTACTATTAGAAACTTTTTACGATGAATTTGAATTACTTCATGCCGTTAAAGTATTGCGTAAGCAAACGAATATTCCAATTGTTGCGCAATTAGCGTTACATGAAGCAGGTACGACTCAAAATGGAAATGATGTCAATGAAATATTAAAGCAACTTATAGATTACGGTGCAAATGTTGTTGGATTGAATTGTCAACTAGGGCCGCTTCATATGACGGAAGCTTTCAAAATGATATCGATTCCTCAAAATGGCTATTTATCAGCATACCCAAATGCAGGCCTCCCGAATTATGTGGATGGACGTTACGTATATGAGGGAAGTCCAGCTTATTTTGAAGCGATGACACCGAGATTTATTGAGCAAGGTATTCGGTTATTGGGTGGTTGTTGTGGTACGACTCCAGAACATATTCAAAGTATGAAGCGCGCTGTTGCGAATATTACCCCTGTAATAGAAAAAGACACGATTCAAAGGCCGAAAGTCGTTCATACGCATGAGAAACGTTCGAAGGCTCACGTCACTCTAGCAGAGAAAGCGAAAAAACAAACAACAGTTGTAGTGGAATTAGATCCACCGAAAACGTTAGATACACAGCGTTTTTTTGAAGGAGCAAGAGCGTTAAAAAGAGCGGGAGCAGATGCTATTACTCTAGCAGATAATTCATTAGCATCGCCTCGTGTTTCTAATATGGCGATGGGTGCGTTATTAACGAAGCATGATATCCCAGTATTGACGCATTTAACGTGTAGAGATCATAACGTCATTGGACTACAATCTCATTTGTTAGGTTTATCGGCGTTAGGGATGGAAGAAGTGTTAGCTTTAACTGGTGATCCAGCGCGCGTTGGTGATTTTCCCGGTGCCACTTCTGTATATGATTTATCCTCTATTGAGCTTATTAAAATGATTAAAGAAATGAACGATGGACGTTCAATTTTAGGGAAATCAATTGGACCGGCGACAAGGTTTTCTGTAGGCGGCGCATTTAATCCTCACGTGAGGCACTTAAAAGCAGCGGTTAAGCGAATGGAACGAAAAATAGATGCTGGAGCGGAGTATTTTTTAACTCAGCCAATTTACGATATCAAGTTAATTGAAGAAGTGTATGAAGCGACAAAGCATTTGGAACAACCTATTTTTATTGGAATTATGCCGTTAGTAAGTAAGCGGAATGCAGATTTTCTTCATTTTGAGGTGCCGGGTATTACTCTTCCTGAAGAAATAAGAGAGAGAATGGATGGACATGAAACGAAAGAGGCAGCAATTGAGGAAGGGATCCGCATTTCACAAGAATTGGTCGACGCAGCGATGAAATATTTTAATGGTATTTATCTTATTACACCATTTTTAAAGTATGAAATTACAGAACATCTTGTTAAATATGTAAGAGAAAAGCAAGAAGTGAAAGAAGGTATTAATTGATGAAGTGTATAGAAGAAAAATTAAAAAATAGCATTTTAATATTAGATGGTGCAATGGGGACAATGATTCAGCAAGAGGATTTAACTGCTGAAGATTTCGGAGGAGAAGAGTACGAGGGCTGTAATGAATATTTAGTGGAAACAAGACCAGACGTTATTTTAAAGATTCATAAAGCTTATATTGAAGCTGGAGCGGATATTATTGAAACAAATACATTTGGGGCAACGAATATTGTACTAAGTGATTATGATCTGTCTCATTTAGATGAAGAACTAAATGAAAAGGCAGCACTTTTGGCGAAGCAAGCTGTTAAAGAAAGCGGGAAGGAAGTATATGTTGCGGGAGCGATGGGACCAACAACGAAAGCAATTAGTGTTACAGGTGGTGTGACTTTTGAAGAATTGATTGAGGCTTATACAAGGCAGGCACGAGGATTATTAAAAGGAGCAGTTGATGTATTACTCGTTGAGACGAGTCAAGATATGCGTAACGTGAAAGCAGCTTATATTGGAATTCAAGCCGCTTTTGAAGAACTGAAAAAAACGGTTCCTATTATGATTTCAGGAACGATTGAGCCAATGGGAACGACTCTGGCTGGGCAAACAATTGAAGCTTTTTATTTATCAGTAGAACATATGAAACCATTATCTGTTGGGTTAAACTGTGCGACTGGTCCAGAGTTTATGAGGGACCATATTCGTTCACTATCTGATTTATCGGAGTGTTACATTTCTTGTTATCCAAATGCAGGTCTTCCTGATGAAGATGGACATTACCATGAATCTCCATCTTCTCTTGCTGAAAAGGTGAAGCGATTTGCTGAAGAAGGATGGGTTAATATTATTGGTGGTTGTTGTGGCACGACACCAGAACATATAAAAGCAATGAAATCCGCGCTAGCATCTCTTAGGCCTCGTGACCATCATGAGAGAGAAGGACATGGAATTAGTGGATTAGAAGCACTGCAATATGATGAGTCTATGAGACCGTTATTTGTAGGTGAAAGAACGAATGTTATTGGGTCACGTAAATTTAAACGCTTAGTAGCAGAAGGGAAATTTGAAGAGGCTGCTGAAGTGGCAAGAGCGCAAGTGAAGAAAAATGCTCATATTATTGACATTTGTATGGCAGATCCTGATCGCGATGAAATAGAAGATATGGAAAACTTCTTAGCAGAAGTTACGAAAGTTTTAAAAGTACCGATTATGATTGATTCAACAGATGAAAATGTGATGGAGCGAGCTCTTACTTATATTCAAGGAAAAGCTGTTATTAATTCAATTAATTTAGAAGATGGAGAAGAACGATTTAAAAAAGTGACACCGCTTCTTCAAAAGTATGGTGCCGCTATAGTTGTAGGAACAATTGATGAAGACGGTATGGCGGTTAGTGCGGAACGAAAGATAGAAATTGCGAAAAGAAGCTATGAATTACTTACAAAGAAGTATGGGATACGCCCGTCAGATATTATTTTTGATGCACTTGTGTTTCCAGTAGGGACAGGTGATGAAGAATATATTGGCTCAGCGGCAGCGACTATAGAAGGAATTCGCCTTATTAAAGAAGCGTTACCAGAGTGTTTAACGATTTTAGGTGTAAGTAACATATCATTTGGTTTACCACCGGCTGGACGTGAAGTATTAAATTCAGTCTTTTTATATCATGCTACGAAAGCAGGATTAGATTACGCGATTGTGAATACGGAAAAATTAGAACGCTATGCGTCGATTCCAGAGGAAGAAAAACGCCTTGCAGATGCATTACTGTTTGAAACGACGAAAGAGACGTTAGAAGAATTTACAAACTTTTACCGAGTTGCTAAAAAGAAAGATGTCGTTGTGCAAGAAACGTTAACGCTTGATGAAAGACTAGCAAATTATATTGTAGAAGGTACGAAACAAGGATTACACGAGGATTTAAGTCTTGCACTTGAAGAAGGAAGAAAACCTCTTGATATTATTAACGGTCCGCTTATGACAGGGATGGACGAGGTAGGACGACTATTTAATAATAATGAACTTATTGTTGCTGAAGTATTGCAAAGTGCCGAAAGTATGAAAGCCGCTGTAAGCTATTTAGAGCCACATATGGAATCTAGTGATAGTGCGAAAAAAGGGAAAGTATTGTTAGCAACTGTAAAAGGTGACGTGCATGATATTGGGAAAAATCTCGTTGAAATTATTTTAGCGAATAACGGATATGAGATTATTAATTTAGGAATTAATGTACGTTCGGATCGAATTGTTCAAGAAGTACAAGAAAAGAAGCCGGACATTATAGGCCTTTCAGGTTTATTAGTAAAATCAGCTCAACAAATGGTAACGACTGCTGAAGATTTAAAAGCGGCAAATATTGATGTGCCCATTGTTGTAGGTGGTGCAGCGTTAACGAGAAAGTTTACAGATAATCGGATTTCACCATCATATAAAGGACTCGTTTGTTATGCGAGTGATGCGATGACGGGGCTCGATATTATTAATAAGCTTCAAAAAGAAGAAGAGCGTGAGAAGATGAAGCAGGATAAAAAAGAACGTCATCTTCATATCGTAAAAAAAGAGGAGAAGAAAGTAGAAATTCCAGCAGTAATTGAGCCATTACCAAAATCAGAGGTTATGGTGCCTGATTCAACAAAACGAATTGTATTACGAGATGTTCCCGCCCTTCATCTCGCACCATTTCTGAATAGACAAATGCTACTTGGGCATCACCTTGGATTAAAAGGAAATGTGAAGAAGCTTTTGAAAGAGGGAGATAAGAGAGCACATGAATTAAATGATTTAATAGATGAATTATTGCAGGAAGGACAATCTTGGTTAAAGCCGAAAGCAGTGTATCAATTTTTCCCAGCGCAAAGCGACGGACAAAACATTGTAATATATGATCCAGAAGATCATACGCGTGTTATAGAGCGTTTCACATTCCCTAGACAAGGAAAGGCTCCCTATCGTACTTTAGGTGATTATTTGCGCCCAATAGGAGATGAGATGGACTATGTTGCTTTCTTATCTGTTACGGTTGGGGAAGGAGTTCGGGATATTGCTGAAGAGTGGAAGGCGAAAGGTGATTACCTACGTAGTCATGCCATTCAATCGTTAGCGCTTGAATTAGCGGAAGGACTTGCTGAAAAAACACATATGCTCATTCGTGACCGCTGGGGCATTCCGGACTCACCTGAACTGACGATGGAAGAACGTTTCCGTACGAAATATAGAGGAATACGAGTGTCATTTGGTTATCCGGCGTGTCCAGAACTTGCAGATCAAGAAAAGCTATTTCGCTTAATTCATCCAGAGGAAATAGGTATTTCATTAACAGAAGGATTCATGATGGAGCCAGAAGCGTCCGTAACGGCTATGGTATTTTCTCACCCTGAGGCAAGATATTTTAGTGTATTATAGTCTAGAAGGGGGAGACGTATGAAGAAAATAGTCTTTACAGGTGGCGGTTCGGCAGGACATGTAACACCTAATTTAGCCATTATCCCATATTTACAGGAAGACAACTGGGATATCTCTTATATTGGTTCTCACCAAGGTATTGAGAAAACGATTATAGAAAAGGAAGGCATTCCCTACTATAGTATTTCGAGTGGAAAGCTACGTCGTTATTTTGATTTAAAAAATATAAAAGATCCTTTTCTTGTAATGAAGGGTGTTATGGATGCGTATGTAAGAATTCGAAAACTAAAACCAGATGTGATTTTTTCAAAAGGCGGTTTCGTATCTGTACCAGTCGTAATTGGCGGATGGCTAAATAGAGTACCAGTTTTATTACATGAATCTGATATGACGCCAGGACTAGCAAATAAAATTGCGCTTCGTTTTGCTTCGAAAATATTTGTTACATTTGAAGAAGCAGCGAAACATTTACCGAAAGAAAAAGTAATATATACGGGGTCTCCTGTACGTGAAGAAGTGCTGAAGGGAAATCGTGAAAAAGGTTTAGCGTTTTTAGGTTTTTCACGTAAAAAGCCAGTTATTACGATTATGGGAGGCAGCTTGGGCGCGAAAAAAATTAATGATACGGCTCGAGAAGCATTACCAGAACTTCTTAAAAAGTATCAAATTGTTCACCTTTGCGGAAAAGGTAACCTTGATGAAAGTTTACAAAATAAAGAAGGATATAGACAATTTGAATATGTACATGGAGAACTGCCAGATATATTAGCGGTAACAGATTTTGTTATTTCACGCGCGGGCTCCAACGCAATTTTTGAATTTTTAACATTACAAAAGCCGATGGTTTTAATTCCATTATCGAAATTTGCAAGCCGTGGAGATCAAATATTAAATGCAGAGTCCTTTGAAAGACAAGGATATGCCTCCGTATTATATGAAGAAGATGTAAATGTAAAATCTCTTATAAAGTATGTCGAAGAATTAAATCAAAATAATGAGAAGTATAAAACAGCACTAAAAAAATATAATGGAAAAGAAGCAATTAAAACAATCATTCAAAATATTTCAGAGGCATGATGAAATAATCATGCCTCTTTTAGTAGGGTGAAAGATTCCAAGAATTGATATTTTTATGTTACAATAAAGTGAAACTTTAATCAGTTGGGTGCATCCCACATCTAACTTCTTTACTGTTACTGAATTTTGAGGAGGGAGTCTTACTGCCCTCAAATAGCGGGATAACAAATGGGTTAATAGGGAAATTCCAATTAATGAGGCGTGAAAATACGAATGGATTAGGAGTGACTGTGTTGGAGCTAAGTCTCTATGAAAATACTGCACTTATTATATGCTTTGTGTTGTACGTTGGTAGTGTTATTGTTTATATTTCAAGGAAATTTTCGCAAGAAAGAGAGCTTGAAAAGTCGGAGATAACAGCTGAACTAGAAATGTTAGCTGATGAAAGTTATAAAAAACAAAAAATAAAAGAAGACCATGAAGCATCCCATCATTTAAACGCAAATAAGTTTTAAAGATGGGGATTTTTTTTGAAGTTGTTCTTTATTGTAGCTATAACAAATAACGCTAAAAAGGAGTTTCCCTATACATAATGAAGGAGTGTATATAAATGAATTTTTATATCGCCTCAGGTTTCCAAAATAAACATCTTGTACGTTCCGTAGCAAATGAACTGAAACATGCAGGATGGCACCATACATATGATTGGACCAAAAACGAAAAAGCAGCAAATGAAGAACAATTAAGAGAAATTGGTCAGGCAGAACAAAATGCTGTAAAAGAAGCGGATGTATTTTTACTTATATTAGATGGCGGAAATGGGAGCCATACAGAGTTTGGAATGGCGATTGCACTAGAGAAAACGATATATGTATATCATGCAGGAAGCCCGCTCCAAACAACGTTCTATCACTTGCCAGAAATAAATATTTTTGAAGGAGATGTAGCTGAGTTTGCATCTTATGTTATGAATCATATGAAATAATAGTAACTACCTAAAAGGTTATAAAAGTGATCTTTTGGGTACAGTGATGATAAGAAACGTATATAAAGGAGTACATAATATGAAATTAGAAAATGGATGGGAAACGAGCTTTTTAGAAGTCGTACAAAATAGTGAATTTAAGAAAGAGGCACTTCTTAGTCAATTGCTTTGTCAGGATAGTGAAGAAGTAGAAGAGCTTGTGGATGATTACGGCTACGAAGAACTTGTTGAACGTGAACATGATGATGAGTTAGCTGAAATCTTAGGAGAAGAACTTTTTAGTGAGATGGAACGCCAAGTATTCTTATCTTCAAACCCAGAAGAAAAATTGATTTCATTCGTCAATGGATTAGGTTTTCATGTGTTAGATTGGATCGTTCTTCTTGAAACAGAATTTGGCATTGATAGTGCAAACTTTACATCAGATGCTGTGAAGGTGTTAGAAAAGCGTTTCAGACAGTTTCCATACATAGAGGACAAGACAATTTTTGATATGACATTTGGAGAATCGATGGATGTATTAGAATCTGTTACAGGATTACAACTAAAGGAAAAGATGAACGTATAATGAAAAAAGAACGTGATTGGATCACGTTCTTTTTTTACATAATAATAATTTTATCATCTAGTTTTGTCTGCCCGGTAAGAAGTGCGTTTAAATATTCCACTTTTCTTATACAAGCTTGTATATGTCTTTCAATCTCTTGTAACTCTGCTTGGTGATGTGTTTCAATTGGATGAATTTGTACGTTGAATTTTTCAAATTGACTACTATATGTTATTTCTGCATAGCCGCTCATAATATCGGTTTCGTTATGAAATAAAAATTGCCTCGTTTTGTCACAGAATGATACATCCTGAAAGCCATATACTTTTAATGCTTCAATTACTTTTTTAATCATTTTTGTATTCATTTTTTAACCCTCTTTACGAAGTTCTACTTATATATTATAACATAAAAAATTACATAGAAAGCGCTTCCAAGTGTATTTTATTATAAACTTTACGTTTCAATCACAAAAATGAAACAAAGAAAAAATAATTGTAAAGAAGGAAGGACTCTTTTATTGTTTCGTCATATATATAGAGAAATAGTGCAATGAAAGGAAATTTTCCGAGGTGGAGATCGTATTTCCAATTTGAGCGCAGTAAAAGAGGTGAGAATTTTGAACTTTGATATTGTAGGACAAAAAGCATATATAAAAGATGGACCGCATCGGAACCGAATTGGAATTGTAAAGAAAAATGAGACAAAATTAGCATCGCAGTTTGCTATTGTAATTGGAGAACAAGTCATTGATGTAGAGCTAAAGGATATCGTGTTAGTTGGAGTAGACGTAGGACAATTTCATAAATGGTGCGAACAAAATGGTTATTTGTGAAAAGGACGGGCTGTGAGATAATGAAATATATTTGAGGAAAGAGGATATGTTATTGTATTCTCTTTTTCTATGTTTAAGGAGGCGAAAATGAAATATAAAGAACAGGAGTTTACGTTGGAGTTAAAAGAGAACATTCAATGTATGGAGAAGGAAATAGAGCGAATATCACTTAAACTGCATAAAGAGTATTCACATTTATACATAGAAAAACACATGGAATTAGATATGGGATTTGCAAGAGAAAAAGAGAATCCCTTTGAGGTGGGTTATTATTCATCAGTTGCTATAGCTATATTAGATGAAGAAAAAGAGCTGATTGGATTTCATAATATTCCAATTTGGAAATGTGAAAGAATCTTTTTAGGAATGCCAATTCAATCAAACATTTTGGGGAGTAAGAAAGTAGGGGAACTCGCTGATGAATCTTGTTATGAGATTGGGGAAGAGTTAAAAGAGCAACTAGAAGAATACTTAGAGTGATAATTCTCAAGATAAAATCTATAAAGAGGGGACGGAATAAAAAAGACGCTAACAATTGTATGTTAGCGTCTTTTTTCATTATGAAGCAATTTCACCAGTTTTTGTATCATCTTGATTGTACGTATCTTGATCTAATTCACCAAGCCATTTACTTGAAATAAGACCTGCTGTCATAGAGCCACTTACGTTAAGAGCTGTACGCCCCATATCGATTAATGGCTCAACCGAGATAACTAGAGCAACAATACCGATTGGTAAGTTCATTGTAGATAGTACGATTAAAGCTGCGAATGTTGCGCCGCCACCAACTCCGGCAACACCGAATGAGCTAATAGCAACAACAGCGATTAAAGTTAAAATAAATTGTGGTTGTAATGGATCAATTCCTACAGTTGGAGCGACCATCATTGCAAGCATTGCTGGATAAATACCTGCGCAACCGTTTTGTCCGATAGATACCCCAAATGAAGCTGCGAAGTTTGCAATTCCTTCGGAAATACCAAGCTTTTCTTTTTGCGCTTCAATATTTAATGGCATCGCACCAGCACTAGAGCGAGATGTGAATGCAAATGTTAATACAGGGAACACCTTTTTTAAATATTGAATTGGATTTAAACCAGATAGCGCAATTAATAATAAGTGGATAACGAACATTACGATAAGTGCTACGTAAGACGCTAACACGAAGTTGCCAAGTTTTAAAATAGCATTTATGTCGCTACCAGCAACTGTTTTTGCCATAAGAGCTAATACGCCGTATGGAGTAAGGCGTAAAATTAATGTTACCATACGCATTACGATTGCATATACAGCATCAAGCATCTTCTTAAATAGCTCTGCTTGTTCTGGATATTTTCGTTTTACACCTATAAAGGCAATGCCGATAAAGGCTGCAAATATTACGACAGAAATTGTTGATGTTGGACGAGCGCCTGTTAAATCAAGAAACGGATTTGTAGGTAATAGCTCTAATAATTTATCTGGAATTGTTGTCTTTTCAATAGAAGTAAATCTTTCTTCAACTAGTTTCAGACGAGCAGATTCTGCATCACCTTGTTGTAGGCCGGTTGCAGATACATCAAATCCTGCACTTGCAGCGATACCGACAGCTGCAGCGATTCCTGTAGTAAGAATTAAAATACCGATAATAAGGCCACTAATTTTACCAAGGTTTTTCGTTAACTGTAATTTTGTAAATGCTGAAATAATAGATACTAAAATAAGTGGCATAACGATCATTTGAAGTAATTTTACATAACCGTTACCGATTAAGCCAAACCAAGTATTTGATTCAATAATTACTTTAGAAGTTGGCTCATAAATAAATTGTAATATAAGACCGAATAAAATTCCGACTCCTAAAGCGGTAAATACACGTTTATTAAAAGATACATGCTTACGTTGCATATAATATAATACGCCAACTAAGATGAGCATGACTGCAACGTTAATTCCGACAAGCAGTGTATTCATGTTGATTCCCCCTAATTCCAATCTGTTATATAGAATATAAGGTAATAAAACCTATAAGTCAACTAGGAAATTCCGGAATTAAAAAAAAGATGGCAAAATGCCATCTTTTAATGTCCAGCCCCAGGCACAAGTAAGAATGTCGTGTAGTATGTAAATCCTATGAAGAAAACAGTTAAATATGCCCCAAATACGTATATATACATACGCTCTGTTAATTTTAAATAGCTTAAAAGTACGAAGAAACCTGTTTGTCCTAAAAATAGTAGTGCGGCCGGTTGCATATCCCCTACGTAAAACATAACCGAGAAAATTCCAGTCCAAAAGCCGAGAACGCGAAACATGCGCTCCATGCCATCTCCCTCCTTTTCTAAAAAAAGTAAACCTCACCTCATTATAGTTTATTTTTCTTACTATTGTAAATATTCTTTCATATAAAAAGAAGCCAATTATTATTGGCTTCTTTTTATATGAAAAATTAAATTGTTAGTTTATAATTACAAGATTTACATCCATCTAATAGACTATCATTTCGAGTTAATTCCATGTTAGGGAATAGGATTTCAAAAATCCCTTTCATCATATCTCCGTGCATGTTACAAATTTCAGTTGGATGATGAACAGCAACTTCTTTAAATGGACAATTGTGTACATCATAGAAAATTTTTGTTCCATCTGCACTTAATTCAAATGCAGGTGATAAGCCAGCTGTTGAGAAAGCTTCTTTTGCAATTTGAACTTTTTGTTCCACTGTTAAAGCATCTTCACTCACATTTAAACGTTGCATATGTTGTTGCATTAATTCAGCTCCGAATTGTTTTCCTGTTTCGTATAGCGCTTTCTCACCAGCAGCACCAAGACTAAGTAAAGAATTAAATGCGATTCTTGCTAACAATTGATAATCACGGAATGGAAATTGTAATTGGATAACATCTTCAGATAAGACATACAATCTGCTCGGTCGTCCGCCTTTTCCAGTTTTCTTCGTTTCCGATTTTAGCATATGAACATCTTCTAATTTAGATAAATGTAAACGCGCTACGTTTGGATGAATGTCAAACTCATCTGCAATTTCTTGTACCGTTACGTAACTATGTTTTTGCGAAATATATTTATAAATGTAATAACGAGTTGGGTCAGATAATACACCTGTAATTTTTAAAGCTTGTTCCATGAGGATCTCCACCTTTATCACTTTATCCAAGATAATAACATTATAATACAGATAAACATGAGTATAGGTAATTTCAGACAATAATTCGGAAATTGTTCATAATTTCACAAACATATTTTTCCTTTTTCCTCTATTGAAAATACAAAAGTCCAAATTTTTATTGCGCATGTTTTCATGCTATATACATAGTGAGGAGGGAAAAGTGATGAATGGGATTGAAATTTTTGCGAATGCAATTTTAAAAGAAGCGTGTAGGGTACAAGCGTCAGATTTACATATTGTGCCCCGGCAGAAGGATGTAGCGGTTCAACTACGTATAGGAAAAGATTTAATGACGAGACAGTGTATTGAAAAGGAATTTGGAGAAAAACTTGTCTCACATTTCAAATTTTTAGCATCTATGGACATAGGCGAGAAACGGAAGCCACAGAATGGTTCGTTGTATTTGCAAATTGATGGACAAGAAGTGTATTTACGCCTTTCAACACTTCCAACAGTATATCAAGAAAGTCTCGTTATTCGCCTTCATTTACAAGCATCTGTTCAGCCCATATCACATCTTTCGTTATTTCCAAGTACGGCAGCAAAACTACTCTCGTTTTTACGCTATTCACAGGGGCTACTTGTGTTTACTGGACCGACTGGATCTGGGAAGACGACGACAATGTATGCATTATTAGAGGTAATTAGAAAAAAGAAAACACGTCGCATCATTACACTTGAAGATCCGGTTGAAAAAAGAAGTGACGATGTATTACAAATTCAAATAAATGAAAAAGCGGGTCTCACATATGAAACAGGATTAAAGGCTATTTTACGTCATGATCCAGATATTATTTTAGTCGGTGAAATCCGTGATGAAGAAACAGCAAAAATAGCTATAAGAGCAAGTTTGACAGGACATTTAGTAATGACAACACTGCATACGAATGATGCGAAAGGAGCAATCATTCGCTTCATGGATTATGGTATAACGAGGCAAGAGATTGAACAGTCTTTATTGGCTGTAGCTGCACAGCGACTTGTCGAATTGAAGTGTCCGTTTTGCAGAGGAAAGTGCTCAACTTTATGTAAATCAATGAGGCAAGTAAGGCAGGCTAGCATATATGAGCTACTATATGGATATGAGTTAAAACAAGCGCTTAAAGAAGCTGGTGGAGAATGTGTTACTTACAAACATGAGACTTTAGAATCGTCAATACGAAAAGGATATGCTTTAGGTTTTTTAGAAGAAGATGTTTATGTTTAAGAAAACATGGAGTTTAAGTGATCAAGTAGTATTGTTGAAACGTTTAGGAGAATTATTAGAAAAAGGCTACTCTCTTTTACAAGCATTAGAATTTTTACAGTTTCAATTACCTGTAGAAAAGAAAGTACAATTGCAGCGCATGATTGAGGGGTTAAAAGATGGGAAAAGTCTACACGATTCTTTTCATCAGTTAAAGTTTCATCAGGACATGTTAAGTTATTTATTTTATGCCGAGCAACATGGTGATATTTCTTTTGCTTTGCAACAAGGAAGTGCACTTCTTTATAAGAAAGATAAGTATAGGAGAGACATGATGAAAATAATGCAGTATCCTATGTTTTTGATGTTTTTTCTACTAATCATGCTCTTTATTTTTAAACTCATTTTATTACCTCAGGTTGAAATGGTTTATAGTTCGTTCGGTTCTAATACACCACTACTTACAGAACAAATTTTAAGTGCAATAAAACTGCTACCTTACATTATTTTAACCGCTATTTTAACTGTTATTATTGGAGGTATTTTATACATGTTGTATTTTAGGAAACTTCCACATATTAGACAGGTAAAAATTATGCTTCGTATTCCCCTCATCAAAACATTTCTTATTTTAAAGCATTCACATTATTTTGCTACTCAGTTGAGTGGTTTATTAAATGGTGGACTATCAGTATGTGAAGCTTTAACAATAATGATGGAGCAAAGATATCATCCGTTCTTTAAATATGAAGCGAGCCGGATTGAAAGACAATTAATTGGAGGAGAACAGTTACAATCTATCATTGCTAAAAGTGGGTATTACGAGAAAGAACTTTCTTATGTTATTACGCATGGACAAGCAAACGGCAATTTAGGGATTGAATTAGGTGACTATAGCGATCTTATTATGGAAAAGATGGAACGGAAAATTAAACATATGTTAGTTATCATTCAGCCTATTTTATTTACATGTATTGGAGGAATCGTTGTCCTTATGTACTTAGCGATGATTATGCCGATGTTTCAAATGATGAATTCTATTTAGGGGGCATTTGTATGCAGAATGAGGAAGGGTTTACTCTGTTAGAGATGCTATTAGTAATGGTTGTCATAACTATATTATTACTATTAATTATTCCGAATGTAGTTACACAGCGCTCATCGGTCCAAGGAAAAGGTTGTGCAGCTTACGTGAAATCTATAGAAGCGCAAATACAAGTATATCAATTACAACATAATAAAATTCCATCGTTAAAAGAACTGACAGATGAAAAGTATATTACAACTGATAAGTGCCCGAATGGCGAATCTATTCATATTTCAGATGATGGCGCAGTATCAATTAGGGCATTGTGAAACAACAGGGGTTTACTTTTTTAGAAATGTTACTCGTTTTATTTGCTATTTCTGTATTAAGTATAGTTACGTATTTTAGTGTTCATTCCTTATACGAGCGACAAAAAGTTGAACAATTTTTGAGACAGTTTTCAAATGATATTTTGTATATGCAGCAATTAGCGATAAACCGTCAAAAGCACTATACATTACGTTGGCATAAAGATAGAAATATGTATGCTATAAAAGAGTCAGGTACAAAGTATTATATCGTCAAGCGAGAGTATGAAGAAGATATACAAATTGATTTGCATACGTTTCCAAATCCGATGACATATAATCCAAGTGGAAATATTAATAGAGGTGGTACGATTATAATTTCGTATCGAAATTATAAATATGAAATTGTATTTCAGCTTGGAAGAGGGAGATTTACGTATCGTGAAATGTCAAAAAGGATCCATAATGGCTGAAATGATTGTATCGTTAAGTGTTTTAATGATGGCTGTATCGTTACTACTACCGCAAACAGTATTAGTTATGCAAGAAAGAAAAAATATACAAATTCGTTATAAGGCAACTGGATTATTAAAAAAAGAAGCAGCTATATATATGTATGGAAATGAAGACAAGCGAATAATAGAAAAGAATATAAATGGAATTGTGTATTACACATATTGGGGAGGCAATGAAGTTTGTACTGTGTGGAGAGATGTGAAAGACAGAATGATGGAACAATGCTTTTATGTAGGAGAAAAAATAAATTAGAATTTGGTTTTTCATTAATAGAAATGATTGTATGTCTGTTTCTATTATCAATATTTTTTTTGCTCTTTCCCCGCCTACATTTCATTGAAATGGAAAATAAACAGTCGAAAGGGTTAAATGATTGGGAGTGGGATGTGTATTTAGGGCAAATGCAATTGGAGTTTCGTGAAGTATCATCTGGAGAACAGCTAGCATTTGAAAATGGAGAAAGTATTTTACGATTCCGATCGCGTAATGGGAGTGAAGTATCGTATGAAAAAGAGAATAGTCGTCTTATAAGAAAGGTAAATAGGCGCGGGAGGGAAGTTGTTTTACAAAATATTGGAACGGTTTCTTACAAACTAACACCTCATGTACTCATTATAAATGTGAAAGATACTAGTGGGAAAATATATGAAGGTGTAGTTATGCGATATAGCGAAATAGGAATAAACGTATGAGAAAGCAAAATGGATTTACAATGCCTGGAACGATTATCTTTCTTATTTTATTAACTTCTTTTTTTATATACGAAACAAATATGTTGTTTACAGATAAAAATTTTTATATAGAAATAGAACAAAAGTTTTTATTGGATGAATTACTTAACCGATCTATTACAGATATAAAAAAAGATTTACAGCAAAAAGAAAAAGAAGGTACATTTTTCTTTCAGTATGAAAAGGGAGAAGCGAGTGGAAATTATGTCTTTGAAAATGATTTAATTCTCGTTACGTTGCAGTGCACACTCAAACAGGAAGCTTTCTATACGGTAGGTTTTCGGTATAGAAAAAAGGATGGGAAAATAGTCGATTGGATAGAAGGATAATGTATAAAATATATGTAAATAAACCAAGGTTTCCTATTGTAAATTAAATTGATTTTTTAGAAGAAATGGATAAATATAATGATTAAAAGTTTAAATTTTCTCAAAAAAGAGAAAGGTAGAAAGAATATGATATATTCATGCTATCCAATCATTATTTTTAGGGAGAATAGGGAAATGACAAACAACAATCAAATAGGTGAAAATAAGGAACAAACTATTTTTGATCATAAAGGAAATACGATTATGACAGAAGATAGAGAAATACACATTATTTCAAAATTTGAAGAACCTCTTATTGTCGTATTAGCAAATGTACTAAGTGATGAAGAATGTGATGAATTGATTGAAATGTCTAAAAATAAAATGGAGCGTTCTAAAATTGGTTCATCACGTGATGTAAATGATATTCGAACAAGTAGCGGTGCATTTTTGGAAGATAATGAATTTACTTCAAAGATTGAAAAACGAATTTCATCTATCATGAATGTTCCTGCGTCGCATGGTGAAGGATTGCACATTTTAAATTATGAAGTGGATCAACAATATAAAGCACACTATGATTATTTTGCGGAACATAGTAGATCAGCTGCTAACAATCGTATTAGTACGCTTGTAATGTACTTAAATGATGTAGAAGAAGGCGGCGAAACGTACTTCCCAAAATTAAATCTTTCTGTACACCCTAGAAAGGGAATGGCAGTATACTTTGAGTATTTTTATCAAGATCAATCATTAAACGAGCTTACGTTACACGGAGGGGCACCTGTAACGAAAGGCGAGAAATGGATTGCAACGCAGTGGGTGAGAAGAGGTACTTATAAGTAAAAGCGAATGTTACGTTTTGTTCTTCATAGTATAAGAACAAAACGTTTTTTTATTAAACAAAGTAGCATCTTTCGTTATAATAACAATTAATAAATGACGATTGAGAGGACAGAAAATGAAATCTATATACATAACCGGCTACATGGGAGCAGGGAAAACAACAATTGGAAAAGCGTTAAGTAAAGAACTTCAAATGGATGTTGTAGATACTGATCAAAAAATCGAAGAGAAGCAAGAGAAGGCAATTCGAAATATTTTTGCCGAAGAAGGCGAAATGGCTTTTCGGGAATATGAAAGCGAAATGTTACGTTCGCTACCAGTCCATAATGTCATTATTACAACTGGTGGGGGAATTATTGAACGAGCAGAAAATCGCAAGTGGATGAAAGAGAACGGAACTGTCGTGTATTTATATTGTGATCCGCATGTAATTGCAGAAAGGCTTCGTGAAGATACGACACGTCCACTATTTCAAAAGAAAGATATAGATGCATTTGTAACGAAATTTGAATTACGCCGAGCTTATTATGAAGAGGCTCATATTCATATCGATACGACAAATAAGTCTGTAAAGCAAATTATGAATGAATTAAGGGAAAAGATTAATGTATAAAAAAGTGGACATACTAATCAAGTAGAGGTGATGATAATATGTCTACTAATGATTATGTTCGCTTTGTGACGCAGCAGTTTGTGTCGTATATGGATGCTCCAAAAGAAGATCGAAAACAAAAGAAAGAACAACGCCGTGCTGAAAAAGAGCCATTTATGAATAAGTGGTTTGGTGTTATGCCGCTGAGTGCTGCTTTGTTTTATCGAAATGTAAAAAGTAAAAGAAAAAAATCAAGTTAAATTTTAGTCATATGTCTAGCAAAATAAAGATGCCCTAGTGTCGTAATACACTAGGGCATCTTTGTTTACTGCACGGATTCTTGTTCTTCCGTAACGGCATGTATTTTATTGTTCACCCATACGAACCCTATTCCGATACAAATAGAAATACCCCATCCGACAGCGGTCATAATCGCTCTCATTTCACCGTAGCCATCTACACCAAAAACAGAGATGAAATAAATTTTTAAAAAGCTTTTTAATATAAATTGTAGCCCGAAAAATAACGTTAAATATTGCAGTGCTGGATATATACGACTATCACGATACAGCTCACGACTTTTATCACGGTCATGACCTTGCAGTGCTGCAATATCCGCAGCGAAATATAACATGAGTGGTTTTTTTATGAAAATTGTACAGATGACGATAATACCGAGTACGATGTGATAATATGCATCATTCCACAACATTCGTTCAGCTGACCCAGATAATAAATCTACCGTTGTATTAGAAATGAGTGTAATTAAAATAAAGAACCCTGTCACGTTAAACTGTTTTTCTTTTTTAAAGGTATACAGTGTATAAATAATCCCCGGAACAGAGGAAAGTAACATCGCGTAATAAGGATCGATATAAGGTTTTGCAAATTTCCAAATGAGGAATGGGATTACGAGATAAAAGACAAGATCTAATATAGCTTTTTTATTTTGATTCATACAAAGCCTCCTTAAGTCATACATATATTTTATAATATAATTTCTGAAAATTGTATAAGGTTTAATGGGAAAAGAAAAAATATATCAATTTTTGAGGGATTAGTAGATTGAAAAAAATTGCCCCTAGCGTGGTAAGTTTTTTTAGTATATAATAAAGGAAACGCTTTCATTTTTAGTTTGTTCACAAAATGGACGGAAAATCACATATTTACTCTCGATATGTTGCTTTATAATGAAACTAATTAAATATACATGCATACAATATTGTGAAATAAATAACATAAATAATCTATATAAATGTAAACGTTATCAAAAGAGAGAGGTGGAGACAATGAGTAAATTTTTCTTCAATCATAATCCAGCAACAGTAGAGGATGGAAGGCTTGTTAAATATGCTGAAATTATTTATGGAGAAGGTGGCCGTTCTGTATTAGAAAATTTAATGGTGAAGGCATCTATCAGATTGCGTGATCGTTATCCGAATAAATCTGACGAGCAGATCTCGAACCTAGTAAATAAAGGCATCCATGATATGTTTCAAAAATATGTGAGCGAGTAAGAGTGGCCAATGGCTGCTCTTATTTTTTTGTATAAGGATTGTAACTCTAGCTGAAAATAAACATGTATTCTGAAAAACGTAAAAAGGAGTGGGAAAGATGAGCAATGGAATTGGACGTTCGAAAGAAAATCTTCCAACTGATGCAAATCATGTGAGCGCGAAGGATCGTGCGTATCAAAAACGCATGGCAAAGCAAAAACAACAAGAGCGTAATGAGGATAGAGAGTAACTCGAAATAAAGCTCCTTCTAAAGCAGAAGGAGCTTTATTTTGATAGAAAATGATTCGCGGTAACATAAAAGAGTCCACCGTTAATAATTTGCACTGTAATACGTGGTTCATACTGTTCTTGCAGAGCTTGTTTTTCAATTTCATAGCTCTCAGGAAGTTCGTCACTTTCTTCATAAAAACGGTTTAAAAGGTCTAAATCATGATTCCAACGCACTCTTGCTTCTTTTGCCCACGTATGGTCATCTTCTGCAATTATATTTTTTAAAGCGTCTTCTATGCGTTGTAAACCACTTTGAGGTTTAATGATGGGCGAGAGCGTAAAACAAAAATCAGGTATTTTTGGTGTAAGTTTAATGTTTGTTAATGTTTCATGAAAGTTTGCCATCATTGTTCCAGAAATGAGATGAATACCAATCGAGTGAAGGATGTCTTTTTTTCGATCACATTGATAGGAAACTTTTATATTAATACCGAGCCAAGGGTGGAGCGGTGTATGTGTTGCCCCATTATGTCTTACATCCTCATATAAACGTATGTAAGAGCCTAATTCTTTTGTCGTTTGGAAAATTTGATGTAGACGTGGTGAACCGTAGTGAATAAGCTCACCATCATTTTCTTCATTTTCTGGATTTGTAATAAGAGTAAGGCGCATCGGATTCGGTACGCCTCCTGTTTTCTCAAGATAGTGCCAATAAAAAGGGCGATTCATTAATAATTTATCCATCTCAATTGTTAACTGTACATCTAATAAATGAGGAGAACGTTCTAAAATTTCACAGTTATTCGCCTCAAAGAAATTGTATAAGTAATTATGAATTTCATGTTGCTGCATAGCCTTGCACCTCAGCTTCATTTCGTTTCGCAAAGTCGATTATAGATGTTAAGTTTTCCATCTTAATTCTAATTTCACCTTCGCTTTTTGATTGCGCGAAAATTTCTTGAATGTGCGCGTCGATGTTTTTCATATTAATTCTCGTTAAAATTTCATCGAGTTCACCGATAACACGCTCGAATAAGTTGATTTTTTCATATAACAGTTTCAGAATATGTTCTTCAACAGTATGCTTTGTAGCTAAGTTATAAATATGAACATCATTCTTTTGACCGAGACGGTGAATACGTCCGATTCTTTGCTCAAGACGCATTGGATTCCATGGCAAATCATAATTGATCATATGGCTACAAAACTGTAAGTTAATGCCTTCTCCGCCAGCTTCCGTTGCAATTAACACTTGGGCACGATTTTGGAAAAGTTCCTTCATCCAATCTTTCTTCCCGCGTTTAAATCCGCCGCGGAATGGGACAGAAGAAATACCGTGTTGTTGTAAAAACCATTGTAAGTACATCTGTGATGCTCGGTATTCCGTGAAAATGACGACTTTATCGTCAATTTCTTTTATAAGCTCTAGAGCTTTAGTTGCTTTCGAGTTGAAAGGAATATGATTAATTTTGTCCATTAGCACATCGATATGTGGATCTTTTATATAATGTTCATTTTCTTTCTGTCTTTTTTCTACATGCTTTTTCAATGAATAGTAAACAGCCTCACGACTACTACACGCTTCCCGTTTTAACGTTAACGATGAGAAAGCAGATGTGAAGGCGTCTTGTCCTCGCCAATTTTCGATATCATTATATAGAGCTTGTTCTTGTTCATTAAACTCAACAAAAATTGTACGTACATGTCTCTTCGGCCAATCGATACCGGTATTATGTCGTCTATTTCGCACCATTACTTTATTAATGAGAGCTTTTAAGTCTTCATCTGATTCGGCTGAACGATTTTTGGAAGCGTAATATTCTTCAAAGTTGGATTGATTGCCTAAATGTCCTGGTTTTAATAAAGAAACAAGGTTAAAAATTTCATCAATCTTATTTTGAACAGGAGTAGCGGTTAGTAATAAACAAAACTTCTTTTTTAATCGTTGTGCAAATTCATAGTTTTTTGTTTTATTATTTTTCAGTTTATGTGCTTCATCGATAATAATAAGGTCATATTCTAAGTTCAACACGATATCGCGATGTGGTGAACGTTTCGCAGTATCAATTGATGATACGATTACGTCAGCTTGTTCCCACGAGTAGCTTTTCTTTTGTGCTACAGCGGGAATGAAAAACTTTGTATTCAGCTCGTATGCCCATTGTGATACGAGAGAAGCTGGGACAAGTATAAGTACCTTTTTCACAAGCCCGCGGACCATGTATTCTTTCAAAATAAGTCCAGCTTCGATTGTTTTTCCAAGACCTACTTCATCTGCTAGAATCGCTTTACCATTCATTTGTTCAATTACATTTTGAGCGACTTCTAATTGATGCGGAAGCGGTGTGAAATGGGATAAATGTTTCGGTGCTTGTAGTCCATCAAAAGTAGGAACAAGTAACGATTTTTCTGTTTCATAAGCTAAGTGATATAAATCCCAGTTTGTCCAAGGACCATCTTCATCAATTCTATTTAAAAAATTGTTTTGCCACGTCCGATCTACGGAAATATCGACATTCATTACGACTCTCCCACCTTTTATAAACTAAAGTAATTATTTTTTAATGTATGATGATTTGCCTTAAAAGAAGGCATAATTATCGTTATTAAAGGCTATATGATAGACAATAATAAAGTATTAAATCTCAAAAGCTGTATTTATTGTGTTTTAACATAAAAAATTCTAAATTATTTTTTATGCTAGAATATTGATGAAATATAGCGAATGATGTTAGGATAATGGTGTGAAATGTGTGGAATCTTTCGTATTTTATCCAAGAAAGTGATTTTTTATTTACGCTTTCATAAAAAAATATAATGAGATTCCGTATATCCTATCTTTTCAGAATGAAAATGTTTAGAAAAGGGAAGCAACTTTTATTGATTTGTCAAAGCATAAGGGGGAGAGAGCATGATTACATTACAACGTACACCGTTATTTGATGTATACGCGAAGTATGGTGGGAAAACAATCGACTTCGGTGGTTGGGAATTACCAGTTCAATTTTCAAGCATTAAAGAAGAACACGAAGCTGTACGTACAGCTGCAGGTTTGTTCGATGTGTCTCATATGGGAGAAGTTGAAGTAAAAGGTGTAGATAGTTTAGCATTTTTACAACGTGTTGTTACAAATGACGTATCTACCTTAAAGGTAGGGGGCGCACAATATACAGCTATGTGCTACGAAAATGGTGGTACAGTAGATGATTTATTAATCTACAAACGTGGTGAAGAAGACTATTTATTAGTAATCAATGCATCAAATATCGAGAAAGATTACGAATGGTTAGCAAGTCATGTAATTGGCGATGCGACAGTAGTCAATGTTTCTAGTGAAGTTGCACAGCTTGCAATTCAAGGACCAAAAGCAGAAGGCATTTTACAAAAAGTTGTGTCAGAAGATTTGAAAGAAATTAAGTTCTTTAAATTTAAAAACGATATTCTTGTAGATGGAATTCCAGCACTTGTATCTCGTACAGGTTACACAGGTGAAGATGGATTCGAAATTTACTGTAAGAGTGAAGATGCTGCAAAACTTTGGGAGAAACTTCTTGAAGTTGGAGCAGAAGAGGGCTTAAAAGCATGTGGTTTAGGTGCTCGTGATACACTTCGATTCGAAGCAACATTACCACTTTATGGACAAGAATTATCAAAAGATATTACACCGATTGAGGCTGGAATTGGCTTTGCGGTAAAAACAAATAAAGAAGCAGACTTCTTTGGAAAAGCAACGTTAAAAGAGCAAAAAGAAAACGGTGCGCCTCGTAAATTAGTCGGCATCGAAGTAATCGAACGTGGAATTCCTCGTACGCATTACCCTGTATTTATTGGTGAAGAAAAAATTGGGGAAGTAACAAGTGGTACACAATCTCCAACGTTAAAGAAAAGCATTGGTTTAGCACTAATTGATGTAAAATACGCAGCAGTTGATACAGAAGTAGAAATTGAAATTCGTAATAAACGCGTCAAAGCAGTAGTTGTTCCAACACCATTTTACAAACGTTCAAAGTAACGGGGAGAGGGGTAGATTTCATGTTGCATCGTTATCTTCCAATGACAGAAGAAGACAAAAAAGAAATGTTACAAACGATCGGCGTTCAAACGATCGATGAATTATTCTCTGATATTCCAGAGAGTGTTCGTTTTAAAGGGGATTTAAAAATTAAAGAAGCAAAATCAGAGCCAGAGCTTTTAAAAGAGCTATCTCAAATGGCTAGTAAAAATGCTAACTTAAAAGAATACGCTTCTTTCTTAGGAGCAGGTGTATACGATCATTATGCTCCAGTAATTGTAGATCATGTTATTTCTCGCTCAGAATTTTATACAGCTTATACACCATACCAACCGGAAATTTCACAAGGGGAATTACAAGCAATCTTTGAATTCCAAACAATGATTTGTGAATTAACAGGAATGGATGTAGCAAACTCTTCTATGTATGACGGGGGTACAGCTTTAGCTGAAGCGGCAATGTTAGCAGCTGGCCATACTCGCAAAAAGAAAATTCTTGTATCTAGCGCGGTTCATCCAGAATCAAGAGCAGTACTTGAAACGTATGCAAAAGGTCAAAATCTTGAAGTTGTTGAAATTAATCATAAAGATGGTGTAACAGATTTAGATGTATTACAAAGTGAAGTAGATGATACAGTTGCTTGTGTAATCGTTCAATATCCAAACTTCTTCGGACAAGTTGAAAAATTAGCTGATATTGAAAAAATCGTTCATCAACAAAAATCATTATTTATCGTTTCTTCAAATCCATTATCATTAGGCGCATTAACACCACCAGGGAAATTTGGTGCTGATATTGTAATCGGTGATGCACAACCATTCGGTATTCCAACGCAGTTTGGTGGACCGCACTGTGGTTACTTTGCAACAACGAAAGCATTTATGCGTAAAATTCCAGGACGTCTTGTTGGACAAACTGTAGATTCAGATGGTAAACGTGGATTTGTATTAACGTTACAAGCACGTGAACAGCATATTCGTCGTGATAAAGCGACATCTAACATTTGTTCAAACCAAGCGTTAAATGCATTAGCAGCTTCTGTTGCAATGACGGCACTTGGCAAACAGGGTGTGAAAGAAATGGCACGTCAAAACATTTCTAAAGCACAGTATGCAAAACGTCAATTTGAAGCGAAAGGCTTCACAGTAACATTTGCTGGACCATTCTTCAATGAGTTTGTTGTAGATTGCAAACGTCCAGTGAAAGAAGTAAACGATGCATTATTACAAAAGAATATTATCGGTGGTTACGATCTAGGCCGTGATTATAAAGAGCATGAAAACCATATGCTTGTAGCAGTAACTGAGCTTCGTACAAAAGAGGAAATTGACACACTTGTAAACGAAATGGGGGCTATCCAATGAAGAATCAAGACCAAGCACTTATCTTTGAAGTGAGTAAAGAAGGACGCATAGGATATAGCTTACCCAAATTAGATGTAGAAGAAGTGAAACTAGAAGATGTGTTTGAGAGCGATTATATTCGAGTAGAAGATGCAGAGCTACCAGAAGTATCTGAACTTGATATTATGCGCCACTATACAGCACTTTCAAACCGTAACCACGGTGTTGATTCTGGATTCTATCCACTTGGATCTTGTACGATGAAATATAATCCGAAAATTAATGAGAGTGTAGCTCGTTTCGCAGGATTTGCAAATATTCATCCACTGCAAGATGAAAAGACAGTACAAGGTGCAATGGAATTAATGTACGACTTACAAGAGCATTTAATTGAAATTACAGGTATGGATACTGTTACTTTACAACCAGCAGCTGGTGCACACGGAGAATGGACAGGTTTAATGTTAATTCGTGCATACCATGAAGCGAATGGTGACTTTAACCGTACGAAAGTAATTGTACCTGACTCTGCTCACGGAACGAACCCAGCATCTGCAACTGTAGCTGGTTTTGAAACAATTACAGTAAAATCAAATGAAAATGGCCTTGTTGACTTAGAAGACTTAAAACGTGTTGTAAACGAAGAAACAGCAGCACTTATGTTAACAAATCCTAATACATTAGGTCTATTCGAAGAAAATATTTTAGAAATGGCAGAAATCGTCCATAATGCAGGCGGTAAATTATACTATGATGGTGCAAACTTAAATGCGGTATTAAGCCAAGCACGCCCAGGAGATATGGGATTTGACGTTGTGCATTTAAACCTTCATAAAACATTTACAGGTCCTCACGGCGGTGGTGGCCCAGGTTCTGGTCCAGTAGGTGTGAAAGCTGATTTAATTCCGTACTTACCAAAACCGATTTTAGAGAAAACGGAAAGTGGTTATCACTTCAACTACGACCGCCCAGAAGCAATTGGTCGTGTGAAACCATTCTATGGTAACTTCGGAATTAACGTTCGTGCATACACGTATATTCGCTCTATGGGTCCAGATGGTTTGCGTGCAGTAACGGAGTATGCTGTATTAAATGCGAACTATATGATGAGAAGATTAGCGCCATTCTATGATCTTCCATTCGATAGACATTGTAAGCATGAATTTGTATTATCAGGTCGTCGTCAAAAGAAACTTGGTGTACGTACATTAGATATTGCAAAACGTCTGCTTGATTTTGGTTACCATCCACCAACAATTTACTTCCCATTAAATGTGGAAGAATGTATTATGATTGAGCCGACAGAAACAGAATCAAAAGAAACATTAGATGGTTTCATTGATAAGATGATTCAAATCGCTAAAGAAGTAGAAGAAAATCCAGAAGTTGTACAAGAAGCACCGCATACGACAGTCATTAAACGTTTAGACGAAACGATGGCTGCACGTAAACCAGTTTTACGTTATGCAAAGCCAGCTCCTGTACAAGTTTGATTAGAATAACAAAAGAAGAACTCGCTGAGGCGGGTTCTTTTTTTGTATGGATAATTTGTCCCGCATTAACGGACAGTAAACTTCCAACTCAAAACTTAGCTGGTGCAAAGAAGCCAGGTGGGAGATAAACTGTCCGTAAATGCCCGATTGGTTCAACTAATAATCAGTGGGGATGAACAAAAATCCCCACTGATTAAAGTTTCACTTTATGCAGAAATAGTGAAGAAAATGTTAAAAAAATATATTTTTTGTTTCCTAATGGTGTAAAGGTGTAGTTTTATAGGTAGTTTTGTTGAAAAAGTCGGTTTGATAAAAGTATTTATTTTTGTTAGAATTTTATTGAAATTAAGAAGATGTGATGAGGCAAAGATTACTCATTTTTATGTATATGTGAAAAAACGAACAAGACGGGGGTGAAAGTGTGGGATATCGATGTTATAGAATGGTATACCATTTAGAAAATGGAGAAACAATTAAAGATGTAAAAGAATTTTGCTATCGAGACCAAGGGAAAGTGTTAGAAAGAGTAGCAAATCGTGTAATGGATAATAGAGAAGTGACGGCGATTGATAAACAAGGAACAATCATTTCAATAGCATGTGAGGACATTGTAAAGGTGGAACTTGATTACATAACAGAAAGTTAACCTTGAGTCATATCGAATTATTCGATAAAATAAACTGTTGAATGGTGAAGTGAGAAGAGAGGAGTTTATCATGGGTAGTACAAGACACTTTTATATGTTTATCTTAGCGTTTGTTCTTGTTGTGGCATTAACGATTTACTTAATTGTTGACAGCAGCTGGTACAACACGGTTCATCCGGCATTCCTTCTGTTTATGTATATAGGAATTGCAGTAGTAAGTTTCGGAATGAGAGACGAGATGTTAGATCGCTTTGAAAAGTGATACATATACGAAAGACCAACAGGAAAATGTTGGTCTTTTTTTCTTGCCAAAAATAGGATGGTGTGTATATACTGTATATATAAGGTATACACAGTATATACACACACTGGAGGAAAACATGAATATTATTATTTCGAATTCTTCCCAAGACCCTATTTATGTGCAAATAAGAAAACAATTAAGCCAGCTTATTTTAAATGGCGGTTTAAAGGGTGGAGATCAATTACCGTCTATTCGTAGCTTAGCGAAGGAATTACAAATTAGTGTCATTACAACGAAGCGTGCATACGAGGAGCTTGAAAAAGAAGGATATATAGAAACTGTTGCTGGGAAGGGGACTTATGTTTCACGTAAAAATAATGAACTATTAAAAGAACAAAGGCTTCGCCTATTGGAAAGTAAAGCTGAAGAAATCGTAAAAGAAAGTAAAGTGTTGCAGCTTTCACTTGAAGAATTGCAGCAGATGATTGCGTGTTTATATAAGGGGGAATAAGAGATGTTAGAGCTAAAAAATGTTTGTAAAAGTTATCAAGATTTTGCAGTGAAAAATATAAGTTTTGCATTACCACGAGGATATATTATGGGGTTTGTCGGACCAAATGGTGCTGGGAAAAGTACAACGATCAAAATGATTATGAATTTAATTAGAAAAGATAGCGGCGATATAAAAATTTTTGGCAAAGACAATAAGAAAGCCGAAAAGGACATAAAACAAAATATTGGTTTTGTATATGATGAAAATCATTATTACGAAGATTTAACGTGTGAACAAATGAAGCGTATTATTGCACCGTTATATAAAAAGTGGGACGAAGAGCAGTATCAATCGTATATGCATAGATTGCAAGTTCCAAAGTATAAAAAAATTAAAGAGCTATCTAAAGGGATGAAAATGAAGTTTGCGATTGCCATCGCACTTTCGCACCACGCAGAGTTTATTATTATGGACGAACCGACAGCAGGGTTAGATCCAGTTGTTCGAAGTGAATTACTTGATATGTTGCAAGAAATTGTAATGGAAGATGAAGTATCCGTATTATTCTCAACGCACATTACAACAGATTTAGAGCGCATTGCAGATTATATTACGTTTATCAACGATGGAGAAATTATATTTACTGGTGAAAAAGAAGACTTAATGGAGAACTACGTAATCGTAAAAGGAAGTAATGATTTATTAGACCGAGAAGGAAAAGAACTATTTGTTGGATTACGAAAAAATAAATTTGGTTTTGAAGGTTTAGCGAAGGATAAACAAACAATTATCGATTGGTTTGGAAATGAGGTTGTACTAGAAAAGCCTACATTAGATGACATTATCGTTTACACTGCGAAAGGGAGAGGTGCCTATGCGTCAGCTCGTATATAAAGATTTGTTCTTTTTTCGGGTAATTTGGTTAGTGAATCTTGTTATGCCCCTTTTGTTCTTTATGTTAGATGCAAGTGGTGAATTGTTATTTCCAATGAGTTGTCTATTTATAACCTTTTCATCGGTTATGACGTTAACCGTTATGGATGAAAGAAATAAAAGTGACATTGTTATAAATAGTTTACCGGTAAGTCGAAAGGATATCATAATTGCTAGATATATTTCCTGTGCAATATTCATTGTTGGTGCCATTCTCTCTACGATGTTAGTTGTTTTTCTTATAAGGGGTATTGTGGTTATTAGTGATATCGGTGTATATCATCCTAATCTATACATTGAAATTCCATGGTATGAAGTCATAAATGGAGCTGTTTATGCCACATTTTTTGTTGTCACGTTTTTCCCTAGTTATTATGGTACAAAATCGAAGGTAGTAAGAAGTATAGGATCAGCAGCATCAATAGGAGTGGGTGTAATTCTTTGGATATTTATTAGTGATGGGCTGTATGAAACAACATCTTCATTCAGTGAGTGGATTATGAATCCAGTACATATTGGTGTATTTATAGTTGGAGGAATGATATTAGCTAGTGTCTATATCGTTTCTATGTTTCTTACAATTAAAATTTATGAAACGCGTGATTTATAGAGAGGAGAATTTATATGCAACAATTGATTTTGAAGGAGTTTTTCTTACAGAAGAAGATGTTTCCTTTCTATTTTTTAATACCCATTTTATCTATTTTTAAGGATTCCGTCGAACCAATGGGGATTGCAATAGGAGTATTTATAACATGTAGTACGATTATATATATTTCTTTTTATTATGACGAGAAAAGTAAAGCAGAAAAAGTGTTAGTGAGTTTGCCTATAACGAGAACAGAGATAGTTATAGCTAAATATATTGCAAGTTCATTATTTATTATGGCTGGTTTGAGTGTAACTTTTATAGTCGTAATATTAGGAAATATTTTATTGAACAGAGATATAGTTATGCCTGGGTATGCAATATTTTCAGCAATAGTAGCAACTTTGATTTATTGTGCAGTAACGATACCGACTAATTACATTGGGGGATATAAAGTTATTACTGTCTTAAATTTGAGTATGCTTTTTCCTTTAATGGGTATGATTGGTCTTATGTGCAATATTTTTGGTGATAAAACAATTATGCTAAAAGTACTCCACTCTCAAGAGGCTACACTAGCAATGGGTGTTCTTGGTATTGGAGTGTTAGTAAGTATAGTCATATCAATGTTTCTCTCAATGAAAATGTTTCAGGAGGCAGAGTTATAGAAGGGGCATTTTCATATTAGGAGGGGTAATACATGATCAAGCAACTAATTTTAAAAGATTTCATCATTCAATGGAAATTTTTAATTTGGTACATACTGTATCCTGTTTTCTTTTATATGGCCTTAACAGATACGGAAAATCTGTTCATAATTATGTCAGTAATTATTACAATTGGGGCAACAGTAAAAACATTTGAAGCAGATAGTAAAAATGAGAGTGAAGTTATAGTAAATAGTTTACCAATATTGAGAAAACAAATTGTGTATGCGAAATATATAGTAGCAATTATTATTCTTTTTATAAGTGTAACGGTCGGTTGTTTCACGATGGGAATGAAGAGTGGGGTTAACTTATTTGAATTTATTGAAACGACAATGGTTGCTAGTATTAGCTTTATTTTATTGTATTTAAGTTTTGTTTTACCAATATCCTTTTGGCTAGGGTATAAGAAAACCATTTTCATTACGATAGTAATATTCATGGCACCGATAGTTGTTTTAGAAGCTTTGTTTCAAATTAACTTAGAACAAATTCAACTATACAACAGCTTGTTATTCATTAGTTCCATGTGCATGTTCATAGCATCTACCTTTGTTTCAGTAAAAATATATGAAAAAAGAGAATTTTAAAAGGTGCCTTAAAAAAGGCACCTTCTTCAATAACGACAATACGAGAGCAGTAGTTTATAAAAAGAAACGCTATTTGGTACATCTTTTGGAGTATGTAATATAAAGCTGAAAACGATAACGAGAATAAGAAAGAGGAAAAATAAAAATAGAATTTGCTTATGTATAGAATTTTGCATATTATCCACTCCTTTTTTAGGTAGTATGTCCAAAAGAAAGGAGTGTATGAAAAATGTTAGGAGGGGAGAATGATGAACAAAAGAAAATGGTTATATAGAATAGGAATATTTTTATTTTCAATCGGTCTCATATTAGCAAATGTTTACTCGGATATACCACCGTTATTTCCAAGTTTACATAAAAGGGTTGGTATAAGTATTGCCATAGTTGGTCTGTTTTGTCTTATCACATCTAACTTCTACAGAAAGTCTGAATGAATATAAAAAAGGACAGTTACTCTTTTTCAGAAGTACTGTCCTTTTTTAATAACTTATTCCATAGTTTGGCGATACTCCATATAATGACGATTGCAATGGAGGCGATAATGGACCAAACAATTGATATAATTTCAAGTGTCATGTTAGGAAGGAATGTGAGAATGGATAATACTTTATGAAACAATGATTCTATTATATGAAAACTTATTTGTAATAGAATGACGATACCAAGTGTGATCCATGCTAATATTTTCTTTCCTTGTTCTTTCCACATGACATTCACCTCACGTTAGCTTAATAGTTTTAAGCCAACAGCGCCGCATAGAATACAGCTTAAGAAAGCAAGACGACGCCAATCCGCTGATTCTCGGAAAATGAGAATGCCTAGAAGTGCACTTCCAGCAGTTCCGATTCCAGTCCAAATTGCGTAAGCAGTTCCCATCGGTAATGTGTTCATCGCAAGAGATAAGAAGAAGAAGCTTACGCCGAAGTTAGCGATTAAAATAACTTTTGGTGCCCAGCCTTTCTTTTCAGTGGCTACTTTCATAAAGAGTACACCAATAATTTCACAAATACCAGCTAGAATTAAAAATACCCAAGCCATTTTATGCGGCCTCCTTCGCTTCTTTTTCTTCTGTTACTCGTTTTAAACCAATTACTCCGAAGAAGATTAAACCGATTAATAAAACTTTTACGATAGAGAAAGGTTCTCCGAAGATGAAAATCTCTGTAAGAACGATTCCACCAGCTCCGATTCCTGTAAAGACTGCGTATACAGTGCCGACAGGTAAATCTTTATAAGCTCTAAATAATAAGACGAAACTAATTGTAATTAATAGAGCAACACCAGCCCATTCAAGTGGTGCCTCTGCTTTTTTTAGTCCAATCACCCAAAATATTTCAATAATACCAGCGATGATTACATAAATCCATGCCATATGTCATTTCTCCTTCCTACCAGTCGTTAGGTAAAGGGCTTAAAAACGACGCATTGCAAAGGAGCAATCCGTCAGTTTGAAAGTCCGCGCCAAAATACTTTCCAAGAAGCGTCTAAACGTGTCTCAAAACGATTTAAACCTGCGTATAATAGTTCAACCATAAGACCGTCGAGTAAGCATAGAAAAGCCTCTAAGGCGTCTTTTACTTCAATGTTATGCAGCTCATTTTGTTCGCTTGCTCTTTTAAATACAGGGAATAAAAGTTTTCCGACGTTTTCAATGTGTACATTTGCTTTATTAATAATTTGTTCGCGAAATGCATCAGGCGGAAAATAAGAAGTTCGTAACCAAAACATTGATTCTTCACTTTCACCAAATCGTTTTGCATACCCTTTTAATAATTTTAAAAGCAATTCTTCAGTGGACGAATTGGAAAAGCTTTCGATATCGCCTGTGAAGCTCTGCAAATCTTTTTGAAGAGCAGATTCTAAGCATATGAAATATAGCTCTTCTTTTCCTTTAAAGTGTGCGTAAATCGATGGTTTTTTAATCCCAACTTCTTGAGCAATATTTGCCAATGAAGTTCCTTCATAGCCGTAGCGTGCGAAATGAGAAAGTGCTACAGCTTTAATGCGGTTTGCTGTCATTTTCATCCCCTACCTACCGTTCGTTAGGTTCATTATATGAGATGGGAAATATAAAGTCAATAGGTGAAGAGCTGAGAAAGAGCGTTATAAGTAACGCTCTTTTTAGACAGTCTCTCGCTCAATTAAATGGAATGAAAGTTCTTTTGCACTGCCGACAATTTGCTCGCTTTGGATCTGCTTATGGAATAAAGAAAAAGCATGTGAGCCCATTGCGAGACCGGGATGTTCAATTGTGGAAATTTCTAATGCCTTTGAAATTTCATGATTATCAAATCCAAGGATAGCAAGGTCTTCAGGTACTCGAATACCATGTTTTCGAGCCTCTGTTAATAAACCAGCTGCAACTTGATCGTTCGCTGTGAAAATAGCAGTTGGACGATTTTTCATATTTAAAATACGATGGAGTATTTGTGCTCCGTCCTGCATTGTATAGCATTGGTGGAAAATCCATTCAGGATGCAACGTTTTCCCTTCGTTACGAAGTGTATCGGCGAACGCTTTTTCGCGCTCCATGGAATTTACACTTGTTTTTCTTGCTAAACAAATTCCGATTTTTTCATGGCCTCTACTTAGTAAATAGGCAGTACCAAGACGGAAACCTTCATAATGATCTACGTAGATGGATGAAATGAGGGGATGCTTCATTTTTTCACATGAAATAATAGGGGCAAATTTTGCAAAAGGTTCGATTTGTTCCCAAGAGCTCGTTCGGGAGCAAATAATCATCCCATCAAATTGTTTCATTTTCATCATTTCAAGAACACGAATTTCTTCAATGCTATCGTAATTCGTTTGACATAAATTAATATGATACCCAGCTAATAACGCTTCGTTTCCGATTCCTTCAATAATCGTACTGAAGTAGGGGAGGTTAATGAAAGGAAGCATAACGCCAATTGTATATGTTTTCCCTCTTATTAAATGGACAGCATTTATATTTTTTGCGTAGTTTAATTCTTCAACAGCATCTAGAACACGCTTACGCTTTTCTTCTTTTACGTAAGGGTGATTATTCAGGACACGAGAAACAGTTGATATCGATACACCAGCAGTTTTAGCAATTTGTTTTATATTGGCCATATGTATCACCTCTTTCCCTTATTATAAAGGGAAAATAATAAGAAAGAAAAAATCTTGACCTGAAAAGCTTTTCACAAACTATGGTATTAATAAGACTTCTTTTTATTCGCGTAACCTTTTCACTTGGGCGTAAGAATGATAGGGGTCTTTTTTGTTTGCAAAAAGTGTTGTCAAAATGTGTGAGAATAACGTGGAAAGTTTTCAAAGGTGGAGTTTGGTGACAAAGCGAATATGAAGAGAATATCAACGCTTCGTTCGTTAAGAGAGCGATATGAAAGGGCGGAAACAAATTGAAAAAAAGAATCATTTGTTTCGTGTTTTCTAGTTTCGTGCTTAGTTCGTGTTCGTTTCAGCAAACGATGCAAGAAGAAAAACACTTTGTGGGAACAACGGGAGGAGCTATGGATCGTGTTACGGATCCTATTCCGCTAAAGGAACTTCCAAAATATTTTCCGGTGAAGTTTAAAGTTCCAACGTTTTTACCGTACGATATTACAAGTGATGTGAAGGGGGAAGTAAGAACGCTTGGGAAAAAGAACACTGTCTTAACGATTAAATATAAACAGAAAGAACCAGGTAGAAATGAGTATATTGAGTTAAATGTCGCGAACTTTCCTTATAGTTTTCCGGATCTTGTGGAAGAGAAGCGATTTCAAGAACAAATGAAACTGAATAATGGAACGTCTGCTTATTTTAAAAATAAAGATGATTATGAACGTGGTGACGAATTTGCTACGCTTATATGGAAAGAGAAAGGAATTGAATATCAACTGCTGTATCGGAATGTAGAAGAGAACGATGAAAAGGTAATCAAGCAGAATTTATTATACATTGCGAATAAGATGAAATGAAAAAACTAGCTGATTTATTCAGCTAGTTTTTTGTATGTTATTATTTCTTTTTAATTTTGCCTGTCCAAGATTTAAATCCGCCTTGTAATTGGTAGAAATCTTTGTAGCCTTGTTTTTTTAAGTATTGCGCTGCACGACCTGTACGGAATCCGCTTTGGCAATATAAGTAAACAGGTTGATCTTGACGAAGTTCTTTATGGCGAAGGCGAATTTGTGATAACGGAATGTTACGTGCACCTAAAATATGCCCTGCGTTATATTCGTCTGCTTCACGAATATCGATAAGCTGTGCTTTACGGTAGCCAGCGCGAAATTCTTCTTCTGTAAGAGTTTTAATTAATTTTTTCTGATAGAAGTACATCCATACAGTGTAGCCGATAAATGCTACGATTACGGCTAATAAAATAATCCAAGTTGTTGACACGATTCTATCGCTCCCTTTTTTCTTATCCTACTTTCAATATTATAATGCCCTTATGTATTTATGCAACAGATTCATTTGCATATAAGAAGAAATTTCGTATTCTTTCACAAATTTTGTCGAATTTGGTAGACTAGAGAATGTGAAAAATAATTGGTTATATGAGGTGCAGGATGGGAAAAGAAAAATGGTGTTATATTAACTCTGGTCAATGTTCACCGGCATTTAATATGGCGTTAGATGAATGTTTATTAAATTGGCAAAGTGAAAAGAAAATGCCACCAACAATTCGTTTTTATGAATGGGAGGTACCAACATTAACAGTTGGGTATTTTCAACGTGTTGAAAAAGATATTAATATGGATGTAGTTAACGAAAAGAAATATGGATTCGTTCGTCGTCAAACAGGCGGCAGGGGTGTACTACATGACAAAGAGTTAACGTATAGTGTTATTGTGTCTGAAGATCATCCGAATATGCCGAAAACAGTTACAGAAGCGTATCGTGTTATTTCGCAAGGTTTATTAGATGGTTTTAAGGCATTAGGGTTAGAAGCATATTATGCAGTTCCAAAAACAGAAGCAGATCGTGAAAATTTAAAAAATCCACGTTCCGGCGTATGTTTTGATGCACCATCTTGGTATGAAATTGTAGTGGAAGGACGAAAAATTGCTGGTAGTGCTCAAACACGTCAAAAAGGTGTTATTTTACAGCATGGATCGATTCCATTAGAAATTGATTTAGATGAACTATATGATCTATTTTTATTCCCAAATGAACGTGTGAAAGAACGTATGAAGAGTATGTTCTCTTCTAAAGCAGTAGCAATTAATGAATTAACAGACCGTACATTTACGATAGAACAGTTAATTAAAGCGTTTGAAGTTGGCTTTGAAAAAGGATTGGATGTCGAACTTGTTCCATATGAATTAACAGAAGAACAGTTACATGAAGTTCAAACGTTAGCGAAAGAAAAGTATGAAAGTAATGAGTGGAATTATAAAAAATAAGAGATGGCAATTGCCACCTCTTATTTTTTTATAGTAAATTAAGTACTTTTTCTACTTTGATTCCTTTATCTTGTAAAGAACGAAGGCGATTTACAACGTCCATAATTTCTTTGTCAAATGTAACGCTAATACCTTGGCTTTGTAGTTCTTCTTTTAAGCTTTCAATAGAATCATCTATGTCGATGCCAAGCTCGTAATCTTGACAAACTTCAATTGTCTTTTTCACGAGTTTAACATAATTTTCTTGTAGTTTTGAATTTGTTTCAGTCAAAGCAGGCTGCTTCGGTTTTGCAGGAGCAACCGGTGCTGTCTCTTGCTTTGTAACTGGAGTAGGGACCGCTTTTTTCACAGGCGCTGGAGTAACTAGTTCTACAGCTGCTTCTACGCTTACTGGCTTCGGTGTCGGTACCGGAGTAGGCTTAGGTGCCATAGCAGGTGTTTCCACACGCGTAACAGGCTTAGGAGCAGGCGTAATTGCTTTTGGAGCTTCTACAACTACTTCCTTTTTCGGTGCTGCTTCTACCTGTGTTTCTTCTTGCTCGGCAGCTTCTTTATTTTCTTTACTCCACATAACGCGTTCAATTTCTAGAGAAACATTGTTTTTGTTCATCGCTGTTAATGTAACTTTACCAACTTCAGCGTTTCCAGTGAAATCAACAATTTTATAAATAACACTCTTGTTCCAATCCACGTTTCCGCTCAAAAATAATTCTTCGTTACATTTCGGCGTTAAGCCCTCGATTTTAATTTCTGCGTTTACACCGTTTTCACTATATACCATAATTAGCGAAGCATTTACATCTTCGTCTGCTAACATTAGTTCACGTACCATTTTGCCGGTGCGTACTTGCGTTTTCTTCTTAACTGACATCTAATTTCTCCTCTCAAAAATTCAGTAATAATAAAAAAATCGTATAACGAAAAATAATTGCTCACGAAGATTTATGATACCGATAATAAAAGCATCACGTCAACAATTAACTTTAATTATTTTGCATTTTTCTTATTTTCTTTATGAAATTTTTCAATTTGTAAAATTAGACAGAAGAAAAAACAGCCTTTTGAAGGGCTGTTAAAAATTTGATTTTTTATATAGTAATTTATATAAAATAAAAAATAAGATAGCAATTAAAGCATTTTGCCAAAAGTTTAGATGATAAATGAGATAAGGTTGCTTTTGGAAATAAATATTTAAGAATACAGCGGAACAAAATGGAGTAGCAAATGCGAATCCAAATAGAATTCTTCTTTTCCAATTTATTTTCTGATTAAAGGAGTAACGCTTTAATAAATATAAAATAAATAGTATACCTAGTATAATTATTGAAACAGACAAAGTAGTTCCAAGGATGCTAAAAGGCGGACTTGATAATGTATTGTTTTTTTCAAAGAAAAACATAAAAAATGAAATAATTGCATTTATGCCAAACTGTATAGCAAGAAGTAAGCTAATAGAAAATCCAATTAAAGAGGCTTTTTCTAACTTTGTTTGAGTTGGTAAAGCTGATATAAGTTCATCGCAATAAGATTGTAAATTATCTCCAAAGATGTCATAAGCGTTTTTATTTTCTGCTTGTGCTTCGATGAGGTGATCTAATATTTCTAGTAACAGTTCTTCCATTTGTTGCTCTGGCACGTTAGATAAACGAAGATAAACTAACATATCGCTATAAGCAACTTCATTTTCAGGTGTTAGAAGCTCACGTTTTTTATTATTCAATTCAATCATGTCTTGTGCATTCATCCCTATCACTCCCCCTGTAATAAGTTATTTACCGTAGTTGAAACCATTCCCCAGCTTTGTTTAAATTCTTCAAGCTGCTCTAATCCTTTATTGGTTACGTGATAATATTTTCGTTTTGGACCGAGTGAGGAGGCTTTTAATGTTCCTTCAATCAATTTTTCTTTTTGCATACGTAACAATAACGGATATATGCTTCCTTCGCTTACGAATGTAAATCCGTGTTTATTTAATTTTGTGCTCAGTTCATATCCGTACACTTCTTCTTGTGAAATGATGTATAGGATGCAACCTTCTAGTACACCTTTTAACATTTGGCTGTGCATGATTTCACCACCTTTTACTCAGGTAACTTGCGTTGCAAGGTAGCTGTTATCCAAATTATAACATTCAGTAACTTGCAACGCAAGTTACTGAAGTGGAAAACTTTAATGCGTGTTAATTTTTCAACGTTTCCCATACTAACGAGAGGGAGGGAAGTACATGAAACCATTTATGCCAAAACTCGTTTACTTTGAACCAAAGGCACTTGAATATCCGCTTGGAAAAGAGCTTTATGAGAAGTTTACGAAGATGGGATTAGAAATTCGTGAAACGACATCACATAATCAAATTAGAAATTTGCCAGGAGAAAATGATTTGCAAAAGTATCGTAATGCAAAGGCTACACTTGTCGTTGGAGTAAGGAAGACGCTAAAGTTTGATACGTCAAAACCGTCAGCTGAATATGCAATTCCGCTCGCAACAGGGTGTATGGGACATTGTCATTATTGCTATTTGCAAACAACACTTGGGAGTAAGCCTTACGTTCGTGTGTATGTCAATCTTGATGAAATATTTGAGAAGGCAAAGCAATATATGGATGAAAGGGCACCTGAAATAACAAGATTTGAAGCAGCGTGTACATCAGACATTGTTGGGATTGATCATTTAACACATGCATTAAAGCGGGCGATTGAATTCATTGGAGAAAGTGAATATGGGCGCTTACGTTTCGTCACGAAATATTCGCACGTTGATCATTTATTAGATGCAAAGCATAATGGGAAAACTCGTTTCAGGTTTAGTATAAATTCACGATATGTAATTAAAAATTTTGAACCAGGGACATCGCCATTTGAGGAGCGAATTGAGGCGGCACGTAAAGTAGCAGGTGCAGGTTATCCACTTGGTTTTATAGTCGCGCCACTTTATATGCATGAAGGATGGGAAGAAGGATATCGTGAACTATTTGAGCGACTGTACAATGCGCTGAAAGATGTGACGATACCAAATTTAACGTTTGAATTAATTCAGCATCGTTTTACGAAACCAGCGAAAAAGGTTATTCAAGAGCGTTATCCAAATACGAAGCTTGAAATGGATGAAGAGAAGCGGAAGTATAAATGGGGACGATATGGCATCGGAAAATATGTATATAAAAAGGATGATGCAGCAGTATTGGAAGAAACGATAAGAGGTTATATAAATGAATTTTTTCCTAATGCAGAAATACAATATTTTACTTAAGGGGGGTCTGTATGCAAATACAGATTCTTTTTTGTTTTATATATTTAGGCTCGTTTTCAACTTGTCACGTTATTCTTTCTGGTGTATCATTTTATTGATTGCTTCGTACGGAATAAGCAAAATGAACTTGGATGGAGGAAACCGATGCCTACCCCTAGTATGGAAGATTATATTGAACAAATTTATTTGTTGATTGATGAAAAGGGTTACGCCCGCGTATCTGATATTGCTGAAGCGCTTAGTGTACATCCATCCTCTGTAACAAAAATGGTGCAAAAATTAGACAAAGATGAATATCTAATTTATGAAAAATATAGAGGGCTTGTATTAACAACAAAAGGTAAAAAAATCGGAGAACGTCTCGTATATCGTCATGACTTGCTAGAGCAATTTATGCGTATTATCGGTGTGGATGAAAGTAAAATTTACAATGATGTAGAAGGAATTGAACATCATTTAAGTTGGGAAGCGATTGATCGCATTGGTGATTTAGTGCAATACTTTGAACAAGATACAGTCCGAGTGGAAACACTTCGCGGTGTTCAAAGAGCAAATGAAGAGAAAAGTAATTAAGGGGAACGTATGGCGTTTCCTTTTTTATTTCAATTCGAAAAGGATGGGAGAATTATGAAAGCAATTATTTTTGATTTTGATGGATTAATTGTGGATACAGAAACGATATGGTTTCACTCTTTCAGAGATGCTGTTCGTGAATACGGCGGGGAACTACCTTTAGAGGAATTTGCGAAATGCATTGGAACAACAGATGAGGTACTTTATACATATTTAAATGATCAATTAAAAGAGAAGTTTAACAAAAGTGTATTAAAAGAAAAAGTGGCAACTTTACATAAAGAGAAAATGAGAATACCAGAAGCTCGTGACGGGGTAAAAGAATATTTAGAAGAAGCGAAAGAAATGGGATTAAAAATTGCACTAGCTTCTAGTTCTTCTAGAGAATGGGTTATTCATTTTTTAGAAGAGCTACAAATTCGAGAATATTTTGAAGTAATTAAAACGAGAGAAGATGTTGAGAAGGTAAAACCAGATCCAGCTCTTTATCGAGTTGCAATAGAAGAATTAGGAATTAAGCCATCTGAAGCTGTTGTATTTGAAGACTCATTAAATGGATTGAGAGCAGCAGTTGCAGCGGGATTAACGTGCGTTGTGGTACCTAATGATGTGACACGGAATTTACCGTTTGAAAATCATCATCTTCGAATTGAAAGTATGAGAGAGAAAAGTTTAAAAGAAGTGCTTCAAAGTATAAAAAAAGACCGTATTTCCTAAAAGGAAGCACGGTCTTTCTTTTTGCTTTTTTTGCCTTCAATGACAGTTAAATGAGACTGTTTTCTTTTTCGTTTCAAAGTGGAAGAATTCCCTTTTTTACTTTTGTCATTAGAAGTATTTGACTTAAAGAAAGAATTGCCTAGGGGTGCTACATTTTGTTTCCCATGTTTGCGGTTCGATTGTTTTGCCGCACGCTTATATGAGCTTTGCGAATTTGCGGAACCACTGGAATTTGTAAACATCTTGTATAGCAAGTAAAAGATACCGACAACAAGTAACATGTACCCGATATTTCTTAATACACCCATGGGATTTGTAATAACAGATGAAACAAGGCCGAATATTGCCAATCCGATAATAAGCACAAATATAGCGAAAGTAAACGAACGACCGTTCATAAGGGACACCTCCTAAAAACATATATTGAAATTAGTATATTAACGATGAGGAAAGGAGTTGAACACCATTTTTAAATAATTATTGTTTGTTCTCTAAACGTAATAATTCTTCAAACGATGCAATTGCTACTTCCACTTGATCATCTGTTGGTTCTTTCGTTGTTAATAGTTGTAGCCATAATCCAGGATATCCAAGTACGCGTAATACGGGAATGTCTCGTAATCGATTTGTAAATTGCAATACTTCAAAAGAAATACCAAGTACAACTGGAATTAATAAAATTCTGTTTATAACTCGTGCCCAAAGAGGATCTGTAGGGACTAGGAAATAAACGAACATTCCAATAATGACTGTAAATATAATAAAGCTACTGCCGCATCTATAATGGAGACGAGTTTGCTTTTGAACGTTTTCTACAGTCAGAGGAAGGTTATTCTCGTAAGCATTGATTACCTTATGCTCTGCACCGTGATACTGAAATACCCGCTTAATAAGTGGGGTTAAAGAAATAAAGTATATATAGCTCAATAATAGCATGAGCTTAATGACACTTTCGACAATGATTTGCCCAGTATGAGATGGGAAAATCGGTCTCGTTAATTCAGCTAATAGTGCAGGAACTGCTGTGAAAATGACTTTACCGAATATAAAAGATAAAACGCCAACAGCTGCAACTCCTAATACCATCGTTAATTTTGATTGTTCTTCTTTTTTATTTGCAATTTGTTCATCATCTTCTGGGTGGACGTCAAATCGTTCTGAAGCGAAGTTTAAATGCTTTGCTCCATTCGCACTTGCATCCACAATAGCGGCAATCCCTCGTAAAAATGGAATTTTTTTTAGGGTAGATAGTACTTTATTACGAACGCGTGGTAATCGATAAAATTCAATCGATTTATCTTTACGACGAACCGCTGTAACAGTATATTCTCTACCGCCAAACATAACTCCTTCTATGACCGCTTGCCCACCATATATTTGTTTTGACTCTTCTGCCATGTTAACACCAACCTGTATTTGTTTCTCTCTTATGTAGAAAAAGAGGCAATTGTCATACTGGGTTCTGTCGTTTTGAAATAAGACAATCACCGAGTTTCCTTTATTTTATCGGCAAATACAAGTAGATGACAAGGGAAAATGTTATGAGAGTCGGACATTTCTTATTCTTTTTATAGACAAATTTCGCAGGATTTAAACATGCTTCAAAATAGTTTCGGGCATACTATTGAGCGGAGGTGTCGATGTGAGTCAAGAACAATTAGGAACAAGGAATTTTGTGCAGATTGGTTTGTTTGGTGGAATCTTTTGGGGCGGGATCTGGTATTTCCTTCATATATTTTCATTCACGGAGGCGGGACCGAATTATTTCCTTTTACCATTTGCGTTTGGAAGTTGGAAAGAGGGTGTATGGGGCAATGTGTTCGGAATAGTGTGTATGGGACTTCTTTCAATTTTGATCGCCTTTTTGTATAAAGCATTTTTTGCGAAGTTTGAAGGGATTATAGCGGGAATTATTTATGGGCTATTTTGGTGGGCACTACTGTTTTTGGGGATGGGTTTAATGGCTCCTGTTATTAAAAGTGCGCTCCATTTACCAAAAGAGACAATTGTGACGACAATATGTATTTTTATATTGTATGGTGTGTTTATAGCATATTCTGTTTCTTACGCAGTAAATAGCAATAAAGCAGAACAAGAAGGGCAAGAGAAGACGAACTATTCAAATAAGTAACTCCTATGTTAAAATATTGTATAGATATTTAATATTAAGGAGTTTTAAGAATATGAAAAAGTTACTCCTCGTAAACGGTCCTAACCTAAATCGCCTCGGTGTTCGTGAGGTAAATGTATATGGAAAGGGCACGCTAGCGACACTTGAAGCAGATATGAAGCAAGAAGCAGAAACAATGGGAGTGGAGTTAGAATGTTTCCAATCGAATCATGAAGGTGCCATTATCGACATTATTCATGAAGCGGAAGATATATATGAAGGGATCATTTTAAATCCGGGAGCATTTACGCATTATAGCTATGCGATTCGTGATGCCATTGCGAGCATTTCGATTCCTGTTATTGAAGTACATATTTCTAACATTCATCAGCGTGAATCGTTCCGTCATGAATCTGTGACGGCAGCTGTTTGTGCAGGTCAAATTGTAGGATTTGGTTTTTATGGCTATAAGTTAGCATTATTTGCATTAATGGAGAAATTGAGGGAGGCATAAAGTAATGGAGAAAATTGAAAGATTACGAAGTGCATTTGATGAGGCTGGCATTGACGGTATTTTGTTAACAAATGAACATAGTCGTAGATATATGGCTAACTTCACAGGAACAGCAGGCGTTGTTCTTATTTCAAAAGATCGTGCTCAATTTATTACAGATTTCCGTTACGTCGAGCAGGCAAGTAAACAAGCGGTTGGATATGAGGTTGTACAGCACGCAGGATTGATCATTGATGAAGTGGCAAAGCAAGTGAAAGAGCTTGGAATTCAAAAACTTGGTTTTGAGCAAGATACTCTTACATATAGTTCTTATTCAGTGCATAAGGAAGCGATTGATGCTGAATTTATCCCGACTTCTGGACTTGTAGAAAAGTTACGCTTGATAAAGACTGATTCAGAGATTAAGATATTAAAGGAAGCTGCACAGATTGCAGATGCTGCCTTTGAGCATATTCTATCATTCATTCGCCCGGGAGTATCTGAAATTGAAGTGTCAAATGAACTTGAATTTTTCATGAGAAAACAAGGAGCAACATCTTCTTCGTTTGATATTATCGTTGCTTCAGGTCTTCGTTCGGCATTACCGCACGGCGTGGCATCTGAAAAAGTGATAGAAACAGGAGATTTCGTTACATTAGACTTCGGCGCTTATTACAAAGGATATTGTTCTGATATTACTCGTACGATTGCAGTCGGTGAACCATCTGATAAATTAAAAGAAATTTATAATATCGTTTTAGAAGCACAACTACGTGGTGTGAACGGTATTAAAGCTGGTTTAACAGGTCGCGAGGCTGATGCGCTAACGCGTGACTACATAACGGAAAAAGGATATGGTGAATACTTTGGACACTCTACTGGTCATGGAATAGGTCTTGAAATCCATGAAGCACCAGGTTTAGCGTTCCGTTCTGATACAGTACTTGAACCAGGTATGGCTGTAACAGTAGAGCCAGGTATTTATATTCCAGGTATTGGCGGCGTACGTATTGAAGATGATATCATTGTGACAAGTGAAGGTAATGAAGTAATTACGAAATCACCAAAAGAACTTATTATTTTGTAATACACAGGAGGATTTTTTTACATGATTTCAGTAAACGATTTTCGTACAGGTTTAACAATTTCAGTGGACAATGCCCTTTGGCAAGTACTTGATTTCCAACACGTAAAGCCAGGTAAAGGTGCTGCATTCGTTCGTTCTAAACTACGTAATCTTCGCACAGGTTCTGTTCAAGAGAAAACATTCCGTGCAGGTGAGAAAGTAGAAAAAGCACACATCGAAAACCGTCGTATGCAATACTTATACGCAAGCGGTGAGGCTCACGTATTTATGGATAACGGAACTTATGAGCAAATCGAACTTGGTGAAAAACAAATCGAGCGCGAGCTTAAATTCCTAAAAGAAAACATGGAAGTAGCAATTATGACTTACCAAGGCGAAGTACTTGGTGTTGAACTTCCAAACACAGTTGAATTACAAGTTACAGAAACAGAGCCTGGTATTAAAGGTGATACTGCTTCTAACGTAACAAAACCAGCTACATTAGAAACTGGTCTTGTTGTACAAGTACCAATCTTCATTAACGAAGGCGAAATGCTTATCATCAACACTGGTGAAGGTAAATACGTTTCTCGTGCATAGTAAAAAAACACTCGTGATAATTCACGAGTGTTTTTTTTATAGGAAATAGGGTAGATAGTAAATAGCTGTTACTATAAAACTGACTAAAACAAGTGAAAGAGTACCCATAATAGATGGAGTCAAAACAATTTGAAATGGTTTTATTTCGCCAGTCTCAACGCCAGTTAATGTTTTGCTTATTGCGTGATCTGTAATGTTATTTCTATGGTTACTCATAATAATTAACCACATAATTGCAAATATTGCTAAACTACCAAGGAAAAAGGTCTCTATAAATGACCAACCGACTAATAATGAAAAAAGATAAATAAGAGCTAATTCTACTACAACGGTTAAAATAATTTTCAATGCCTTCATATTTTTCCTCCTCATTCTGTAATTTCAACCAGTTTAAAAAATTTTCACGTGACACGACATGCAGAGAGCAAGGTGACCTTACTTCTTTCTCTAGTGCAGCGTGTTCGTCTGGAAACTTGTTTTCCACATGCAATGAAATATAGGATAGTTTTTCTTGTGCTTTTAGTGAGCGGATATTATTCGTTTTAGCACCAGCAAATACGTAGGAAAGTTGTAAGTCTAAAAAGGCGATTTTAAAGATTTCTTTTTTAGCAGCCTCGTTATAGCCTTTTCCCCAGTATGGATAGCCAATCCAACTACCAATGTGAGATTGCTTTTTTTCATTATTAATATGTTTAAGTGTGGTGAGGCCAATTATTTCATTTTCTTCATTCACAATCATTCTCGATAAGGATTTCTTTTGACGCTCTTCTTCTATTGCGAAAAGAAGAAATGTTTTCGTGTCTTCGATGTTTTCTACCGTTATCCCCAATGCATTTTTTATATGTGGATCACTTGATAGCTCGAAAATCACATTTGTATAGCATAAATCTAGTGGTAATAAAGTGACGTGCTGCATGGTTTAAACCCCTTTCAAACTAAATATACCATAATATACCATAAAATAATACGAATATTCAGATTCTAATTCGGACTTTAGAGAAAAATTATGTTTTTACTTCTGAAATAGACAACCTCTGCATATGGTTGTACAAATATATTCTTTTTTAGAATACGAAGTTAGTAACTGTTACGGGAGAAGGTGGAAGAATGAAACAGTGGCTAGCGGCAATGGAAACATCCGTGCTTGTTATGGGGGCACTTCGATTATTTTCAGGTAGTGCGGAGATATTTGCTGCTTTGCTTATGCTTTATGTGAATGATGCGAAGAAAGCGTTGTTTATAAATGGTATGTTGGCGTTTGTTGGACCTACCGTATTAATTTTAACAATGACAATTGGGATAGCAAGTGTAGCAAGTGAAATTTCTTTCTTGAAGCTCTTTTTTCTAGCGCTTGGAATTTGCTGTATTTTTATCGCATTACTGAAATAGTAAGTCGAGTATAGTGGGGAGAAGCCGATGAAAGAGGTATTAGAAGTTTTACCAAAAACGATGAAGTACTTAATTGAAGAATGTAAGCAATACGATGCTTTAGAGGAAATTCGTGTTCGAATTGGAAGGCCGCTAGAGTGTATTGCACACGGAAAGGTGTTTTTTTATGACTATATCACTACTGCAGAGGATGCTATTTACTTATTGAATAAATTAAGTCAATTCTCAATTTATACGATGGAAGAGGAATTAAAACGTGGGTATGTGACGCTTCGCGGGGGGCATAGAATCGGGTTAGCAGGAAAAGTCATTACAGAAAAAAGCGCAGTGAAAATGATTCGTGATGTCTCTTCCTTTAATATTCGTATTGCTCGTCAAAAAATAGGGATTGCTGAACCGCTTTTGCCATATTTGTATGAAAAAAGGTGGTTAAACACGATGGTAATTGGCCCTCCCCAAACGGGAAAAACGACACTTTTAAGAGATGTAGCACGTTGCATGAGTCAAGGGGTAAGTGCTTCGGAAATTCCTTCCTGTAAAGTGGGGATCGTTGATGAACGTTCAGAAATTGCTGGCTGTGTGAAAGGAATCCCGCAATATGATTTTGGTACCCGAGTCGATGTGTTAGACGCATGTCCAAAGGCAGAAGGAATGATGATGATGATTCGTTCTATGAGTCCTGATATTTTGATCGTAGATGAAATTGGCCGTAAAGAAGATAGTGAAGCAATTATGGAGGCAGTGCATGCAGGTGTTCAGCTTTTTATAAGCGCACACGGATTTTCCTATGAGGATGTTGTGAGACGTCCATCGCTCAAGGCAGTGCTAGAGCTTGGTATATTTGATAGGTTTGTGGAGTTGTCAAAAGCGAGGGGTCCAGGAACGGTTATGCAGGTGAAAGATAAATATGGAAAACCAGTGTTATCAAATAGAAAGGCTGAGGGCGTATGGTGAAAATATTTGGTGCAGTGTTAATCGTTGCGGTCAGCACCTTTTTCGGGTTTTCGTACGCTAAAAGATACAGTGAGAGGCCGAGGCAACTTAGGTTATTAAAATCAGCACTTCAATCATTAGAGGCAGAAATTATGTATGGACACACACCTTTATCTGAGGCTGCCGAGCGATTAGTTAAACAAATGCCAAAGCCATTAAATTGGATATTTCAAAGTTTCGCTAAAAAACTAGAAAGTGGAGAACAAACGGTAAGGGAAGCTTGGATAGATAGTTTGAAAGAGAATTGGAAGTTGACGGCTTTTCAACAAACCGAGTATGAAATACTGCAGCAATTTGGTGAAACGCTCGGGCAACATGATCGTGAATCACAACAAAAACATATTCGCTTATGTATTACACATTTGGAGAGAGAAGAAGAGGAAGCGAAAGCTTTACAACTGCAATACGAAAAAATGATTAAGAGCTTAGGGGTACTAGCAGGGCTACTAATTGTAATTTTACTGCTATAGGGGGGAGAAAGGCGATGTCCATTGATGTTGGATTAATATTTCAAATCGCCGGAATCGGCATTGTTTTAGCTTTCATTCATACTGTACTAAAAGAATTGAAGCGTGAGGATATTGCAAATTGGGTTATCCTTGTCGGTTTTGTCGTCATTTTATTTCATGTTGCATTTTTAATTAATACGCTATTCGACAAGATTAAAAGTGTCTTTCTCTTCCAGTAAAGGAGGCGGTTCGAATCGAAATTATACAAATTGTCGGATTAGGCCTCGTTGCTACGTTTTTAGCTGCTGTTTTGAACCAGCATAAATCTAGTATTACATCTTTATTTATTGTGTTCGTAGGTAGCGTGATGTTTCTAATTTTAATCGATCAAATTCATTCTATTTTACAAATGATTGAGAGAGTAGCGAGTGAAGCGAAAGTTAGTAACGTCTACGTGGAAACGTTACTAAAGATTATTGGAATTGCTTATATTGCCGAGTTTGGAGCTCAAATTACAAAAGATGCTGGTCAAGGTGCCATCGCTTCGAAAATTGAACTTGCTGGGAAAATCTTAATTCTCGTTATGGCAATTCCTATTTTGACGGTTGTAATTGAAACTATTCTCGGATTTTTACCGACGGGATAAGGGGGAGTGAATGTTGAGGAGGTTTGGAGCTAAGCTGCTATTTGCTTGCTTCCTTTTCTTTTCTTTACCGGTTGTTGTACAAGCTTCTCCTGTAGAAACAAACGTCGTTGATCAACAATTGGATAAGCTCGGAATTGAAGATGTGAAGCAATTTTGGGACGGGCTTGTTACAAAATATGGAGGCTATTTGCCAGAGAGTCAAAAAGGGAGTTTTATGGAGTTTGTAAAGGGAGAAAAAGAATTCTCTCTAAAAGAGTGGATGATAGGGTTATTAAAATATTTATTTCATGAGCTTGCAGCTAATGGAAAACTGCTTGGCACACTCATTATGCTCACAATCTTTAGTGCATTGTTGCAATCACTGCAATCCGCTTTTTCAAAAAGTAGTGTAAGTAAAATTGCTGATGCTGTTGTATATATGGTACTTATTATTTTTGCTTTAAATAGTTTTTATGTCGTTATGACATATGCAAGAGAAACGATACAAACAATGGTAGATTTCATATTAGCGCTATTGCCAATTTTATTGGCGCTTATAGCGACTGGTGGCGGGGTTGTATCTGTATCTTTCTTTCATCCGATTATCATTTTCTTAATGAATACAAGCGGGCTTCTTATGAATTATATCGTTCTACCGCTTTTATTACTGGCAACGATATTAAGTATTGTAAGTACAATGAGTGATCAATATAAAGTGACGAAATTGTCCAAGCTTCTGCAAAACGTTAGCGTTGGGATTATCGGTATTTTCTTAACGATTTTTTTAGGAGTATTATCTGTACAAGGAACAGCAACAGCCGTTGCTGATGGAATAGCTGTGAAAACTGCTAAATTTGTAACAGGGAACTTCATTCCAGTAGTCGGAAGGATGTTTACAGAAGCGGCAGATACTGTTATTAGCGCATCAGGATTATTGAAAAACACAGTCGGAATTATTGGGCTCGTCATTTTATGTTTAATTGTTGCTTTTCCAGCGATTCAAATTTTCTGTATCGCATTTATTTATAAATTCGCAGCAGCAGTATTGCAACCGGTTGGCGGCGGAGCAATTATTCAATGCTTAGACATTATTGGACGAAGCATCATTTACGTATTTGCTTGCTTAGCTATCGTATCATTTATGTTCTTTTTAAGTATTACAATTATTATTGCTGCGGGGAATATTACACTTATGATGCGGTAGGAGGTGAAGAGTATGCAATTTGTTACAGAGTGGATCAGAAATATTATCGTTTTTTTGCTCTTAGCGACAATGCTTCATCTTATTCTTCCAAATTCGAATTTGCAAAAATACGTTAAATTCGTTGTAAGTCTTTTGTTAGTCGTATTAATTTTAACACCCCTTTTTAAACTATTGCAGACAGATGTAAATGAAGTAATTGCAAATTTTAATGAAGAAAAGTACGTAGCAGAAGGATCTGTAAAAAATTCAATAGATTCGAAGAAAAAAGAAATACAAGCTCTAACACGTGCATATAGTTTAGAAGAGATGGCTACCAAAATGAAAAAAGAAGTAGGAAAAGAGTTTGAGAAACAGTATGGTATGTCAGTCTCTGAAATACAAATAGTCGCAGCGGAAAGCACAGCGGAAGTAAAGTCAGCGAAAGATATTCAATCTGTTGTTGTGACGTTAAAAGAAAAAGAACGTAGTAAAAATGATGCAATCGAAACAGTAAAACCAGTTGAAATTAACACGAAAGAACCACCGAAAAAAGTAGAGGAAACGAATGTAGAAATGAAAGACTTCTTTTCAAGCAGGTGGCAACTAGAGAATAAACAAATCCAAGTTCAAATGGAAGGGAGGACAGGTAGAGTAAATGGACAATAAAGATAAAAATTCGAAGTTCTCATTTTTTCGAAACTTATTGAATGGAGATGAAAAAGAAAGTAATGAGAAGGGAAGAAAGGTAACACCTAAGTTCTTACTTGTCCTACTCATACTTGGAATTTTGCTTATGTTTTCTAGTAGTTTTTTTTCAAGTAAAAAAGAAGAAGTACCTGTATTTAAAGAACAAAAAACTCAAAACCAGGAAAAAGATGTACCAACTTTTGGACAAAAAAATAATGATAATATGTCAAATGTAGAAAAATATGAAAAAGCGTATGAACAAGAATTAAAAACTGCTTTAGAAGAAATAGCAGGAGTAAAAGACGTAACGATTAAAGTGAATTTAGATTCATCTGAAGAAAAAATTTTAGAAAAAAATACAGTGAAACGCTCACAAACAACAGGTGAAACAGATAAAACAGGCGGTAAGAGAGAAGTAGAGGACGAGTCTCTTGATGAAAAGACTGTCATTATACGTGAAGGGGATAAAGAAACTCCTGTTGTTTTACGAACAGAGAAGCCGAAAGTACGTGGTGTTCTTGTCGTAGCAAAGGGAGTGGATAATATACAAGTTAAAGCAATGGTAAAAGAAGCTGTGATAAGGCTGCTAGATGTACCGGCCCATCGCGTTTCAGTTTCACCGAAAAATTGATAGGGAGGAAATAAAGTGTTAAAAAAACAAACAGTTTGGTTATTAACGATGTTAAGTTTAGTTGTTGTACTATCTGTGTATTACGTGACAACTCCTGACAAAATGAATACAGCATCGCCGGCAACAGGTGAAAAGATTGGACAAGAAAAACAAGGTACTGATAAAGCAGTAACAAACGAAGCGCCTAAAGAAACTCCGAAAAAAGAAAATACAAGCAAGGAAACAACAAATAAAGAAACAGACAAAAAAGAAAATGCAAAAAAAGAAACAAGTAAAAAAGAGGGCAATGTATCAGTTCAATCAAGTGATGAGAATTTCACAGCTTTACGTATGCAAATGGAAGATCAGCGTAGTGAACAAAAAGCAAAATTACAAGAAGTGATGAGTTCAACAAAAGCTTCAGCAACAGAAAAGAATAAAGCGAAAGAAAATTTTGATGCCATTACGACAATGGAAACGAAGCAAGAATTACTTGAGACAGTAATTAAATCTCAAGGAGGATATCCAGATGCTCTTGTAAGAGCTGATGGCACTGATATTAGAGTAACGGTTAAAGCGGCAAAACATTCACAGAAAGAAGCAAATAAAATTATTCAACTTGTAAGAAGTGAAGGCGGATCAAAAGATGTAGGTGTGAAATTTGATCCACCAGCGAAATAAGTGAAACTTTAATCCGTAGGGATTTCCCTGCGGATTATTATCTTTTACTAAGCAAAGGGTATGCAAATAGTAAAATAGAGTATGCAAGTAAATGTGTGAATAGAAAAAAGCTATCATTTTCGATAGCTTTTTTCTATGTCGTCTTTGTAATTATTTTTACTATGTTCAACTCGGAATGGAGAAACACGTTGTGAGTAAAAGATTAATGGTTCATGGTACTGATGATTACTTTTTCCGGATTTGACGTGGATGAAAAGAACGCATGCCCAAACGATTACGGCAGGTAAAAAGAGAATGAGCCATATCATATTTCCACACCTCAACACAATATATTTTCTACACTTTGAACATACTATTCTTATATGAAGGAATGATGAACGGCGTGTAAACAAAAAAATAATATTTGGTAAAAATATGTTATTGACTATAGTTGTGGTGAAGAGTGAGGAGGGAATGGCATGTTTGCTTTGTAACGTTTTGCAAAAGTAGTGAATGTTTTTTAAGAAGTGGTCTTGCCAATTTCATGTGAAACTTGGTATTATTACTAGGTATTAAATTTTTATTGGAATAATATTTTTACAGGAATTTCGATTTATTATAAAGAAATATAAATTGGAATGTTTAAAAAATTTATCGTAAGATGGAAATAGTAAATATTTCTATTAGTTAATGAAATATATTTTCTAATAGAGTACATCGTATTTTTACAGTCAATCTAGTTTTCGTGACGAGAATCTGTAAAAACGGGACAAACAAGAGTATGGGAGTGGATTTTACATGTTTAAAATTCAAGAAGTTCGTGAATTAATTAAATTAATTGATAGCTCTAATATTGATGAATTTGAATACAAAAAAGACGGTACAACAATCAAAATGAAAAAGCGTGGTAATGAAGTTGTTGCTGTGCAAGCACCTGCAGCAAAACAAGCTATGCAACCAGTAGCGCCTGTTGAAGTTGAAACGACAGTAGCAGCAGCGCAAGCAGAAGTGCCAAAACAAGAAGAGAAGAAGGTTGTTCAAAATGAAAACCTACATAAAATCACATCACCGATGGTAGGTACATTCTATTCTTCTTCTTCGCCTGATACACCTCCATATGTAAGTGTTGGGGATAGAGTATCGAAAGATTCTATCGTATGTATTGTCGAGGCTATGAAGTTATTTAACGAAATTGATGCTGATGTAGAGGGCGAAATTGTTGAAATTCTTGTTAATAACGGACAGCTTGTTGAATATGGACAACCGCTATTTCTTGTAAAAGCGTAATAAGGGAGTCTTTGTGATGATAAAAAAAGTATTAATAGCCAATCGTGGGGAAATTGCTGTACGAATTATTCGTGCTTGTAAAGAAATGGATATTGAAACAGTTGCAATTTATTCAGAAGCAGATAAAGAGTCACTTCACGTACAGATTGCAGACGAGGCGTATTGTGTAGGACCAACGATTTCGAAAGAAAGCTATTTAAATTTGACAAACATTATTAGCGTTGCGAAGTTAACAGGCTGCGATGCTATTCATCCGGGATACGGATTTTTAGCAGAGAATGCAGATTTCGCAGAGTTATGCCGTGAATGTAACTTGATTTTTATCGGTCCAAGTCCAGAAGCTATTTCAAAGATGGGCACAAAAGACGTTGCTCGTGATACAATGAAAGAAGCAGGGGTTCCGATTGTACCAGGTTCACAAGGGATTATTAAAAATACCGAAGAAGCGATTGAGCTTGCTAATCAAATTGGATATCCAGTTATTATTAAAGCGACTGCAGGTGGCGGTGGAAAAGGTATTCGTGTTGCACGCCATGAAGAAGAGCTTATAAAAGGAATTCAAATTACACAGCAAGAAGCTAGTACCGCTTTTGGGAACCCTGGTGTATACTTAGAAAAGTACGTTGAAGATTTCCGCCATGTTGAGATTCAAATAATGGCAGATACACACGGAAATGCCATTCATTTAGGAGAGCGTGATTGTACAATTCAGCGCCGTTTGCAAAAACTATTAGAAGAAAGTCCATCACCTGCACTTGATGAAGAGATTCGCAAGCAGATGGGTGAAGCGGCAGTTAAAGCGGCGGTAGCGGTTGATTATACAGGTGCTGGTACGGTTGAGTTTATTTATGAATATAAAACGAAAACCTTTTACTTCATGGAGATGAATACGAGAATTCAGGTTGAGCATCCGGTTACTGAAATGGTAACAGGAATGGACTTAATTAAAGAACAAATTCTTGTTGCTTCAGGAGAAAAGTTATCGTTACAGCAAGAAGAAGTACAATTTAATGGTTGGGCAATTGAATGTCGAATTAATGCGGAAAACCCTGCCAAAAAATTTATGCCATCTCCAGGTAAAGTAGAAATGTACTTACCACCAGGAGGATTTGGTATTCGCGTCGATTCAGCTGTATATCCGGGATATTCAATCCCACCTTTCTATGATTCGATGGTTGCTAAATTAATTGTTCACGGAAAAACACGTGAAGAGGCAATTGCAAAAATGAAGCGCGCACTTAGTGAATTTGTCATTGAAGGCGTACATACAACAATCCCGTTCCATTTGCAATTGCTAGATCATCCTGATTTTGTAAAAGGTGAGTTTAATACGAAATTTTTGGAAGAGCATGAACTTGTGACGCAGTGATACATTAAAGGAGGTTTTTTTCATGGCTGAACATATGTTAGATATGGGTCAAGATACAACTCTTGGTAAAGTAGAAATTGCACCAGAAGTAATTGAAGTAATTGCAGGTATTGCAGCTGCTGAAGTAGAAGGTGTAGCGGCAATGCGCGGTAATTTTGCTACAGATGTTGTTGAGAAGTTAGGTAAGAAAAATCATGGTAAAGGTGTAAAGGTTGAATTAGCAAACGAAGATATTATCGTTGACCTTTATGTTGTAATGTATTTTGGTGTAGCAATTCCAGTTGTTGCACAAAAGATTCAAGACAATATTCGCCAAGCACTCTTTACAATGACAGGACTTGAGCCAAAAGAAGTGAATGTTCACATCGTTGGCGTAACATTCGAAACACAAAAAACAGAAATCGAACCAGTGTAAGAATGAAAAGGTGCCTAGTAACATAGGCATCTTTTTTATCGTTTCATTTCTTCACAAATTACAACCCTCTAATTATTATACTATTTCAAAAAATAAGAAATAAACAAGAAAATGTGTCGTTTTTCCAAAAAACGTACATTGTGATAAGATATGGAACTTGAAGTTAATCTTTTTATTATTTTTCAGCCTTGTAACCCGTGTGTGAAACGATAAATTGTGTTATTATCATTGTATTATAAGGTTGGAAAATCAATGAAAACTGTAAGAGTAAGTGAATTGACGGCTTATAAATTATAATAATATAACAAAGTATAAGGAAAGACTTGAAGCATAAAGGAGAGTTACAATGAAACGTAGGACGGCTAGAGAAAGAGCAATGCAAGCATTATACCAAATGGATATTACAGGTGAATTAGAACCGAAAGTAGCAGTGGAAAACACGCTAGATGAAGGCGAAGAAACAAATGAGTTTCTAGAGTCACTTGTAGTAGGTTTTGTAGAAAATAAAGAAGCAATCGATGAAGCGATTCGTCAAAATTTAAAAAAGTGGAAGCTTGAGCGTATTAGTATTGTTGATCGCAGTATTTTACGTGTAGCTGTGTATGAAATGAAATACATGGAAGAAATTCCACACAACGTAACAATTAACGAAGCAATTGAAATTGCTAAAACATTTGGGGATGAGGAATCTCGTCGTTTTATTAACGGCGTTTTATCTAATATAAAAGATACACTGTAAATTCTTTAAGGGGGAATCTTAAAATGGTAGCAGTAATCATCAAAGGAAATGAAGTTGCGGAGAAAAAACGAGCACAATTAACAGAAGAAGTTGTGAAGTTGAAAGAGCAAGGTATTGTACCAGGATTAGCAGTTATTTTAGTTGGAGAAGATCCAGCATCTCGTTCTTATGTGAAAGGAAAAGAAAAAGGCTGTGAACAAGTAGGGATTTACTCAGAGCTAATTGAACTTCCTGAAACAATTACTGAGGAACGTTTGCTTGCTGAAATCGATCGCTTAAATGGCGATGACCGTATTAATGGCATATTAGTGCAATTACCTTTACCAAAACATATTGAAGAAAAAGCTATCATTGAAAGAATTTCACCAGAAAAGGATGTAGACGGATTTCACCCAATCAGCGTGGGACGTATGATGACGGGACAAGATACATTCCTTCCATGTACACCGCATGGTATTGTAGAATTAGTAAAAGAAACAAATCTTGATATTTCTGGAAAACATGTAGTAGTAATTGGAAGAAGTAATATTGTCGGTAAACCAGTGGGGCAATTGTTTTTAAATGAAAATGCCACTGTCACATATTGTCATTCTAAGACGCAAAATATGAAAGAGTTATCGAAGTTAGCTGATATTTTAATCGTAGCTGTTGGACGACCTAAAATGATAACAGCGGATTATATTAAAGAAGGGGCGGTTGTAATTGACGTTGGTGTTAACCGTTTAGAAACAGGAAAACTTTGTGGTGATGTTGACTTTGACAACGTGTTAGATGTTGCGGGTTACATTACACCTGTGCCAAAGGGTGTTGGTCCAATGACAATCACAATGCTTCTTCATAATACTGTTGAATCTGCCAAACGTGCAGGTGTCGTTTGTAAATAATTTGAGTCGGCTATGAGGAGAGAGAAATGGAGAAGCAATATTTAACCGTTACAGCGTTAACACGCTATATAAAAACAAAAATAGAATATGATCCGCATTTGCAGTCTGTTTGGTTAAAAGGTGAAATTTCCAACTTTAAAAATCATAGCCGTGGCCACATGTATTTTACATTGAAAGATGAAAATGCAAGAATCGCAGCGGTTATGTTTGCGGGCCATAATCGTAATATTAAATTCAAACCTGAAAATGGGATGAAGGTACTCGTGAAAGGAAAAATCTCTGTTTACGAGGCGAGTGGTTCTTATCAAATTTATATTCAAGACATGCAGCCTGACGGAGTCGGAAATTTACATTTAGCGTACGAACAGTTAAAAGTTCGTTTAGAAGAGGAAGGACTTTTTTCTCAAGTTTATAAAAAAGCGATTCCTCCTTACGCTAAAACAATAGGTGTGATTACGTCGCCAACAGGAGCAGCGATTCGTGATATTATAACAACGATTAAACGTCGTTATCCAATTGGGAATGTTATTGTATTTCCGGTACTTGTACAAGGGGAGTCAGCGGCTCCCTCGATTGTACAAGCGATTCGTACAGCGAATGAAATGGGAGAGATAGATGTACTAATCGTTGGTCGTGGTGGAGGTTCTATTGAGGAATTATGGGCTTTCAATGAGGAAATGGTTGCAAGAGCAATCTTTAAGAGTGAAATTCCTATTATTTCGGCAGTAGGCCATGAAACAGATTTTACAATTGCAGATTTTGTTGCAGATTTACGCGCGCCAACACCGACCGCAGCAGCTGAGTTGGCAGCACCTAACATTATAGAGTTACAAGAAAAGGTATTACAAAGAACTCTGAGATTGCAAAGAGCAATGAGAGAGTTAGTACATAAAAAAGAAGAAAAACTACAAGTGTTGCAAAAATCGTATGCGTTCCGTTATCCAAGACAAGTATATGAGCAAAAGGAAGAGCAATTAGATAGAGCGCTAGAACAGCTTGTTTTAGCGAAAGAGCGCTATATTGATAAAAAGGTGAATCAGTTAAAGCAACTTTCATTTTATTTAGAGAAGCACCACCCATCTCAAAAAATTATGCAAACGAAGGTAGCTGTGGAAACGTTGCAAAAGCAATTACAACGTGAAATGCAAACGTTACTTCAAACGAAAGAATTTGCCTTTGTAAGAGCTGCTCAAAAACTTGAAGCGTTAAGTCCGCTTAAAGTAATGATGAGAGGGTACGGGCTTGTATATGATGAAGAGAAGCAAGTGTTAAAAAGTGTGAAAGATGTAAGCCTTGGAGATGCTGTTTCAGTTCAATTACAAGATGGAATACTAGATTGTAGCGTATCAGGCATAGAGGAGCGTGAATTGAATAATGGAAAATAAATTAAGCTTTGAAGAGGCAATTTCGCAACTTGAGCATCTTGTTTCTAAGCTAGAACAAGGTGACGTACCTTTAGAAGAAGCGATTTCTTATTTTAAAGAAGGTATGGAATTATCTAAGCTTTGTGATGAGAAGTTGAAGAATGTACAAGAACAAATGGCAGTTATTCTTGGGGAAGATGGAGAGCTTGAACCGTTTACTGCTTTAGGAGATGAAGCATAGTGACGATTGCTTTTGATACTTTTTTGAAAGAAAGTAAAACTTTCGTAGAAGAAAAACTTGTAAGCTATGCAAATGGATTACAATGTCCAAATGTACTTCGTGAAGCGATGGCATATTCTTTGGAAGCGGGTGGAAAACGTCTCCGCCCGTTACTTTTGTTTGCAACATTACAAGCGTTTGGGAAAGAAAGAAATCTTGGAGTAGGTGCAGCTTGTGCTCTTGAAATGATTCATACATATTCGTTAGTTCATGATGATTTACCTTGTATGGATGATGATGATTTAAGAAGAGGAAAGCCCACAAATCACAAAGTATTTGGTGAAGCGATGGCAGTTTTAGCAGGAGATGGCTTATTGACATACGCTTTTCAAGTTATTATGGCATATGAGCAAAAAGAAATTTCTGCTGAAAAAAAAGTAAGACTTGTACTTGAACTCGCAAAAGCAGCAGGACCAGAAGGAATGGTTGGCGGACAAGTGGCAGATATGGAAGCGGAAGGGAAACGCCTTACGATTGATGAATTGGAGTACATCCATAAACATAAGACCGGAAAACTACTTGAATTTGCTGTACTTGCGGGTGCGATACTTTCTGATGCGACAGAAGAGCAAGAAGAAAAGTTGCTTACGTTTGCCAAATATATCGGTCTAGCTTTCCAAATTCGAGATGATATTTTAGATGTCGAAGGAACTGAAGAAGAGATTGGAAAACCGATTGGTAGTGATCTTTCTAATGAAAAGAGCACATATACGACGTTGTTTACTGTAGATAGAGCAAAGGATATTTTAGAAGAAACAATTGCAGAAGCAAAAGGTGCGATTAGCTCCTTGCAATTACAAGATGAATATTTACTATCTATTTGCGATTTGATTGCAAAACGTAATAACTAATATAACAGCGTTTTCATTTGTTGAGTCATTCATCATTTTATGATATAAATGTAGGAAAAGGTTTTTCTTTTCTTGTTATTGGCAAAAATATATGTAGATTACATTGCCGTTATCACTTCGTGTTAGCGGCTATTTTTTTCATCGCCTAAAGAAATATGGTTTATAATAGGATTAAGGCGCAATAGACTGGTTAATAGCGGGACAAGACGAAAAATAGAAAAGAGAATTTCTTGTTTTGTGTAAATGTTTTTTATAATATTTGACATGTTGACAGATTATGAAATGAAAGTGAGTGATCCATGTGGATCTAACGCAAATTCAAAACCCTAGTTTTTTGAAAGATATGTCTATCAGTGAACTAGAGGGATTGAGTGAGGATATTCGTAAGTTTTTAATTGAAGAGCTCTCTCAAACAGGTGGACATATTGCACCTAATTTAGGTGTAGTAGAACTCACAATTGCTCTGCACAAATTATTTGATAGCCCGCAAGATAAATTTTTATGGGATGTAGGACATCAATCCTATGTACATAAAATTTTAACTGGACGCGCGAAAGAGTTTGGCACATTAAGGCAATATCAAGGTCTATGTGGTTTCCCGAAACGTTGTGAGAGTGAGCACGATGTATGGGAAACTGGTCATAGCTCGACTTCGTTATCGGCTGCAATGGGAATGGCTCTGGCACGTGATTTAAAGAAAACGAAAGAATATGTTATACCAATTATTGGAGATGGTGCTTTAACAGGCGGAATGGCTTTAGAGGCATTGAACCATATTGGACATGAAAAAACAGACATGATTGTTATTTTGAATGATAATGAAATGTCAATTGCACCAAACGTTGGTGCGCTTCATAATGTGCTCGGTCGTTTACGTACCGCAGGAAAATATCACTGGGTAAAAGATGAATTAGAGTATATATTAAAGAAAATTCCAGCAGTTGGCGGGAAAGTGGCTGCGACAGCAGAGAAAATAAAAGATAGTCTTAAATATTTACTAGTATCTGGTGTCTTTTTCGAAGAGTTAGGCTTTACATATTTAGGTCCAGTCGATGGGCATGATTATGAAAAGTTATTCGAAACGTTGCAATATGCAAAGAAAACAAAAGGCCCAGTACTTGTTCACGTTATTACGAAAAAAGGAAAAGGTTATAAACCGGCTGAGAGTGATGTTATTGGAACTTGGCATGGAACAGGACCTTATAAAATTGAATCAGGTGACTTCGTTAAGCCGAAAGAAGTTGCACCAGCATGGAGTGCTGTCGTTAGTGAAACAGTACTTAAGCTAGCGAGAGCAGATGAGCGTATCGTAGCAATTACACCTGCAATGCCTGTTGGATCAAAACTTGAGAAATTCCAAAAAGAATTCCCAGATCGTATGATTGATGTAGGTATTGCAGAACAGCATGCTACAACAATGGCAGCAGGTATGGCAACGCAAGGAATGAAGCCATTCTTAGCGATTTATTCAACATTTTTACAAAGAGCATATGACCAAGTTGTTCATGATATATGCCGCCAAAATTTAAATGTTTTCATCGGAATAGATCGTTCGGGATTAGTAGGAGCAGATGGTGAAACGCATCAAGGCGTATTTGATATCTCATTCTTACGTCACTTGCCGAATATGGTGCTTATGATGCCGAAAGATGAAAATGAAGGTCAACATTTAGTTTATACGGCGATGCAATATGAAGATGGACCAATCGCATTGCGTTATGCGCGCGGTAATGGACTTGGCGTTCATATGGATGAAGAATTAAAGGCGATTCCAATCGGTACGTGGGAGACGTTAAAAGAGGGCACACAAGCAGCTATTTTAACGTTTGGTACGACAATACCAATGGCAATGGAAGCAGCTGAGCGTCTTGAAAAAGCTGGGGTTTCAGTGAAAGTAGTGAATGCTCGCTTTATTAAACCAATGGATGAAGCATATTTACATGATCTTCTAGGAAAGAATATACCGATTTTAACGATTGAAGAAGCTTGTTTAATCGGTGGTTTTGGAACAGGAGTAGTTGAATTTGCATCTGAAAATGGTTACCATAGTGCATTAGTTGAACGAATGGGTATTCCAGATCGCTTCATAGAGCACGGAAGTGTAACAAAATTATTAGAAGAAATTGGTTTAACGACAGATGCTGTTGTAGACCGTATTCATACAATGATTCCATCAAAACAAAAAAGGGCGTAACAAATGAGCGTAAAAAAAGAAAGAGTAGATGTACTATTAGTAGAGCGAGGACTTATAGAAACGCGTGAGAAAGCAAAGCGCGCCATTATGGCCGGACTCGTATATGCAAATGAGATGAGACTTGATAAGCCAGGAGAGAAAATCTCGCAAGATACTGAGATTACGGTGAAGGGACAAGTTATGCCGTATGTAAGTCGTGGTGGTTATAAACTTGAAAAGGCATTAGAGACATTTCATCTTGATTTACAAGATAAAGTTATGATAGATATTGGTTCATCAACTGGTGGCTTTACAGATTGCGCGCTTCAAAATGGAGCGAAATTATCTTATGCATTAGATGTAGGATACAATCAACTAGCGTGGAAATTACGTCAAGATGAGCGTGTTGTTGTAATGGAACGAACAAACTTCCGTTACGTGACACCAGCAGACTTAGAACGTGGTTTACCTCAATTTGCAAGTATTGATGTTTCATTTATATCATTAAAGCTTATACTGCCAGTTTTAAAAACAATGCTTATGCCTAACGGAGATGTAGCAGCGTTAATTAAACCGCAGTTTGAAGCTGGAAGAGAGCAAGTTGGGAAAAAAGGTATCGTTCGTGATAGAAAAGTACATGAAGCTGTTGTAGAAATGATTGTCGAGTTTGCTTTAAAAGAAGGCTATGATGTGGAAGGTTTAACATTCTCACCAATTACGGGTGGGGATGGTAATATTGAATTTTTAATTCATCTGAAATGGCATGGTGAACGTGAGAATGGCGAAAATCATTCTCCGATTTCTATAGAGCAAGTTGTTACAGAAGCGCATGAAGTTCTAAAACAAAAAGGGAAAGGGGAATAACATATGTTGTTCCTCTTTTTGCTGTAATTGTATAATGATTGTAAAAACAATTGTGTACAAGAAACGAATTATAAGTTAACATAAATAAGTGAAGTATACCAATGTTTAAACTATGGTAAGAGATAGTGTGAGGTGCAAATGTATGAATAAAGGTCAGCGCCATATTAAAATCAGGGAAATTATTGCAAACAAAGAAATTGAAACACAAGATGAATTAGTTGATATTTTACGTAATGAGGGATTTAATGTAACGCAAGCAACAGTATCGCGCGATATTAAAGAACTGCACTTAGTGAAGGTGCCATTACATGATGGGCGCTATAAATATAGCTTGCCAGCAGATCAACGATTTAACCCGTTACAAAAATTAAAACGAAATCTAGTGGATTCATTTGTAAAATTAGACACGGCAGGACATATGCTTGTGCTAAAAACATTGCCTGGTAACGCTCATTCACTTGGAGCACTTATTGATCATTTAGAGTGGGATGAGATCATCGGAACCATCTGTGGTGATGATACTTGCTTAATTATTTGCCGTACACCTGACGATACAGGTGTTGTCTCTGATCGTTTCTTAAATATGTTGTAACAAAAAATCTTGTTTGCTTTCCATCGTAAAGTGGAAAGTGAACAAGATATTTTTATTGGTTAAAAATATGAATTTTCAATTGTAATATAATATTTTGTTTGCATAAAGTTAGAAAATAGATGGATTGACCCGTAAAACAAATGTTTGGTACAATGAAGCGGGTTAGAAGAGTATATACATACAAATATATAGCATGATTATTTGAATGAAGAACTGAGAAAATCCTTTAGTAAGGGATTATTTTATAACGAGGTGAATGGGGCATTGTTATCGGAATTATCGATTAGAAACTTTGCTATTATTGAAGCATTAAATATTTCTTTTCAAAAAGGTTTAACGGTTTTAAGCGGTGAAACAGGGGCCGGAAAATCGATTATTATTGATGCAATTAGTTTACTTGTAGGTGGCCGTGGGTCAGCAGAATTTGTTCGATATGGAACAGAGAAGGCTGAGATTGAAGGGCTATTTTATGTTGAAGATGAGAAGCATCCATGTATTGAAAAGGCAGAAGAGTTAGATATAGAAATAGAAGATGGCATGATTATTTTAAAGCGTGATATTGCTGCGAACGGGAAGAGTGTATGTCGTGTAAATGGGAAGCTTGTTACACTTAGCATATTAAAAGAAATTGGGAAAACACTTGTTGATATTCATGGACAGCACGAAACGCAAGATTTAATGAATGAAGAACGACATCTGTTTATGCTTGATCACTTTGATGGGGATCGAATCGTTAAACAATTAGACATATATCAAAACGTATACGCTGACTATGAAAAATTAAAAAAACAATTGAAATCGTTAAGTGAAAATGAGCAACAAATGGCACATCGCTTAGATTTAATTCAATTTCAGCATGAAGAAATTTGCAAGGCGGATTTAAAGATGGATGAAGAAAATGAATTAACTGAGGAACGATTGCAAATTTCTAATTTTGAAAAGATTTATAAAGCGTTAGGTGATGCATATCGTTCGTTAAGTGCCGACGGACAAGGGTTAGATAATGTAAGAAGTGCAATGGGGCAAATGGAAAGTATTACACATTTAGATGAAGTGTATCAGGAGAATCATGATTCAATTGCAAATAGCTATTACTTATTAGAAGAGGTTGCCTATCAACTGAGAGAAAAGCTCGATATGATGGAATATGATCCAAATCGTTTAGATGAAATCGAAACACGTTTGAATGAAATTCGTATGCTAAAGAGAAAATATGGAAATACTGTAGAAGAGATTTTAGCGTATGCTGATAAAATTGAACAGGAAATTTTTACGATTGAAAATAAAGACGTTCATATTGAAACGACGAAGAAACAGTTGAAGGAATTAGAAAGTGTTATTCTGAAAGAAGCAACGTTGTTAAGTAATATGCGTCATGAGCTTGCAGAACACCTTACAAATGCAATTCATCAGGAATTAAAAGAATTATATATGGAAAAAACGAAATTTGAAGTGAGAATTATGAAGAGAGAAGGAAATGTAGAAGAGCCCCTTGTGGAAGGTGCGCCGGTAAGACTTACGGCGGATGGTTACGATCATGTGGAATTTTATATTTCAACGAACCCAGGAGAGCCGCTAAAACCACTTTCAAAGGTTGCATCTGGCGGAGAGTTATCTCGTATCATTTTAGCTTTAAAAAGCATTTTTTCTAAGCATCAAGGGGTTGCATCTGTTATTTTTGATGAAGTGGATACGGGTGTAAGTGGCCGGGTCGCACAGGCTATTGCGGAAAAAATTTATCGAGTATCAGTAAACTCGCAAGTACTTTGTATTACGCACTTACCTCAAGTAGCTTCAATGGCAGATTCACATTTATTTATTCGAAAACAAGTAGCGAATGATCGGACAATTACATCGGTTACTGTTTTAACTATGGAGGATAAAGTAACAGAAATAGCTCGAATGATTTCTGGTGTGGAAATCACAGATTTAACGACAGAGCATGCGAAAGAATTACTTACGCAAGCGCATCATTTTAAACAGACAGCAGAGGCTATCCAGTAATGGATAGCTTTTTTTCTCAAATGACGATTTCTTAATTCTTCCGGTTATAAATAAAGCACTGCAAGGAGAGATTAAAAAGTGAAGCCAAGAGGCTGAATGTGGGGTAGGAGCGAGGAGAGTGAACAAGTTGAAATTAGAAAAATTTCGAAAAATAATAGGTCTTTGTCTCCTTGTTTCTTTAGTTTTTATTGGATGTTTTAAACCGCTTCGAACGTTTATTTCATCACCGAAACAACTTGTTGTTTTTGAAGGACAACAATCAGAAATATCATCATTACCAGTTTTCAAAGCTTCATCCACAAATCGTCATGTATTTACAGTGAGTTCGAATGAACAAAAACAAGGACTTATGGTAAATTCTCATCAAAATGGTGAAGCTGATATGGTATTTCAGCTTGCTGGTTTTCCAGTAAAAAAAGTAAATGTGAAAGTGTTAAAAGATTTTAAAGTGATTCCAGGTGGACAATCAATTGGTGTGAAATTAAATACAAAAGGTGTACTTGTTGTAGGCCATCATTTAATTCAAACTGAAAAAGGTAAAATATCTCCTGGTGAAACAGCAGGTGTACAAATTGGAGATATGATTACTGAAATTAATGGTAAAACAATTGAAAGAATGAGTGATGTAGCACCGTTTATTCATAATAGTGGAGAAACAGGTGAACCGCTTAATCTTGTATTGTTAAGAGATGGAAAATATATTCGTACGAAGCTAACTCCACAAAAAGACAACGGTGAATCGTCTTATCGAATTGGCTTGTATATCCGTGATTCGGCAGCTGGAATTGGAACGATGACATTTGTTCATCCAGATTCTATGAAATATGGGGCACTTGGTCATGTTATTTCTGATAATGATACGAAAAAGCCGATTCAAGTCGAAGATGGACAAATTATGCGCTCGACAGTTACATCAATTGAAAGAGGTAGTCATGGGAATCCAGGGGAGAAATTAGCGAGATTCTCACCAGACCGTGAAGTGATTGGCAATATTACAATTAATAGTCCATATGGTATTTTTGGAAAATTAAATACGAATATGAAAAACGGTATAATGGATAAAGCAATGCCTATCGCATTATCTCATCAAGTAAAAGAAGGACCGGCAAAAATATTAACAGTTATTGATCAAGATAAAGTAGAAGCGTTTGATATTGAAGTCGTTAGTACAGTGCAGCAAAAATTCCCAGCCACAAAGGGTATGGTAATAAAAGTAACAGATAAACGTCTATTAGCGAAAACGGGCGGTATCGTACAAGGAATGAGCGGAAGTCCAATTGTACAAAATGGAAAAGTAATTGGTGCTGTTACACATGTATTTGTAAATGATCCAACATCAGGATATGGTGTTCATATTGAATGGATGTTACATCAAGCTGGAATTAATATTTATGATCAAGAGAAAAAAGCGAGCTAATATATATTATTAGCTCGCTTTTTCTGTTGAAAAATTCGTTGAAATTTTGTAAAAGCTCCGCAAGAGGTGTTTTTTGTTGTAAAATAAAAGGAAAGGGTTGAACGTTTCGTTGTATTTCTATGATGGAATGTGTTGCGAAAGGGAATAAATGAACGATAAACATATTTTTTTGTGATTTTATCGGAAAGTAAGAAACTTTAAAAGGGAATTTTCACACAATTGTCGAACAATTCATGTAGCCTAGAAGGATACACATGTCGGAGAATCGATTCGGTAAGGGAGGAAAAGCTGTGGAGAAAATTAAAGTATGTCTTGTGGATGATAATAAAGAACTAGTATCAATGTTAGAGAGCTATGTAGCCGCTCAAGATGATATGGAAGTAATCGGTACTGCTTATAATGGTCAAGAGTGTTTAAACTTATTAACAGATAAGCAACCTGATGTACTCGTTTTAGACATTATTATGCCACACTTAGATGGTTTAGCTGTATTGGAGAAAATGCGACATATTGAAAGGTTAAAACAGCCTAGCGTAATTATGTTGACAGCATTTGGCCAAGAAGATGTGACGAAAAAAGCAGTTGACTTAGGTGCCTCATATTTCATATTAAAACCATTTGATATGGAGAATTTAACGAGTCATATTCGTCAAGTGAGTGGTAAAGCAAACGCTATGATTAAACGTCCACTACCATCATTCCGATCAGCAACAACAGTAGATGGAAAACCGAAAAACTTAGATGCGAGTATTACGAGTATCATTCATGAAATTGGTGTACCCGCTCATATTAAAGGATATATGTATTTACGAGAAGCAATCTCCATGGTATACAACGATATCGAATTATTAGGATCGATTACGAAAGTATTGTATCCAGATATCGCAAAGAAATATAATACAACAGCAAGCCGTGTGGAGCGCGCAATTCGTCACGCGATTGAAGTAGCTTGGAGCCGTGGGAATATTGATTCTATTTCGTCCTTATTCGGTTATACAGTATCCATGTCAAAAGCAAAACCTACGAACTCTGAGTTCATTGCAATGGTTGCGGATAAGCTGAGACTTGAACATAAGGCTTCGTAAACGCTGATATAACAGTATCTGACGCGAATTTAACGTTGAAGATCGTTGAGCAATAAATATCTTTTTTGACCGATAAATAACACGGTCATTTGGTGATAAACACCGTTCTTTTGGTAGTTACTAAAACTATCAAGAGGGCGGTGTTTTTTGTTGTCTGATTTCGAATTTCAAATTGAAAATTTTATGTTGTATTGTACGTCGAAGAATCTTTCGGTCAAGACTTTGAGAAGTTACGAACAAACACTTAAGTTGTTTTCAGCGTACATAAAGAACGAATTTGATATAAGTGAGGTCGATAAGGTTAAATCGGCACACATACGTCATTATATTAAATATTTGAGAGAGCGAGGTAAATATACGGTAACGGTTAACGAAAAATCAGCGAAAGTTAATTATCCTCATAAACGGGATGATTATCGTAAGCCATTAAGTGTTACGACGATTTCTAATTATATTCGAAATATAAAGGTGTTTTTTAATTATTTATACGAAGTAGAGCGGGAGATACGCAAGAATCCAGTCGAAGCGATAGAAAGTATAAAGCCGAGCCGTAAAAAGAAGCCTTTATTATCAAAAGAAGAACTAGAAAAGGTAATGAGAACCTTTGATAATACAACGTTTCATGGATATCGTGATTGGTTAATTACGCGTCTAATATTAGATACAGGAATGCGGATTGGAGAATGTTTATCTCTTATACCTGACGTAATTGATTTTAAAACGAGGTCTATTCTTATTGAAAACCCTAAAAACAATCAACAAAGATATGTGTATTTTTCACAAAAGATATCTAGAGAACTAAAGAATTGGTTGTTATATAGAGATCGTTATTCAAACAGTTTCTACCTATTCCCTACAATAAGAGGGACTCAGTTAGAAATTCGTAATTTTGAAAGAACTCTTAGGTTGAACGGTAAGAAGGTCGGAGTAGATATACATCCGCATCAATTGCGAAATAATTTTGCGAAGTATTACTTATTAAATGGAGGGGACTTCGTTACGTTATCGCGTATTTTAGGACATTCAAGCGTAGAAGTAACGCAAAAAGCGTACTTAGATTTTACAGATAGTGAGATCGGACGCAAATATCAACGTCATTCACCGTTAAGCCATTTAAATATTTAATCGAAAAAGAAAAAAGTCCCCGACGGCAATCGGAGACTCAAAACATTCGCATATAACTAAATAACCGATGATACCGTCATTCAGTACCTTCATTCTATCGAAAAAATTCGAAGGCTGCAAGGCTTAGTTTCTTATTGTCTTTTTTAGGTGCTGATGCGGTAGTAAGTCGAAAAAGCGGAAGCCGTACCGCTATAAAAACGTAAAAGGGTAGCTAGACCGCCGCAACCACTAGCGCTATACAATTAACGCAATTCCGTTCCCTTGCGTGTATAGGTCTAGTGGGTAGCGCACATAATCGGCTAGGGTGGTGTTTGTTGCGATTACGGTCGCAGGAATCAACGAAAGATATCGCATACAGGGGCAAACTTGTATGTAGAAAGTCGTTGAGTACGAAAGTACACGGATAGGAACGGCAAGTACTAGAAACCTCGTTATGCGTGACATGACGCTAGTTTGATCCGCTTCTCTATTCGCTTTTACTGCGAGTAGGGAACGAACTCCGCGCCTATTTCCTGTTATCGTTCCATTCTGCTAGTAAGTGCCTCACCAATCGTCAAAAGTATAGATTCGGTATTAAACGCCACTAACAGAGTGGATTGAATATCGGAGGATGACAAGGGCACGGCAAGAGGTGGAAGACTTACGCATGGAAAACAGGCTTACTATAAGACAATACGCAAAAACAGGTGAAGACATAAACGCAACATTAAACAGAATAGCGCTATCAGCTAAAAAAGAAGTGGAAGATTATTACATGAGAATATGCGATAATAATAAATATAGAACGATAATAAAAGCGCACTATATACCGTTAATAGAGCGCCTAGCAAACAGTAACTGGCATAAGATAAATAACGAGGTACACTTTATAGACGATTGTTTCCGCAGAATAGAATATGCGATTAGAACGTTTGATATAAATAAGGGGAATTTCGATAATCGGGTAAAGACTATTATTTATCAAGGATTACGACATTATTGCGGAGAAAGAGGGAGAAGAAGAAGGGCGTTAATCTTGATCGGAGATATTAGTGGATTGGAAACGTTAGGGGATTGTACAGAAAATATAGAAGAGAATGCAATCTATAATATAAGTACATACGATGAGGTTTACGCAAAATTATGTGAGAAAGAAGCGGATGTTTTGGTATTGGATGCAATGATCTATGCGGCAGAAAATTACGATAAAGTTTCAGAGAGAGAGATTTCCCGATTATTATCGGAAAGGACTGGAAGATCGTTTGATTCCGCTAGAGGTGCGGTGAGAGGATTTAAGCAGAGGATACAAAAAAGAAATATTAGAAAGGAGGATATTGCATGAAGATAAAAATTAAAATAAAAAAGGGGCGGAAACCTTCTGCAATTCTGTTAATAGTTACGTTCGTACTTTTGATAGTTACGAAGATAATAGGGAATGTCATTATGGGAGGATTGGCGGTAGTGTTTGCAATGGCGGTAGCTGCATCGATTGTTACTGCTAGGGTGGGCGAGTTTATTAGTAAAAGGAAAGAAGAAGAGGACGTATAAAGGTTCGATTTAATAAAATTCGTGGCGGAATATACATAAAGGGCAATATCGAAGTGCGTTACGTATGCGAAGTTAAGTTAAGTGCCCTTTATGAAACCTGCTATTAATATATAATGAATTAACATAGGTTGATTAATATGCATTAAACAACACTGGGGGAATTACTATGAAGTCATTAAAGAAAGTAGTTTTATTAGGGGTGGCTACAACGTCAATCTTTAGCGCTTGTTCTACGAAAGAGCAAGCAAACTACGAGCCGTATAAGAAACACGATTCTGTTGAAACTGCGCAAGGAGAAGAGGAAACGTCCAACCCGACTAAGGGCGAAAAGGTTGACGAAGAACCTGCAAAGGACGCGAAGCCGCAACAAGTGGAGGAATCAACGAAGGAAGATGCGGAGATTAACGACAGACGTCCATATTATAAAGATGCAAATAACGACGCGCCATCCGTATCAATAGAACAGTATGACGGCATCAAAGTCGGAATGTCTGCGAACAAGGTTAAAGAGATAGCGGGTGCGCCTAGATTTATCGAGAAATATAAGTCATTCTCTATCTACGGATATTTAGGGCATGGTGGAGAAGGTTCGATGACTATAACGTTTAACCCTGATGGAAGTGTAACGAAGAAAGAGCAAGATGGTCTTAGAAATACTGCGGCTAAAGATGCGAAAGCTAACGAAGACCATGCAACAGGTAATCCTAAACCAGCTACGAAATCTAGTACTAAAATTCCGAACGATTATTGCGGACACGGACACGATGAAACGAAGGAGCCAGAGCACGACTGCGAAAAGATTATTGATAAAGAGGCGCATAGAAGACATTTGGAACAGCAGGAAAGAGAATATGAAGAACAACAACGTGAGGAAGCTAAAAAATACCAAGATGAAATGACGGAAGAAGACAAGGCAAGAATCCTACGTCAGGAAAAACGATGGAATACGCCTAGTGGTGGTATTGGCGATAAGTGGCAAGATGAATTAAAAGAAATGGAAGAGAAGGAAGGTGCGCATTAAGGTTCGATTTAAGAAAGAAGGCGGAAGAATTATACTATGAAAAACAAGCGCAAAGAAACGTTATTCATCATATTCGCATTCGTATTTATGACGGCAGCGAAGGCATTCGGTAATTTGTACGTAGCAGCTTTCGGCGTTGCGTTTGGACTTTCGGTAGGTTTGGCGTTCTTGACCGAAATTATATATAGAAGAAGAGGTAAAGATACTCGCGATTGATTGGGTTAACGAATTTAATATGCGAATGAAAGCGGGGTAATTATGAACGAAGATAAAGTAACTCTAATCATGATAGCGGTTTTGACAGTAGCTTTAATTTTCGTAGGAATCTCGTATAAATTTAATAGCCTAGTTGTTGACATTATCGCCGTACTATTCTTATTGATATCTACTGCGATAGGTGCAGCGATTCTAACAGAACGTCGTAGGAAACGTAGAAAGAATATATGATAAGTGAGACAAAGAAATACGGTTACTTTTGAAAGGGAGTACATATATGAAGATAAAAATTAAAATGAAAAGAGGAAAGAAGAAGGGGAAGTGTAAAGATTTTACGTGAAGAAAATAAAATTAGGGGATAAACAGAATACGCTAAATACATATAGCCATGTACTTCCGATGATGCAGCGTGAGGTGGCGGATAAGTTGTGGATGAGATGTTTGGGGACAATTGATGCGTATGTTAGAATAAATAAAAATGTTGTATTACTGGGAGGGAAATGATAATTGATACCTGAGTTGGACCCGAAGTTGATTAATGATTTTAGGGGAAAAGTTCATGATAATAATGAATTTGTTAGAATCTTTTTTGTGGATTATAAAAAATTCCATGGTACAGAAGGAATAGATATTTGGAGTAAGATATGTTCTTGTATGGATTGGCTAACAGTTGCGGTGGAAGGAATAGAGAAGCCTAATAAGGATAGAAACATGAATAAGACTTCCCTTGAGTTTACTCATTTTATTGTCACTATTGATATGATTGTAGAAGCGGTAAACCATTTGTGGTTATCTATCGGACAATCAACAAAAGACGAACAGCCCTATATTAATGATTGTAGTATTTTCAAAAAGAGAGAGTTTGATAGAGATTATACTGATGAGAAATATGTCAAAGAAGTCCGTTCTTGGTTTGGAATTCATTCAGTTAACGGAAACGAAATTGAACTAAAAGGTTTTGAGAAAAAGGTGCGTTTTTTTAGTAGTTGGTCCACTTCTCATGATGGTCAAGAGTTTTCATTACGTCTCTACTCTAATAACAGAAAAGCTGAAGAAGAATATGGTGGAAGTAAAAAAATTACAGTTGACGCCCTTTTGAAGTTTGTAGCATTAAGGTATAGCACGCTAGAGAAGCTTATGGATAAAATAGATGAACTGTACTGTAGGGTGAAAAAAGAATTACAATCAATTCCAGTTCATTTAGACGAGAGTAGTTCAGAGTTAATACAACTGAAAGAACTTTATGCACAGGCGAAAGAGAGGAAATTGACAAAAGAGCACTACGAAGAAGAGATCATACGGTATATGTCTTTCTTAGAATGTGATTTAAGTTTATTTAAGGAGACTGAAAGAAAAATAGTAACTGACTACTTGTTTGAACTAAAAACGATAATACCTACATACAGGCATATAATTCAGCAGATTGATCATAATGAGTTTGAAGTTTTTAAGATACTGGGAATGAACTCGCAAATATACGCAGATAATTCATATGATTATGGAAAGTCCCTCGAATACGCTGAACAAGATATATTCAACTATAGAAGTAATATTTCTAATGCTATTTCATTAGATTTTCTCATCGAAAAGCAACTGTTACCTAAATATAGCCGTACTTTGCCTGGAAACTATCTATCTTTATTAATTCATGCGATGGATTATGAGAATAATAAGACCCACCCACGTATAAGATATCAAAGCGAAGTTCCACTAATCATAATAGATGATACTGATGAAATCGATGTTGAAGTATTATTTCAGTCAGACGAAAAATAGCCGCCGATGATGGCGGCTTCACTCTTAAGCTATCGGTTCAAAAGAAAACTCTTCTTGTGCTAAAGATAGTGTTTTTGAACCTACGCCTTTAATTTTGCCTAAAATCTCTGGTGTTAACTCTCCTTCTCGAACTCTCACCTTAACAATTTCTTTTGCGATACTACGTGGAACTCCTAATAGGCTCTCTAACTCATCTAAACTTGCTTTATGTATATTTAACTGTTCTTCCTTAGTTGAATAAGAAGGGTCAAGATATTTTAAGATATCTGCTACCATTAAATATGTGTGGAATACAGTTTTAACGGCTTCTTCTCTTTCTAACTCAGCGTGAACGCCTTTATTACTCAGTTTATGGATGCGTTGAAGATAGACTCCTAGAATATCTACGTGCGCCTTAGCTAAGTCTTTATTAGATTTACTTTCAATTGAATTATCCATAAATGCCCACAACCTATTAATATATTGCGTTTTTCCTAATTTTCTCCCGTCTACCTCTTCGCTAATTGGTGGAAATAACTCATCGGCTAAGCCTTCGATAAACCTTCTACATGTAGTTAGTGCTTGTGACCATTCTTCGGGGTTATCCGTTGATACAGACTTAAATGCGAGCATTAATTGTTCAGCTAATTCTGGGTTTAAATCAAGTAATCTATCGTCTACTTCATTTTTTAAAATATCAAAAGCCGTTTGCGCACTGTCTGTGTAAGCAATTTTTGTGTAAAGTGCCGTCACTTTTTCATGCGCCACTCTCTTAACATAACTAATATGAGTAATTAAGCTACTTTTATAAAATGTACCATCGTTCCAACTCTTTAATCGAACTAAGTCATTATACCTTTCCTCAATAAAACCGATTCCTTTATAACCGCCTCCACGTTTATTCAATTTTATACTTAGTTCTTCTATAGAGAAATGGATTTCATCTTTTAATCCTTCTGCCTCTAATTCATCCATAATTCTGTAAGATTCTTCTAATGGATCGCCCGAGAGTCTTCCATCTTCTCCATGTTCTCTAAATAACGTTACAAGCTTTATTAAATCTGTTGTATATTGTTTATTTCCTAATTGGATTTCACACCAAATAACAGTATCTTTATCATCCAAAATCTTAGCAGCGCGAGATAGTTTTTGCACTCCTGTTAAAACACTTCCTTTTTGATTCTCTAATTGATCTAGAGAATCCTCAAGTAGTTTTATTACATCATTTTTTATTTTAGTTCCCATGACATAAATCCCTCCAAATACCCTTATTAACATATCTTGATTTTAACATCTTTAAATAAAACAGAACAGCGAGCCTAGTACTTCTTTGATAAAATACGTCTTAATCACTTGTACTCGCGTAAACTTCCGATATACCTTCCGCCTTTTCTCATTCTTATACTTTGCTTCTACTATCGCTTTTCCATGTCTCTTTTCTCGTATAATTAACAAAACTGAACAAATAAGCGTATTCTCAACGTTATACACTACATATTACCAGTTGAACGCTTGTGACGTATGCCCCCTCCGAAACAGGAAGTATACCGCATAGCATTAACGTTTATTAACTATGCATAAACGTCGGCGTTTTGTTGGCGCTAACCTCAGTGTAAACTTGTGTAATTTTATCGATGAAACGACGAATTCCTTGCGGCTCTAAGCGCCATCCGCATGTAAATGAACGTAAATAGGGTTGCGAGGGTTTACAATTTTCGAGTGATATTCGACTTTACATTAGCGAAAAGGTGTCGGAGAGAAAGGCCTTCTTGAAACAGGGTAGTCGGAACTCTTCCCTTTCTGCGCAACAAAAAACACCGACATTATTTCGCCGATGCTTCGTATTCTTTAACCTTCTTATAAAACGTTGCTTTCTTCATATTAACCGCGGCCATGAATTCAACGGCCATTATCTTTTTTGATTTCCAGTCGCTATATAGCCGATCCCAATCCGCAGGTAATTCCAGGACAGGGCGGCCTAGATGTTTTCCTTTTTCCTTTGCAGCGTCGATGCCTTCTCTTTGACGCTCCTTCGTAGTTCTGCGCTCTTGTTCGGCTATTGACGTATAAACCTCGATAATAATGTTATTGATCATATCGATAACCCAATCTTGTCCAGCGGGGACATCAGTCATTGTCGTCGGTAAATCGATAATTTTAACGCGTATCTTTTCTCGCTTGAAATATTCGAGATATTCTTTTATCTGCGATTTGTTACGGCCTAGCCTGTCGATAGATTTAATGTAGAGCGTGTCGCCTTCTCTCATCGCTTTAAGCATATTCTGAAATCCTTCGCGATCCATATCCTTCCCGCTCGCCTTATCGCTATATATGTATTTCTCATCCGTTACATACGGTTGTAACGCTTTATATTGTCGGTCCAAGTTCTGCTCCTTTGTTGATACACGTACATACGCAAAATTGATTGCCATAATGAAAACCCCGTTTCGTCTGTTGTTACGTTAAATATACACCATACGTCTATAAAGGTCAATTGTTTAATGTACGTTCGCAAAGGTTTATTTTTATCAATTAATAGACGCATGTGCGGCCGTTTTCCTGGCGTCTAGAAACGTGTACCTTTATGGACTACGGACCAGGTTGCGCATTTTATTACGAATAGGGCCGTATATATTCCCGTATTTATCGCAGCACCAAGCGGCTATATGTTCACGGACCAGGGGCGTACTACCTATCGGAACCAGGGCGGCACTACCTGGCGTATATAAGCTATGCGTACAAAGGTACCATGTGGCGGCATAGTACATCGTGTATGCTTCGAATACTTATTGTATTACTAAACGAATAGAAAGCGCGGATGAACGATATGAAAGTCTGCTGGCAATCTGTCGCAGGTATTATCGTATACAAGTGCATGACGTTATGTTGCACAGTATCACGTGGCTGCTGCTGCAATAGTTGCGACTGTTGTTCGATGTTAGTTGCTGCTGATCTTTCTTCGATTGTTGTTCGTTCATTCTTATTTTATTTGTGCGAGTGAAAAGAATTGTTGTTCGTTCTTCTTTGATCGGAAGTTCATTCGAAGTTTGTTGCGTGTTCTTTCTTATTGAATACAATTCGAAAAGCATTTCGAATTGAATCGTTTCTTTAATCGAATTGCAATCGAAATTGAATCGTTTGTTTCTTCGTTGTTAAATTCTGCGTTAAAAATCTTCGTTGAGAAAAGTCTTTCTTGTTCGTGTCCTTTATCGCAAGCATTTCGAATGAGAATCGAAGCGAGCGACAAGCCAGGCCGATCCAAGCCGAGAAAATTCACCAGATCCCCCACTAGCCAGGCAACCATCGTGCAGCAAGCGCAAAAATATACTAAATTTCATTTTGAAACTCGGGTAGTTAAACCGCGCGCACCAACTGTCGCAGCCTCTCACGAAGTAACGTCGAATCTATTTTACCCAGGGCGGCCATTTTGCGTTCTTTCGTTAACCGTAAAAAATTTTCGCATATATTTTCGAAAACCAGGGCGTTTTTAACCCAGGTTCGGAAAAAGCCGCGCCTATGTTTTTGTAAGCGAGAAGAAGCCGACAAGAAACGCAAAATAAATCGTACGGTCGAAACCTAAAATGTATAGGCGATTGCACCTATATTAACAGTTGAGCGGCTGCGGCGATTTTTATACAAAAGATCTCGCTATTAATCTATAACCTTTTATGCGTAAGAGAGTAAGAGTACGCTTTTTGTACTCGAAACTCAAATAAATAAATAATGATTTATAAATAATGCTTTATGTAATGCTTTATTACGTAATCGGAAAAGTACAACACTAAGCATCGGAAAACTACTAGGTAACATTCGGAAAATCACTAGGTAACATTCGGAAAGATCCCAGCAGCGGAAAAGGCTACCTAATCACATATATAAACCAGGAGGAAAAGACATGAATCAGATCAACGAAACAAGCCAGAAAGAAGAAAAGAAAGATTCAAAAAGAAAGGAATTAATTTCAGCAAAAGACGTATTCAAGGAACACGGATCGCAGCCTGAATATAACAAGGAGAATTTTAACGACGGGGTTCGATTCATCCGTACACCAGCGGATCTAAAGCATTACATGTTTATGTCTGACTACGGCGTGAAAGAGTCTACATTGTGGCTATATCTCGTAATTGTCGATAGATACAACGATTTATACGGATATGCATACCCGACTCAAAGCCAGTTAGCATTCGAAATGGGCCGAAAGCCAAACGCAATAAAGCAAAACTTGCGTGTACTCGAAAACGTCGGACTGCTTAAAACGGAAAGCCGCGGCAAGGGTTTCGCTAACGTGTACAAGCCACTCGTACCGATGGAACTCGAACGTATGTTAAAACTTTTCCCGTATGCAAAAGCGAGATACGAGAAATTGCGGGCCGATCTAAAGATATACGACAAAACGAATCTTAATCGAATGCCAGAGTACATGCAGCAGCGTCGAGAGGCATCATTAAAAGAAATCGAAGAACGTAAAGCAGCGAAAGCAGCAGCCGCAACAACAGGCGAAAAATAAAAAACTATAAAAATAATCGGAGGAAACAAAACTATGAAAAAAACTATCAAAAGTCAATCAATCGTAAGAAATACAGAAAAGGACTTCGTTATAACTAAACTAGAGCCGATCAGCATCAGCAAAAGCAAGATTGAAAGATATATTGCTACATTATCTGATGGAACTCAGCGAAAATTCAAACGTTGTTCTGGCGAATGTGACGAACTGCTTACATACGAATCATTCCCGAAACGCCGCAAAAAAAATGATGGTCGGGAAAATGAATGTGGAAAATGTAGGTCTGAAAGATGCCGTATGAACCTGGCGAAAGTATTAAAGCAGGCAGATGAAAACGAAAAACGCACGTGTTCAATGTGTAATGAAGAAAAGAAAATATCCGAATACGGCACCTGTGGATCTGGATACCGAAAAGAGTGTAAAAAATGCCAGAATAAAAGGACAGTTCTTCGAAGACACGACAGAAAAAGTCGAGAGTTAGGGCTACATACAAAGCTAGACGGCGAAGGGATCGAAGAGTTCAAAAATATAGTAATGAATGCAGCTTGTATATTAACGGGAAGTTTCGAAAATGTAACAAGTGATCACATTATCCCAACTACGCTAACAGGTGGATCAAATATCGGGAACCTATTGCCGATCAGACGCGAGTTGAATGCGTCAAAAGGTGCATTGCCGTTCTTCTTATGGATCAGAACGGTTAATTTCTACGAAATCGCGAAAAAGTACGGTGTTAGGCCCGAACGAGTTGAATTTTTTATCGATCTAGCGGCCGCGTTTAATTTCATGACAGCCGATCAGTATGAACGCTATACGCTATGGGTTTGGAAGATGCAGCAGAACGAAGAAACGAAGCATATTACGGCGAATCCTACGTTTTCAGAGGCGAGCGACTACGGAACAGGGGAATTGTGCGGATTTTATCACGACGGGGTTTCATATTACCGACCAACAGTGACAGACGAAGAAAGAACCGAAATATATGTGAAATTCGACGCAGGACAAACGAAATCAATAAAAATATCGTAAAAAGTTGCCCGAATCCTGGGCAATCGGCGCCTATGTTTTTGTAAGGCAAATCGAAGTTGATCGGAAATATTACAAGCGTGTTACATATCGGGAATGAGCGGAATTAATAACCCCAATAGACATTCTATATGTAATAGAGGATCTTTTCCTTTTTCTACTTCATAGTTTTGTATGGTTTGCGGTTTTTGGTAGGGCCGCAAGCCGTTTTCTCCTAATACATATGAGAGGGTGAACAACTAATTTTGCGAAAAGCACATAAGAAAACATAAATCAATTAGCGGCACTGGTACGGCCGCTTAATCGATCTTTTTATTTGATCAAACGGGGTGATATATCCCGACAAGAAAGGAACGAATACACGTGATAACATCTAGCATTCTATCATTGATACTAAAATTTTCAGCATTAACACAATATGAATTTGCTGAAAAAATTGGTATTTCTCAATCAGCGCTATCAAGGTACATCATAGGTGAAAGAGAAATCCCGTACGAAGTGGCCGCAAGGATAACGAAACAGATCGGGGATCACAATATATTTTTGCTGCGAGCTTTTGACAGTGGCTTGAATACGATCGAAATCGATATCAGAAAGCGAATAAACGAAAACTATAAAAATGATAAAGGGGAACCAAAGCTATGACAAACACAAATAATACAGTAGAAATCAACAACAAACTAACAGTAGAGGAAATAAAAGGACGCTTGCAAGATGCTCACGTTCTTCGAAGTTCGCTAACTTCTCATATGGCAAACGAAGTTTTACCACGAACGCGCCAGGCGATCTCGGCTATTAGAAAAGATCAAGAATTAACATACAAAGGACAACAAGCAAAGATCGAGAAATATCAAAAGCAGCAGGAAGTGCGATTGCTGGACGAAATCCACACGTTGAAAAAATCACACGGTTTATTGCTGGCCGATGCAAAAGCGTCAGCAGAAGCGATCCTAATCGCAGATGTTGAGCAGCCAGACGAAACTGCTCAGGCACTATTCAACATGCGAAAACAGAAACTACAATCTGCGATCATGTATGCACCGACACCGCAAGCAAAACTCAAAGCATTATCGGACTTTGCCGAACTAGGAAACGAAGGCCAGGCCTTTGCACGTCAGATTCAAGGCGATTTCCAACAGTTATCGTTAATGGCGATGAATTCTACAACGAATCCAGGCGAATTGCAATCGATCACGAAGACGCTAGGGACGATCAACACGAAACTAGAAAACGCAGCCTACACGGAAGAACAACAAGAAGTGGCCCAACTGTTGCAAAGTATCGATGAGAATCTGAATACGCGTTTTGTAAATACGGCCGTTCTAGGTACGGCATTAAACGAGATTTCACATACAACGCTGGAGTATGCGAATAAAACGGATCAATACGAAATAGATTTCGCTGACAGCGTGACCGAGTACGAAAAGGACAAGAACCTGGCAATATTGATCGACTAACAAGTGAAAAACGGCGGCTGGGCTTCGTGCCTGGTTGCTACAATATGAAACTATGCGGAGAAAACGGAGGAAATCGAAAATGGAAAAGAAAACAAACTATGATGCGATGAACGGGGAAACGATCCAGGGAAAGGACGTAGGCAATGTATTAAATGCAGCTAGAGTTCGCTTTGGTGGGAATTATCTTGTAATAAATACGCAGACGTACAACGATCCACATTGGAAAGCGATCTATAATGGCCCGACAAAGGGAAATGCAGGGATACCCGACGATACGAGATGGATCTAACGTTGATCGGATTTTTTATAATTTCACGTACTGGATTATGTAACGAAGGAGGCTGCGAGAAATGGACATTAAATATCACGGCCAACACGTAACGATCACAGGTGACGAGGATCTGATACAACGGGCTGGAATTACGATAGATCCTGGACCACTAAAAAGAGGTGAGAGATCTATTTCATACGAAGAAGTACGCTATTTCTATGAACGTGCATACAAGACGAAAATGAAAATGATGCAATTCTGTACGTAATAGCGCGCGAAAATTACGTCTCACAAAACGATCACAGAGACAAAAATAAAAGAAAAGGAAAGATGTACTAATATGAAAACACTGCACGAAATCTATCTAGAGGAACAAAAGCTACACAAGGAGAAACAGGACCGACTAAAAGCGCAGGAACAGGCTGAAAAAGAATGGCAGGAAGCCATCATGCGCGTACAAGACGAAAAGGCACGTGTACTAGAGGCTATGAAATGTGAAGGCGAAGGCGTGGCAACTAGTCGGAAGATTGTCGGGTAATAACGAAGCTGGGCGGTGCCTTATCAGCATCGCTCTTTTTATTTAACTATCGAAGGAGGCCGAGACATATGCAAATCAGATACCACGGGCAGCACGTAACGATAACGGGTGACGAAGACATATTCCAACGTGCTGGAATTGAATTGAATCCGACACCACTTCGAAAGGGTGAAATGCCAACAACCTACGAGGAATTGCGCTATTTCTACGAACGTGCATACAAGACGAAAATGAAAAATGATGCAATTCTGTACGTTATTGCACGTGAAAATTATATTGTGCAGAACGATCAACGAAGTGAAAAGGCGAAAACGAAAAAGAAAACAAATAACTGGAAAAAGGAAGCGAGAATATGAGAACACTATCAGAAATCGAAAGAGATATAAGCAGACTGCAAGAAGAAAAATCGCAGGTTATAGCGGATTACTTGCGCAGACTAAACGAAAGAGGTCGAGGGATTAGCGAAGAGCAATGCAAAGAAAGAAGCGAAAAACTATGCAAGGACTATCGCGAAGGCGCGAAAACGGGTCTATAATATGGAAAACTACACAAATAGAATCAAAGCGGCAAACGAAGGTTTGAATATATCGGCTCGCGAGATCGGCTGGACAATTTAATGAAGCGTATAAGAAACGTGTGAAATAAATAACGCAACTTGACGGAGATTCTACGGGGTTTCTGTCTTTTTTATATGTAAATATGCATTTATATTTATTTCGCAATTTGCGAAACATTATAATAGAAAGAGAGGGTATAAAAAGGGGGAAAACAACTATGAATATAAAAGATTTATTACAGATGTTAAAAGAAAATAGAATATCAATAGTAGCAAAAGAAATTGGAATAAGTCAAAAGAAGTTATCCAAAGTCATGAAAGCGGCTGGTTACCAATATAATCGTAGCGTAGGTTGGCACTATACATCTACGGGCGAGCCACCTTTGGAAGCGGATATCAGAGACTTTATAGGAGATACTGATAATGCGCGATCGGAAACTACGAACGATGCCTTGACGGAAAATGAAGTGAACGTGCTACGGGAGATAATTAACGGATGGGATACGACTCAAAATGTCGTTAATACAATCTCACAACAAAAAGAAAAGGTTTCGAAATCTAATGATCCGCAGAAGAATACAAATCCAATTCATTCGTTGTATATGCTTATTAGGGAAAGTGGATCGAAAGAAAAGGTTAGCAGGACAGTGAACCTCGATAAGGAGACGTGTTCGCAATTAGGTACCTTCGAAGATGTGCTTCGAATCAATCGTGATGATATTATAGAGATTGCGCTTCGTGAGTTCTTTGAGAAATATAAGGCGCAATAGTTAAGAGAGGGCGTGGATTTCATTATCTACGTCTTTTTTTCGGCTATAAGTTCGGAAAGGCTCGCTGAGATTTGCATTCTAAGGCGGTTAGAAGTGAACTAATGAATTAGTATGCATCTAAATTCACTCTATATCGTTTTGCGCAGAGTACGAAGACCACGTATATAATAGAAGGAAAAAATTATAATACCGTTAAAACATGTGTTGACTGAGCTAAGTAGACGGCTTATACTAGCATTAACGTGGTAGATACAGTTTGCCGATAAATTCGGTAAAGTTAAACCGATAAACTACCGAAAGAACGGAAAAGATAAAACGATTAAAAACGTTATAGCGTCAGCATTCGATACAGTATCCATGTCAAAAGCAAAACCTACGAACTCTGAGTTTATCGCAATGGTTGCGGATAAGCTGAGACTTGAACATAAAGCTAGCTGAGAGTAGAAGTAGCAATGGGTTTTCGTTTTAGTAAAACCGATGTATGCTGGAACGCTATGCTCGATGTTAATTTTAAAGCCAATAAACTTTTTAATGAAAGACCAATGAATGTTATAATTCGTTGGTCTTTTTATTTTGTTGAGAAAAAGAGATTATTTGATAGTGTGGAAAATAAAACCTATTTTCAGTAATATTACATGTAAGTGAGTTTTTTATAAGGCAATAAAATAGATATAGATAGGGAGAAGGGGAATGGAAAATAAAATTTCAACTTGGCTAGGAATAGTAGCAGCTATGGGAGTTCTTGCTATTGCAGTTACATTTGGAATGTTAGAACTTGCAGATAATCCAGTAGATAAAGAAGTGAGCGCTCAAATAGATAAAAAAGAAGACCAAACAATAGTAGGTAGAGAGGTGGATGGGGTCTTTGTTGATGTGTATGTTACTGAAAATTCTACTGAAAGCGAAGTCATTACAGCGATGCATCGCATGACTCATCAAAAAGTGGTGGCAGAACGAAAATCGGGCTCTATCCCAATGATTCAAAGTAATGCTAAAAAATTAAAAGAAATTATAAATAAGAGTAGCTTTACGAAGAAAAATGAACTTTTAGCAATTGCTGATAGATGGGCGAAAAAAGATTTTAGTAAAATTGTAGAAGATCACAATTATTTCTCGGATGCTCAAGAAGATAGCGTTTGTAAAGTAACTAGAGCAATGGATGCGTTAGAAGAGCAACATTATATTTTAACTACATTCGGGGAGGAAAAAGCGAAAGAACTATACGAATCAGGGGATGCTCCGCACGTTCAATAAAAAATAATATAAAGGACTTCTCTAGTTTTTTTATTATCGTGTTTTAAGGACGTAATGGGACTTATAAATAAATGGTCTGCTTTCTTTATGACGTGTAACAAAAAAAGAAAAGATGTGATTCATTATTAAATGATGAAGGAACGGCTAAATCACATCGTAGTACATCTGTTAAAGGATTTTAGTAGGAAAGGCATCCGTGATATAATAGAAAATAATAAAAAGTCCTGCAAAACAGGACTGTATTATTCTTCGTCTTTATTTTGTTTTTCTAATTCAACTAGCTTTTGAATTAAAATGTGCTGCGGCATATGCATGAGTTGTTCAAGTGGAACACCTAGTACTTTTGATAAGCGGACTGCAGTATCTGGAGAGATTTGTAATGGTCTCATAGAAGTACCTCCTTTTTCGTATAGTATAGCATAAGATTGGGGGAGTGAGGATGACTCTTATATTTGCACATCGTGGTGCGGCTGGAACGTACCCAGAAAATACAATGATTTCATTTGAAGCGGCTGAGTCTTTTAGAGCGGATGGAATTGAACTTGATGTTCAATTAACGAAAGACGGAAAAGTTGTCGTCATTCATGATGAAACGGTGGACCGGACAACAAATGGAAAAGGTGCGGTTCGGAATTATGTATATGAGGACTTATGCAAGTTAGATGCAAGTTATAAATTTGGTGATAAAGTAGGTTTTTGTAAAATACCACTTTTAGAAGAGGTATTAGAATGGCTTGCACAAACGAGTTTGCTACTTAATATTGAACTTAAAAATAATAAAATTCCATACAGAGGTTTAGAGGAAGAAGTTATAACGCTTGTACGGAAATTTAGTCTAGAGGATCGTGTTATATTTTCTTCGTTTAATCACTACAGTATGAAACGGTGCCATATGATGGCTCCTGATATTCAAACAGCAATTTTATATCGCGAAGGTTTGCATAGTCCGTGGGCATACGCGAAAAAAATGGGCGCTACAGCAGTACATCCGAATTATCGTTACCTTCAAGATGCTATTGCCGAACTAACGATGGAAAGTGGTGTAGAGGTTCGCCCTTATACAATTAATGAAGAAACGCTTATGCGTAAATATTTTGATATGAATATATCGGCGATTATTACTGATTACCCTGAAACGGCCAGAACGTTAATGCCAATAAAAAAATGAGACCGCGTGTAACGGTCTCATTTTTTTATTTATAAATAGTGGGGCATTCCTATCTTCTAAAGCGAGCTTGTACTTTATTTCGTTTACGGTCTCGGTGCAAGACGAAGCCACCGAAGATATAAAACCCGAGCCCGAAGCAGAGAGCGCCGATTAAAAATTGTAACCACAGTATAGAGATTGGTGGAAATAGAATCCCGAATACAGTATCTCTCATTAACTTTATACCAAACACAGCTAATGAAATAGGGATGAATGCTAATAGTAGAGCAATGTAACGCTGCATACATAACGCTCCTTTTCAGATTATTTCGTATATTTTAATGATGTTATAAGAAAAGGGGGTTTGTCAAGAGGGTGCTGAACGAGTAAGATAAAGGTGTGAAAAAATTTGCAGAGTTACTTCGAGAGGAAGTGGGATATATGAAACAAAAAGTATTAATTGTTGGTGCAGGTGAAGGCGGGAGCGCACTGCTGAATCTGTTACAAAGTTCGAATATATTTCAAATTATAGGGATTATTGATATAAATCCGTTGGCAAAAGGACTACAAATTGCTAAGGAATACGGGATTGCAATTGGAGAAAGTGTAACTCCATTTCTTTCTATGCATATCGATGTAATATTTGATATGACAGGTGAAGATGATGTGCATAAGGTTTTATTGGAAAAAAAGAAAAAAGACACTCTTCTTATACCAGGTGATATCGCAAAAATTGTTACAGGATTAGCGCATGAGAAGGAAGGGCTGATTGGGCGATTAGAGGAACAAACGCAACAAGGAGAATTAATTTTAAATTCTACACATGACGGCATGATCGTAATTGATCGAGAGGGACAAGTTCGTCTTTTTAATAAAAGTGCAGAGCGTATTATCGGATATAAAAAAGAAGAGGCGATAGGAAAATATATTTTAGAAGTCATTCCAACTAGTAAATTACTTCGCATTATACGTACGAAACAAATAGAAGTAAATTATGAACTAACATTAGAGAATGGAAAGAAAATTATTACAACGCGTATACCGATATTAAAAGAGGGCGGAGAGGTACAAGGGGCATTTGCAATTTTTAAAGATATAACAGAAGTTGTAGATTTAGCGGAAGAAGTTACAGATTTAAAGGAGATTCAAACACTATTAGAGGCAATTATTAACTCATCTGAAGAAGCAATTTCGGTTGTGGATGAAAAAGGAAGAGGTTTAGTCATTAACCCGGCATATACGAAATTAACGGGTTTAACAGAAGAAGATATTATTGGGAAGCCTGCTACAACTGATATTGTAGAAGGCGAAAGTATGCATATGAAAGTACTTCGAACGCGTCGTGCGGTGCGCGGAATACATATGAAGATTGGGCAAAAAAAGCGCGATGTAATTGTAAACGTGGCACCAGTCATTGTGGATGGAATATTGAAAGGAAGCGTTGGCGTTATCCGTGACGTGTCGGAAATTCAAAAGTTAACAAATGAATTGAATAGAGCAAGGCAAATTATTCGCACATTAGAAGCGAAATATTCATTTGATGATATTGTCGGGAATTCAGATGAAACAACGGCAGCTATCGAACAGGCGAAGCTAGGAGCAAATACACCAGCAACAGTACTGTTACGCGGTGAATCTGGGACTGGTAAAGAATTGTTTGCACATGCAATCCATAATGGAAGTAATCGAAAATACAATAAGTTCGTCCGTGTAAACTGTGCGGCCATTTCGGAGACGTTGTTAGAAAGTGAATTATTTGGTTATGAGGAAGGGGCGTTTTCTGGAGCGAAAAGAGGCGGGAAACGTGGGTTCTTTGAGGAAGCAAATAACGGTAGTATTTTTTTAGATGAAATAGGGGAGTTATCTGCAAATACACAAGCGAAACTCCTTCGTGTACTGCAGGAAAAAGAAATTGTAAAAGTTGGTGGAACGAAAGCGATACCTATTAATGTTCGAGTAATTGCAGCGACGCATGTGAATTTAGAAAAGGCTATTCTAGAAGGGAAGTTTAGGGAGGATTTATATTATCGATTAAATAAAATCCCAATTCAAATTCCATCTCTTCGTCAACGTAAAGGAGATATACCGACAATTGCGGACAGATTGATTCAAAAAATTAATCAAGATTACGGTCGTAATGTAGAAGGGCTCACTGATTCAGCCATTTTATATTTACAATCATACGAATGGCCAGGGAATGTGAGGGAACTTGAAAATATTCTGGGAAGAGCTATTATCTTTATGAATTATAACGAGACCTATATTGATGTACACCATTTACCGCCATTACATAACGAAGAGCAGGTGGAGTCAAAGCAATCTCATTTATTACCTGAATTAGAAGAAAAGCCACTTGAACATTTAGTGACAGAGTTTGAAGGGAATATTATTCATGAATATTTGGAGAGATTTGATGGGAATAAAACGCAAACTGCAAAAGCGTTAGGAATTTCCGTTCGAAATTTATATTACAAGCTAGAAAAGTATGACCATGCAAAAAATAGCATGCAATAAATTGCGTACCGTGCAATTTATTGCATGGTATACAAAAAGCGACAAAATAAGACAGAATCTTTTGTTATTTTCCAAAGTATTGATTTTACTGCATTTTGAATGCGTTTTCATTATTGGTAAGACCACTTTTAAAAGTTGGCACGGTATTTGCTTTATAAATAGACGAGGGACGACGGAAAGGGTTGATTACAAAATATGAAGTTAGAATACTTAATTGATCAAGCAGCAGGGCAGCCTAAAAAAACTGTAGCTGTAGCAGTAGCTGAAGATCATGAAGTAATTGAAGCTGTAGCGAAAGCAATTAAATTACAGTTAGCTCAATTTCGTCTATATGGAAATCAAGAAAAAATAATGGGGATGCTACAAGAACATGGTTTACAAACTTCAGAACATGTTCAAGTGATTGCAGCAATGTCTAGTGCAGAGGCTGCAGAACTTTCTGTTAAAGCTGTGAGAAATGGTGAAGCAGACGTGCTTATGAAGGGGAACATCCCAACAGCGAATATTTTGAAGGCTGTGTTAAACAAAGAGTGGGGCCTACGTAAAGGTAGCGTACTTTCACATGTAGCAGCATTTGAAGTTCCAAATTACGATCGTCTTATTTTCGTTACAGATGCAGCGATGAACATCGCACCTGATGTAACACAAAAAGCTGCTATTATACAAAATACTGTAGAAGTTGCCCGGGCAATAGGAATCGACTTGCCAAAAGTGGCACCAATTGCAGCAGTAGAAGTTGTGAATCCAGCGATGCAGGCGACAATTGATGCAGCGATGTTAACACAAATGAATCGCCGCGGACAAATTAAAGATTGTATCGTTGATGGACCACTTGCTTTAGATAATGCAGTATCACAAATTGCAGCAGAGCATAAAGGCATAGTAAGTGATGTAGCAGGTAAGGCAGATATTTTACTCGTCCCAACGATTGAAGCTGGAAATGTGCTATATAAATCACTCGTATACTTTGCGGATGCAAAAGTAGGAGCAATGATTGCTGGCGCAAAAGCACCGATCGTTTTAACATCTCGTGCTGATTCAGCAGAAACAAAAGTATATTCATTAGCATTGGCAGTTGCGACTGCTTCAAAATAAACCAAAAAGGGTAAAACATTAGGGGGAAACGACAATGACATTAGAAATCTTCGAATACTTAGAAAAATATGATTATGAGCAAGTAGTATTTTGTCAAGATAAAGAATCTGGTTTAAAAGCAATTATTGCAATTCATGATACAACACTTGGACCGGCTCTTGGTGGAACAAGAATGTGGACATATGATTCTGAAGAAGCGGCGATTGAAGATGCATTGCGTCTTGCAAAAGGGATGACATACAAAAACGCAGCAGCTGGTTTAAACTTAGGTGGTGCGAAAACAGTAATTATCGGTGATCCTCGTAAAGATAAGAGCGAAGCAATGTTCCGTGCACTAGGACGTTATATCCAAGGACTAAACGGACGTTACATTACAGCTGAAGATGTTGGTACAACAGTAGATGATATGGATATTATCCATGAAGAAACTGACTTTGTAACAGGTATCTCACCATCATTCGGTTCTTCTGGTAACCCATCTCCGGTAACTGCATACGGTGTTTACCGTGGTATGAAAGCAGCTGCAAAAGAAGCTTTCGGTACTGACAATTTAGAAGGAAAAGTAATTGCTGTTCAAGGCGTTGGTAACGTAGCATATCACCTATGCAAACATTTACACGCTGAAGGAGCAAAATTAATCGTTACAGATATTAATAAAGAAGCTGTACAACGTGCTGTAGAAGAATTCGGTGCATCAGCAGTTGAACCAAATGAAATTTACGGTGTTGAATGCGATATTTACGCACCATGTGCACTAGGCGCAACAGTTAATGATGAAACTATTCCACAACTTAAAGCAAAAGTAATCGCAGGTTCTGCAAATAACCAATTAAAAGAAGATCGTCATGGTGACATCATTCATGAAATGGGTATTGTATACGCACCAGATTATGTAATTAATGCAGGTGGCGTAATTAACGTAGCAGACGAATTATATGGATACAATAGAGAACGTGCACTAAAACGTGTTGAGTCTATTTATGACACGATTGCAAAAGTAATCGAAATTTCAAAACGCGATGGCATAGCAACTTATGTAGCGGCAGATCGTCTAGCTGAAGAGCGCATTGCAAGCTTGAAGAATTCTCGTAGCACTTACTTACGCAACGGTCACGATATTATTAGCCGTCGCTAATCATTCATATATAACTTTTACAAAAGGTGTGGTTACCTCTTATGAGGTTTCCACTTCCTTTTGAATTTATTAGTGGAGGTAGCAACATTGTCTGTAAATCGAATTCTTGTTATTAACCCAGGTAGTACATCCACAAAAATTGGTGTTTTTGATAATGAAAGACCCGTTCTAGAAGAAACGATTCGTCATGACGTAGAACAGATTGGAAAATATAAGAGAATTATCGACCAATATGAGTTTCGAAAAGAAACGATTTTAGAAGTTCTACATTCTCATGGTATTAACATTTCAAAATTAAACGCTGTTTGTGGGCGTGGTGGATTACTTCGTCCAATCGAAGGCGGTACGTATACAGTAAACGATGCGATGTTAGAAGATTTGAAAAATGGCTTTAGCGGTCATCACGCTTCAAACCTTGGAGGCATTTTAGCATATGAAATTGCTTCTGGATTAAACATTCCTGCATTCATTGTAGATCCTGTCGTTGTAGATGAGATGGAGCCGGTTGCTCGTATAAGTGGCATTGCTGGTATGGAACGCAAAAGTATCTTCCATGCATTAAATCAAAAAGCAGTTGCTCGTAAAGTAGCTGAACAGTTAAATCACAAATACGAGGATTTAAATTTATTAGTTACACATATGGGTGGCGGTATTACAGTTGGTGCTCATAAAAAAGGAAGAGTAATCGATGTGAATAACGGTTTAAACGGAGAAGGACCATTTAGTCCAGAGCGCGCTGGTACAGTACCAGTAGGGCAACTAGTAGAAATGTGTTTCTCTGGTGAGTATTACCGTGATGAAATGATTAAAAAACTTGTCGGACAAGGTGGACTTGTAAGTTTAATCGGTACAAATGATGCGATTAAAGTAGAGCAAATGGTTGAAAAAGGTGATCCTGAAGCAACTCTTATTTATAAAGCAATGGCATATCAAGTTGCAAAAGAGATTGGCGGAGCTAGCGCTGTACTTCACGGGAAAATCGATGCAATCGTATTAACTGGTGGACTGGCATACAGTAAAATTCTTGTCGATGAAATAAAAGAGCGAGTGGACTGGATTGCAGATGTTATCGTACATCCAGGCGAAGATGAGTTAGAAGCGTTAGCAGAAGGAGCACTTCGTGTATTACGTGAAGAAGAAGCTCCAAAAGAATACGTTGTACGTGAAAAAGAAACGGTAGCTAGGGGTTGAGATAATGGCAAAAGAATATGATTTAGTCATCGTTGGCGGCGGTACTGGTGGATATGTTGCTGCAATTCGTGCATCACAACTAGGGTTAAAAACTGCACTAGTCGAAAAAGAAAATCTTGGTGGTACTTGTTTACACAAAGGATGTATTCCTAGTAAAGCTCTTTTACGTAGTGCGGAAGTATATGCAACTGCTAAAAAAAGCGAAGAGTTCGGAGTTATTGCAAGCAATGTAGAATTAAACTTTGCGAAAGTACAAGAGCGTAAAGAGAAGATAGTAACGCAGCTTCATAAAGGCGTTCAACATTTAATGAAACAAGGTAAAATTGATGTGTTTGAAGGTATTGGCCGTATTCTTGGCCCATCTATTTTCTCTCCGATGCCAGGGACAATTTCAGTTGAACTTGCAAGTGGAGAAGAGAATGAAATGTTAATTCCAAAAAATGTACTTATTGCAACAGGTTCTCGTCCAAATTCATTACCAGGTTTAGAATTAGACGGAGAGTACGTAATGTCTTCAGATCATGCTCTAAAAATGGAAACGCTTCCTAGTTCGATTATTATCGTTGGTGGCGGTGTAATCGGTATTGAGTGGGCATCTATGCTTGCTGACTTCGGTATAGAAGTTACAGTATTAGAGTATGCGAAAACGATATTACCACTAGAAGATCAAGACGTTTCAAAAGAAATGCAACGTCTATTCAAGAAAAAAGGTATTAAAGTGGTAACTGGTGCAAAAGTATTACCAGAAACATTGGTAAAAGATAATGGAGTAACAATCCAAGCTGAACACAACGGTGAAAATAAAGAATTTAAAGCAGAAAAAATGCTTGTATCTGTAGGAAGACAAGCGAATACGCAAAATATTGGCTTAGAGAATACAGATATCGTTGTGGAAAAAGGATACATTCAAACAAATGAGTTTTATCAAACGAAAGAATCGCATATTTACGCAATTGGAGATGTAATCGGTGGCCTGCAACTCGCTCACGTTGCTTCTCACGAAGGAATTGCTGCAGTAGAACATATTGCAGGGAAAGAAGTTACACCAATTGATTACTCTATGGTATCAAAATGCGTATATAGCAGTCCGGAAGTTGCTTCTGTCGGTTTAACAGAACAAGAAGCGAAAGAAAAAGGCTATAAGTTAAAAGTAGGTAAGTTCTCATTCCGCGCAATCGGAAAAGCACTTGTATACGGAGAATCAGATGGTTTCGTAAAACTTGTAGTTGATGAAGAGACAAATGACATTCTTGGTGTTCATATGATTGGACCGCATGTAACAGATATGATTTCTGAAGCGGGTCTTGCAAGAGTACTTGATGCAACACCTTGGGAAGTAGCACATACAATTCATCCGCATCCATCATTATCTGAGGCGATTGGTGAAGCAGCACTTGCTGTAGATGGAAGAGCGTTACACGCATAAAAATGTGGATTTAGGAGGTTATGAAAAATGGCAGAAGTAAAAGAAAAGCGCCATGAAGAGCTTGGCTTAAGTGATGAGCAAGTATTAGAAATGTTCCGTACGATGTTACTTGCACGTAAAATCGACGAACGTATGTGGTTATTAAACCGTGCTGGTAAAATTCCATTCGTAATTTCTTGTCAAGGACAAGAGGCTGCACAAGTTGGAGCGGCGTTCGCTCTTGATAGAGAGAAAGATTATGCATTACCATACTACCGTGATATGGGTGTTGTACTAGCATTTGGTATGACAGCTAAAGAGCTTATGTTGTCTGCTTTCGCGAAAGCTGGAGATCCAAACTCTGGTGGTCGTCAAATGCCTGGTCACTTCGGTCAAAAGAAAAATCGTATTGTTACAGGTTCATCTCCAGTAACAACGCAAGTACCACATGCAGTTGGTATTGCATTAGCTGGAAAAATGGAGAAGAAAGATTTAGTAACGTTCGTTACATTTGGAGAAGGTTCTTCAAACCAAGGTGACTTCCATGAAGGGGCAAACTTTGCTGGTGTACACAAACTACCTGTTATTTTTATGTGTGAAAATAACAAATATGCAATCTCTATTCCAGTTGAAAAACAATTAGCATGTAAAAACGTATCAGATCGTGCGATTGGTTACGGTATGCCTGGATATACAATAGACGGAAACGATCCGCTTGCAGTATATAAAGCTGTAAAAGAAGCAGCAGATCGCGGTCGCCGTGGTGAAGGCCCAACTTTAATTGAAACAGTATCATATCGTTTAACAGCACATTCTAGTGACGATGATGATCGTGTTTATCGTGATAAAGAAGAAGTAGAAGAAGCAAAGAAAAAAGATTCAATTATAACATTCGCGGCTTATTTAAAAGAAGCTGGTGTATTAACTGAGGAATCGGAAAAACAAATGTTAGACGAAATTATGCATATCGTAAATGAAGCAACAGAATATGCAGAAAATGCTCCGTATGCAGCACCTGAAGATGCATTGAAGCACGTATACGCAGAATAGGGGGGAACGTTTCATGGCTGTAATGTCTTATATTGATGCTATTACATTAGCAATGCGCGAAGAAATGGAACGCGATGAGAAAGTATTCGTTTTAGGAGAAGATGTTGGTAAAAAAGGTGGCGTGTTTAAAGCGACACACGGCTTGTATGATCAATTTGGTGAAGATCGTGCGCTTGATGCACCGCTTGCAGAATCTGCAATTGCTGGGGTAGCAATTGGTGCGGCAATGTATGGTATGCGTCCAATCGCTGAAATGCAGTTTGCTGATTTCATCATGCCAGCAGTAAACCAAATTGTTTCTGAGGCAGCAAAAATTCGTTATCGTTCTAATAATGATTGGACTTGTCCAGTTACAATTCGTGCACCATTTGGCGGGGGTGTTCACGGTGCATTGTATCATTCACAATCTGTAGAAGCGATGTTTGCAAACCAACCAGGTTTAAAAATCGTTATCCCTTCTACACCATATGATGCAAAAGGCTTATTAAAAGCAGCCATTCGTGATGAAGATCCAGTATTATTCTTCGAACATAAACGTGCATATCGTTTAATTAAAGGTGAAGTGCCGGAGGATGACTACGTATTACCAATCGGAAAAGCAGATGTAAAACGTGAAGGTGATGATATTACAGTTATCACGTACGGATTATGTGTTCATTTTGCTCTTCAAGCGGCTGAAAAGTTAGCACAAGATGGCATCTCTGCACACATTCTTGATTTACGTACTGTATATCCATTAGATAAAGAAGCAATCATTGAAGCAGCTTCTAAAACAGGTAAAGTTCTTCTTGTAACAGAAGACAATAAAGAAGGAAGCATTATGAGTGAAGTGGCAGCAATTATTGCTGAAAACTGTCTATTTGATTTAGATGCGCCAATCGCACGTCTTGCAGGTCCAGACGTTCCAGCAATGCCATATGCACCAACAATGGAAAAATTCTTTATGGTAAATCCAGATAAAGTTGAAAAAGCAATGCGTGAACTTGCGGAATTTTAATCGGGGGGACTATACATGGCTGTAGAAAATATTACAATGCCTCAGCTCGGGGAGAGCGTTACAGAGGGCACAATTAGTAAATGGCTCGTTAATGTTGGCGATCACGTAAACAAGTATGATCCGCTTGCAGAAGTAATGACTGATAAAGTAAATGCTGAAGTACCATCTTCTTTCACGGGGATTGTAAAAGAGTTAATCGCTGGTGAAGGTGATACGTTAGCTGTAGGTGAAGTAGTTTGTGTGATTCAAGTAGAAGGCGCAGATGAAGTAGCAGCAACAGCTGTTGAAGAAAAAACGAAAGAAGAACCAAAGGCAGAAGTAGCTACGTCTGAAAAAGCACCGAAAGTAAAACAACCAACTGATGGAAAACCACGTTTTTCACCAGCTGTGTTAAAACTTGCGGGTGAGCATAACGTTGATTTAGATCTAGTAGAAGGTACGGGAGCAAACGGCCGTATCACTCGTAAAGATATTTTAAAGCTAGTGGAATCTGGAAATATTCCGCAAGCAGGTGCAGCGAAGAAAGAGGAAGCTGTAGCGGCAGTAGTAGAAGCTCGCCCAGAAGCACCAAAAGCAGCACCAGTAGCGCAAAAAGTAGAAGCTGCGAAACCAGTTTCTGTACCTACAATGCCTGGAGATATCGAAATTCCAGTAACAGGTGTGCGTAAAGCAATCGCAGCAAACATGTTACGTAGTAAACATGAAGCACCACATGCTTGGATGATGATTGAAGTAGATGTGACAAACCTTGTGTCATACCGTAACTCAATTAAAGGTGACTTTAAGAAGCGTGAAGGCTTTAACTTAACGTTCTTTGCTTTCTTCGTAAAAGCAGTAGCACAAGCGTTAAAAGAGTATCCTCAAATTAATTCAATGTGGGCTGGCGATAAAATTGTTCAGAAGAAAGATATTAACCTTTCTATTGCTGTTGCAACAGAGGAAGAACTATTTGTACCAGTAATTAAGCAAGCGGACGAGAAAACAATTAAAGGTATCGCTCGTGAAATTACAGAACTTGCAGGAAAAGTACGTACGAAATCGTTAAAAGCAGACGAAATGCAAGGTGGAACATTTACAATTAATAACACAGGATCATTCGGTTCTGTTCAATCTATGGGTATTATTAATTACCCACAAGCGGCTATTTTACAAGTTGAATCAATTGTAAAGCGCCCAGTAATTATGGATAATGGTATGTTCGGTGCTCGTGACATGGTTAACTTATGTTTATCACTTGATCACCGAGTACTTGATGGTTTAATTTGTGGTAAGTTCTTAGGGCGTGTTAAAGAAATTTTAGAAAACATGTCAGAAAATAATACATCTGTATATTAATAAAAAGCTCGCTTATGCGAGCTTTTTATTATCTTATTTCTTCATCTACATCCTACTATATGTATAAATATCTTTCCCAGTAATCTTACAATAAACGATTATGTATTAGGAATTTACGAAAATACATTGCTGATATATGGTATATGGATATAAAATAAGAAAAGAATAATTTTTTTGGCAAATCTTACTGATGAAACTGTAGTATAATATATTGTATTGTATGAAAAAGAGAGTTATTCTATATAAGTGTTTTATAGATAATGTGTAATCAGTCGTCAAAACATGAAGAATGTTGACTCCTGGTTTTTTATTTTTGCCGTAACAATGTTTCAGGAGGATGTCATGAAAAGAAGTACCGAGTTTCTAAAAAGTTTAGATGTAAAATTAATTTTAATTTTGTGTGCACTATGTGTGACGAGTATAGCTGCTATATATAGCAGTCAGCAAACGGGACAGTATGGAGCTGCAAACTTTGCTATGAAACAAGGTGTTAACTACATAATTGGGGTTGTATTGTTACTTCTTGTTGCAAGCATTGATTTAGATCAGTTACAAAAATTATCTTGGCCGCTTTATATTGCTGGGTTTGCTTCACTTATTCTTTTGAAAGTATTACCACCATCAGGTTTTACACCTGAAAAATTAGGTGCAAAAAGATGGTTTGTTTTCCCAGTATTTGGACAAATTCAGCCGTCTGAGTTTTTCAAAATTGCATTGCTACTTGTAGTAGCGAGTATAGCAGTAAAACATAATGCACAGTATATGGCAAGGACATTCCAAACAGATTTAAAGCTAGTAGGTAAAATTATGCTAGTGTCACTTCCACCTATGGCGGTTGTATATAGTCAACCTGATACAGGTATGGTGTTCTTATATGCTGCTGCTATTGCATGTATTTTATTTATGTCAGGTATTCAAAAGAAATTGATAGCATTATGTACAGTTATTCCGTTGACCATATTATCTGCTTTAATATTTATTTTCTTTAAGTATCAAGATTTTTTCTATAATAATTTAGTTACTTTACTAAAACCTCACCAACAGTCGCGTATTGTAGGTTGGTTAAATCCATTTGAAAATGCAGATCAAGGTTATCAAACGCAACAATCGATTTTAGCTGTAGGTAGTGGAGGAATGGAAGGTAAAGGGTTTGGGGGAGGAAGCGTCTATATCCCAGAGAAGCATACTGACTTTATTTTCGCTACAATTGCCGAAGAAGGTGGATTTATCGTAGCAGCCTTAGTTGTCTTCTTGTTCCTATTACTACTATATCGAACAATTATTATTGGTTATTCCGCTGATAATTTATTTGGTACATTATTATGCGCTGGATCGATCGGTATATTAACAGTTCAAATATTCCAAAACATCGGTATGATCGTTGGATTAATGCCTGTAAAAGGTATTGCATTACCTTTCTTATCGTATGGGGGAAGTTCCTTATTCTCGAATATGATTATGATGGGGCTCATACTATCGGTACGGAAAACGTATAAAAAATATATGTTTTCAGTTAAGTAAAAAAAGCTGGTTCGTTTTTAAACGAACCAGCTTTTTTACATATATGCTCATAAACGTTGCAAACTAAAACAGGTTAGCAGTTTGAGACGGGTAAGGAGTGCAAAGTGATGCATATGCATATTTTTGAAGGAGCACGGCATCTTTCTAGTAGTGAATGGGTTATTCGGGCTATTATAGCATACATATTTTTAATATTAGTTGCGAAAGCGATGGGACAAAGGTCTATCGCACAACTTCGTTTTTTAGATGTTGTATTAGTGTTATTGCTTGGTGGGAATATTTCTAACGCATTGTCTGATGAAAAAGTAGGGTTACTGGGCTCGATGATTACAACGTTCATACTCGTTGTACTTCATATTATAAGCTCAGTTTTAATGCTGAAATGGGATAGATGGAGACGTTTTTTAGAGCCAGCACCTATCATTCTTATACATAATGGTTCCATTGATTTTAGCAATTTGAAAAAGGCGAGAATTACCGTGGAATATTTGTTTTCGGAACTTCGTATGCGAAATGTGAGCGATATTCAAACGATTAAATTAGCATTATGGGAAGCAAACGGTGTCGTTTCTATATTTCGGTATCCAGAATATGAAGCAGTTTCGCGGCTTGATCTTAAAGTGGCGGGAAAAAAATCTCCAGTTTCTTTTGTATTAGTAAAGGATGGGAGGATACAGAAAGATGTTCTTGCATTATTAGGAAAAACAGAAGCTTGGGCGAGAGAATTTCTAGAGGAGAGTACAGAAGTGGAATCTATTATGTTAGCTACAGTAGATGAATCACATAAAATAAATATTTTGTTAAAAAAATGAAAAATATACGCATTTTGTCGTTTCGAACATATGATACAATAGTGTGGACAACGAAAAAGGAGGCGATACGGTGGGATATGTAGAAGAATTACGAAAAATAGTTGGTCATCGCCCTTTAATTTTAGTTGGTGCTGTTGTACTCATTATAAATGAAAATGGATATGTTTTATTGCAGCAGCGGACAGAGCCGTACGGAAAATGGGGGCTACCTGGCGGGCTAATGGAGCTTAGTGAATCACCAGAAGAAACAGCTTATCGTGAAGTATATGAAGAGACAGGAATAAAAGTGAAGAACTTGCGACTAATCAATGTATTTTCTGGAGCGAACTACTTTACAAAATTAGCAAACGGTGATGAATTTCAATCTGTAACAACCGCCTATTATACAGATGAATACGAAGGGGATTTTGTTATGAATAAAGAAGAAGCAGTTCAGCTTAAATTCTTTTCAGTAACAGAACTACCTGACTATATTGTAGGATCGCATAAAAAAATGATTGCTGAATATATGAAGATTATGGAAAAAAAGATATAATCATAGTGAAAGAAATACAAAAACACAGTTCTGGTTGGTAGTCCAGACGCATGATTTCATGTCAGTAACCTTCCCCTCCGGGATGTCCTGTATTTCTAATCTTTTAAAGGAGGGGCTGTCAATGGATTTGACAGTATATCACGATGGCCAATTTTTTGTTGGAATCATTACATGTAAAGAACAAGGGAAATTGTATGGGGCGAGGTATATTTTTGGGGCGGAACCGTCAGATGAAGAAGTGCTTATGTTTGTGAATGGTTCACTTTTAGAGCATTTTCAGCACTTTGCAAAATGTGGTGTAGAAGTTAAAGAAAAACAGCGTCCTAAAAACATAAAGCGTATCATACGACAAGCAGCAAAAGAAATAAATATTAAACGTTTTACTAAGGCGCAAGAGGCGATTAGTTTATCTTATGAATTGCATAAACAAGAAAAGAAAGTGCAGTCTAAAGAGAAGCGAGAAGCTGAAAAAGAAAGAAGACGTTTAATGAAAGTACAAAAAGCAAAGCAAAAACATCGTGGTCATTAAAGAAAAGGTGTTAGAGCAAGAGCTCTAACACCTTTTCTATACTGAAATACAAGTAAACTTACTTGTATTTCATAAACATTAACTGGTAAGATACAAATAGGTAGTTTTAGAGGAGGGAAAAGAGTGATTAATTTTAACTTTTTTATGAATGATGTTGTCCGCCAAGCGCGTGAAGAGATTGTCTCTGCTGGATATACAGAATTGACGACGCCAGAAGCGGTAGAAGAAGCGTTTAAAAGAAATGGAACAACACTTGTAATGGTAAACTCTGTATGTGGTTGTGCAGGTGGTATTGCTCGTCCTGCTGCTGCGCATTCCGTACATTATGATAAACGTCCTAACCACCTTGTAACGGTGTTTGCAGGTCAAGATAAAGAAGCGACAGCAAGAGCGCGTGAATATTTCGAAGGGTACCCACCTTCTTCTCCATCATTTGCTTTATTAAAAGATGGAAAAATTGTAACGATGGTAGAGCGTCATGAAATTGAAGGTCATGAACCGATGCAAGTTATTGCGAAACTACAATCATATTTTGAAGAGAATTGTGAAGAACTATAAAAAATAAGAGAAGAGGCGGCACGTCCACAATCAAGTGGATGTGCCGCCTTTTTTATTTATTATTAAAATTTATGGAATATGCATAGTCGTGTTATTTTATGCATCATTTTATACATAAAAAATAGCATTTATATTGTTTTGTTATTTATTTTTATTTTATATATTGCATAAAAATAAAAGTGCTGATACAATACAAACATCGAATAAATATTCTATTAAACTTTTAAATATACATTATTAGGGGGAAGAAAGATGAAGAAGTTAGTATCAATATCGTTTGCACTTATTTTAATTGTAAGTATATTCAGCGCTTGTAGTAATGGGGAATCGAAAGAAACAAAAGGAAATAAAAAAGTACTCGTAATGGGAACTTCAGCAGATTATAAACCTTATGAATATGTAGATGCGTCAAAGAGCGATGAAATTATTGGTTTTGATGTTGATGTTGCTAAATATATCGGAAAAGAACTTGGGTATGAAGTGAAAGTGAAAGATATGGATTTTGGTGGTTTATTAGCATCTCTTAGTTCAGGAAAAGTTGATTTCGTAATGGCAGGCATGACGCCAACTGCAGAGCGTAAAAATAATGTTGATTTTACAGATATTTATTTTGTTGCGAAAAATATGGTCATTTCTAAAAAGGATTCTAACATTAAATCTGTAGAGGATTTAAAAGGGAAAAAAGTAGGAGTACAAACAGGGTCTATTCAAGAAGAGAAAGCAGCAGAATTTAAAAAACAAGTAGATTTCCAGGTTGAGGGACGTGACCGTATACCAGAAATCGTACAAGAAATTAAAGCTGGTCGTTTTGAAGCTGCAATTATAGAAGACACAGTTGCTAAAAATTATTTAGAGAAAATGAAAGATTTACAAGGAGTTGAAATTAAAGAAGCGCCAGAAGAAGTTGGAGCAGCAATTGCCCTTCCGAAAAACAGTGATAAAACAGCTGAATTTAATAAAGTAATTAAAAAAATGCAAGAAAATGGAGAAATGGATAAATTAGTGAAGAAATGGTTTGGCAGCGGAAAATAAGCTGCCTTTCACTTTTCTGTGAGGGGAATGAAAAGAATGAACTTAGATTTTTCGGCGATTACGCCTTCGATACCATATATACTAAAAGGTTTAGAAGTTACTTTGAAAATTGTAGCAGTATCAGCTTTAGCAGGATTTATTTTAGGAACGCTATTAGCACTTTGTAAAATTGCTAGAATACGAGCATTAAATATAGCAGCAGATTTTTATACATCAATTTTTCGTGGTACACCCCTTGTATTGCAATTAATGATTATTTATTTCGGTGTCCCGCAAATAATTGGTTATGAAATACCAGCATTCTTAGCTGCTGTACTTGCATTTAGCTTGAATTCAGGTGCATACATGTCAGAAGTAATTCGTGCTGGTATTCAAGCGGTTGATAAAGGACAAACAGAAGCAGCAATGGCTTTAGGGGTACCATACGGAAAAATGATGAGAAATATTATTTTCCCTCAAGCATTAAAAAATATATTACCAGCGCTTGTGAACGAATTTGCGACACTTACGAAAGAATCGGCTGTAGTAACAGTAATAGGCGCGACTGATTTAATGCGTCGTGCTTACATCGTAGGCGGTGAGACATTTAAATATCTTGAACCATTACTTTTTGTTGGACTGATTTATTATATGTTAGTCATTATTCTTACATTAGTCGGGAAGGCAATTGAAGGGAGAATGAAGAAAAGTGATTAAAATTGAAAACCTTCATAAATCATTTGGTAAAAACGAAGTATTAAAAGGAATTACAACAACGATTGAAAAAGGGGAAGTAGTTGCAATTATAGGACCTTCTGGATCAGGAAAATCAACATTTTTACGTTGTATGAATATGTTAGAAGCACCAACGGATGGTCACATTTGGATTGGAACGGAAGAAGTAACGAATCCGAAAACGAATGTTATGCATGTTCGTGAAAATGTCGGTATGGTATTTCAACATTTTCACTTATTTCCTCATATGACTGTATTAGAAAATATTACGTATGCTCCTACCAATGTAAAAGGGGTAACGAAGCAAGAAGCTGAAAAGAAAGCTGAGAAACTTTTAGAAAAGGTTGGACTAGTAGATAAAAAAGATACGTATCCAAATCGTCTTTCGGGAGGACAAAAGCAACGTGTAGCAATTGCAAGAGCGTTAGCAATGGAACCCGAAGTTATGTTATTTGATGAACCGACATCGGCGCTAGATCCAGAGATGGTGAAAGAAGTGTTAGAAGTTATGAAATCGTTAGTTACGACAGGAATGACGATGGCTATCGTTACACATGAAATGGGCTTTGCAAAAGAAGTGGCAGATCGTGTTCTTTTCTTGGACGGAGGAAAGCTTGTAGAAGATAGTGCGCCAGAAGAATTTTTTGCAGCGCCGAAAAGTGAACGTGCGCAACAATTTTTACAAAAAATATTGTAATATGAAAAGGTTATGTGAATAATAAGTAGAAAAGGATGACATTGTGTCATCCTTTTTTTATACTAGCTGTAAATACGTTTATACATATAGGAGTAATGATATGTTTAAAATTGGATACCGTACAGTAAAAACAGCAATAGGGACAGGCGCGGCAGTTTTTATTGCTCAGTTATTAGGGTTGGAATTTTATAGTTCAGCAGGTATTTTAGTTATTTTATGTGTACAAAATACGAAGCGCAAATCGCTTCAAGTGTCGTTACATCGTTTTCTAGCTTGTGTATTATCAATGGTATTCGCGTTTTGTATTTTTGAAACGATCGGCTATACACCACTTGCAATTAGCATATTGTTACTTACATTTATTCCGACTGCAGTAATGCTTAAAATTCAAGAAGGCATTGTCACGAGTTCAGTTATTGTTATGCATCTATATTCATTGAAGCAAATTACATGGCTTATAGTTGGAAATGAAATTGCTATATTAACGATAGGGATTAGCGTGGCGTTATTAGTAAATATGTATATGCCGAGTAGTGAAAATAAGCTAAAAGAGTATCAGGATAAAATAGAGAGCAATTTTAAAACGATTTTGTTTGAAATGGTTGTGTATTTACGAAATCGAGAAAGTAGTTGGAGTGGGGCAGAACTCATTGAAACCGAGAATATGTTAAATGAAGCAAGAGATTTATCGTTTAAAAAACTTGAGAATGCATTTATGCGAGAAGATGATTATTACTATCGTTATTTTAATATGCGTATGCAACAATTCGAAATTTTAGAGCGAATGATACCACTAGCAGCTTCTTTATCATGGACATATGAACAAGCTGATATGATTGCAGATGTTGTTGAAAACATTGGTAATGCTATTAGCCCTGAGAGTACTGGCGTTATTTCCTTAAGGCAGCTTCAAGAAATGAGGGAATTATTTAGAGACATGCCATTACCAGCTACACGCGAAGAATTTGAGATACGTGCGAAACTTGTTCAACTTGTGTATGAAATGGAACAATATTTACTCATTAAAAGTCGCTTTAAGGGAAAGGATAATATAAAAGAACTTATATAGAAGGTAGGAATTATCTATGCCGTATCTTCTCTCTATCATATTATGTCTTTCTTTATCGCCGATTTGGCCTCTTGGGGATAATCCACGTGCCGGAGATCCTTTTATTATTGTAAATAAAGCAACGAATAAATTAGCTTACATTGACGATGGGAAGATTCAAAAGGTTTTTCCAGTAGCGACAGGGAAAACGAATGAATTAACTCCAGAAGGAACTTTTGATGTTGTAATGAAAGCGAAGGATCCGTATTATATTGCGAAGGATATTCCAGGTGGGTCGCCAAAAAATCCACTTGGGTCAAGGTGGATTGGATTTAATGCAAGAGGAACTGATGGAAGTAAATATGGAATACATGGAACAAACCAACCGAGTTCAATTGGAAAGTATATTTCACAAGGGTGTATAAGAATGAAGAAAAACGATGTGGAATATTTGTTTGATCGCATTCCAATTGGAACGAAAGTATGGATTGTGAAATCGAAAAAATCATTTCAGCAATTGGCAAAAGAAAAAGGAGCCGTTGCATATGAAAAAGCCAACGAAAAGGTTGGCTTTTTCTATTATAATAAGTTGTCTTGACATGTGTACATAACCGTGCGTTAATGAGAATATAGAAAGATAAAATTAGATAAAGGGGTTGCTCATATGTACTTGAATCCAAAACTTTCGTATATGCAGTTTTTTATGGGATTTCTATTTGTTATTACATTCATATTGGCAACTTTTAATATATGTTCTTATCTTGTAGCGATTGTATGTATGGCATTGCTTAATCTAACTTTTGTTATTGGAGCATTTCAGCAGAAACAATATACAAGTTTTGTAATAGCACTTGTAATGTCATTTTCCTTTAGTATTGTAGCGATTGTGTTTTATATAAAATAAACCATCTCGATGTCGAGATGGTTTATTTTGTCATGTGTAAAAAGTAAAAAAAGGACGAACACATCGCCCTTTTTACCAAAACATACTCGCGCCAGCAAGTAATGTTGTTACAAGCATAGAAATCAGCATCACATAAACCATAACTTTTTGAGCTTTTTTATGCATCGTTATACCTCCTTGCAAATCAGTACAATTTCATTGTAACGAGAAATGAAATTATGGACAAGGGGAGAGTGAGGACAAAATTCGGGAGGGGATTGCAAAATATAACAGGAAATTTGAGTGTGTATAGAGAATATAGTAAAAGGGTATATTGTTAATTTTTAGTTGGGCAAGCTGAAGAATGGAGATACGATGATGAAAATATACGAAACAGATCGTTTATACTTAAGGGAAATTGATGAGTCGTATGCTGAAACAGTTCTTCAATATTACGACAGAAATCGTGAATTTTTAAAAGCTTGGGAAGAGTATAGACCGGATGATTTTTTTACGCTAGATTATCAAAAGAAAAAGTTGCAAAAGGATAGAAAAGAGTTCGAAGAAGGGAAAATCATCAGACTATGGATTTTTAAAAAGGGTGATGATACGAAAATAATTGGGTGTATTTCATTTAATTTAATCGTTCGTGGCATTTATCAATCTTGTGTACTCAGTTATAAATTAGATAAAGCAGAGTTAAACAAAGGGTATACGACAGAAGCGCTTAGAAAAGCAATTCAAGTTGCTTTTGGGGAATTTCAGTTACATCGTATAGAAGCTCCGATTATGCCTCGTAATTTAGCATCTATACAAGTAGTAACGAAGATAGGTTTTCAATATGAAGGCGTGTCTAGGAAGATGTTAATGGTAAATGGCGTGTGGGAAGATCATATGCGCTGGGTATTGTTAAATGAGTAATAGAAAGCAGATGGTTATCTAGACATGTAAACCATCTGTTTTTTGTCTTGTATTTCGAAACTTTTGCGAAATTCTGTTATAATTAATAGTGTTACATACATAATGGTAGTGCAGGAGGCGCAGTCTTATGATTAATCAAGAACGTTTAGTAAATGAATTTATGGAATTAGTACAAGTAGATTCTGAAACGAAATTTGAAGCAGAAATCTGCAAAGTATTAACGAAGAAATTTACAGATTTAGGTGTAGAAGTATTTGAAGATGACACAATGGCTGTAACTGGTCATGGTGCAGGTAACTTAATTTGTACTTTACCAGCAACAAAAGATGGTGTTGATACAATTTACTTTACTTCTCATATGGATACAGTAGTTCCTGGTAATGGAATTAAGCCTTCTATTAAAGATGGATATATCGTATCAGATGGTACAACAATTTTAGGTGCGGATGATAAAGCTGGATTAGCATCAATGTTCGAAGCAATCCGTGTTTTAAAAGAGAAAAATATCCCTCATGGTAAAATAGAATTTATTATTACAGTCGGAGAAGAATCAGGTCTTGTTGGTGCAAAAGCATTAGACCGTGAGCGTATTACAGCGAAATATGGCTACGCATTAGATAGCGATGGAAAAGTTGGTGAAATCGTTGTTGCAGCTCCAACACAAGCGAAAGTGAACGCAATTATTCGCGGGAAAACAGCTCACGCTGGTGTAGCGCCGGAGAAAGGTGTATCTGCAATTACTATCGCAGCGAAAGCAATTGCGAAGATGCCACTTGGTCGCATTGACTCTGAAACGACTGCAAATATTGGACGTTTTGAAGGTGGTACACAAACGAATATCGTTTGCGATCATGTACAAATCTTTGCAGAAGCTCGTTCTTTAATTAATGAGAAAATGGAAGCACAAGTTGCGAAAATGAAAGAAGCATTTGAAACAACTGCAAAAGAAATGGGCGGTCATGCAGACGTTGAAGTAAACGTTATGTACCCAGGATTTAAATTTGCTGATGGCGATCACGTTGTAGAAGTTGCAAAACGTGCAGCTGAAAAAATTGGTCGTACACCTTCTCTTCACCAAAGTGGTGGCGGAAGTGATGCAAACGTAATTGCAGGACATGGTATCCCAACAGTTAACTTAGCGGTTGGTTATGAAGAAATTCATACAACAAACGAGAAGATTCCTGTTGAAGAATTAGCAAAAACAGCAGAATTAGTTGTTGCAATTATTGAAGAAGTAGCGAAGTGATGGAATAGAAAAAGCGTGTAAATCAATTATGATTTACACGCTTTTTATTTTGATTCGATTGCTTTGACAAGACGTATAAGCGAATATAAGAAAAACTATGGAAGTATATACGTTGTTGCTACATGTACTAGACGAGGGAATAACCTTAACGTATTCATATTGAAAATCGGAAGTAGTAAATAATTAATTGCAATGATTAATATAACTACAAGGAATGTATAGTTGAGTTTATCCCGCTATTTGCCGGACAGTAAGACCCCTACCTCAAAATTCAGCGAAAGTAAAGAAGTTAGGTGGGGGCCCTGCTGCCCGTAAAAGTCCGATTAGTGAGAGTTGATTAAAGTTTCGATTTATATCGATTATAAAAAAGAACAAGTAATTATTATAACTATTGTGCAAAATTTGATATAATAAAAGAACGAACGTTCTGATTAGGGAGTGAGTACTATGCGAGAAATGTATCCGAAAAATGGTCGTGTTATTTTACATGTAGATATGAATTGCTTTTTCGCATCTGTTGAAATTGCTCATGATCCATCATTACAAGGAAAGCCATTAGCGGTTGCTGGAAATGAAAAAGAGAGAAAAGGAATTATTATAACATGTAGTTATGAGGCGAGAGAATACGGAATACGTACGACGATGCCCCTTTGGGAAGCGAAAAGGTTATGCCCGCAATTAGTTGTAAGGCGTCCTAATTTCACATTATATCGCGAAGCTTCATTTCAAATGTTTCAAGTCCTTTCTCGTTTTACAGAAAAGATACAACCAGTCTCAATAGATGAAGGATATTTAGATATTACAGATTGCTACGCACTTGGTTCGCCTCTTGAAATAGCAAAGATGATTCAACAAGCACTATTAACAGAGTTGCAGCTTCCGTGTAGTATCGGAATCGCTCCAAATCTTTTCCTAGCAAAAACAGCTTCTGATATGAAAAAACCTCTCGGTATTACCGTACTTCGAAAACGTGATATTCCAGAAATGATTTGGCCACTTTCAGTTGAAGCAATGCATGGGATTGGAGCAAAAACAGCTGAAAAATTAAATGAAATTCATATACATACAATTGAACAGTTAGCGAAGGGAGACGAGCATATCATTCGCGCTAAAATTGGCAAGCACGGTATTGATTTACAAAAGCGTGCAAAAGGTACGGATGATAGGGAAGTGGATCCGAGTCAAATGGGCCAACATAAAAGTGTCGGTAACTCGATGACTTTTTCAAAGGATATGGATGAAGAGAAAGAATTACTTGATATGTTAGAACGGTTATCAAAATCAGTGAGTAAAAGATTACAAAAGCGAACCCTTGTCAGCTATAATATTCAAATTATGATTAAATACCATGATAGGCGAACAGTAACACGGAGTAAGCAATTGAAAAATGCAATTTGGGAAGAACGCGATATTTTTCAAGCAGCATCCCGTTTATGGAAGCAACATTGGGATGGTGATTCCGTTCGTTTACTAGGTGTTACAGCTACTGAAATAGAGTGGAAGACAGAATCGGTGAAACAATTAGATTTATTTTCATTTGAAGAGGATGCGAAAAAAGAACCACTACTTGCTGTCATTGATCAAATTAACGATAAGTATGGAACACCGATTTTACAACGAGGTAGTCAACTACTACGTAAGCAAGAGAAGTCGTTTCAACAAAAGTTAGAAAATAAGTTTATGTAGAAGGTGTCATGAAGTAGTAAAATCATGACACCTTTCCTAGTTAACTCGCTTCTAAATTTAAAGAAGTCTTCCATCCAGCTCCAGTAACGCCAGATTCTAATAGCATTCTACTTACTATTTTTTCAATTAAGATAGCCGCATTTGTCTTGCAATGTAATGTAGCCTGTATACACACCTTTTGATTAGAATCTACGTCTTCACTATACAACTCTTTTAAACCGATTCCTTCTGTACTTACCATATGCATAAGTAAAAAACGAATATGTGCTTCATTTTCTTCTGAACAAGTAAGGGAAAGTAAGTAGTTCGTTTGTTCTGGTGATTCTTCTTTTGATTTTTTATTCATAAAAAGAGCAATTGGGCGAAGAAGTATATTTGCTAGTAACACGCCGGCTGCACCTAATATAGCTGCAACGAGGAAACCGGCGCCTGTAAGAGTACCGACAGCAGCTGCACACCATAAAGTAGCTGCTGTATTTAGCCCTCTAATACTAAAACCATCGCGGATAATAACGCCACCCCCTAAAAATCCAATACCACTAACGACTTGAGCAGCAATGCGGGATGGGCTAGCATCATGATCAAGCATGACGGATAATAAAACAAATATACAGGCACCAAGTGATACGAGAGCATTTGTCCGTAACCCAGCCATTCGGTGTCTCCATTGTCTTTCCATTCCAATGCAAGCTCCTACAATAATTGCTATAACTAACCTGAATACAATGTCGTACCATACCATCATGGTCACCTCCATATATAATATGTGTTATGTTTTTTAGAATGAGCGGGGGATACCCACTCATTCTTATTTTTACAACCAGCTATGAAACTTTTTAATATAAAGCTTTTTCAGGAATTGTGTTAAAAAAGCGTAGCCTAATAGTATTCCTACTAACCAAGGGAAATAGTTAAGTGGCAATGCTTGTAAACCAACGGCTGCACCAAGTGGTGAAAATGGAATATAAATCCCGATTGCCATAATAAGAGCGGTTAATAAAACGACTGGTGTTGATGCAGTGCTTTGAATAAATGGAATCTTTTGTGTTCTTATCATGTGAACAATTAAAGTTTGTGTTAACAACCCAACGACAAACCAACCGGACTGGAATAATGATTGCTCGCTCGGTGTATTTGCACCAAATACATTCCACATGACTACGTATGTGATAATATCAAATATAGAACTAATTGGGCCGATACAAATAATGAAGTTTCGTAAGTTTGCAGTATCCCATTTTCGTGGTTTTTCTAGAAACTCTTTATCCATTTTGTCCCATGGAATAGAAAGTTGTGAAATATCATAAAGTAAGTTTTGAATTAAAAGATGAATGGCAAGCATCGGTAAAAAAGGAATGAAAGCACTTGCTACTAACACGCTAAACACATTACCGAAGTTAGAGCTAGCTGTCATCTTAATATATTTTAAAATATTTCCGAATGTAGTACGTCCTTCTAAAATCCCTGCTTCTAATATAGTTAAACTTTTTTCGAGTAGAATAATATCGGAAGCTTCTTTCGCAATATCAGTAGCAGTATCAACAGATATTCCGACATCAGCTTCACGTAATGCTACAGCATCGTTAATGCCGTCTCCCATGTAACCTACAGTGTATCCATTTCCTTGTAATGCGTGTATAATACGAGATTTTTGCATGGGATTAAGCTTCGCAAATACAGTCGTTTCTTCGGCAAGTTTTGCTAATGCTTTATCTGGTAAAGAATCAATCTCGTAACCGAGGATTGGTTCGCAGATATCTAATCCAACTTCTTTACAAACCTTTCTTGTAACAATTTCGTTATCGCCAGTTAAAATTTTCACTTGTACACTATGTTTTTGTAATGCTTGAATTGCAGCTGCTGCAGATGGTTTCGGTGGATCTAAAAAGCCGATATATCCAGCGAGAATCATATCAGTTTCGTCTTTTACTGCGTACTCTGTATCATTTATTCTTCTATCTTTTTTATAAGCCACAGCAATAACCCGCATACCTTCACTATTTAGTGTCTCACTTATTTTTTTGACATTTGAACGTATTTCCTCGGTGAGTGGAACGATTTTTTCATCCACTTCAGTGTAGTTACAAATTGATAAAATTTCTTCTACGGCACCTTTACAAACCATTGTATGTTCACCTGAAATATCCTTTACGATGACTGACATACGCCGGCGGGCGAAATCGAATGGAATTTCATCTAGCTTTTGAAAAGCTGATGGATTAAATGTATTGTTTTCCTCTGTATGCTTAATAACAGCTTTATCTATTAAATTTTTCAATCCAGTTTGATAGAAACTATTTAAATAGGCAAATTGCAAGACGCGATTGCATTCATTTCCCTTGGGATCTAAGTGACGAACAAGGACAACTTTATCTTCTGTTAAAGTTCCGGTTTTATCTGTACAAAGAATGTTCATAGCACCTAAGTTTTGAATAGAATTTAGCTGTTTTACAATTACTTTTTGTTTAGACATTTTAACGGCACCTTTAGCTAAATTAGCAGTTACAATCATTGGTAACATTTCAGGTGTAAGGCCAACAGCGACGGCAATAGCGAAGAAGAAAGCTTCTTGCCAATCACCTTTTGTGAATCCATTAATGAGAAGGACAATAGGTGCCATAATAAGCATGAATGTAATTAAGAGCCAGCTTACTTTGTTTACATCTTTATCAAAGCTTGTTTCTACACGCTTTCCAATTACCTTATTGGCTAAAGAGCCGAAATACGTATCGGTACTTGTTGAGATGACAACAGCTTTTGCGCTACCACTTACAATATTTGTTCCCATGAAACAAAGGTTTTCCATATCGAGTGGATTGTAATTTTTTTTCATGTTTGTCGGTAAGATATGCTTATTTTCTGTATGGTAGCAGTGTTCGTATTTTTCTACAGGAAGTGCTTCCCCTGTTAAAGAAGATTGATTAACAAATAAATCTTTAGCGGATACAATACGCACATCAGCTGGAATGATATCACCGGCTGAAAGGGAAATGATATCGCCAGGTACAAGTTCCTCAATTGGAATTTCTGTTGTGTAATTTCGATTTAAATTCGTTACATTTTTTGTTTCATGTACAAATCCATTTATTCTAAATACGCTTGCAGTTGTTCGAACCATAGCTTTTAAATTATCGGCAGCTTTTTGAGAACGAAATTCTTGGGAAAACCGAATTGTTGCACTAAGTAGTACCATTGCAGATACGACAATTGTTCCTTGCATATCATCCGTGAAAAAGGAGAGTGCTCCAAGAGCTAATAAAACGAAAATAAATGGATTTTTAAATGCCGACAGAAATTGAATGTACCACGGTGCCATTTTATTATGAGCTATTTCGTTCGGACCATATAAAGAAAGTCTACGAGACGCTTCTTGTTTAGATAATCCATCTTGTGTTGTTTCTAAAAGTTTTAACGCAGAGCTTACATCTTGTGTTGCAACCTCCACTAATAATTCGTTATTTGTTTTCATGCTATCTTGCTCATAAGCATGCTTTGTTTCTTGTCTTTGTAAATTAAACATCGGTAGTTCCTCCTCTGTCATGAAGGAGGAAACAATCTGTTACCTAACTATTTGAAATGGTGAGGAACAGTTTCTTTCCTACCTACATGATGAAATATGAATGTAAAACGTATGGGTATCTGGGCCGAATCATCAATTGCCAACTGTTCCTCACCTCCGTACAATTTAGTAGTTTCTGAATATGCTATGTTTGTTTCATAGTAAGGTGCATATAGACGTAAAAAGACCTTTACTCAAAACGAGTAAAGGTCTGAATTCGCAGCTAAAAGAGTCCACAACAAAGACTGTTAGTAGACATAAATAAAAACAGTTTTTGTGTATGACAAAATACATGCACCTCTCCCTCGTTGAGTTTTAGCACTGTATAGCATAGGTACTGAAACCAGCTACATTAAAAAAGGCCTTCATTCCGACCTTTCCTGTTGACCCATTGGCGTCTCTCGACATTTTTGGGCAGCAGCGTTTCTCTATACAGGAGCCTCACCTAACAGAGACCATATTCAATTACATGTTGAATGTTAGCACTGTAAAATCGTAGTGTCAATATCTTTTTATCTGTGTTTTTAAAATATTAAATGGATTTATAATAGATATATGGGATGAAATGTATGATATTGATTATGAATAATATGGAAAATAAATATTTTTATAAAAGGGGAATTTGTAATGGTACCACAAAATTTTATTATAAATATTGAGAATCAAAAGTGGTTGTTTAATGAGCAGGAAGATTTATGTTCTCACGGGGAAATTTATTTAAATGTGGATGGAACGATTATTACACAAACAGGTATGGATGAGGAATGGGGAATAAGTGAATCAGCTTTAGCTCTGTTACGAACTTTAGATAAAGAATATATTTGTGATATTGAAAATGAAGAGGGGCTTATTTTGCACGGATGTGGCACTATGCTCATGTTAGGATGCCCAATTTCAATTCATTGGACTATAAACCATATAGGTGAAAATGTGGTTTTAAAGGATTTTGTCAAAGTTATTTCTACTGATCAAAAGGCTATATACTATGAAGGGCTTCATATAGAAGTAAATGAAAATGAATATAGAAAACAAATTGTTTCTTTTGCACTACAAGCAAAAGAATTATTTAATAAATCAAGTGAAAAGATAATTTCAAATGAGTTTGAGCGAAGTATGTATACCGACTTTTGGACGGAATATGATCATTTGTTAAATAAGTATAAATAAAAAAGCACTGGTTACAGTGCTTTTTTATTATAGATTACGAGATTGTAGGATTTTCAAAAATAACAATCTCTGAACTGTTTGTAGTTGAAACACGTTGGGCGTAATATGTTAAAGCTGAAGAAATATATGCTGGTAACGTATCATTTGTATGTGATGTTGTATATTCATGGATTAATTCCTTTAAAGTTGTCCATTCTAATTGTGCTGGGTGATCAGACACGAAAGAACTTACCCAGCGATCAAATGAAGATGAAAAATCAGTTTGTAAACGAAATACTTCTTTCATAATAAAACGCTCCCTTAAAATGTAGTATAATTATTTTAACACAAAACACGAACGATAGCTAAATTTTTTGAGTATAACGTTCGTGTTATATAGTTGTCTAGATGTTTGGTTATGTAAATTCAATTTGCCATTTGAAATAACATTCCGTAAGATGAGAGATAGAGTATATTTAGAGCTGGAGGAAAGAAAGTGGAATTTGTATTTTTAGGAACTGGTGCAGGTGTTCCTTCAAAAGGAAGGAACGTTTCAGCAATTGCTTTACAATTGTTAGAAGAACGAGGACAAACTTGGTTATTTGATTGTGGCGAGGCCACGCAACATCAAATATTACATACATCTGTACGTCCGCGCCGCATTGAAAAAATATTTATTACGCATTTACATGGCGATCATATTTTTGGATTGCCTGGTTTATTAGGTAGCCGTTCATTTCAAGGAGGAACTACGCCTTTAACGGTGTATGGACCGAAAGGAATTAAACAATTTATTGAAGTGGCATTATCGGTAAGTACGACACATGTGAAATATCCACTTGAAGTTGTGGAGATAACAGAAGAAGGTACCGTATTTGAAGATAATGAATTTTATGTAGAAACGAAAAGATTGTCACACGGTATAGAATGCTTTGGATATCGTATTGTAGAGAAAGATATACAAGGTGCTCTTTTAGTTGATAAGTTGCTTGAGATGGGTGTGAAACCAGGTCCAATCTTTAAACGTTTAAAAGATGGTGAAGTAGTTGAATTAGAGGATGGCACGATATTAAATGGAAATGAGTTTATCGGCCCACCTCAAAAAGGAAGAATTATTACTATCTTAGGTGATACGCGATATTGCGAAGCGAGTAGGGAGCTTGCGCAAGATGCAGATGTACTTGTCCATGAAGCGACTTTCGCAGCAGAAGATGAGCAACAAGCGTATGATTATTTTCATTCTACATCTAAGCAAGCTGCGAGCATTGCACTTCAGGCAAATGCGAAGCGACTAATATTAACTCACATTAGTTCTCGCTATCAAGGAGATACATATAAGGAATTATTGAAAGAGGCTAGAGAGTTGTTTTCTAATACAGAAATAGCGACAGATTTGAAATCATTCCCAGTAGAAAAATAATAATTTTGTAAAAAATGGTAACGGTGGGTTACCATTTTTTTATGTCTAAAAAAATTTAAAAATAAAACTGTTATTATTTTATACTTATACTTGGATGATACAGAAAATTAGGATGCTTTGAATATATAGGATAAAAATACGAAATAATGATTATTTAGAAAAACTGTTATATAAGTCAGATGACATACAAGTGATACAAATAGCAGAAATGGAATTTTATTCAGAACTTTTAAAATTCAACAAAAGTAAGCGTTTTATAAAAAACAAGCTATAATGAGGGCAGATTATAATTTATGATAAGTCGCATGTATTTTAGTCATTATCGTAACAAGTGAAGTTGACTAAATCATGAGAGAGTAACACGAGAATTATAATAGGAAAGATATTACTATTATTTGTCATAAGTCTTTTTCACTTTTTAGCTAAACGATATGATTAGCAAGTGTAGCTATTGCGAGTTCCTTAGTAGAAGCTTTTTATTAATAAGGTGGTGGAGATTTAATTGGTACACCACTCTTTAAAAGAGTTCAGAACATCAGCAGGTAGTCTAGGCGGAATAGCGGGTGCAAATTTAGTTGCATTAGCAATGGTTATATCACTTGTTTATGCTATGCTTGCAATGGCTTCTGTGTTAAACTTTGGATTGCTACCAGACTTTATTCTGGATTATCTTGTATCATTTTTAAATGAAAATAATGCTAAGATTCTTATGTATTATGATAACTGGTATTATTTCAGGTTATATTGGATTACTTTTATTCAAAAACTATCCAATTCGTACAGCAGAACAAATTCGTGGTACAACTGGAAAAGCGACAGATGTAGCAGCTTAATAGAATAGTAGAATAAATTTTTTCATAGAGGTTTAGGGGGAGTTATGATGAAGTATCGCTCAGTATTTGATATTATCGGTCCAGTTATGATTGGACCATCAAGTTCACATACAGCAGGCGCAGCAAGAATGGGGCAAGTTGCTCGCCAGCTGTTTCGTCATGAACCAGAAAGAGTAAGCATTTCGTTATATGGATCATTTGCAAAGACGTATCGAGGGCATGGTACGGATGTAGCACTAATCGGTGGAATATTAGGATTTGAAACAGATGACTTACGTATTCCAGAGGCGCTAGAAATAGCAAAAGAGCGCGAAATTGAAGTGGAATTCATTGAAGAAGATGCCAATGCACCTCACCCAAATACAGCGAGAATTCGTTTGTATAAAGGTGAAGATGAAATTGAAGTTGTTGCTTGCTCAATTGGTGGCGGTAAAATTGAAGTTGTAGAATTAAACGGATTCGATCTTCAATTATCAGGCACGAGCCCAGCACTACTTATTGTAAATAACGATCGCTTCGGTGCTATTGCAGCGGTAGCTTCAATCCTTGCGAAACATGAGATTAACATTAGTACAATGAGTGTTTCTCGTAAAGAAAAAGGAAGAAGAGCGCTTATGGTCATTGAAACAGATGAATTATTAGCAGATGAAGTGATTGAAGAAATAAAAGCGCAACAAAATATTTGTCAAGTAACTATTATGGAATAATTGCAGGGGGGACACACCATGTTTCGGAACGCAGCGGAACTAGTGGCGCAAGCTAAAGAACAAAATGTAAAAATCGCAGAAATTATGATTCAATGTGAAATGGAAACAAGAAGTATTTCACGTGAAGAAGTAATTGCTGGTATGGAAAAGAACTTAGTCGTGATGGAGCAAGCAGTAGAACGTGGTATTCGCGGCGTGAAATCACCAACTGGTTTAACTGGTGGAGATGCTGTAAAAGTTCAAGCGTATATGAAGAGTGGAAAAGGCTTATCAGGAGATACGATTTTGGACGCAGTAAGCAAAGCTGTTGCAACAAATGAAGTAAACGCGGCGATGGGAATTATTTGTGCAACACCAACAGCAGGGTCTGCTGGAACAGTGCCAGGTGTACTATTTGCACTAAGAGAAAAATTGCAGCCTACACGTGAAGAAATGATTGAATTCTTATTTACAGCAGGAGCTTTCGGTATGGTTGTTGCGAATAACGCTTGTATTTCTGGTGCAGCGGGAGGATGCCAAGCTGAAGTTGGTTCAGCAAGTGGAATGGCGGCTGCAGCCGCAGTTGAGATGGCTGGTGGAACACAAGATCAAGCAGCTACAGCGATGGCAATTTCATTAAAGAACATGCTTGGTTTAGTGTGTGATCCTGTTGCAGGACTTGTAGAAGTACCTTGTGTAAAACGTAATGCAGCAGGAGCTGCGAATGCGATGATTTCAGCAGATTTAGCATTAGCTGGTGTAACGAGTACAATTCCATGTGATGAAGTAATTGAGGCAATGTTTAGAATCGGACAAACGATGCCAGTAGCACTTCGTGAAACAGCAGAAGGTGGACTTGCAGCAACGCCGACTGGTCGTCGCCTGCAAGAAGAGATTTTTGGGAAGAACAATAACTAAGTGTAATTATAGAAAAAGGAGCTCAAATAAACTTGAGCTCCTTTTTCTATTTTTCTTTTGTTAGTTGTTCTAATGTTTTTCCAAGATTATGTGATCGTTTCGTTGCCTGTGTAATACAAGAAATAAGTGCTTGTTGAAATTTATGTTCTTGTAATACTTCAATACCTGCTTCGGTAGTTCCACCAGGAGAAGTAATTTCCTTTCTCAAAATAGAAGGGTGTTTGTCACTTGCTTTTAGCATTTCAGCAGCACCAATCATCGTTTGAAGAATAAGTGATTTTGCAACATCTTCTTTTAAACCGATTTTTTTTGCAGCTTCTTCCATAGCTTCCACTACGTAATAAATATAAGCAGGTCCACTTCCGGATAATGCAGTGACAGCATGCATATCTTCTTCCTCTACAACAGAGACGAGACCAATCGTTTCAAATAAAGATGTTGCAGTGCGAATATGCTCCGCTGTTGCATGTTTTGAAGGGGAGATAGCGGTAGCTGATTTTAAAATGGCTGCGGATGTATTTGGCATTGCACGAATAATTGGAACGTCTTTTTGAAGTAGTTTTCTAATTGAGTCAGTAGAAACACCTGCTAGTAATGAAATAATAAGCACGTTATTATTTATGTATTCTTTAAAAGGGGTAAGCGCCTCTGCAACATCCTTTGGTTTCATTGCTAGAAAAAGAATATTTGCATCAGTAAGTAATTCTTTTTTATTATGAGTACCTTTGACACCGTATTTTTTATGTAGCTCTTGTAATCTTGTCTCGTTAGAACGATTACTTACAGTAATTTGTTCACCTTTAACGACATTTGCATGTAACAAGCCACCAATAATAGCTTCGGCAATAGAGCCTGCACCGAGAAAGGAAATGTTTTGAATAGACATGATGTTCCTCCTTTAATTTTGGTTAGAAATTCTTATAAATGTACATACATTCGTTTTTTTATAGGAAACACCTCTTTTTATCTGAAAATAATGACAAATATATATAGAAGTTGTAAACTGAAGAAGTATTCATTTTTGAACCGGAAAGAGACAGGGGGGCTAAGCATGACGGCGATTCACCGAATGGAGATTCCTGTACCATTTGCAGTGGAAACTGTGAATGTGTTTTTAGTTGAGGGGGAGACATTAACATTAATTGATACAGGGACGAATACAGAAGAGGCAAGGAATGCGTTAGAAAGTCAATTAGGTGCATTAGGACATACGATAGAAGATATTGAAACAGTAGTCATTACGCATCATCATGCAGATCATTGTGGACTTTTAAATATATTTTCTGAGAAGACGAATATTATTGGACATCCTTGGAATGAGCCTTGGATTACACAAAATCCAGAATTTTTAAAGCGGTATCATGAATTTTTTAGAGAGACGGCCTTACAGTTTGGTGTGCCAGCAGCATTTTTGAAAGACGAGTCGTTATTGACGACGAGGACACTTAAATATTCTTGTAATAGATCGTTAACGCATACTGTGAGAGAAGGAGATCGTATTGATTCTTTGCCTGGATTTACAGTACTTGAAACACCAGGTCATGCTTCTACTCATATTTCTTTATATAGAGAATCTGATGGAATATTAATTGGTGGAGATGCTCTCATTAGTCATATTTCTTCGAATCCAATACTAGAACCGCCATATGAAGGGCAAACAGAGCGGGCACGCCCATTACTACAATATAATCAAACATTACAGCGTTTAAGCGAAATGAATATTTCACGCATTTTATCAGGGCATGGGGAAGATGTTCTAAATGTGAAACAACTTATTGAAACGAGATTACAAAAGCAAGAAACACGTGCTTTTAAAGTGCTTGAATTATTAAAGGAAAAACCAATGACAGCATTTGAAGTATGTGTAAAACTATTTCCGGTATTATATAAAGAACAATTACCACTTACTATTTCAGAAACGGTTGGACAATTGGACTATTTAGCATATAATCAACAAGTGATGATTGATGAGTCATCGCAACAATTGATTTATTATGCAAAGTAGGTGACAGCAATGACAGGACGTTTACAAAATAAAGTAATCGTCATTACAGGTGCTTCTAGTGGGATTGGTGAGCAAGTTGCAATGCAAGTTGCAGCACAGGGAGCGACGCCAGTATTAATGGCTCGAACAGAAGAGAAACTACAAGTGTTAGTAGACAAAATTAAAGAAACTTATAATACGCCTTGCTATTATTATGTATTAGATGTAAGTGAAGAGATGGAAGTACAGTCTGTTTTTTCAAAGGTATTACAAGAAGTGGGACGTATTGATATATTAGTAAACAATGCGGGATTTGGTATTTTTAAAACGTTTGAAGATGCGTCAATGGGTGAAGTAAAAGATATGTTCCAAGTAAATGTATTTGGATTAGTAGCATGTACGAAAGCGGTACTACCTTATATGGTAAACAAGAACGAAGGACATATTATTAATATTGCTTCACTTGCCGGAAAAATTGCAACTCCGAAATCAAGTGCGTATGCAGCAACGAAACATGCTGTATTAGGATTTACGAATAGTTTACGCATGGAATTAGCGAATACAGATATTTATGTTACAGCAATTAATCCAGGTCCGATAGATACAAACTTTTTTGAAATAGCGGATCAATCTGGTACATATGTAAAGAATATGGGACGTTACATGTTAAAACCAACATACGTAGCAGAACAAATCGTAAAGTCGATGCACACGAAAAAACGTGAAGTAAACTTACCGAAGTGGATGGGAATTGGTCCAAAACTTTATGCTTTATTCCCAGGTTTATTTGAACGTGTAGCAGGTAAATCATTAAGTAAAAAATAGGAGATTTCCACATGGAAATCTCCTATTTTTTATTGTTTTCCAGTCACATAATCATAAACAATATCCTCAATCTCCTCGTATAAATCAATTTCAATATTTGAATGAGTCACCGTTTGAATATGTTTCACTAGCATTTCCTGATCTTCTTTTGATATTGGACTGCATTGATATTGCTGAAAACTTTTTATAATCATTTTCTCAATTAATTTTTCGTTCATATTTTTTCCCGCCTGTATGTACGTATGTATTGTTTTATTGTACTTGAAGTGAAATAAAAAAACTACTATGCACTATTTTTGTATAAAAATTCGGTTGAGTATATTATTTTTCTAATAAAATTAAGTTTTTTTAGATTTAAAAATTTATAAATATTTAATTGACTCTATAAATATACAATATTATAATCATACTTAATTTAAAGAATCGATTTGAGGAGGAACTTATGAAAGTCGCAATTATTGGAGCCACTGGATATGGGGGCATTGAATTAATTCGTTTATTAGAACAACATCCATATTTTTCGATAGCATCTCTTCATTCTTTTTCGCAAGTTGGTGAGTGTATAACAAATGTATATCCGCATCTTCGAAATGTTCTCGTTCATACGTTACAAGAAATTGATGTGAAGACAATAGGGAAAGAAGCAGAAATCGTATTTCTAGCAACACCAGCAGGAGTATCGGCGGAGTTAACTCCCAAGTTATTAGCAGAAGGTTTAAAAGTAATTGACCTATCTGGAGACTTTCGTATGATAGATCCTTCGTCATATGAACTGTGGTATAAAAGGCCAGCAGCGAAAGAAGAAATTCTTAGAAAAGCAGTGTATGGGTTAAGTGAATGGAAAAGGACTGGGATTCAAAAGGCAAATTTAATTGCAAACCCAGGATGTTTTGCTACAGCCACATTGCTAGCGATAGCGCCGTTAGTACGTAGCGGCATGATTGAAGAAGATTCGATTATTATTGATGCGAAATCAGGGGTATCAGGAGCAGGTAAAACACCAACAACAATGACTCACTTTCCTGAGCTATATGATAACTTGCACATTTATAAAGTGAATGAGCATCAGCACGTTCCAGAGATTGAGCAAATGCTTACAGAATGGAATAATGGATCACAGCCAATTACATTTAGCACACATTTAATACCGATATCACGAGGAATTATGATTACACTTTATGCAAAAGTAAAACAAAAGATGGAAATAAAGCAACTTCAAAAATTGTATGAAGAAACGTATGAACAATCGCCTTTCATCCGAATTTGTACGCAAGGGAAATTTCCAAGTCCAAAAGAAGTGAGAGGCTCAAATTATTGTGATATTGGCATAGCTTACGATGAAAGAACTGAAAGAGTTACGGTCGTTTCTGTTATAGACAATATGATGAAAGGCGCGGCTGGGCAAGCGATTCAAAATGCAAACATAATAGCGGGACTAGAAGAGACAACAGGTTTACAACATATGCCGCTTTATCTATAAGGGGGACATGATGATTAAAGTAGCGTCTATTACAAAATTAGAAAATGGTTCAATTGTAACGCCGAAAGGCTTTTCGGCAATTGGTACTGTAAATGGTCTGAAAAAGGAGAAAAAGGATTTAGGGGCAATCGTTTGTGACGTACCAGCATCATGTGCCGCTGTGTATACAACGAATCAAATACAAGCAGCCCCTTTGCAAGTAACGAAGGATAGTATAACGGCAGAAGGGAAGTTACAAGCAATTATCGTTAATAGTGGAAATGCAAATGCTTGTACTGGAATGCAAGGATTACAAGACGCATACGAGATGCGCGCGTTAGGGGCGGAACATTTTGGAGTGAAAGAAAATTACGTTGCAGTAGCTTCAACAGGTGTAATTGGTGTTCCACTGCCGATGGATATAATCCGAAAGGGGATTGCAACTCTTATACCGACGAAGGAAGAAAGTGAAGCATATTCTTTTTCTGAAGCAATTTTAACGACAGATCTTATCACGAAAGAAACTTGCTATGAAATGATTATTGATGGGAAGAAAGTGGCGATTGCGGGTGTTGCAAAGGGTTCAGGGATGATTCATCCGAATATGGCAACGATGCTTAGTTTTATTACGACAGATGCTCATATAGAGCATGACGTATTGCAAACAGCGTTATCACAAATTACGAATCATACATTTAATCAAATTACGGTGGATGGAGATACTTCTACGAATGATATGGTCATCGTTATGGCAAGTGGATTATCAGAAACAAGGCCGATAAATATGGAACATACAGATTGGGAAACTTTCGTAGGTGCTTTACAGAAGGTATGTGAAGATTTAGCGAAAAAAATTGCGCAAGATGGTGAAGGCGCTACGAAGTTAATAGAAGTCAATGTGCTAGGAGCTCAAACGAATGAAGAGGCAAAAAAAATTGCAAAGCAAATAGTCGGTTCGAGTCTTGTGAAAACAGCAATACATGGTGAAGACCCAAACTGGGGGCGAATTATTAGCAGTATTGGACAAAGTGAAGTAGTTATTAATCCGAACACAATTGACATTACTCTTCAATCTATATCGGTATTAAAAAATAGTGAGCCTCAAACATTTTCTGAAGAAGAAATGAAAGAGAGATTACAAGAAGATGAAATAGTGATTAATGTGTACTTACACTTAGGTGAAGAGACAGGATCAGCTTGGGGCTGTGACTTAAGCTATGAATATGTGAAAATAAATGCTTGTTATCGTACATAAGGAGAGAGAAGATGAGCGATTATATTGTAGTGAAATGCGGCGGTAGTATGTTGAATCAATTAAATGCTGTGTTTTTTGATTGTATAAAGAAATTGCAACAGAAGTATAAAGTAGTGATTGTTCATGGTGGTGGGCCAGAAATTGATGCCAAATTAAAAGATTGTAACATCAACGTAGAAAAAAGAGATGGATTACGCGTAACACCAAAAGAAGTTATGGATGTTGTTCAAATGGTGCTATGCGGAAGTACGAATAAAAAACTCGTAATGAATTTACAAAAGCATAATTTACTTGCTGTAGGTTGTTCAGGGTGTGACGGTAATTTACTTCAAGTTCAACCTGTCAGCGAGGAGATAGGATATGTGGGAGAAGTAAATTATGTAGAAACAGCCTTATTAAAAGGATTAATAAATATGGGGTATATTCCTGTTATTGCTCCAATCGGGGTAAATGGTAATGAAATTTATAACATAAATGCGGACAATGCTGCAGCTGGGATTGCGGCCGCGTTAGGGGCAAAAGAGCTGATTTTTATTACGGATGTAGATGGAATATTACATGAAGGGAATTTGGTAAAGGAAACGGATGAATCTGAAATTGCAACTTTTATAGAAACAGGTGTTATTACAGGTGGGATGATTCCGAAAGTACAGGCGGCACTAGCATCATTAAAAATGGGAGTGCAAAAGATAAGTATTGTGAATGGTACAAAAGATTTTACTGAGGTTACGGGAGAGTGTATTGGAACGACGGTAACGAAAGGCGTGAGTATTGCATGACGAGTCATCTTTTTCAAACGTATGGCAGAAGAACTATTAAGTTTGTAAAGGGAACTGGAACGAAAGTTATTGATAATAACGGTAAGGAATATTTAGATTTCACATCAGGAATTGGCGTATGTAATTTAGGACATTGTCACCCTACTGTTCTCAAAGGTGTACAAGATCAACTTGATGATATATGGCATATATCTAACCTGTTTACAAACAGCTTACAAGAAGAAGTTGCGTCATTATTAACAGAAAATAGAGCATTAGATTATGTGTTTTTCTGTAATAGTGGGGCAGAGGCAAATGAAGCGGCTTTAAAGTTAGCACGTAAGCATACTGGAAAATCTCTCGTCGTAACATGCCAGCAGTCTTTTCACGGTAGAACATTTGGAACGATGAGTGCAACAGGCCAAGATAAGGTAAAAGAAGGATTTGGTCCATTACTTCCATCTTTTTTACATATCCCTTTTAATGATATTAAAGCATTAGAGGAAGTAATGAATGAAGAAGTTGCGGCGGTAATGGTAGAAGTTGTTCAAGGAGAGGGAGGAGTAATACCTGCCGATCTATCTTTTTTGAAAGAGATTGAAACATTATGTAATAAGTTCGGTTCCTTATTTATTATAGACGAAGTACAAACGGGGATAGGAAGAACTGGAACACTATTCGCTTATGAACAAGTGCGAATAGAGCCTGATATCGTTACCGTTGCAAAGGCACTTGGGAATGGGGTTCCTGTCGGAGCGATGATTGGCCGGAAAGAGCTCGGAACGTCGTTTACTGCAGGATCACACGGTTCAACTTTTGGCGGGAATTACATCGCGATGGCTGCAGCGAAAGAAGTATTGCAAGTGAGTAAAAAACCATCGTTTTTAAAAGAAGTACAAGAAAAGGGCGAGTACGTATTAGAGAAGTTGCAAGAGGAATTACAGCATGTCGAATGTATTCAAAATATACGTGGTAAGGGGCTTATGATTGGGATTGAGTGTAAGCATGAAGTTGCAAGTTTTATAGAACAACTAGAAAACGAAGGGCTTCTCGTATTACAAGCAGGCCCTAATGTTATAAGACTATTACCGCCACTCATTGTCACGAATGAAGAGTTAGAACAGGCAGTATATATAATAAAAAAAGTAGTTTGTACAAAAAACGTATCAATCATATAAGGGGGAAGTTTCATGTCAACTGTACAAGTACCGAAATTAAATACGAAAGATCTTTTAACACTAGAAGAATTAACGAAAGAAGAAATTATTTCTTTAATTGAGTTCGCTATATATTTAAAAAAGAATAAGCAAGAGCCTTTATTACAAGGCAAAATATTAGGGCTTATTTTTGATAAGCATTCAACTCGTACTCGTGTATCTTTTGAAGCGGGAATGGTACAACTCGGGGGACATGGTATGTTTTTAAGTGGAAAAGAGATGCAAATGGGAAGAGGAGAAACTGTTTCAGATACTGCGAAAGTATTATCGCAGTATATTGACGGGATTATGATACGTACATTCTCGCACGCGGATGTAGAAGAGCTTGCAAAAGAATCAAATATTCCTGTTATTAACGGTTTAACGGATGATCATCATCCTTGTCAAGCATTGGCAGACCTCATGACGATATATGAAGAAACAAATACATTTAAAGGAATAAAATTGGCTTACGTAGGTGACGGAAATAATGTATGTCATTCATTGTTGCTAGCGAGTGCAAAAGTCGGAATGCATATGACTGTTGCAACGCCTGTAGGATATGAACCGAATGAAGAGATTGTAAAAAAAGCGTTAGCGATTGCCAAGGAAACAGGAGCTGAGATTGAAGTTTTGCATAATCCTGAATTAGCGGTGAATGAAGCAGATTTCATTTATACTGACGTTTGGATGAGCATGGGGCAAGAGGGCGAAGAAGAGAAATATTCTTTATTTCAACCTTACCAAATCAATAACGAACTTGTTAAGCATGCGAAGCAAACATATCGTTTCTTACACTGTTTACCTGCCCATCGTGAAGAAGAAGTAACAGGAAAAATTATAGATGGACCGCAGTCTATCGTCTTTGAGCAAGCTGGTAATCGATTGCATGCTCAAAAAGCGTTATTAGTGAGTTTATTTAAAAATGTAGAAGAGCCTTCCTAAAAGGGAGGTTTTTTTATATTAAAATGTCATATGTATATTTAGTTAACCATTTCGATATCATTTATAATAAAAGAGAAAACTAAATTTGTTTTTCAGAGTGTGTAAGGACATACTACATATAAAAATATAGTTAAAGAGATGATGAGGGTGAAAACAACTAAGAAAACATATTCGTTTTTTCAGCGGATGTGGAGAATATTAAAGTTTCAATATTATAAGTTGCTTCGATCGCCAGAAGGCGCAAAGAAAGTATCGTTAGGGTTTGCTATAGGATTCGGCTTAGAAATGTTAGTCATTTATACGGCATCGCTCGTATATGTAATATTTTATCCAATCGTCAGGTTAGCAAAGGGATCTTTTCCTGCGGCAGTTATTGGCAATATTATTGGGAAAATATCGTTTCTCCCAGTATTTTTATTTCCGCTTGCGTATGCGCTAGGAAAAATGATTTATCCATTTCATGTACAGAAAATTCATCATGAACCATTTACGATATCGGACTTGTTTTCAAGTCACATTTTTACGATATTAAAGAGCTTATTACAAAGTGAAGTGTATGTATTAATTGGAATGACGATTTTAGGAGTTGTGTTTGGTCTCATTTCGTATTTCGTTGTGCATTATTTATACGAAAAGAACCGTAAGTTACGCTTGAAGAAAAGGAAGAAACGAGTGAGAGAACCACTTGTACAATTATAAACAATGTCACATCCATTTTCTCCTTTGAATATGTTTAAGAAAAAGGAGGAGAGGATAATGTATTATTATTACGTACCTCAAGTATATCCATATGTAAATTATTATCCGGTTTATGATACGAGTAGACAATACGAATTATATCGGCAACAACAATTACAGCAATTATCACAAATACCACAATTACCACAACAACAGCCTACACAGGAAAAAAAACCATATTTAACAACATGGCCATATTCCAATGTGTACTATGGTAACTATTACGAATCATAAAGCTGCTTCTATTTAGAAGCAGCTTTATACGTTTGTTTTCAAAATTAAATTTTGAATGGTTTGAAGAGAATGAATGAGCTTTTCGCGCTCTTCCTCAGATAATGTTTGGAAATTTTCTTTTAGTTTGTCTAAAATGAATTGCTGATACTGATTTACTAATAATTTCCCTTCAGCTGTTAGGGAAATTAAAATGACCCGTCGATCTTTTTCGCTATAATGACGCTCTATTAGTTCTTCTTGAATAAGTTTGTTTAATAGAGGTGTCATGTTAGGCCGTGAAATCGCTAGCCGCTTGCCGATTTCGGAAACTGCTAATGTGCCGTTTTCATGCAAAAGCAGTAATACTTGTGTATGTGATGGCGGCATATGTCTTTGAGAAGAAAATTCTCCAGGAAGCATAAATTTGCGATAAAAAAGAGGCACTAGCGAAAGAAGATGATCAACAATACGTTCCCACTCGCGTGATTCCATATAAAGGCCCCCTTCCACTATCATTGTAACAAAAAAGACATGTTATAAAAATAGAATTGTTTCATGGTCGCTTTAATATTTGTAGGATAACACTTGCTTTGTAAATGTATTGGCAATAATTGCATAGCCGTTATCATTTGGGTGTACTTGGTCAAATAATAACTCTTTTTTATCATTTGATATTAATTTGCGAATTGGTAAAACGATAGATGGTTGATTTGCTTTGGAAATGGAATAAACAGATTCATTCCAGCCATCTAAAAACATATCTGCATAACTTGCGATAGAGTCATCGAGTTGTAACGGGTTATAGAGTTCTGAGAGAATGAGTAAAGCATCCGGATTTTGATCTCGAACTGTCTTTACAATACTTTTTATATCCGCTTCAAAATGGGCTTTTTCTTTATTTAACATTTTTATACCATCTATAACACCAACATCACGATTTAAACGAAATAAATTATTTCCTCCAATATTAATTGTAATTATATTTGCTGCTCTAATTTTTTCCTTTACATCTTCTGATTGAACTTTTTTAGCGAGACGATCTGTTGTAAGACCGTTTACCCCAAGGTTTTCTACTGTAATTGGTTTATGAATTTGTGCTTCTATTTGCTTAGAAGCTAATTCAGCAAATCCACCTTGTGTCGATCCATATCCTTTAGCGAGTGAATCACCTAATACAAGATGATAAAAAGATTCGTTTGTTTGCTTATCAATCCAATTTGGGGCAGATGTTTTTTCTGTTTTTTCTTCAGATTCATTTTGTTTTGTCTCGTCGTTCTTTTCAAAATAAGAATAAGAAATGATCAGAAGGAGGAGACAAACAATTGTTAAGATGACTTTTTTCATAAATTCATCCTCCTTGTAATTGGTAATTGTATCATATTCAGCAGTATTAGCAATGTAAGGGCATATTATATGTTTATGAAAAGTTTATAATAACTTTACAGAAAATTTGTTGAAGTTTGTCAAAAAATATTGACGATAGGAAAGAACTTTATATATGATAATGTCAGATAAGGTGAAACTTTAATTAGTGGGAGCTTTATTTCCTATTAATTGTTAGTCTTCATCAATCGGGCGTTTAAGGGGACTACTCGTTAGCGCAGGGTGAAATGAAAATTGTGTCTCTAATAGAAGAAAAAAGGTATGTGGTTAGAGACAGATAGGGATTCATTTCATTATTTCTGGTAATTGTATAAGGGGGATTTTTTGTGAAAAAGTCAAAAAAAATGCTAGCTGGAGCAACTCTTGCGATTGGTGTTATAGCACCGCAAGTAATGCCAACAACAGCTCATGCAGATGAGAACGCTGGGGAGAGTACAGTTAACTTACGAATTCTAGAAACATCAGATATTCACGTTAACTTAATGAATTACGATTATTATCAAACGAAAACAGATAATAAAGTAGGTCTCGTACAAACGGCAACACTCGTTAATAAAGCACGTGAAGAAGCGAAAAACTCTGTCCTATTTGATGATGGAGATGCATTACAAGGGACACCGCTTGGAGATTATGTAGCAAATAAAATAAAAGATCCGAAGAATCCTGTGGATCCTAGTTATACACATCCATTATATCGTGTAATGAATTTAATGAAGTATGACGTCATCTCTCTTGGGAATCATGAATTTAACTACGGTTTAGATTATTTAAACAAAGTGATTGAAAAAACGGATTTCCCGGTTATTAACTCGAATGTCTATAAAGACGACCATGATGATAAGGAAGAGAACGATGAAAATTATTTTAAACCATATCATATTTTAGAGAAAGAAGTAGTGGATGAAGCAGGCCAAAAACAAATAGTGAAAATTGGTGTAATGGGATTTGTTCCACCACAAATTATGAATTGGGATAAAGCGAATTTAGAAGGAAAAGTGAAAGCGAAAGATATAGTTGAAACAGCGAAGAAAATGGTACCAAAAATGAAAGCAGAAGGTGCAGATGTTATCGTTGCACTAGCTCATTCCGGTGTTGATAAAAGTGGATACAACGTTGGTATGGAAAACGCGTCGTATTATTTAACAGAGGTTCCTGGCGTAGATGCAGTATTAATGGGACATTCACATACTGAAGTGGCAAGTGTATTTAATGGTGTTCCAGTTGTAATGCCTGGCGTTTTTGGAAATAACTTAGGGATTATTGATATGCAATTGAAAAAGGTAAAGGGAAAATGGGAAGTACAAAAGGATCAATCTAAGCCACAATACCGCCCAATTGTTAATGATAAAGGTAATGTAGGACCTGATCCAAGATTAGTTAATGAGATTAAAAGTGAGCATGAAGCGACAATCGATTATGTAAATACAGCTGTAGGTGAAACGAAAGCACCAATTAATAGTTATTTTTCATTAGTACAAGATGATCCTTCTGTACAAATTGTGACAAATGCGCAAAAATGGTACGTAGAACAAGAACTTAAAAAACCAGAGTACGAAGAGATTAAAGATATTCCGGTTTTATCTGCAGGTGCACCATTTAAAGCAGGTGGCCGAAACGGTGCAACATATTATACGGATATTCCAGCTGGAACGTTAGCAATTAAAAACGTTGCAGATTTATATGTATATCCAAATACGTTATATGCTGTAAAAGTAAATGGGGCACAAGTGAAAGAATGGCTTGAAATGTCTGCAGGTCAGTTTAATCAAATTAATCCAAAGAAAACAGAAGAACAGCCGTTAGTAAATATAGGGTATCCTACATATAATTTCGATATTTTAGATGGCTTAAAATACGAAATTGATGTAACACAACCGGCGAAATACGATAAAGATGGAAAAGTTGTAAATGCAAATGCGAATCGTATTGTAAATATGACATATGAAGGTAAGCCAGTAGCTGACAATCAAGAGTTCATCGTTGCTACAAATAACTATCGTGGAAGTAGCCAGACGTTCCCAGGTGTAAGTAAAGGGGAAGTTGTATATCAATCGCAAGATGAAACACGTCAAATCATTGTGAAGTATATGCAAAAAATAAAAAATATTGATCCAGCAGCTGATCAAAATTGGACGTTTAAACCGATTGTTGCAGATAAATTAAATACAACATTTGATTCTTCACCAAATGCACAAAAGTACATAAAGAAAGATGGGAACATATCATATGTTGGACCATCTGAAAATCAATTTGCTAAATATGCAATTGATATAACGAAGAAGAATGATGATAAAGAAACTGGTGAAGGAAATCCAACGACACCGCCGAAAGGTGATGGAGGAAATCCGACGACACCACCAACAGGTGGGGGAGAAAATCCAACGACACCGCCAACAGGTAATGGAGAAAACCCAACACCACCAACAGAAGAAGGTAATAATGGTAATGAACCAAAGCAAGATGGAAATAATACCGGATCTGGACAAACTACAACAGATGATCAAAATACAAAAGAAACAACAACAACTGTAAGTGAAAATAAAGAAGCTGAAAAAGATGAACGTGATTTACCGAAAACAGGTGCAAGTATTGCTTCTACAATTGGAGCTGGTCTTGCGTTTGTTGGAGCGGGATTACTTATGTTATTTAGAAGAAAGAAAGCAAATAGATAGTCGAGAAATATAAAAAGGATTACCGATTTGGTAATCCTTTTTATTATATTATGAAACTGGTACTGCTTTTTCTTTTTTCCATGAAAGACCGAATCCAGTAAAGCCGACGATAATGGTTACGACTGGACATGCTAAACAGAAGATTGCGTATGGCAGGTAATCGAATGTTGGAACGCTAAGAACGTTTGTTAAGAATACGCCACTTACACCCCATGGTACGAGTGGATTAATTACTGTACCAGCATCTTCTAATACTCGTGATAAATTACGACGTTCTAAACCGACTTCATCGTATTTATTAGCGAATGCTTGTCCTGTTAAAACGATAGATAAGTATTGCTCACCAAGTAAGAAGTTTACACCAATTGCAGTTGAAGCAGTAGAAATAATTAAGCGTGTACTAGTTTTTACGAAGCTAGAGATAATATTCATCAGCTGCGCTATAATACCCATTCCTTGTAATAATCCTCCCATACAAAGAGCTAGGAAAATAAGAGCAATTGACATCATCATACTTTGCAGGCCACCGCGAGATAATAAGCTGTCAATGTCTTTGATACCAGTTTTAGAAACGTAACCGTCTTGCATAATTTTTATTAAATCAGCTAAAGAAGTGCTAGGTTTAAAAATAAAGAGAATAATAATCCCTACCACAATTCCTGCAAGTAATGTTGGAACTGCGGGTACCTTTTTAAATGCGAATAGGAACAGTAATAAAATAGGAATCAGTGTAACGATAGAAATCGTTGCATTTTTTTCTAGTGTGTTAATAAATGCTGAGAAATCAACGTTTCCACCAGATCCGCTTCCTAAAATGAAAAATGCGATAAAAGCAATAATGAAAGCTGGAACTGTTGTCCAAAGCATGTTACGAATATGTTCAAATAAATCTACACCCGTTACAGCAGGCGCTAAGTTTGTTGTATCAGATAAAGGAGACATTTTATCTCCGAAGAATGCACCAGAAATAATTGCACCAGCAATAAGAGCTGGATCGTATCCAAGGGCAGTACCCATTCCCATAAAGGCAAGTCCTACAGTTGCAGCAGTTGTAAAAGCACTACCGATACTCGTTCCAACAATTGCACAAACAACAAAAACAGTTGGAACGAAAATTTTTGGAGATACAAGCTGGAAGCCGTATACCATTAAAGTCGGAATAGTTCCAGCTGCGATCCAAACGCTAATTAATACGCCTACAAGTAAGAAAATAAATATAGATGGAATACCAGCTGAAATACTACTAATCATCCCTTTCTCCATAGTAGACCAAGAGATTCTCTTCAGGAATCCAAATGCTAATAAAAGAACGATACCAAATAAAATTGGAATGTGTGGTGAAACTTCTAATTGAATAACACTAAAACCAATACAGAAAAAGATAAAAATTGTTAAAAGAACAGACTCAATTTTTGAAACCATTGTTTTCCCCTCCTAAGTAATGTAAAATAGCTCTTTTTTATATAAAATTCGCCAATATTGTATATTTCCTTCTAAAATTTAGAATTTTGTGACAAATTACCGGCAATTGTTAGTCCTTCTATATGATACGGAAATGATTGGATAAAAAAACGTCCCTGCATATAATTATGCAGGGACGAAGAAATCGCGGTACCACCCTAGCTTGTGAAATGAATGCGTCACAAAATAAAGGGTCATATGATATGCGCTTATAAAATAAAAAACGCCCCTGCAATATATGCAGGGACGAAAAATTCGCGGTACCACCCTAAATTGTGAAACAGTGTCGTTTCACCACTCTTTAGACATAACGGTCTATAACCGTCTTTCACTACTCCTCACGTTTCGTAAAAGAAGCTCCAGGGGGTAATTCATAATTCGCTCTGTACTGGTTCGCACCGACCACCAGCTCTCTGAAATCAGAAATCGAAATACTACTAAATCCTATCAACGCCGATTCATATGATGTTAGTTAAATTTTTATCATATTTTCATCTTACATGTCAATAAAAATATTAAATGTTTTTTTAGGGAAATAAAGGATAATTGTTTTTAACGCTGTAAAAATGTACGTTATAATGAATTTGAAAGGGGGAGGAAAGAGTGAAGAAAAAAATAATTCTTTTTACCACTTTATTAGTTATTGGAGGAAGTGCTGGAATTTACACAGCTTTTGCGGCTGAATCAGAGCAGTTGAAACAAAAGCAAATACAACAGTCAGAAGTGAAGAAAGTAAAAGAAATAGAAGAGAAGAAATCAATGGAAAAAGCAGCAGAAAAACTAGGAGTTTCTACTGAGGGGAAAACAAAAGAAGAGGTTACGAAAGAAGTAAATACCGCTAGATTTGAGAAGCGTCATGATTTATTAATTGAGCACGCTAAGCAACTTGGAATTGATACAGAGGGGAAAAAAGATGAAGAAATTATTTTAGAAATTGGAAAGATACAGCATGGAAAGTAGAACAACTTATCGTATGATAAGTTGTTCTTTTTTAAGAACTATTTGATTTTAAAATAATTGACAGTCATTCGGATTTAATGTTAACTATATTTATAAACAAGTTAACATTAGGGGTGACAATTGTGACAATAAATAGTAGAACGATTGAAAAATCATCTTATACATATGAAGAATTAGCAGAGAAAAATAAAGCTTACGTATGGCACCCATTTACACAAATGAAAGATTATTTAGAAGAAGATCCTGTCATTATTGAACGTGGAGAGGGAAGAAAGCTATACGATGTAAATGGTAATGAATATTGGGATGGTGTTTCATCTATATGGTTAAATGTTCACGGACATCAAGTACCGGAATTAGATGAAGCAATTCGTGAGCAATTAAATAAAATTGCTCATTCTACTATGCTAGGACTTGCTAACGTTCCATCTATTTTATTAGCAGAAAAAATTATTGAGGTTGTACCAGATGGATTGAAGAAGGTATTCTATTCTGATTCAGGTTCTACCGCTGTTGAAATTGCAATTAAGATGGCTTTCCAATATTGGCAGCATAAAGGGAAACCAAAGAAACAAAGATTCGTTACATTAAAAGAAGCATATCACGGTGATACAATTGGAGCTGTTTCAGTAGGAGCAATAGACTTGTTTCACCAAGTGTATAGTTCGCTCTTATTTGATGCGATTAAAATGCCGTATCCATATACATATCGTTCTCCTTACGGAAATAATAAGGAGGAAATTGTAAAAAGCCATTTAGAAGAAATGGAAGAATTGTTGAAAGAAAAGCATGAAGAAGTAGCTGCCATCATTGTAGAGCCATTAATGCAAGGTGCTGGCGGGATGATTACAATGCCAAAAGGATATTTAAAAGGACTGCGCGATTTATGTACTAAGTACAATGTATTATTTATTACAGATGAGGTAGCAACTGGATTTGGGCGTACAGGGAAAATGTTTGCTTGTGAACATGAAAATGTGACGCCAGACATTTTAACTGCTGGGAAAGGTTTAACAGGTGGATATTTACCAATTGCAGTTACGGTAACGACAGATGAAATATATAATGCCTTCTTAGGAGAATATGAAGAACAAAAAACATTTTTCCATGGACATAGCTACACAGGTAATCCGTTAGGGTGTGCCGTAGCAATCGCGAATCTAGAACTATATGAAAAAACAAATTTAATAGAAGAAGTGGCACGTAAAACGGATTATGTGACAGCGCAATTAGAAAAGCTCTTTGCGTATAAACATGTAGGTGATATTCGTCAATGCGGATTAATGGTTGGTATTGAGCTTGTGAAGAATAAGAAAACGAAAGAAGCGTTTGACTGGACAGAAAGAGTCGGTGTTCAAGTATGTAAACGCTCAAGAGAGCTGGGTATGATTTTACGACCGCTAGGTAACACGATTGTATTTATGCCACCACTTGCTTCTACTTTTGAAGAGATTGATGATATGTTACGCATTTTATATAAGGCAATCTCGGATGTTACGGAGGGAGAATAATGAGTGGTTTTTTCATAACAGCAACTGATACTGAAGTTGGAAAAACAGTAGTTGCAGGTGCTATAGCAGGTGTATTTAGAGAATTAGGATATAACGTAGGGGTGTATAAACCGTTGCAAAGTGGGCATGTTGCATCAAACCCTGAGGGAGATGCGGCAAGGTTAAAAGCATTATCAGGTGTACCGACACCAGAAAATGAAATTTGCCCTTATTCTATTGAAGAACCACTTGCTCCGAGACTTGCCATGAAAAGAGCTGGAAGAGTAGTAAAGTTAAAAGAAATTACTGATTACTATAATGAACTATTAAAAGAGTTTAATAGCTTATTTGTAGAAGGAGCAGGTGGGCTTGCTGTCCCATATACAGAAGATGCTTTAGTAATTGATTTTGCAAAAGAATTACAGTTGCCTCTTATTGTAGTAGCTCGTCCTACATTAGGAACAGTAAATCATACAGTGTTAACGATTGCTTACGCAAAGGCGCATGGTTTAACCGTAGCGGGTGTCATTTTATCAGGTTGCAAAGAATGTGAAATGGAAAGAGTGCAAGAAAATAAAGAGATGATTGAAGAGCTGAGCGGGGTACCAGTTTTAGGATTATTGCCATTCTTTGCAGGTGAGTTTACGAAAGAAGAAGTATTAGAATCTGCAAAAGAACATATTATGATTTCAAAATTAGAGGAGTTTATCCAAAATGAATCAAACGTGGCGGGCGCACCTTCAATGTAAATTACAACAATTACATGAGGAAGGGCAGTATCGTGATTTGCATGTAACAGAGAAGGCAGAAGAGACTTGGCTTATTCGAGATAAAAAAAGGATGTTAAATTTAGCGTCAAATAATTATTTAGGGTTAGCTGGAGATGAAAGGTTAAAAGAAGCTGCTATTGCCTGTACAAAAAGATATGGAACTGGAGCGACTGCCTCTCGTCTCGTTGTAGGAAATCATCTATTATATGAAGAGGTTGAGAGAAGCATATGTGACTGGAAAGGTACTGAAAGAGCTTTAATTGTAAATAGTGGGTATACGGCAAATATAGGTGCCATATCTTCTTTAGCCTCTCGGCACGATATTGTTTTTAGTGATAAGTTAAATCACGCAAGTATTGTTGATGGAATCATATTAAGCGGGGCAGAGCATAAAAGGTATCGTCATAATGATTTGGATCATTTAGAGAAGTTGTTGAAAATGGCTTCGCCTGAAAAAAGGAAATTAATCGTAACAGATACCGTTTTTAGTATGGATGGTGATACTGCGTATTTGAGAGATTTAGTACAGCTGAAAGAGAAATACGGGGCAATCATTATAGTCGATGAAGCACATGCGAGTGGAATATATGGAATCGGCGGAGCTGGGTTATCTCATATAGAAAAAAATCTTTCTCAAAAAATTGATATACATATGGGGACGTTTAGCAAGGCTTTAGGGTGTTATGGTGCGTATTTGACAGGTGATGAAATTTATATAGAGTATTTACAAAATATGATGAGAAGCTTTATTTTTACTACAGCCTTACCACCAAGTACGTTAGGAGCAGTGCAAAAAGCAATTGAAATTGTAAAAGAAGATAACGAAAGAAGAGAGAACCTTATAGCAAACGGAGAATACTTCAGAACTAAATTAAGGGATGCTGGTTTTGATATTGGAAATAGTTCAACTCATATTGTACCGATTGTAGTCGGTTCAAATGAACATGCTTTACGGTTTAGTAAAAGGTTGCAAGAGGCAGGGATTGCGGCTATTGCAATTCGTCCGCCAACTGTGCCGGTTCATAGTTCTCGAATTCGCTTTGCAGTTACATCGCAACATACAATAGCTGATTTAAAATGGGCTATTGACCGAATTATCCACATTGCGAAAGAAGAGGAGCTTTTCGTATGAATGAGCTAAAGATTATTTTTATCCCCGGATGGGGAATGGAAGAGAATATTTGGGATTTAGTACTTCCGTATTTTAAAGGATATTCTGTTCAATGCATAGATTGGCGTAATGTGAAAGAACGAAGTGAATTTGCGGAACGAATTATAGATGTAGCGCATAATGACAACGTAATATTGGTTGGATGGTCACTAGGAGCGTTAGCAGCAGTTGAAGCTTATAAAAAGATTCAGGCAAAAGGCATCGTATTAATTGGTGGTACTGCTAAATTTACAAATACGAGCGATTACAGTAACGGATGGAATGCTTTGCATGTAGAACGGCTGAAAAGGAATTTGGCGAGAAGGAAAGAAGATACGCTCAAGCGGTTTTATGAAAATATGTTTACGAAAGATGAGCTAAAAGAGAATAAAAACTTTGAAGACATTGTAGACCGTTTTAAAGGTGATTCTATTCAGTCTTTACAACTAGGTTTAGATTATTTAATAGAAACAGATATGAGAGAAGAACTAAAAGAAATTAAAGTACCTATACTACTTATTCACGGAGAACAGGATGTAATATGCCCATTGTCTGCGGCACGTAGTATGACGGAGAATAGCAGCAGCGAGCTGAAAGTAGTAAGTGAAGCAGGGCATGCATTATGTGTGACGAATTTTGAATATTGCGCAAATGAGATACTTCAATTTGTAGAGGGGATACGACATGATCAACAAAACGCTACTACAAAAACGGTTTAATGGGGCAGCCGTATCTTACGATCGATATGCAAATGTACAAAAAAAGATGGCACATTCATTACTTTCAATCTTAAAGGAACGATATAGTGAAACGGCATCAATACGTATTTTAGAACTGGGATGCGGGACGGGGTATGTAACAGAGCAATTATCAAAGTTATTTCCGAAAGCACATATTACAGCAGTTGATTTTGCTGAAAGTATGATTGCGATTGCGCAAACTAGACAAAATGTAAAAAATGTAACGTTTCACTGTGAAGATATTGAGCGATTACGATTAGAAGAATCATATGATGTCATTATTTCAAATGCTACATTTCAATGGTTAAATAATTTACAACAAGTGTTAAGAAATTTATTTCAACATTTGTCTATAGATGGGATATTACTCTTTTCAACGTTTGGACATGAAACGTTTCAAGAATTGCATGCTTCGTTCCAACGTGCGAAAGAAGAAAGAAATATAAAAAATGAAACATCGATTGGTCAACGTTTTTATTCAAAAGATCAGTTGCTTCATATATGTAAGATAGAAACAGGGGATGTGCATGTTTCTGAAACATGTTACATAGAGAGTTTTACAGAAGTTAAGGAGTTTCTGCATTCTATTCGAAAAGTAGGAGCAACTAATAGCAATGAAGGATCATATTGTCAAAGTCCCTCACTCTTTCGTGCGATGCTACGCATATACGAAAGAGACTTCACGGGAAATGAAGGGATAATGGCAACGTATCATTCTTTATTTATACATATAACAAAAGAGGGGAAGAGATGAAATGAAACAAGTACAAACAAAAAGGGATTGGAAAAAACTTGCATACGACGTAGTGGAAGAGAAGATGATTACGAAAGAAGATGCAATAGCGATATTAGAAGCTGATGATACCGAAGTTTTAGAAATTATGAATGCGGCTTACATTATTCGCCATCATCACTTTGGTAAGAAAGTAAAATTGAATATGATTATTAATACGAAATCTGGATTATGTCCTGAAGATTGTGGATATTGCTCACAGTCTATTATTTCAGAAGCACCGATTGATAAATATGCATGGTTAACGCAGGAGAAGATTGTAGAAGGGGCACATGAAGCAATACGCCGTAAAGCAGGTACATATTGTATTGTAGCGTCTGGTCGTCGTCCGACGGATAAAGAGGTAAATCACGTAATTGGAGCAGTTAAGGAAATTCGTGAAACGACAGACTTGAAGATTTGTTGTTGTTTAGGTTTCTTAAATGAAGATCAAGCAGGACGTTTAGCGGAAGCAGGCGTGCATCGTTATAACCACAACTTAAATACACATGCAAATAATTACGATAGTATTTGTTCAACTCATACGTATGATGATCGTGTTGATACAGTTCAAAAAGCAAAACAAGCGGGCATTTCCCCATGCTCGGGAGCGATTTTTGGCATGGGAGAAACAATTGAAGAGCGTGCTGAAATTGCATTTGAATTACAACGTATAGATGCAGATTCTATCCCTTGTAATTTCCTTGTTGCTGTAAAGGGGACACCTCTTGAAGGACAAAAAGAGTTAACTCCAGTAGAATGTTTAAAAGTACTGGCAATGATGCGTTTTGTAAACCCAACAAAAGAAATTCGTATTTCAGGAGGACGTGAAATCAATTTACGTTCTGTACAGCCAATCGGTTTATTTGCAGCAAATTCTATTTTTGTCGGGGACTACTTAACGACAGCTGGACAAGAGCCGACTGCGGACTGGGGTATGATTGCAGATTTAGGATTTGAGATTGAAGAATGTGCATTATAAGATAGATGAAAAAGCAAACTTGTAAAAGGGTTTGCTTTTTTTGTAAATAAAATGTAATAAATAGTTGTGAACGCTTGATATTATTGGTTTTTAAGCGAAAAAAAGAATTTTTGTGGACGAATTTTCCAAGCCCTAGTTGTACATAGTAAATATGTAATTTATATTGGGTTGGAGGATTTTACATGTACAAATACATATTAGCGATTATGACTTGTTTAATTTTAATAAAAGCAATAAGTTCTGATCCAGTTAAGGCTGCTGAAAATCCTGAACAAAAAGAAATGCAACAAAGAATCGAACAACACTTTCGAACGAAAGCTGAACATTTTGGATTGAAAACGGAAGGAAAAGATTTAAAGGAAGTTAGAAAAGAAATTACTATTATAGAAGAAGCGAAAAAAAGAGAGAATGTATGGAGAACGGCACAAGCTCTTCATATAAAAACAGAAGGAAAAACGATGAATGAATTAATAAAAGATGTACAAAAAAAGGTGAAAAAATAAAAAGAGGCCGCAGCCTCTTTTTTTATGCCCATTGTTTTGATAAGTGAGCCATTTCAATTGCAGCAACAGCTGATTCATATCCTTTATTACCAGCTTTCGTACCTGCGCGTTCAATCGCTTGTTCAATTGTTTCTGTCGTTAATACGCCGAAAATAACTGGGATGTCCATTTGTAGTGATAAAGACGCAACACCTTTTGCTACTTCATTACAAACGTAATCGTAGTGAGTTGTAGCACCTCGGATTACAGTACCTAATGTAATAACAGCATCATACTTTCCGCTACTAGCCATCTTTTTAGCGATTAAAGGAATTTCAAATGCACCAGGAACCCAAGCAACATCAATATCATTTTCTTCTACACCGTGACGCTTTAATCCGTCTAAAGCGCCGCCAAGTAACTTACTTGTAATAAATTCGTTAAAACGTCCAACAACAACTCCAACTTTTAATCCTGTACCAACTAAATGACCTTCGAATACCATAATAAATCTCTCCTTTAATTATAAGTTTAGCAAGTGTCCTAATTTGTTTACTTTCGTTTGTAAATACGATTTATTCTCTTCTTTTGCTGGCATTTGCAACGGTACACGCTCGACTACTTCTAAATCGTAACCTTGTAAGCCAGCAATTTTTCTTGGGTTATTCGTTAATAATCGTAAACTCTGTAAACCTAAATCTTTTAATATTTGAGCACCGATACCGTAATCACGAAGATCAGCAGGGAAGCCGAGTTTTTCATTTGCTTCTACAGTATCGAATCCTTCTTCTTGTAATTTATAAGCACGAAGCTTATTAAGAAGCCCAATGCCTCTTCCTTCTTGCCTCATATAAAGAAGAACACCTTTTCCTTCACGCTCAATTTGAGCAAGTGCTGCATGGAGTTGTGGTCCGCAATCGCAGCGATGTGAACCGAATACATCTCCTGTTAAGCATTCAGAATGAACACGTACAAGTACCGGTTCACCTGTTGAAATATCACCTTTTACAAGTGCGATATGTTCTTTCGTATCTAATGAGTTAGAATAGCCAATTGCGTGGAAAGTACCGAAATCTGTAGGTAATGTAATTTCCACTTCTCTCGTCACAAGTGTTTCATGATGGCGGCGGTAAGCAATTAAATCTTCTATTGTAATCATTTTTATATCAAATTGTTTTGCGCATTCTATTAAATCAGGTACACGTGCCATCGTGCCGTCCTCATTTATAATCTCGCAAATAACTCCAGCTGGTTCGGCACCGCATAGCTTTGCTAAATCAACAGCAGCTTCTGTATGACCTGCACGACGCAGGACACCGCCTTCTTTCGCAATTAATGGAAAGATATGTCCAGGTCGATTGAAATCAGCACCTTTTGATGCGGGGTTTAACAATTCTTGTATCGTAGTTGCACGTTCGTGAGCGCTAATCCCTGTTGTTGTAGAGACATGGTCAATGCTCACTGTAAACGCAGTATGATGTGAATCTGTATTATGAGATACCATTGGTTCTAATTGTAGACGTTCTGCGTACCCTTCCGTAATCGGTACACAAACGAGACCACGGCCATGTGTAATCATAAAATTAATTGTTTCTGGTGTAATGTACTCGGCTAAAGCAATAAAATCGCCTTCATTTTCTCGGTTTTCATCATCACATACGATAACGACTTTACCTTTTTTTAAATCTTCTAGAGCTTCTTCAATACGATGAAACATTGTGCTTCCCCCTTATAGAAATCCGTTTTCTTGTAAAAAGCTTTCGGTCATTGAACCTACTCGTTTTGTAGGTTTAGTAATAAAGCGTTCAATATATTTACCAATCATGTCACACTCAATGTTTACGATATCTCCGGCATTTTTTGCTCCAATGACAGATTCGCTTACTGTGTGCGGGATGAGTGAAATCGTTATGGAAGATTCGTCTATATCAAATATCGTTAAACTCGTCCCATCAACAGCAATGGACCCTTTCTGCAAACAATAGCGCAGTAGTTCATCAGAAATTGCTATTTTGTAATAGACGGCATTGTAATGTTGTTTTTTATTTAAAATCGTTCCGATTCCATCAATATGTCCTGAAACGAAATGTCCACCGAATCGTCCGTTTGCAGCCATTGCGCGCTCTAAATTTACTTTAGAGTGCGGTTTAAGCATGCGAAGTGATGTCGACTGCATCGTTTCAGGCATTGCATCAACTGTAAATGAAGTAGTTGTAAAGCTTGTTACAGTTAAGCAAATACCGTTAACCGCGATACTATCACCTAAGTGAACATCTGATAAAATTTTTTTTGCATGAATCGTTAATTTCATCGCTTCTCCGCTTTGTTGCATGTTTGCTATCGTTCCTAATTCTTCTACAATTCCTGTAAACATTTCGTCACCTCGTTTCGGGCATTCGCAACGATTTTTATATCATCACCAATTTGTTTCATCTCTTGAATTTTCAAGGAAAGCGCATTTTGTAATTTTGAAAAACCATTTCCTCCAAATAAAGTAGGAGCATCTTTCCCACCAATTAATTTCGGACTTATATAGGTTACAATTTCATTAAAATTGTTTGTTTTTAAGAAACTTGCATGAATCGATTGGCCACCTTCAACGAATAGAGAAAGAATTTGTTTCTCTCCAAGAAAGGAAAGAAGGTCCTCGATTTCTATATGTTTCGTTTCCATTTGGAATATAGCTATATTTTTAGATTCATAAGAAGATATCTTCTCTTCCTTTACATCCTTACCGACAATAATCCATGTCGGTGCTAAACCATCTGTTATAACATGAGAAGATGGTGGCGTTCGTAAATGGGTATCTAAAACAACGCGAATAGGATGTTTCCCACCATTTGGAATTCTTGTTGTTAAATGAGGATTATCAGCTATAACTGTATTCACTCCAACAAGAATTGCATCATGTGTATGGCGATATTGGTGAACATCAGCACGTGCTTCTTCACCTGTAATCCACTTACTTTCACCAGTTACAGTTGCTGTTTTTCCATCTAAGCTCATCGCTGTTTTGATTGTTACAAAAGGGCGCTTCGTTTTCATGTAGTGAAAAAAGTAGCGATTTAATAAAACTGCTTCTGCTTCAAGAACACCGGTCGTTACTTCAATTCTAGCTTCCTCTAATCTTCTTTTTCCGTTACCAGAAACGAGCGGATTACAATCGAGAGTAGCAATTACAACACGCTTAACTCCTTTTTCGATGAGCAATTCACAACAAGGTGGTGTTTTTCCAAAGTGGCTACACGGTTCCAGTGTTACATAAACGGTAGCGTCTTTGGCGTTCTGACCAGCCATTTGAAGGGCATGAACTTCTGCGTGTTCTTCACCAGCTCGTAAATGAGCCCCCATACCAACGATGTTTCCATCTTTTACAACAACAGCACCAACCATAGGATTTGGACTTGTTTGTCCTGATGTCCCTTCTGCTAACTGCAGGGCAATCCTCATATATTCTTGATCTGTCATTTTCTTCACCTCTCCTAAAAAAATCAAAAAACCCCAAGGATTTAATATCCTTGGGGTTTGGGAGACGTGATTTCTAGAAATATAGTTTGAATACGAAAGCATAGGAAAGAAACCTAACGATAATTGATATTTCTGCATAAGGAAAAAACCTAGCAAAATATCGAATTTTTAAACGCTAGTTGTCTCTTTTTATTTCAGTATAAAAAATAAGTATAGAAAATTAAACATATATAAAGAATCAAAATGAATCTTTAAAAATATGCATACTGAAATAAAAGTGTATTCACTATATAAAAAACTAGAAACATATCCTTCTCCCATCCAGACTATACTGTCGGCCCTAGAGTTTCACTAGATCCACCGTTTTCGAGTTGAAAACGGGTCACGGACTTAGAAGTTTTCACTTCATCACCGCCGGTTGGGAATTTCACCCGACCCCGAAGGATGCTGTTTGCTCAAATTATAGCACAAAAAAAATAAAAGGCTAGTAAAAAATATTCGAATGTGAAGAATTGTGTGAAAATATATGCAGGCTGGAATGGAAATAAAAGTATTAGAAATGTTGTAAGGAGAAGGGATATAACGGAGTTGCTAAAAAGAAAAAACATGCACAAAAAAATGTGCATGTCACATGTAAAATTATTCTGCCTCTGGTGCTCTAACAACAGACTCGAATTTACCTTTATGCGAAGCGTCGCAATAAGGCATATTTTTTGATAAACCACAACGGCATAAAGAAAATGCCGGTTTTGCTGGGAATACATTCCCTTGTGAGTCGACTAATTCCACGTCCCCTGTAACGCGAAAAGAGCCATTATCATTTACTTTAATTTGTACTTTTGCCAACGTTATCCCTCCTTCCCAAACGCTTAATTTCATCATATAATCAAGGGAAGTGCTTGACAATATAAAAAGAGCACTTTGTTTGAGAAAGAAGAGAGTGTTATAATAGTTTTCATAACTGACTAGAGTAAGGTGACGAGAGATGGATAAACAATTACATACATTACGAAACATTGCAAATGAGCGCACGTGGGCATCATTTTTGAATGATAATCATCCATATAGTTTGTTACATTGGTCCATTGCAGGTGTAGGGCAAGAGGCAAAGGATGTTTGGTTACTTCAAGATGAAGTAACATTTCAAACGACAGAATTCCCAACGTTAGATGATGCAATGCAATGGATTTCTGAAAATATGGAACAAGTTACAGACGTTTTAGCGCAATAAAAAACAGGCTTATGCAAGCCTGTTTTTTGTTTCTTTCACATATGTGTTTAAAAATTGATCGACGGCTGCTTCGTACTCTTCTTTATTTTCGTTATAAGAGCAAGCGTGTGCACCGTGTTCTGCAATATAAAGCTGCTTATTATTTTCTTTCGCTTCATATAACGCTTTTGTCATATCAGCTAAAATATAGTCGTCATCTTTACTATGAATAAAGAGAACGGGATTGTTAATGTTTTTTATACAGTCGATTGGTGAAACTTCACGAATTGTATAACCGTCACGAACTTTCAAAAATGCGTTTGCTAAAGGTAATAAAGGCCATTTTGGTAAATGGAATTCAACCTTTAAACGGTGCTGTAATTGTCCTTGAAAATCAGAGAAAGGACAATCTGCAATATAGAAATCAGCACCATCTTCTACAAGTCCTGCGTATTGAAGAAGTGTTGCAGCTCCCATAGATTCACCATGAATACCAAGTGTAATATTGGTGCCAAAACGGTTTTTTAGCCAGTCAACTACGGATTTTAAATCATGTTTTTCATAGTATCCATAGCTTGTTGTTTTTCCGCCAGTTTTACCATGACGACGATGATCGTAAATGAGGACGTTATATCCCCTTTTTAAGAATAAGTTTGCATATTTTACAGAGTTTATTTTATTTACAGTTACACCGTGGCAAAAAACCATAAACTTATTGGTGGAATGACCGGCAGGAATGTAATATCCGTGAAGGTCGTATCCGAATTGTGAAGGGATATGAATTTCTTCTTTATGAAGAGCATCAAAATCCTCTATACGAAAATGTTTTTTCGTTTCTCTTTCGAGTACTTCTTCCTCTGTTTTTTTCTTTAAGTACATCACTTTATTTGTAAAGAAAATCCCAAGGGCAGTTATTGCACCTAGTATAGTAAACAATGCTGCAAAAAAACGTTTCATACTTTACCTCATCCTCCAAATACCGTTACATGTGATACACTTATATTGTATCACAATGATATAAAAGGGGAGAAATAGGAAATGTTGCATATACAAAAAATTACGCCAGCGATGAAAGAAACAATCCGAATGTTCATGTGTGAGAACTGGGGAAGTTCATTGATGGTTTCACGTGGTAAGGGACATCAGTTAGAAGAGTTGCCAGGATTTGTTGCGCTCTCAGATGACAGAATAATCGGAATTATAACGTATGAAGTGACCGGAAATATATGCGAAATTGTATCGCTAGATAGCTTTGAAGAAAGAAAAGGAATAGGGACGAAACTTGTGGATTGTGTATTACAAGTTGCAGAAGAAGAACGGTGCAGACAGGTTTGGCTCATTACAACAAATGATAATATGAATGCGTTACGATTTTACCAAAAACGTAATTTTGTAATGACTAATTTATATGTGAATGCGGTAGAGGAGGCACGAAAAATAAAGAAAGAAATTCCACGTATGGGATATGATAATATCCCAATTTTACATGAAATTCAGTTGGAGTATCGTTTAGTGAAATGATGTAACAATTTTCAGAAATATGAGTTATTAATCTTGACGGATAGTGTAATTTAGGTTACCGTAAAATTGTAATCTATTACCATATTAAGGGGTGACGATGTGGCAACTATACGTGATGTTGCAAAATTGGCAGGTGTTTCAGTCGCAACCGTTTCACGAGTTATTAATGAAAAAGGATACGTTCATGAGGACACAGTAAAACAAGTAAAGGAAGCAATTGAAGAATTACGTTATAGGCCAAACAGTGCAGCGAAGCCACTATTTAAAGAGAATTCAACGATAATTGCATTACTTGTAGATAATTTATGTAACCAATCAAACATCACTTTGCTACATTGTATTGAGGAAATAGCATATAAAGAAGGCTATCAAATCATTATTTGTAATATAGAGAATAAAGATAGATACATACATATGCTGAAGAAAAATAACATTGCAGGTGTTATTTTGACGAGAGCAGTTTTTAAAAGTGTAGGAGAAATTCCATTTCCGTTTGTTGTGATCGATGAGCAACAATCACATGGAAATTATTATGAAAGTGGACAGAGAGCTGTTTCTTTATTAAAAGAGAAAGGGTGTCACTTTCTTGCATATTTCGGTGAGGGAGAAAGAAGTGAAGAAATGGAAGATCATATAGCAGGGTTTTTAGACGCTGTTTGGGATGAAGGAATCTCTTATCGAGAAGAATGTGTACAAGGGTATACAAATAAACAATTTATTACATTATTGCAAAACAATCCGTATATAGATGGAATTGTAGCCTCAAGTGATCAGATTGCTATTGAGTTAATTCGGTCAGCGAGATTTCTAAATATACATATACCAGATAAATTAAAAATTGTTGGACCGAATGGGAGTATAGAGTGTGAATGGATAGGTTCATCACTACCGACAATTGAAAGCTATGTCAAAGATAACGGAAAAGTAGCTTTTCAACAATTAAAAGGAAAAATAAAAAAGTAAAAGGTGCGTTTTATACGCACCTTTTTATAATGTAATTGCGGCAATAAAGCCAAATATAAGTAACGGTATATTGTAATGTAGAAAAGTGGGTACACATGTATCCCATATATGATGGTGCTGACCATCAGCATTTAAACCGGATGTTGGTCCAAGGGTACTATCCGATGCTGGAGATCCTGCGTCACCTAGTGCTCCGGCTGTACCGATAATTGCAATTGTGGCCATTGGACTAAATCCAAGCTGAATGCAAAGAGGTACAAAAATGGTTGTTAAGATAGGGATGGTTGAAAAGGATGAACCAATTCCCATCGTAACGAGAAGTCCAATAACGAGCATAAGAAATGCAGCGAGTGGTTTGTTATTTCCGATTATATGTGCACTCGTTTGCACTAGAGATTCAACATGTCCTGTTTTTCGAAGAACAGCGCCGAATCCAGCGGCAGCAATCATAACAAAGCCAATAAAGGACATCATACGCATTCCGCTTGTTAATATCGCATCTGCTTCTTTAAGTGGTAGACTGCCACTAACTGATAAGACGATAATACCTGCTAAAGCACCGAAAATCATTGATTCTGTTGTTAATTGAACAGTTAATGTAGCAATGATAGATAATAACCCGAAAGTAATGCTACGTTTTGTATAGGGAACGATTTCATTTTCGGTAGTATGAATTTGTTCTGTTTCATACGTACGAGGTTTTCGGTACGTAATGAATACCGCTACACATAATCCAATAATCATACCGATTGCTGGAATAGTCATTGCTTTTGGAATAAGTGTGACATCAAATGTAAGGCCGCTTTGCGCAGCGTTGGTTTGCAATACGTCATGATAAATTTTTCCGAACCCTGCAGGGATCCACATATAAGGAGTAATCAATCCAAATGTAATAATACATGTGACAAGTCTGCGATCCACTTTCAGCTCATTTAATACTTTTAAAAGTGCTGGAATTAAGATGGGGATGAAAGCAATGTGAACAGGAATCACATTTTGTGAGAAACAAGCCATCGTTAAAATAATGAATAAAATAAGTATTTTAGAATAAACTTGTTTTTTCGTGTCTTGTTCATTGCCAATCCATTTTAATGCAGTTTGAATCATAGCATCTGGAAGTCCTGTTTTGGAAAGGGAAATAGCGAAACCACCAAGCATTGCATAACTTAAAGCGATTGGAGCACTGTTTCCAAGACCAGTTGTAAAAGTGTTAATCGTTTCTGAAATACCGAGTCCGCCGATAAGTCCGCCTGTTAAAGCTCCAACAATGATGGCGACAATGACCTGGACACGTAACAAACTAAGCAATAGCATAATTGCTACTGCGACGAGTACAGCGTTCATAATAAATGTAATCTCCCTAAATTTTTATTCTGTTAAGACAAGTAAATATGAAACATTTTGCTATGTTTATACATACTTGCGACATATTATTATAAAATGTTTTCTATGAAATGTAAAAGAGCCTTTTGTTACTAATGCTGAAAAGCTAGCTCTTGTTTAATTGATTGTAAAGAATTAGCGAATAATTCTGGTTCTTCTAAATCAGGAGAATGTGCTGAATTTGGGAACCAAATCATCTTTTTTATAGGCGCTTCAATAATATCGCAATATTCCTGAACGAGTGCATAAGGAGTTTGATAATCATAGCGACCAGAACAAAAATAAACTGGAATAGATAAACTTGAGATAGAAGAAAAGAAATCGATTGTCAGCATTTCTTCCCATAAAATGCCAGATTTTAAATTTCCTGCGAGAAACTTGAACCAATCTAATAGCGTATATTCGGGAGAAAAGAAACCTTTTCGTATGAAAGAAAAGGAAGATCCGTTTTGGATTGCGCCTCCAAATGTGCCAAGCCACTTTCTTTGAATAATGAGACGTCTCGTATCTAAAAATGGTGGTTTGCCTAATTTTAAAAGGGAAGCTAATGCTTTTTTATGATCATGTTTTTTTGCAGAATGAATTAAATGTTGATATAGCAATTCTTCATTTTGTTTCATATGTACAATTTGCCCAATACCGATGTAAGCCTCGATATACTTTGGATATTGATGTGCTATGTTAAGCCCAATAATACTTCCCCAAGAATGACCAGCGAGAAATAGTTTTTGTTTGTTGAACTTTTTAAGTACATATTGAATCACTTCTTTTGCATCGGAAACGAATTGTTCGATTGTGAAATTTGCTCCGAAATCTTTCATTGAAAAGGATTTACCAGCTCCGCGCTGATCCCAATTAATAACAATAAATTGCTTCTCTAATTCTTTTTGAAAATGGCGAATAAATCCGATTTGTGCCATCCCAGGTCCGCCGTGACAGCATAATAAAATAGGTTGCTCTACGTTTTGTCCACGCATAAGGAGAGTTTGTTTTCGATTATTAATTATAACGCTTTCTATCGTAGCGATACTATTAGGAATGAGTTGTTTGTTTTCGTTATAGAACTGAGGGGTGTAGCTACGAAAAAGCATATTGAAAACCTCCTTTTGTGAAATCGTATGAATCGCACAGGCTATTCATTTTGCATATACTGTTAGAAAATCATTGTAACATACCATACTAGTGTCATTTCAACACGGGAGGAGGGAAATTGTGACGATTGGAGAAATTATAGATGGTTTAAATAGACGTGAATCCATCGCTATTATAGCAAAACGTCTTGAAATAAGCCCGTATACATTATCGAAGAAATTAAGATTGATTGGATACGAATATGATGGAGAGCAGAAGAAACGTATTTTTGTAGGAGATGGAGAAGAACCACGTCACTTACAACTCCAAGAAGCGACCGCCCTTCAATATGAGAAAACAGATTATCAATTATTAATTTATGAGCAATTACAAAGCATTTATGAGTTATTAAGAAAAAGAGACGAAGTAATTGCACCAATTGTGAGTAAAAGTACAGAGAAAAAGAGACGAACCTTTTCTATTAATACAGAAATATTAGCAAGATTGGACCTTATATCAGAATCGAAAGGAATTCAAAAATCTAAACTTGTAGAAGAGGCGTTGCAACAATTTTTACAGCAATATGAAGTTGACAAAACATCACATTTTGATAACTAAAGAAAAGGATACTATGTTCATTAGAAGAACGAGTATCCTTTTTATGATGTATATTACGTATAAAATAGAGGATCAGTACAAATCCTTTATACGTGAAAAATGAAATTTATTATTAGAGAAACACTTAATTTACTTTTTGAATTCTTCCATCAATAACTGGCTGAATTGGTTCTTTTAATTGTTTTACGTAATTGACTAACGCTTCAAAGTCGTTTGGCCCAGTTTCTGCATTTTTACCATTTTTAAATGATACGAATCCATCACCGCCAGAAGCTAAGAAGGCATTTGCAACTACGCTATACGTTGTAGATGGAGATAATTCTTCTCCGTTTGTTAAACGTATATTTGTAACTTTTTCACCGTTTGGTTTATTTGCATCCCACGTATATTGAATACCTGAAATTTGAAGCATTCTTGTTGTTCCTTTTTGCCATTGCTGATTTAAAATATCGCGAATGTCTTGACCTGTTAAATCTACTTTAATCAATTGATTTCCAAAAGGTTGAATGCCGTATAACTCACCCCACGTAATATCACCAGCATCTAAGTCATTACGAATGCCACCAGGATTCATGAGGGAGATTTGAGTTTGCATCGTTTGACGCTGAGCATCGGCAACTAAATTTCCAAGAGTGGACTCACCAGCATCATTTTGTTTACGGTCGATAGGTGCTGTAGATTTTCCGACCACTTCATTTACAAGTGGTGCGATTTTTTCTTTATATTGATCTAGTTTTTTCTTTACTTGTTTATCAGGTTCTACACCTTCATGATACGTTGTAACAACTTCAGCTTTTTTCTTTACAATATCCTTTGTTTTACGATCAATTGTTACATCGACGTCTGAGAAAGCCATTCCGTATGAATTTGCTTGGACAATTAGTTTATTGTTTACTGTACCATTTACATACGTATGACTATGTCCACCGAAAATAACATCAACTTCTGGGTCTGTTTCATTTGCAATTCGAGTAAGATCGCCATTTGTTACCCCAGACTCATCGGTTGTTCCACCGACATGAGCAAGAACGACGATAGATTTAACGCCGAGGCGTTTTAATTGTTGTGTTGATTTATTAATTGCTTCTACTTCATCAGTAATTTGTACATTGTTAAGCATCGTAGGCATAACAACATTTGGTGTATCAGTTGTAACAACCCCAATGAATCCTACAGGAACACCATCTACCATTTTTACAGTAAATGGTGGTAAAAATAAGCGGCCAGTTGATTTGTTATAGAAATTAGCAGCTACATAGGGGAAGTTAGCCCCTTTGAAATTTCCTGTTTTTTCATGATATCCACCGTAAATGAGGCGTTTCATTTCATCAATGCCTTCATCAAATTCATGGTTCCCGATTGTACCGACATCAAATTTTAAGTCATTTAAAAATTCAATCGTCGGTTCATCTTGTAATAATGCTGAAACTGGTGGACTAGCTCCGACGATATCACCAGCATGTACGAGAAGTGTATTAGGGTTTTGTTTTTTATGTTCTTTTAAATAAGTAGCTAAGTAATCAGCGCCACCAGCTTCTTTATTATTGATTTTTTTAACAGTATCTAGTTGTCCATGGAGATCATTAATACCAAGCATTTGTACGTCTATGTAGCGGTTTTGTTCAGCTGGATTCTGAGATGGGGGAGCGGCAAATACGCTTGAAAAAGTAATGGTGCTTAAAACAGCAACGGCAGGAATAATTTTTTTCCACATAATATAATTCTCCTTTTTTATAATCTGACATCATACGACATAATTTTAATAGATTCATAGGATTATAGCTACATAAAAATTTAGTCTTTTCGAAAAATTAACATATTTACAAAAAGTGAATAATAGAGTAAAGACCCTTTTTTATTGTCGATTTCATTGTGTATCTACTATAATGGAGAAAAAAGTAAAAGGTGAGTAACATGAAGAAAAAGAAACAAAGACAAATGCAAAGACAATCACAAGTGAATCAACCAAAGAAAGAAACACTTACATTAGGCGATCAATTAAATGATTCACTCATGCAACAATTAAAGAGTAAGAAGAAAGAGTTGCAAGTGAGGGAAGAGGAAAAAGAGGCAGCTGAACTGGAAAGAAAGCGCCAAGAACAAAAAGAACGTGAAAAGAATAAATCATTTGAAGAACTGCTAAGTGAAAGTAACCTTACTTGGAAAGACTTTAAATAATAAAAAAATGATCAGTGAAATACCACTGATCATTTTTTGACGAGCTTGTAAGAAAAGGGGAGTTAGAATGAGAAAAATTGTCGTTGTTCCACATGAAAACCATTGGAGTGAAAAATTTCAAATGGAGGCTAAAAGATTAAAATCAGCGATGCCAGAAACGGTAAAAATTTATCATATTGGAAGTACGTCAGTTCCCGGACTGGCAGCTAAACCTATTATTGATATGATCATGGAAGTAGAAAATATCGAAAGAGTAGATGGGTGGAATGAACGATTTATAGAGCTTGGTTACATCGTAAAAGGGGAAAATGGTATTTCAAGACGCCGATATTTTATTCATGGAACTGAAGAAAAACGCTCGTATCATTTACACGTGTTTGAAAAAGGAAATCCAGAGATAGTAAGGCATTTAGCATTTCGTGATTATATGATGGCTCATTGTGAAGAAGCAGAGGCATATGCAACCTTAAAGAAAGAATTAGCCGAAAAGTATACATATGATGGCGCGTTATATACGGAAGGAAAAAATGAGTTTGTGCGCAATGTGGATGAAAAAGCGAAAGAATGGAGAAAAAATAACGTGAATGAATGAGTTCACGCTATTTTTTAGCTATATAAAAGTGTTATGTAAACTGTACGTATGTTTTGACTTTTGGGATGAATCTTGTTGAAATAAAATTGTGGCTTATAAAAAATGTAACAATGAAAGGGAGACGACTGTGCATATTCCAACAACTACACTTCATAATGGCGTGAAAATGCCGATGATTGGTCTAGGCGTATATAAAGCGAAAGAAGGAGACGAAGTAAAGCAAGCAGTAAAAACAGCGTTAGAAGTTGGATACCGTTCGATTGATACAGCAACTGTATATGAAAATGAAAGCGGTGTCGGAGAGGCGATACGTGAATCAGGAATTCCAAGAGAAGATATATTTATTACAACAAAAGTATGGAACGACGATCAAGGATATGAGGAGACACTCGAGGCGTTTGAAAAGAGTTTGAAAAAATTACAAATGGACTATGTAGATTTATATTTAATACATTGGCCGGTAAGAGGGAAGTATGTTGATACGTACCGAGCTTTAGAGAAATTGTATGAAGAAGGTAAAGTGCGTGCGATTGGTGTTTCTAATTTTCATAAACATCATTTAGAACTATTATTACCAAATTGCAAAGTGAAGCCGATGGTAAACCAAGTGGAACTTCATCCGATGTTGACGCAATTTGAGTTGCGAAATTATTGTCAAGATGAGCAAATTCAAATGGAAGCATGGAGTCCGTTAATGAGGGGCGGAGAAGTATTCCAGCATCCAATCATTCAGGCTATTGCTAACAAATATGAAAAAACACCTGCACAAGTTATATTAAGGTGGGATATTCAAAGCGGGATTGTTACAATTCCTAAATCTGTTACACCATCTCGTATTAAAGAAAACTTTACTATTTCTGATTTTGCACTAACTGAAGAAGAGATACGTCAAATTAACACGTTGAATCGTGATTTACATGTAGGAACGAATCCTGATAAATATGATACGTTATAAAAAAGACTGTCTCCTAATACTGGAGACAGTCTTCTGTTTTATCGGTAATTCGATATTTTTAACGATGCAAAGCATATGTGTCATATTTAACAATCTTTTGAAGTTGTATATATTCTTCTTTCGTTAAAGGTAACTGTTGACTAGCTCGTATATTTTCCTGTAATTGTTGAAGAGAGCTTGCACCAGGTATAACAGCTGCAACAGTCTTATTATGTAAGCAATATTGAATAGCTGTTCCTGTTAAAGAGCGTTCTCCAATCATTTCTTTTACACTTGCTAGAGTTGCATGTAATTCATCGTAAGAATAAGAGAGATAATCCTTTTCCTTTACTCTTTCTATCTTTCTTGCATTATTGTCAGTTAAAATTCCTTTTGCAAGTGGCCCGCGGGCAATGACGCTAATTTGGTGTTCATTTAGAAGGGGGAACCATTCTTCTGGACGACGATTTAAAAGGTTATATTCCATTAGTACACTAACGATGTTTGAGCGTTTTGCATATTCACGAACGACATTTGGGCGTATAGAAGAAATACCGTAATGGCGAATAATACCTTCCTTTTTCAATTCTTCAAAAGCTTCAATTGTTTCATCTATTGGATCTTCAATTGTTCCGCCATGAAGTTGGTAAAGGTCAATATAATCAGTTTGAAGTCTACGTAAACTTTCCTTTACTTCAGTCTTTATGTAAGCTTTAGAAGGATCCCAAGACCAGCCATTTTTTTCTTCTGTCCAACGATTTCCAACCTTCGTTGTAAGTACAATTTGGTCTCTTCTTCCCTTCAAGGCTTTTCCAACAAATTCTTCATTTAATCCGTAATCATATAAATCTGCTGTATCAAAAAAATTAATTCCTAAATCGATCGCTTCATCGATAATATGCATAGCTTCTGTTTCAGATGTACCGAGAGACATACAGCCAAGGCCCATTTCTGTAACAAACAAATCTGAGTTTCCTAATTGACGTTTTTTCATAGGTCAACCTCCTTACCTTTATTGTACGAGAGGGAAAAGAGGTTGACAAACGTTTACTTTTCGCTTCGCATTAACTGCCCGTAAAAGCATGATTAATGTTTCACTTTATTTGCTGTAATCCACTCTTGTACAGTTGTATACTCTTTGCTATATTGCTTTAGCTTATGGCGAATTTGCCATGCTTTTCCGACTAAAGTGACGCGATTTGGTAAAATATAAACTTTCATTTCTATCACGCTCCTTTCAATGTGGTAAAATGTATGAGGAAAGAATAGGAAATAGAACAGGGAGATGAAGTAGTATGAGTAATCTTGCAGAGAGAACAGTAAAAACTGAGCCAATTTTTGATGGTAGAGTTATAAAAGTTCGTGTTGATGATGTAGTATTACCAAATGGAGCAATGAGTAAACGTGAAATTGTAAATCACCCTGGTGCAGTTGCTATTATTGCTATTACTGATGAGGGGAAAATTGTGCTTGTTGAGCAGTATCGTAAAGCACTTGAAAAGGCGATTATAGAAATTCCGGCTGGCAAGTTAGAACCTGGTGAAAAACCTGAGGTAACAGCAGTTCGTGAATTAGAAGAGGAAACAGGATATGTATGTGAAAATATGGAGCTCATTACTTCTTTCTATACATCTCCAGGATTCGCAGATGAAATTTTATATGTATATAAAGCGACAGGTTTGACAAGAAAAGAAAATAAAGCTGAGTTAGATGAAGATGAGTTTGTGGAATTAATGGAAGTATCGTTAGAAGAAGCGATTACTCTTATGAAAGATCTTCGTATTCATGATGCGAAGACGATGTTTGCAGTACAATATTTACAACTACAAAAATAAACACTCGCCAAAGGCGAGTGTTTTTTAATTGATTTTTGCATATACACGTGCATCACGTAAGCTACCATCTGGTGCTAGGAAGTCATTTTCCATTGTCCCTTCTAGAATGAATTCTAGACGTTCTGCTAAGCTACATGCATTTATATTTGTTGCATCAGTACGAATTTCAATTCTTCTAGCGCCTAGTTTATCAAAGGCGAACTGAATTGCACCTTTAACAGCTTCGGTCATATAGCCTTGTTTTGTATAGGCACTATGTAGCCAGAAGTGAAGTGAAAACTTTGGAATATCCCAGTTTTCAGGCTTTAGTGTAATTGCTCCGATGAATGTACCAGATACTTTATCGTATAAGTGAAAATCAAGTGTTTCACGAAGTAAAAACTGTCCGTGAGCTTCGCGAACAATTTCTTCAGCACTCTCTTCTGTTTCAGCGTTAATTGGTATCCACGGTACTAAGTCTTCTAGAGAAGCTTGGATTGCTTCATATACTTCTGCACCATCACCTGGAAATGGTTTACGAACTTGCAAGCGTTCAGTTTGAAATAATGTTGGAAAATCTAATAATAATGGTTTCAAGAGAAATCCCTCCTATTCTCTACTTTTTAGTTTAGCAAAGTAGAGCGGAATTTCAATGTTAATTCGTCATACTTTTTTCTTTCTTTCATACATTTTTAATAAGAGTGTGAACGGAGGGAAGAAAAATGTGGCGAAAAAATTGGCAAGACCGTGTAATGTCTCACATACAGGAAAACTCTTCATTATATATATTTAACGCTGTTTTATTATTGATGGGAGTAATATTCGGAGCCATTCTCGTGAATAGTTTACAAATCAATCAAAAACAAGATTTATCATTTTATTTACAACGTTTTTTTGGACAAGTCTCTAAAGGAGAATTTGCCATTGCGGGCGAAATGTTTCGAGAAAGTTACTTTTCGCAATTAAAATACATCGGATTTATTTGGATTTTAGGAATTTCAATTATTGGATTACCACTTATTTTTATTTTATTATTTGTAAAAGGAGTTGTCGTTGGATTTACAGTTGGTTTTTTAGTAAGTCAGCATGGATGGAATGGACTATTATTAGCATTTGTATCTGTTTTGCCACAAAATTTAATTATCATTCCAGTCTTTCTCGTTATGACAACCATTGCTGCAAGTTTTTCTTTACGGATGATTAGGCATCAATTTATTAGAAAAATAACCGAGCCACTATTACCATTATTAATCCGTTATACATGCTTCTTTCTCGTAATTGGAGTGGTGTTAGCACTTGCTTCTAGTGTGGAGGCTTACGCATCACCAGTTTTAATGAAAGAAGTCGTTGAGGCTATTAATAAAAAATAAATACTTTTTGAGAATAATTATCAATTTGTTTTTATTGTTTTTTCTTTTGACAGAAGCCCTTCTTCTGATATAATGGTGTAAGAGTGGCGAGGAGGGAGTAGTACCGAATGGAAGAAAGAATTGAACGAATTAAGAAGCAATTACATGCAGCGAGCTACAAATTAACACCGCAACGTGAAGCAACAGTTCGTGTGCTGCTAGAAAATGAAGAAGATCATTTAAGCGCAGAAGATGTTTACCTCCTTGTAAAAGAAAAGTCGCCAGAGATCGGATTAGCAACCGTCTATCGAACTTTAGAACTATTATCTGAGTTAAAAGTTGTCGATAAGATTAACTTCGGAGACGGTGTTTCACGCTATGACTTACGCCAAGAAGGTGCGCAGCGTTTCCACCATCATTTGATTTGTACACAATGTGGTGCTGTACAAGAAATACAAGAAGATTTACTTGGTGAAGTGGAAAGGAAAGTAGAACGAGACTGGAGCTTTAAGGTGAAAGATCATCGTTTAACATTCCATGGGATTTGTAAAAATTGTCAAGAAAATGAAACGGATGAAAAATAACCTTTTCCTATTTATCTAGGAAGAGGTTTTTTATTTGAATAAGGTATAAATTGGTGAAAGCTTGGCATATGTTGTAATAACTTATATTTTGGAGGAATTTACAATGCGCCGAGCTTTAAAATTAACTTTTGATGGAATAAAAGTATTTTTATTATTTACAAGTTGTACGATTTTGTTTTATTTCGCTATACTATGGATAAATGAAGAATATGAAAGCTATCATCGTTATGAAAAACCTAAAGAAGAGACTGTAGAAAAAGTATCAGGGAATGAAGAACCGGCAAAGGATGCTTTCGTAAATAGAATGATGTTTTTCTATGAAAATGGGGAGTAGTGTAGAGTGGAAGATCAATTAAAAGATTTTATTCATTATATGGTTGTCGAAAAAGGATTAGCAAAGAATACAGTAGTATCTTATGAACGGGATTTAAAAAGCTACGTAAAGTATTTGCAAAATGTGGAACAGACGAAAACTTTTCATGAAGTGACCCGTTTACACATTGTTAACTTTTTGCAGTATTTAAAAGAGAACGGAAAATCTTCGAAAACATTGGCGCGTCATATCGCATCAATTCGTTCGTTCCACCAATTTTTACTTCGTGAACGAGCGGTAGAACACGATCCATCCGTACATATTGAAACGCCACAAGGGGAACGGAAATTACCAAAGGTATTATCAGTTGATGAAGTAGAGGCGTTACTTCAAACACCAAAAATGACAAGTGCTTTTGGTATTCGTGATAAGGCGATGCTAGAGTTACTGTATGCGACAGGACTTCGTGTTTCAGAATTGATTGCACTCAATTTAGAAGATGTACATTTAACGATGGGATTTGTTCGTTGCATAGGGAAAGGGAATAAAGAAAGAATTATTCCACTAGGAAGTTTAGCAACGGAAGCGATTCAAAAGTATATTGAAAAAGGAAGAAGAGAATTAATGGGGAAAAAAGTAGTAGATGCACTCTTTTTAAACCATCATGGTAATCGATTATCAAGACAAGGATTTTGGAAAATATTAAAACGATTAGCGAAAGAGGCAAATATTGAAAAAGAACTTACACCTCATACGTTGCGTCACTCGTTTGCTACGCACTTATTAGAAAATGGAGCAGATTTACGTGCTGTACAAGAAATGCTTGGACATGCAGATATTTCAACTACGCAAATCTATACGCACGTTTCAAAAACTAGATTAAAAGATGTATATAAACAGTTTCATCCGAGAGCATAGTTACTATGCTCTTTCTTTCATAGATTAAGAGGGGAAGACCGTTTCACAGAAACTTCACAAACATTTCGTATATTGTTTTCAGCAGAAGACTAGAATATTACAATGTATTTCCTCTATACTAAATAAAGTATAAAGGAGGAAATGATGATGAAAAAACTGATTATAACTTTATTTATCGCGATGCTAGCGTTGGCTGGCTGTAATACAAACAAAGAAGAACCGAAAAAAGAACAGAAACTTGAAGCTGTAAAAGTAGCAGTCCAAACAAATCCGAAAGAAATTAAACCAGGTGAAAAAACAGAAGTACAAGCACTTGTTACACAAGGGAAAGAAAAAGTAACGGATGCCGATGATGTAAAGTTTGAAATTTGGAAAGATGGCGACGAAAAGCACGAGATGTTAGATGGTAAGCATAAAGGAAAAGGTGTTTATGCAGTAGAGAAAACATTCGAAACGGATGGAGTATACCATATTATTGCTCACACAAATGCACGTGAAATGCACGTTATGCCAGAAGTGAAAGTTGCTGTAGGAAATGCGAAAGTAGAAGATGCGAAAAAAGAAAATAGTGATCACAGTGCAGGACATGGAGATCATAAAAGTGACACAATGATCCATCTTATGGCTGGAGACATAAAGGCAAATGCTGAATCTACAATGAAAGTTCATTTAAAGCAAAAAGAAGAAGCATTAACTGGTGCTGAAGTACAACTAGAGATTTGGAAAGATGGTGTTGAAAAACACGAATTTATTCCAGCGAAAGAAGGGAATAAAGGAGAGTATGAAACGAAACATACTTTCAAAGAGAACGGTGCTTACAAAGTGAAAGTACATGTAAGAAAAGGCGAATTGCATGAACATAAAGAAGAAACAATAGAAGTAAAATAAAAAGTAGCTCTTTAGAGCTACTTTTTATTTTTAATATGAAGAAATAAATCATAAAAAAATTAGCACTTCGTTGCAGAATGGATTACAATAGAAGTGTGAAGAAAATGAGAAATTCTACGAAAATGTATTAAAAAGAAAGCGTAAACATGTTATGATATCAGTATCAGATGTCTGACATCTGACTTAGAAAAAACTAGAAATGTTTTTGAATCGTTTCAAGTAAACGAAATAGGTTAGAAAATGATTTAAAGAAGTACTGTTTGACAATGAGAATTCTTTTGGATAACAGTTTCACTTTATAGCGTTTTGAACATACTACAAGAAGTAGAACTGAACTTATAGGAGGTCGCAGTTATGAATAAATATAAACGTATATTCCTAGTCGTAATGGACTCTGTGGGAATCGGTGAAGCACCAGATGCTGAGCAATTTGGTGATCTAGGATCTGACACAATTGGTCACATTGCTGAACATATGAATGGGTTACAAATGCCTAACATGGTGAAATTAGGTCTTGGTAACATTCGAGAAATGAAAGGTATCTCTAAAGTAGAGAAACCACTTGGATATTACACAAAAATGCAAGAGAAATCTACTGGTAAAGATACAATGACAGGTCACTGGGAAATCATGGGCCTTTACATTGATACACCATTCCAAGTGTTCCCAGAAGGATTTCCGAAAGAATTACTTGATGAATTAGAAGAAAAAACAGGCCGTAAAATTATCGGTAATAAGCCAGCTTCTGGAACTGAGATTCTTGATGAACTTGGTCAAGAGCAAATGGAAACAGGCTCTTTAATCGTTTATACTTCTGCTGATAGCGTATTGCAAATTGCAGCACACGAAGAAGTAGTGCCACTTGATGAGTTATATAAAATCTGTAAAATTGCACGTGAATTAACATTAGATGAGAAATACATGGTAGGTCGTGTTATTGCTCGTCCATTCGTTGGTGAACCTGGAAACTTTACACGTACACCAAATCGTCATGACTATGCATTAAAACCATTCGGCCGTACAGTAATGAACGAATTAAAAGATAGTGACTACGATGTAATTGCTATTGGTAAAATCTCTGATATTTATGATGGTGAAGGGGTAACTGAATCACTTCGTACGAAGTCTAACATGGATGGAATGGATAAGCTTGTAGATACATTAAATATGGACTTTACAGGTCTTAGCTTCTTAAACTTAGTTGACTTTGATGCATTATTCGGCCACCGCCGTGATCCACAAGGATACGGAGAAGCTCTGCAAGAATATGATGCACGTCTTCCAGAAGTATTCGCAAAACTAAAAGAAGATGATCTATTATTAATTACAGCAGACCACGGTAATGATCCAATTCACCCTGGTACTGACCATACACGTGAATATGTACCATTATTAGCATATAGCCCAAGCATGAAAGAAGGCGGACAAGAGTTACCACTTCGTCAAACATTTGCTGATATTGGTGCAACAGTAGCAGAAAACTTCGGTGTGAAAATGCCAGAATACGGAACAAGCTTCTTAAACGAGCTAAAGAAATAGGGGGATAAACAAATGAATCGTGAACTTATTACAAAATCAGCTTCATACTTAAAAGAGAAATTTCAAGAGACACCACAAGTAGGACTAATCCTTGGATCAGGACTAGGTGTATTAGCAGACGAAATTGAGAATGCAGTAACAGTACCTTACAGTGAAATCCCTGAATTCCCAGTATCAACTGTAGAAGGCCATGCAGGTCAACTAGTATTTGGTACACTTCAAGGTGTAACAGTAGTAGCAATGCAAGGACGTTTCCACTTCTATGAAGGATACGACATGCAAAAAGTAACATTCCCAGTTCGTGTTATGAAAGAACTAGGTGTAGAAACAGTAGTTGTAACAAACGCAGCTGGTGGTGTAAATACATCATTTGAGCCAGGCGATCTTATGTTAATTTCAGACCACATTAACTTCATGGGTACGAATCCATTAATCGGACCGAATGATTCTGAAATGGGCGTACGTTTCCCTGATATGTCTACATCATATACAGTAGAACTTCGCGAAATGGCGAAACAAGTTGCAGCAGACTTAAATATTAAAGTACAAGAAGGTGTATACGTAGGAATGACAGGTCCTGTATATGAAACACCTGCTGAAATTCGTATGCTTCGTACACTTGGCGGAGATGCAGTTGGTATGTCAACAGTACCTGAAGTAATTGTAGCGCGTCACGCTGGTATGAAAGTATTAGGTATTTCTTGTATTTCAAATATGGCAGCTGGTATTTTAGATCAACCACTTCACCACGATGAAGTAATTGAAACGACAGAACGTGTTAAAGCTAACTTCTTAGCATTAGTAAAAGCAATCGTAAAACAAATGAAGGGGTGACTTCACAATGAGAATGGTGGACCTAATTGCAAAAAAACGTGACGGACATGCATTAACGACAGAAGAAATTAACTTTATTGTTGAAGGATATACGAATGGTGATATTCCTGATTATCAAGTAAGTTCACTTGCAATGGCAATTTTCTTCCAAGATATGAACGATCAAGAGCGTGCTGATTTAACGATGGCAATGGTAAATAGCGGTGATACAATCGACTTATCGGCTATTGAAGGTGTAAAAGTAGATAAGCATTCAACAGGTGGTGTTGGTGATACAACGACACTTGTATTAGGTCCATTAGTAGCTGCTTTAGATGTACCAGTAGCGAAAATGTCTGGACGCGGTTTAGGACATACTGGTGGTACAATTGATAAATTAGAAGCAGTTCCAGGATTCCATGTGGAAATTGAAAACGATGAATTCATGCGTCTTGTAAATGAAAACAAAATCGCTGTTATCGGCCAAAGTGGTAACTTAACACCTGCTGATAAAAAGCTATATGCACTTCGTGATGTAACAGCAACAGTAAACTCAATTCCGCTTATTGCAAGTTCGATTATGAGTAAAAAAATTGCTGCTGGTGCAGATGCAATTGTTCTTGATGTAAAAACTGGAGCAGGTGCATTTATGAAAACGGATGAAGATGCAAAACGTTTAGCAGAAGCAATGGTACGTATCGGTAATAACGTTGGTCGTAATACGATGGCAGTTATTTCTGATATGAGTCAACCACTCGGTGAAGCTATCGGTAACGCATTAGAAGTTCAAGAAGCAATTGATACATTACAAGGTAAAGGGCCGAAAGATTTAGAAGAGCTATGTTTAACACTTGGAAGTCAAATGGTGTACCTTGCTGGACAAGCTTCATCTTTAGAAGATGCACGTGAAAAGCTAATTGAAGTAATGAACAACGGAAAAGCGCTAGAATCATTTAAAACGTTCTTATCAGCGCAAGGCGGTGACGCATCTGTTGTTGATGACCCTTCTAAATTGCCACAAGCACAATTTAAAATTGAAGTGGAAGCGAAAGAAGACGGATATGTATCAGAAATCGTTGCAGACGAAATCGGAACAGCAGCAATGCTTTTAGGAGCAGGACGTGCAACGAAAGAGTCTGAAATTGATTTAGCAGTTGGTCTAATGCTGCGCAAAAAAGTAGGCGATAGCGTGAAGCAAGGTGAATCTCTCGTTACAATTTACGCAAACCGCGAAAATGTTGAAGATGTAAAAGCGAAAATTTATGAGAACATGAAGATCTCTAAAGAACACGTAGATGCACCAACTTTAGTACACGGTATCGTAACGAAGTAATAAAAAAAGCTGAGGAGATTTCTCCTTGGCTTTTTTTACTATTTTTTGTTTATAATAATAATGGGTGAAATTATGATTAGAATTTGTGCAGTAACAAAAACAGATGAAGTATTATATGATGTTTCTCTAGAAGAAACAAAGAAAGACCATATTGTATGGTATTGGCTAGATTTATATAAGCCAACGAAAGAAGAGTATACATATATTCTGCAAGACCATTTTAAGTTCCATCCCCTTGCAATTGAAGACTGTCTAGAATACGTACAGAGGCCAAAAGTTGATTTTTATGATGGATATAACTTTTTAGTTCTTCACGCGTTTGGAGAAGATGGGCTAGAACCACATGAAATTGATTTGTTTGTTAGTGATCGCTATATTGTTTCTTTCCATTTTTCTCATAATAATGCAATTGAAAGAGTATGGAAAACACTTGGTGAGAAGAGGCGGATTAAGAAAGGACCTTTACATGTAGCACATACGATCACTGATCAAATTGTAGATGATTATTTCGCACCTGTATATTACATTGAAGATCATTTAAATGCGATTGATGATAATTTAACAGGTGAGACAGCAGGAGCCGTACTAGAAGAAGTATTTGATATTAGGGCAGATTTATCTAAGTTAAGACGTACAATTATTCCAATGCGTGATTTATTGTATCGTATTTTGAATTCCACTCGTTTTTACGGTATAAGTGATCATGAGATTTATTTTAAAGATATACATGATCATTTACTTAAACTTACGGAAATGATTGAGGCAAGTCGAGAGTTAACGGCGGATATTCGGGATAGTTATTTTTCATTAAACTCACATCATATGAATAACATTATGAAAACATTAACTGTATTCTCGACTATTTTCATGCCATTAACATTTATTGCGGGAGTATATGGAATGAACTTTACGCATATGCCAGAGCTTGGTGGACAATATAGTTATTTTATTTGTCTTCTTCTAATGGCATTAATTGGCGGCGGAATGATGGCCTGGTTTTATAAAAAAGGATGGTTTAAGTAAAAAAACACCGAGGATTTCCTCGGTGTTTTTTTTCAACCAATAGCATGTAATACAAACATAGCTAAGAATAAGCATGTAATGATATACATAGATGGTGCGACTTCTTTACGCTTTCCAAGAGCAACTTTTAAGATAGGGTAAGCAATAAATCCGAACGCAATGCCATCAGCGATACTATATGTGAGCGGGATCATGACGATAATTAAGAACGCTGGAAATCCTTCTGAAAAATCGTTCAGAGGAATTTGCTGAATGCTTGTAATCATCAGGCCGCCAATAATAATTAAGATTGGTGCAATGGCACTATCAGGAATTAGTTTGACAAACGGAAGTGCAAACAATGATGCAAAGAATAACAACCCCGTAACGATAGACGTCAGACCTGTCTTTCCGCCTGCAGTAATACCTGCGGCACTCTCTACTGTTGATACGGTAGGGCTTGTGCCAAATAGACCACATGTCATTGCTGAAATTGCATTGGCTTGGTAAGCACGTGGGAATTTACGGTCATCTTCTAATAAACCGTGCAGAAGTCCCATGTTCTCAAAAATAAGCACCATGCTTAAGGAGAATGTTGCAATCCAAAACGGTAAGGAAGAAAGTTTGCCAAATGACATAGCTCCAAACACATCGCCGTAATTAGCGAATGAGAATGAACTATTTCCGATTTGACTTGTATCAACAAGGCCAAATAGCCATGCAATACCAGTTCCTATTGCAATCGTCCATAAAAAGTTTCCACGTACGTTACGAATAAATAGTACAAGTGCAACGATAAGAGTAAGCACGGTCGCAAGAACGACAGGGTTACTTAATTTACCCATTGCAACAGCAGTATTTGGGTTCGAAACGACTAAGCCACCTTTTTGCAATCCGATAAACGCTAAAAATAATCCGATGCCGACAGTAATTGCTTCCTTTAATGACTTTGGAATTGATACTGATAGCACGCGAGCGATTGGTGTAAAAGCGGCAATTGCAAAAATAATACCAGAGATAAAGACAGCAGCCAATGCTTCTTGCCAAGTTAGTCCAAGCGTATGCACAGCTGTGTACGTGAAGAATGCATTTACACCCATACCAGGGACAAGAATAGCAGGTGCATTTGCCCAAAATGCCATGAGTAGACATCCGACAAATGAACTGAAAACAGTTGCTAAAATTCCAGCTTCAAGAGGAATGCCAGCATCGGATAAAATTGATGCATTTACAATCATAATATATACGATCGTGAAAAATGACGTAACTCCAGCTAAAACTTCTTGTTTTGGTGATGTTTCGTGTAAACCTAATTTAAATGTTCTTTCAAGTATTCCTTTCATGTTAAACCTTCTTTTTCATATCCCTCTCCCACCCGTGATATCTCTTTCGTAAGAGCTCACCGTCCTTTATTATATCAGAACATCATGTTTTTACAACAAGGAAAATGATAGCGTTTACTTATAAATGAAATTATTTATAAATACGTAAAAATTGCCCGTATTGTTGAAATAATTTCTAACTCTCCCGATTGAATGGGTGGAGCTGCTTGCGCATGTAAAGTAGCATAAGACGTAACCTCCCTTGGTAATTGGGCAGATTCTTCAACGAATGAGAGGGGAACAGGATTAATATTTAAATTATATGTACTCGCAATAGCACGAGCTTTTTCTACTGCTTGGTGCAGAGCTTGAATGAGAGCTTGCTCATAATATTTATTTGGATGAGATACTCGGAAACGTAAACCTTTTGCTACATTTGCACCATTTGAAACGGCTATATCATATACTTCCCCAGCTTTTTGTACATTTAAAACGGTAATTTCATACAAATGCTCCACGCGGTATCCTTGCAGCAATGCTTTATCATTTACATATTCGTATTGAGGAGTAATTGTATAAGAAATCGTCTCTATATCTTTATCGGCAATACCAAGCTGTTTAAGTGCATCCAGCAATTGTTTGGATTGCACTGCATTTTCTTCTTGAGCCTGTTTTACATTTTTATCATCTGTTCGAATGCCGAGTGTTAATATAACAACATTCGGTTTTGCTTTTACAACACCTTCTCCTTGTACAGTAATAGTAGCTTCTTTACCAGTATTAGCAGTGCGTACGTTGTGTAAATAAGGATTCATTCCACCCTGCATTTTCCATCACCATCCTTTTTATATGTATATGTGTGAACAAAAAAGAAATTTATATGAAAAAAGTTACATAAATGAGAATGTTGAGGAAAGAAAGCATATACAACATAGGTATTTATAGATTATAATATGTGTAAATATGATAAAAAAGGGACGAGGCTATTGAACGAAAAAAGAGAAACGCTGATTTTAGATTTATCTGCATCATTTCGAAAAATGATACGTTTATTACAAAATGATATTAATACACGTTTTGCAGAACATATGCCATATAATGAATTTTCTGTATTACGTGCGTTATTTTTAAACAGTCCACAGATGGCTTCGCAAATTGCGAGTGAAGTAAACGTAACCTCCAGTCATATTACAGCTGTTACAGATCGTCTCGTACGAAAAGGATTAGTAGAAAGAAAACGTTCTAATTCAGATCGTCGAATCGTGTACTTAGAAATTACAGAGCACGGAAGAGAAGTAACTGAAAAACTTGAAGCTGTGCGTAAAGAATATTATAAAGAGAGATTTAAAGGTTGGAGCGACCAAGAAATAGAAATGGTCTTAGAACTATTTGGCCGCGTATTATAATAAATGAGGATAGGAAGCGAAAGCATTCCTATCCTTTTTCTTTTGAATAAAAATATTTTGAAACTCCGATACTTTAATTAAAAGATCGGAGGAAAGATTATGAAATATATTGCTGCACTTACCATTTTATTTGGTGGTTTTTTCTGTTTTCAAACATTCACGTACGCAGATACGCCTATCCAAGTAGTGCGAAAAGAAGTGAAGTACATTGAAAATGATAATACAGTCTTATATTCGAAATTATGGGTTCGTTCTATGCAAAACGCAGTATTATTCCACCATAGCGATAATATTCGTAATCGGGACACATTACGTAATGTAACAAGTTCATCGCTTGTTAAAGCGAAGCAACTATCTTTTCAGAAAGCAGCACTTTATATACCGAGACTATCGCAATACGTATCAAAAATAGGGAAAGAAAACATTCAAGTGTACTACATTGCGATTCACTATAATGTGAAAAAAGAAAATGCATATCAATTAGATGGCATGAACTATTTTCTACAAGTATTCGTAAAAGAGCGTGGGGAATGGAAAATTGCCGAAAGTGTAGTTGCCCCGACAGAGCAAATTGTGCAAAATGGTGATGGATTTGGAATGAAAGAAGAGATGGTGTATGGGGATAGGAGAGAGAATGTGAAATAACCTCTTTATTTAGATAGGGATATATAATAAAAAGCATTGCTCTTGTGCAATGCCTTTTTATTTAGTTCATATAAGAGTTAAATAATTCATAACATCTTTCTTTTGTCATTGTATGACTTTTTTTGTCAGCTTCTATTAATGCCATTGTTACGTGTTTATAGTTTCACATCTATAATGCTTTTTGAAACATGTATTCATTACCTTAATGTATGTTTATTTCCCTCCAAAAGCAAACTTCAATTTTAATAGACGTGTAAAAATGAAGTAACTTATGATAGCGAATAGGAAAAATCCAACATAATAAGACAGAAGTGCATCTCGTCCGCCTAATATTCTACCGCCAAGCAGTCCGAAGCATAGAACAGTGCAAATCATGAACCATTTTTGCAAGTTAGGAAACAATAGTATTTTTCCGTTTTGTTCGTTTGGTGTACGTGTGTATAGAAAGGTTGCCATTGATAAAAAGATAATGATGTAAGCAAATGGTGTTAATAGTGTCCAAGGAGAAGGTACAGAAGTATGCTCCATTGGATTGTCCTGTGGTACACTAGAAAGTTTATTGCCATAGTCATCAAATGTTTCTATCGGGTGATAATCATAAGTAATAGAAAAAGATTCTAATGGTGAAATGATATCTATATGTTGTAAGTACTCATGAGTACGTTGCTCTATTTCTCCCATTGCATCTAAAGACCATTGTGTATGGGAATAAATGAATCCGGAAATTAACAATCCAAAACCGTATGGTAAAAATAATAGAATGATAGTTAAACTACTTTGAGAGAATATATGTCCAGTAATGGTTCCAATAAATAAGGTGAATGTATAAATAGCGATAAGTACAACGGTAGCATATAGAAAGTAACTATAGAACGGAGTAAAGATTTGATACTCATTGTGAAACGACATGTTCTTTATTCCGTACATGCTAATCCAGCAAACAATTTGCACTGTAATAATATTCAAAACACCAAGCCACCATTTTGTTAAAAAAATATCTTTTCGTTTAAAAGGCATCGAGAAGAGAAAATCAGTTGATTGATTGTTACGTTCCCACCCAATTAAAAGACAAGCAAGTGCAATAAGAGTAACTCCTTGAAAGAGGACGGCACCATCAGATGCGTGAAAATAGTAGGAGTAGTAATATGCATAGTCATCAAACTTCATTTTTGATTGTTTTAGCTGCATTTGCGCTTCTTGATAATATTTATAAGGTAGTTGATATAAACTAATTAACCAAAATAATAGAATTATATATTTTCCTTGCTTCCATTGCCTTATCCATAAAGCTTTATGAAACATGTGAATCCTCCTCAAACGTTGTGATAAAAATATCTTCGAGCGACATGGCTAATTCCTCAATGAGCAGTGGTTGTTCTTTATAAAACTTCTCGAGTGTTGTAGCCACATTTCCCTCAATTAAGATTGTATATACTTTTCCCGTTTGATTTAATATTTTAATATTGCTTAAGTTTTCTAGTTTTTGAGGTAATGAACGCTCGTAAGCTACTTGTATTTTTGCAAATCGTGATTTTGCATCGTCTAGTGATGTAATAGACGAGATAGTATGGCCTTTTAATATAATGATTGTATCTGCAATTTGTTCCACTTCATCTAAATGATGGGTAGATATGAAAATGGTAATCTCTTTTTCTGCAACTTCTCCAACGAGAAACTGTAAAATTTTCCTTTTTACGATAGGATCAAGTCCATTTGTCGGTTCATCTAAAATAATATATTCTGCCTGTGCAGCAACAGCTAAAATGATGGCGAGCAGTGCTTTCATGCCTTTTGAATAGCTACGAATTCGTTTGTTTGGTAAGTTAAAACGTTCTAATAGTTCGTAGAAATATGGTTCATCAAATGCGGTATAAACTTCTTTATAAAACTTTACGATTTCTTTTACTGTATAACCGTTCAGTATGTTAGTAGAATCCGGAACATATACGATTTTTTGTTTCGTTTCAGGATTTTTATGGATGTCGATATCCTCATATGTAACAGTTCCCTCGTCTGGGTCTAAAATGCCGACTATCGTTCGTAATAAAGTTGTTTTTCCCGCGCCGTTTCTTCCAAGTAATCCGATGATACTCCCTCTTTGCAATGTGAAAGAAACATCGTCTAAAATCGTTTGATTATCAATTGTTTTCTTCAGGCTTGTCACTTTCAGCATCTGTATTTCCTCCAATCTCTTTATAGTATGAATCTATCCAATCATGAATTTTATCTTTTGGAACACCAAGATAAGAGGCTTCTAATAGTAATTGATGAAATTGCTTTTCAACCATAGCGATTTTCCTTTCGTCTAATGTTGGGGTAATCGATTGGGATACAAATGTTCCTTTTCCTCGTAACGTTTCAATAATTCCTTGTCGCTCTAACTCTTGATACGCTTTACTCACTGTATTTGGATTTATAACGAGTAAAGAAGCGAGTTCGCGTACAGAAGGAAGTTTATCACTTGGAGCCAACATGTTTTTCAATACGAGTTCTTTTATATTTTGAACAATTTGTTCCCATATCGGAGTGTTGCTTCTTGGGTCAAGTTGAATATGCAAGAGCAATGTCTCCTTCCTCATATGTATTAAGTGTACTACTATGTGTAATACATTTAATACAATATAGGGGACGAATGTATTTGTCAACTGAAAATAATAGAAAAAATTGGTATTAAAAAAAGGAGAATTGGAAAAAATAGGTCTGATATAGAATGGAGGGTTAGTCATGAAGCGAGTTTTTGGAATACTTGTTTGTTTCATGTTATTGCTTTCTGGAACTTCAGTGAGTTTTGCGCAATCTGAAAAAACGAAGCAGGAGAAAACAGAAGAAACAACGCCGAAGTTAGCGGAACAAGCGTCGTCAGCAATCGTAATTGAGCAAGATACAGGTAAAGTTTTATTTGATAAAAACCCAAATGAAAAATTACCACCTGCTAGTATGACAAAGATTATGACAATGCTTTTAATTATGGAACAAGTTGAAAAAGGAAAACTAAAACTGACCGATAAAGTTAGAGCGAGTGAACATGCAGCTTCAATGGGTGGATCGCAAATCTTTTTAGAACCTGGGGAAGAGATGACTGTAAATGAGATGTTAAAGGGTATTGCAATTGCATCTGGAAATGACGCATCTGTTGCGGTAGCCGAGCATATCGCAGGTTCAGAAGAAGGATTTGTAAATATGATGAACAAAAAGGCGAAAGATTTAGGGCTGAAAAATACACATTTTCAAAACCCAACAGGTCTTCCGGCCAAAGACCATTATTCGACAGCAAATGATATGGCTATAATGGCGAGAGAATTGATGAAGTATCCACTTATTCGTAAATACACAGGTAAGTACGAAGATTATTTACGTGAAGATACGGATAAAAAGTTTTGGCTCGTTAATACGAATAAGCTAGTACGTTTTTATCCTGGCGTAGATGGAGTAAAAACAGGTTTTACGACAGAAGCGAAATATTGTTTAACAGCATCGGCTGAAAAAAATGGCATGCGTGTCATTTCAGTTGTCATGGGAGCACCAACATCAAAAGAACGGAACAACCAAGTGACGAAGCTTCTTGACTATGCATTTGGACAATATATGACAAAGAAATTGTATACGCGTGGCGAAAAAATTAAGACAGTTCAAGTAGGGAAAGGGAAAAAAGAAAAAGTAGATTTAGTTGCATCAGATAATGTTTCTCTTCTTATGAAGAAGGGCGAGAATATGGACAAGGTAAAACAAGAAGTAATTGCTGAAAAGAAAGTAAAAGCACCGATTAAAAAAGGTGACGCGCTTGGTACACTTGTTATTAAAAAAGATAAAGATGTTTTATTAAAACAAACAATTGTAGCAAAAGAAGATGTTGCTGCAGCGAGCTGGTGGGAGTTATTTAAAAGAAGTTTTGGGATGTTTTCAACATCAAAATAGCGGCAAATATTTTGCCGCTTTTCTATTCGTATGTAAGTGAATAATGCTGAAAGGTTTCACTTTATGACGAAATAGTTCTTCTTTTGTCAGCAGGAAGGATTCTTATTTTGTATCACGAAAATCTTTATGTATGTGAATAAGTAAAGTTTGAGCATAAGGAGGAAATCGTGTGAGTCTTTCCATGCAATTAGAAGTAAAACGTGACGTCCTATGTGTGAGACTAGAGGGTGAATTAGATCATCATACGGCTGAAGAGTTGCGAACGAAAGTAACAGATATGATTGAGACACATGGTGTTCATCATATTGTTTTGAGCCTAGAGAACTTATCTTTTATGGATAGTTCTGGTCTAGGTGTTATATTAGGCCGATATAAACACGTAAAGGGATTAGGTGGAGAAATGGTTGTTTGTGCAATTTCACCGCCTGTTAAGCGTTTATTTGAAATGTCGGGCTTATTCAAAATCGTTCGCTTAGAAGAAAGTGAAGCGCACGCGCTCGCGACGTTGGGGGTGGCATAGATGAGAAATGAAATGAACCTTCAATTTTCAGCATTAAGTCAAAATGAATCGTTCGCTCGCGTTACTGTGGCGGCTTTCATTGCACAACTAGATCCAACGATGGAAGAATTAACGGAGATTAAAACAGTTGTGTCAGAAGCGGTTACAAATGCAATTATTCATGGATACGAAGGAAATGCAGAAGGTATTGTTTATATTTCTGTAATTTTGGAAGAAGCAATGGTGAAACTCACGATTCGAGATGAAGGGATTGGAATCTTTAACTTAGATGAAGCGAGACAACCCCTTTTTACAACTAAACCTGAATTAGAGCGTTCCGGAATGGGATTTACTATCATGGAAAATTTTATGGATGAAGTAGAAGTTATTTCAAACGAATCTTTCGGGACAACAATCCATTTGACAAAATACTTATCAAATAGTAACGCTCTATGCAATTAAGGAGAATAGCCTATGGACATAGAGGTCAAAAATGAGAAGAAGAAACCTCAGTTAAAGGACCACGAGCTAAAAGCGTTAATTCAAAAAAGTCAAGATGGAGATCAACAAGCGAGAGATACAATCGTTCAAAGTAATATGCGCCTTGTTTGGTCGGTTGTACAGCGGTTTCTTAATCGAGGATACGAACCAGACGACCTATTTCAAATTGGATGTATTGGGCTCTTGAAATCGGTAGATAAATTTGATTTATCTTTCGACGTGAAATTTTCAACATATGCAGTTCCAATGATTATTGGTGAAATACAACGTTTCTTACGTGATGATGGATCAGTGAAAGTTAGTAGGTCTTTAAAAGAAACAGGAAACAAAATTCGAAAGATGAGAGATGAGCTTTCGAAAGAATTCGGAAGGGCTCCAACGATTAATGAAGTGGCAGAGGCACTAGAACTAACGCCAGAGGAAGTTGTGCTAGCACAAGAAGCGAGCCGGGCCCCTTCATCTATACATGAAACTGTATATGAAAACGATGGAGATCCAATCACTATTTTAGATCAAATTGCAGATCAATCTGAAACGAAATGGTTCGATAAAATTGCTTTAAAAGAAGCGATTAGAGAACTAGATGAACGAGAGCGCTTAATTGTATACTTGCGTTACTATAAAGATCAGACACAATCAGAAGTAGCAGAGCGCATAGGCATTTCGCAAGTACAAGTTTCAAGACTTGAAAAGAAAATATTAAAACAGATGAAAGATCGAATAGACGAATAATTGTCTATTCGATTTTTTTATGCTGTTAATAGGAGAGAGATGTTAATTTTCTCAAAAATTAACAGAATTTATTGATAATTTAGTTAATTTAAAATATAATCCAAGTATGAACTTGTCATAAAGGGGGAAGGAAACATGGAAACGAGGCAACAATGGGGAACGAGAGCTGGATTTATTTTTGCAGCGGTCGGATCTGCCGTTGGATTAGGAAACATATGGCGTTTTCCTTATACAGCGTATGAAAATGGAGGAGGAGCATTCTTTTTACCGTACTTATTTGCATTATTAACGACTGGTATTTCATTGTTAGCGTTTGAGTTTGCCCTTGGTCATCGTCATCGTGGTTCAGCACCACTTACATTTTTCCGTATTAGCCCGCGTGCCGAATTTATTGGATGGTGGCAAATGTGCGTAACATTTATCGTTTCAACATATTATGCAGTGATTATTGCTTGGTCTATATCGTATACATACTTTGCAATTACTGGAGCATGGGGAAAAGACACGCAATCATTTTTATTTAAAGAGTACTTACATGTTGCAGATAAGCCAGGACAATTTGGAGGACTTGTACCGGAAGTATTAATTCCGTTAGCTCTCGTTTGGATTATTGTGCTTGGCGTTGCATTTAAAGGAGTTAAAAAAGGAATCGAAGTTGTTAACCGTATATTTATTCCTTTATTAGTTGTTATGTTTCTTATTATCGTCGTTCGTGCAGTGACGATGGAAGGCGCTATGCAAGGACTAGATGCATTCTTTAAACCAGATTGGAGTCGTATTTTTGATGGGAAAGTATGGCTTGCTGCTTATGGTCAAATATTCTTTAGTTTATCTTTAGCATTTGGAATTATGATTACGTATTCTAGTTATTTACCGAAAAACTCGGATACAACAAATAATGCCTTTATTACTGGATTTGCAAACTCAGGATTTGAATTATTAGCAGGTATTGGGGTCTTTGCAGCTCTTGGATTCATGGCAAATAATATGGGAGTACCGGTTGATAAAGTAGCAAGTGCTGGCGTTGGGCTTGCGTTCGTAGTATTTCCACAAATTATTAATGAATTGCCGATGTCACCGTTGTTTGGTGTATTATTTTTCTTATCGTTAACGGTTGCTGGAATCACCTCACTTATTTCACTCGCAGAAGTATGTTTTGCCGCTGTATCTGAAAAATTCAGTTTAAGTCGGGAAAAAACCATTGGAATTATGGGAACCCTTCTCGTGTTGGTTTCTCTTGTATTTGCAACACGTGGTGGGCTTATGTTCTTAGATGTTGTCGACTATTTCGCTAATAATTTCGGATTAATTACAATTGCACTTGCGGAAGTAGTTACGATAGGGCTCATTTTACGTCGTTTACCAGTTTATCAAAATCATGCCAACTTTGTATCTGATATTAAATTAGGAATGTTTTGGAGAGTGAGTTTACTCGTTATTACTCCACTTATGTTAGGGTATATGCTAATTGATGGTACAATCCAAAATATTAAAAAGAATTATGGAGATTATCCGACTGAGTTTGTTGTAACGTATGGTTGGTCGATAGCAGCAGCATTCCTCATAGTTGCAATAATCATTGGCCTGAAAAAATGGGATGCACAAATTCATTCGGATTCTGCCAAGCTTGAAAAAGAATGGAAAGATCGAGGTGTTTCATAATGAGTGGATCAGCGATTATGATGATGGTTATTGGAATAGTAGTCATTTGGGGAGGGCTTGCATTAAGTATTGCAAACTTATTTAAGAAAAAGGCATAAGTAAAAAACATCTGTACCGAAATGGTGCAGATGTTTTTTTATGAAAAAATTGTATTAGAAAAAAATTCAATAACCATACTACAACTACGAGGAAGAGTGAAGGGGTGAATGAAAGTTGGAACAAACGATTTATATTAAAATGCGCAATCGTTTAAAAGTTTCTCCTACTTATGAAGTAAAGCTGGGCGATGTTGCTCAACTTGCCGGAGATTCTTCCGTAGTTGAGTTGTTACAAAATGAGATAGTTTACAAAATAACAGCGCATGATAAGACGCATGTTGTAATTGATGTTATGAAAGTAATTGAGATTATTCAACAGAAAGCATCTCATGTACAAATTAATTTACTCGGTTCTGGACAAACTCTTGTTGAAATTATATACGAAAAAAAGAAGACACACCCAATTTTTTTCGGGCTTGTATGGCTGTTACTGTTCATTGGAGCGGCCCTTGCGATCATTTATTTCCATGAAGATGTAAGTATGCAACAAGTACATCAACGGTTATATTACATGATTACTGGAGAATTTAATGCACAACCACTTTTATTTCAAATTCCTTATTCTTTAGGTCTTGGCTTAGGGATGGTTTTATTTTTTAATCATGTATTTCAAAAGCGAATTAATGAAGAGCCGAGTCCGTTAGAAGTTGAGATGTTTCAATACCAACAGTCACTTGATCAGTATGTAATCGTTAATGAAAACAAGGATAATATGAAACAACTTGCCGATGATTGAGTCTGGATTTGTTATTTTAATTGGTTTAGCTGGAGGGATTGCGGTAGGTAGCGGATATGTCGCATTTTTAGCTGTACTTGGTATAATCCCCCGTTTAGCTCAATTAACGAGAAGTGGAAAGCATATTCAATATTTTGAGTGGGCAGTCATTGCAGGTACTTTAACAGGGGCTTGGTGCAGTTTGAAAAACATTACATTTCAAACGTCGCAATATTGGCTCGTTATATTAGGGATATTTTGTGGCACGTTCATTGGAATGCTTGCTGCGGCATTAACAGAGGTGTTAAATGTTCTACCTATTTTAGCGAAACGAGTAGGGATAGAGGGGAAGATTATTGTTTTACTCGTTGCTCTTGTACTTGGGAAAGTAATAGGATCGTTGTTTCACTGGATTTATTTCGTAAAGTAGGAGGCAGTATATAAATGACAAGTCAGAAATTGAGGGATGATTACATAAATAAAGTGAAGGAGTATCATCCAAAGCCAAACTATTTACTAAATTGTATCAAAGCATTTCTTGTAGGTGGACTCATTTGCACAGTTGGAGAAGTATTGATGAAATTTTATATACATTATTTTCACTTCAGTGAACAAGAGGCAGGAAACCCAACTGTTGCAACCCTTGTTTTATTATCCGCGATTTTAACAGGGTGTGGTGTATATGATAAAATCGGTCAATTTGCTGGAGCAGGATCAGCGGTACCGGTAACAGGATTTGCAAATTCTATGGCGAGCGCTGCCTTAGAACATAAGAGCGAAGGGGTTGTTCTAGGGATTGCTACAAATATGTTTAAACTGGCAGGAAGTGTGATTGTATTTGGGGTTGTTGGTGCATATATCATTGGGTTAATAAGGTATACCTTTAAAATTTTTATGTCTTAAAGGAGGGGCTAGTATGAGGTTGACCGGAAAACAAACGTGGGTATTTCAAAATGACATATATGTGAATGCAACGGGTACTGCTGTCGGTCCGAAAGAAGCTGAGGGCCCTCTTGGGAAAAAATTTGATATTTCATATGATGAATTGCATTGTGGAGAAGAAAATTGGGAGCTTGCCGAACGAAGATTAATGTCAGACTCAATTCAACAAGCAGTGCAAAAAGGGAATATAAAAACATCGCAAATTGATTTTTTTTTAGCAGGAGATTTATTAAATCAAACAGTGACAGCAAATTATGTTGCGCGTAAGTGGGGCATTCCTTTTTTAGGAATGTTTAGCGCTTGTGCGACGTCTATGGAGACTTTAGCAGTTGGCTCAGCTTTTATAGACGGTGGATTTGCAAATCGTGTCTTAGCTACAGTAAGCAGTCATAATGCAACGGCTGAAAGACAATTTCGCTATCCAACAGAGTACGGTGGACAAAAGCCAGGGACAGCAAATTCAACTGTGACTGGTGCAGGATCTATATTAATTAGCAATGAAAAAAGTACAATTAAAATTACGTCGGCTACAATTGGAAAAGTGCAAGATTTAGGAATTACAAATCCTTTGGATATGGGGGCAGCGATGGCACCTGCTGCTGCTCATACAATTCAACAACATTTTGAAGATTTAAGAAGAAGTGCCGATGATTATGATTTGATTGTTACGGGTGATTTATCAGCTGTTGGGACGCCGATTGCGAAACAACTTTTACTTGAGGAAGGTTATGATCTTGGGCATATATACAATGATTGTGGATTGATGATTTATGAATCAAGTCAAGAAGAAGTGTTTGCAGGTGGTAGTGGTTGCGCTTGTTCAGCAGTTGTCACATATGGTCATTTATTACACGAGATGCAAAAAGGGAATTTACAACGAATTTTTGTCGTTGCGACTGGTGCATTATTAAGCCCGATGATGATGCAACAGAAGGAAACGATTCCAACAATTGCACATGGTGTCGTATTTGAGAGAGTTAAAGGAGAGTGAATTGTGGATTTTATATATGCATTTCTTGTAGGTGGAGTTATTTGTTTAATTGGGCAACTATTGTTAGATTTCGTAAAGTTAACACCAGCTCATTTAATGGCAACTTTTGTAGTCATCGGAGCAATTTTAGATGGATTTGGATTGTACGATAAACTAATAAAGTTTGCAGGTGCTGGAGCAACAGTCCCTATTACAAGTTTTGGACATTCACTATTGCACGGAGCAATGCATGCAGCAGAAAAACATGGATATTTAGGAATTGGTATTGGCATGTTTAGTTTAACGTCTGCGGGCATTTCCGCAGCGATATTGTTTTCGTTTTTTATAGCACTTATATGTAAACCGAAAGGATAAATCAAATGAGACGAAGGGTTGTTTTGGTCACAGATGGAGATGAATATGCAAAGCGGACAATTGAGCTTTTAACGAAGGAATTTGGGGGAAGGTGTATTTCAGCATCACAAAGTAATCCAACCAAATTGACAGGGAAAAAAGTTGTTGAGCTTATTATGCAAACGCCATATGACCCTGTATTTGTCATGTTTGATGACAGTGGATTTATTGGAGAAGGATCTGGTGAAAAGGCTTTAAAATATGTGGCTACCCATAAACAAATTGATGTGCTCGGTATTTTAGCGGTAGCGTCTAATACGCATCATTGGGAATGGGCACGTGTAGATGTAAGTGTAGATCGGAACGGGAATTTAACCGAATACGGTGTTGATAAATTTGGACTTCCAGATGGCGAAATTGGCAGAATTAGCGGAGATACAATTTATTGTTTAGATGACTTGAATGTTCCTGTCATCGTTGGAGTCGGTGACATTGGTAAGATGTGTGGAAATGATGAATGGGAGAGGGGATCACCTATTACGAAGAAAGCAATTCAATTAATTTTGGAAAGGAGTGGTTTTTATGACGAAGCCTAAAAAAGTGGATATCCCTATATCAACTTTCATAAGTGACAATGAAAATTATTTAAAGCAGACAGTTGGGCTAGGCGTTACATACGATGTTGGCATTCGTAAATTTCAAATTTTGAATAAAGAAATTGGTGTGTTATTTGTAAACGGACTTTGTGATACGAATTATATTATCCCTATTTTAGAAGAAGCGGTGGATACAAATGAGATAAGGGATGTAGAAGAAGATACAGTGAAGCTTTTAGAGAATCGCTTAATCCATCAACAAGTAAGTAAAGTGAAAACGATGGATGAGGTAATGCTCCAAGTATTATCAGGACTCATCGTGATATTTGTGGAAGGTGAAACGGAAGCGTTTGCAATCGATGTTCGTAGTTATCCAGGGCGAACGCCGACAGAACCAGATACCGAAAAGGTAGTACGCGGTGCAAGGGATGGATTTGTTGAAAATATCGTTGTAAATACAGCATTAATCCGTAGAAGAATTCGAGATCCACGTCTTCGAAATGAAATGGTTCGAGTAGGAGATAGATCACAAACGGATATTTGCATTACATACGTTCAAGATGTTGCAAATCCAGATTTAGTAAAGATTATAAAACAAGAATTAAATAACATCGATGTAGATGGAATTACGATGGCGGATAAAACAGTAGAAGAATTTGTTGTAAAGCAAAGCTATAACCCATTTCCACTTATTCGATATACAGAAAGGCCAGATGTAGCAGCAAATCATCTACTAGAAGGACATGTGTTAGTACTTGTTGACACATCGCCAAGTGCTATGATTACACCGACAACATATTTTCATCATTTACAGCACGCGGAAGAGTTTAGACAAAATCCAGCTGTCGGTACATTTTTACGCTGGGTGCGCTTTTTAGGTGTTATATTCTCGTTATTTTTATTACCATTTTGGTTAGTGTTTGTATTTGATCCAACTCTTTTGCCAGCAAATCTTGCTTTTATTGGACCGACTAAGATGACGCATTTACCAATTTTATTACAGGTGTTAATGGCAGAGGTCGGACTTGAGTTTTTAAGGATGGCAGCCATTCATACTCCAACGCCGTTATCGTCTGCAGCAGGGTTGATTTCCGCTATATTAATTGGTCAAATTGCAATTGATGTAGGTTTGTTTGTGCCAGAAGTAATTTTGTATGTAGCAGTTTCGATGATTGGTGCATATGCAACACCGAGTTATGAATTAGGATTAGGGAATAAGGTTGGGAAATTGTTTGTTATTATTTTAACAGGCCTCTTCCATGAGATGGGATTTGTAATTGGTATGACGATATTAATTTTATTTTTAACGTCTATAAAAAGTTTACAAACACCTTATTTATGGCCGTTTTTACCATTTGATTGGGGCGCATTAACAAAAATTTTACTCCGTCCAACGATGTCTAGTTTAAAAGTACGACCAAGTATTGTAAGACCTCAAAATGTAAAAAGACAAAAATAAACGGGATTATACACCCGTTTATTTTTTTTAGCAAAAATTTATTATTTTTTAACAAAAATCAAACATTTTTTGTGTACACTTAGAGTAGATATTGTGTATGGAAGGGGAAGAGGACATGATTAAATTATTTGTAAGTGATTTAGATGACACGCTCGTTTACGATGTGAATCATATGCAAAAAGAAGATGAACGTGCGCTGTGTTGGTTAGCTGAGAAAGGGACAAATATTTGTTTTGCCTCTGGCCGCTTTACACACAGAATTGATGAAGTTGTAAAAAGGTTTGCATTCCCATATTACACAACTGGCTTAAATGGAGCGACAATGTTACTTCCGGATGGAAATTTATTTCATGAATCGAGTTTTGAAAATGTGGTTGCCCAGGAAATATATCGATATATACATAAAAAAGGACTAGCGGATATTGTTTGTGCAAATGAGCAGCGATATACAAAAAGGAAGAATGAACATCACCATAATTTTGAAGCGTATATGGGCGTGCATATCGCTGAAATTGAAGCGTTAGAAGAAGAGTTTGGTAAGACTGTACACCCTGCAAAATTGTTTGTTTTTGGAGAAGAAGAGAAAATTGTGACGTTAGATCAAGAGCTACGAGATACGTTTCAAGGCGAAGCGGAAGTTTTTATATCAGGTAAACGCTATGTTGATATTATGCCAAGAGGCGTGAGTAAGGGGAGTGCTCTAAAGCGACTAATGGATCATTTGCAAATTGAAGCAAATGAAGTTGCTTGTATTGGAGATTCTTTCAATGATATTTCTATGTTTGAAGTAACCCCGCATTCATTTACTCTTCATCATGCCCATCCATATGTAAAGGAGAAAGCAAATCATATAGTGCGTTCGGTTGAAGAGGCTGTTATGAAATTACCGTTACTTGTATAAAAAAGAAGCCCGTCATTGGCGGGCTTCTTTTTTACTTGAATAAAGATTTAACAAAATCAATGATACTTGAGAAGAAATCTTTCACTTTATCTAGAAAACTTTGCCCTTCTTCAGATCCTAAAAAGGCAGAAACATGTTCTTTTGCTTTGTTTAATTGACTACCAACTTGATTCCAATCGATATTAAGATTTTTCATTTTATCAAATAACGATACTAAGTTATCTAACTGTTCATCTGTTAATGTAATGCCGAGTTGATCAGCAATTTTTTTAATTAATGAACGTAAATCTTCTGTTGTTTTTGGCTGTTCTTTTGCAATTTCTTCTTTAATTTTTGCAACAAGTTGAACTGCTTTTTCTTCACCAATTTTATCACCAAGCTGGGCTGTTTGTACCATTTCTTCATTCGCTACTTTTTTAATTTCTTCAGGAATTTGTTTATTGGACGCAGTTTCGTATGCTTTCATTAATCCAGTTAAAGCTGCAGTTCCTGAAACTTTAAAAGGTGCAGTAATTTGAATTTCTGCATCTTTTACACCTGCTGTAATCAAAGCGTTAGTGTACATTGCATCTGTTACCCAGTTAATGTTCTTTGATCGTACAATAAGACCAGATCCTGGTTTTGTGTATGTAATCATAGAAGAAGAAATTGCTCTCGTACCAATTTGTGCTTTTGGAACAATGCCTTCTAGAAATTTATGTTCTTCCGCATTAGATACAGTGATAATTGTAGCATCTTTTGGTGCTTTCATTTCTTTTAACAGATCTTGTTTTTGTTGTTCGGATAAGTTCTCTCCTAATGTAACAATTGATTCTCCCTCAATGATGTCTGCAAATGAAGCTGTTGGCATCATAAATACCGTTACAGCTAATAGCAGAGCTAATAATTTCGTTTTCACGAAAAATCGCTCCCTTTCTCTTTCTAAAATTTTCGGGCAACAAAGTTATTATAGTATATATTTCTTATTTGTCACCTAGCTTTTTCCACATTTCAAAAAAGAAGTATCTAGATTGTCGGATTCTTTTTGTTTCTAGTCATGAATGTGGTAATATAGTGCTGAGATAGTTGAAAGGAGACATATACGTATGAAAACTTTAGGATACATATTAATGGAAAACGGTGAAAAAATCGACTTGGAATTTTTCCCAGAAGAAGCACCGAAAACAGTAGAAAACTTTAAAAAATTAGCAGAGCAAGGATTTTATGACGGTGTTACATTCCACCGTGTTATTCCTGGCTTCGTAAGCCAAGGTGGAGACCCAACAGGTACAGGTGCAGGTGGCCCAGGTTACTCTATTCCATGTGAAACTGATGGAAACCCTCATAGACACCTTGTAGGATCACTTTCTATGGCTCACGCTGGCCGTAACACAGGCGGTAGCCAATTCTTTATCGTTCATGAGCCACAGCCGCATTTAGATGGTGTTCATACTGTATTCGGTAAAGCAACAAGCGGTATTGAAACAGTATTAAAAATGCGTCAAGGCGATGTAATGAAAGAAGTTAAAGTTTGGGAAGAATAAGGTAAGGAAAAAGAGAGCTTTTGCTCTCTTTTTTATTTTTAATGAGATTGAGTACTACTTCTACAGCTCATCATACAAGTAGTATTGTTGCTAAAATATATTGTTTGTGAGAACAAACCTTTAACCAATTACATAGAATACATTACATTATATGTTTCAATAAATATTTTTTGTTATATTAATTTTGCTAGAATTGTGCTGCTTTAGAGTAACTATAAATGAAGTGCTGTTGAATGATATGTTTCTTTCCATTCCATATAAAATTTTCTTTTTTTAACTCTATTTATTAAAGGAATAGTGCTGAAACATAGATTTGACTTTCTTCTTTTCGCTTTGTATGATTATCAAGTTGTTTTAGACTCTTCTCACTCTGTTGAAAATATTGTAAAATGAATGTGATATGAAAAGAGTGATTGAGGGGATTACTAGTTTGTAACTTTTGTAAGAAGGGATAAGGGTTATGTTAATTCGTTTTAAAAAAAGTTATGAAAAAATTGCAATGGGGCTTCTTTCGTTTATGCCAACTGAAAAAGATGTGAAAACATTACAATTGACAATGAAAGAATATGAAGCAAAAGATGATTGGCAATTGTATTTGTGGAAAGAAAATGAAGATTTTGTTGGAATAATGGGGATTGTAAAAAAAGAGAATCAAGTATTAGAAATTCAGCATTTGAGTGTGAACCCGTCTCACCGTCATGTGGGGATTGGGACGAAGATGGTTCAAGAGTTAAAGAGTAAATTTCTTGAGTTTACAATTTGCGGAAATGAGCAAACAGCAAGTTTTTGCGAAAAATGTAAAGGGCTAGAACAAAATATACATTCGTGAAAGCAGAGATAAGTAGTTTATTATCTCTGCTTTCTTTTTTGTAATTGTTCGTTTCGTTCAGTAATGACCTCTGTGCGATCACGCAAAGTGTGCTTGTTTATAATATATTCACCTGGGATAGCATTCAAGTCTTTCCAAGAGAGGTTTTGTTTTTGACATAACTCTATGCACTGCTTCTCTAACGATGAATCTGATAAGGGTAAAAATAAAGGTACAAAACGTTCTTTTTTATGGATAGATTGCAATCTTTCATTGAGCAAGGAAAGAAGTTGTACTTGATTAATTCCTAAACGTTGTAAAGGCACACCGCTTTTTTCTAAAATTGTAATTGCGCTTTTCATCATTTTTGTAGAACCATTCCAATTAGCACGTCTTTGGTGGTATAAAGAAACTGCAATTTGAATGAGACCAACTAAGTAATGATCACGATTACCTCTTGGTTTTGTCTTCCAATACTCTTCTAGTATTTCGTGGCATTCAAAATAGTCATAATCTCCATGGAAATGAATTAAAAATTGTATGTATTCGGTAGGATACATGTTTTCTCGCTCCTATCTAACGGTTATACATATAAGTGTATCATAGAAATATGAACAATAAACGACTAGGAGGTTTCCCCCTAGCCGTTATTGTTCATATTAGCAGAAGCAAGCTGCTCCTACAATAATTAGTAAAATAAACAGTACAACAAGTAATGCGAACCCACCGCTAAAACCACAATCAACGTGACCCATAGTTTTTTGACCTCCTACATTGTTCTTACTACACTGTTATCATATGAAGTGGTGGGCATGATGACATAGGCATCGGTCTATTTTTAATTAAATTTCTTAAAAAGGTTGGATAGAACATGAGTATGCTCTATACTTATGTTGTTATAGAAAAAATGTGGTGGGATGCTTTGTGCAATATAATTTTAAAGTAGAGGCTTTTGAAGGGCCGTTAGATCTATTGTTACATTTAATACATCGTTATGAAATTGATATATATAATATTCCTGTAGCAGATATTACAGAGCAATATTTATCTTATGTGCATACGATGAAAGAACTTCAATTAGATGTTGCAAGTGAGTATTTAGTAATGGCTGCAACGTTATTACAAATTAAAAGTAAGATGTTGTTGCCGAAACATGAAGAAGATGTACTTGATAACGGTGATGATTTTATAGATGATCCTCGTCAAGAATTGATGGAGAGGTTAATTGAATATAAGAAATATAAGCAAGTTGCTACTGAGTTAAAAGAAAGAGAACAAGAAAGAGCACAGCTATATACACGTCCACCAATTGACTTTACATCGTTGCAACAAGAAGAGGAGACAAGCTTACCTCTTGATGTTACGTTATATGATATGCTAGCAGCATTTCAAAAATTAATGCGCCGTAAAAAGGCAAAAAAACCTGTAACAACACGTATTACTCGTCAAGAAATACCAATTGAACAGCGAATGACTGATATTTTAAAACAGTTAAAAATAAAGGGTGGTCGCCAAAGTTTTTATGATTTGTTTGTTGATGATGAACGTGAAATAATGGTTGTAACATTTTTAGCAGTTCTGGAACTTATGAAAAACCAACAAATCATAATTGAGCAAGAACATAATTTTGATGAAATTTTCGTATCAAGCTCTAATAAATCTGCATAGAGCAAGTATGTGAAAATGGGATAGCAACATTTTATCTCATGCTATGTTTTAATGTATCGTTTGGAACAAGAGAAAAAATATTGAACCGAACGCATTAATTGTGATTCGGTTTTTTGATGTGTATTTTTATGAGAAAATAGAAGGAAGGAGCTCGTGAAATGGATAGGAAAGAACAAAAGTCAATTATTGAAGGCCTTTTATTTGTTTCTGGTGATGAAGGGATTTATCCAGAACAAATAGCGAAAGTTCTTGAAATTGAAATGAATGAAGCAATTAATATTTTAGAAGAAATGCAACAAGAATGTGAAGGTGCAAACCGTGGTTTGCAAATTGTACAGTATGCAAAAGTATATCGTTTTGCTACAAAGAAAGAACATGCTTCATATTATCAAAAATTAATAGATACACCAACAGCTGCTTCACTCTCACAAGCTGCCCTCGAAACGTTAGCGATTGTTGCATATCGCCAACCAATCACAAGGACTGAAATGGAAGAGATTAGAGGAGTTAAAACTGATAAGGCGTTACAAACGTTGGTTTCACATTTACTTATAAAAGAAATGGGAAGAGCAGAAGGACCAGGGCGTCCTATTTTATACGGAACAACAAAAGAATTTTTAGACACATTTGGATTGAAAACATTAGATGATTTACCACCGCTTTCTGAAGAGAATGAACAAATGAATGAAGCAGATTTATTCTTCGGTTCCTTACAAGAGATATCGAAATAAAAGCTTAGCATTTTGCTAAGCTTTTTTTGTATATCAATTATTTACAGTGCCATACTAAATGAAAAAAGGAGACGAGTTATGAGAGGTATGCGGATTATTTTATTATTAGTTTCTGTTTTATTATGTTTTTCTTTAAATAGCGCATCAGCTAAAAGGTATATGATGTCCATTCATACTACGTCTCCTTTACATATGCATCGGCAACATCTTAGTAAAATGAAAGTGAGCTTTTTAAAAGTGGGGCAAGGTGACGCAACACTTATTATAATGCCAAATGGACAAACAATGTTAATTGATGGAGGACCTTATGAAGCAGGAGAGGTTATTATTCAGAAATTAATTGAGAAAGGGATTAATCATTTAGATGTAATTGTCAGTACGCATCCCGATATGGATCATATAGGGGGGTTAATTCCAATTGTAGAGCAAATGCCGGTATCGCTTATACTAGATAGCGGAAAAACATATAGTTCTCTTACTTATCATACGTATCGGAATAATATAAAAAAAAGAGGGATACCTTTCGTTTCAGTAAAGGAAGGACAATATATACCGCTGGATCCACATGTTTCTATACAAGTATTAAACAACGGGAAATCAAAAGATGAAAATAATGAATCCTCAATTGTTTTAAAGGTGCGATATGGAAAAGCGGATTTTTTATTAATGGGTGACGCGGATGTACGGACAGAACATGAAATATTAAAACAATTTGATGTCCATGCAGATGTGTTAAAAGTGGGGCATCATGGCTCATATACTTCAACAAGTGAAACGTTTATAAAAAAAGTGGAACCGCAGTTTGCTATTCTATCGTACGGGAGTAATAATCCGTATGGACATCCTCACCAAAGTGTAGTGAAACGCTTAAAAAGGCACGGTATAATGGTATATAGAACGAATAAACGTACAGTAGAAATGGAAACAGATGGTGAACATATTATGTTAGAATCTAGCGGATTAATGCCATTGTTGAAGTGATTTCTATATTAGGGGGCGATACTGTCCCTTTTTGGAAAAATGAATAATATATATTATAATTATAAGAGACGTAAGAAATTTCCTTTTCTGTTGAATAAAAAGGAAATTTCATTAGAATGTATAGACAACTACTCGTGCGTATATTAAGATGGAACTAGGCGAATAAGGTAATAATAACAAGTAGGTAATTCATGGGAAAGGATCGATGAAAATGAAAACGCAAATTGTCATCAATGCCAAAATTTACACAGGTCAAGAAATAGTGGAAAACGGATTTATTCGTTACGCAGAAACCATTAAAGAAATTGGTTTGATGGCTCAATATGTACCACAAGAAAATGAAACTGTTTTTGATGCTACAGGGAAGATTATAATTCCAGGTATGATCGATGTTCATATTCATGGTGGATACGATATTGATGCGATGGATGCAAATAGCGATGGGTTAGTAACTCTAGGTAAAGAAATGTTAAAAGAAGGGGTTACAACTTACTTCCCAACAACAATGACACAAGCTCCAGAGGCAATTGAAGCAGCGTTAACTGCTGCGAAAGAAGCAAAAGAAAAAGGAGCGCATTTCGAATATATTCATTTAGAAGGACCTTATGTTTCAAAGAAACGTGCAGGTGCACAGCCACTTGAACATATCGTTCCTGCAAATATTGAGCAATTTAAACAATGGCAAGAAGCAAGTGGGAACTTAATTAAATTAGTAACATATGCACCAGAAGAAGAGGGAGCATTAGAGTTTGAACAATATCTTGCTGAAACTGGTGTAGTTGGCACAATGGGACATACAGATGCAATTGATGCGCAACTAAAAAATAGAAAGATTACACATGCGACACATTTATACAATCAAATGCGTGGATTACATCACCGTGAACCAGGAGTTGTGGGTCATGTGTTATTAAATCCAGATGTAATGGTTGAAGTAATTACAGATGGTATTCATATTCACCCTGACATGGTGAAATTAGCATATAAGTTAAAAGGACCGAAAAAAGTAAGTGTTATTACTGACGCAATGCGTGCAAAAGGTCTTGAAGATGGATTATATGAGCTTGGCGGACAGCCAGTACATGTAAAAGATGGTAGTGCTCGATTAGAAGATGGAACGTTAGCTGGTAGTATTCTAAAAATGGATCAAGCTTTCCGAAATGTAATTGAATTTACAGGTTGTTCAATCGAAGATGCAGTACTTATGACATCAGTTAACCAAGCAGAAGAGTTTGGATTAAATAATAAAGGTGCATTAGCGGTAGGAAAAGATGCAGACTTTGTTGTGATGAATGAAGATTTACATGTATATGATACGGTTCGTTTAGGAATTCATATGAAGGAAGGGAAGTAATTAAATGAATATTCTTGTTGTAAAAACTCCAGAAGAATTAGCAGAAGCAGGTTATAAATTAATTGAAGAAGTTGTAAAAACAAAAGAAAATCCAACATTAGGAATGGCTACAGGAAGCTCTCCATTAGGTATTTATGCAGAAATGCGAAAAAATAAACTTGATACAAGCCGTGTAACCACTGTAAACTTAGATGAGTACGTAAATTTACCACATGAAGATAAAAACAGCTATCACTATTTCATGCAAGAACAGTTGTTTGATCATCTTCCATTTAAACAAACTTATGTACCAAACGGGATGGCAAGTGATTTAGAGGAAGAGTGCAAACGTTACGAGAGCATTCTAGCTGCTAACCCAGTTGACCTACAGATTCTTGGAATCGGTGAAAACGGTCACATCGGATTTAATGAGCCAGGAACACCGTTTAATTCTCCAACAAACATTGTTGAATTAACAGAATCTACACGCCAAGCAAACCTTCGATTCTTCGAAAAAGAAGAAGATGTGCCAACTCATGCGATTACAATGGGAATTGGAAGCATTATGAAAGCGAAACAAGTTCTACTTGTTGCTATGGGTTCTAAAAAGGCAGAAGCTGTTAAAGAATTATTGCAAGGTGAATATAGTGAAGAGTGTCCGGCTACAGTTTTACAACGTCATCCGAATGTAACCGTAATCGCTGATCAAGAAGCTCTATCTTTATGCAGTGAGGCGATTGCTGATGAACATCGACAAGTATTCACCATTTCCGATCTATTATCAGATTCAAGAGTGGGTGAAACAGCTAATTGAGGACGGCGAATGGAAGCCGGGAGATAAAATCCCATCTGAGAATGAACTTTGTGATAAGTTCGAAGTGAGTCGAATGACAATCAGACAGGCGATTAATAATTTAGTGGAACAAGGCTATTTATATCGGAAGCGTGGAATTGGAACATTTGTCCAACTTCCGAAAGTGGAACAAAAATTGCAAGGAATGACGGGATTCACAGAAGACATGATTTCTCGTGGGATGAACCCAAGTAGTCAATTACTTAGTTTCCGCCTAGTTCCAGCTACTGCTAAAATAGCAGACCGGTTGAGAATACAGGAGGGGGAATCGGTTTATGAAGTGAGGCGTATTCGCTTAGCTGATGATGAACCGATTGCTTTTGAGACGACATATTTGTCGCCAGCTCTTGTAAAAGATATTAACGAAGAGATATTGCAACAATCTTTATATGAACATTTAGAGAAAAAACTGGGCTTTAAACTTGTTAGCGCTACTCAGTCAATTGAAGCTTCCGTTGCGACGGAAAATGAAGCTGAACATCTGCATATTCCTAAAAAGGCGCCTGTACTTGTAATGCGTCAATGGTCATATTCAGAAGGTGAGATACCGCTAGAGTACGTGAAATGTATTTATCGTGGAGATCGTTATAAATTTATTACGAATATCGCACGTAACAAATAGTATATTTCAGTTTGTGAAGTACAGTGGAATTGAAAATGGTTAACATGTAAAGAAATAAAAATACGACTCATCCTTATAAGGAATGAGTCGTATTTTTATTATGAGCAATTACGTGGTTAACAGCATCTTTGACGTGATTTACTACATAGTGAGCGTGTTTTTTTACTGCATCATCTGCTTGCGACATAGCAAAACTGTGAGGAGTTAAAGAAAACATAGGAATGTCATTATAAGAATCCCCTATACAAGCAATTTCCTCAGGTTTTATTTGAAACTCATTTAATAAAACAGAAATGGCAGAGCCTTTACTAACATTCGGTGGCATTACATCTAAACATTGTTCTGCTGAGATGAAAGTACTAACTTTCCCGTGGAATTTTTCATCAATTTTTTTCTGAAGGAGTTGTAAGCTCTCCTTTGTTCCACCGACAGAAATTTTATTTGGGAAAATTGTATCATCAATCTTCTGTAGTAAGTTTGGTTCTTCAACAGAAGTCATAGTTACTTGTTGTTCAAGTTCTTGAATGAAAGGTGTTTTCTCTTCAATGTAATAATTATGCTCATCACTTACATAACGGAAATAAGGATCTTCATTCGTCATAGCTAACAAATCGGGAAGTATGCTGGAATCAAAAGTTGCAGATAATAGTTGTTTATTTTCATGTGTATATACAAAAACACCATTTACACTAATGCGATGAAAATTTGTATTTACAGCTTTCATTAAGTCTGCAATTTCATTATCAAGTCTTCCGGAAGCGAAGCAAAGAATAACATTTTGCTCGGCAAGGCTGCGCAGTGCCGCAACATCTTGTTCGTCAATAAGACCTCCGTGTTGCATCATTGTACCATCGATATCACTTACAAACATTTTAATCATGCTGTTATCTCCTTTCTATGTACAGTTGCTCTTACATTATACGCATCATATATAAACATGTCTAAAAAATGAATTTTTATTAAATGGCAGATGTTTTACATTGACGACAAAGAAGAATATTCTGTAACATAAAAGTAGGCTATTTAAGTACGAGGGTGGTGTTATATGAGTAATTATCTAGAAATTAAAAAAGTTTTAAATAATAATGTCATCATTGCTAGCCATCCGGAACACGAGGAAGTAGTAGTGATTGGTAAAGGAATTGGATTTGGGAAAAAAGCGAAAGATGTATTGGAGCAAGAACAAATCGAAAAGATGTTTGTCTTAAAAAATGAACGTGATCGTGAACAATACAAATTATTAGTGCCGCATATTAGTGAAAAATTAATTGAATTGATGAACGATATTATGCTGTACATTCAAGGGAAAGCGAAATCGCCACTAAATGAACATATTCATATTGCGTTAACAGATCATATTTCATTTGCGATTAAAAGGTTAAAACAAGGACTTACAATTGATAACCCTTTTTTAGTTGAAACAAAAATGCTCTATCCAAAGGAATATGAAATTGCGGAAGGTGTTGTAGAACTTTTAAATTCTCGTTTGCAAATTACATTGCCAGAAGGAGAAATTGGTTTTATTGCACTTCACATTTACAGTTCGCTTACAAATTCTGATTTATCTTCAGTTAATCAAAACTCCCGTCTCATTGCACAACTTGTATCTTTAATTGAGACAAACTTACAAATTACATTAGATCAAGAGAGCATTCATTATTTACGTCTTATTCGTCATCTTCAATATGCTATTGAGAGGGTGAAAAAAGGAGAAAAAGTAGAGGAATCGCAAAGTTTTGCTGATTTATTAAAGGCGGAGTATCCAGCTTGCTATAACTTGGCTTGGAAGCTAGTTAAGGTCATGCAAAAAGAGTTGCAACTACCTGTATATGAAGCTGAAAGTATTTATTTAACGATGCACTTGCAACGCTTAGTAAAGGCAGAGCATGTGTAAAAAGCCATATATTTTTGTCTAAAATGAAAACGTTAAAAAAAATGATTGAATCGCTTACAATAGTTATGTATAATAACTATTGCAAAGTTATACAAATTTCGACAAACACATTAAGGTGAGTAACGAAAACGTTTGCCTTAATTATAGTGAACTTATACGTAAACCTATTTTTGACACGTGTTACTGATTCGATCAGGCATGAGTGGAGAAAAGTAAGGAATGTAAGCTAGAGAAAGGGATATACTACCCTTTGTATAGCTATCGTTCTATCTTTTTTTCCTCATGTCTTTTTGGCGTTTGTCGGAAGGTATCAATATAGATAAGAGAGGAAGGGTTTCCATGTTTAAGAAGATCTTTGGTGTTCTTCAAAAAGTCGGAAAAGCGTTAATGCTTCCAGTAGCGATTTTACCGGCGGCAGGTATTTTACTTGGATTTGGTAATGCATTTCAAAATCCACAGTTAACAAATGTTATTCCTGCTTTAAAAGCAGATTGGTTCGTAATGGTTGCAAAAATTATGGAACAATCTGGTGATATTATTTTCGCTAACCTTGCATTATTATTCGCAGTTGGGGTAGCAATTGGTTTAGCTGGTGGAGACGGAGTAGCTGGTTTAGCAGCATTCGTCGGCTACTTAATTATGAACAAAACGATGAGTGTGTTCTTAGAAGTAGATAAGCTAGTGAAAGTAACAAGTTCTGGAGCAGACCCAGTAAAAATTGGATTTGCAGATCCAGCGTATGCAAACGTATTAGGTATTCCAACGCTACAAACAGGGGTATTTGGTGGTATTATCGTCGGTATAGTAGCGGCATATTGCTATAATAAATACTTCAATATTGAATTACCATCATACTTAGGTTTCTTTGCAGGTAAGCGTTTCGTACCGATTGCAACTGCAACATTCTCTTTAATAGTAGGTATTATCATGTGCTTCGTTTGGCCATACATTCAAGGTGGCTTAAACACGTTCTCACATCAAATGATTGATGCAAATAGAACAATTGCAGCATTTATATTCGGTTTAATTGAACGTTCATTAATTCCATTTGGATTACATCACATTTTCTATTCACCGTTCTGGTTCGAATTCGGTCAGTATACAAATGCAGCTGGCGAATTAATCCGTGGTGACCAAAAAATCTTTATGGCACAGTTAAAAGACGGTGTAGAATTAACAGCAGGGACATTTACAACTGGTAAGTATCCGTTCATGATGTTCGGTCTTCCAGCAGCAGCTTTAGCAATGTACCATGAAGCACGTCCAGAAAATAAAAAATTAGCAGCAGGTATTTTAGGTTCTGCAGCATTAACATCTTTCTTAACAGGTATTACAGAGCCACTTGAATTTTCATTCTTATTCGTAGCGCCAGTATTATTCGGAATTCACGCTGTATTTGCTGGTCTATCATTTATGACAATGCAAATTTTAGGTGTTAAAATTGGTATGACATTCTCTGGTGGTTTAATTGACTTCCTATTATTCGGTGTACTACCAGGCCGTACAGCATGGTGGTGGGTAATTATTGTTGGTCTTGTACTAGCAGTTATTTACTACTTCGGATTCCGCTTTGCAATTCGTAAATGGAATCTAAAAACACCTGGTCGTGAAGTGGCAAATGCAAATGACGGCGCAGGAAAAGCAGAAGCAGGCGAACTCCCTCGTGAAGTATTAGTAGCACTTGGTGGTAAAGAAAACATTGCTTCTTTAGATGCTTGTATTACTCGTTTACGTGTTCAAGTTAACGAACAAAAGAATGTAAACAAAGACCGCTTAAAAGAACTTGGAGCAGCTGGTGTACTTGAAGTTGGAAATAACATTCAAGCTATTTTCGGACCGAAATCTGACACATTAAAATCACAAATTCATGATATTATGTCAGGTCGTACACCTCATGTTGAAAAAGAAGAACCTGTAAAAGTGGAAGAAACTCCTCAAAAAGTTGATGAAAATGAAACAATTGTATCACCAATCGAAGGAAAAATCTTACCAATTACAGAAGTACCTGACCAAGTATTCTCAGGAAAAATGATGGGAGACGGATTTGCAATTGAGCCAACTGAAGGAACAGTAGTTTCTCCAGTGAACGGTGAGATTGTCAATGTATTCCCTACAAAACATGCGATTGGTATTCAATCTGAAGGCGGAAAAGAAATTTTAATTCACTTCGGTATTGATACTGTAAAATTAAATGGTGAAGGTTTTGAAGCGCTTGTAGCACAAGGCGACAAGGTGAAACAAGGCCAACCATTATTAAAAGTAGATCTTGCATTTGTAAAAGAAAATGCACCATCTATCATTACACCAATTGTCTTTACAAACTTACAACAAGGGCAACAAGTCGAATTGAAAAAAGATGGAAATGTTAAGAAGGGCGAAACCGCTATTATTGACATTCAGTAGGAATTTGACGCAAAATGTTTATAATTATAATAGGCGATGTGGTTGACCGAACATCGCCTATTATATACAATAGATGATGTAGTACTCACGTCTATACAACTAAAAAATACTGTAATTTAAAGGAGATAAATTATCATGGAAAAAATCTTTAAAGTAACTAGCGACTCAGGAATTCATGCTCGTCCAGCAACTCTACTTGTAAACACTGCAAGCAAATTCGGTTCTGATATTAACTTAGAGTATAACGGAAAGAACGTTAACTTAAAATCAATCATGGGCGTTATGTCTTTAGGCATTCAACAAAACGCAGAAATTAAAATCACTGCAAATGGTGATGATGCAGCTCAAGCACTAGCAGCTATCGAAGAAACTATGAAAAACGAAGGATTAGGAGAATAATGACTCTTAACATTCAAGGGATCGCTGCATCAAGTGGGATTGCTATTGCAAAGGCTTTCAGACTTGAAAATCCTGAATTTAACATCGAAAAGAAATCAATTACAAACGAAGCTGCAGAAATTGCACGCTTAGACGCTGCGCTTGAGAAAGCAAAAACTGAATTAGAAGCTATTAAGGACCACGCATTTGCTGAGCTAGGTGCTGACAAAGCTGCAATCTTTGAAGCACATTTATTAGTGTTAAATGATCCAGAACTAGTAAACCCAGTAAAAGATAAAGTAAATAGCGAAAAAGTAAATGCTGAATTTGCAATGGATGAAGTTGCATCAATGTTTATTTCTATGTTTGAAAACATGGATAACGAATATATGAAAGAACGTGCTGCGGACATTCGTGACGTAACAAAACGCGTTCTTGCACATTTACTAGGAATTAACTTCTCAAATCCTGGTACAATTTCTGAAGAGGTAATCATCATTGCTGAAGATTTAACACCATCTGATACAGCTCAGTTAAACCGTAAGTATGCAAAAGGTTTCACTACTGATATCGGTGGACGTACATCTCACTCAGCAATTATGGCTCGTTCTATGGAAATTCCAGCTGTTGTTGGTACAAAAGTTGTTATGGAGAAAATCCAAAATGGCGATATCGTTATCATTGACGGTTTAGATGGAGAAGTAATTGTAAACCCATCAGAAGAAACTCTTCGTTCGTTTGAAGAAAAGAAAGCGAAATTTGAAGAGCAAAAAGCTGAATGGGCTAAATTAAAAGACCAAGCTACTGTAACAAGTGACGGACATCACGTTGAGCTTGTTGCAAATATCGGAACACCAAATGATGTACAAGGTATTATCGATAATGGCGGAGAAGGCGTTGGCTTATACCGTACAGAATTCTTATACATGGGCCGTGACAATCTTCCAACAGAAGAAGAGCAGTTCGAAGCGTATAAAGCAGTTCTTGAAGGTGTAAAAGAAGGTCAACCAGTCGTTGTTCGTACACTTGATATCGGTGGAGATAAAGAGCTTCCATACTTACATTTACCAAAAGAAATGAACCCATTCTTAGGATATCGTGCAATTCGCTTATGTCTTGATGAGCAAGATGTGTTCCGTACACAACTTCGTGCATTACTTCGTGCTAGCGTATACGGTAACTTAAAAATTATGTTCCCAATGATTGCAACTCTTGATGAGTTCCGTCAAGCGAAAGCAATTTTATTAGAAGAGAAAGCGAAACTTGTAGAAGCGGGTACAACTGTTTCTGATTCTATTGAAGTTGGTATGATGGTTGAAATCCCAGCTTCAGCAGTATTAGCAGATCAATTCGCGAAAGAAGTTGACTTCTTCTCTATTGGAACAAATGATTTAATCCAATACACAATGGCTGCAGACCGTATGAACGAACAAGTATCATACTTATACCAACCATATAACCCATCTATTTTACGTCTTGTAAAAATGGTTATCGATGCTGCTCATAAAGAAGGAAAATGGGCTGGTATGTGTGGTGAGATGGCGGGCGATTCACTTGCTATCCCATTACTATTAGGATTAGGGTTAGATGAGTTCAGTATGAGTGCAACATCTATTCTTCCTGCAAGAACACAGCTAAGCAAGTTGTCAAAAGCAGAAATGGAAACATTAGCAGAAAAAGCATTAATGATGTCAACTGCTGAAGAAGTTGTTGAACTAGTTAAAAGCATCTAATTAATAAAAAAACCTGAGTCGATTTGAAATCGGTCTCAGGTTTTTTCTATGAGAAAAGTAAATCTTATTTGCTTACTATCGAGGATAAGAGACAGAATTAGATAGCGATTGCAACGATATCAGTTGGGCATACACGTAAAATACCAGTAAAAGTATTTCGATTTTGATTGTTCTTATCGTCTTTATTGTTATCTTTGTTGTCTTTGTCATTACGAGCTAAAGCAGAGAAAAGAGCAACACCGTTAGCGAAACCTTCAAAAATTACATTGTTGAAAGTACCATTACCTCTAATGCTTAAAAGAGAAAGTTCTGTTCCAACTGAAATGCTAGCAAGTACGTTACATACAGCTGGTTGTTGTGGTCTAACCTCTCTCTCTCTCTCTTTCTCGCGATGGTCGCGCTCTCTTTCATGATGATGACATTCTCTAAAGTTATCACAGCATCCAAATGATCCAAACATAATCCTCATCACCCCCTTCACACTTATAATCTATGTAAGTTCGGTAGTTAGTGACTGGACAGAGAGTGGAATTTTTTCTAGGGGATTTTCTCATTTTAAATGACTAGCTGGGTGTTTAGTATGGAATGATGTTTAAAATAGGTGGAATATAACAAAAAAATGTAAAAACCACCGAAATAAATGAAATGGGTAGCCTTTACACTTTTTTACTTTTATATAAAACGATGATATATACAGGAAGAGCTAGGAGTAGTGGTACAATGGATCGTGCAGTATGTTTTTCTGATTCTAATTGGAATGCTTCTTCTTTTGGAAATTGTAAAATGGAGATGTTTGCGGCATCACCAATAAAATATAGAAGCAGTACAGTTACTATGTAACATAAAAGTGCGATAAAGCTTCCGTATGAACTCAATGAAAATCCCTCTCTTGTTATCTATTTGTTATCATTGTATCACAATTGTAACAAAAATACACGGGTATATTTCAACGCCTTAACAAAATTCGACACGAAACGTCACGTTTATTTATGAGAAGGGAATAGAATATACTTTTCCATAAGTATAAATGTCGAATGATTTGTAGTAATATTACAAAATTATGACAGGGAATAAAAAAACGAAGGCAATGTAGTTGCCTTCGTTTTTTATTATTTTGCCCACTCGCTTACTTGCTCTACGCTCATGCGAGGTGCAGGGTGGCCTTTTAAAGTTGATTCACCAATTGTAATAAGCATAATAGGAACGTAACGAGATGAAACGTTAAATTCGTCTGTCAGTGCTTGTGGATTGAAGCCACCAATAGCACAAGTATCCCAACCAGTTGCTTTAGCTGCAAGCATAAGTTGCATTGCTGCTAAAGATGCATTTGAAAAGGCAGCATCTCTTGGGAATTGTTCACGAGCATATGCAGATTCAATATTTTTAGCTAAGCGTTCTTTTGCTTCTTCTTTCATAAATCCCTGTTCTACAATTGGACCATATACTGGCTCAACATTTTTATAAGCTTCTAAATCACCTAAAATAGCGACTACTGCAGAAGCATCAAGAATTTGTTGTTGGTTATAAGCTATTGGGTGTAATCGTTTTTGTACATCTTCACCTTGAAAAACAAGGAATTTCCAGTGTTGTAAGTTCCAAGCGGAAGGTGCTTGTGCTGCTGCTTTTAAAATCTCATGTAATTCTGTAGATGAGATTTCTTTATTTGGGTTGAATGCACGTGTAGATGTGCGTTCATATAGAACGTTAAAAAAGTTGTCGTTTGTCATAATATATCCTCCAAATTGTATATAAAATTATCGGGAAAACGCAATGTATATTACTTACATTTTGTAAGTTATCGAATTTAAGAATATAATATCTTTATTTTAATTGTCAAGTTTTAAGAAATAAGCTAGGGCATTCATACAAACGATATAATTCCTATAATCATACACTAAAAAAGGAATTTATAGAGTGAAAAGGGAAGATAACATTCTCAATTAGCTTGTTAATATGTATTTCTCACAAATTAAAGTTTATTGGAGAACAGTCTTTTAAAAATGTTTGTGAGGAATTCAGTAGAACAAGATATATGAAGTGAGTGAAGACTAGTGATGAACATACTACATTTTTTATTAGAGAATACGGTTTTCCAAAATGTGTTACAAGATCTGCAGTTAAATGTCCTTTATATAGAAAATGGATGTAAACATCAACAAACGATAGAAAATATCCATCCAAAATGTATGTTTATAGCAAATAGTTTTGAAGAGGGCGAACTATTATTTCAAAGAACGAAACCGCACATTATAATTATGTATGTAACAGATTATTCTCAAATAAAATATATAAAGAATATGTATACCTCGCAAAGTACATTCATTGTCATTTGGGATCAACAAATAACAAAGGAATTTACAGATGTACTTGCATTAGGAATACGTAATATTGTAATAGCCCCTGTAACTCCGCAAGCAGTGTTAGAAGAAGTGAATAAGAGTTTGTATCAACTTTCTTTAGTAAGGCAAGTTAGTTTACAACAGGAACTGCTTCAAACGATGTTTGATTTTCAAAATGATTTATTATTTATAGTAGAAGATGATGAAATTGTTGATTGTAATACAAATTTTTTAACGTTTTTCGGATATGAAAATTTGTTTGCCTATCGCGAGCAACATTTAGTATTTGCTGAACATTTTATTAGAGAAAATGGATACTACTCGACGACGCATGATATAACATGGCTAGACGATACTTTATCAAGCGGTAGAAGAATTAAGATGTCAAATTATGAAGGGGCAGTATCTACTTTTCTATTACGTGCGACACCATTGCCAGAAGATTTATCAAGATTTATTGTAAAGTGCACGGAAATTACAGAATTAGATGAAATCTATCAAGAACAAGAAAGACTTGCTATGATAGATTCATTGACAGAGATTTATAATCGTTTAAAGTTTCAACAAATACTAGAGGTAGAATGGGAAAAGGTAATACGTAATGATGAGAAAATAGCAATTATTTTATTTGATATAGATAATTTTAAAACAGTTAATGACACATATGGTCATGATTTTGGCGATTTGGCATTAATACAACTTGCAGAGCTTATGAAATCTAAAGTGGAGCAGCAACATGTATTTGCAAGATGGGGAGGGGAAGAATTCATTATATTAGTGACAAATACAGTAGAAAAGGAAGCATTTCAAGTTGCGGAATCATTACGATTCTTCATTGAAACAAAGCAATTCACTGGAATTTCGAAGTTAACAGCTAGCTTTGGGGTTGCGTTATATGAACAAGGAACTACAAGAGAAGAATTAATGCAACGAGCGGATATTGCATTATATGAAGCGAAAAAAAATGGAAAGAATCAAGTATGTGTGTATAGAAAAGAAAAAATGTGATTTTTCGCAACAAATTGTTGCGATTTTTTTTTATTGTTTGATAATAGAATAGGGGGACAATTTTTAGCGAAGGAATTATGGAGGATCAATATGATAAAAAAAGTAATGGTGGTGGCTTCACTGTCTGCTATAGTTGGCGGCGGAGTATACTATTTTCTTGTTAGCCCCAATATAAAGGAAAACACTGTATTAACAACTAAAGTGAATCCTACTATTGAATCGGAAGTACAAGGGAATATAGAAGAAAAAGAAGAGCAACAAATTGATTATGCTAGCATATCTCAAAAATTAGATCAATATTTAGTCGGAAAGCAATTCAATGGAACAGTTTTGGTAACAGATAAAGAGCATGTTATATTGAATAAAGGATATGGGTATGCTGATGTTCAAAATAAAATAGAAAATACGCCTCAAACAAAATATCGTATCGGTTCTATTACGAAAACAGTCGTTGCCACATCTATTTTACAGCTGCAAGAACAAGGGAAATTGAATATTCAAGATAATGTAAATAAATATATTCCTTCATTTCCGGAGAATAAAAATATTACGCTATATCATTTATTAACGCATACCTCTGGTTTACCTGAACACGCAAAAGGCAATATTAATGCGGCTTCCCGCTTACAATTAATTAATTGGATTGGACGTCAAAATTTAGAATTTCCTGCAGGAACAGGTTGGAGATATACAGATTATAATTATATGGTGCTTGCTTATATAATAGAACATATATCGAAAAAACCTTTAGGAGATTACATAAAAGCAAACATATTTGTAAAAGCAGATATGCATGAATCCGGTATGGGAAATATGGTACCTGGAGATAAAAATTTTACAAAGGGTTATGTGAAAAAAGATCAAGAGCTTGTACCAGCGCAGAAGTTAGGCATGGATTGGCTATATGGTTGTGGTGAGATGTATACGACAGTTGGAGATATGAAGAAATTAGACGAAGCAATTATAAATGGAAAACTTCTTTCTGAACAAAGTATACAAGCAATGTTTTCACCTTCAGCAGAACGGAAATATGCATTTAGTTTTTATATATATCCAGATTATTTTCATAATCATGGTGTATTATCTGGTTGGAACACTTTCAATAATTTTAATAAAGAAAAAGGAACTTTTGTTATTTTATTTTCAAATGTGAAAAATAGTATGGATGATGACTTTAATAAAGAGTTCCGAAAGATGGTAAATGATTTATTAGAACAAAGGGGATGAGAAAATGGAACATAAAACTTTATCAATAGGTTTCATTGGTATTGGCGTAATGGGAAAAAGTATGGTTTATCACTTAATGCAAGATGGTCATAAAGTATATGTATATAATAGAACGAAAGCAAAAACAGATTCTTTAGTGCAAGATGGTGCAAATTGGTGTAATACGCCAAAAGAGTTAGTAAAGCAAGTTGATATTGTAATGACAATGGTTGGATATCCACATGATGTAGAAGAAGTGTATTTTGGTATAGAAGGAATTATAGAACATGCAAAAGAAGGTACGATAGCAATTGACTTTACGACATCTACACCTACTTTAGCAAAACGGATTAATGAAGTTGCAAAAAGCAAAAATATATATACGTTAGATGCACCTGTCTCAGGAGGAGATGTTGGTGCGAAAGAAGCAAAACTCGCAATTATGGTAGGTGGGGAGAAAGAAATATATGATAGATGCTTACCTTTACTTGAAAAGTTAGGAACAAACATTCAATTACAAGGACCAGCTGGGAGTGGACAACATACAAAAATGTGCAATCAAATTGCGATTGCTTCCAATATGATTGGAGTATGTGAAGCTGTTGCTTACGCGAAGAAGGCTGGACTGAATCCAGATAAAGTGTTAGAGAGTATTTCAACAGGGGCAGCAGGTAGCTGGTCATTAAGTAATTTAGCTCCTCGAATGTTAAAAGGAGACTTTGAGCCAGGATTTTATGTAAAGCATTTTATGAAAGATATGAAAATTGCTTTAGAGGAAGCAGAAAAATTACAATTACCAGTCCCAGGCTTAAGTTTGGCGAAAGAATTGTATGAAGAGTTAATTAAGGATGGCGAAGAAAATAGTGGAACACAAGTACTATATAAAAAATATATAAGGGGGTAAACGAGGTGGACCTTCAAAAGTTTGATGAGATGATTGATACTGTACAGCGAGCTACTTGTATGCAAATTAATGAAAAACAAAAAGAAGCTTTTAAACAAAAATATGATTTTGAACCAGAATTTGAATATGGAAGAGATGAGAAGGGACATTATGTAATTCGAACCTCAAAAAAGATGTTAGAAGAAATGGAGTTTTATTTGGCATTGAAATATGATCGTGATGGAGTGGATCTTTATATGCAAGCTGAGATTGATGGTATATTTCATGTATCTGTTAGCTATGGTGAAGATGCCCTACATCTACAAGAATTGTTTCAATTTCTAGAAGAAAATAAATAAAAGTCCTCATTTGAGGACTTTTATTTATTTAGTCATCTTTAATTTTTATAATTATAAGTTAGAAGCGCGTCGGCATCGTTCAACCGGGAACGGGATAATTTGTGCGATGTGATTAGGACCAAATTGTTTTGTACGAGCATGGCGTATTATATAAAAAGCACACAGAATTGAAACAGGAATAGCGCCGAATAAACCAAATAATAAAGCGCTTACACAAGATGCGACAAATCCTAAAACACCAATTTCTAACTCTTCCATAATAGCTCCTAAAATAACAGGAAATGCTCCACATGTAACTCCAAGTATAAGTGCGATAAGTAAGCTCATGATTATCCCCCTCTGTTTGCGATATTATTTTCCTTCTAAGTTAATTGTAGTATATCACATATAAAACAGAATTTTCAGAAAAAATTCAATAAATGTTCAAAAAATGCACTTGAAAAATTAAGGTGTAAATTTGTGATGAAATGGTACTTTCAAGTAAATAAAAAATCAGACTTATTTCAAAATGAAATAAGCCTGTTCCATAGGAGGATGTATATATGTAGAGTGAATAAAAGTTTGGAAAAGGGGGTCCAAGTCCTTTTATTCAACTAACTACCTTAATAGATTGGAACCCAGCCTTCAGTTGTCACAAAAATACGAATAGCTACAACTTGGCGATCATCTTGCAAGGTAAAATAATGTCTTGCATTTTCAGGAACAGATATTAAATCGCCTGGCTCAAGTTCAACATCAAAGAATTTCCCATCTTTACCTTCAATAGCGAAAATGCCGTGACCACTGACGATAAAGCGAACTTCGTCATCTGTATGATGGTGTTCCTTTTGGAAATTAATTAATAATTCGTCAAGGTTAGGTGTGCTACTTGAAAGTGAGATTACATCATGTGCTTTATAACCTCGACGTGCTGAAACATCAGCGATTTCTTTTGAAAAAATAGCTAATATTTCAGCTTTGTTTTCATCTGTTAACGAATAATTTTCATTTAAATGAGTAGGAAGTTTAGAAATATTCCATTTCTCATATAAAACGCCTTCCTCTTGTAGAAATTTAGATACTTCCACTTCATTTTCAATACGAGTATTTACTTCATGAATACGAATTTGCGCCATTAGAAACGCCTCCTTGAATTGATAATAGTTTTATATGAAATTGGAATAAAAACTCATAAGCTTCTAATCTCTTCTTTGCATCAAAGCTATCTCGGCCCCATACGGTAATACCGTGGTTACGGATTAATACTGCACCCGAATCTCCTTGTATATGCTTTCGGAAGTTTTCTCCAAGTGTTGGGATATGGGCATGGTTTTCGATAATAGGAATGTGAATGGTTGCACCTTCTTCCCAAATATCGAGAGCTTTAATAATTTCTTGATTTTGAAGGGTGACTGCATCACTATATAAATTTGTGATGACATTATTATCGGTTGTATGAACATGAAGTACGCAACCGGCATTCGTATTGTTATAAATGTGTGTATGCAATATTGTTTCTGCTGAAGGGCGTAATTCAGTCTCTAAAACGGGAACTCCTACATGATCTACTAATAGAAAATCATCTGGAGTGGTTTTTGTTTTATCTTTACCGCTTGCCGTAATAAGAAAAGTAAGTGGTTCATGACTAACCTTTATAGAAATATTACCACTTGTTGCTGGGAACCAATTTCGTGTTGTTAACTCTTTTTTTATCTCGCTTAAGTCATACCATTGACGAAAAAGTTGTTTCATGCCTTCACCTCCAACAAAAGTTTTAATTCAGCTTGCACATCTTGAAATGTTTCAAACGGTGTATAAGCAATATGATTTTCTTCACACTTTGTAATAAGAAAATCGCGAGCGAATACTTTATCAGCTTGTTTCGCGGCTTGTAAATCAGTAATAGAATCTCCAATTACAATATGAAAGTCATCTGTATCACTTAATTTACGAATTAATGATGATTTACATAATCCGCAATGATTTTGACAATGATCATCACAAGAATGGGGCCATTTAACTGTAATAAACTCTGCTGAAAAGTCTGTTTCATTACAATAAATTTGCTCTTTTGGAATGATTCCTTGTAAGAGTGGATAGACGAAGAAATCCATTCCACCTGATATCACGTAAAAAGAAATGTTATTTTCCTTTACGAATTGTATAAACTCATGAAAACCACTACGGATTTCAGCAGTTTCTATTAAAAATTGAATAATATCATCGTGCAGATTAGTAGGTATTAATTGAAATAATTGAGAAACACCTTCTTGAATGGATAGTTCTTGTGATAAAATTTTATTCTTTACTTCTTCGGCTTCTGGTGGTGCGAATTTTTCCATAATGGACATAATGTTATCATTATTTGTAATCGTGCCATCGAAATCACAAAATACTTGAATACTCATAATTTCACCTCATAAGAGGGATTTCCCCATATTTGTAGTGCACTATGCAAATTTATGTCGTCTACTTCATGGAGTGGTTTATTTTGCAAAGTAGCATCAATTGCAGTACGGAAAGCTTTACCGCCGCCTTGCGCTCCATTTGGATGTCCGTGTATCCCGCCGCCAGCATTAATAACAACATCTTTACCGAAATCTCGTACAATAAAGGGAACGAAACCAGGATGAATACCAGCAGACGGAACAGAAAAGCTCTTCTTGAAAGATGCATCGTCTTCAGTTAAATATTTTGAGATAGCAAGAGCCTCCTCTTTTTCTAGCGCAACACTTCCGTATGGAGATGGGAATAATGAAAAGTCAGCCCCAGCATAACGTAGTAGCTTTCCAAGTAATAATGGAGATGAAACTCCATATAACTTGGATGCTGAATAAGCACCACTTACAGCAGGATGTGCCATAATAGGAACTGGGATTTCATCATCTTCTGCAAGTGATTGTAGTACATCTAGTCCGTAAGCAAATACGTTAAATAATAGAATATCAGCTCCAGCTTGCACTGCACGTTTAGCATTTTCTTTTAAATCAAAAGTTCGTCCTGTTAAATTTACGGCATATAACGTTTTATGTCCGTATGTTTCATATACGGATTGTAAAACTTCTTTTCCAGATACAATGCGTTTCGTAAGTGGTGTTAATGCATTTGCAAATAATATTTCATCATCTTTTACTATATCTACACCACCAATTGCTTGATCGCGTAATTGCGTTTTTAAATACCCAATGTTTCGTCCAATCATTCCTTTAAAAATACTCATTAAAAGGGGACGATCATGCACTTGTAAAAGATTTCGAATACCATCTATCCCGAATTTTGGACCAGGAAAATGTTTTTTTAACTCGTCTGAAAAAGTTAAGTCAATTAATTTTACTTCGCCATCAAGTGATAGCTTTCCAAATGTAGTCGTTAAAATCGCTGGTAAATCTGGACTGAAGTTTAATAGCGGATATTCGATTTTAATAATTCCGCGTTTTACTTTTTTACGTAAATACGAATTGGTATGTTCATGTTCAGCTAATTCCTCAACATGAATGACGTTGCCTTTATGCTGCTTTAATTGTTCTTGCAATAAGTGTGGCAAATGAGTCCAAGAGCCAATTGTTAAACCGAGTGCAATTTGCTCAGCTTTTTTTTCTAAGTTATGTGAATCATCATGGATTAAATACGTCGCTATAATTCCGCTCATTGTTATAACCTCCTAGTTAAATAAAAAAACCTCTCAGCTAAGGAGAGGTTTTTTTACAACCAGCTCCTTATCTGTCAGCGTAATGCTGCGAGAATTAGCACCGTGTCTACAATTGTAGATCGGTTGCCGGGTTTCGTCGGGCTCGTCCCTCCACCTGCTCTTGATAAGAAGTATTTAGAAATGTTTAAATTTTTAAGATAACTGAATTTTGTCAGATATTTTTCGTGTTGTCAATTACTTTTTGAAAAAATTTAATTTATCAATTCGATTAATGGCTTCTCGTAATCTATCTTCTGTATGTAAGAGACCAACACGGACATACCCTTCGCCATGCTCACCAAATCCAACACCAGGAGCAACTGCGACATGTGCTTTTTCTAGTAAAATATTAGAAAATTGCTCAGAGGTATATCCTTTTGGAACGGGAAGCCATGCAAAGAATGATCCTGTTGGAATGTCTACATTCCAACCAATTGAGTGACAGGCTGAAATAAGAGCGTTTCTTCGAGATTCGTAACTATTTACAAGGTCTATTACACAAGACTGTGAACTTAATAGCGCTTCTCGAGCAGCATCTTGAACTGCACCGAATATACTAACATACATATGATCTTGTAATAGGTTAATTGTTTCAATCACACTTTCATTCCCTACAGCAAAAGCGATGCGCCAGCCAGCCATATTGAAAGTTTTTGATAATGTGTAAATTTCAATTCCTATATTTTTCGCACCATCTGCTTGCAAGAAACTAACAGGTTTTTGACCATCAAATCCGATAGCGCCATAAGCAAAATCGTGAACAACTAATATATTATGTTTATTAGCAAAGTGAATGGTTGCATCAAAAAAATCTTTTGATGCAGTAGCACCGGTAGGATTATTTGGATAGTTTAAAAACATTAATTTTGCACGCTCTGCAATAGAGTCATCAATGTTCGTATAATCTGGTAAAAAGTTATTTTCTGCAATAAGTGGCATTCTTTCAAATTGTGCTTTTGCTAAAGCAACCCCGGATAAATAATCTGGATAACCTGGATCCGGAACGAGAATCGTATCACCAGGATTTGTAAAACAAATCGGTAATTCTACTAGTCCAGCCTTCCCACCAAACAAAATAGCAACTTCAGTTTTTGGGTTTAATTCGACGCCATATTCACGTTTATAGAATGTAGCCACGGCTTCCTTTAAGCTTTCATGTCCGCGAAATGGCGGATATTTATGATGAATGGTCTTTTCGGCAGCATCTTGTAAAGCTTTTACGATATGCTGCGGTGTTGGTTGATCTGGATTACCTTGACCTAGATTAATAACATCGTGACCAGCTGCAACGACTTTGTTAACTTTTGCAACAAGTGAAGCGAAAAATTGTGTTGGCAATGATGTTACTATCTCAGAAGGTTGAAATAATTTCATACTTTCCACCTCTTTTGAAAGTTGTTACAATTCTAGTGACAAATGATATAATCTTTCCAGTATTTTGTAAAGAGAAAAATAAGAATGGGGCTGAAAAAATGAAAGTCGCATGTATTCAAATGGATATTGTTTTTGGAGATGTAGAAAAAAATATTGAGAATGCTAAAAATAAAATAAGTGAAGCTATGAAGGAAAGGCCAGATGTTATCGTCTTACCAGAACTATGGACAACAGGATATGATTTAACGAGACTTTCTGAAATTGCAGATAGGGATGGAGTGGAAACGAAAGAAAAGTTAATAGAATGGGCGAAGCGATATGATGTACATATTGTTGGTGGGTCCATAGCAAAGCAAACAGAGCAAGGCGTTACAAATACGATGTATGTTGTAAATAATGAAGGACAGTTAGTCAACGAATATAGTAAAGTACATTTATTTCAGCTTATGGATGAACATAAATATTTAATAGCTGGTAATGGTACGGGCGAATTTAAGCTAGATGCTGTTGAATGCGCTGGAACAATTTGTTATGATATTCGTTTTCCAGAGTGGATGCGTGTTCATACTGCTAAAGGGGCAAAAGTATTATTTGTTGTAGCTGAATGGCCATTAGTTCGTTTAGCACATTGGCGTTTGCTATTGCAAGCAAGAGCAGTTGAAAATCAGTGTTATGTTGTTGCGTGTAATAGAGCAGGGAAGGATCCGAATAATGTGTTTGCAGGTCATTCTTTAATTGTGGATCCTTGGGGTGAAGTTGTAGTAGAGGCGAATGAAGAGGAATCAATTTTATTTGGAGAGCTTGAATTCGAGAAAATTAAAGAAGTACGTAAAGGAATTCCAGTTTTTGCGGATCGCCGTCCAGAATTATACAAATAAAATGTTGACAAGTGATTTTTATTCTTGGTATAGTCTTCAACATAAAGTTAAAAATTCAAAAAATTATACAACTCTTATCAAGAGCAGGTGGAGGGATTTGGCCCGATGAAGCCCAGCAACCGACCGTAATACCATTGTGAAATGGGGCGTTTATTACGCCAAAAGGCACGGTGCTAATTCCAGCAGAAAGTAAAACTTTCTGGCAGATAAGAGGGGAGAAGATAAACTTCAAACCTCTTTCTTAGTGGAAAGAGGTTTTTCTATGTTAGAAAAACCTCTGAATTTAAAAAGGGGGAGAAGAAGATGGGATATTATTCATTAACAGAAATAACAGCTGTACAATATGCGAAAGATCATGGCTATTTTGAAGAGAAGGCAAATGTCATTTGTCATGAAATTGGAGATGGAAACTTAAATTACGTGTTTAAATTAGATGATGGAGAGAAATCCATTATAATAAAACAAGCACTGCCTTATGCGAAAGTAGTTGGTGAAAGCTGGCCATTGTCTATAAAAAGAGCAACGATTGAAAGCAAGGCATTACAAATTTTTGCGCAGTATGTACCGGATTATGTTCCAGTAGTGTACAGTCATGACGAAGAGTTAGCGATAACGGTAATAGAAGACTTATCAAGACTAACAATTACAAGAAAAGGATTAATAGACGGAGAAGAATATCCGCTTTTATCCCAGCATATTGGTCGTTTTCTAGCACATGTTTTATTTTACACTTCAGATTTTGGTTTACAGTCAAAAGAGAAAAGGGTACTAGAAGGTACCTTTGTAAATCCGGACCTTTGTAAAATTACAGAGGATTTAGTGTTTACAGATCCGTTTGGACATTATGATACAAATGATTATGAGCGAGATTTACAGCTCGTGGTTGATGAACTTTGGAGTGATAAAACTTTAAAACTAAAAGTAGCACAATATAAATATAAGTTCTTAACAAGAAAAGAAACTCTTATTCATGGTGATTTACATACTGGTAGTATTTTTTCGTCACCTTCTGAAACGAAAGTGATTGATCCAGAATTTGCGGCATATGGCCCATTTGGGTTTGACATAGGTCAATTTATTGCAAATCTATTATTAAATGCGTTATCTAGAGAAGAAGAAAAGAGAAGTGTACTATTTTTCCATATAGAAAAGACGTGGAGTTATTTTGTAGAGACTTTTACAAAGTTATGGATTGGAGAAGGTGTAGAAGCATATACGAAAGAAAAACAATGGTTACCAATTATTTTGCAAAATATCTTTACTGATGCTGTTGGATTTGCCGGATGTGAACTAATTCGTAGAACAATTGGTTTAGCTCATGTAGCAGATTTAGATGAAATAGAAAATAAAGAAACAAGAATCCAAGCTAAGAAACAAGCGCTATCCTTAGGAAAAGAACTAATAAAATATGAATCTAAAAGTGCTGATATTCAACTGTTTCGAACATTATTTCAACAGACAGTTTCAAGGGGTGTAAAAGCATGAGTACAATCGTTACTGTTCCGAGATCTGTAAGTTGGAAAGGGGATGCAATTGCGGTATTAAATCAAACGAAATTGCCACATAGCACAGAATACAAAACATTAACGACTATTGAAGAGGTTTGGAAAAGTATCATAATGTTAGAAGTACGCGGAGCGCCTGCAATTGGAATTGTAGCTGCATTTGGCTTGGCGCTTGCAGCGAAAAAATATAATACTTTACATATCGAAGAATTTCAAAAGAAGTTTAATAGAGACTGTAACTATTTAGGGACATCACGCCCAACGGCAGTAAATTTATTTTGGGCAATTGATCGTATGAGAGAATCTATTCGAGAGATTACTACAATAAAAGAAGCACAAAAAATATTAGAAGAAGAAGCGCTTCGCATTCAACAGGAAGATGAAGAGGTGTGTCGAAATATTGGGGAATATGCGTTAACATGTTTTAAAGATGGCGATAATATTTTAACAATCTGTAACGCTGGAAGTATCGCAACTGCCAGATATGGAACTGCATTAGCTCCCTTTTATATTGGAAAAGAGAAAGGTGTGCGTTTACATGCATATGCGTGTGAAACGAGACCAGTTTTACAAGGTGGTCGCTTAACGACGTGGGAATTGAAGCAAGCAAATATTGATGTGACCCTTATAACAGATAATACTGCAGCTCATGCTATTCAAACGAAAGAAATAAACGCAATTATTGTGGGGGCGGATCGAATTGTCGCAAATGGAGATACAGCCAATAAAATAGGGACAATGAATTTAGCTATTTTAGCAAAGTACTTTAATATCCCATTTTACGTTGCTGCGCCACTGTCAACATTTGATGTTACGAAAGAAACTGGAGCCGAAATTATTATTGAAGAAAGAGATGAAACAGAAGTTACGAAAATCTTTGGAAAACAAGTAGCACCAATTGGAACGGATGTTTATAATCCAGCATTTGACATAACGCCGAATGAATTAATTACAGGAATTATTACTGAGAAAGGTATTATACGCGGGGATTATAAACGAGAAATTGCATCATTATTTGAAAAACAAGCTAATACATAATAGCTTGTTTTTTTATGCCTAAATGCAGTGTTTTCTCTTACTTATATAATGAAAGGAGGGGAAGAGGGTGGAAGAGTGGATCAAGATGATAGGTAATGTAGGGTTTCCGATTGTTGTAACATTATATTTACTCCACCGTATTGAAAGTAAATTAGAGGGGGTAATTGTTGCAATTGAGAAGCTCCCGCGGCAATTACTAAAGTACGAAGATCCTCGGGATAAAAAATAAAGTTTGCTCTTCTTGAGCAAACTTTATTTTTATTGAGCGGTATAACCACCATCGATAACGACAGCTTGACCAGTTATACCTTTAGCTTTTTCACTCGCTAAAAACATCGCATAATCTGCAATTTCTTGTACTTGTAATAAGCGCTTTTGTGGAACGAGTGGATAAATAACATCTTCTAAAACATTTTCAAGTGGTACATTTCGTGTAGTAGCTAAGTCTTGTAGTTGATTACGTACAAGGGGGGTATCAACATAACCAGGGCAAAGGGCATTAACAGTAATACCATGCGTAGCACCTTCTAAAGCGGCAACTTTTGTTAATCCAATTACGCCATGTTTTGCACTATTGTAGGCAGCTTTTCCAGCAAACCCGACAAGGCCGTTAATAGAAGCGACATTAATAATACGACCATATTTTTGTTGTTTCATAATCGGAAAGGCATGCTTAATTGCAATAAACGGAGCAATTTGCATAATTTGAATTAGTAGCTCGAACTTTTCAGTTGGAAAGTCTTCAATGGGTGAAACGTGTTGCATTCCTGCGTTGTTAATTAATATATGTAATGAACCGAAATGATCAACTGTTTGAGAAATTGCTGCTGTAATTTCCTCTTCAGATGTAACGTCACATTTTAAACCGATAGCTTGAAAACCTTCATTTTGTAATTGTTCAGCAGCTTCTTTTGCACGTTCTTCAAGCCGATCGGTAATCACAACTTTTGCACCTTCTTTTGCAAAAGCCTTTCCCATTTCATAACCAATACCACTTGCAGCACCTGTTAAAAAGACAACTCGATTTGTAACCATGATGAAAAACATCCCTTCATAATAAAGTTTTCATAGTGCTCTATTTAGAGAAGCTATAATGAAATTCCTGCAAACATTTAGAAAAATATCGTTAGCTATCTTGTTTTGCAAAATAGTCTTTGCTATACTATTTTGTAAAGCAAGGTAGTAGGAGGATTTGAATTATGTCGACAAGTCAAATGCTGAAAGGGATTTTAGAAGGATGCTTACTTGCTATTATTTCTGAAGGCGAAATATACGGTTATGAAATGAGTGAAAAGCTAGCGAAGTATGGTTTTACAATGGCGAGTGAGGGAAGTATTTATCCGTTATTAATACGAATGCAAAAAGAAGGACTAATAACAAGCGTAATGAAGGAATCTCCATCTGGTCCAAAGAGAAAATATTATACATTAACAGAAAAAGGCGAGGAAGCACTTGATGAATTTATGGATCGCTGGGAAACGATGCAAAGTAGTGTAGAACGTCTACTTGAAGGGAAGGGAAGGAGAAAATAATGCTATCAAGTGAAGCGCGAAAGTTTTTGTTAGATATGAGATTATTTTTGACGGCAAAGAGTGTGAAAGAAAGCGATATTGAAAATTTTATAGAAGATGCGGAACTCCATTTAATTGAGGGTGAGAGTGATGGGAAAAGTGTAGAAGATATTTTCGGAAGCTCACCGAAAGAATATGCAAATGAACTTGTCAAAGTAATGGAAAGAGATAGACAGGAAACGTGGAAGCAAATTGGTTTTACAGTAATGAATATCGTATCGTTTTGGATTATTGCTTCTATCTTAATAGTGAATCATGGAATGTTACAGATTTCACTTATTCAGTGTATCGGTTATAGTTTTTCATTGATTTTAGTTGTTATAGGTCCTAATTTTCTACTTCGCAAAATGGCCTTCGTAACAAGTTTTACAAAAACATGGTTTTCTATGTGGTCTTTAGTTATGATCGCTCCAATGTTTTTATTAGGAGCTGTTACGATATTAGACGTGATATATCCGACAAAAATGCTCACATTCACCGAAGTGCAAAGTTATATAGTGGCTGGTGGGATTTTTATCATCACAGTAGCTATAAATATATATTTTGAAGGATGGTTTAAAAACTTATATTTAATCATTCCACTTTCAATTATGTTAGTGTTTAAAACATTTACAACGGAAGACCTTGTTCCAATGTTATTTCAAATTATATGTTTATACGGAAGTTTATTTATTTTAATTTTTGTTGAAATTATGATGAAGGCGAATAGAAGAGAAATGGTTAAATAAGGGAGGGGCTATAATGCAGATTTCTAAAGAAGGAGAAAAGTTCTTAATCGATACGAAAGTATATTTAATAACAAAAGGAATTAAAGAGGAAGATGTTGACGCTTTTTTAGAAGATGCAGAACTTCATTTAATTGAAGGTGAGAAAGAAGGAAAAACGGTAAGTAATATATTTGGTGATTCGCCAAAAGAGTATGCGGAAGAATTAGCGAAAGAGATGGAGAAGGATAAAGGCGGAAGTATAAAGAGTGTTTTAGGAATGATTATTGGGATAGGTGGGTATTGGTTACTAACTAATATTTTATTTGGAAATCCGAATCAACAATTTACGTTAACAAATGTACAGGTAATTGGTTATCCTATCGTTTTAATTATTACAATTATTGGAACGGTTTTTGCGTTTAGAATGTCTTCTTTTAAAAGTAAATTAGTAGAGTTTGGAATTATTTATGTAATAGTAATGATACCTATTTTATTATTAGTGTTATTAATGTTTATGAATAAATGGTATGGGACGCCAATTTTACAATTGTCGACAATGCAGACATATATATTAGCAGTAAGTATATTTTTATTACTTCTTATTGGTGAAGTATATGTTCTTGGTTGGATGGGTGTTTTGGTACTAATTGTTCCTCTTGCGATTATGTTCTTATTTAAAGACTTAGAAGAAAGAAATGTATTTTGGGGAATTGCAAAGATATTACTTATGTATGGAAGTATATATGGATTAATGAGATGGTCTTTAAAAATTGAAGAAAGAAAAAGTGTGAACTAGAAATTCAATAAAAAGCGGCTGCTCTGGATATACCAAAAATTATTTCCAAAGAAATATTATATAGGGATTTTTAGAGGGATTACATTTACATTTAGTTGTCTATTTTTATTTCTAGCAGCCGGGATTTGTTTTGTTGATTGGAATAAGTTGTTTTAAACAGTAACATGAGGGTTACTGTTTTTTTCTTTGCAATAAAGAGCTTTGTAAAGAGAGTGTTTTTTGTTCGTTCGTCAATAGAGACTGAATAGGAACATTTTCAGGGCGCGGGACTATCGGATACATAAGATTGGTTGGAGAAGGATGGTGCTCCGAGCCAGTTGGGGAATGAGGATCTGCGTGAGTAAGTTTTCCGTGAACACGTCTTGTAAATAAAATATGACCGATTTCGTGAGCAAGCGTATATATATTTTTCATAGGAGCAGCCGAGTTTGTTAAAACGATATATCCGGTAAGTTGTTGCTGTTTTGCTAAAGAGTAAGCGCAGGCAATTACTGCTGTTTCTTTGAAATAATCACTGCCAATATAACAAATATAAAGGTCGCATTCAGGAGCTTCATTTACACATGTTTGGAAAAAGGATGCCAGCTTTTCTTGACTTTGAATGGAATTTTTATAACTGATTTCACGGTCAAAAAAACGGAAAAGTTCATTTAATACAATTACTTCTTGAATTTGAAATGTAATGGGGTGCCAAATTGATTCTGCAACAGCTAAATCTTTTGCGATGCGGTCATCAGAAATATCGGCGCCGGGAGTAATACAAATACATATATTGACGTATGGATCCATAAGGAACACCTCAACTGAAAAAAAGTTCTTCCTATAATATATGTGGGGAAAAGATGTCATGTATGGATAAACGCCTTCTTTATTGAATATATAGATGACAAGTCGAAAAAATTTCATAGTTCTATAACGTAGTGTGATCATCTTTTTGATATAGTAAAGAAAAGGGGGAGAATATATGTATACATTAAAAATCGTTTCAGACAGAGAAGCTCTTTATCAATTTGCAAGTTATGTAAGAGTTGTACAAGGGGTGGAAGATGTATATGTAGAGGTGGGAGAACCTTTATATGAACATCCGTTAATGAAGTTTTATGTACATATTAAGCTGAAAGAAACATATGAGCAGCATAAAGCGTTACAGGAAATAGCAAGATTAGTAGAATTGGGGCGTTTTACATATGTCCATTATCGTAATGATGAAATTGAGGAAGCTTTTGAAGCTGTAAAATATGAAAGTTTTAAGAAATAAAGGTGAAAAAAAGGAGGCGAAAGCTTCTTTTTTTCTTTAAAATTACATGAACAAAAAGAGCAAAATTTTGTTATGATAAGGGAGGTTAGGGAAAGGGGAATTTACATATGGGGTATATTGAAGAGTTACGAAAAGTCGTTGGTACAAGGCCGCTTATTCTCGTAGGATCAGCAATTATTATATTAAACGATAATCAAGAAGTATTGCTTCAATATCGTTCAGATACATATGATTGGGGTGTACCTGGTGGGGCGATGGAACTGGGCGAAACGACAGAAGAAACTGCACGTAGAGAGTTATTTGAGGAAACGGGGTTAACTGCAAAAATAATGCAATTTCTTGGTGTTCTATCAGGAAAAGAAGTATATTTCCGTTATCCGAATGGCGATGAAATTTTCAATGTTATTCATCTGTATCAGGCACATCATGTGAGCGGGGAATTAAAGCTCGATCATGAAGGGTTAAAACTTCAATATTTTCCAGTAGATAAGTTGCCAAAATTGAATGAAACGACAGAGAAAATTTTACAAAAGTTTTTATATGCGCTGACAGAATAGAAGGTTAATTCCTTCTATTTTTATTATATTAAATATTTTGATTTTTTAGTATGTTTATAGTATGATAGTTATAGATATACATCTTATGGAATTTCACCTAAAAACTGACTAGGGTACATAAGAGAGGGGCAAGTGCAAAATGCATAATGTTGTTATTACAGCTGCAGTTCGTTCGCCAATTGGAACTTTTGGAGGAGCGCTAAAAAATGTAACGCCAGTAGAATTAGCTGTTCCTGTACTTCAGGAAGCTGTAAAACGAGGCGGGGTAGAACCACATGAAGTTGATGAAGTAATTTTAGGTCATTGTATTCAAAGAACTGATGAAGCAAATACGGCGAGAACAGCTGCATTAGCGGCAGGATTTCCTGACACAGTTACGGGATATACAATCCAACGTCAATGTTCTTCAGGTATGCAAGCAATTATGTCAGCTGCAATGCAAATCCAATTAGGTGTAAGTGATGTTGTTGTTGCAGGTGGGGTAGAAGCGATGAGTTCGAGCCCTTATGCATTGAAACAGCACCGCTGGGGACAACGTCTACAGCACGGAGAAATTCGTGATACGGTGTGGGAAGTGTTAGAAGATCCGATTCACCATATTATGATGGGTGAAACAGCGGAAAATTTAGTTAAACAATATGAAATTACAAGAGAGGAACAAGATGAAGTTGCTCTTCGCAGTCATACATTGGCACTGAAGGCAATCGAGTCTGGATACTTTGACGATCAAATTGTTCCTATTACAATAAAAGAGCGTAGAAAAGAAGTTGTATTTTCGAAGGATGAACATCCACGTGCAGATATTACAGCTGAAAAATTAGCTGGATTGAAGCCGGCGTTCCGTAAAGATGGATCAGTGACTGCTGGAAATGCATCTGGCCTTAATGACGGGAGTGCAGTTCTAGTATTAATGAGCGAAGAAAAAGCGAAAGAAAAAGGTTTACAACCGTTAGCTAGAATTGTTGGATATTCAGTAGCTGGAGTAGATCCAAAAATTATGGGTATTGGACCAGCACCAGCAATTCGTAAAGGTTTAGAAAAAGTAGATTGGTCATTGGAAGATGCAGATTTACTTGAAATTAATGAAGCTTTCGCGGCTCAATATTTAGCTGTAGAGAAAGAGTTAGGCTTAGACCGTGAAAAAGTGAACGTAAACGGTAGTGGCGTAGGACTTGGGCATCCAATTGGTTGTACAGGGGCTCGTATTACAGTAAGTTTAATTCACGAATTAAAAAGACGTGGGTTAGAAAAAGGAATTGCCTCTTTATGCGTCGGTGGCGGTATCGGGGTTGCCTTATTTATAGAAGCACTATAAAAAAGAAGCAGCTATTGCTGCTTCTTTTTTTACGACTCAAATAGATGATGGAATAATCGATCGCGATTTTCAAAGAAAAGTTTCGTCGTTTGGTAATGCTCAGTTTCTTCTAATGTGGATTCGTGAATTCCCTCTTGTGTTAAAGAATATATAGTGGATTCAGGATAAGCCATTAAAATAGGAGAATGCGTCGCGATAACAAATTGTGAACCTTGTTCAGCTAGTTCGTGCATTCGAATGAGCATGGAAAGTTGTCTCATTGGTGATAAAGCTGCCTCAGGCTCATCTAAAATGTATAAACCTTGTCCTGAAAAACGGTTCATAAATAATGAGAAGAATGATTCACCGTGTGATTGTTTGTGTAGTGAGATACCACCATAAGAGTTGATAACCGGATTCCCACGTGCTTCTCTATCAGCATCTATTTCATCAATATAAGAAGCAACGTTATAAAATGATTCAGCGCGAAGAAAGAAACCGTCGTTTGGTGTATTGAAACTTTTTGAAATTCGAAGGTATTCATGTAAAGATGAATGGGAATCGTTTGTGCTAAAGCGGAAGTTCTTCGTTCCACCTTCTGCATTAAAACCTAACGCAATTGCAATTCCTTCAAGTAATGTTGATTTACCTGTTCCGTTTTCTCCAATAATGAATGTTACATTTGGATGGAAATCTAGTGATTGTAATGTTCGAATAGCGGGTAAGCAGTAAGGATATGCGGAAAAACTAGGGATATTTTCTTTTTTTAATGTGACATTTTGTAAAAAGGGTACGTCAATCAATATATAAACCTCAATTCATAACGGATTTTGAATTTAAAAAGGCAGCAAATACAAGTGTTAATGACACCTGGATCCCTTCTTGTTTTCTGAATATTTTATGTGGATTATATCATTTAAACTATCATATTCCAATGTGAAAATAAATATTGCATGAAGATTCATTCTCTCGTTATGATATATGGTATTCTATTGAAAATGTGAGAAGGAGTTAAAGTATGCCGTTTACATTTGCACATCCAGCAGCAGTTCTTCCTTTTGCGAAAAAGCACTCTAAACATATTTCAGTAACGGCTCTTATATTAGGTAGTATGGCGCCTGACTTTGAATATTTTTTGCCCTTTAGACCCTATGGTGTTATTGGCCATACATGGCTTGGGTTCTTATATTTAAATTTACCGCTTGTATTTCTAATCGCATACATATATCATTACATTTTAAAAAAGCCGTTTATAACGCATTTGCCTAAACCGTTTGCTGGTTATTATTCATATGCAATAGATGAGAGGTGGGGGCTACATACCTGGAAAGAATTCTTTGTATTTTGCTATTCTGCATTATTCGGTATGCTCACCCATGTCGTTTTGGATGCATTTACTCATAATACAGGCTATTTCGTTATGAAAATAGCATTGTTACAAATTGAATTACACAGTATTCCATTGTATAAATATATGCAACATGGGAGTACATGTGTTGGCTTATTATTGCTATTATACGTACTATGGAAGTATAAAGATGAAACAGGGAAAGATATGATTGTAGCTTTAGAAAAAAGAAAGTATTGGGTTTCGATAATCATTGTGACAGCTTTTATATTTATCGTGCATGCGTTCCTAGACCCCTATTTTCATATTTTCCAAATTGGAGGTATAATAGTATCTGGACTGACAAGTTCATTTTGTGGAATTGTCATTGTTTCTATAGTTTACAAAGCAAGGGACTAATTTTATATTCATGAATGATAGCGTTAGGAGAAATGAAATGATGAAAGCATGGAAAAGTATTTTTGTTTTATGTAGTTTTCTTCTTATGTTAAGTGGTTGCTTCCATCAAGAAGAAAAGAAAGCTGAACCGAAGAAGAAAGAATCTATTCCTGAAACGAAAGAATATGGTGGGCGTGAGCTGAAAAAAGTAGGACAAAAAGTGAAAGAAACAGGATGGGGTACTTTCAAGTTAGAGCAGATGCATTCTGTGAATCAAACATTTGAAGTAGCGCCAATGAAAATTCACGTACAAGATGTGAAAGTAATCTCTTTATCACAAATGAGTGAAAAGGCAAAAAATACATTGAAAGTATACACGGCACTAACTCCTGAAGAAGTAAAACGTAGATTAGGGGATAAAGTAAGCCAAGAAGATGCAGAATTATATGCATCGCTAAGTGGAACAGAGATTAGTAATACAATTCGTTACGTTGAGATTACATATAAAGTGGAGAATAGCGGAAATAAAAATATGCAATTTTTCTCTATGAATGATGTTATGATTAATGGTAAGCAACATTTTAAAGTAGCCACTCAAAACTTTTTATATGACGAAGATACGTTAGTTGGTACAAAAAATGTATCAAGAGAAGACTATAAGCCTGGTGAAATAAGAGATGGTATTATTGGTTTAATACTTGACGATGGAAAAGACAAGGTAAAGGATATTCAGTTTACAACTGATGATTTACTTGCAGGAGATTCAGAAACACAAGATGTTGTAAAAGAGCCACAAACGTTTAACATCTCACTAAAATAATGTAAGACAAAACAGTCAGCATACAAATATTATGCTGACTGTTTTTTTATTTCTTTTATGTATGAATCTACATTTTGAAAAGGCACCTTAATTTTAAACGCATCTTTTTGTTCATTAAATTGCTTTTCATTGTAGGGACCGAAACGTTTATTGTGCTTTACATCAATAATCCAATAATGTTCACTTTTTTTATTCGCAATTGCTGCGTCAGGGTTATTTGGATCTGATTTTTCCTCAGTTTGTTTTGCAATAATGTATTTATCATCCCAAGCAATGTCTGTAATTTTTGCAGGGATGTATTGTGTGGCATATACAGCATCTTGCGAGGGGAAAAGTTCAAATGCATTTCCAGAAGTACGTATGAGTTCGTATTCATCGTTAACCGTATAAGTTAAGTGACTTGTGTTTCCTGCACAACCAGTTAATAGGAAGGCGACGAATAGGATTATCCATTTTTTCAATATGGGAACCTCCTTTATAATGCTATTGTAACAAATTGTACAAGAAAAGTAAGAGAAACGCTAGTTTACAATGTTTTTTAGAAGTGGTACGATGAGACGGGTAAAGAAGGATATGAAGGAGTCGACATAAAATGAAGTTAAAGATGCATCGTCCAGCGCTTGTAATGAATCGCATAGGTGCTTCCCTAATTGACATGTTTTTAATCTCGGTTATGTATGGTGCAGTAGTAGCTATTATGACCGGAAACTATAGTGCTATGTTTAAGCGCTTTAATATAAGCTTAGGTGATTTTAGATATGATTTCGCAGTAGTTTTCATATTAATGGCGATATATTTTATTGTATTACCCTTTATTTGGAACGGTGTTACACTTGGCAAAAAGGTAACGAGAATAAAATTAATTTCATTGAAGAGTGAAAAGCTAACGTTGCAAACATTAATTATAAGATTTTTTGTAGTGTTATTACCGAACGTATTGCTATTAGGAATTCCATTAATATGTAACGTATATATGATGTTGTTCCGCAAAGACAATTGCGGTTTTCAGGACTTAATTACAAAGACGAAAATAATAAGTCTTGTATAATAAAATAAAAAAAGACCCTTTTATATATAAAAGGGTCTTTTTTTATTTTATAAGTATATTGTGAATATTTACAGTAAGGAAAAACTAAAATGTGTCATTTCTATTTATAATAGATTGAAAATTAAGATAATGGTATAATGATTAAAAATAATATCTTTATCTCACCATTTGGGGCTGATTAAAGTTTTACTTTATATAATAAGGGGGAAGTTGAGATGACAGGAGGTAGCATAATTTTTTGGGGCATTCTCATTTTTATCGGTCTAGTTCTTGATCAGCGTAAGAGTAAGAAAAAAGAAGGATAAAAAGTAAACGTTTACAAATCGAATGGCAATTTTTCTTGCTTGCAGAATAATCTCATAAAGGAGTATACTGAATGACGGTAAGACTTATAGAAGGGGTAATGAAAATGAAGCTTGCAGGAAAAGTTGCTATCGTAACTGGCGGTGGCATCGGTATTGGACGTAATACAGCTCTTTTGTTGGCTAAACAAGGCGCAAAAGTTATTGTGACGGACATTGATCAAGAGAGTGGACAAGCAACAGTGGAGGAAATTACGAATCTAGGCGGAGAAGCCCTTTTTGTATTCTATGATATGGAAAAGCAAGGAGATTGGCAACGCGTTATTAGCATTACTTTGAATGCATTCAGTCGCATTGACATGCTTTTTCAAAATGCTGGTTTATATAAAATAGATTCTATTTTTTCTCGCCAACAAGAGAACGATTCCAATGTACTTTGTATTAATGACGTTTGGATAGAGATAAAACAATTAACGTCATCTTTTATGAAACAGCAAGAAGAAGTGGTGCTTAGTGATTTACCGATTTTCGGTATTATTGGCACGAAAGGACAATCATTTCATACAGTAGAAGCCCTAGTATAATAATGAAAACCGCCCTCAATATATGTGGACGGTTTTTTATATGTGTATAGTAAAGATAAATTTTTTAGCGAATACGTTGTTCAGTTTGGTTATCAAAGAAATGCGCTTTATTCATATCAAATGCTAATTTAATTTGGTCACCAGGTGAAAACGTATGTCTTGCATCTACACGTGCCGCAAAATCTTGATTCCCAAGTTTCATATATAAAATGGATTCAGCACCTAATAACTCAGCGACTTCAATTTTTGTTGTGAAGGCAGTAGATTGTGAAGCTTCTAAAAATAGTAGTTCATCATGAATGTCCTCTGGACGAATACCTAAAACAATTTCCTTATTTACATAGCCTTGTTCACGTAGCATCTTCATTTTTCCTTCAGATACTTTAATTTTTATAGTATTGTCTATAACGAAATCGGTTTCAGTCAATTTACCACGGAAGAAGTTCATAGCTGGTGAGCCGATAAATCCACCCACGAAGATGTTTTCTGGTGTTTCATATACTTCTTTTGGAGTTCCAATTTGTTGGATTTTTCCATCCTTCATAACGACAAGACGCGAAGCCATAGTCATTGCTTCTGTTTGATCATGTGTTACATAAATTGTTGTTGTTCCAAGACGATGATGTAGCTTAGAAATTTCTGAGCGCATTGCAACACGGAGTTTAGCATCTAAGTTTGATAATGGTTCATCCATTAAGAAAACTTTTGCATCTCGAACGATTGCTCTACCTAACGCAACACGTTGGCGCTGTCCACCTGATAATGCTTTCGGTTTTCTATCTAAATATTGTTCAAGTCCTAAAATTTTTGCTGCATCTTTCACACGACGATCGATTTCATCTTTTGGTATTTTTCGAAGTTTTAATCCAAATGCCATATTATCATATACACTCATATGTGGATAAAGAGCGTAGTTTTGGAATACCATAGCGATATCTCGATCTTTTGGAGGAACATCATTCATTAGTTTACCATCAATTGAAAACTCGCCTTTTGAAATATCTTCAAGTCCAGCTACCATTCGTAATGTTGTAGATTTTCCGCATCCAGAAGGACCGACAAATACAATAAATTCTTTATCTTGAATGTGTAAATTAAAATCAGTTACAGCTGTTACGTTATTATCATATATTTTATAAATGTTTTCTAATTTAAGTTCTGCCATGGTATTTCCCCCTAGAAATAATTATGCAAACGTTTTCTTTGAGTTCATTATAAACGAATAGATTCAAAAAATAAATAAAAAAATAAAACGTTTTCATTTATTGGAGATTTATTAGTGGTTTTCATATGTTTTCTTAGAAAAAGACAATAAAAATTGTAAGCGCTATTTTAAATTGAGATAGAATCTGTTATCATTCATTAATGAAAACGTTTGCGCCTTAAAAAAGAGAAAAATGAATGATGAATGAAATGGGGTAGCATAATGGAAAAACAATGGTGGAAAGAAAGTGTAGTATATCAAATTTATCCTCGTAGCTTTATGGATAGTAATGGTGATGGTATAGGAGATCTTCAAGGGATTATTTCAAAGCTAGATTACTTAAAAGAGTTAGGGATTGATGTGATTTGGTTATCACCAGTCTATGAATCTCCAAATGATGATAATGGTTATGATATAAGCGATTATTGTAAAATTATGAACGAGTTCGGAACAATGGAAGATTGGGATGAGCTATTACATGAAATGCATGAACGTAATATGAAATTGATGATGGATTTAGTTGTTAATCATACATCTGATGAACATAATTGGTTTATTGAATCACGTAAATCAAAAGATAATAAATATAGAGATTACTATATATGGCGCCCTGGAAAAGAAGGAAAAGAACCGAACAACTGGGGAGCAGCGTTTAGTGGATCAGCATGGCAGTATGATGAAATGACAGATGAATATTATTTACATCTGTTTTCTAAAAAACAGCCAGATTTAAATTGGGATAATGAAAAGGTAAGACAAGATGTTTATGAAATGATGAAGTTTTGGTTAGAAAAAGGAATTGATGGTTTCCGTATGGATGTTATTAATTTTATTTCTAAAGAAGAGGGATTACCAGCTGTTGAAACAGAAGAAGAGGGGTATGTTTCAGGTCATAAGCATTTTATGAACGGTCCAAACATTCATAAATATTTACATGAAATGAATGAGGAAGTATTATCGCATTATGATATTATGACGGTTGGTGAAATGCCTGGTGTAACGACAGAAGAAGCGAAATTGTATACTGGAGAAGAACGAAAAGAATTGCAAATGGTATTCCAATTTGAACATATGGATTTAGATTCAGGAGAAGGTGGAAAGTGGGATGTAAAACCATGCTCACTTCTTACTTTAAAAGAGAATTTAACAAAGTGGCAAAAAGCATTAGAGCATACCGGATGGAATAGCCTTTATTGGAATAATCATGATCAGCCTCGCGTTGTATCTCGTTTTGGTAATGATGGAATGTATCGCATTGAATCAGCAAAAATGTTAGCGACAGTTCTTCATATGATGAAAGGAACGCCATATATTTATCAAGGAGAGGAAATCGGAATGACGAACGTCGGATTTGAGTCAATTGATGAATATCGAGATATTGAAACGTTAAATATGTATAAAGAAAAAGTGATAGACCATGGTGAAGATATAGAAAAAGTAATGGAATCTATTTATATAAAGGGTCGTGATAATGCTAGAACTCCGATGCAGTGGAATGATCAGAATCACGCTGGATTTACAAAAGGTGAACCTTGGATTACTGTAAATCCTAACTATAAAGAGATTAATGTGAAACAAGCAATCCAAGATGAAGGTTCAATTTTTTATTACTATAAGAAATTAATTGAACTACGCAAAAATAATGAAATAGTTGTGTATGGATCATATGATTTAATATTAAATAATGACCCTTCTATTTTTGCTTATGTAAGAACATATGGAGATGAAAAACTACTTGTCATTGCAAACTTTACTGCGGATGAAAGTGTATTTGAAATGCCTAAGGATATTAGTTATAGTGAATCAGAGTTATTTATACACAATTACGATGTAGAAATCGGATCAATAGATAACATTCCATTACGTCCGTATGAAGCGATAGTGTTCAAATTGAAATAAGAAAAAGCCTTATGCCACTTCAAACTTGGCATAAGGCTTTTTTGGATTACCATTTTAATATGGAGAATCCATATGGAGGAAGTGTAACTTGTAATACACTTGCTTCTGCTGAAAATTCTTCGTTTGTATAAATGTTAATTATTTTCTTACCAGTAACATGAAGAGGGAGTGAAACTGTAACTTCACTATTAGTAGGGTTTAAAACGAAAAAGATAGTTTCATCCTCATATGTTTTCGTATAAGAAATATAATTATGTTCATCATTTGCTTCGATGAATTGAAAAGTACCATGTCCTCCAAATGCTTTATGTTGTTTCCGTAATAAAATCAATGTTTGTATATGGGTAAATAATGCATGATCTTGTTCTTTAGTATCCCAAATCATACATTTACGGCAATCAGGGTCCATGCCGCCATCCATACCAATTTCATCTCCGTAATAAATACAAGGAGAGCCGATGAAAGAAAGATGGAATACATAGAGCAATTTCAACTTATTTTTATCTCCGTTGCATGTTGTTAAAATTCTTGGAGTATCATGGCTATCTAATAAATGAAATGCTGCTTCATTTACATTCATAGAGTAGGAATGTAGAGATTCTGTAATTTGCTTCATGAATTCACTTGCTTTAATGGAATCGTTAGCAAAGTAAGAAAGTAGAGCGTTTGTAACAGGATAGCTCATGACAGCATCAAATTGATCGCCTTGTAGCCACGGAAGGGCATCGTGCCAAATTTCTCCCAAAATATATACTTCAGGATTTAGTGTCTTTATTTCAGTTCGGAATTCTCTCCAAAAGTTGTGATCGACTTCATTGGCGACATCAAGGCGCCAGCCATCTATATTGAATTCTCGTACCCAATAACGTCCTACTTCAAGTAAGTATTCTTTTACATCTGGATGAGCTGTATTTAATTTAGGCATATACGGTGTAAAGGCGAAAGTATCATAATTTGGAAGTGGTTCGGTTATAATCGGAAATTCATGAATGTGGAACCACTCTTTATATGCGGACTTCTCACCATTCTCTAGTACGTCTTGAAATTTCTCGAAAAAGTATCCACTATGATTAAACACAGCATCGAGCATTACTTTTATACCGTGCTTATGACATTCTTCAACGAGCTCTTTAAAAGTTTCTTTCGTCCCAAATTGTGGGTCAATTTCCATATAGTCAATTGTGTCATATTTATGGTTTGAATGAGCTTTGAAAATAGGTGTGAAATATATTCCGGAAATGCCAAGCTTAACAAGGTAATCAAGGTTTTGAATAACACCAGAAAAATCTCCGCCGAAAAAATTAGTTGGAGTTGGATTCGCACTTCCCCAAGGAAGGGTGTTTTCTGGATTCAGCGTACTATCGCCATTAGCGAATCGCTCAGGGAAAATCTGATACCAAATGGTGTCTTTAATCCAAGATGGTGCTTTGAATACATCATCTGCATGAATAAATGGAAAACAGAAAAAGTTACCAACATCATCATTTGGAATGCTAGAAAAGAATCCTCGCTCTGCATAAATAAGAGTGTCTGTTTCAGATTTTAATTCAAACCCATAACGTAAGCGCTTAAATTTTGGTTCGATTGAAATGGACCAATAATCAAATAATGCAGTAGAACCCGTTTTTTTCATGGGTGTACTTGCTGATATCCATTTCCCGTCTTTCCATTCGTAAGGATCACCGTAAATAAGATCGGCGCTTTGAATATCATCTCTCTTAGTACGTACTCGGATGTGAATTGTTTGTTCATCATAAGCGTATGCATAATTATCTTTCGGCCTATGATAAATAGCTTCTTTAAACATATAGAAAATCCCCCTTCAATATCTCTATACATAGTATTCCCTTAAGTGTAATAATAAAGCCTATATTGCAAACGATTGCCTTTCTCGTAGCTTTAATATTGCTTATAAGAGTAGTATTCATTTCATATAAAGTCAATGTATAAAGAGTATAATGACATAATTTTTAAATTAATATTTGCAAAATGAATAAAAGAATGTATAATGATAGACAAATAGCGCAAACGTTTTCATAGATTGAGATATTGTTTGCGCTTCAATTAAACTATTAAATGCAAACGTTTTCAGTTACTGAGGTACATAGACAATTTAGGGAGGTTTTTGGGATGAAGAAAGCATTATCATTATTAACGGTTTCAGCATTATCTATTGGTATGTTATCTGCATGTGGACCGAAAGATTCAGGGAAAAAAGAGGAAAGTAAAGCGAAAAAAGACTATGATCTTCTTGTTTGGGAAGATGATAAAAAAGGTGTTGGTTTAGAACCAGCAGTGAAAAGCTTTGAGGAAAAATATAAAGTAAAAGTAAAAGTTGTTGAAATGCAAATGACAGATCAAGTGAAGAAGTTACGCCTTGATGGACCAGCGGGGACTGGACCAGATGTTGTAACATTGCCACACGATCAAATCGGAAATGCAGTAACAGAAGGTTTACTTTCTGAAGTGAAAGCAGATGATGCTGTAAAGAGTAAATTTACTAATTCATCAATAGAAGCACAGACATATAATGGAAAATTATATGGTTTACCAAAAGCAATTGAGACACCAGTCTTTATTTACAATAAAAAACTAATGCCAAAAGCGCCAGAAACGATGGACGAGCTGTTTAACTTCTCAAAAGAATTTACGAAAGATGGCAAGTACGGATTTTTAGCATTAGGAGATAACTTCTACTTTGCTAATGCATTCATGGCAGGTATGGGCGGTTATGTATTTGGTGAAAAAGATGGAAAGCCAAATGCAAGTGATGTTGGATTAAATAATAGCGGAGCAGTACAAGGTGCTGAATATCTTCAAAAATGGTACAAGGAAAAATTATTCCCAAAAGGTATTATCGGTGAATCAGGTGGGCCTGCTGCTGATGGACTATTCAATGAAGGAAAAGCAGCTTCTATCATGAATGGCCCATGGGCGTTCCAAGCAATGGAAAAGAACGGGATTGATTATGGCGTTGCTCCAATGCCGAAATTACCAAATGGTCAACCAATGAAAACGTTTGTTGGGGTTAAAGGATGGCATGTAACAAGTTTCTCTAAACAAAATGATTTAGCTACAAAATTCACTGAGTGGGTAACAAATGAAGAAAACGCAAAAATTCGATTTGAGAAAACAAAAGAAATTCCTCCAGTAAAATCAGTAATGGAAGATCCAATTATTAAAGATAACGAAGCTGCAAAAGCAGTTGCAACGCAATCTGAAAATGGAATTCCAATGCCAAACATTCCAGAAATGCAAGAAGTTTGGAAACCAGCTGGAGATGCGCTTCAATTAGTTGTTACAGATAAAGAGGCACCAAAAGCGGCGCTTGATAGTGCAGTGAAACAAATTAAAGGTAATATTGAGGCAAATCATAACAAGAAAAAATAAGGTGAAATTCGTGCCTCGAATATGAGAGGCACGAATTCTCTCCCTTCCATGTAGGAAGAAAAAAGGGGGAAGGAACATGCAAACATCTATGGAACCAGCAAATGGGTTAAACCATTCAAAGCATAGAAAAATGGCAACCATGTTATCAATCATTCCAGGCGTGGGCCAAATGTATAATAAACAATTTGTAAAAGGTCTTATTTTTCTAGTATTAACAGGTTCATTTATTGTAGCCTTTGCTGATTTATTAAATATGGGATTATGGGGTATTGTAACGCTTGGTACAGAAGTTCCACGTGACCATTCTGTCTTTCTATTAGTAGAAGGAATCTTGGCCCTTATCGTTATCGCTTTTGGGCTCGGCATATATGCATTTAACTTATACGATGCATACCAAAATGGAAAGAAACGTGATATCGGAACACCGTTAAATTCTGTAAAAGAGCAATACCGTAATTTGTTAGATCAAGGTTTTCCTTATTTAATGGTTTCACCAGGTTTTCTACTACTTATCTTTGTTGTCGTATTTCCAATCATCTTCGTAATTTTAATTGGATTTACAAACTATGATTTATATCATTCTCCTCCAGCAAAATTAGTAGATTGGGTGGGCTTTAAAAACTTTATTGATATTTTCACTTTACCGATGTGGAGAGAGACATTTGTAAGTGTATTCTCTTGGACTGTCATTTGGACATTCGTTGCAACAACATTACAAGTTGCGCTTGGTATTTTCTTAGCGATTATCGTAAATCAGCCCGGTATTAAAGGAAAGGCAATTATTCGAACAATCTTCATTTTACCGTGGGCGGTTCCAGCATTCGTATCTATTCTTGTTTTCTCTGGTATGTTTAATGAAACATTCGGAGCGATTAACAATCAAGTATTAGCTTTATTCGGAATTGAAAAAATTGCTTGGATGACAGATCCATTTTGGGCGAAGATTGCTTTAATTATGATTCAAACGTGGCTTGGGTTCCCGTTTATCTTTGCGATGACAACGGGTATACTGCAATCGATTCCGGGAGAATTATATGAAGCGGCTACAGTAGATGGAGCGACAGCTTGGCAACAGTTTCGTAAAATTACATTGCCACTTGTGTTATATGCAACAGCACCAATATTAATTACGCAATATACGTTTAACTTTAATAACTTTAGTATCATCTATCTATTTAACGGTGGAGGTCCTGCTGTAGCTGGACAAGACGCAGGTGGAACGGATATTTTAATTTCATGGATTTATAAGTTAACGATGACTTCAGCGCAGTACGGAAAAGCAGCAGCTCTTACAATGATATTATCGTTAATCGTTATTACAGTTGCGTTATGGCAATTTAAGAGAACAAAATCATTCCAAGAAGAGGATATGATGTAAATGAATATTAAAAGACAGAAGATGTTACGTCTCTCATTAAGTTATTTAGTTATTTTCGTAATGTGTGCCATCATTTTCTATCCGTTATTATGGATTATTGGCTCATCGTTTAATCCGGGTGATAGTTTATCTGGATCAAGTATTATTCCACAAAATGCAACGTTAGATCATTATCGTAAGTTATTAGATCTAGAGAATAGTAATTACTTACTATGGTATAAAAACACATTAAAAGTAAGTGTTTTAACGATGATTTTCTCAGTGTTAGCAATTAGCTTTACTGCTTATGCATTTTCGAGATATCGTTTTGTTGGAAGAAAAAATGGTTTATTAACATTTTTAATTCTGCAAATGATTCCAAACTTTGCAGCGTTAATTGCTTTATACGTATTAGCTCAATTAACAGGATTAATTGATACACACCTTGCATTAATTTTAATTTATGTAGGCGGGGCTATTCCGATGAATACATGGCTTATGAAAGGGTATTTTGATACGATTCCGAAAGAACTAGATGAATCAGCTCGAATGGATGGAGCAGGGCATTTTCGTATTTTTTGGCAAATCATTATGCCACTTGCAAAGCCAATCGTAGCGGTTGTAGCGTTATTTACTTTCATTGGTCCATTTACAGATTTCATTTTAGCGAGTATTATTTTGCGAACACCAGAAAATTATACTTTAGCAGTTGGATTATATGAAATGGTTGCGAAGAAATTCGGTAATGAATTTACAACGTTTGCAGCGGGTTCTGTGTTAATTGCGATCCCAATTTCAATTTTATTCCTATCACTACAAAAATACTTTATTTCTGGTTTAACAGCTGGAGGTACAAAAGGATGAAAAATGGGACATTACGTCCCATTTTTCTTTTCATCTCCCTATAAATAAGTTTATAGGGAGATGAAAAGAGATTTGACATCACATGTGAAAAGAAGTGAAATAAATAGTATATTATAGTATAGGAAAAAATAGCTATATCCCTTACAATACATGAAGAGGGAGAATAGGATTAGTTTTGCAAGATATAAGAAATGAAAGTTTATGACTTGCAATGAGTGCGAGATAAAATATATGAAAAATGGCAGAGAAATGAGAGGAGGGGGATTTTTATGACAGTTACAATTAAAGATGTGGCGAAGCAAGCGAATGTTGCACCATCAACAGTTTCTCGTGTAATTGCTGATAATCCAAGTATAAGTGAAAAGACAAAGCGCCGTGTTAGGAAAGTGATGAGTGAATTAGGGTATCATCCCAATTTAAATGCGAGAAATCTTGCGAACCAAACGACGAAAACACTTGGTCTTGTTATGCCAAGTTCTGCAAGTAAAGCTTTTCAAAATCCATTTTTCCCAGAAGTTATAAGAGGGATTAGTTCATTTGCACACGTAGAAGGTTATGCGCTTTACATGTCGACAGGTGAAACGGAAGAAGAAATTTTTAATGGTGTCGTAAAGATGGTACAAGGACGCCAAATTGGTGGCATTATTCTTTTATATTCAAGGGAGAATGATCGGATTATTCAATATTTACATGAACAAAATTTCCCGTTTGTTTTAATAGGAAAACCATATGATCGAAAAGATGAAATTACATATGTAGATAATGACAATTATACAGCTGCAAGAGAAGTGGCAGAATATTTAATTTCATTAGGGCATAAACAAATCGCGTTCATTGGTGGTGGATCAGATTTACTTGTAACGAGAGATCGTTTAGCTGGTATGAGTGATGCCTTGAAATTAGCAGACATTGTATTACCAAAAGAATATATTTTACATTTTGATTTTTCGAGGGAAAGTGGTCAACAAGCTGTTGAGGAATTAATGGGACTGCAGCAACCGCCAACGGCAATTATGGCAACGGATGACTTAATTGGACTTGGTGTGTTAAGTGCTCTTTCTAAAAAAGGATTTGTTGTACCGAAAGATGTTTCTATTGTAAGCTTTAATAATGCTTTATTATCGGAAATTGCGAGCCCTCCACTTTCGACAGTTGATGTGAATATTTATCAGCTAGGATATGAGGCGGCAAAAGCTTTAGTTGATAAAGTAGAGAATGCAGAATCCACTGCAAAGTGTATCATTATTCCTCATAAATTACTAAAACGTCAAACTTGTGATCATTATGCATAAAAAAGCTAAGAGTTTAACTCTTAGCTTTTTTCATTAGAAAGGCTTCTAATCGGTCGCAGCCTTCTTTTAAAGTTTCGATACTATACGCATAGGACAAGCGAAGGTAGCCTTCACCGTATTCAGAGAATGCTGTTCCAGGAACTACAGCTAGTCCCGCTTCTTTGACAAGATCAAGTGCAAAATCAAATGATGAAGATGTCAAATGACCAACATATGGGAATAAGTAAAATGCACCTGTTGGCTTTTCAACTGTTAATCCCATTTGAGTGAGTCTATTATATACGTAATCACGGCGTTTTTTATATTGGTGGCGCATCATTTTTGGTGCGTCTTTAGCTGCTGTTAATGCTTCAATTGCAGCGTATTGAGCGATTGAAGTAGCACACGTTACATTGTATTGATGAACTTTTAATATGTGTCCTGCTAAATAGCTTGGTGCAAATAAAAGTCCAACACGCCAGCCAGTCATAGAATGTGATTTAGATAAACCGTTAATGACAATTGTCTTTTCACGCATTTCTGGGAAATGTGCGATAGATGTATGCTTTTGTTCATATACAAGCTCACTATAAATTTCATCTGAAAGGACGAAAATATTTTTATCTTTTAAAACATCTACAATATCTTTTAGCTCTTCTGTGGATAAAGTTACACCAGTTGGATTAGAAGGATACGGTAGTACGATACATCTTGTTTTTTCTGTAATAGCATTTTTAAGCGCTTCAGCTGTTAAACGAAATCCAGTTTCACGAACATCTACAAAAATAGGCGTTGCACCGCATAATCGAATAATGGGTTCGTAACCTGGATAAATAGGAGCAGGTAAAATTACTTCTGTTCCTGGCTCTAAAATCGTTCGGAATGTAACATCAATTGCTTCGCTAGCACCGATTGTAACGATGGTTTCGTTTTCAGGTGAGTAATGTAAATCGTAGTTATCTTTTACGAAGTTACAAGCTGCCTTACGTAATTCTAGTAAACCAGCGTTATGTGTATAGCTTGTATAGTTTTCTGTAATCGCCCGTTTTGCCGCTTCTTTCACGAGAGAAGGTGTAGGGAAATCGGGTTGTCCAATTGTTAAAGAAATCAAATTATCATAGTTTTGAATCATGTTAGAGAATTGACGGATTCCAGAAATTTGGATATCCTTCACTCTAGGGTTAATGAATTGTTCCATTGTATCTCCCTTTCTTCCGTTTGAAAATTAAGTTCATTTTATCATATTTTCTATGATTACGCTTTGTATATGTTATTTAGAAAGAGAGAGAAAAGAGAAAAAAAGCCGCTATAAGCGACTTTTTAATATCCGTATTCCCAATCTATTTCATCTTCATTCCAGAGTACAGAGGATACCTTGCCAAGGTGAACAACTGATTCGTTCACAGCACATGTGCAGTTTTCTTCTCCCGCTTTATGCTGTAACTCTTCATATACTGATTTTTCAACATTTTCTAGAACAACCAAATTTTCTTCTTTTAAAACAAGCGTAGTACCCGCCATATTTATCTTCCTCCTACTAAAGTAATGATCACTTATTTGTAAACATAGATAGTATGGATTATATGCTGTATTTTGCTATAGTTGTCCGTCTAAAAAAGTATTTTTATATTTTCTTTGTAATCCGTATTCATTGTATACTGCACGAAGGAAATTTGGTACAGGGTTTACAATCATTTCGAAAATCTGTAACAATTATTATGAGTTGTTAACAAAGAATTAACAAATATGTTAAGAAAAATCAAAATTTTAAAACAAATACACCTATAAAATGATATAATCATATCAAAATACATATAGGGGATGAGAGGTTATGGAGCTTATCCGTGATTTATTGATTCAAATTGCCATCATAATTTTGCCACTATTTTTATATGAAGCGATTCGTTTAAATCGCTATCAAGAAATGCCTCCGAAGCCAAATCGTTACTTTATTATGTTTTTATCTAGCGTTACGCTCGTTCTCTCCATGACATACTCTATTTGTTTTGGCAATGTGTGTGGGTATAACTTTCACCCCATTCCAATTGTCAGTGGTTTTTTATATGGTGGGATTGTTGGTTTAATCCCAGCAGTTATTTTTGTTGCATACGAATGGTTACTAAAGGGAATGAGCTTTCTTCCAGTTTTAGAAGTAATATTTTTATTGATAGTTCCGCTATTTTTATCAAAGAAATGGTCTCTTTTTTCAAGGGATAAGAAATTAATTTTAGCATTTATGATTTCATCATTTTATGTGCTTGTTTCTTTAGTATTAGGCATGATTAATGTTCTTTTGGAAACAGGATTTACACCGTATATTTCGCAAATATATAGCGGATTTATATTTGCCTCGCTTATCATGGTCATGACAATGGTATTTCAGGTGTATTTAACTGAATATTTAAATGAAAATGCATTGCTACGTACAGAGATGCAAAAATCAGAAAAGCTTAATATTGTAAGTGAGTTAGCAGCAAGTGTGGCACATGAAGTTCGAAATCCACTAACTGTTGTTCGTGGATTTATCCAATTGCTAGAAAGTACGGAAGATGTGAAGAATAAGGATTATATGCGTCTCGTATTAGCTGAATTGGATCGGGCGGAACAAATTATTTCAGATTACTTAAATTTAGCAAGGCCGCAAATTGAGAAAAAAGAACACATTTGTTTATCAGCCCAATTAATAGAAATGACCACTCTCATGTCGTCATTTGCAGCGATGCAAGGTGTATATTTACAAGTTGAAATTTCAGAAAGTCTTTATACGATTGGTGATAAGACAAAATTGAAGCAAGCTATTATGAATGTTGTTAAAAATGGTATTGAAGCAATTCAAGGAAATAAAGGATATTTAAAAGTAACAGCTATTCAAAAAGACGAAACAATCATAATAAGAGTTAAAGATAGTGGTGTTGGTATGACGAATGAACAGTTAGCAAGGCTTGGGCAACCATATTATTCTTTAAAAGAAAAAGGGACAGGATTAGGACTTATGGTAACATTTAGTATTTTACAAGCGCATAATGGTACATTGGAATATAAGAGTGAAAGTGGAAAAGGCACTGAAGCAATTATTATATTACCAGCTGTACAAAATAAGGAATAAAAGTTACCGATGAAAGGTAACTTTTTATTTTATATTGTTTATTCATTTGTTTTTTCTTGTTTTGCTCGGCTAAATAAACTTTTAAATGATTGAAAGAAGCTTTGCTCTTTTGAGGCAGCAACCATTCTTTTTGTTTCTTGAATTTCTCGAATAACTTGCATAAGCTGTGCATCACGGTTACTGTCTTTATTATAAATTTGACTAACAAGTTTATTCATTTTTTCTTCCTGTTTGGATTCTCGTTTATACATATGATTCATTAATAAGTCCATCTTTTCTTTTTGCAGTGCATCTGTTTGAGCGGCGTGATCGACTAACTCTTGAAGCATTTTTTCTTGAGAGCCTTCTTTTACATAAACTTGTTGCATCAATTCGTCTAGTTTCTCATCCTTTAAACGATTTTGTGTAATTAAAGTAGAATTTTGATGAATAATTGCCTCATTTAATTGAGCTAGCATTTCAAGTTTTAACATGAACTCCTCAAAGTTACGCCCATCTTCTTTTTCTTTCGTTTGTATCTCTTGCTTATCTTGTATAACTGGTACAGGTGGGGCCTCTTTTTCTTTTAAAATAATCGGTATCGTTTCTGAAATATCTTCTTGTAATGTAGCAGCTCTTTCGTGTATAGATTTCAATAATTTTAAATCATCAAGTTTATAAATACGAGCATCAGCTGTTTTGGAAATCATATAACCATGTTCTTCTAACAGTTGACTATATTTGCGAACTATATGTTTTGGGATGCCTGTTTTATTCGTGACATCTTTCGTTTTATAGGTAGCTTCCATCATATTTCCTCCCCAAAAAGTATCGTATATATCATTTCAATCTTTTATGAGGACTTCCTTTGAAAAAGAATGTCGGAAGGCTATTAGTTTTCTACAGCATTAGTGAAAAAATGAAAATTTTTGGCGGAATGGCAAGGAATAACTAAAATAATGTCTGAAAACATATACAGGAGAAGTTTGTTATAATAACGGAGGAAAAGAAACTGGTAGAAACATGGAGGTATACATGAAGCAATTAAAAGGTATTATCATTTCAATTATCGCAATTCTGTCTATTTTAGTAGCAGTTTATGAAGTACTTGTGCCAGAGGAAACAAGTGTAAAGAAAACGAATACGTATGATCAAGTGTTAGAATTTCCGAAAGAACGTTATCCAGAGACAGGAAAACATATTACGGATGCTATAAAAGAAGGGCATTCAGAAGTTTGTACAATCGATCGTGGTGGTGCTGCAGATAGAAGGAAATTGTCGTTAGCACCATATCCATCAAAAAAAGGGTATGATCGTGATGAATGGCCAATGGCGATGTGCAAGGAAGGCGGAAAAGGAGCACATATTGAATATATAAGTCCGGCGGATAACCGCGGAGCAGGTTCTTGGGTAGGGAATAAGTTAGATAAATACCCAGATGGTACGCGAGTAAAATTTGAAGTGAAGTAGTAGTTGTATATTTCATAATGAAGGAGAAGGGGAACTATGGAGTTAACGATTTCTTATTCGCAATTAATGTTGATGAACTATGACGGTGAGCAGCCTTATGTAGATTGGACTGATGAAGATTTTGAAAGAGGTTATGCTAAGGCAGATGGAACTGTTATTTTTGAAGCACTTTCTGATTATACTTGTGAAGTGAAAGTGACCCCAGGGAAACATATTGAAAAAGAAGAAGTAGTTAGAACGATTACGGTTCCTTTTACAGTTGAAAATGAAAGTATCGTTATAACGAGTATTCTTTCTGATAAATTTCAAATACCTATTCCAAATGGTGAGTATACAGTTGTATTACAAGCAATTCCTCTTGAAGAGCCAACGGATGATGAATTATATAAAATACAATATGAATTCTTTTTTGAAAGTAAAGAATAAAAAATGGGTTATCCTGAGAAAAGGATAACCCATTTTTGTTATGCGTTTGTTTTTAAAAGGGAACGAGCATCTTTCGCTGCTTGCACCATATGTTCTAAAGCTGGAATAACTTCTTCTGTTCTTCTCGTTTTTAAACCACAATCAGGATTAATCCAGAAATATTTAGGATCACATACTTCTAAAGATTGTTCTACGATTTTATACATTTCATCTTTACTCGGTACACGTGGGCTATGAATATCATATACACCTAGGCCGATGCCTTTTTCATATGTTGTATGTTTTAATGTATCAATAAATTCTCCGTGACTTCTTGATGTTTCGATAGAAATTACATCTGCATCTAATGCGCGAATCGCGTCAACAATATCTTCGAAGTTACTGTAACACATATGAGTATGAATTTGTGTTTCATTTGCTACAGAAGAAGTTGCTAAAAGGAAGGATTGTACTGCCCATGTAATATAAGCATCCCAATCTTTTTCTTTTAGTGGCATTCCTTCACGAAGTGCGGGCTCATCGACTTGGATTACTCTAATCCCGGAAGATTCAAGTAGTTCAATTTCGTGACGAAGAGCTAGTGCAATTTGATACGAAACTTCTTTTCTTGGAATATCATTTCGAACGAAGGACCAATTTAAAATTGTAACAGGTCCGGTTAACATTCCTTTTACAACTTTCTCTGTTAAGCTTTGCGCATAAACTGTTTCCTTAATAGTCATGCCGTTAATAAAGGCTACATCACCATAAATAACAGGTGGTTTTACGCAGCGGGAACCGTATGATTGTACCCAACCGTTTTTAGTGAATGAGAAACCAGCAAGGCGCTCACCAAAATATTCGACCATGTCAGTTCTTTCAAATTCACCATGTACAAGGACATCAAGCCCAATTTCTTCTTGGTAACGAATCCATTTTTCTGTCTCTTTTTCAATAAATTGTTCATATTGTTCATTTGAAATAACACCGTTACGCCATTCTTTTCGCGTTTGACGAACTTCAGTTGTTTGCGGGAAGCTACCAATAGTCGTTGTTGGTAATAGCGGTAACTCTAGAGCAACTTGTTGTAATTCGTATCGTTTTTCAAATGGAAGAGGACGTGAAAAATCTTCTTCTTTTAGTGCTGTTCGTGCTGCTTTGACATCTTCTCGGTTACGTGCAGCAGATGAACGAATTGTATGATGTACGTTTCGATATGTTTCCAGCTCATTACTAATGCTTTCTGTACCTTGAGTGAGAGCGGAATGAATAAGAACTAACTCTTCTAATTTTTGATTTGCAAATGCTAACGCATCAAACAGCTCAGTCGATAAGTGAGTTTCTTCTGTTTTATCGATTGGTGTATGCAATAAGCTACAAGAAGGCTGAACGATGATATCTTTCGTTTGGACTTGTTTTTGTAACGTTGTAAATAACTCAAGAACTTCATCAAGGTCAGCTCTCCAAATGTTACGGCCATCTATACAACCGACAGCTAAAGTTTTATCAGCTGGGAATCCATATTTTGAAATAGCATTTAGATTACCTTCTTTACCATGAATGAAATCTAATCCAATACCGGATACCGGGAATGTAATAATTTCTTCATAGTTTTCTTCTACGCTATCAAAATATGTTTGTAAAAGAAGAGTCGCATTTGGAACTTCTTTACGAATAGCTTCATAAATTTCTTTTGCTTGTTGAACTTCTTTTTTAGTTAAAGAAGCGAAAATCGGTTCATCAACTTGAATGGCTGGTGCACCAGCTGCATGTAGTTCTGAAAGCAGTTGTACGTAAGGTGCAACTAACTGTTTTAAAATGGTAGGAAATTGTTCTTGTGTATAACCTTTAGCTAATTTTAAGAAAGTATATGGTCCTAAAATAACAGGCTTTCCATCTACTCCTAATTCTTGTTTTGCCTCTTCGTATAAGCGAAGTGGACGATTATCTTTTAAAGAGATTTGTAATCCCTCTTCATATTCAGGAACGATATAGTGATAGTTTGTGTTAAACCATTTTGTCATTTCGGAAGCTACGTGATCTTTAGAGCCACGCGCCATTGCGAAATATACATCAAGGTAAGATGTAAACTCAGAAAAACGTGATGGAATAAATCCTAGCATATAGGCAGTATCCAAAACGTGATCATAATATGTAAAGTCGCCAATTGGAATGAGTTCAATCCCTTTTTCTTGCTGTACTTTTACGTGTTGAAGGCGAATTTCTTTCATTGTTGTTAAAAATTGTTCTTCATCGATTTTATTGGACCAAAAAGCTTCCAATGTTTTTTTCCACTCTCGTTGTAGTCCGATACGTGGATAACCTAAGTTACTTGTTTGAATTGCCATTTTAAATTCCTCCCTAATTGAAAGTAAGCATTTCCGTTTACTAGGAAATACCTATAACAAAAAGTACAAAGACATAGAAAATAAGCCTTCCTTTTTGTTTTAACACCTCATCATCATCCGTGAATCTATCAGTGTTGTTAAAACAGGCAGGTCTCCTGACTTATGCTTCATATAATTTCTTTCACCTTCCCGTTTTCACAGTGGCACCAAAAAGAAATCTCAGCATTTACAGTGGCGGGACCGTGTTGGAGTTTCACCAAGCTTCCCTTTTAAACACGAAACGAAACTTTCGTGTACCTATTTTCCTTTTGAAAGGAATTTAACAAGCGATATGATATTGAAACAAATTTTAACATAATTTTTGGAATTTTGTCTACTGTTTTAAAATAAGAAAATTCTAAAGTTTTTATTTCTTAGTATTCTGACTTTTTATATTCTGGAGTAACTAATAATATTACAGTATGAAAAGAGAAATTGAGCTATGAAAGAAGTAGGGATGTCTTCTTTCATAGTTCAATCTTCATCTATAGCAACTTCTGAAAGTTGGCCTGCTATAGCATCTTTAAGGAGGGTGTTTAGCCATTGTAATTCAACTGTAATATGCTCAATTACACTTTGCAAAATATATAGTTGTGCACGTGGAACCTTTCCTTTATTACAATCATATATCGTTTGCATAGTATGTAAATATTGAAGAGTATCGTTTTTCTTTTTTTCTAAAATAGGAACTAATTCGTGATCATTGCTAAAGTGAGCGAAAGATAAGGCTGAATAAATAGGTTTATATATTTGGTTTTTGGCTTCGAATTGTTTTAATAGTAAAGTGTGGAATAGTTTTTTGCCTTCTTCTGTTATATGAAAAATCGTTTTGTCAGGTCGATTTGTGTCTCTAATTACATTTGTAATATGAATTGCCCCTTGCTTTTCTAATTGCTCGAAGGCGTAATAAAGTGATCCTTTAGCATATTTAATGTAACAATCCATTTGTCGTTCTTTCATAATATGCTGCACTTCATATGGATGTTTATCTCCTTCGAGTAGTAAGCCGAGAATGACTAATTTCATGCTCATGCTGTCTCAACTCCTGTATATAAAAACTTTATACATATTATAAACGGCATATCTTTTTTCATAAAGGGATATGCCGCTTCTTTTTTATATTAACTAACTTGCTTTTGTTTTTCTTTCTTTTTAGGGCCTGTAAAGAGGCGTTCATTTCCCATAAGTAAAATACAAATAATACTTAGTACAGCCGGGATGAGTGCCCAGAAGAATGTGTTCGCAATAGATGTAGCGAGAGCTTCCTTAATACCCGCTAATATTTCAGCAGGAATTTTTGCGGTAGCGCCTGGTGATAATAAGAAACTTGTGTCTCCGCCTTTTGGAGCTAATTTTGCTAGTTCAGGGGGGAATACAGAGTTTAGTTTATCTGTAAAAATATGATTTTGAATTGTACCAAAAATCGTTACACCAAGAGTCATACCGAGTGATCGGAAGAATGAGTTTGTTGATGTCGCCGAACCACGGTCCCGCATTTCCAACTTGTGAATAGAAGACATACTTAATACTGAGAATGAGAAACCAACACCAAGCCCAGCGAGAATCATAAATAGTGTTACGAGTAAACGAGGTGTGTCCATTGTTAAAGTACTTAATAAATAAATACCAAGAACGAAGAAGACACCAGATACCATCATAATGTTACGATAGCTTGTTCGAGAAGCTAATTGTCCTCCCGTTTGACTTCCAATTACAGAACCAACCATCATTGGTGTTAAAATTAATCCAGCATTAGAGGCGGAACCTCCAAGGACGCCTTGAATGAAGATTGGAATATAAACTGTACAGATAATGAAAGCGGCACCATAGAAAAAGGCAACTCCTTGACTAGCTGCGAATAAAGGTTTTTTAAATAGATGGAATGAAATAATAGGCTCGGTTGCTTTTCGTTCTACAAAGAAGAAAATAATAAGCGTAATAACTACTGTTGTAAATAAGCCAATAATTACAGTAGAATTCCAGGCATATTCCTTACCACCAAGTTCTAATGCGAACATTAAGCAAACGATACTTATGACAAGTGTAATAGCACCAGCCCAATCGATTTTTTGTTTTCTAAATTCTAGAGACTCACTGTAGTATTTAGTAATGAAGAAAAAGGAGATAAGTCCTAATGGAATATTGATATAGAAGACCCAATGCCAACTTATATAGTCTGTAATATAAGCACCTAATAAAGGACCGAATACACTAGATGTCCCGAAAACAGCACCGAATAGTCCTGTCATCTTCCCGCGTTTTTCTGGTGGGAAGATATCGTACATAATTGTGAAGGCGATAGGCATAAGGGCACCACCACCGATCCCTTGAATAGCTCTATAAATACTTAATTGCTCAATGCTTGAAGCTGTTCCGCAGAGCGCAGAACCGAATAAGAAAAGAATGAGGCCACCAATATAAAAACGTTTCCGCCCGTACATATCAGAAAGTTTCCCGAAGATAGGCATCCCTGCCATTGTTGCTACCATATAAGCTGATGTGACCCAAACAAACTTATCAAATCCTCCCAGGTCTCCAACGATTGTTGCCATTGCGGTTGCAACGATTGTATTATCCATTGCGGCCATTAATATACCAAGCAGTAAACCAGCAACAACAAATTTTGTCTTGTTGGCTTCTTTTTTTAATGGTTGAGTTTCCAAATATAACCCTCCTTTAGAAATAAGTAAACTATATTAAATTTTGAGTGCAGTGGATAAAAAATTTAAATGTATAGTTGATGTTAATTTCTTTTCCATAAGTGCACTTATATGCCATAAAGAATATTATAGTCAAATTTGACTATAAGGCAAATTTTTTCTTCCGTCAAAATATTCTTTCGTATGAGTAGAGAACGAGTGAGCCATACGAATATTGCTATGAAGGGAATGAAGTAAATTGTAAAAAAATTTCATAAAGAACACCTTCTGTTAATAGATGAAAAATGGTTTTTTCTTCATATTGTCGAATAGGATAAAAGGAAGAGAAATATTAAACATTGCTTGTAGCAAGCTTTAGGAATTTGGGGAATTCATTGTGTGTATGTTACATCTGAAATGAGGTGAATATATATTATGAAAATATGGGGACGAATTTCGGATACAGGAAAGTATTCAATACCGTTACAACCAGTATTGTGGATTGACGGATCGAAAAAGGAAAACGAATTTCCTCAAGTAGCCGTTACATTACAAATTGGTAGTATGTATACAGAACAATTTTCGTATGAATTGACCTACGATGTAAACGACATACTTATTATGAGAATTGAAGTGGAAAATAAAGGGGTAGAAATGATTTCGAGAGTTGTTGTAAGTCATATGATTCGAGATTACTTTGCTTATATTCCTAATTCTTTAAAAGTTGATAAGGGGATAAGTGAGTTTTTATTCCAGCTTGTTAGATGGCGAATTGATGATTTGTTACCGAATGAGAAGGTGGAACTACGTTGTAAAATAAAAGCTAATAAAGATAAAGCTCTTAAACAAACATTCTTTCAGGCTACATATACATTTCAAGATAAAGAGATATCATATGGCCCACTGCAAACAAATGAAGTTGTTGTGCGTCAATGATAAAAAGGAACCTGTACAAAAGGTTCCTTTTTTAGTGAAGGTTGTGTTTTTTGAGTATTTTCTTTTGCTCCATTCCTTTTTTTCCTACATAGTTATTTTTGTAGCCAAAGTATAGAATAAATAAAAATGAAACAACATTAACAATAGCGTCGATTTGATCGTTTGTAATAAAGTGTATCCCGAAAGAGGTAAATAATAATTTTAATGATAATAGAAAACCAGCTAGTAAACGCATAGCATCTGATAGATTCTCTTTTTGTAGCATATAGATTACTCCTTTCTATAAAAGTTATATATTATATATATGAAATAGAGTAGAAAAGGTATACAAGCTTAAGCAGAAATGTACATTGCATATGTACATTTTTTATTTTGTAGAAAAACATTATTGATATAGAAACATATATTGGTATAAAAGGGGGAAAAGTATGAAACATAAAGGGAAAATTAGTGGATTATTGCTTGGCAATACTGTGGCAGTTACAGAATGGATTGCACTTCAGGATGTAATTGCAAAACTGGATTCACGATCATTTTATACCGTCTTTATTATTTATATATTGCAAATGATACTAAGTTATTATTTTGGACATTGGTACGATAAAAGAACAAACGAGCGTATGGGTATGGAAGTAGGAGGAATGGCAAGCAATGATTTTGTTGTTGATTTTTTTGGGAAAGTAGCTGCTTTATCTGAAAGAGATTCTCGTAATATTACAGTGTACATTCTTTCTGTAAAAGAATGGGAAGGATTAAAAGACACGTTGCAAGAAAAAAAGTTGGGAGTGTTAGTACAAAAATTAGAGAGTACCATTGTAAAGACAATTCGGAAGGGCGATGTTGTTACAAAGTGGGATGAAAATAAATACGTTATTGTAGCAATTGATAATGGTCATGAAACATCAACAATAACAAAACGATTAATGAAAAATATTGAAAGTGAAATAGAAGGTGATTTACTCAGTGTCACTCTTTTATTTGGAGCAGCTAGCTATCCAGTAGAAGGAAAAACGTTTGAAGAACTGTTGAGAAAGTCGCAAAATCAATTGTACCAGTATAGAAATTTGCAAGAAAATGAGTGAAGCTTTGATTTGAAGATATATGATAGGAAGATGTTTTATTTGTAACATTTTTTTGACTTTTATTACAAAAAAACGCCACGTTTGTAATAAAAGTCTTTAAAAATATATGAAATAAGCATATAATTATGATGGTAGTGCCAATGCAATTTGCACAGTGTGTTTTATTTTAAAAGTGTAGAGGAAAGCAAGCTCTACACTTTTCCTTTTTAGGAAATGAAAAGAATATTTGTAAGTTGTTGCGAGATATCGATTGTACTGTGTAAAATGAACAAAGAGATTAATTGATAGAAAGCTGGAAAGGGAATGATAGACGTGAGAGCGGAGCGATCACCTTTTATCAGGTGAACTATTATAGTCTTATTAAGACTGAGGTGAAATTCCGTGGATATTAAAGTAATACATAGTGTGAACAGGCCTTAAAAAACACGAAGTAGTATACTTAAAGATGGATATGGAATTGCTAAATAATTCAAAAAGAATAATGTAATATCAAGTAATAATTTGTACAAACAATATTAATGATCTTCGTAAAAAAGATGCGAGTGTATAGAACAATTACATATTTTATAACTTTTTTATATTACACGATGGTCGTTTATAAGTAGGAGGAAGAGATGTTGAAATATAGTAAATTAGCAATTGTAACTACATTATCAATGATTTTATTAGCCGGTTGTTTCGGTCCGAAACCAGAAGAAGAATTATATGTAGCGTTTGAAAACGCTGCTAAACAAGAAAAAACAATGTTTGAAGATGCAAAAAAACTTGAGACTTTAGAGAAAGAAGGACAAGAATTATATAACCAGATTGTTCAAGAAGGAAAAGATAATAATCAAACTGTTAAAGAAAAACTGAATCAAGCAGTGAAAAATACAACTGAACGAGAAAAAGTGCTTACAAAAGAAAAAGAAGTTTTAAATAAAGCGCAAGAAGAAGTGAAGTCAGCTGATAAGTATGTGAAGAAAATTGAAGATAAGAAATTGAAAGATCAAGCTGATAAAGTGAAAAGCACGTATGAGAAACGCCACGATTCATTTAATAAAATGTATGACAGCTATAACAAATCTTTAAAACAAGAAAAAGAGTTATATACAATGTTACAAGATAAAGGTACTAAATTAAAAGATATTAGTGAAAAAGTAAAAGTAGTAAATCAATCTTATAAGGATATTGAGTCAGAAAAAGATAAATTTAATGAATTTACAAAGTCTTATAATACAGAAAAAGTAGCTTTTTATAAACAAGCAAATATTAAAATTAAAGAAGAGAAAAAATAAAACAGTTTGGCCTACACTTGGCCAAACTGTTTTATTTTTTTGTATAAGTACGACTATACCATGGAACAGGCTCACTTAATTTTTTTTCTTGTTTTAATGCTTCAGGACCAATATAATCTTGAAGTGTTTTTTTTGCTACTGTTAAAGATAAGGTTGTTTTCGGATTTCGATAGGAGGATTCAAGATGACCAAGATGCGGTAGAATTCGAAAATCTTCTTTCGTAGGAGGGATGTGGAAAAAATAATCGCCTAAACGTATAAGGACATCAGATTGTTGTTGGCTAAAACGTGGGTTTCTAGAAAAATGCAATCCTTCTTTAATTGCTTTTTTTTCAGCAATCAAACGTTCTAAAGCTGTCTTTTTTAACCAGTATAAATATTTAGGATTAGTAGCTGCTTTAGCATGACGATTCACAACGAAAATAGATTGAGCTAGTCGATTAATAGAATGTTGGTTTTGTAATTGAGATTGTGGTTGTGAAGGTTTCATATTGAATCTCCTTTCAATTTTTCATTATTATACCATAAATAAAATAGGTATTTATTATACGCAAAAAGTGATTGTATATATTTTCAATATTAAAGCAATATTGTTACAAAAAACAACTATTTTGTATAATAGTAATAGAATATGTTTTTGAAATTTGATAATGAAAGAGTGAGAAGTTTGAAAGAAATATTAAAACAACGGTATGCCATTATAGATATTGGATCTAATACAATGCGTTTAGTTATTTATGAAAAGCAAAATGGAGGTTTTTATAAAGAGATTGAAAATACGAAAGTTGTTGCTAGGTTAAGGAATTACTTAATTGATGGTGTATTGAATGAAGAGGGAATAGAAGTATTATTACAGACATTATTTCAATTTCAAGAAAGGACAAGATTCCATCAGTTGCATCATGTACTTTGTGTTGCAACAGCAACAATTAGACAGTCGGAGAATCAAGAGGAAATTAAAAAGCTTGTTGAAGGACAAACGGACTTTACTCTTAGAGTATTATCAGAGTATGAGGAAGCGCGTTACGGATACCTGGCGGTTATGAATTCTACATCGTTTTCAGAAGGAATAACGGTAGATATTGGTGGGGGGAGTACGGAAGTTACATACTTTAGAAATAGAGAGATTTTAGAGTACCATAGTTTTCCTTTTGGGGCACTTTCTTTAAAGCAACAATTTATTAAAGGTGATATTCCTACTAAAGATGAGTTAGAGGGAATGCAACAGTATTTAGAGTTTCAATTTCGAACGTTACCATGGTTAATCAATAAGAAATTGCCTCTTATTGCAATTGGTGGTAGTGCTAGGAACTTAGTAAAAATCCATCAAAATTTAATATGTTATCCTATAGCAGGATTACATTTATACAAGATGAAAGAAGAAGATGTTGAAAGTGTAAAAGAGGAATTGGAAAAATTGTCGTTCATAGAACTTCAGAAATTGGAAGGATTAGCAAAAGATCGAGCAGATACGATTATTCCAGCGGTTGAAGTATTTCATACACTTGTTCATGTTATAGAGGCACCGGCATTTGTATTAAGTAGAAAAGGGTTAAGAGAAGGTGTTTTCTATGAAGAGTTGACAAAAGATTTGGGGATTTCATATTATCCGAACGTAGTTGAAGAAAGTTTGCATTTACTATCACATGAATACGAAATGGACATGGAATTTGTTATTCAACTTATTAAACATGGAAGACTAATTTGCAAACAACTTGAGGAAATAGGGCTTATTTCTATGTCAGTAAAAGACTGGGAAGTGTTCCATCAAGCTGCGAAAGTATTTAATATAGGCAAATATATAGACGAAGAAGCGAGCCGTTTACATACGTTTTATTTATTAGCGAATAAGACAATTGATGGCATGATGCATAAAGATCGAGTAAGGCTAGCGCTTATTGCATCGTATAAATCAAAAATGTTATTTAAACAGCATTTATCTCCATTTGAAGGTTGGTTTGATAAAAGCGAACAAAAAAAAATCCGCCTGTTAGGAGCTGTTTTACAATTTTCAGCTACTTTAAATGTAAGGCAACGATCGCTTATTGATACCATATCTATAACAGAAAGCGAAGAGGGATTAACGTTTAAAGTTTTATGTGAACAATCGGCATTAGCAGAAAAAGTACAAGCTGAAAAACAAAAAAAACAGTTAGAAAGAGTATTAAAAACGAATATTAATTTATTATTTGAACTAAAACATTAGGGTTGTACGGATGTCTTTACGAAAAATTTACACTTTGTAATATTGTAATTTGATAAAATGAAATTAACTAAATTATAGTAAAAAAGTTTCAAGGGGAAGTGTGAAGAGAATGGAATTATTGAAGGGGAATGCAGTAAATTTAAATGATACAGCTTATTACAATAATCGAGAGTTAAGTTGGTTAGCATTTAATGAACGTGTCTTACAAGAAGCGCAAGATGCAAATAATCCACTTTTGGAAAGATTGAAATTTATTAGTATTTTTAGTTCGAATTTAGATGAATTTTTTATGGTACGTGTAGCGGGATTAAAGGATCAAGTGAGTGCTGGATTTAATCAACCAGAAAATAAAGCTGGCTTAACACCGAAAAAGCAATTAAATAAAATTGCGATAAAAGCCCATGCACTAATGACAGTACAATATGATACATTTAAAAATTATGTATTACCAGCGCTTGAGTTAGAGGGAATTGAACGTTTAACATTCAATGATTTGACGAAAGAGCAGCGAGAATTTATAGAAGAGTATTTTGACGAGCAAATTTTTCCGGTGTTAACTCCTGTAGCTATTGATGCATATCGCCCATTTCCAATGTTATTAAACAAAAGTTTGAATTTGGCTACTCTTTTATATGATGAGAAGCAAGCGGAAGAAGAAAACAGGACGAAGTTAGGGATTGTACAAGTTCCTTCATTACTTGAGCGCTTCATAATTTTACCGAGTGAAGGGCAAAAGCATAAATTTATTTTATTAGAAGACGTAATTAGTAGCTTTACTCATAAATTATTTACGGGATATACAGTATCATCTGTTACTCGTTTCCGTATTACACGCAATGCAGATTTAACGATTCATGAAGAAGGTGCGAGAGATTTATTAAAGGTAATTGAAAAAGAATTAAAAAAGCGTAAGTGGGGGGCTGCTGTACGTTTAGAAGTTGGGAAAGAACACATTGATGAAAGAGTATTAGCGTTATTATATGAGGTTCTGGAAGTAAAAGATGAAGATGTATATATAATGGATGGCCCATTAGATTTAACATGTTTGTTTTCTTTATATAAAAAACTAGCTCCTTTATATGAACATCTTGTATATCCAGCTCTTATTCCGCAACCGCCTCAAGATTTAGGTGATGAAGAAGATGTATTTGAAAAAGCAATTGAGCATGATATTTTATTACATCATCCTTTTGAATCATTTCAGCCGGTAGTTGATTTTGTCCGTGATGCGGCAGACGATCCGAATGTACTTGCGATTAAACAAACGTTATATCGTGTAAGTGGTGATTCACCGATTATTCAGGCGTTAAAGATAGCGGCTGAAAAGGGAAAACAAGTGACGGTATTAGTTGAATTAAAGGCAAGGTTTGATGAAGAAAACAATGTTCACTGGGCTAAAGAATTGGAACAGGCAGGCTGTCATGTTATTTACGGTGTCAGTCACTTGAAAACACATAGTAAAATTACGCTAGTTGTAAGGAGAAAAAACGGAAAAATCGAAAGGTTCGTACATCTCGGAACTGGGAACTATAATGATGCAACAGCGAAGTTATATACTGATTTTGGATATATTACATCAAGAAAAGATTTTGGGGTCGATGCAACCAATTTCTTTAATTATTTAAGTGGTTATACAACAAAGCCACATTTTCATCATTTATCGGTTGCTCCATTTGATATAAGAGAGCAATTTATGGATTTAATAGATGAAGAAATCCGTTATCATAGGCAATATGGAAATGGATATATTATCGCTAAGATGAATTCATTAACAGATAAACCGTTAATAAAAAAAATGTACGAAGCATCACAAGCTGGAGTAAAGGTAGAGCTCATTGTTCGAGGAACATGTTGCCTACGACCTGGTATTCCAAATGTAAGTGAAAATATTCGTGTAGTTAGTGTTGTTGGAAGATATTTAGAACATAGCCGTATTTATTATTTCCATCATAATGGGGAGGAGAAAATATATTTATCTTCAGCTGATTTGATGACGCGAAATATGGAGAAGCGAGTGGAAATATCTTTCCCGATATTAGATATTGAAATGAAGGCACGAATTAAGGCGATTTTACAGCTTACATTAGCTGATAATGTGAAAACACGTGAACAAAATAAAGATGGTGATTACTATTATGTTATTAATGGTAGTACAGAAGAAATTGATAGCCAAGTGAAGTTGTTTAAGATGGCGTATCAAAATACAGACGCTGAATAATGAAAAAAAGTAAAAACCTCTTATGTCCATAAGAGGTTTTTACTTTTTTCTACTCATATGCTCCAAAAATGGAAGGATGAGTAGAAACAATAGTTTTATTATAAGCGTGTAATGAGATGGCTCGTTGAGAGAATAATATTTGAAAGAATCGTTACTTTAACCTAGTAATAGTAGGGTTGCTGACATGGTCCACCGTAACAAGGATAAGGTGCTGGCGGCGGGAAAGGTGGTGGATAAGGTGGATAAAATGGTCGAGGGCCGAAAGCTAATGCTCCGCCGAGCAATCCACCAGCAATTCCAGCTAGAAAGGGAACGCCAAAAAACGGGAAGAAGCGTGAGTCGCCTACTGGACCAATAGGTGCTGAACGGACTGGAATTGGTTGATAATATGGATACATGAACATACCTCCTTTATTGGACTCACTTTTATCATATGGTAAACGAAACATGGATGAGCGCGTACAAGAAAGGATATGTAAGAAAATAGGCGAATTATTACGAATGTTGGAGTGTGAAAATTGTGATTTCAGGTTTTGACATGAAACGAAATGGGACACGTGTTCTTCCGAGGCCTCGATTGACATAGAGAGTTAAATCCTGCATCGTATAGAAGCCTTCAATATAGTCTTTGGCGAGTGATGGTGTAATAATAGCCCCTAAAAAAGGAATTTGTACTTGTCCGCCATGGCTATGACCAGAAAGTTGCAAGTTGATTGGATATTTGGAAATTTGCGGCGCGATATCTGGCTCGTGAACAAGAACGATGTTATAAGTATTTTGCCGTGCATGTTGTAATGTTTTCTCTATTTTTGGTTTGCCTAGTAGTATATCATCGAGACCGAAAATAGAAATTTCACTATTATCCATTAGATGAATTCTTTTTTTACTATTTAGCAATAGTTCAAATCCTGATTCACGCATGATGTGCTCATAGTATTCAGTTCCATATCCACCGTGATCATGGTTACCATAAATAGCGAATTTACCGAAGGGGGCTTGTATATTTTTTAAAATGGACGCGACAAAAGGAGTGTCAGTATACGTTTGATAATTATCAATGAGATCTCCGGTAAAAAGGACAATATCTGGATTTACAGCATTAATTTTAGAAACAACTTGAGATAAATGTTGAAGCGAGAAATAGTATCCGAGATGTAAATCGCTGAATTGAAGAATTTTCATACCATGAAAACTTTTTGGGATGAGTTGTGATTTTAATGTGTGCTGTGTAAAAGAAATGAAATGGGGTTCTATATATTTAGCATAGTAGTATCCGATGCCACTGGTTATAAATGAATAGAGACAAGTACGCATACCAATTTTTAAAAAATTTCTTCTTGTAATGTGCGTCATAAAAATATGAGTATACCTCAATGTTTTTATTCCATTTACAGGCTACTCAAATCTCCTTTCAGTTTATTTAAAAATATACTTTACATAATAAAAAATTAGTATAGATTACGAAAAAAATGAATAAAAAGAAAGTTCTTTACATTAAAATATCAGAAAAGTTTAAAAATATAAAGATTTCTATTAAATAAAGTGATAAAATGAATGTGTATTCATTTTTTTGGAGGGGATGTATGTGAAAGAAAAGGTAGTTATTATAACAGGTGGATCGAGTGGAATGGGAAAAGGAATGGCGACTCGCTTTGCAAAAGAAGGGGCACGAGTTGTTATTACAGGACGTACAAAAGAAAAACTAGAGGAAACAAAGTTGGAAATTGAACAATTTCCAGGGCAAGTATTACCTGTACAAATGGATGTAAGAAATACGGATGACATTCAGAAAATGATTGAACAGATTGATGAGAAGTTTGGTCGAATTGATGTTTTAATAAATAATGCAGCTGGAAACTTTATTTGTCCAGCAGAAGATTTATCCGTGAATGGCTGGAATTCGGTCATTAATATTGTATTAAACGGTACATTTTACTGTAGCCATGCTGTCGGAAAATATTGGATTGAAAAAGGTATAAAAGGGAATATCATTAACATGGTAGCAACATATGCATGGGATGCAGGTCCAGGAGTTATTCATTCGGCTGCAGCGAAGGCAGGAGTATTAGCGATGACGAAGACGCTCGCTGTTGAGTGGGGACGTAAATATGGAATACGAGTTAACGCTATCGCTCCAGGACCAATTGAACGTACGGGCGGTGCTGATAAATTATGGATTTCAGAAGAAATGGCTAAGCGTACGATACAAAGTGTTCCGCTTGGAAGGCTGGGTACGCCAGAAGAAATCGCTGGTCTAGCTTATTATTTATGCTCAGATGAAGCTGCGTACATAAATGGAACTTGCATGACAATGGATGGAGGACAACATTTACATCAATATCCATTTTAAAAGGGATAAAAAAATGAATGTTTGATTCATTTTTTTACGGTTAAATGTGACGGAATTGTGACATATGAAAGAAAAGTGTTTACAAGAGGTCATATATACGTTATATTTAAGACCTCTTTTTTCTTCATAGTAGAATTGCTAATTCCCCTTAGCATTTTACCCCTCTAATCCCTTCAGGAAAACTGAAGGGATTTTTTATTATTTTTCCGTAAATATCATGTTATAATTTTTGAAAAGTAAAGGGAGGGAAGCACGTTGATAGATGCATTAGATGTAATGAGTAACTTGGATAAAGTCCTTCCTTATTATCAAGCTATTTTTAGTGCTGATGAGCATACTGTAATTGGATATGAAGTAGTAGGACGTATTCAAACAGAAGAGGGCATACAAAGTTTAGCTTCTTTCTTTCACGATGATTCGATTCCAAGTGAATTTCAACTGGAAGCGGATAATATTATAGTAGAAAAAGCTTTAAATCGTTATTTAGAAAGCGATCAAAAATTATTATTATTTATACATCGGAATGCTAATGTATTAATGAATGATGATGATGAAAGCTTGCTTCAACTTTTATTGAGGTACGAAGAACAAGGTTTAAATTTAAAACAAATTGTTTTAGAGATTACAGAGCATGAATGTAAAGAAGATATAGAGCAATTTAATCATTTGCTTATGTATTATCGTACATATGGTATTCAAATTTCGATTAATAAAGTCGGAACGGGTACAAGTAATTTAGAGCGTATTAGCGTGTTAGCACCTGATATTTTAAAAGTAGATTTAACGAACTTAAGGCAAACAGCACTTTTACAATCTTATCAAGATATTTTATATTCTTTATCATTACTTGCTAGAAGAATTGGTGCAACTTTATTATATGAAGAAATAGATGCTTTTTATCAACTGCAATATGCTTGGAAGAACGGCGGAAGATATTATCAAGGTAATTATTTAAAAGAATGTTTACCTGATTTTATTGAAACGAATGTTTTGAAAGAGCGACTAGGTAATGAATGTCATCAGTTTATTCAGCATGAAAAGAAGAAGTTACAAAAAATTTATAATTTAACAGAGATGTTACGCGATCGCATTGGCGATGTTTTATCAAAACAAAAAAAGAATGAAGATATAAATGATTGGTTATTACAATTTAGTCAAAGTGTATCACAGTGTAGTTTTCGTATATTTATTTGTAATGAAGATGGTTTCCAACAATCAGGAAATGTTATGAAAAAAGATGGAGAATGGATTGTGATGCCGGATTATTATATGAAGAACTGGAGCTGGCGCCCGTATTTTCTCGAGAATATAATGAAAATGCGTTTTGAGAATAAGGCGAGGCTTTCAGATTTATATGCAGATATTGAAACGGGAGAAATGGTACGAACATTTTCTTTCCCGATTGATGATGACAACTTTTTATTTATAGATTTATCTTATGAATATTTATATGAAGAAGATGTTTTATTTTAATGCACGAAGAGATTCGTGCATTTTTTGTTTGTTTTTATCATAAATTGGTAATAGTGAAAATGGTGATGAAAATGCTGTCTATCGTTGTAAAGATTTTACGAACGAAATCTGTCCTTTCTTTGCATAATCATTGTTACAATGAATACTACAAAGACAAGTTCTTTTAAAAGGAAGGTGAAAAAATGAGGAAATATGGAATATGGCTTGTTCTATTTGTATGTGTTGCCTTTCTAGTTGGTTATAGTGTTACGACTGTTTTAGGAAAAGAGGAAGTGGAAGTCGATCGGAAAGAAGTATTTACAACGATACAAAAAGGCTATGAAACCCAGTTTTCAATTCGTGGGAAGCATTTGCCGATGAATAAGATGATAGAGACGTTATCACCGTATTTTACAGATAATTTCCTTCAAGTATTTACAGATGAAAATAGCAGAAGTGATAAACAAAGTGGTGAATATTTACTTCCGGCAAAAGAAGCACCGTTTTCTTTTAATTCAGAAACGAAAATGTCGTATGATGAAGAACATAAAAATTTATATGTATATGAGCGGACAAAAAGTGGACAATATCAAATTGTAACATTGAAAAGGGATCAAGATAAATGGAAGTTAGCAGGATATCATGAAAGTCAGGAACTTTTAACTGAAATAAAAAGGTTGCAACAATTATAAAGTGAAACTTTTAATCAGTGGGTGGGAGTTTTACTACCTACAAATAGCGGGATAAGAATAGGAATAGGTATTTACCTATTCCTATTCTATATTGAGTAGTTGTTGTAACTTTTCAATTTGAAAACCTGCAACTACTTCGCCATCAATTACGACTGTTGGAGTTGAATAAGAATCATAGTCGTATAAAAGACGATTGCGAGCAGCAGCGTCTTTTTTTACGTCAAATTCTTCATATGCAACGTTATTATGCTTCAAAAATTCTTTTACAATAACACATGGCGGACAATCGGGTTGTGTATAAACCTCAATTTTTTTCATTGTAATTCCTCCTTTTTTCTGTTTTTTATTATATTCTTCCAGTATAAAAACCGCAATAATGAAGGAGAAATATGTTCTTTCTGTTTTTTCCTTCGCATTTCGACAAATTTTTAGTTGAGTTTCTGGCCAATAACCTTTATCCTAGAGTGTGGAACATTTTTTCTGTTATGACGGATAGAATGAGTATAGCTGTAAAACCTATTGGTAGGAAGATCAGAGAAAGGAGAGATTTCATGTCTCTACTCCAAGGAATTTTAACTCGACTTGTTAGTCTACAAGAACAAGCTGAAAGCGGTGAAGTAGCACAACGCTATTTTGAAGTGAACGGTGAGCGCAAATGTAGCGTGAAATTTTTCGATAAAAGTGAAATGTATGAGTTAGAAGTGTATCAACAAGGTGAAAAACCTCAAGTATATCAATTCGATAATATCGACATGGTTGCAATTGAGATTTACGATATCATTTCTTGATACATATAAAAAAGGTACTGCCACATGGCAGTACCTTTTTTAGTTCTATTACTTTCCAGCGTAATGTATAGAAGTTTTTTATTTTTCCTACAATGGTATTAAAATGAAAATTTAATCCGTGCAAGTTTGCTTATCCATGTGGATAATTAGTCTCGTCAACCGGGTGAATATGTGAAGCTAAACTTCTCACTATCGCTGGGTTTTGCAAATAGCGGGAGAAATATAACTAGGAGGTTATCGTATGGAACGTTTACCAGTTGTGATTTGTCCTAATTGTCAAAGTTCTGCTGAGATTATTCATGTATTAACGGCTCAATCTAATCAAAATGTAATTTATACGTGCCAAGTTTGTCACTTTGTAATTCGAAATATTGAAACGAATAAAGGATAGGAAGTTATAATTTTAGTTTTTGTCCCATACAATGAGAATACGAAAAGTCTGTCTAATTGAAAGGACGTGACTCTGTGGACGGTGCACATAAATTTTACAATGTTTCAGAGAGACATTTAAATTTTGATATGGTCTTTAACCGTATTTGTAGTTTCATTGAAAAGGATCCGCGAAATTTGTATCGATTATCCATTGGGACAGACTCGCAAGCGCATCAAAAGGATACGAGGTTTATTACAGCAATCCATATTCATCGTGTTGGAAAAGGTGCCTGGGGTTGTTTACACCATAGATCAGTAAAAGATAAGCCAGCGACCTTACGTGAGAAAATATATTTAGAAACGCAGTTTAGTCAAGAAATCGCATGTCTATTTACGCCTACTCATATACAAACAATATGGGAGTTATTGCATCCTTATGCTCAAGATGGGGCTGGATTCATAATGGAAATTCATTTAGACATTGGGAATGATGGCTTAACAAAAGAATTTATTTTAGATATGACAGAAAAAATTCGAGCGATGGGATTAACTGCAAAAATTAAGCCGGATGCTTATGCGGCGTTTAGCTATGCAAATCGATATACGAAATGATTTTTTTGTATGTGTACGATTGTTACATGTCTTTTAATAAAAACTGAATATTACATCTATTAAATAGGTTGAATTTTTTATATAATAAGAGTAACGATGCGAGTGTAAGGAGAGGGGTATATGCAAAGGGAAGTTGTTTTAACGAAGGAAGAAGAAAGTTTACTACTAGATATTTTATTTCAGCAAAATTACGCAAGTGAAATTTTAGCTGTGGAACTTACAGATATTGAGAATGGTTTGAAACAGACAGATGTGATGCAATATAAAAAAATCACAAGGTTATTTTACAGATTAAAAAATAAAGGGTATTAAGCGCTACCGGAATGGTAGTCTTTTTTTTGTGCGGTATGCTAAAATAGCTGTGTGATTGTATTTTTATTGAAATAAATTTAGGACAAAATAATAATATGAAAACGCTGTCATAAAATGTGAATAGAGTTGTGAACATAAGCAGGAAAAAGGGAAAATGGGGGATGTAATATGATTAGTATTCCGAAAGACGAATTTCAACAAATTCTTGTGAAGGATTTAATGATTTCATCGGAAAAAGTAGCTCATGTCCAAATTGGAAATAGTTTAGAACATGCTTTACTCGTTCTTGTAAAATCTGGATATTCAGCGATACCTGTCTTAGATCCAATGTATAAACTACATGGTTTGATTAGTACTGCCATGATATTAGATGGTATGTTAGGATTAGAACGTATTGAGTTTGAAAGGCTCGATGATATGAAAGTAGAGCAGGTGATGAAAGAAGATATACCTGTTCTTAAATTAGACGATTCATTTGCAAAAGCTTTAGAAATGACAATTGATCATCCTTTTATTTGCGCTGTTAATGAAGAAGGCTATTTTGAGGGGATTTTAACACGTCGAGCTATTTTAAAATTGTTGAATAAGAAAGTAAGGCAACATAATCGATAAAGTGAAGAAAGTGACTTCATAGAAACGAAGAAGTCACTTTTTTTTCGTGCATATCACTTGTGTATGTATTATATTTAAAAAGACATAAAACATAAGGAAAGTTTGCGCTGGACAATTGTATTTTCTGAATGAAAGCATTCGGGTAAATTAAGGATGAAAAGCTTATTGAAATAAGGTGTATGGAAGCTAAGGAAAGAGGGAGAAAGTTGCAAATTGATGATTTTCAAATGATGGTTGTGTTAGCTCAGGAATCAAATATGAGAAAAGCGGCGGAACGTTTATTTGTTTCCCAACCTGCGCTGAGTCAACGATTACAATCTATGGAGAAACAATGGGGAATGAAGTTTTTTATTCGCTCACAAAAAGGATTGACAATTACACCTGAAGGGGAAAAAGTTGCAAATTATGCCAAAGAAATGTTGCAAAGGGAAGAAGATATAAAAAGTGAGCTGGCTGTTTTCAGAACGGAAACTCATGGAACGTTAAAAATAGCTGTTGCATCAGTTATTGGTCAATATTGGCTCCCTCCTGTTTTGAAAAAGTTTGTGCATAAATATCCTTCTGTAAAGATATCGCTGTTTACTGGATGGAGTAGTGAAGTGCAAAAGCAGTTTTATGAAGGAGACGTGCATGTTGCTATACTGAGGGGAACACAAGAATATAAAGGTCAGAAACAACAATTATTTGAAGATGAACTGTATTTAGTTGATAAAGAAATAAAAGATATTTCGATGTTAAAAGAAACAAATAGGCCGTTCATTCAATTTAAAAGTGACTCGACTTATTATGGACAAATACAAAATTGGTGGTATGGTTTATTTTCTAATCCGCCTAAGCGAACGATTGTAGTTGACCAAATTGAAACATGTAAACAACTTGTTTTAAATGGTATAGGTTATGCCCTTTTACCTTCTACTGTTTTAAAGGAAGTACAGGAAAATATGTATAAAACACCTGTTCAACTGACGAGAGAAACATGGTTGTTAACAAGTGACTCGGCAAGGCAGTTGAAGCAAGTACAAGCATTTTTAGAAATTATAGAAGAAATTCAAAGGGGAAAATAAGATTATTATCTTGCTACTCGCTCTTTCGTTTGGTAGAGTAACATTATAAATGGATTTAGGAGGCAACAAGAATGAAAATGATGGACGCTAACGAAATTATTTCGTTTATTCAAAAAAGTGAAAAGAAAACTCCTGTAAAGGTATACATAAAAGGGGATTTAAAAGAAGTAACATTCCCTGAAACAGTACAAGCATTTGTGAATAAAAAATCAGGTGTATTATTCGGAGAATGGTCTGAAATTAAGACAATTCTTGATGAGAATAATAAGCACATCGTTGACTACGTTGTAGAAAACGATCGTCGTAATTCTGCAATCCCAATGCTTGATTTAAAAGGTATTAAAGCTCGCATCGAGCCAGGTGCTATTATTCGTGACCATGTTGAAATTGGTGACAACGCTGTAATTATGATGAATGCAACAATTAACATTGGTGCTGTAATTGGTGAAGGTTCTATGATCGACATGAACGCAGTACTTGGTGGACGTGCAACAGTCGGTAAAAACTGTCACGTAGGTGCAGGTGCTGTACTTGCAGGTGTTATTGAGCCACCTTCTGCAAAACCAGTTATCGTTGAAGATGATGTAGTAATCGGTGCAAATGTAGTTGTTTTAGAGGGTGTTACAGTAGGTAAAGGTGCAGTTGTAGCAGCGGGAGCTGTTGTAACAGAAGATGTGCCTCCATACACAGTTGTTGCAGGTACTCCAGCACGTGTAATTAAAGAAATTGATGAGAAGACAAAAGCAAAAACAGAAATTAAACAAGAGCTTCGTCAATTAAACCCAGAGAAATAAAAAGTAAAAAAAGCGTAAGAGCGTAAATGGGCTCTTACGCTTTTTATAGATAGAGGTGCAAAAATGACAGTAAGCAAATTTGTCCAAATTCGTAGAGATCTACATAGAATTCCAGAAATCGGATTTAAGGAATGGAAAACACAACAGTATATTTTAGATTATATAGGAACACTTTCTCATGAATTTGTGGAAGTGAAGACATGGAAAACGGGTGTAATCGTTAAAGTAAATGGAAAAAATCCCGAAAAAATAATAGGTTATCGTGCAGATATAGACGGTTTACCAATTACAGAGGAAACCGGATACGAGTTTGCTTCTATTCACGAAGGAATGATGCATGCATGTGGCCATGATGTACATACAACAATCTGTTTAGGCCTTCTAACGAAAGCTGTGAGCGAAAGAATAGATGATGACCTTGTATTTCTATTCCAGCCAGCAGAAGAAGGACCAGGCGGTGCTCTTCCTATGTTAGAAAGTGAAGAGTTAAAAGAATGGAAACCGAATATAATTCTTGGTCTTCATATTGCACCAGAATACGCTGTGGGGACAATTGCAACGAAAGAAGGACTGTTATTTGCCAATACTTCAGAATTATATATTGATTTAAAAGGGAAAGGTGGCCATGCTGCCTATCCACATACTGCAAATGACATGATTGTTGCAGCGAGTCATCTTGTTACACAGCTTCAATCCGTTATTAGTCGCAATGTAAATCCTCTTGATAGTGCAGTAATTACAATCGGGAAAATTACTGGTGGTACGGTTCAAAATATTATTGCAGAAAAATCTCGTTTAGAAGGAACGATTCGAACATTATCAGTGGAATCAATGAAGCGTGTGAAAAGCAGAATTGAGTCAATTGTTGCAGGTATCGAAGCTTCTTTCCAGTGTGAGGCGATTATAGATTACGGAGCAATGTATCATCAAGTATATAACCATGAAGAGTTAACGAGAGAGTTTATGGAATTTGTACATAAACAAACTGATATGAATGTTATTACATGTACTGAGGCAATGACGGGTGAAGATTTTGGTTATATGCTTCGAGAAATCCCTGGATTTATGTTTTGGCTTGGAGTAAATTCAGAATATGGTTTACATCATGCAAAATTAAAACCAGACGAAGAAGTGATTGAAAAGGCAATTACATTTTTAAGCCAATATGTAAAGTGGAAAGGGAATAGAAAATAAAACTTCCACTTTCTTGAAGGTTCCAAAAAACTTTTTGTTCTGAGGTGTAAGTAACGCTCGTATAGATTGATTTTAGACATTGACATACAAATGGAAGAATTAAAGTTAATTGTACTGTTTTAATAATGAGCAGGGGGGTTAGCCACTGCTCATTATTAATTATTTGACTAACTTATATATGTTTACTTTTAGTATGAAAAGTGTGTAAAATCAATGTGAAACATAGAAAAAAGGGTGGGGAATTACGTGCAAATTAGCAGTGCGATTTTATGTTTCGTCTTATATGCGTACGTTATTATTACGGCGGTTTATTTTGGGATAAGTTTTTATGCCTATCGTCTAGTAGATAATAATGAATATGACGAAACATACAAATGGGTGAAGAGATATTTATCACCTGTACTAGAAATTATGAATGGGTTTGTGCTCTTTTTATTTATTGGATTAATTGCTTTTTCAACGAGTTTAGTAGGGAATAAAACTACGTTATTTGTATTGGGTATCATTATTTTTATGTTGTTAGGAATAAGGATTGGTAATACGGTCTTTTGGAATGAAAGAAAAGTAGATGGTTGGACGGGAATGTTAATTCCGTGCATGTTAGCTGCAATCGTGACAAATATAGAGCATGAATATTATCAATTACATTTTTGGCTTATTATCGTTTTAACAATTCTTTCTGTTTTGTATATAAGCACAGTAGTACTAACATATATTGCACATGAAAAAGGAGATGTTAAAGGCACTCGTTTCTTTAGAGGACGGGCATTATTTTGGAGTATGCCGACGATGGTAGTTATCGCGCTTATTGCGATATTAGTAAATGGATATCAATTTTCTAATTGGCAACTATTTTTAGAAAATTGGTGGATCTTTATCTTTTCGTTTATTGCTTTTTTAGGTGCAACGCATTATTTATTCCATCAACATCATTACATATGGGCGTTGTTATTTGCATTCACACAGCTTCTATTTGCCTTTTTTGGTCAAGAAACATTATTATTCGTTTTTGAAACATTTAGTTCTTTTGGAAATATATTTGTATTTGCTATGCTACTTGTTGGTATCGCTTTTTACTTGCAACAATATTTTTATATACAAAAACAAAAATAAGAGCTAATTACAGTTTTTGTGACGCATATAAAGTGTGTTACACTGAAAATAAATAGTACTTGAAGTTATTGGAGGAATTCCCGTGGGTGAGAAAGAAAAAGAATTTGCTGTCATTGGACTTGGTCGCTTTGGTGGAAGTATTTGCCGAGAACTAGCTCAATTAGGAATGGAAGTAATGGCAATCGATTCAGATGAGGATAAAATTAATGAATTTGCAAATATAGCTTCGCATGCTGTAATTGCAGATTCAACAGATGAGATGGTATTAAAAAGCCTTGGTATTCGAAATTTTGATCACGTAGTCGTTGCTATTGGAGATAATTTAAATTCAAGTATTTTAACGACTTTGATTTTGAAAGAGTTGGGTGTAAAAAATATTACTGTAAAAGCTCAAAATGATTATCATGAAAAAGTGTTAAGTAAAATAGGTGCAGATCATATTGTGCATCCAGAACGTGATATGGGGAAAAGGATTGCTAATAATATTGCATCAAGCAATGTGCTAGACTACCTTGAGCTTTCAGATGAGCATAGTATTGTAGAGATTATTGCGAATAAAAAAATTGATGGGCACTCTTTAATTGAATTAGATATTCGTGCGAAGTTTGGATTGAATATTGTAGCAATTAAACGAGGCAAAGAAGTTATCGTATCCCCTCGAGCTACGGAGAATATTCAAGCAGGAGATATATTAATTGTCATTGGTCATGACGATGAAGTGGATCGATTTAAACACTTTTTAAGATAAGAGAAAAGAAAAGGACAATGCCTTCATGGCATTGTCCTTTTTCTTATATTTCCATAATGATTGGTAAAATCATTGGACGGCGTTTCGTTTTCTCATATAGGAATGGAGCTAATGTGTCTGTAATTTCATTTTTAATTTCAGACCATTGTGTTGTTTTACGCTCCATTACTTTTTCTAAATGAGTTGTAATTAATGTTTGTGCATCATTGATTAAATCGCTACTTTCACGCATGTAAACGAAACCGCGTGAGATGATATCAGGTCCTGCTGCAACTTTAAATTCTTTCATATCAATGCTTACAACTACAATTACAAGTCCTTCTTCAGAAAGGATACGACGATCGCGTAATACGATATTGCCAATATCTCCAATACCGTTTCCATCAATGTAGACCGAACCAGATGGGATTTTTCCAGCTACGCTAGCTTCATCCGAACGTAAAGCAAGAACATCGCCATTATCCATAATGAAGCAATTTTCTTCAGGGATGCCACAATCATTTGCTATGTTCATGTGCATACGCTGCATACGATATTCACCATGAATTGGCATGAAGTACTTCGGTTTAATTAGACGTAACATTAACTTTTGTTCTTCTTGTCCACCGTGTCCACTTGTATGGATATTTGAAAGTTTCCCATGAATTACATCAGCGCCAGCGCGGTACAACATGTTAATTGTACGACTTACGCTAATTGTATTTCCTGGAATTGGTGAAGACGAGAAAACAACTGTATCTCCAGGAATAATTTGAATTTGGCGGTGTGTACCGTTTGCAATACGTGAAAGTGCTGCCATCGGTTCACCTTGACTACCTGTACATAAAATAACAACTTTATTAGCTGGTAAGCGGTTTAGTTGAGATGCATCTATGAATGTATCTTTCGGGCAACGAATATAACCAAGGTTTTGTCCAATTTCAATCGCTGCTTCCATACTTCGACCAAACACAGCTACTTTACGGTTGTTTTCAACAGCAGCTTCAACAACTTGTTGTAAGCGGTGAATATTTGATGCAAAGGTTGCGAATATAATCCGTCCTTCTACTTTACGGAAAATGTCTTGAATGCTATCACCAACGCGACGCTCAGACATAGTAAAGTTTGGAACTTCACTGTTCGTACTATCAGATAATAGACATAGTACGCCATCTTTACCGATTTCAGCCATTTTTGTTAAATCAGCTGGTTCACCAACTGGTGTGAAGTCAAATTTGAAGTCACCTGTATGAACGACTTGACCTTGAGGTGTTTTCACAACAACGCCGTACGAATCTGGAATACTGTGAGTTGTACGGAAGAAGGATACAGACGTTTTTTTGAATTTAATAACGTCATCTTCTTGAATCTCGTAAAGTTTTGCTTTACGAAGTAAGCCGTGTTCTTCTAGTTTGTTTTTGATGAGTGCAATTGCTAATTTTCCGCCGTAAATTGGAATGTTCACTTGACGTAATAGGTAAGGGATTCCGCCGATATGATCTTCGTGACCATGTGTAATGAATAACCCTTTAATTTTATCTTCGTTTCGCACAAAATAAGTGTAGTCTGGTATTACATAATCGATTCCGAGAAGTTCGTCCTCTGGAAATTTAATTCCAGCATCAATTATAATAATTTCATCTTGAAATTGAACAGCGTATGTATTTTTACCGATTTCACCAAGCCCACCGAGAGCAAATACAGCAACTTGGTCGTTTTTTAGAAATTTCATATCGCTATACGATTTCCGCTAATGTTAAATCAGCGTTTTCTTTTTCATATTCAAGATGAGCGCCAGTAACAGACTGAACAAACTCGATATTATATGCGAACTTATTTAATTTTGTACGAACATCCTTTTCAGACGTAGCCTCTAAATATAAAACTTTTGTATTTTCACGTACTGGAACCTCAGTTAATTTTTCTTGATAAAATACTTTAAAAATCATTTGGAAAACCTCTCCTTGTCTATGTTTTGCATTATCTGTTACTTATTATAAAGCAAACAGTCACGATTTTCATGTTTTTTCGAATGAGAATGAAGAAAAAGCCCGAAATGGGCACAATTTAAGCGACTGTCTTTTTACGGACTAGACCATTTAAATAACGCTTGAGCTTTTTCTTCAGCTTCTTCAGCATGATTACTCCTTCCTTTCCTTATTTTAAACATGCCTATTACTAGTGAAAACTCTATCTCTGATATAAGAGATAGGACAAAAGTGAATGGTGAATCTTGTCCTTTCCCATACAGTGAAAGTTATTCTATAGTAACGATTAGTAGCCGTTAGTTATAGGTATAGTATGAGGAAGAATGGAAAAGAAAATTCATACGAACAAGTATCCACATGTTTTACTAATATATATATGCAAAGTTTACAAATAAGGTCAGAAAGGGAACGCTTTCTTCACAGATGTTTAATATGTTATACTTTTTTTTAGAATTTGAAAAGTGATATTCAAAATAGGAATATAGAGTGCCAGAAAGGATTTTGACAAATGAATGATAAAATTGTCTTTTTTGATATTGATGGAACATTATTAGATCATGATAAAAAAATTCCGCAATCTACACGAGATGCAGTAAAACAGTTACAAGAAAAAGGTGTACATGTAGCAATTGCGACAGGGCGCGCGCCATTTATGTTCGAAGATATTCGTAAGGAACTTGATATACATAATTATGTTAGTTTTAATGGACAATATGTTGTCTTTGAAGATGAGGTAATATTTAATAATCCGTTACATCCAGATGCTTTACATAAGTTTACTCAGTTTGCAAAACAAGAAGGATATCCACTTGTATATCTTGACCATCAAGATATGAGAGCATCAGTGGAATATCATGATTATGTGAAAGAAGGCTTTGGAAGCTTAAACTTTGAGCATCCAGCATATGAGCCTAATTTTTATGAGGAACGTAATATTTATCAAACACTACTTTTTTGTGAAGTAAATGAAGAGGAAAAGTTTATTAATCATTATCCAGATTTTCATTTTATTCGTTGGCATGCATATTCAATGGATATCATTCCGAATGGTGGTTCTAAGGCAAAAGGAATTGAGAAATACATTGAAAAGTTAGGTTTTAATCGTGATCAAGTGTATGCATTTGGAGATGGATTAAATGATTTAGAAATGATCGAAGCCGTTGGCACAGGTATTGTGATGGGAAATGGCCATGAAGACTTGAAAAAACTTGCAAATCATGTGACAAAGGATGTTAATGAAGACGGTATATATCATGGACTAAAGTGGGCTGGATTGCTATAAGTGAATATGGAACCCATTTCATAATAAAAAGGCGGAAGATTAACTTCCGCCTTTTTATTATTATCGCTCTAGAGGTTTGGAATCATCAGGAGCGGCAAAAGGATTTTCTTTATTGATATGGTCATAGAACATAACGCCATTTAAATGGTCAATCTCGTGCTGAAATACGATTGCTGGTAAACCTTTTAAACGTAATTTTACTTCTTCTCCGTTAATAGAAGTTGCTTTTACTGTAATTCTTGTATAACGAGGAACATAACCAGGTACTTCGCGGTCTACAGATAGACAGCCTTCACCACCCTGTAAATATGTACGTTCAACAGAATGGCTAATGATTTTTGGATTGAATAATGCATGGCTATATAATGTACCATCCGCATCGGTTACATGAACTGCAATCATTTTTTTTGAAACACCGATTTGCGGAGCCGCTAATCCGATTCCAGGGCGTAAACTATATTTTTCAGCCATTTCAGGATCTTGGCTATTTATTACGAATTCAATCATTTCTTTTAAGGTAGTTGTATCTTCTTCGCTTGCCGGTAAGGACACCTCTTCTGCAACGTTGCGCAAAATAGGATCTCCTTCGCGAATAACATCTTTCATTGTAAGCATATGTAATCTCTCCTTTCCTCTTTAGTCTACCAAAGGAGATGGAAAAAGTCATCGGCAAGAAAGGGAAGGCATTTTGGAAATCGTTCTATTATAGAGTAGTTATGTATGTGGTAAACAGAAAAAGACGGCAAAGCCGTCTTTTTCTTTCCATAGTTGTTTCGTTTTACAATTAGCGAATGCAAGCAGCACCAACGATAATTAAAAGAATAAACAACACAACGATTAAGGCGAAGCCGCGTCCAGACCCGCCACAAGAACCGCCATAACCGTAGGAAGGATATGAACAAGTTGGATAGCAATATGAGTATCCGTACATGAGATGACCTCCTTTATCATTTCCCGCTAATACTGCGGTTACTATAATGTATGGAAGAGAGGGTAGAAATGTATAGGTATTTACCTAAAAAAGGAAGAGTAGTTTGTATATTTTTGTTACGAAGAGAGAAAAACTAAAGAGAATTAAATCGTTTACATATTATTCTAAGAGAAAAAATAAGTGAAAAAGGGAATAATATAACAGTAGGTCAATGCTTACTAATACAGATGTAAAAAATAAAAACACGTTTGTGTAGTAGAAACCTGCATATTATTTATAAAAAAACGTATTCAAAGTAATTGACATCGTAATTAGAATAGTTGTAAACTAAAAAACGTGATCAAGATTGTATTAATATGTTTCTGAAAAAACATTAGTACAGATTGTTAGGTACACAAAATTATTCTCAACCGACATACAAACATGTTGGTTTACATCGTTGCGCTTTTTAAACTGGAAAATAGCCAGTGAAAGCGTTTCAGAATATGGTTCAAGAGAGGAAGAGGTGAACGGAATGGGTACTAAAACAAAAAAGACCCTATTTAATGTTGATGAGCAAATGAAAGCTATCGCAGCTCAATTTGAAACATTACAAATTTTAAATGAAAACGGTGAAGTTGTGAATGAAGCAGCTATGCCTGAATTATCTGATGATCAATTAAAAGAATTAATGCGTCGTATGGTGTATACTCGCGTATTAGATCAACGTTCTATTTCTTTAAACCGTCAAGGACGTTTAGGTTTCTACGCACCTACAGCTGGACAAGAAGCTTCTCAATTAGCAAGTCATTTCGCACTTGAAGCAGAAGACTTCATCTTACCAGGATACCGTGATGTACCACAATTAGTATGGCACGGATTACCATTATACCAAGCATTCTTATTCTCTCGTGGACACTTCATGGGTAACCAAATGCCTGAGAATGTAAATGCATTAGCTCCACAGATCATTATTGGTGCGCAAATCATCCAAACTGCTGGTGTTGCGTTAGGTATGAAACTACGTGGTAAAAAATCTGTTGCAATTACTTACACTGGTGACGGTGGTGCTTCACAAGGTGACTTCTACGAAGGTATGAACTTTGCAGGTGCATTCAAAGCTCCAGCAATCTTCGTTGTTCAAAACAACCGTTATGCAATCTCTACTCCAGTAGAAAAGCAATCTGCAGCTAAAACTGTAGCACAAAAAGCAGTAGCAGCAGGTATTTACGGAATTCAAGTAGACGGTATGGATCCATTAGCTGTATACGCAGCAACTGCTTTCGCTCGTGAGCGCGCAGTAAATGGCGAAGGCCCTACTTTAATCGAGACTTTAACATTCCGTTACGGTCCACATACAATGGCTGGTGATGACCCAACTCGTTACCGTACAAAAGATATCGAAAACGAATGGGAACAAAAAGACCCAATCGTACGCTTCCGTAAGTTCTTAGAAGCTAAAGGCCTATGGTCTCAAGAAGTTGAAGAGACAGTAATCGAAGAAGCAAAAGAAGATATCAAACAAGCAATTGCTAAGGCTGACCAAGCTCCAAAACAAAAAGTAACTGATTTAATGGAAATCATGTACGAAAAAATGCCTTACAACTTAGCTGAACAATATGAAATCTACAAAGAAAAGGAGTCGAAGTAAGCCATGGCTCAAATGACAATGATTCAAGCAATCACTGATGCTTTACGCGTTGAAATGAAAAATGACCCTAACGTACTTGTATTTGGTGAAGACGTTGGTGTAAACGGCGGTGTATTCCGTGCTACTGAAGGTTTACAAGCTGAATTTGGTGAAGATCGTGTAATGGATACTCCACTTGCAGAGTCTGGTATTGGTGGACTTGCAGTTGGTCTTGCACTTGAAGGATTCCGTCCAGTTCCAGAAATCCAATTCTTCGGTTTCGTTTATGAAGTAATGGATTCAATTTCTGGTCAATTAGCTCGTATGCGTTACCGTTCTGGTGGACGTTGGACTGCTCCAGTAACAGTTCGTTCTCCATTCGGTGGTGGTGTTCATACTCCTGAACTTCATGCTGATAGCTTAGAAGGATTAGTGGCTCAACAACCTGGTCTAAAAGTTGTTATTCCATCTACTCCATACGATGCTAAAGGTCTTTTAATCTCTGCGATTCGTGACAACGATCCAGTTATCTACTTAGAGCATATGAAATTGTACCGTTCATTCCGTCAAGAGGTACCAGAAGGTGATTACACAATTGATTTAGGTAAAGCTGATATCAAACGTGAAGGTACAGATGTATCTGTTATCGCTTACGGTGCTATGGTTCACGCTGCATTAAAAGCTGCTGAAGAACTTGAAAAAGAAGGTATCTCTTTAGAGGTTGTTGACTTACGTACAGTTCAACCATTAGATATCGAAACAATCATCGCTTCTGTTGAAAAAACAGGTCGCGTAGTTGTAGTTCAAGAAGCTCAAAAACAAGCTGGTATTGCAGCTAACGTTGTAGCGGAAATTAACGACCGTGCAATCTTAAACTTAGAAGCTCCAGTTGTACGTGTTGCAGCTGCTGATACAGTATTCCCATTCTCTCAAGCAGAGAGCGTATGGTTACCAAACCACAAAGATATTGTTGAAGCTGTAAACAAAGTAATGAACTTCTAATTTTTAGCTTTTCATGTGCAAAAGAAATCAGCACATGCTGGTTTCTTTTGTACATATTCCATAATAATGAAATGAATCAGGGGGCTGAATTCCGTGGCATTTGAATTTAAACTACCAGATATCGGTGAAGGTATCCACGAAGGTGAAATCGTAAAATGGTTTATTAAACCAGGCGATGAAGTAAACGAAGACGATGTACTTCTTGAAGTACAAAATGATAAAGCAGTAGTAGAAATCCCTTCTCCTGTTAAAGGTAAAGTACTTGAAGTACTTGTAGAAGAAGGAACAGTTGCAATCGTAGGAGATACATTAATTAAATTTGATGCTCCTGGATACGAAAACCTTAAATTTAAAGGTGACGATCATGATGAAGCTCCAAAAGCTGAAGAAGCAGCAGTAGAAGCTCCAGCAGCGGAAGCTACTCCAGCAGCAACTGCAGAAGTAGTAAATGAGCGCGTAATCGCTATGCCATCTGTTCGTAAATACGCTCGTGAAAAAGGTGTAGACATTCATAAAGTAGCTGGTACTGGTAAGAATGGCCGTATCGTAAAAGCTGACATCGATGCATTTGCAAATGGTGGACAAACTGTAGCAGCAACTGAGGCTCCAGCAGCAGTAGAAGCTACTCCAGCAGCAGCGAAAGAAGAAGCACCAAAAGCACAACCAATCCCAGCTGGTGAATATCCAGAAACTCGTGAGAAAATGAGTGGTATCCGTAAAGCGATTGCGAAAGCAATGGTTAACTCTAAACACACAGCTCCTCACGTAACATTAATGGACGAAGTAGATGTAACAGAACTTGTTGCTCACCGTAAGAAGTTCAAAGCAGTAGCAGCTGACAAAGGTATTAAATTAACTTACCTTCCGTACGTTGTTAAAGCTTTAACATCTGCATTACGTGAATACCCAATGTTAAACACTTCTTTAGACGATGCATCTCAAGAAGTAGTTCATAAACATTACTTCAATATCGGTATCGCAGCTGATACAGACAAAGGTCTATTAGTACCAGTTGTTAAAGATACAGATCGTAAGTCTATCTTCACAATCTCTAACGAGATCAATGATCTTGCTGGTAAAGCACGTGAAGGTCGTCTAGCTCCAGCTGAAATGAAAGGTGCTTCTTGCACAATTACAAACATTGGTTCTGCAGGTGGACAATGGTTCACTCCAGTTATCAACCACCCAGAAGTAGCAATCCTTGGTATCGGCCGTATCGCTGAAAAACCAGTTGTGAAAAACGGTGAGATCGTTGCAGCTCCAGTATTAGCATTATCTCTAAGCTTTGACCATCGTTTAATTGACGGTGCAACTGCTCAAAAAGCGTTAAACCAAATTAAACGTCTATTGAATGACCCACAATTATTAGTAATGGAGGCGTAATAACAATGGTAGTAGGAGATTTCCCAATTGAATTAGATACAGTCGTTGTTGGTGCAGGTCCTGGTGGATACGTTGCGGCAATTCGTGCAGCACAATTAGGTCAAAAGGTAGCAATCATTGAAAAAGCTAACCTTGGTGGCGTATGCTTAAACGTTGGATGTATTCCTTCAAAAGCGTTAATCAATGCAGGTCATCGTTATGAGAATGCAATGCATTCTGATGACATGGGTATTACTGCAGAAAACGTAAAAGTTGACTTTACAAAAGTTCAAGAATGGAAAAACGGCGTAGTTAAGAAATTAACTGGCGGTGTTGAAGGCCTTCTTAAAGGTAACAAAGTTGAAATCATTCGCGGTGAAGCTTACTTCGTAGATGCTAATACATTACGCGTTATGACTGAAGATGCAGCTCAAACTTATACGTTTAAAAATGCTGTTCTTGCAACTGGTTCTACACCAATCGAAATTCCAGGATTCAAATACTCTAAACGTGTTATCAACTCTACAGGTGCTTTAAGCTTACCTGAAATTCCTAAAAAACTTGTTGTAATCGGCGGCGGTTACATCGGTATGGAATTAGGTACTGCATATGCTAACTTCGGTACAGAAGTTACTGTAGTAGAAGCTGGCGACGAAATCTTAGCTGGTTTCGAAAAAGCTATGAGCTCTGTTGTTAAACGTGCTCTACAGAAAAAAGGTAACGTAAATATCCATACAAAAGCTATGGCTAAAGGCGTTGAAGAAACAGAAACTGGCGTAAAAGTTAGCTTTGAAGTTAAAGGTGAAATCCAAACTGTAGAAGCAGATTACGTATTAGTAACTGTAGGTCGTCGTCCAAACACTCAAGAAATCGGTCTTGAGCAGGTTGGAGTTAAAATGACTGACCGCGGCATCATCGAAATCGATGAGCAATGTCGTACAAATGTACCAAACATCTATGCAATCGGTGATATCGTTCCTGGACCACCATTAGCTCACAAAGCTTCTTACGAAGGTAAAGTAGCTGTAGAAGCAATTAGTGGCCATGCATCAGCTATCGATTACATCGGAATTCCTGCAGTATGCTTCACTGATCCAGAATTAGCATCTGTTGGTTACACTAAAAAACAAGCTGAAGAAGCTGGAATGACTGTAACTGTATCTAAGTTCCCATTCGCTGCTAACGGTCGTGCATTATCATTAAACAGCACTGACGGTTTCTTACAACTTGTAACACGTAAAGAAGATGGTCTTCTTGTAGGTGCTCAAGTTGCAGGTGCAGGTGCTTCTGATATTATCTCTGAGATTGGTTTAGCTATCGAAGCTGGAATGACAGCTGAAGATATCGCTCAAACAATCCATGCTCACCCAACATTAGGTGAAATCACAATGGAAGCAGCTGAAGTTGCTCTTGGAATGCCAATTCACATTGTAAAATAATTTAAGTAATGTAAATAGCCCTTCTCTTATTGTAAGAGAGGGGCTATTTTTATTTTCATCAAATGACTTGCAAGGTCTTTAAACGTACTTGTCGAATGAATATATAATACTTTAACAAATGATTCCGGCTTAACTTACTTCAAAGGTAATATATATCATCCTATAATATGTAATTGATTCAAACGTACCCCCATATATTAATAAAATAGAGCATGTCAAAGGAGAAGGTTCCATGAAAATATTACATGTTATATTTTATCATTTACTACTATGGAGTGGCTTTTCCACTGTATTAACATTATCGAATGGTGATAAGTTTCATTATAAAGTTATTCTTTTTTTCGTATTTCTATATTTAGCCTATGTAATAGCATATTTTGTATTGCACGTAAGAAAGCAAGCTTTATTTCTTACATGTTCGAATTGTATATTATTTTTAATCATATTATCTATTTTTTAAATTAGCGTTTATAAAAATACATTGTTCTTCCATTAAATAATTGTAACTCTCCCTCTAATTTCTTCGCTAAAAAACGGCAAAATTCATTTGCTTTCCCTTTGTCACCAAATGTTGCATTAGGTGGTAAAGAAACTTGGATGAAAGATTGTTCATTTTCTATACCAACACCAATATAAATTGAGTTATACCGGTCGTGATTGGATTGAAGTTTTAATGTTGTTGTAGATGTATCTAAAATTTCATAAGGAAAAGCGGTATTTGTATACGTGTAATTAATTTGGGCACCAGTTTTAGAAGTAACTGTTTTATAATAATGAAAAAGTTGTTTTATATCATCTATTGAAACTGATTGTTGGTTGGATTTCGGTACAAGCGTAATAAAGGCGTGTTGCATATAAGTTCCCCCTAACTTAGTAGAATACTATCATTCTACATCCTACTGAATTTTTTGACAATTAAAAGGAGTATTACATGTTTTGTTTAATATACTATTAATGAAACGTGATGTAGAAAGGTGGAAACCAATGTTTGAAAAATTGTATGATGAGCATGAAAGTGTGAAGGTACGATTTTTAGGGTTTATGACACATGATACACGTTATGATTTTGGTGTTATTTATACAAATATGTTTTTTGGAAAGCCGCTCATTGTTTGTATGCAAACAGGAAGGTCTACTTTACTCGGACGAGATGATGTAGAGAATGTTCAATATATACAGGAGATTTTTAAATTAGGATCAGAAGAGGAAGCAAAGGAGTTAGCTCAGTTTTTCAAATTTCTAGTTCCGTCAACTTCTTTACATGCGGAATATGAAGAATAATTAATGTGAAACAGTCGTACTTATAAATATGGCTGTTTTTTATTTGAATATCGCATACTAATTTAAATTTAAAATATTTAATGTGTTATACTAAAAACCTATTGACGTAAAAAGTATAACATATTAAAATAAAGACAGAAAGTTAAGCGGTTACAAAAAGTTTTTGGGATTATAAACTTAGGGGGAAATGAAAAATGGGAACAATCGTATGTCAAGATTGTGAAGGTACAATTGCACACTTCGAAGATGAGAAAGTAACGGTACTTTACGGGAAATGTGGATCTTGCGGATGTGATCACACAGAGCATACAAAAGCCCAATAATTGATAGGAAATGGACAGCTAAAAGTTTTTAGGACCATAAACTTAGGGGGAAATGAAAAATGGGAACAATCGTATGCCAAGTATGTGAAGGAACAATCGGACATTTTGAAGATGAGAAAACGACGGTACTTTACGGAAAATGCGGAACAAATTGTGACTGTGCTAGAAAAGATAATGCGAAAGCTTAATGATAAATAAATAGATTACTATTGAAACTCAGGGGGAAATGAAAATGGGAACAATCGTATGCCAAGTATGTGAAGGAACAATTGAACATTTTGAAGATGAAAAATCAACAGTACTATACGGGAAATGTGGATCTCATTGCGAATGTGACCATAAAGAACATACAAAAGCTTAATAATAAGAAAAAGCGCCTACATGTGTAGGCGCTTTTTTAATAAATTGTAGTTGTATGACCAACTGTTGCAACGATTGCATCATCCCTAATCGGAATAAAGCTTATGGAGGTCTGTGGTGTACTAGCAGAAGCGTATTGGCTCATTATACGACTATCGATACGGGTAATAGTATCGGTCAAGAAAGCTGAAATAAAAGCGTAAGGGACTCGTCGTTCATTTAATGAATAAATAATTTCTTCTTTTGTTTTTACACCTACGCCATGCCCGTAAAAAAAGAAATTTCCTAAATAGATTGTATTTTCTCCTTGCCATTCAATCGTAGCTGGATTTACTTGTGGGTTTTTAAAGTAAACGAGGTCACCTGGAACAAGATCGCCACCGTTTTTTGTTATGAGCCTTAGATCTTGGTCGTAGTCCCATGTATAAAGTAAAAGGTTTGCAAATAGACGATTGAAAGTTTCTTCCTCATACAATGATAGTAAAGTTTTATAAAAAATAATGATCATAGCGGTTGCGCATTCAGTTCCATATAGTTTTCCGTTTTTGAAAATATCCTGTATGGCAATAGAAGGTGGTATGTTTGGAAGAAGCTCGAATCCTCCAAGAGACGTTCTTTTCCAATACTGGGGGTTGCAAAAGGATTGTTGAAATGTACGAAACTGAAATCCACTTTGAAAAAGCTCTAGTGCAGAGATAATAATATTAACTCGTAAATTGAGATCAAAGCTGAGTTCATCAGCTGTTCGGAAGGAATAAACTTCTTGATTTCCTGCCATTATTGATAAAATTTGTTGTTTCTCTGCTGCAAATGGCTCGTATTCATTTGTAATATAAGGATGTACAATAGAACGGCCTATTACAATCATAATAGTATCCCCACCTATACGTTACATTCTTAAGTATCGTATGAAGAAAAGGAAAAAAGGTGAAAAAAAAGCCTATCAACTGATAGGCTTGTACTCTTTAATAACACGTAATGTTTGTAATGTCATATCTTCAGGACCTTGTACAGGTAAACCTGCTTCTAAGTTTTTACGAATATACTCTAAGTTTTCTTGTGTAATAATTTCCCCCGGAGTAAAGATTGGAATCCCTGGCGGATAAACCATAACAAAATCAGCTATAATACGACCCGCTGCATTTTCAAATGGAATGACTTCTGTTTCCGAATAAAAAGCATCTCGAGGAGAAAGTGCTAGCACTGGAATTTCTGGAATCTCTACTTGTACTTGAACACCTTTATCTGCCCTATTTCTAAATGTTGCTGCTAAATCTTGTAATGCTGCAATAAGTGTATTTGTATCACTTTCTGTATCTCCCAAAGTGATAAGACATAGTATGTTGTATAGATCTGAGAGTTCTACTTCAATGTTATATTGCTCTCTAAGCCATACTTCAGCTTGGTGGCCGGTAATACCTAAATCTTTTACAGATACAATTATCTTTGTAGGATCATAGTTAAAGGTAGCATCTGTACCTAACATTTCTTTTCCAGGACAGTAAAGATGCTCAATAGAATTTATAGCATCACGAACATGCTCAGCTAATTGTATTGTTTGTTCTATGAGTGCTGTTCCTTCTGTAGCAAGACGTTTTCTCGCAACATCAAGGGATGCTAACAAGATGTAAGAAGTTGATGTGGTTGTAAGCATGCTAATAATAGATTGGACATGCTTTACATTCACTAAGCCTTCTTTCACATTAAGAATAGAACTTTGAGTTAAAGAGCCTCCTAATTTGTGAACACTTGTTGCTGCCATATCCGCACCAGCTTGCATCGCTGACATAGGTAATTCATCGTGAAAATGAATATGAACACCATGAGCTTCGTCGACTAGTACAGGGATGTCATAAGAATGTGCTAATTGTACAATCTGTTCTAAGTCTGCAGCAAATCCAAAGTACGTTGGGTTAATAACAAGTAAGCCCTTTGCATCTGAGTGCTCTTCAAGTGCTTTTTTGACAGATTGAATTGTGATTCCATGAGAAATACCGAGCTTCGGATCGATTTCAGGATGCATGAAAATCGGTTTTGCCCCTGAGAAAATAATAGCTGACATTACTGATTTATGCACGTTTCGTGGTACTAGGATTTTGTCACCAGGACCGCAAACGCTCATCACCATTGTCATAATAGCGCCACTTGTACCTTGAATAGAAAAGAAAGTATGATCTGCACCGAATGCGGCTGCTGCTAAATCTTGTGCTTCTTTAATCATACCTTTTGGATGATGTAAATCATCGAGTGGCGCAATATTAATTAAATCAATTGCTAATGCATTATGCCCAATAAATTCGCGAAATGTAGGATCCATGCCCTGTCCTTTTTTATGACCAGGAATATGGAATTGAATTGGATTTCGCTTACTGTGCTCAACTAAAGCGGTAAACAATGGTGTTTCGTATTGGGACAATCTATACACCCCTTCTTCTTCATAATATTTAGTGTAATTTGTTTTATATAATCCTGCTCTAAAAAAGTGTAGCCCTTTTTAGAATAAGGCTTGTTTTTCTGCCATTCAAAAAATCGTTTTTGAGATGGTAGCTTCACTTTATTTTCTATAAAACAAAAGCATTATATCACCAATAATTATAGATGTATAGAAAAAAATCTTTTTAAGGTGAGTATGTTTAATAGTTAGCCTCAACTAATGAATAGAGGAAGACAATTCCATTAAAATGAATAAATAGTGTATAATGCAGAGTGGCTATAATGAAGAATAAAATATTCTCTTTAAGATAGCATAATGAAACAAGAAGAAATGATAAATGAGGTGCAAAATGGAATATCAATATCCGTTAGATTATGATTGGTCAAATGAGGAAATGGTTACAATGGTGAAGTTTTATGAAGCGATTGAGAAAGCTTATGAAAAAGGAATTATAAGAGAAGAGTTAATGGGTTTATATCGTCGTTTTAAAGAGATTGTTCCATCGAAAGCAGAAGAAAAGAAAATTGATAAAGAATTTCAAGAGGTAAGTGGATACTCTATATATCGTGCTATTCAAAGGGCAAAAGAAGTCGAAGAACAAAAGCTTGTAAAAATGTAAAAAATATTTTGAAAAATAAAAACTGAAGTGATATAATGTGATAACAACTAAAAACGGACAATATAAATTGTCCGTTTTCTACTATCGATTACAAAGTGCATATAAAGGAAGGAGTGATTGCATCGTAGATTCAATCTTAGCAAGGAATTGTTCGTTGGTCATTGCTGAAAACTCCTCTGGTGATATATGAATACCAACTAATAATTCTGCTTTTTTTACAGTAGCTAATCGTTCAATCATCTTTTGTAAGTCTTCGGTTTCAAGTGTTTTATGTAATTTCACACTTGGTTTAGTATGGTCAATGGACCAAACGAAGTCATTTGGAATATTTGTTTTTAAATCATTTAAATGTTCTAAGAAGGCATGAGCCGTCTCAACTTTTTGTGGACACTCATAGATTAAACCAAAGTATATGAAGGCATGAGTACCCCATAAGCCGATTTGGAAATGCGGTAGCATTTTATATCCTCGTTTATTTGTTGAAAAAGCAACCCAAGTATCGTTTGGTGGATTGACTTTGCGGCGTGCGTGTTTTGCAACATGATAAAAAAAGTTCTCATCAGTTTGTTTGGATAAGTATTCTGCAAATTGTTCCCCTAAAGCTTCTAGCTTAGGATGAATGTTCGTTTTAATTGCACTCATTCGTTCTTCGAGACCATCAACTGTAAAGACATCAAAATCAGTTGATTTGAATGTTTGTATTGTCATGATTGTTCCTCCAACTCCTATTTTGCTTTTATTTTAGCATAGCTTGTACTATTCATAAAAAAAACAGCACAAAAAAATTTAAATAAAAAAATATAATTTTGTTGCATAGATGATTTATCCAACATAGTATAGTATAAAACAAAAAATCAGAAAATTGAATTAATTCTAGTCCGAGGGCAGACGAATATTGGGAGGAGGCAAATAATATGAGACAGGTGATTAATGCGTTAAAGAGAACAGATGCTGAAAAGAGAATACCGGTGCTACGTTTGGAGCTAGATTATGAATTAGCAACTTTATATGATGCGATGATGGAAGATGATAACCAGAAAAAAGAAGAGTGTGTACAAAAGTTAGAAGTGTTAAGACTTGAAATGATTCGTTTAGAAGCGTAATAATAGTATATGTATAAAAAATTAGTTGGTGCGAACCTTATAAAGGGTTCGTTTTTTCTGTGAACAGTATAGATCGGAGTGTTTAAACATGCAAGAAGTATGGAAAGACATCGATGCACACGCCAAACGGTGGATTCGGGATGCAGGAGAGCATTTAATGGCATCAATGAAAAAAGCACTTATTATAGAAACAAAATCAAATGCAGCTGACTTAGTTACAAATATGGACCGAGAGATAGAACAGTTTTTAATTGGGAAAATTAAAGAAACATTCCCGAATCATAATATTTTAGGAGAAGAGGGTTATGGAGACGAGATAACGTCTTCTGACGGGGTTGTTTGGTTAATTGATCCAATTGACGGCACGATGAACTTTGTTCATCAAAAAAGAAATTTTGCGATTTCAATTGGGATTTATGAGAACGGTATCGGAAAGATTGGACTTATATATGATCCAGTGCATGATGAACTATATCATGCAGTCAAGGGATCTGGAGCTTTTTGTAATGATATATCAATTCCTCCATTGGAAAAAGGAACTGTAGAGCAAGGTATTGTAGCTTTAAATGCGATATGGCTTACAGATAATCCATTGCTTAATATGGAAAGTATGATGGCACTTGTTAAGAAAGCAAGGGGCACAAGGTCATATGGCTGTGCAGCATTAGAGATGGTATACGTTGCAACAGGAAGAATAGATGCATATGTAACGCCGAGATTATCACCATGGGATTTTGGCGGAGGGCAGATAATTGTAGAAGAAGTTGGAGGTAAGGTGACGACATTCTCTGGAGCGCCACTTTCTATCATAGAGAAGAGCAGTGTGTTAGTTGCAAAACCAGGAGTGTATGAAGAAGTGTTATCGTTTATATGAGAGCAACAAAAAAAGTAAGAGGCTGTGTATAAGCTTCTTACTTTTTAGCGTTATTGTGATTTGCGCATTTTTCTTTTTGTTACAAAACCGTATCCAACTGTAACAAATGTGCCGATAATGCAAATAATAATACCGATTGGACTATTTTCAGCAATCATAATGCCGATACCGATTAAGAAAATAACACCGATAATTGCAGTTAATAAAAAGCGATATTGAATGTGTTCCATTTCTTCACCCTCCAATCTCATTTTACTTTCACAAAAGTAAGAATACAACTATATTTTCATTCTTGCTTTTATTTTAATTGCTATTGTATCCCCTTCGCTCTTATAATAGAGAAGGATTAAAAAGACATTAGGAGTTGGACATGTTGAAAAAACGACAAGATTTACGTAATATAGCAATTATTGCCCACGTTGACCATGGTAAAACAACACTTGTTGACCAGTTATTACGTCAAGCGGGGACTTTCCGTGCGAACGAACACGTTGAAGAACGCGCAATGGATTCAAATGATCTAGAAAGAGAACGCGGTATTACAATTTTAGCGAAAAATACAGCGATTCACTATGAAGATAAAAGAATTAACATTTTAGATACACCTGGTCACGCTGACTTCGGTGGAGAAGTAGAACGTATCATGAAAATGGTTGATGGTGTTTTACTTGTTGTTGATGCATATGAAGGTTGTATGCCGCAAACACGATTTGTTTTAAAGAAAGCTCTTGAGCAAAACTTAACTCCAATCGTAGTTGTAAACAAAATTGACCGTGACTTCGCTCGTCCAGATGAAGTAGTTGATGAAGTAATCGACTTATTCATTGAGCTTGGTGCAAACGAAGATCAATTAGAGTTCCCAGTTGTATTTGCATCAGCAATGAACGGAACAGCAAGCTTAGATTCAAATCCAGCAAATCAAGAAGAGAATATGAAATCATTATTCGATACAATTATCGAACATATTCCAGCACCAATTGATAACAGCGAAGAGCCACTTCAATTCCAAGTAGCACTTCTTGATTACAACGACTACGTTGGACGTATTGGAGTTGGTCGCGTATTCCGCGGTACAATGAAGGTTGGACAACAAGTTGCTTTAATGAAAGTAGACGGAAGCGTGAAGCAATTCCGCGTAACGAAATTATTCGGTTACATGGGATTAAAACGTCAAGAAATTGAAGAAGCAAAAGCAGGGGACTTAGTAGCCGTTTCTGGTATGGAAGACATTAACGTAGGTGAAACAGTATGTCCAGTTGAACATCAAGATGCGTTACCATTATTACGTATTGATGAGCCAACACTACAAATGACGTTCCTTGTAAATAACAGCCCATTTGCAGGTCGTGAAGGTAAATACATTACATCTCGTAAAATTGAAGAGCGTCTTCGTTCACAATTAGAAACAGATGTAAGTTTACGTGTAGATAATACAGATTCTCCTGATGCGTGGATCGTATCTGGACGTGGGGAACTACATTTATCTATCTTAATTGAAAACATGCGTCGTGAAGGTTATGAATTACAAGTATCTAAGCCAGAAGTAATCATTAAAGAAGTTGATGGCGTAAGATGTGAGCCTGTAGAGCGCGTACAAATCGATGTACCTGAAGAATACACTGGTTCTATTATGGAATCTATGGGTGCACGTAAAGGTGAAATGTTAGATATGGTGAATAACGGAAACGGTCAAGTTCGTCTTACTTTCATGGTTCCAGCACGTGGTTTAATTGGTTACACAACAGAATTCTTAACATTAACTCGTGGTTACGGTATTTTAAACCATACATTCGATTGCTACCAACCAGTACACGCTGGACAAGTTGGTGGACGTCGCCAAGGTGTTCTAGTTTCACTTGAAACAGGAAAAGCATCACAATACGGTATTATGCAAGTTGAAGACCGTGGTGTAATCTTCGTTGAACCAGGTACAGAAGTATATGCTGGTATGATTGTCGGAGAACACACTCGTGAGAACGACTTAACAGTTAACGTTGTGAAAATGAAACAACAAACTAACATTCGTTCTGCGACGAAAGATCAAACTTCAACAATGAAGAAACCACGCCTAATGACTTTAGAAGAATCATTAGAGTACTTAAACGATGACGAGTTCTGTGAAGTAACTCCAGAATCAATTCGTCTACGTAAAAAGATTCTTGATAAGAGTGAGCGCGAAAGAGCTGCTAAGAAAAAGAAATCTGTTGAAGCGTAAAAATAAAAAACAACGCCCTTTATAAAGGGCGTTGTTTTTTTATTTTGTTTATTTTTTAGAATATTTACTCTTTTTTGTGGACAGTATTTTTTTTGCGAGTTACTCTTGTATTAAGTGTATAAAGAAAATTGCATTTTACTGCTAGGGGGGGAAGAGTGTGTTAGAAAGGATGTCTTTTTTTGCAAAATTGTGTAAGGTAGATGAAAATCCAGAGTTAGGAATGTGGTTACTTTATGGGACGATTATTATATTAAGTGCTCTCGTTTATAATTTAGGGTTTGCTAGAAAGTTGTCTGTACTAAAAAATATTGTGATATACATATCATTAGCAATTGGATGCACAGTATTAACCTTTTTTGCTGTGTTTTTACCTGTTGGAGAAGGACTTGTTGTAGCGGCAATTGTACTTGGAATTTATAGACTGCGTTTGCGTCAAGCGAAACAACAAAAAGCAGGATAAGAAAGGGGAGTTTTCATGCGTTCAGTACAAGATGCACTATATAATTGGTTAACAATTAAAACAGTTGCGGAAGCACGTCCAGATGATAGTGCTGCAAAAGAAACATATTTGTTATTTCAAAATATGGTATATGAAGAACATAAATTAAGAAATGTGGAAGTCGAAAAGAACGAGGAAATGTATTTAATTACATATGAAATAAATGGAGAACGGAAATCTGCAAGGTTTCCGTTAGAAGCCATTGATTGTTTTTTGGATCAGATGAATCGTGAACCAGAAAAATATAAATAAGTCCTTATCTATATGAGTAAGGACTTATTTACATTTTACCAATCATCTTCGATTTTTTTATCACGATATAATCGGAAATTACCACTTGCATGACGTTCCATTGTACGCTCTGCAATTCGTTCCGAACATTCCATGCACATATATGTATGAATAGGGCGATTACGCAGTTTTTTTGCCATAGGATTTTCATCATCTAACATATCTTTTTTATCACAAATCATACATTTGACTCTCATTTCGTCACCTCAATACGAATTCTATCAGTATAAGTATATCATGGAAGTATAATGTTTTTGAATAATAGTGGGAAAAAATAATATTTTCGCAATTCAAAAAATAAGTTATGATAAGGATATACCAAGTATATTTGGAGGTGAAAATATGGCGAATGTAGTAGAGCCTACCTTAACAGAGGATTTAGTACAAACGTTGCGTAAGGAGTGTATTGTTATGATAGCAACGACAGATTTCGAAAAACAATTTCCTAACGTAAGTGCTATTTCTTGGGTGTATGCAGTGAGTGAAACTAGTATTCGATTTGCAGTAGATCAACGTTCACGTATTGTGGAAAATATACGTCATAATACAGGTGTGGTATTGACTATAATGGCGAATGAATCCGTATTTTCTATAAGTGGTGCAGGTGAAATTTTGACAGATAGAATGGAAGGTATTTCTCTAAAATTAACTGTAATAGAAGTAAAGGTGCAAGAAGTGCGTGATGTTATGTTTTATGGAGCGAAACTTGCAATTGAACCAACATATGAAAAAACATATGATCTTCGGGCAGCGAAAAAGCTGGATAACGAAGTGTTAGTAGGGATAAGAGAATTATAAAGATGCTAAATAAGAAATTCGTTTATTCACTTTTGTAGTCGGTTATTGTGATTTAACGTTAATAATTATAATAAAAAGTAATATATTGAATAGAAATGAATAAAGAATAAATAAAAGGTTTAATGACTATGATTTTCGATTCTACCTCGTTTACACGGTACATATAATTATAACAATGGTTCGTCCATATTTTATGGATGAAACCCTTGTTCTACAAATTTAAAAGTGGAGTCAGGGGGTAACAGGTTGGATAAAATTTATGTGTTAGATACGAATGTACTTTTGCAGGATCCTTTATCTATTTTTTCATTTGAAACCAATGAAGTAGTGATTCCAGCAGTTGTATTAGAAGAGGTTGATTCGAAAAAACGTTATATGGATGAAGTAGGAAGAAACGCTCGTTATGTATCTAAGTTAATAGATAAATTTCGTGAAATAGGAAAGCTGCATGAAAGTATCCCGCTAGAAAACGGCGGAACATTTCGTATTGAATTGAACCATCGTTCATTTGTGCAACTACAAGATATTTTTGTAGAAAAAACAAATGATAATCGAATTTTAGCTGTAGCAAAAAATCTATCTTTAGAAGAACAGGAAAAAGAGGACGGGAAGTCTGTTATTTTAGTAAGTAAAGATGTACTCGTAAGGGTAAAAGCTGATGCAATTGGTTTGAAGGCTGAAGATTATTTAAGTGATCGCGTAATTGAAGTAGAAAATATATATTCTGGTTTTTTAGAAGGATATATATCAAAAGAACAATTGGATTATTTTTATGAGAAAGGTGAATTGCCTCTATCTGAAATTGCGAATCATCCTTTTTACCCAAATCAATTTGTAGTAATGAAAGATGCATTAGGGGGCTCTAGTTCTGCGCTTGGCATTGTGGATCACTTAGGGAAGAAGGTAAAGAAACTTATTTTTCACAATGAACAAGTGTGGGGGATACGACCACGAAACGTGCAGCAAATTATGGGATTAGAATTGTTGCTTCGTGAAGATATTCCGCTTGTAACGTTAACGGGGAAAGCCGGCACAGGAAAAACGTTACTTGCGTTAGCTTCGGGACTTATGCAAACAGAAGACTTAGGGTTATATAAAAAATTACTTGTGGCAAGACCAATTGTTCCAGTCGGAAAAGATATCGGTTATTTACCAGGAGAAAAAGAAGAAAAATTAAGACCATGGATGCAGCCAATTTTTGATAACCTAGAGTATTTATTTAATACGAAAAAGCCAGGAGAGTTAGATGCTATTTTAGCTGGAATGGGTTCGATTGAAGTAGAAGCCCTTACTTATATACGCGGGAGAAGTATTCCAGATCAGTTCATTATCATTGACGAAGCACAAAATTTAACAAAGCATGAAGTGAAGACGATATTAACTAGGGTAGGGGAAAAGAGTAAGATTGTATTGATGGGAGATCCTCAGCAAATTGATCACCCATATTTAGATGAATATAATAATGGCTTAACGTATGTTGTAGAGAAGTTTAAAGAACAGCGTATTAGTGGTCATGTGAAGTTTGTTAAAGGGGAGCGATCTAATTTAGCTCAACTAGCAGCAGATTTATTGTAAAAAGGAGTGAGCTTAAGCTCACTCCTTTTCTTTAAATAATTGTAAATTTACGGATGTTACGGATTGGATTTTGTTGATTAGATCCATCGTTGAAATAGAGATGAACAGGCCCGTCTTCTTTTAATGGTTTTCCTTCTTTTGAAAAGCCTAGTATAGCATTTTTGACAGTTTCTAATGGAAGTGTCATTGTATGATCTACCGTTTCAATTTCAACTTGCGTAGCGTCCTCTAAAATTTCAGCGTTAGCAAGGAATGGATGAAATGGTATACCAAATGTTCCAGTAATCAGCTGTTCTTTTTTATATTTCTTCACACTTTGTTGTATTGGAGGAAAAGCGGCACCATCACGGATTTCGCGATCCCAATGTTCTGAAGTGTTTTTTAAATAAGTTTCTAGTTCAGACGTGTTTTCTCTAGTTTCATCAAAGTAAGTTGTCAAATCTACTTTTCGATCATCAAAGATCCAAACAGTTGGATCAATAGTGATTGGAAAACGTACTTTTCCGTTAATAAATAAAATTTCGCTCATTGTTGTTCCCCCATTTGTGTTATACTCCCACTTTTCAGTATAATAGTATTAGACACTGTTGTCACAAAAAATGTTTCTATTGCAATTTATTAAAACTATCGCTAATATTAATAGATAGGATAGAGGAGAGTAGGACGGAAACGGAGGGAATCAATTTGGCGTCTGAGACAGTAGCAAATCATCAGGAAAAGGCACTAGCCCTTCTACAAGCGGATGCAGAGAAGATTTTAAGACTTATTAAGGTGCAAATGGACCATCTTACAATGCCGCAATGTCCATTATATGAAGAAGTGTTAGACACACAAATGTTTGGACTATCCCGCGAGGTCGATTTTGCAGTTCGCCTTGGTCTTATTGCAGAAGAACAAGGGAAAGCAATGTTAGGTGAGCTCGAACGTGAGTTATCTGCACTTCATGAAGCATTTACAAACAAACAACAATAACGGGTTCAAATAAGGGGGCTCAAACTAAATTAGTTTGAGCTTTTTATTTGTATAATAAAGCAGGAAGAATCAATGTACATATGGAATACAACAATAATTAAATTGAAACAGAAAGAGGAAATGAAATGAAAAAAGTATGGAAATCAATGGATTATTCATTGTTACTTCCTCTTGTTATCTTATGTGTGCTGGGAGTAATAATGGTATATAGTTCTAGTTCCATTGTTGCGATTTCGCGATTTGATAAACCAGCAAATTTCTTTTTTAAAAGACAATTAATTACTTTAGTTGTTGGGACAATAGTATTAATAATTATTGCTACTATCCCATATAAAGTTTGGAGAAAACGAATTTTTTTGTTGGGGAGTTACGGTGCTAGTGTTGCTTTATTAGCTGCAGCTGCCTTTTTCACTAAGTCAGTAAACGGTGCAAACGGATGGATATTTGGAATACAGCCTGCGGAATTTGTAAAGATAACGGTTATCCTCATATTAGCTCATTTTTTTGCGAAAAGACAAGAAACGAATACACCTGTTTTCAAAGGGTCAGGTCCAGTACTCATTGGTGTTGGTATAATCATGTTTTTAATATTAAAGCAAAATGATTTAGGTACTGATTTGTTAATTGCAGGAACAGTAGGAATTATGTTCCTTTGTTCGGGAGTACAGGTTAACTTATGGATTAAACGAATTGCTTTAACTTCTATAGTATGGATTCCGGCACTATATCTTCTTGGCAATTATGCATTAAATCCATATCAAAAGGCACGTTTTTCTGTTTTCCTTGATCCGTTTAATGATCCTCAAAAGGATGGATTCCAATTGGTGAATTCATTTATTGGAATTGCTTCTGGAGGGCTTAATGGTAGGGGATTAGGAAATAGTGTGCAAAAGTATGGTTATTTACCAGAACCACAAACGGATTTTATTATGGCAATTATATCGGAAGAACTTGGTTTTATAGGCGTAGCAATCATTTTGATTTGTTTATTGCTTATAATTATTCGATCATTTAGAGTCGCACAAAAGTGTACAGATCCATTTGGAAGTTTAATAGCTATCGGAATTGCAAGCTTGTTTGGAGTTCAAACGTTTATTAATGTTGGTGGTATGTCTGGAGTAATACCACTTACCGGAGTACCATTACCGTTTGTCAGTTACGGTGGTAGTTCTTTATTAGCTAATCTACTTGCGATGGGGATACTACTCAATATTGCTAGTCACGTGAAACGACAAGAGAAACAACAGAATGGATTAATGAAAGAAAAAGAACAAAATGGACCACATCTTGTAGTTGTAAAATAAAAACACATTGTGCTTTAGAGCATGATGTGTTTTTATTTTTAAGTAGTTTTAAATGTGATGTATTAATATATCTTTCGGTTAAACAATATATCACATTTAGTTTAATGTGATATACAATTAAGTTGTTAGAAAAGGAAGAGGTATGCTATACTATTTTTGTGAAACAAATTGCACAGAAAACTTATCATTTGTTAAAAAATAAGGTATGATGGATAAAAATAAAGTGAAGCTTTCTAAGTATAATATAATGTGGAAAGTGAAGAACTTCACGCTTTTTAAGGTGTGTATATATTTTATCTCTAGAGTGGTAGGAAAGTAGAGGGGGAAAATCATGACAAAGCTGCAACGTATTCAAAAAGTATTGGTAGCTAACCGTGGAGAGATTGCAATTCGTGTGTTTCGAGCTTGTTCGGAACTTGGATTAAAAACAGTTGCAATCTATTCTAAAGAGGATAGTGGTTCTTATCATCGCTATAAAGCCGATGAGTCCTATTTAGTTGGGGAAGGAAAAAAACCAATTGATGCTTATCTAGATATTGAAGGCATTATTGAGATTGCAAAAAGTAATCATGTAGATGCAATCCACCCTGGATATGGTTTCTTGTCAGAAAATATTCAATTCGCTAAACGTTGTGAAGAAGAAGGAATTATCTTTATCGGTCCGAAAAGTAAGCATTTAGATATGTTTGGAGATAAAGTGAAAGCAAGAACACAAGCGCAGCTAGCACAAATTCCAGTTATACCTGGTAGTGATGGTCCAGTAAATTCATTAGAAGAAGTCGAAAAATTTGCTGAAAAGTATGATTACCCGATTATTATTAAAGCATCCCTTGGGGGTGGCGGTCGTGGTATGCGTATTGTGCGTACTAGTGAGGAATTAGGAGAATCATATAATCGAGCGAAATCAGAAGCGAAAGCAGCCTTTGGTAATGATGAAGTTTACGTCGAAAAATTCGTTGAAAAACCTAAACATATAGAAGTACAAATTTTAGCAGATGAAGAAGGCAATGTTGTTCATTTATACGAGCGTGACTGTTCTGTACAACGTCGTCATCAAAAAGTTGTAGAAATTGCACCGAGTGTATCACTTTCAGATGATCTGCGTCAGCGTATTTGTGATGCTGCTGTGAAGTTAACGAAAAATGTAAATTATTTAAATGCAGGAACAGTAGAATTCCTTGTAAAAGATGATGAGTTTTACTTTATTGAAGTAAATCCACGTGTTCAAGTAGAACATACGATTACAGAAATGATTACGGGAGTAGATATTGTTCAATCACAAATTTTAATAGCTGATGGACATTCATTACATAGCAAAATGGTAGGTGTTCCGAAGCAAGAGGAAGTAGTTGTACATGGATTTGCAATTCAATCTCGTGTAACAACTGAAGATCCGCTAAATAATTTTATGCCGGATACAGGAAAAATTATGGCGTATCGATCAGGCGGTGGTTTTGGTGTACGTCTTGATACAGGAAATAGCTTCCAAGGTGCAGTTATTACACCGTACTACGATTCTTTACTTGTAAAAGTTACAACTTGGGCACTTACTTTTGAGCAAGCTGCTGCAAAAATGGAACGTAACTTAAAAGAATTCCGTATTCGTGGTATTAAAACAAATATTCCATTCCTAGAGAATGTAGTAAAACATAAAAACTTCTTATCAGGAGAATATGATACTTCATTTATCGATGCGTCACCTGAATTGTTCTTGTTCCCGAAACGTAAAGACCGTGGAACGAAAATGTTAAATTACATTGGTACAGTAACAGTAAATGGTTTCCCAGGAGTAGGTAAAAAAGAAAAACCAATATTCCCAGATGCTCGTATTCCATGTTTAAAACATTCAGAGCCAATCCAAAATGGAACGAAACAAATTTTGGACGAGCGTGGAGCGGACGGATTAGTAAAATGGGTACAGGATCAAAAACGTGTACTTTTAACGGATACAACATTCCGTGATGCACACCAGTCATTACTTGCAACTCGTATTCGTACAAAAGATTTACATCAAATTGCGGAGCCAACAGCGAGAATGTTACCGAACCTATTCTCAGCGGAAATGTGGGGCGGTGCAACGTTTGATGTTGCGTATCGTTTCTTAAAAGAAGATCCATGGGAACGATTACTAGATCTTCGTGAAAAAATGCCGAACGTTTTATTCCAAATGTTACTTCGTTCTTCAAACGCAGTTGGATACAAAAACTATCCAGATAATTTAATTCAAAAATTTGTGGAATGTTCTGCTCAAGCAGGCATTGATGTATTCCGTATTTTTGATAGCTTAAACTGGGTGGAAGGCATGAGAGTTGCAATTGACGCTGTACGAGACACTGGTAAAATTGCAGAAGCAACAATGTGCTACACAGGGGATATCCATGATCCACTGCGTAGTAAATATGATTTAAATTACTATAAAAATTTAGCAAAAGAGTTAGAAGCATCAGGAGCTCACATTTTAGGTATTAAAGATATGGCGGGCTTATTAAAACCAAATGCAGCATATGATTTAGTTTCTGCATTAAAAGAGACAGTGTCGATTCCGATTCACCTGCATACGCACGATACGAGTGGAAATGGTATATTAACGTATACGAAGGCAATTGAAGCGGGTGTTGATATCGTCGATGTAGCAGTGAGTTCTATGGCTGGTCAAACGTCACAACCAAGTGCGAACACGCTATACTATGCATTAGGTGGAAACGAAAGACAACCAGATGTTAATATAGATTCTTTAGAAAAACTATCTCATTATTGGGAAGATGTACGCAAATACTATGCACCGTTTGAAAGTGGTATGAATGCGCCTCATACAGAGGTATATATGCATGAAATGCCGGGTGGGCAGTATAGTAATCTTCAGCAACAAGCGAAGGCGGTTGGTTTAGGAGATCGCTTCGATGAAGTGAAAGTAATGTACCGCCGTGTGAATGACATGTTTGGAGATATTGTAAAAGTAACGCCATCATCAAAAGTTGTTGGTGATATGGCATTATTTATGGTTCAAAACCATCTGACAGAACAAGATGTTTTAGAGCGTGGACATGCTATGGACTTCCCAGGATCTGTTGTTGAAATGTTCTCTGGTGATTTAGGTCAACCGTACGGTGGTTTCCCGAAAGAATTACAAAAGATTATTTTAAAAGGGAAAGAGCCATTAACAGTAAGACCAGGTGAATTACTAGAGCCAGTAGATTTCGAAGCGTTAAAAGAAGAATTATTCCATAAACTTGGACGCGAAGTAACGATTTTTGATGTAGTTGCATATGCTTTATATCCAAAAGTATTTATGGATTATGAAAAAGTTGCTGAGCTTTATGGAAATGTATCTGTACTTGATACACCGACGTTCTTCTATGGTATGAGACTAGGTGAAGAAATTGATGTAGAAATTGAACAGGGTAAAACATTGATGGTTAAACTAGTATCAATTGGAGAACCTCAGCCGGATGGAAATCGTGTCCTTTACTTGGAATTTAACGGTCAACCACGTGAAATTATCGTGAAAGACGAGAGTGTAAAAGCAACAGTTGCACAACGTGTGAAAGGAAACCGTGAGAATCCAAATCATATTAGTGCAACGATGCCAGGAACGGTAATTAAAGTAGTTGTAAAAGAAGGCGATGAAGTGAAAAAAGGCGATTCTATGGCAATTACAGAAGCGATGAAAATGGAAACGACAGTTCAAGCGCCGTTCAATGGTAAAGTGAAGAAAGTATATGTTAACGATGGTGATGCGATTCAAACGGGTGATTTACTTATTGAATTAGATCACTAAAATAAAAAAAGAGCTGTGTAAAATACAGCTCTTTTTTTATTGCAAAAAATCCCTTGCCGAATTGGCAAGGGATTTTAGTTTTAAATTATTTTGTTTGTTTAGAAGTTAATTCGGCTTCTTTTGCATTCACTTTACTTCTTGTTCCTAACATAACTAAATAGCATAGTACGGCAAACAAGCAAGAAATGAATAGAGAATGTAACAATGCCATTGCTAAACTAGCGTTTGTAAATACAACTAAAACTCCTACTACAGCTTGAAGTGTAACAAGGATAAATGAAATGATCCATCCCCAATATACGACAGGTTGCTGTTTGTAATGGCGAATAGCGAGAATCATCGCGTATAGTATCCAAGCGAAAATTAACATCGCTGCAACTCTATGGCCCATTTGAACCCATTCATGTAGTTGAGTTGGCATAGGTCTGTTTTTGCTACATAAAGGAAAGTCTGGACAGGCTAAGCTAGCTCGTTCGTGACGTACTAAAGCACCTGTGTAGACGACGATATAACTGTAAATTGTTACACCATAAATATGAAATTTCATTTTTTTGTCCATAATAAGTGAACGTGCATCAAATTTTTGGTCAATTTCAAAGATAAGACACGTTAATAAAATGACAGAAGCAAATGAAATTAAGGAAATACCGAAGTGGATAGCAAGTACAGCTGGCATTTGGCCCCAAACAACTGCTGCTGCTCCCATTAATGCTTGTGCAACTAAAAATACGAAGGATAAAATTGCTAACGTTTTTGTTTCACGCACATGTTTATAATATTTCCAGGACAAAATACAAAGGAGAGTGACAAGAATTCCAGCTGATCCGGATGTTAATCGGTGGCTAAGTTCAATAATAGTTTCCATTGATAAATTAGATGGAACAAATTCACCGTTACAAAGTGGCCATGATTTACCACAACCTTGACCAGAACCTGTTTTTGTAACTAAAGCGCCTCCTAATAAAACTATTAATAAATCAAGGCTTGTAATGACTGCTAACCATTTAATAAAGCGTTGCAATCTCTTTCACCATCTTTCTGCTATGAAGTTATTGCGAAATATTTTCATTCCATTATGTATAGAATAAAACGCGCTAGTTCCTATGATATATAAAAAATAATAAAATAGCAAAGAAATGGAGGGGGAAGGAAAGGGGGAGAAAATAGGTGTAAAAACAGGGTTCATAAGGAAAATTTTAGGTGAAAAATAGGCTATTTTGAAAAGAAATGGGGAGAATACGTGTTAAATAAGACAAAATAGTTTATTATAGAAGGTAACATCATGTTATGATAAGGACAAGTCAGAATGAAGTTTTTTATATTCGACACAAAAAGTTCATGTTTTCTTCACAAAATGTTCGGGAAATATGATTTAATATATTGGAGTATGGGCGTAGATTAGTAGTAGAATGGGTTAACAATGTTTCTACTGTAATAATATTGCTATATAGAAGCGAATTATTTCATTTGAAATATGCGCAAAAAGAAAGATGAAAGTTTTAAGAGGGGGTTAGAGTGATGAACCATGCAACAAGTGAGCTGCATGATGAGTCCGCTGTTACAAGTGTACCGGAAACAACTCGGTTACAAGATTTAAAAGCACTCGTTAAAATGGGGATTGTAAACTCAAATACACTTACTGTATTTACAGGATTTTGGTTGGCATTACACTTTAATGGATTAAGTGTAATGGACAATCTGGATAAGTTATTCTTTACAATCGTTGGTTCTGGATTAGTTATGGCAGGGGTATGTTGTTTAAACAACTACATTGATCGAGACATCGATCCATTAATGGAAAGAACAAAGACCCGTCCAACGGTTACTGGAAAGTATAAACCAGGATTTGCACTTACATTTGGACTAGTCATATTACTTCTTGGTTTTGTATTTTTATTATTAACAACACCAATGGCAGTCTTAATGGGATTTATTGGTGCTTTCACATATGTTGTTCTATATAGTTTATGGACAAAGAGAAAGTATACACTAAATACTGTTGTAGGTAGTATATCTGGTGCAGTTCCTCCTTTAATTGGATGGGCAGCAATCGATCCATCTTTAGGCCATCCAATTGCTTGGATGTTATTTTTAATTATGTTTATTTGGCAAATCCCACATTTCCTTGCATTAGCAATGAAACGTGTTGATGAATATCGAAATGCAGGAATTCCAATGCTTCCTGTAGTTCATGGATTTGAAATTACGAAACGCCAAATTATGATTTGGACAGTATGTTTATTACCACTACCATTTTATATGAGTGGACTAGGGATAACATTTATGGTAATTGCAACACTGCTTAACATCGGATGGATCGTTTTAGGATTTTATGGCTTCCGTAAGAAAGATGACATCAAATGGTCCGTGCAAATGTTTGTTTATTCCCTAAATTATTTAACAATCTTATTTGTATCAATGATTGTAGTTACATTCTTCTAAGACAACGACATAATTGGATTTCTTTACGTTGAGATTTACTTTACTTAACTATAAAGTACAATCTAATTCACAAGGAAAGTGGGGGTTGTTTGTATGAAGAAACAGTGGCGACTGCTTTCGTTCGTTTCACTGCTGGCTTTACTGTTAGGGGGATGCGGTAAAGCCTTTCAATCTACTTTAATTCCGCAAGGAGAAGTAGCAAAAATGCAATATGATTTACTTCTACTGGCGAGTGCAATCATGGTAGGAGTAGTACTAGTAGTTACTATTATTTTCTTATATGTAATTGTGCGTTTCCGACAAAAGAAAGGTCAGGAAGATTATATTCCAGAGCAAGTTGAAGGGAATCACAAGCTAGAAATTATATGGACAGTTATTCCGATTATTCTTTTACTAATCTTAGCTGTTCCAACAGTTACATATACATTCAAACTTGCTGATGTAAGTGCGATGGAGAAAAAGAATATTGATAAAGATACTATCGTTGTTGATGTAACAGCGAATCTTTATTGGTGGGAATTTTCTTATAAATCAGAAAAGATAGTAACTTCGCAAGATTTGGTCATCCCCACAGGTAAGAAAGTGTATTTAAATTTGAAGGGTGCCGATATTAAACACTCATTTTGGGTTCCATCTTTAGCAGGGAAAATGGATACAAATACAGACAATGTGAACAAAATGTGGTTAAAGGCAGATAAATCGGGCACTTATAATGGTTTTTGTACAGAATTTTGCGGCCCATCACATTCTTTAATGCAATTTAAAGTGAAAGCTTTAGATGAAAGCGAGTACAAAAAATGGCTTGCTGATATGAAGAAGATTGATGGGAAGAAAGAAGTAGCTTCAACAAAGGCGCAAGAGGGCCAAGAAATATTTAATAAAAGCTGTATTGGTTGTCATGCAGTTGGATCTAATGATAGTAGACCACCTTCCGCTCGTATCGCACCAAACTTAGCAAACTTTGCGGATCGCGATATGGTTGCCGGTATTGCCGAAAACAATGAAGAAAACTTAAAAAAATGGCTGAAAGATCCTGAAAATATGAAGCCAGGAAACAAAATGACTGGCAAATATGGCAACTTAACGGATGATCAAATTGATGCATTAAATGCATACTTACAAACGTTAAAAGTTGAAAAGTAAAGAGGGATTATTCGCGAAGGGGAGGTTGAAAACGTGAGTTCTGTAGCAAAAAAACAGGGGATGGGTGCTGTCATATGGGATTATTTAACGACAGTAGACCATAAAAAGATTGCCATTCTCTATTTAATTGCAGGTGGATTGTTTTTTGTAATAGGCGGAATAGAAGCTCTATTTATTCGCCTTCAATTAGCGATTCCTAACAACGCTTTTCTTGTTGGGGATGCTTATAATCAAGTATTAACGATGCACGGTACAACAATGATTTTCCTCGCAGCTATGCCACTCGTGTTTGCATTTATGAACGCCGCTGTACCACTTCAAATTGGTGCACGTGATGTAGCGTTCCCGTTTTTGAATTCACTCGGATTTTGGTTATTTTTCTTTGGTGGAGTATTTTTAAATTTAAGTTGGTTTTTAGGTGGAGCACCTGATGCAGGATGGACATCTTATGCATCTTTAGCTTTAGCCTCTAAAGGTCATGGTGTTGATTTCTATGTACTCGGCTTGCAAATCTCAGGTATTGGTACATTAATTGGAGGTATTAACTTCCTTGTAACCATTATTAATATGCGGGCGCCAGGAATGACGTACATGCGTATGCCGATGTTTACATGGACGACATTTGTAACATCTTCGCTTATATTATTCGCTTTTCCGCCGTTAACTGTAGGATTAGGACTTTTAATGTTAGATCGTTTATTTGGAACAAGTTTCTTTAATCCGGCATTGGGCGGGAATACAATTATATGGGAGCATTTATTCTGGATTTTCGGTCATCCAGAAGTATACATTCTTATACTCCCAGCTTTCGGAATATTCTCAGAAATCTTCGCGACATTTTCGAAAAAACGATTGTTTGGTTATTCATCGATGGTGTTTGCGACTGTATTAATTGGATTTTTAGGATTTATGGTATGGGCGCACCATATGTTTACTGTTGGACTTGGTCCAGTTGCTAATGCTATTTTCTCGGTCGCAACAATGGCGATTGCGGTTCCAACTGGTATCAAAATATTCAACTGGCTCTTTACAATGTGGGGCGGAAGTATTCGTTTTACGACACCAATGATGTGGGCAGTAGCTTTCATTCCATCATTCGTAATGGGTGGAGTTACAGGGGTTATGCTAGCATCTGCACCAGCTGATTATCAATTTCATGATAACTATTTCGTAGTAGCGCATTTTCATTATGTAATCGTTGGCGGTGTTGTATTTGGTTTACTTGCAGGAGCTCATTATTATTGGCCACTGATGTTTAATAAAGTATTAAATGAAACATTAGGAAAGATAACGTTCTGGCTATTCTTTATCGGCTTCCATTTAACGTTCTTTATTCAGCATTTCCTTGGCTTGATTGGTATGCCACGCCGTTACTACACATATCTTGAAGGGCAAGGGTTGGAAATGGGGAATATGATTAGTTCCATCGGAGCGGTGTTTATGGCTCTTGGAACAATTGTTCTTCTATTCAATGTAATTAAAACGACAGTATCAAAAGAAAAAGCTGGTCGTGATCCGTGGGATGCACGTACATTAGAATGGACAATGCCAGCACCGACACCAGAATATAACTTTAAACAATTACCATTTGTTCGCGGATTAGATCCGTTTTGGATTGAAAAACGTGAAGGTAATAAAGAGATGACAGCAGCGGAACCAGTTGGTGATATTCATATGCCAAATCCTTCGTTTTCACCATTTGTCATTTCTTTCGGATTGTTTATAGCGGCATTTGGTGCGATGTATATGCAGGGCGGAAAAGATAAGTTCTGGTTATTAGTAGCAATTATTGGTTTAATCATTACATTTGGCGCAATGTTCCTACGTTCAGTAATTGATGATCATGGGTATCATATTCATAAAGAAGATTTAGAGGATAAGGGGGGCAAGGCATAATGCATGTAGATGAAAAATTAACGAATGAAACATTTCCAGCAGAGCCTGAAAAAGCAACCCTTGAAGGGAAAAATAAGTTTGTCGGTTTTTGGTTATTTCTTGGAGGCGAAACAGTGTTGTTCGCTTCCTTATTCGGAACATATTTAGCGTTAAAGAATTCTACAAATGGTGGACCAACATCTCAAGAGATGTTCCAAATGCCACTCGTTTTCATTATGACGATGCTTTTATTAACGAGTAGCTTAACGAGTGTATATGCGATGTATCACATGAAAAACTTTAACTTTAAGAAAATGCAGCTTTGGTTACTAGTAACAGTATTGCTAGGTTTAGGGTTTTTAGGGTTTGAGATATATGAGTTTTATCATTATACACATGAATTTAAGCATACTATGAGAAGTAGTGCGTTTGGCTCTGCGTTTTATGCTCTTGTTGGTACACATGGACTCCACGTATTGTTTGGGTTATGTTGGATTCTAACATTAATCTTTAGAAATGCGAAGAGAGGTCTAAATTTATACAATGCACCGAAGTTTTATGTTGCATCGATTTATTGGCACTTTATTGACGTAGTTTGGGTGTTTATTTTCACTGTAGTATATTTAATGGGAATGGTGGGATAAACAATGGCGATAAAGCAAACGAATAATCCTAAAGTTGATCTTGTTTATCGGAAGAGAAAAAGTGCGGAGGAAATGAGGCATCAAGTTATTACGTTTGCATTAATGATTTTTTTAACATTAGTTGCATTTGTAGCGGTGGCGTATCCAAAAACTTTTAGTCCGATTTTCTCTGTACCGTTTATTTTACTATTAGCAGTGGTACAAGTAATTTTTCAATTGTATTATTTTATGCATATGAGTCATAAAGGACATGAAGCAGCAAGTTTCTTTCTTTACTCTGGTCTGCTAATAGGGTTAATTACAATTTTAGCTTTTATGACAATCGTGTGGATTTGAAAAGTGAAAAATAAGGGAGCTTGTGTTGTCACAGCTCCCTCTTCATATTATGAGATAACCTTACGAAGGTAGGTGTGAAAATGAGTAACTTGTGGATATTTGGTTTTCAGGCTTTATGGAGTCCAATCTTTTTATTATTTATGCTTTCGATTCTTATTGGGTACTTCTTAATTATTGGGCCATATAGAATGCGATTTGAAAATGCGACGAAGGTAAGTAAGAAGCAAATTTTTTATTTTACGACTGGTATTGTTCTTTTGTATTTTGTAAAGGGAGGGCCTATTGATTTAATTGGCCATATTATATTTAGTGCTCATATGTTTGAAATGGCAGTCATGTATATTGCAGTTCCACCGTTACTGTTGCTTGGTATACCAATTTGGTTATATCGTTACATTACTTCTTTTAAGTTTGTTCAAATTATATTAAAGGTATTTGCTAAACCGCTTATTGCGTTATTTGTATTTAACGGCCTGTTTTCTTTTTATCATTTACCAGTTGTTTTTGATACGGTAAAACAAAGTCAAATAGCTCATCCTATTTGTCTCGCTATATTGTTTTTTACAGCAATCATGATGTGGTGGCCGATGTTAAATCCATTACCAGAATATCAAACATTAAGTGATATAAAGAAACTTGGTTATATGTTTGCTAATGGCATATTATTAACGCCTGCTTGTGCGTTAATCATTTTTGCGACAGCCCCGTTATTTGCAACGTATACGGATCCGGCTGCTTGGATGAAAGCGATGGAACTATGTGTACCAGCGGGCACTTTATCAGATTTAAATATAACGGGACCAGAATTTTTGCACTGGATGCCAGTCGTACAAGACCAGCAAACTGGTGGTATCATAATGAAAATTGTCCAGGAAATAGTGTACGGTACAATTATAGGCTATGTATTCTTTAGATGGGCACGTAGAGAACGTGAAAAGGATAAGGAGCAGTTGCAACAATTGCCGCCGTATTTACAGACTAAGTAAAAAAAGTGTATGGGATTCCATGCGCTTTTTCTTTTTAGTTTTAGCCGCCTTAAAAGATTGAATTTTCTAATTTTTTATGTTAAGTTATTGTAGGCGTGTACTAAAAGTGGAGATAAAATTTACTACTAGCTTTCATGCGTAATAATTCCATATGTAGTGCAAGTTTTTTAGAGAGTTACAAATATATATTGTTATCTTTAATAAACACGAACTATTTTAAGGGGGAGTTTAAATGGGTAGTAGTGGAAGTATGGTAAAGCCGATTAGTGGTTTTTTGACAGCACTAATTCAATATCCAGTACCAGTAGTAGAATCGCGTGCAGACATTGATAAACAAATTCAACAAATCATAAAAACAATTCATTCGACCAAATCAGGTTACCCTGGTTTAGAATTGATAGTATTTCCTGAATATAGTACACAAGGGCTCAATACAAAAAAATGGACTACAGAAGAATTTTTATGTACAGTGCCTGGGCCAGAAACAGACTTATTTGCTGAGGCATGTAAAGAATCTAAAGTATATGGTGTTTTTTCAATAATGGAGAAAAATCCTGATGGTGGAGAGCCATATAATACAGCAGTTATTATTGATCCACAAGGTGAAATGATTTTGAAGTATCGTAAGCTAAATCCTTGGGTGCCAGTCGAGCCTTGGAAAGCTGGAGATTTAGGCTTACCTGTTTGTGATGGACCTGGAGGAAGTAAATTAGCTGTTTGTATTTGTCATGATGGCATGTTCCCTGAAGTAGCTCGTGAAGCGGCCTATAAAGGTGCAAATGTCTTAATTCGTATTTCTGGATATAGTACACAAGTTAGTGAACAATGGATGCTAACCAATCGTTCAAATGCATGGCAGAATTTAATGTATACATTGTCGGTAAACTTAGCGGGTTATGATGGCGTATTTTATTACTTTGGTGAAGGACAAGTATGTAATTTTGATGGGACTACTTTAGTACAGGGACATCGAAATCCTTGGGAGATTGTTACTGCTGAAGTATATCCAGAACTAGCAGATCAGGCTAGATTAGGATGGGGATTGGAAAATAATATATATAATCTAGGTTCAAGAGGATATGTAGCAACTCCTGGTGGGGTGAAAGAAAATCCATATACGTTTGTAAAAGATTTAGCTGAAGGTAAATATAAGGTTCCTTGGGAAGATGAGATTAAAGTAAAAGATGGATCTATTTATGGATATCCAGTAAAAAAAACGATTCATTCTTAGGGAAGGGAAATAAAACAAGCGCATCATATTGATGCGCTTGTTTTTGTTAATCAATAATTTGAAATTCTTTTAACTCTTTTTCGACATTTTGTAGGAGTTGTTCGCTTTTTTGAAGTACATTCGTTGGGAAAGTCTCATCATCACCATATTCAACGCCGTGAGGATAATAATGTTTTCCTAATAAGGGGGGAAGTAGTTTTACTTCAGCGTGTCTACTGCCAATGTCACCTTCAACAGCAACTCCTTGCACTCGTAAATAATAAACATCCTTTAATATTTCAAATTTATAATCGTATGTAACTCGCTCATAATCCCACTGTCCGGCAAGTACGAAGTGGTTGTTTTCCATGATTTCAGTTAAAAGAGTTAATTCAACGACGGCTCCATTAAATTGCGTATTTGTAAATTGCATATAATACCTCCTTTTTTAATGTTACACCATTATTTTTATAATAGTATGAATAATAAGAAAGTGCAATTCATATTGAGAGAAAAGGGATAATCCAGACTTTTTTCACAAAAATATGATATAGTGAAAAGAGTACGGTACACACAAAAAGAAAGAAAAGGATTTGTGTATATCTCAATTTTATGTTTTGTTCAGGAGGTATATCGTTTGAAGAAATTATTGCGTATCGTAATGATTACATTTTTAATTTTAGCTGTTGATTTATACGGGAAATTACTCGTTTCACAATATATATTAACCCCATCTCAATCAAAGCAAGAAAATAAAATTGTGAAAAAGAAAAAGCAAATTAAGGAAGACTCCTCAGACACTGTTTTAAATATGATTGGTGAAGACTCTGAAAACTTATTAGCGAAGTGGGGAGAACCCTCTCGAATAGAGCCATCTGCATACGGATATGAATGGTGGGTATACAACCAGGATTTAACTCAGTATGTTCAATTTGGAGTTTCTGAACGTAAAGTTGTAACGGCATACGCAGCTGGTGAACAAGTTAAGGTTCCACCTTATTATATAAATGAAAAATATGAAGAAGTATATAAAAAAAGTCCGCTTTCGCATGAAATTTCATTAAAAAGAGGGAAAAATAGTTATCAATTTGAGCTATCTGATACCGAAGTCATGGAACAACCGTTAATACCTGTAGAAGATGGATGGGCGCAATTGTATTTTGATCAATTTACACATGAGCTTATTGGTGTTCGTTATATGGATGATGAAACTTTATTACGCCAAAGACCGTATCAGCTCGTTTATTCAGGTGAATTAATAGCAGAACAACCATTGACTCCAGAAAAAATAAAACAAGTAGAAAATGGGAATATGCAACAAATTTTTGATTTAACAAATATCATTCGAAGTCGTCATAAATTACCATTATTAACATGGGATCAGGAAACAGCAGATGTTGCTGTTGGTCACAGTAAAGATATGAAAGACAATAATTATTTTTCTCATGACTCACCTACATTAGGTACACTAGGAGATCGTTTGCAGCGCGGGAAAGTAGGATTTCAACTTGCTGGTGAGAACATAGCGGCGCAACATAGTGATGGAATTGCGGCAGTGCAAGGTTGGTTAAATAGTGAGGGGCATAGAAAGAATTTATTAAATGAACAATTTACAGGATTAGGTGTTGGTGTATACGATAAATTTTATACACAAAACTTTATTCGAAAATAAAGTGAAATTGTAAGCGGTGGGGTGTTAACATCACCAAATTAGTTACTTCGTATTCACTGAATTGTAGGTGGGAATCTGACCGTATGCAAATAGCAGAAAAAAAGGTGCATGAATCGTCTAAAAATAGGCGAACCATGCGCCTTTTTTTTCTTACTATATAGTAGATATACATGGAGAGGTGAGGATTATGCCAACAACAAAAGGACCGTTACATCCATCGGTTCAACAGTTTAAAGAATTTGTAAACCATCACCCTAAAATGGTTCATGAGGTTAGAAGTGGTCATAAAACATGGCAACAATTTTATGAAGAATGGTACTTACTTGGTGAAGAAGATCCAATATGGGCAACTTATAGACCGGATGGAGCGCCTGCGTTTTCTTCGGTAAAAGAAAATAAAAAAGAAAAAGATAATCGAACTGAAGAGGAAAAAACTGCTGATGTGATGGGGCAAATGCTTTCTTTTTTTAAAAAGTTGGACGTGGAACAAATGCAGAACCATTTAGCCAATGTGACGAGTGCAATCGGGAGCGTGCAACAAGTTATTCAGCAATTTCAAGGTAACCGTACGCAGCAAGAGCAAAGTACTTCAGAAAATAACCCATTTTTCTTTCAAAAGGATTAGGGGGAAAGATGATGAGAGCAGAAATTATGGAGTTTATAAAGGCTGATGAGGATTTATCTCGCTATATTAGAGAGCAACCGTACTGGTATAGAAAATTAACACGAAATCCTGAAGAAAAAGAGGCTTTTGAGTTAGCGGCGATGCAACATTTCAAAAAAACAATACCAGATAAAGTGGAAAAGTTTCAAAATCAATTGGCCGTTGCTTCGATCATGATTGATATGTTTCAGTATATGAAGCAACAAAATGCAACCTAATTGGAAGTGAAAAATATGTCCGTCATGCAGAACTTTTGTTACAATAGAGGTTGATTATTTAAAAAGGAGTTGCAGCATGACGGAAATTTGTTTAGTACGACATGGACAAACTGATTGGAATTTTCAAGAAATTATTCAGGGGCGAGAAGATATTCCGCTTAATGAAGTTGGTAAGAAGCAAGCGAGTCAGAGTGCAGCTGCTTTACAAGAAGAAACGTGGGATATCATTATAAGTAGCCCGTTAATTAGAGCGCAAGAAACGGCTAATGAAATTGCAAAGACAGTTGGATTACAATCGATTTTATTAGATGAGCGATTTGTTGAACGGAATTTTGGAGAAGCTTCAGGGAAGCCGGTTGCGGCTGTTAGAGAGTTGATTGCTGAAGGTAAAGTAGAAGGTATGGAGCGAGATGAAGAGATTGTAGCTCGTTGCTTTGCTGCTTTAGAAGATGTTGCGACAACTCATTTTGGCAAACGTATTATTATTGTTGCTCACTCACACGCGATAAAAGCGATTTTACATGCCATTGAACCAGATGAAATTACATTTAAGACACCATTAAAAAATGCGTGTATTAGTTATGTGAAACAAAATAGTGGAAAGTGGGATGTTCTTAAATATAATATAGCGGAACATATTAATGTATAAGTGTGTACGGATATAGTGTAAAAATAGTTTCATTATATCTTTCTTTTGAGTAAGTCACTTCAATTAGTAGTTCTAATCTAAATGTGGTATGATGGATACTCGGAGGTGTCTCTCATGATTGTAGCGACGCTAGAAAGCGTATTAATATTAGATAAGGCAGAGCAGCTTGCAAAAGCGATTATCTGTTCAGATATAGCAGAAGATTATCGTAAGTATTATAGAGAATTACATGAAGATATGGAACTTCAGACGCTCATTCAGCAATTTACAGCGATGAAAGAACGGTATGAGGAAGTACAGCGTTTTGGAAAATACCATCCTGACTATACTACCGTGTCAATGAAAATGAGAGAATTAAAGCGTTCTGTGGACTTACATGATAAGGTTGCAGCTTTTAAAAGAGCAGAAACTGCTTTGCAGAAGTTATTAGACGAAGTTAGTGTAGCAATCGGTTCGGAAGTGTCTTCTTCCATTAAAGTGCCAACAGGAAATCCATTCTTTGATGCTGGTGGCTGTGGTGGAGGTTGTGGTACTGGCGGAGGTTGTGGTTGTAAAAAAACGGGGTGATGTACCCCGTTTTTTAGAAGTTGGAAGAAAACGTATACAGAGTTTGTCCTGTAATGTTATAAATTTCTGATTGGTTTTCATAGAATATAAAATATATGTTTTTAAAAGGAGAAGATGGAGAAGATTATGTTCGGGCAACGACAAAGTATGATTGTTTATTTACATTCATTGAAACATGCCAAGATTTTAAGGAAATATGGTAACATACATTACATATCAAAACGATTAAAATATGCTGTAGTATATTGTGATATGGAACAAATTGAGCATATGATGCATAAGTTGAACAAACTTCCTTTTGTGAAAAAGATAGAACAGTCGTATCGCCCGTATTTAAAAACGGAATTTGAAAATTCGCGTCCTGATCGAGCAAAAGAATACGATTATAGCTAATAGAAAAAATCCCCGGCTAAATTTAGCCGGGGATTTTTCACTTGAAATAACGTGTTATTTCATCGGAGGAATGAAATTGTTCATTCGTAAAATACCAATTAAATGATTAAAAAATAGTTCTTTTTCTGGGAAAGTTGTAGATGGTTTTACAGTAAAGGTAGCCACTTTTTTTCCGAGTTGTTCTGCCGTTTCTTCAAATAAAATGACACGTTTACTTTTTTTATTTTCAAATACAGGAATGCCTTCACGACATATGTATAATGGTTGGAAATCACCAGTAGTAGTTGGTTTTAATATTACAACAAGCGAACATACTTTTTTATCGTTTTTTATCGTTTCAAATTGTAACATATGTGCTATACGTTCTTGATTTGTTTTGGCAATTTCAAGTAATTCATATAAATCAGAGTAGCCTTCTCCAAGTTCTATAAAGCGTTGAATCATATCTTTTCCTCCTCTTTCTTTTACTGTACCATTTCACTTTTTAAATGAAAAGCACACAAAGAAAAAAAACCCTGCATAGCAGGGCCCTTCTTATACTAGCATGTACTAGTAAGAAGGCAAAGGGAGAGGAGAAACCGGAGGAAGAACTTATGGGGAAACGTAAGTCTTCTCCGCGGTTGGCAACAACATCGAAGGTGATGTTGTTATAATTATTTATGTCCAATCTAAATGAAGATATACATAATGAAATTAAATTTTATGTTGGGCTTTTTATTTTTCTTTTTTTTATTTTGTGATAGGATAAAAAAGATAAAGTGGAACTAATATACATATTGGGTTCATATTAGTGAATGATGAGATGAATACATAAAAATAACGAGAGGTTATTTGAGGCCGAGTTTTCCTATAGTTAGGTGAATGTGGTTTGTTAACGGTTACCGAAGTGGGAATGGCTTTCTATAATCGCTCGATAGATTGAAATAAAGGTAGTGACAACAGATGAGAGTAGTTTCAGGAAAATGTAAAGGACACCCACTTAAAGCGGTTCCTGGTAATACAACACGTCCAACGACAGATAAAGTAAAAGAATCTATTTTTAATATGATAGGTCCTTATTTTGATGGTGGTATCGCCCTTGATTTATTTGGTGGTAGTGGTGGTCTTGGAATTGAGGCTTTGAGCAGAGGGATTGATAAAGCAATTTTTGTTGATCGGGATAGTAAAGCGATAAAAGTAATTCATCAAAATTTAGAAAGTTGTAGAGTACAGGAACAAGCTGAAGTATATCGAAATGATGCTGAACGTGCAGTAAAGGCGCTAATAAAACGTGAAATGTCATTCGATCTTATATTGATAGATCCTCCATATAAAGAGCAAAAAATTGTATCTTTAATTAGTATAATGGATCAACATGGATTGCTACATAGTGATGGATTAATTATGGCAGAGCATGGTAATGATGTAGTTTTACCTAATTCAATAGGAAGGCTTGTAAAAGTACGAGCTGAGAATTATGGGATTACTGCAATATCGATTTATAAGTATGAAGGTGAGGGGACAGAATGACAAGTATAGCTATTTCTTCAGGAAGTTTTGATCCAATTACCCTTGGGCATCTGGATATTATTAAAAGGGGAGCAAAAGTATTTGATGAGGTGTACGTAGTCGTTTTAAACAATTCATCAAAAAAACCATTCTTTTCAGTTGAAGAGCGATTAGAATTAATTCGAGAAGCGACAAAGGATATCCCGAATGTAAAAGTAGATTCACATAGTGGGCTATTAGTAGAGTATGCAAAAATGCGTAATGCAAATGCAATATTACGTGGTTTACGAGCAGTTTCTGATTTTGAATATGAGATGCAAATTACTTCTATGAATCGAAAATTAGATGAAAATATTGAAACATTTTTTATTATGACAAACAATCAATATTCATTTTTAAGCTCGAGTATTGTAAAAGAAGTTGCGAGGTATGGAGGAAGTGTAGTAGATCTTGTACCTCCTATTGTAGAACGTGCTTTAAAAGAAAAGTTTCAAACCCCGTTAAAGTGAACGGGGTTTTTCTTTATATGTGCGCAAAAATAATAAAATAACATATAAGTATAGACAAAATAATGTGAAAATTGGTCCATAATGTATAAAAGATGTCCAAATTTCATGTAGTATAGAAGGATGTTCGGATAAAAATACAGGAATATCTTTTGGCATAGGCGAGAAAGAACTCACTTTCTCATAAAATGGTGTCCAAAATACAAATGTAAAAATAGGGGCAAGAATACTTTGAATAATTCGTGCGAAAAAATAGGGTTTAAATCGGATATCTGTTTCAGCTAATATGCTAGCAACTTGTGCCTGAATAGAAAGACCACTAAATGCTAAAATGAAGCTTGTTACCATAGCTTGTTGTAAGAGCGGTGTTTCATTTATTTGACTAATCATTTGGCTTCCGAGTGTCATTTCGAAAATACCTGATAATATAGGTATACTAAAATCTGTACTTAGTTGGAAGAATGATAAAATATGTTGCATAATAAAAGAAAGAGCTGCTGTAATGTGAAATACAGTAATCATTTTATTTAACACAGAGAATAAAATAATAAATCCGCCAATCATAAGTAATGTTTGAATAGAAGAAACAATGGCATCCCCAAGTAATTTACCAATTGGTCTTTTTTCTTGTAAGCGTGTCTCGTGAAGGATTAAAAAAGGGTTTTGAAAGCGACGTTTTTTTGTAGTGTGTGTATTAATTTTGTAAGCGGTATTATCGCCGTAAAAACGCATAATTAATCCGACAGCAAAGTTACTGAAATAATGGGCAGCGGCTAATATAATTCCTAATTTCGGATTATTAAAAAAACCGATAGACACAGCACCGAAAATAAAAAGTGGATTAGAAGAATTTGTGAAAGAAACGAGGCGCTCTGCTTCAATCTGAGTTAAAAGATTGCTTTTTCGTAGTCTAGCGCTTAATTTGGCGCCTGCAGGGAAACCAGAAGCCATTCCCATCGCCCAAACAAATCCGCCTATCCCTGGAACGCGAAAAAGTGGGCGCATGAGTGGTTCTAATATAACGCCAATAAATTTTACAACACCGATACTAATTAGAAGTTCCGCAATGATGAAAAACGGTAGTAGTGAAGGGAATACAACTTCCCACCATATATTTAACCCGCGAATAGAAGCTTGCAAAGCGGCTTGGGGGTGGAGTACAAGAGAAAAGGTTAAAAATAGCGTTGATATGGTAAGGAAAGCGGTTTTCCATTTTTCATACATGTAAGTAAATCCCCCTTTGTCCCAAAAAACGTTCATTTCAGTATACGTGGATACGTAGTGAATTTAGACCATAAGTATGAAAAAGGAATGAAAAAAATTAAAGGGTGAGAAAAATGAAAGAACCAAAGATTGGTTTAGCACTTGGGTCTGGAGGAGCGAAAGGGTTTGCTCATATTGGTGTAATAAAGGTTTTAAGGGAAGCGGGTATCCCTATTCACATGATTGCAGGAAGTAGTATGGGGGCGCTAATAGGTACGTTTTATGCGGCAAGTAGTAACGTTGAAAGATTGTATAAATTGGCATCTGTTTTTAAGCGGAAGTATTATTTAGATTTCACGGTACCGAAAATGGGATTTATTGCTGGAAAACGTGTCAAAGATATGATTAAAATGTTTACATATAATAAAAATTTAGAAGAGTTAGATATCCCGACGGCTGTTGTGGCTACTGACATATTGAAGGGGGAAAAAGTGGTTTTTACAAGTGGGCCAGTTGCAGATGCGGTGAGGGCTAGCATATCTGTTCCTGGAGTGTTTGTACCAGAAAAAATAGATGGAAGATTATTAGTGGATGGTGGAGTCATTGATCGCATCCCAGTATCGGTTGTGAAAGAGTTAGGGGCCGATATTGTTATCGCTGTTGATGTATCTCCAATTAAGGTAAATGGCGATGTTACGTCCATTTATGACGTAATCATGCAAAGTATTGAAATTATGCAGCATGAGCTTGTAATGAATCGGCAAATTGCATCGGATTTAATGATGCGACCAGCTGTAGAGCAATTTAGTTCACGTGCTTTTACAAACATTGAAGACATTATTCGAGTTGGAGAAGTAGAAGCAGAAAAACATATTTCAAATATTTATTTATTAATTGAGCAGTGGAAGGAGAAACATAATGTTTAAGCGTTTTCGGTTTATATATGCAATCTTAATAGGGGTTATATTGGCGATGTTACTTGTTTACGTACGTTTACCGTATTATATAACAAAACCAGGAATGGCTGCCAAATTAGAGCCTTATGTTCAAGTTGAGGGTGGAACGAAAGAATCTGGTGATTTTATGCTTGTTACGGTTTCAATGGGACCAGCAAATGTGGTGAATTTAATAGCGGCACAGTTTAATAAATATACACATATTTCGAAAGCGGAAGAAATATTGCAAAAAGGTGAGAGTGATGAAGAATATCAATTTCGCCAAAATTATGCGATGAAAGATTCACAAAATGCAGCGATTTATAATGCATATAAACGTGCAAATCGCTCAGTATCTTTTGAAAATAAAGGTGTATTAGTTGCTGGTGTGGCAAAAGGAATGCCGTCAGAAGGAAAGCTTAAGCTTGGTGATGTTATTATAGCTGTTGACGGAAAAACATTTGAAAAGACGGAGCAATTTATTGAATATATGACAGGGAAAAAAGAAAATGATGCTGTAAGTATTGAGTACATGAGAAATGGAAAACAATTGAAAGAGAATTTAAATGTAAAGACGATTCCTAATGGGAATGGACGTGTCGGTATAGGTGTTTCTATCGTTACGGAAAGAGAACTAGTGGTCGATCCGAAAGTGAAAATTAATTCTAATGAAATTGGTGGACCATCCGCAGGTTTAATGTTCACATTAGAAATATATAATCAACTTGTGGAAGAAGACTTAACGAAAGGACATGAAATAGCTGGAACAGGTACAATTAATGAAAAAGGAGAAGTGGGCCCGATTGGTGGTATAAATCAAAAAGTGGTGGCTGCTAGCGATGCTGGGGCTGAAGTGTTCTTTGCGCCAAATGAAAAAGGTGCGGAGAAATCGAACTATAAAGATGCACTTGAGACTGCAAAGGATATTAAAACAAAAATGAAAATTGTACCAGTGGATACGCTGGATGATGCGTTAACATATTTAGAAAAGATGGATAAGGAAAAAACCTCTCTGAAATAGAGAGGTTTTTTATAGGAATTTTGTAGTTGTTTCATCATAGCGAATAGGATGGTGTGTTATATCCTGTTTTAATAGTTGTGTGCGTAACGGTTCGTGCATGATGGAGAAATATACAGAGTTTGCTTTTTTCTCTATATCTAAAGCGGCATGGTCGAATGTTTTTGTATGAGTAAGGATTGGAAGTTCGATTTTTTTCTTATTTTTTGAAAGGTAAGTTTGTCCTTTTTGTGACATGCCTAGCAGGCGAATATATGGTGCGTGTTGTTCTATATTTGCGCTACGTATATCCTCTTTTGTTGTGTTTGTTAAAATGTGTGTACAAGCTCTTTGTAATCTAGTCCATGTATAACGTTTTGTTTTTAATGCTTCCATGAATGAATAGAAGGAGGAACTGTTTTGTATTTTTGATAAAATACGATGCTCTAAACCTTCTTCTATTTCATATATATGTCGTAAGTCCCCTGGAGACATCGTCATGAGTCTATATTTAAAAAATGAAAAGTATTGTTCCCAATTATGTAATATCCCGTAGTTTTGTTTGTAATTTGCTAAAAGCGAAGTGGTTGCCTGTGGGAGAAAAGGTTCAATTGTTGTAAATGATCCTTCTTCGCTAAAGAGTTGTTTTCGGATGCTTGTCGCGCTTGCAATATGTTGGTCATTAAATGTTTCATCATGATAATGAGAGGCAAATCTTTTTATAGTTTGAGCTTGTATAGAGCTATTTTGTGACAGAATTGCTTTCATATATTGGAAGCCTAAAATATTATTTGGTTGTGACATATCTATGTTTTTTTCAGATGTTAAAATGTGTGAGAAAGCATCCGATGTTGCTTTTGCATAACTATTACCAGCGTCCATGAATTGTTTTACAAGGCAGTTAAAAGTCTCTTCTTCGTTTTTTTGTATGGAGATGGTATTATAAAAATTTTCGATTTGTCCATCCTCACTACCGAAACAAATTTCGGAAACACGTAGGGCATTTAAAATGGAAATAGCACCATTTGCGAAGGTTTCAGCCTTTTGTGTTGCAAAGACGTATGGAAGCTCTACAACAAGGTCTACGCCGTTTGCTAAGGCCATTTTAGTGCGATACCATTTGGAAATGAGTGCGGGCTCACCACGCTGTAAAAAAGGACCACTCATAACGGCAATTATTATATCGGATTGTGTTAACTTTTTTGTCTGTTGCACATGATAAAGATGACCGTTATGAAAAGGGTTATATTCAACAACAATACCACCAGCTTTTATGGTAATCTCTCCTTTCGATGTAGCATCTTTTTGAAAAACGTGATACTCTATATATTATTTACTATGATGACTTCATTATAGTGTAAAGAAAAAACATTGACAAATATAAAATGGCTAGCTATAATTTTGTTTGTTGCCTTGAGGTGATATGATATGAAATGGTCCATCCATCAATTGAATAAATTGAGAAATAAAGGATTGACATTGGATGAGATGGTAGATGTAAGTGAGCTAAAAGAGGTCGAGAAAGATATTCGTGAAATTAATCCTGTTCATGTAACGGGAAGAGTTGATTTTGGCTCCGGTAAGTTTACGTTTCATCTACATATAACTGGAAGCATGGTTTTACCATGTTCTCGCTCTTTAGTAGATGTGACATTACCATTTGACATTAAAACAACTGAGGTGTTCCAAACTTCACAAGAAGAATTTGAAACTGAAGCTGAAATTCATTCTTTAGAAGGAGAAGTACTTGACTTACTGCCCGTAATCAAGGAAAATATACTTTTGGAGATTCCAATGCAAATTTTCAGTGATGATGTTTCTGGTGGAGCACCGACGCAAGGTCAAGACTGGCAAGTGATTTCGGAAGAAGACAAAGAAAAGACTGTTGATCCAAGATTGGCAGGACTTGCAAAGTTTTTTGACAAATAATCGGAAGACTGGTTCAGGCCTTCATATGAAAATAACTATTTCTTTTAAGGAGGTGGGAAGAATGGCTGTACCTTTTAGAAGAACTTCTAAAACAGTAAAAAGAAAGCGTCGTACGCATTTCAAATTATCAGTACCTGGTATGGTAGAGTGCCCAAGCTGTGGTGAAGCGAAATTAGCTCACCGTGTATGTAAAGCATGCGGTACTTACAAAGGTAAAGAAGTAATCAGCAAGTAATTGCGGGAAAATAAACGCAGAAGATATCTTCTGCGTTTATTTTTTTTTGTCTTAATCTTTAGTTGTTGTATTCTATCTTTTCTAGTAACTGCATATGCTTAATAAAAAATGCATAGGGAGGACTAGAGAGATGGCGACAACAAGACAAGATGCTTGGACTGATGATGAAGATTTGCTTCTGGCAGAAGTAGTACTCCGGCATATTCGAGAAGGTGGAACACAACTTTCTGCCTTTAAGGAAGTGGGAAAAAATTTATCTCGTACACCAGCAGCATGTGGGTTTAGATGGAATTCTTACGTAAGAAAGCAATATAAAGAACGTATTGAGGAAGCAAAGCAACTTCGTAAAGTAGAACATTATGAAGTGAAAGAGACAAAGGTGTTAGAACCTACGTCAATTACGTTGAATGATGTTATTGATTTCTTGCAAAATTATAAAGATGAAAACTCTTTAACGGTGTTGCAACAACAAGTTGAATCATTACAAACAGAAAGAGAGCGCCTTCTGGAGCGATTATCAGTATATGAAGAAGAGTATAGAACATTACTTGATTATATCGATCAAAAAAGAAGTGTAATGGTAGCGGAAAGAAACAATGCTCGCTCGAATGAGAAGTTAGAGAAGCTTAAGAAATAAAAAACAGCTGTTATACAGCTGTTTTTTATTTTTTAAGCCGATTCTTCGTTTGTAACCGCATTCAAATTTGTTTCTGGATGCCAAATATAAAAATCACCATCAGTTACTGATACGGGGTTGAAATTTAATTTATCCCAAAAACCAGCTGAATGAATACGTGCTATTGTTTTAATGGGAAATTGCATTTGTTTCGCATGATTTACAAGCATTTGCCCGAATCCTTGTTTTTGAAAAGTTGGTAATACTTCAAGTTTATAAAGTTCTAGGTAAGGACCTGTAATTTCGAATGGTTCTCCGCCGTTTCTTTTCATATATAGACTCATACGTGCGATTAGTGATCCACCATAATAAATGCCATAAAATGGAGATTCACTGTCGTTTTCAATAATGTTTGCTTGCAATTCTTCCAGCATAGATAGTTCTTGGGCTCCGCACCCTTTAAATTTTTTGAATTCATCTAACGTTTTATAATTGATGAGCAAGCGCTCAACTTTTGGGAATCCCATTACATCACATCCTTTTGTTATCTTGTTGAATGCAGAAAAGTAAAAATATTTACAATAATATTATAACTCATTTTTTTATTTTTATGAAGAAGATAGTATATTTCTTTTATTATTTTTTTGAGGATTTGCTAAACTAAGAGTATAAGTGTATTAATAGGCAGTATTATACATAGCGAAAAAAGAGAGTGTATTTGTTTGACAGAGGACAACGAAATTATAGGGCGTGCTCATGTACTTTAAAAAGATATAAAAAGGAGGGGAGGCAAGGGCGCTTAATGTGAATCCCTTGTGTGAAAATGAAAATTGGAATTGTCGGACCAGGTGCTATTGGTCTATTGTATACATTTTATTTACAAAAAAGTAACCAAGATGTTACGTTGTTTACAAGAACGGCTAAGCAGGCTGAAGAGTTGAATGAAACAGGTGTAACTTGTATTAGAGATGGAAGATGTGAAACAGTATATCCATCTGTTTTACCGATAGAAAGTATGGTAGCACAAAATTTAGATTATATATTTATTTCTGTGAAGCAATATCATATAGATGACGTACTACCGTTTGTGGAAGGGGCATCATCATTAATCTTTTTGCAAAACGGAATGTCGCATCTTCAAAAGATGCTGAAAATAGGGAGTGAAAATATAGCTGTTGGTATTGTAGAACATGGTGCGAAAAAAGAGGGAGGGCATATCGTTCATCATACTGGGATAGGGGTAACAAAATTTGGAGTGGTTTGTGGTCAATCTATACATTTCAAGAAAATATTCCGTTATTTTCCTGTTACTTATTTTCCAGTTCAAATAGAAACGGATTGGGAAGAGATTATGCACAAAAAATTAGTAGTAAATGTATGTATCAATCCATTGACGGCACTATTGGGAGTTAAGAATGGTGAATTAATCACGAATCGTTTTTTTTATCAAATGATGGAGCAAGTGTTTCAGGAGGTCGCATTTCTTATTAGAGGAGAAAAAGAAATGGTATGGCAAATGGTACGAAATGTGTGTGAAGGAACGTCTCGTAATACATCCTCTATGTTAGCGGATGTAAGAGCGAATAGACAGACGGAAATTAATGCGATTGTTGGATATGTATTAGAAGAAGCTAAGAAACAGCAACTACCAGTTCCGACACTTCAATTTTTGTTCGATGCAATAAAAGGGTTAGAAACAAGAGTATAAGTGTTATTCTTTGCTTTTACGTGAAACATTGACTACAATGTGGATTGGTGAGAGAACTGGATACGAAAGGAAGAATTATATGGAGATAAAAGAAATCTCTGTTCCGCAACAAGGTGTTGTAGCGGACTATATGAACGGTAAAAAAGAGATACAGTCATGTTTTGATTATATGTTAACAGAAGATGCTTTTAAACAACGTTTACATGATTTGCGTGAAAGGGAGTTTTTCCGCCAAGATTTAGTAGCGCATTTATTAGAATATAATACAAAATTACAAGCGGGAGAATCTACACTTCAAAATGTAAAAGCGCTTGGAGATGAAAATACATATGTTGTTATAGCTGGACAACAAGCAGGGTTATTAACTGGACCGCTTTATACAATTCATAAAGTTATTTCAATTTTACAGCTTGCAAAGGAAAAGGAAGAAAGTTTAGGAGTTAAAGTTGTCCCTGTCTTCTGGATTGCGGGTGAAGACCATGATATGGATGAGATTAACCATACTTTTGTAGCGAAAAATAAAAAGATGAAAAAAACTATTTTTTATGACCGTAATCCGAAAAAGGCGAGTGCTTCTGAGTCTGAACTTTCTGTTGAAGATTGTAGAAATTGGATTGAAGAGATTTTTAAAACATACCCAGAAACAAATTTTACAAAGGATGTATTAAAATTTGTTGATGATGCTTTGAAAAAATCGAATACGTATGTAGATTTCTTTGCTCATCTTATTACGAAAATCTTTGCTAATTCTGGTTTAATCCTTGTTGATTCACATCATCCTGAATTAAGAAAGTTAGAAATTCCATTTTTCAAGCGAATTATAAGTAAGTATAAAGAGGTACAAGAGGGGCTTCGTAATCAGCAAGAAGTAATTAAAGAACTAGGATACAAACCGATTATTGAAACGAAGTCTCATGCAGTGCATATATTCATGGAAATAGATAATGAACGAGTATTGCTTGAAGATCAACAAGGTAAGTTTGTTGGAAAGGATGGGGTGCATTCCTTTTCATACGAAGAGTTGATTGAAGAGATGGAGAGAAATCCGGCACGTTTTAGTAATAATGTTGTAACACGTCCTCTTATGCAAGAGTATGTATTTCCTACGCTCGCATTTATTGGAGGTCCAGGAGAATTAGCTTATTGGAGTGAATTACAACAAGTATTCCATACTGTCGGTTTTCAAATGCCACCTGTCGTTCCTCGTCTTACAATTACTTATGTGGAGAGAGATATAGCGACGGATTTATTTGATTTGCAATTGAGAGAAAGTGATCCGTTTTTAAATGATGTCGATAAATTGCGTGAAAACTGGTTGTCTAATCAAATAGAGGAACCGATTGATGATCATTTTGAAAAGGCGAAAAAAGAAATTGCCGATATTCATACATCTTTACAGCAATTTGTAAAGAAAATAGAGCCAGGGTTAGGTGCGTTTGCAGGGAAAAACGAATTGAAAATTAATGAACAAATTGAACTGCTGGAAAGAATGTTGAAAAGAAATGTTGAGAAAAAGTATGAGGTTCAGCTAAATAAATTCCGCCGTATACAATTCGCACTTCGTCCATTAGGTGCACCGCAAGAACGTGTGTGGAATGTATGTTATTATTTAAATCAGTTTGGTTTGGATTTCGTTGATCGTGTAATGGAAAACCCTTTTTCTTGGGACGGAAAACATCATGTTATAAAACTATAAAATCTTGCTCTTTGGAGCAGGATTTTATTTTTATTCCGTTGAATTTACTGTGAAGTGATTTTTTTCTGAATTATCAATCAAAAAGTGTTAAATATGGCAATTGTGTTGGATACTTAAATATATGACAAAATAGCACAAAATGTAAACGTATTATTCGCTTTTTCGACAGTTTTTTATTTAAATTCCCGCAAAAGATGATAAAATTTAGTATATAATAAAAGAAAATAGCGATTTGTATAGTATGTTGCCTTTGTTGGTAAGTTAAATGAGTCGTTCTTTCGTATTATTTCATTCTCTAAGCGTGAAATATGTGTTTAGAGGAAGGGATACATTCAACATAATTAATTGGAAAAAGAGTAGGTGCAACAATGTTTAAACACGTAACAGTGCTTTTAAAGGAAACAGTAGACGGCTTAGATATAAAGCCAGATGGTACATATGTAGATTGTACACTGGGGGGAGGAGGACATAGTTCTTATTTATTATCCCAATTAACTGAAGGTGGAAAATTAATAGCGTTTGATCAAGATGAGATAGCGATTCAAAACGCGAAAGAAAAGTTCTCTTCATACGGTGAACAGTTTATAACAGTAAAGAGTAACTTCCGTTATTTAGCTGAAAAACTGCAGGAAATAGGTATAACAGAAGTAGACGGTATTTTATTTGATTTAGGTGTTTCATCCCCACAATTAGATACACCAGAACGAGGCTTTAGTTATCATCATGATGCACCGCTAGATATGCGGATGGATCAAGATGCCCCATTAACAGCGTACGATGTTGTAAATAGCTGGTCATATGAACAACTTGTAAGGATTTTCTTCCAATACGGTGAAGAGAAATTTTCAAAACAAATTGCAAGAAAAATTGAAGCTTATCGTGAGAATAAAGCTATTGAAACGACAGGAGAATTAGTAGAGCTAATTAAAGAAGGTATTCCGGCTCCTGCTCGTAGAACGGGTGGGCATCCTGCTAAGCGAGTGTTTCAGGCAATTCGTATAGCTGTAAACGATGAATTAAAAGTATTTGAAGAAGCATTGGAATCTGCTATTGAGATGGTTAAGCCAGGTGGAAGGGTTAGTGTTATAACATTCCATTCATTAGAAGATCGTATTTGTAAAACAACGTTTAAGCGAAATAGTACAACGCCACAATTGCCGCCAGGATTACCGATTATTCCTGATGAATTTAAGCCGAAATTAAAGCTTATTACAAGAAAACCGATTTTACCTTCTGATATAGAGCTAGAAGAAAATAATCGTGCGCGTTCTGCGAAGTTGAGAATCGCTGAAAAACGATAAAAGGGAGAGAGAGGTATGACTAATTTAGCTGTAAAGTACAAACAACAAGCGCAAGAAGAGGTGCAAATTCAAACGCCCCCACAGCAGATGGCTAAGCCGAAGGTTAAAGCGAAAATTACAAGAATCGAAAAACTGTTGTATGTAGCGTTTATTGGCTTTTTATTGTATGCCTGTGTCGCGTTTATTGGAAATAAAGCAGGCCTTTATCAAGTTAATGTAGAAGCAGCGACGATAGAAGAAAAAATTGTACAGCAGCAAAAAGAAAATCAAGAATTACAAGCTGAAGTAGAGAAGTTAAGTCGCTATGAACGAATCGCTGAAGTTGCAAAAAAACATGGGCTAGAAATTAATGCGAATAATGTGAAAGGCCTCAAATAAGGCAATAGGTGTGAAGGAACGATGAAGAAGAATATGACTAAATTTCATACCAATAAGGGAGCAGGTTATTTTATGATATTTTTCCTCCTGCTCTTTTTGCTGTTATTAGCCCGATTTTTTTACATACAATCAACAGGAACCGTTCATAATCAGGATTTAGATGCACTTGCTAAACAAAAGCATAGTAAAAAAGGAGTTCTTGAAGCGAACCGAGGAACCATTTATGATCAAAACGGTCATGTGTTAGCGCAAGACGCAAACTCTTACAAAATGGTAGCTGCACTAAAAGGTGCTAACTCAGTTGAGAATAAAGAAGATACTGCAAAGAAAATTGCAGGAGTACTTGGAAAAGGCGAAGAGGATATTTTAGCTTCTTTAAACAAGGAAGGTAGAAGTCAAGTCGAATTTGGAACGTTAGGCAAGGATTTGACGAAAGAAAAGAAGGAACAAATAGAAGCGTTGAAGTTGCCGGGAATATCTTTTATTACAGAAAATGCAAGGGTGTATCCAAACGGTGATTTTGCATCTTACGTTATAGGTCATGCAAAACCAAATGAGAATGGAACCTCGGTAGGTCAATTTGGCATAGAAAAAAGCTTGGATAAATACTTAAGTGCTTCGAACGGAGAAGTAGCATATACAGGTGATCGTAAAGGTGTGTCCCTTGATGGGGGAAAAGTTAATGTAAAGGCACCTAAAAATGGAGATAATGCTTATTTAACAATTGATCAACGTGTCCAAAGTTATTTAGAAGACGCGATGAAAGCAGCAAGTAAGCAATATGAGCCAGAAAGTTTAATAGGGATTGTTGCAGATCCGAAAACTGGGAAAATATTAGCGATGTCTACTAAACCTAGTTATGACCCTAATGATCGCCAAATTAAATATTTCTTCAATGACGCGATTGCCAATGCATTTGAACCTGGATCAACAATGAAAATTTTTACGTTAGCGGCAGCTATTAATGAAGGTGTGTACAAAGGACAAGATTATTATCAATCCGGGACATATCAAGTCGGAAATAGGAAAATAAAAGATCATAATGGCGGTGCTGGTTGGGGCTCTATCACGTTTGATGAAGGGGTAGAGCGTTCTTCAAACGTAGCGTTTGCAATTTTAGGAGATCAAAAACTTGGTCCAGAACGTTTCCGAAAATATATTCATAGTTTTGGATTAGATGAAAAAACGAACATTGATTTATCAGGTGAAGGATCGAATACAATTTTATTTGATCAGCAAATACAACAAGTGACAACAGCTTTTGGACAAGGTTCCACTGTAACACCAATTCAGCTTGTACAAGCTGCAACGGCCATTGCAAATGATGGGAAAATGATGAAACCTTATGCAATTGATAAAATTGTAGATCCGATAACAGACAAAGTAAAATTAGAACATAAGCCAGAAGAAGTAGGAAAACCTGTTACAAAGGAAACAGCAGCGCAAGTAAGACAGTTATTAGAACGTGTTGTTACATCTCCGAAAGGTACAGGGACAGCTTATAAAATTGATGGATATTCAGTTGGTGGTAAAACAGGTACAGCGCAAATTCCGGATGGAAAAGGCGGCTATATGACAGGAAGACAGAATTATATATTCTCATTCTTAGGTATGGCACCAATGGACGATCCACAACTTGTCGTGTATGTAGCTGTTAAACAGCCGAAATTAAAAGATGATGAGAACGGCGCACAACCTTTAGCTGATATTTTTAAATATGTAACAAAAAATAGTTTAGAGTATTTAAAGATTAAGCCAAATGAAGTGAAAGATCCGAAAAAACATCTGAAAGAACAACAAACTACTGTTCCAGATGTAACTGGTAAAACGATGGCTGAAGCGGGGAAAACGATTGATAAAGCAAAACTTCGTCCAATCGTACTAGGTGAAGGGAAAGTACAGCAACAAGTACCAAAAGCGACTGAACAAACATTAAAAGGCGACCGAGTCTTCTTGGTAGGAGATAAGCCTACAATGCCAAATATACAAGGATGGGCACTGCGTGATGTTATGAATTTAGCGAAGACATTACAGCTTAACTTGAAACCTTCTGGTACAGGATACGTAACAGAACAAAGTGTGGCGGAAGGAACATTATTACAACCTGGTACAGAATTAGGTGTCACACTCGTACCGCCACTCGAACCACAGCAAGAAGCAGAAAAGCCGTAATGGTAAAAGAGAATAAGTTCTAATTAAATAAGTACAAGCATATATTGGAACAAGCTAGGCGTAAGGGAGGCTTGTTCCGATATGCGTGTATCAAATGTAACAGTTAGAAAACGACTTATTTTTATACTTATATCAGGTATACTTATTTTCACTATTATCGATATTCGTCTTGGATATGTGCAATTTTTTCTTGGGAATATGTTAACGGATCGTGCGAAAGATTCATGGAGTCGTAATATTACTTTTGAACCCGAACGTGGGAAAATTTTAGACCGAAATGGTGTGGAACTTGCCACGAATAAAAGTGCTCCAACTGTCTTTGTTGTACCGAGGCAAATTGAAAAACCAGCAGAGACTGCAGAGAAGTTAGCTGCAGTATTAGGTGTGGAAAAAGATGAGATTTATAAAAGGATTACAAAAAAAGAATCGATTGTAAGGTTAGATAAAGGCGGAAGGAAAATATCACATGACAAAGCGAAAGAAGTACGAGGATTAAGTTTGAAGGGCGTGTATATCGCAGAGGATTCTATCCGGTACTATCCATTTGGAAACTTTTTATCACATGTATTAGGTTTTGCAGGTAGCGATAACCAAGGTCTTATGGGACTAGAAAAATATTATGATAAAGAGCTAAATGGGGACAAAGGTCATGTGCGTTTTTTTGCAGATGCGAAAGGACAAAGGATGCCTAATGTTGGTGATGATTTCAAAAAGCCAGAAGCTGGTTTAAATTTAGGATTAACAATCGATGCGCGTATTACAAGGATTATGGAAAGAGAAATGAATATTGCGGAGTCAACTTATAATCCTGACGGTATGATTGCGATTGCAATGAATCCTAAAAATGGTGAAATTTTAGGTATGTCTAGTCGACCGAGTTTTGACCCAGCGGATTTTCAAAGTGTCTCTCCAGAAGTGTATAACAGAAATCTACCTGTATGGAGTACGTATGAGCCTGGTTCAACATTTAAGATCATTACATTAGCTGCAGCATTGAATGAAAATTTAGTAGACTTAGAGAAGGATACGTTTTATGATGATGGAGCAGCTGAAGTAGGTGGAGCTAGATTGAAATGCTGGAAAGCAGGAGGTCATGGCAGTCAAACGTTTTTAGAAGTCGTTCAAAACTCATGTAACCCGGGATTTATTGAACTTGGTGATCGCCTTGGTAAAGACCGATTATTTAAATACATTCGTAATTTTGGTTTTGGGCAGAAGACTGGAATTGACTTGCAAGGTGAAGGCAGTGGGATTTTATTTAATTTAGATAAAGTTGGTCCAGTAGAGCAAGCAACAACTTCATTCGGCCAAGGGGTTTCTGTTACACCGATTCAACAAGTAGCAGCTGTAGCGGCGGCTGTAAATGGTGGAACATTGTATCAGCCGTATATAGCTAAGGAGTTTATTGATCCGAAAAATAATCAAGTTGTTAGTAAAAAGACACCTGTTGAGAAAAGAAAAGTTATTTCCAAGGAAACTTCAGAAAAAGTTCGTTATGCATTAGAGAATGTTGTAGCGAAAGGTTCTGGTAAAGGTGCTTATATTGATGGATATCGTGTAGGTGGAAAAACGGGTACTGCTCAAAAGGTGAAAGATGGTAAATATTTAGAGAATAATTATATAGTATCTTTTATCGGATTTGCTCCAGCGGATGATCCAGAGATTGTTGTGTATGTTGCTGTTGATAATCCAAAAGGGGTTACACAGTTTGGTGGAGTGGTAGCAGCTCCGATTGTCGGGAATATCCTTCGAGATGCGCTTCCTGTTATGGGAGTGAAACCGAGAAAAGAACAAGTTGAGAAAGAATATAAATGGGGCGATACACCAACTGTGGAAGTTCCGAATTTAATTGGAATGAAAAAGAAAGACTTACAAACACAACTCGTCGATTTGAAGCTTGATATAAGTGGAGATGGAGAGAAAGTAATTAAACAATCACCAGAAGCGGGAGCTAAAGTAAAAGAAGGCTCAAAAATTAGAATTTACTTCGGGAATTAAAGGTAACATAGTACGTTTTATGGTACAATTGGTGGAAGTGAGTTCTTTATAGAACAGTTACTTAATTTGAGACAGTAAGTGTCTCATTCATAAATAGGTCAGTAGCACTTACCTCCTTATATAGGAGGTAATGTGTTGCTTACTGAAAAAAGATAAATAAACAATGTAGAGAGGGTTTAGTGAAATGAAGTTGCATACACTTGTATCATGTTTGCATGATTTTCCAGTTGTTCCAAAAGAAAATCCAGAAATCACATCTATAGAAGCTGATTCACGTAAAGTGAAAGAGGGAAGCTTATTTGTATGTATGAAAGGATATACGGTTGATAGCCATGATTTTGCTAAGCAAGCAGCGGCACAAGGAGCGGCTGCTATTGTTGCGGAAAGACCAATTGATGTTGACGTTCCAGTTGTACTTGTGAAAAATACTTTTCGTTCGTTAGCGGTTTTAGCTGATTATTTTTATGGTCAACCGACACACAAGTTACATTTAATCGGAATTACAGGTACAAATGGAAAGACAACAACATCGCATATTATGGATGAGATTATGCGAGCACATGGTCATAAAACAGGGCTAATTGGAACGATTAATATGAAAATCGGTGATGAAACATTTGAGGTGAAAAATACAACACCAGATGCACTAACACTTCAACAGACGTTTTCAAAAATGGTTGAACAAGGTGTGGACAGCACGGTAATGGAAGTTTCGTCACATGCGTTAGATCTTGGTCGTGTACACGGATGTGATTACGATGTAGCGGTGTTTACGAATTTAACACAAGATCATTTAGACTATCATAAAACGATGGAAGAATATAAACATGCAAAAGGGTTACTATTTGCACAGCTTGGCAATAGTTATAATCATAATCGTGAAAAGTACGCTGTGCTGAATAGCGATGATAATGTAACAGAAGAGTATATGAGAAGTACTGCAGCAACAGTTGTAACATATGGTATTGATACAACAAGTGATATTATGGCAAAAAATATCGTTATGACGAGTGGCGGGACTACATTTACGCTTGTCACACCATATGAAAGTGTAAATGTTACGATGAAATTAATAGGTAAATTTAATGTATATAACGTACTTGCAGCAACAGCAGCAGGACTTGTTTCGGGTGTGAAATTAGAAACAATCATTGCTGTTATAAAGGATTTAGCTGGGGTTCCAGGACGTTTTGAAGTTGTTGATGGAGGGCAAAATTATACAGTTATTGTTGATTACGCACATACGCCAGATAGTTTAGAAAATGTATTAAAAACTGCAAAACAATTTGCAAAAGGTGATGTGTATTGTATCGTTGGTTGTGGTGGCGATAGGGACCGAACGAAGAGACCGATAATGGCAAGTGTTGCAACAAAATATGCAACTCATGCAATTTATACATCAGATAATCCAAGAAGTGAAGATCCAGCGGCTATTTTAGATGATATGGTACATGGTGCAAGCGGGAAAAATTATGAAATGATCATTGATAGAAAAGAAGCAATACACCATGCAATCGCTAAAGCGAAAGCAGATGATATCATTATTATTGCTGGTAAGGGGCATGAAACGTACCAAATTATTGGTAAAGAAGTTCATCATTTCGATGATCGTGAAGTTGCTAAAGAAGCAATTACAGGGCGTTTAAACAACGAAGAGTAACAACGTGAGAGGAGGACTACATGTGCTTGAGCAAGGTTTATTAGTAACGGCTGGGGTAGCATTCTTAATTTCTGTTGCCCTTTCGCCATTGTTTATTCCATTTTTAAGAAAATTAAAGTTCGGACAGAGTATTCGTGATGAGGGACCAAAGTCACATCAAAAAAAATCAGGGACACCGACAATGGGTGGTATCGTCATATACGTATCTATGATGGTAACTTCACTTATTATGGCGATTAAGTTTAATTATTTAGGTGCAGAGGTTTCGTTATTACTATTAGTGACGTTTGGTTACGGATTGATTGGATTTTTAGATGACTACATAAAGGTAGTTAAGAAGAGAAATCTTGGTTTAACATCAAAGCAAAAATTAGTAGGTCAGCTTGTTATTGCTATTGCATTCTTTTTAATTGGAAAAGGGCAAGCGTTCCACACATACATCATGATTCCGGGAACGGATGTTAAGTTTGAATTAGGTTGGGCGTATTTCGTACTTGTACTATTTATGCTTATTGGTGGATCAAATGCAGTTAACTTAACTGACGGTTTAGATGGTTTATTATCAGGAACAGCTGCTATTGCATTTGGAGCATTTAGTATTATTGCTGTGGCACAAGAGCAATTTGGAGTAGCGATATTCTGTATGGCAGTTGTAGGAGCTGTACTTGGATTTTTAGTATTCAATGCGAATCCAGCAAAAGTGTTTATGGGAGATACAGGTTCATTAGCTTTAGGTGGAGCCATTGCAGCTGTAGCGATTTTATTAAAACAAGAATTGCTACTTGTAATTATTGGCGGAGTATTCGTAATGGAAACTTTATCGGTTATCATTCAGGTCATTTCATTTAAAACAACAGGAAAACGTGTCTTTAAAATGAGTCCATTACACCATCACTATGAATTATGTGGTTGGTCAGAGTGGCGTGTTGTTGTGACGTTTTGGTCTGCAGGATTTTTATTAGCTGTGTTAGGAATTTATATCGGGGTGTGGATGTAATTGAAAACTGTAACTGAATTTCAAAATAAGAATATTCTTGTATTGGGCATTGCAAAAAGTGGTTATGCAGCAGCTACATTGTTACAAAAGTTAGGGGCAAATGTTATTGTAAATGACGGAAAGCCTTTAGCAGAGAATGTACTTGCTGCAGAATTACAAGCAAAAGGAATGGACGTTGTATGCGGTGGTCATCCTTTAGAATTATTAGAGAGAAATATTTCTCTTGTAGTAAAAAATCCAGGAATCCCGTATTCTAATCCAATATTAGTTGCTGCGATAGAAAAGCAAATTCCGATTGTTACGGAAGTTGAATTAGCATATCGTATTTCAGAAGCACCATTTGTTGGGATTACGGGGTCTAACGGTAAAACGACGACGACAATGCTGACATTTGAAATGCTAAAAGAAGGACAAAAGCATCCTGTAATTGCAGGGAACATTGGAACTGTAGCGTGTGAAGTAGCACAGGATGCAAAAGAAAATGAAGTTGTAGTTACAGAACTTTCATCGTTTCAATTGATGGGAGTAGAATTGTTCCAACCTAAAATTGCTGCGTTTTTAAATTTATTTGAGGCCCACTTAGACTATCATGGGACGAAGAAAGAATATGGTTTAGCAAAAGCAAATATTTTTAAAAACCAAACAGAAAATGATTATAGTGTAATAAATGCGGATGATGCAGATGTGATGGCTTTGTCTGCGTATTCTAAAGGTCAAAAAATCCTGTTTTCGACAACGAAAGAAATTGAAGATGGTGCGTGTATAAAAGATAACGCTCTTTATTTCAAAGGTGAAAAAGTTATTGAAGTAAGCGATATCGTTTTACCTGGTCAACATAATCTAGAAAATATTTTAGCTGCGATGAGTATTGCGAAATTATTAGGTACTTCTAATGAAGCAATTACGGTCGTGTTAAAACGTTTTACGGGTGTAAAACATCGTTTAGAATATGTAACAACGATTAACAACCGTAAGTTTTATAATGATTCAAAAGCAACGAATATGTTAGCGACTGAGAAAGCACTATCTGCGTTTACACAACCGATTGTGTTACTAGCAGGTGGGCTTGATCGCGGAAATGAATTCGATGATTTAATTCCGTATTTCAAAAATGTAAAAGCGATTGTAACATTTGGACAAACAGCTCCTAAACTAGTAAGAGCGGCAGAAAAAGCGGGATTAGATATAATTGAAAGTGTCGATACTTTAGATGAAGCAGTGGTGAAAGCTTATGCTCATTCTAAAGATGGTGATGTCGTTCTTCTTTCTCCAGCGTGTGCAAGCTGGGATCAATTTAAAACATTTGAAGAAAGAGGAGACATTTTTATACAAGCTGTGCATAAACTTATATAAAGTAAATCAAAACATCAGTAGGCTAACACCTACTGATGTTTTGTTACATAGGGCAAAAGGTTCTGCCTAAAGAGGTGGTGTTTGTGGGTAATGAAGAAAACGCCTGATTTTATTCTCATCATCGTAACACTTTCATTGTTGACAATCGGAATGATTATGGTTTATAGTGCGAGTGCAGTTTGGGCCTCTTATAAAATGGGGGACTCATTCTTTTTTGCAAAAAGACAATTACTGTTTGCGGGTCTTGGTGTAGTAGCTATGTTTTTTATTATGAAAATTGATTATTGGGTGTGGCGTACGTATTCAAAAGTGATTTTGCTAGTTTGCTTCATTCTTCTTATTCTCGTTCTTATTCCTGGAGTAGGTCTTGTTCGAGGAGGAGCACGAAGTTGGATTGGAATCGGGGCATTTTCGATTCAGCCGTCAGAATTTATGAAGTTTGCGATGATTATTTTCTTGGCAAAGTTTTTAGCAGAACGGCAAAAATTGATTACATCTTTTAAACGTGGTTTATTACCGGCTCTTAGTTTTGTGTTTCTTGCTTTTGGGATGATTATGTTACAGCCAGACCTTGGGACAGGAACGGTAATGGTTGGGACATGTATCATTATGATATTCATTTCGGGAGCGAGAGTTTTTCACTTTGCAATGTTTGGTTTGATTGGTGTAGCAGGATTTGTAGGGTTAATTGCATCAGCACCGTATCGAATGAAACGCATTACATCATATTTAGATCCGTGGTCAGATCCGCTCGGGAGTGGATTTCAAATTATCCAATCATTACTTGCAATTGGACCTGGTGGATTATTTGGGCTTGGACTTGGACAAAGTAGACAAAAATTTCTTTATTTACCTGAACCACAAACTGACTTTATATTTGCAATCTTATCCGAGGAATTAGGTTTTATTGGTGGTTCATTTGTGTTATTATTATTTAGTCTATTATTATGGCGCGGGATTCGTATCGCATTAGGAGCGCCAGATTTATATGGTACGTTTTTAGCAGTAGGTATTGTGGCGATGATTGCGATTCAAGTAATGATTAATGTTGGTGTTGTAACAGGACTAATGCCTGTTACGGGTATTACCTTGCCGTTTTTAAGTTATGGTGGATCAAGTTTGACATTAATGTTAATGGCAGTAGGTGTATTATTAAATATAAGTCGCCATTCTCGCTACTAAACCCTGTTTATAAGACAGGGTTTTTCGTATGTGTGTAAAAATGCAATATGTATATAGAAATAAATATAATGGAAATAAGAAAAGAGAAGCGGAGGAGTTAGTAGTGCGTGTATTAGTGAGTGGTGGGGGTACTGGTGGTCATATTTATCCAGCTCTTGCTTTAATTAGAGAAATAAAAAAGTTAAATCCAGAAGCAAGATTTTTATATATTGGTACGGAAAATGGACTAGAGAGTACAATCGTTCCAAAAGCAGGTATACCATTTCAATCTATTGTTATAAGTGGATTTAAACGAAAAATATCATTAGATAATGTGAAAACAGTAATGCGTTTTCTAAAAGGTGTACAGGATAGTAAACGATATATTCGTCGTTTTAATCCGGATATCGTAATTGGAACGGGTGGATATGTATGTGGACCAGTTGTATACGCTGCAGCCAAATTAGGTATTCCAACTATTGTACATGAACAAAATAGTGTACCAGGTGTAACGAACAAGTTTTTAAGCCGTTATGTTGATAAAGTTGCTGTTTGTTTTGAAGCAGCTATAGAGCATTTTCCGGAGTCAAAAGTGGTAATGACAGGTAATCCACGAGCATCAGAGGTAATGGAACAAAATGGAATGAAGGGGAAACGTTCAGTTGGGCTTTCTCTTCCTAAAAAGTCTGTACTTATATTTGGTGGAAGTCGTGGGGCTAGACCGATTAACGATGCCTTCGTTGAAGCAATTGAACAGTTTGGGAACAAAAGCTACGAAATACTATATGTAACAGGTGAAGTACATTATGACAAAGTGATGGAAGCCGTGAAGCAAAAAGGGAACCCAAGCAATGTTATTATTAAGCCGTTCATTCATAATATGCCAGAGGTACTAACTGGTGTAGACCTTGTTGTTTCAAGGGCTGGGGCAACAACACTTGCAGAATTAACAGCGTTAGGAAAACCAAGTGTGTTAATACCGAGTCCGTATGTAACAAATAATCATCAGGAAAAGAATGCACGTTCAGTTGTTGATAAAGGAGCGGCAAAAATGTTACTTGAAAAAGATTTAACAGCTGAAACGCTTATTCGTGATATTGATGAGATTTTATTAGATGCACAAACATTACAAAATATGAAGCTAGCTGCTAAGCAACTAGGTATTCCAGATGCAGCAAATAAGCTGTATGAAGTAATGAATAAACTTGTAAAAAAATAAAGTGAGGCTTTAATCAGTGGGGAGTGATTCTCTCTCTTTGATTATTACCTTTCACTAATCGGATGTTTACTGGTATCCTCATTCCGCCTAATTTCTTTGTTATCACCTAATTTTGATTTAGGAGCTGTACTGCCCGTAAATAGAGGGATAACGTTAGGTGAACGCCCTGCATATTATTGTCATAAGGAGACTTAATATGGGGGAGATTGTCTATGGAACAATTAGTAAATGAGCTTATAGAAGCAGACGTTGGTCGTGTTTTGGCTAACGAGCCGTTAGCACGTTATACAACTATGAAAATAGGTGGCCCAGCGGATATTTTAATTGTGCCAAAGCATGTAGCCGGTATTGAAAAAACATTACAGTTAGTAAAGCAATACAAAACGAAGTGGACTGTAATTGGTCGCGGTTCAAACCTTCTTGTATCTGATCAAGGCATAGAAGGTGTTGTTATTCGTTTAGGAGAAGGATTAGATCACTTAGAGGTCGAAAAACATAAGGTAAGAGTTGGTAGTGGATATCCTCTTATTAAATTGTCAACTTTACTTAGTCGTCAAGGGTTAGCTGGATTGGAGTTTGCAAGCGGTATTCCAGGAAGTGTCGGTGGTGCAGTATATATGAATGCAGGTGCACATAAATCGGATATATCGAGTGTATTATCGAAGGCTCTCATTCTGTTTGAAGACGGTGCAATTGACTGGTTAACGAATAAAGAATTGGAGTTTTCTTATCGGGCATCTGTATTGCAAACGAAACGTCCTGGTATTGTTTTAGAGGCGGTGTTTCAATTACAGGCGGGGAAACGTGAAGAAATTGTACGTAGCATGCAAAATAATAAAGATTACCGCCGTGAAACGCAACCATGGAATCACCCGTGTGCAGGAAGTGTATTTCGGAATCCAATCCCACATTTTGCAGGAGATTTAGTAGAAAAAGCAGGGCTTCGTGGCTATAGGATTGGTGGAGCTCAAATTTCTGAAATGCATGGCAATTTTATTGTTAATACTGGGGGAGCTTCAGCGCAAGATGTATTGTCTTTAATTGAATTAATAAAACATACAATTAAGGATAAATTTGATGTAGATATGCACACAGAAGTAGAAATCATTGGAAGATAACGGTTATTCGTTCCGCTCATTATCATTTATGTTATAATAAGAAGATAAGAACGGCATGAGGAACATGCCGTTCTTTATGTTACATAGGGGGATCGTACATGAATAATAGTAAAGTGATTAAACTACAAGATCGTGTACCAAAATTGAAAAATCAAAAGAAAAAAAACAAAAAAAATGTTAATCATCGATTGATTTTATACATATCAATTTTATTTTTATTAGTGCTCTTTTTAATTTATTTTCGGTCTCCGCTTAGTAATATAAAAAAGATTAGTGTGTTTGGAAATCACTATATGACGGATGAACAAGTAATGAAGGATTCAGGCGTGACATATGATACAAGTTATTTCCGAGTGACAGCACATAAAGCTGAAGAAAACTTAACGAAGCGAAAAGAAATTAAAGCAGTAAATGTAAAAAAACGTTTTCCAAACAATATTGATATTCATATCGAAGAATATTTAACGATTGGTTATATAAATAAAGAGGGAAAATTACAACCGTTATTAGAGAATGGAAAAACGCTTGATGTACTACCTAATGGAAAACTTCCTGTTGCAGCACCGATTTTCGAACCTTTTAAAGAAGAGAAAATGAAGGAGTTAATCGCTGAACTAGAAAAATTAACACCAGCTATTTTAAAATCTATTTCGGAGATTCGCTATTCACCAACGAATGCGAATGAAGATCATCTTACTTTATATATGAATGAAGGTTATGAAGTGAGCACTACAATTCAAAATTTCGCAAAACGTATGGAAGCCTATCCGCTTATTTTAAAAACAATTGAGCCAGGTAAGAAGGTATTAATTGACTTAGAAGTAGGTGCATATACGAAAGAATTAGGTGCGGAAGAAAAAAAAGAATAGAATGGTAGTTTTCGTTACTTATAGCAGAAAAAACGAAACGAATGTTCTATTATGTGTATACGAATTTAGAAGAATGGTTCATTTGATGAAAAATATGTAAAAATTCTTAGATTCATACTAGTATTGGTACAAGTTTCACTTTTCTATGAGTACATCTTAGTGTAGACTTATACTTGGCGGTAAACTTTACACTCGAAATAGAATTATTTCAAGATAAGCAGTTATTCATAGTTTACTGCGATATTCTTAATTGAATGCTAAATAAAAATAAGAAAAATATAGGGTTAAAAAAGGGAAACGTATAAAGACGTTGAATATTTTTCTTATAAATAGTAAAGTTGCGATTGTTGTTCCATATATTGAGTTGTATGGTATAAATAAAGAAGGAGGTGCCAAAGAATGAACAGCAATGAAATATATGTTAGTCTTGACATCGGTACATCCAATGTTAAAGTCATCATTGGTGAAATGGTTAATGACAGCTTAAACATTATTGGTGTTGGAAATGTAAAATCAAATGGTTTAAAGAAGGGATCGATAGTTGATATAGACGAGACTGTTCGATCAATTAAAAAAGCAATTGAACAAGCTGAGCGCATGGTGGGAATCCACATTGAGCAAGTTGTAGTAGGTGTCAATGCAAACCAGGTACAGCTACTTCCTTGTCACGGAGTAGTCGCTGTTTCAAATGAAGATCGTGAAATCGGGAATGAAGATGTCTTACGCGTTCTAGATGCAGCACAAGTTGTGTCAATTGCTCCAGAACGTGAGTTTATTGATGTGGTACCTCGACAGTTCATCGTAGACGGTCTTGACGAGATTAACGATCCACGCGGGATGATCGGTGTAAGATTAGAAATGGAAGGTACACTTATTACAGGCTCGAGAACTTTACTACATAACCTACTTCGTTGTGTAGAAAAAGCAGGTCTTGAAATTGTTGATATTTGTCTTCAACCTTTAGCGGCTGCAACAGTTGCAATATCTTCAGATGAAAAAAATAGAGGAGTAGCCCTTGTTGATATGGGGGGAGGATCTACAACTTTATCTATTTTTAAAGATGGAGAGTTACAAGCGACAAGCGTATTACCATTAGGTGGAGACCATATAACGAAAGATATTGCGATTGGGTTGAAAACTTCAACAGAAAATGCAGATCAAATTAAGTTGAAATATGGACATGCTTTTTATGATACAGCATCTGAAGAAGAGATGTTTACGGTTCCTATTATGGGAAGTGATCAAACAGAACAATATTCTCAGTTGGAATTATCGGATATAATAGAGGCTCGTGTAGAGGAAATTTTAATGTTTGTTCAAGATGAAGTGCGTAAGTTAGGAGTAAAGCAAGTGGCTTCTGGTTATGTACTAACTGGCGGAATTGCTTCTATGCCAGGTGTTCTTGATCTTGCATATGATATTTTACATGAAAATGTTCGTGTAGCAACTCCTGATTATATTGGTGTGCGTGAGCCCCAATATACAAGTGGAGTTGGATTAATTAAACATTCTTATCAAAAAGCTAAATTACGTGGGAAAAATGTGCAGGAAAAGCAAGAGCATTTTGAACCAGTACCAGCACCAGCACCAACGCCGGTACAACAGCAACCCACGAAACAAAAAACTCGTAATCAAAACAATAATAATCAAAATGATGACCGCATGATGTCAAAAGTAAAACGTGTATTCCGTTATTTATGGGATTAAAATTGGACACGAAAAATGAGGTTCTAGGGGGATTTCGACATGTTAGAGTTTGATACTACTCAAGATCAATTAGCGAATATAAAAGTTATCGGTGTCGGCGGTGGCGGAAACAATGCTGTAAACCGTATGATTGAACACGGTGTACAAGGTGTAGACTTTATCGCTGTGAACACTGATGCACAAGCATTAAATCTATCAAAAGCTGAAACAAAAATGCAAATTGGTGGAAAATTAACGCGTGGACTTGGTGCAGGCGCAAACCCTGAAGTAGGGAAAAAAGCTGCAGAAGAAAGTAAAGAACAGATCCAAGAAGCACTTCGTGGTGCGGATATGGTCTTCGTAACTGCCGGTATGGGCGGTGGAACTGGAACTGGTGCAGCTCCAGTTGTTGCTCAAGTTGCAAAAGAATTAGGTGCTTTAACAGTAGGTGTTGTAACACGTCCATTTACTTTTGAAGGACGTAAGCGTGCGACGCAAGCAGCATCTGGTATTGCAGCATTTAAAGAAAATGTAGATACTCTTATTGTAATTCCAAACGATCGCTTATTAGAGATTGTTGATAAAAATACGCCAATGTTAGAAGCATTCCGTGAAGCTGATAACGTATTACGTCAAGGTGTTCAAGGTATTTCGGATTTAATTGCAACGCCAGGTTTAATTAACTTAGACTTTGCAGACGTAAAGACAATTATGTCTAATAGAGGTTCTGCTTTAATGGGTATTGGTTCTGGTAATGGGGAAAATCGTGCTGCAGAAGCTGCGAAAAAAGCGATTTCTAGCCCATTACTAGAAACATCTATTGATGGAGCTCAAGGTGTTATCATGAACATTACGGGTGGCGCTAACTTAAGCTTATATGAAGTACAAGAAGCGGCAGACATCGTAGCTTCAGCTTCAGATCCAGAAGTAAATATGATCTTCGGTTCTGTTATTAACGAAGGATTAAAAGATGATATCGTTGTAACTGTAATTGCAACTGGTTTTGATGATAGCATTGCAACTCAACCACCAAAACCAATTATTCGTCCGAATGCGAACCACACGCAACAACAGCAACAACCAGTAGCTCAACCTTCAAAACAGCGTGAAGTAAAACGTGAAATGAAGCGTGAAGAGCCAGTTGTACATGAGCGTCATTCAGATTCAGATGATATCGATATTCCAGCATTTTTACGTAACCGTCGTAGACGATAAAAAAAGGAGCTTTCATGCTCCTTTTTATTTTTTATGGAAAAGACCTGCTAAGCAGGTCTTTTTTTATTTCGTATATTTCAATATATTTTGTTTGTGAAAATAAGAGTATATCATTCTATGAATTTGTACTTTTATTTTTTACCGACAGATTATGTCTAGAAATCACAAAATAACAAAAAAACACCTCCGCAAATTGACACACTTTCCTATTGGATATGCATTATACTAGTCTCAACTTGAAAAAAGAGGTGAATTGTTTGGTTGTTTACGCCGACGTTGTTTGGTTGTTAAACGCCTGCATTGATTTTCTTTTGCTTTTATTAACAGCTACCGTGTTAAAAAAGAAAATCAAAAGATGGAGGCTTGTGTTAGGGGCATTTATAGGTTCAACTATTGTTATTTTTGCCTTTACTCCTTTTGCTTCTATGATGACACATCCAATTATGAAACTACTGTACTCGTTACTTATTGTGTATACAGCATTTGGGTTTACGACATTTAGAAATTATGCACAAACTGTTTTTACTTTTTACTTTGTAACCTTTATGGTTGGCGGAGGATTAATTGGAACTCATTTCTTTTTGCAAACGAATGAAATGGTAAATGGATTGGTTCAATCTCAGTCAATTTCTTACGGTGATCCAATTAGTTGGTTATTTGTTATTTTTGGTTTTCCAGTAATTTATTATTTTTCTAAAAAGCGTATTGAAAGCGTAGAGGTCACGAAAATACACTATGATCAAATTGTGAAAGTAAAAATTCAATTAGCCGAAGAAGAACTAGAACTCGCAGGTCTTATTGACAGTGGGAACCAACTTTATGACCCATTAACAAAAACACCTGTTATGATTATGCATGTTTCATCATTAGAACATTGCTTACCATCTTGGTTAACAGAACAAATTTATTCCAAAACAGAAATTCCTCAAATACCAGAAAATGATTCTGGTTGGGCGACCAAATTACGCTTAATTCCTTTCCGTGCAGTAGGAGTAGAGAGTCAATTTTTGTGGGCAATTAAGCCTGACAGTGTGCAAGTTGACCATGAAGGTAGTTCTATTGTTGTAAACAAAGTATTAATTGGATTAAATACACAACAGCTGTCTACTAATGGGGAGTATCAATGTATTGTGCATCCAAAAATGTTGATTTCGCAAAAAATGGTGATCGCTTAATAAATGAGAGGCGGGATAATATGATGAAATTAAAATTTTATTTAGTATACCTTTGGTATAAAGTATTGCTGAAATTAGGAATTAAGACCGATGAAATTTATTATATTGGTGGAAGTGAAGCGTTGCCACCACCGTTAACAAAAGAAGAAGAGGAAGTTCTTTTGAATAAATTGCCAAAAGGAGATCAGGCAGCAAGGTCATTACTTATTGAACGTAACTTAAGGCTCGTTGTATATATAGCAAGAAAGTTTGAAAATACAGGGATAAATATTGAAGATTTGATTAGTATAGGAACAATCGGCCTTATTAAAGCGGTAAATACATTTAATCCAGAAAAGAAAATAAAATTAGCAACATATGCATCGCGTTGTATAGAAAATGAAATTTTAATGCATTTACGTCGAAATAACAAAAATCGTTCGGAAGTTTCTTTTGATGAACCACTAAACATTGATTGGGATGGGAATGAACTGTTATTGTCTGACGTGTTAGGTACAGATGATGATATTATTACAAAAGATTTAGAAGCTACTGTAGATCGTCACCTTTTAATGAAAGCATTACACCAATTAAATGATCGTGAAAAACAAATTATGGAACTTCGGTTTGGGCTTGCTGGAGGAGAGGAAAAGACGCAAAAAGATGTGGCTGATATGCTTGGGATTTCACAGTCATACATTTCGCGTTTAGAAAAAAGAATTATAAAAAGATTACGAAAAGAATTTAATAAAATGGTGTAAAGAATAAGACCAGCCGTTATGTAGGCTGGTCTTATTCTATTTAGTTGTATTAGGAAAGATAATTTAAATAATAAATCGTGAAAAAACCACATGCATAAAATCTCCTTCAAAGGAAATACTTTACACTGTACAGCAACTCCCGATAGGAGGGAACACTTTGACGAGAAACAAAGTAGAAATTTGCGGTGTTGATACAGCTAAACTTCCAGTATTAAAAAATGAAGAGATGCGTAAATTATTTCGTGAAATGCAAAGTGGAGAGATAAGCGCAAGAGAAAAATTAGTGAATGGAAACTTACGTCTTGTACTGAGCGTCATCCAAAGATTTAATAACAGAGGAGAATATGTTGACGATTTATTTCAAGTTGGTTGCATCGGACTTATGAAATCAATTGATAATTTTGATTTAGACCAAAATGTAAAATTTTCAACGTATGCTGTGCCGATGATTATTGGGGAAATACGCAGATATTTGCGTGATAATAATCCGATTCGCGTATCGCGCTCATTGCGAGATATTGCGTATAAAGCTTTGCAAGTAAGAGAAAAATTGATTGCAGAAAATTCAAAAGAACCAACAGCAATGGATATTGCAAAAGTGCTAGAAGTAACTCATGAAGAGATAGTATTTGCTTTAGATGCGATTCAAGATCCAGTTTCATTATTTGAACCGATTTATAATGATGGGGGAGATCCTATCTTTGTTATGGATCAGTTAAGTGATGAAAAACAAAAGGACGAGCAGTGGGTTGAAGAATTAGCATTGAAAGAAGGAATGAAGCGTTTAAATGATAGAGAGAAAATGATTATTAGAAAACGTTTCTTCCAAGGAAAGACACAGATGGAAGTTGCAGAAGAAATTGGGATTTCCCAAGCGCAAGTATCACGTTTAGAGAAGTCAGCCATTAAACAAATGAATAAAACGATTCAAGGATAAGGTCTCACCAATTATGGTGAGACCTTTTTATATGTAATATGGTTTGTGCTCATAGTAGGGGATTAGTGTTCATATAATGAAACTAGCATGGTGTTTCGTATAGGTGGCTTCCTGTAAATATGAGAAACAGTTTCCAATTTGTCATATAAGGGAGAGGATAAAAATGGTGATACGAATTTCAGAGTTACAGATGAAGGATGTTATAAATATTTCAGATGGAAAAAGGATTGGGAATATTGGAGATATTGAAATTGATATGAACACAGGGAAAATTTGTTCTGTTATTATTTCCAAACAGACACGTATGCTAGGTATTTTTGGAAAAGATGTTGAGATTGTAATTCCTTGGAAGGAAATTGTGAAAATTGGGGAAGATGTCATACTTGTAAGAGTAAATCCTGTTAATTCTGTAACAGAATCAATACAAACACCGACAATTTCATAAAGAATATTACAAATTCCTCTTTTTTTTCTGTTAGGATTATGAAAAAATAAAAGTATGGTAAAATAGACAGGAAGTACCATGCTTTTTTCTGTTATTTTAATTAAAAGGAGCCGCTTTATTATGAGAGAACCATTTAAATATGTGGACGGTATACTGTATTTACAAGCGTGGAAAGAACTTGGAAACATTACTGCTGGATTTACGACAAAAGATGGTGGGATAAGTACGGGCTCCTTTCATGCGATGAATTTAGGATTACATGTGAATGATATCGTGGAGAACGTTCATGAAAACAGACGCATTTTAGCAAATAAGTTACAAAAACCATTAGAAAACTGGATTTGCTCTGAACAAGTTCATGCTCATCATGTTGAAAAAGTAGGGCAACAGGAAAAGGGAAGTGGTGTCTATTCATATGAGGACGGCATTTCAAAAACAGATGGCATTTATACGAGTAATGAAGATGTTCTGTTAACGTCTTGTTACGCGGATTGTGTTCCGCTCTATTTTTATGCACCATCACATGGTATGATAGGACTTGCGCATGCTGGATGGAAAGGCACTGTACAAGAGATTGCAAAGGAAATGATTCAAAAGTGGAATGCAGAAGGTATTTCAAGTGATGAAATTCATGTTGCAATTGGGCCGTCGATCGGATCTTGTTGTTATGTTGTGGATGATCGTGTATTAACAGCAGCACAGGAAGTAGTTAGCGGTGCTGTTCCTCATCAAAAAATTTCTGACGGGCAGTACGCAATTAATTTAAAAGAAATTAATCGTATATTATGTGTACAAGCAGGCATAAAAGAAGAGCATATTGTAATGTCATCTCTTTGTACAAGCTGTGAAGAGCAACTATTTTTCTCTCATCGTCGTGATCAAGGTAAGACAGGAAGAATGTTGAGTTTCATAGGTTTTAAGGAGGAAGGAAGCAAGTGACAGTACAAGAAAATTTAGTAATTGTAAATGAAGCTATTAAAGAATCTTGCGCTCGAGCTGGACGTTCGTTGCAAGATATTAAACTTGTTGCAGTTACAAAAACTGTAGGGATTGAAAAAACAAACGAAGTAATTGAAGCTGGAATTATCGATTTAGGTGAAAATAGAAATGAAGGTTTCTTACAGAAATACGAGCATTTCGGTTCAAAAGTTAATTGGCACTTTATTGGCTCATTACAAACGAGAAAAGTAAAAGAAATCATTAATGAAATTGATTATTTACATTCGTTAGATCGTCTTTCGCTGGCGAAAGAAATTCAGAAACGTGCTGATAAGAAAGTGAAATGCTTTATTCAAGTGAAAACCTCATCTGAAGAATCGAAGCAAGGATTGGCAATAGAAGAGGTTGTTTCTTTTATTCAAAGTTTGCAAGAATTCGATAAAATTGAAGTGGTTGGACTAATGACGATGGCTCCATTTACAGAAGAAGAGGAAGAAATCAGACGCTGTTTTAAGGAATTACGTATGCTGCAAACAGAGGTGCAGGAGCTAGAGTTATTACATGCGCCATGTAAAGAATTATCAATGGGAATGTCCAACGATTACACAATTGCAATTGAAGAAGGGGCTACATATATTCGTTTGGGAACGATTTTAGTAGGAAAAGCGTAAAAGGAAGGAGAATCTTATTATGAGTTGGTCAAAAGTAAAATACTTCTTTTTTGATACACCGGAAGAAAAAGAAGCAGCTCAATATGGTTATGAAAAGGAGCAAACAGACATGAAAAAGCAGCAAGATCCACCAGAACAACAAGACGTTACGTTTCCGAAAGCGCAACCGAAGCAAAATGTTGTGAGTATTGAAACAGCAAAACAATCTTCAAAAGTTGTTTTATTAGAACCACGCACATATTCGGAAGCACAAGGGATTGCGGACCACTTAAAAGGTAGACGAGCTGTTGTAATTAATTTGCAGAGAATGTCTACTGATCAAGCGGTACGTATCGTTGACTTTTTAAGTGGTACTGTATACGCTATAGGCGGGGACATTCAAAAAATAGGGCCGAAAACATTTATGTGTACACCTGAAAATGTAGATATTGTTGGTGCGATTTCAGAGTTATTCGGTGAAGAAGAAGAAACAAATATAAAGAGGTGGTAATACGCCATGACAACAGTTTTTATAGTGTTAAGTTATGCTATCGAGATTTACTCGTGGGCACTTATTATTTACATTCTCCTATCATGGTTTCCTGGTGCAAAGGAATCATCTTTTGGAGAGTTCCTGGCACGTATTTGTGAACCGTATTTAGAACCATTCCGCCGCTTTATTCCGCCGCTTGGAATGATTGATATTTCTCCAATCGTTGCGATCTTTGCGTTGAAACTTGCTAAAACTGGTTTGTTCAGTTTATTAAGCTATTTCTTATAGTAAGAAGGTAAATACATGAGCATCTACGAACATTTTAGGCCTGATGAGGAGGTCTTTGTGGATAAAGTGCTAGAGTGGAAGCGAGCGGCGGAGTACCATCAAGTGAAGTTAACGGATTTTCTTGATCCTAGGCAACAACAAATTGTTTCTATGGTAATAGGACAAGGTGATGTTGCTGTACAATTTGGTGGTGCAACGCCTAATGCAGAGCGTAAAAGAGCACTTATTTATCCAGACTATCTAGAATTAAATGAAGAAGAATTTCAAGTAGAAGTATTAGAAATTGACTATCCTTCCAAGTTTTATACGCTAGAACATAGGCAAATATTAGGTACATTTATGTCTCTTGGTTTAACAAGAGAAAAATGTGGTGATATTTTGCTGCAAGAAAATCGTGCCCAAATTGTAGTTGCGAAAGAAATTGTATCGTATATTGAGATGAACTTACAATCAATAGGGAAAGTAAAAGTCTCTTTAGCGTCAGTGCAAGGAGAACAAATTCTACAGATAGATGAAACGTGGGGAGAGAAATCTGGAACGGTTTCTTCACTTCGTTTAGATGTTATGTTAGCTGAAATGTTACATTTATCTAGACAGAAAGTACAACCTTTCATAAAAAATGGTTTAGTAAAAGTCAATTGGAAAACAGTGGAGCAAACTTCTTATGAATGCTATCCAGGAGATGTTTTTTCTGTTAGAGGATATGGCCGAAGTAAATTATTTTCTGTAGAAGGTAGAACAAAACGCGACAAATGGAGAATTTTGTATGGTATACTAAAATGATTGGTTTTTTAGAAGGAAATCCTCCTATTTTGTCGAAGAAAAGATATAATTGAAAGAGGAAATTTAGATAACTACTTGGAGGTGGCGTTGTGCCGTTAACACCATTAGATATTCATAACAAAGAATTTGGTCGCGGATTCCGTGGCTATGATGAAGATCAAGTAAATGAGTTTCTTGATCAAATTATCAAAGATTATGAATTGGTCATTCGTGAGAAAAAAGCTTTAGAAGAAAAAGTTGCGCAGTTAGAAGGGAAGTTAGATCATTTCTCTAATATTGAAGATACGTTAAACAAATCTATCGTCGTTGCACAAGAAGCAGCGGAAGAAGTAAAACGTAATGCGCAAAAAGAAGCGAAATTAATTGTGCGTGAAGCTGAAAAGAATGCTGATCGTATTATTAACGAAGCATTAGTAAAATCAAGAAAAGTTGCTTTTGATATTGAAGAGCTAAAGAAACAAGCGAAAGTATTCCGAACTCGTTTCCGTATGTTATTAGAAACACAGCTTGAGATGTTAAACAACGATGATTGGGATAAACTAATTGAATTAGAAGACGAAGTAGATGAACTGTTGAAAAAAGAAGAAACAGTGTAAGCTTGACGTTTTTCTCATTATTACATATAATTTTAAACAACATATTTATTAAGAAAAACGAAGATAGGGATAAGTACCTTTTCAAACCTTATATAGCGAACTGAGGATGGTGTAAGCTCAGGATAAGGAGATAGTGGGAATATCACCCTGGAGTTCCGCGCTGAACAAATAGAGTAAGCGTAGGCGTGTATTCGCGTTAAGAATATAAAGAGGATTCTATATATATGTATATGATCTACTAGGGTGGTACCGCGGGAGACTTTCTCGTCCCTTTTTGGGATGAGAAGGTCTCTTTTTTATTCCGTTTTTTAAGTGTTTCTTTTATACATGTAAGGAGGAATTGAGCATGGAGTACAAAAATACATTACTGATGCCAAAAACAGAGTTCCCAATGCGTGGGAATTTACCAAAACGTGAGCCTGCAATGCAAGAAAAATGGGCTGAAATGAATATTTACGAAAAAGTACAAGAACATACAAAAGGACGTCCTTTATTTGTATTGCATGATGGACCTCCATATGCGAATGGTGACATTCATATGGGACATGCATTAAATAAAGTATTAAAAGACTTTATTGTTCGTTATAAATCAATGACTGGTTTTAGTGCGCCATATGTTCCAGGATGGGATACGCACGGTTTACCAATTGAACAAGCTTTAACAAATAAAGGTGTAAAACGTAAAGAAATGACAGTTGCTGAGTTCCGTAAGTTATGTGCAGAGTATGCATATGAACAAGTAGAACGTCAACGTGAACAATTTAAGCGTCTAGGTGTACGTGCAGATTGGGATAATCCATATATTACTTTAGAGCCAGCTTATGAAGCACAACAAATTAAAGTGTTTGGTGACATGGCGAAAAAAGGTTATATCTATAAAGGTCAAAAACCAGTTTACTGGTCTCCAACGAGTGAATCTGCTTTAGCGGAAGCTGAAATTGAATATCAAGATAAAAAATCAGCATCTATTTACGTAGCATTCCCTGTAAAAGATGGAAAGAACGTATTAGAAGGTGATGAAAAGTACATCATTTGGACAACAACACCTTGGACATTACCTGCAAACTTAGGTATTTCTGTTCACCCAGAGCTTGAATATAGCATTGTAAAAGTAAACGATGAGAAATATATCATTGCTTCTGAACTGTTTGAGACAGTTGCAAAAACGTTAGAGTGGGAAAATGCTGAAGTTGTGAAAACAGTAAAAGGTAGCGAACTTGAGTACACAGTTGCAAAACATCCATTCTACGATCGTGATTCATTAGTTATGCTAGGAGACCACGTAACAACAGATGCAGGTACAGGTTGTGTTCATACAGCACCAGGACACGGGGAAGATGACTTCGTTGTTGGTAAAAAGTATGGATTAGAAGTACTTTGCCCAGTCGATGATAAAGGTGTATTAACAAATGAGGCACCTGGATTTGAAGGCTTATTCTATGATAAAGCTAATAAACCAATTACAGAAAAATTAGAAGAAGTAGGCGCGTTACTGAAACTAACATTCATTACACATTCATACCCACATGATTGGAGAACGAAAAAACCAATTATTTTCCGTGCGACAGCACAGTGGTTTGCATCTATTGAAGCATTCCGTAAAGAATTAATAGAAGCTGTAGCAGAAACAAAATGGGTACCAGCATGGGGAGAAACTCGTCTTCATAATATGGTTCGTGACCGTGGTGACTGGTGTATTTCTCGTCAGCGTGCATGGGGTGTGCCAATTCCGGTATTCTATGCTGAGAATGGTGATCCAATTATTACGGATGAAACAATTAACCATGTAGCAGATTTATTCCGTGAACACGGTTCTAACGTATGGTTCGAGCGTGAAGCGAAAGATCTATTACCAGAAGGATTTACACATCCAGGTAGCCCAAATGGCGAATTCCGTAAAGAAACAGACATCATGGATGTATGGTTCGATTCAGGTTCTTCTCACCAAGCGGTATTAGAAGAGCGCGAAGATTTACAGCGTCCAGCTGATTTATATTTAGAAGGATCTGACCAGTATCGTGGTTGGTTTAACTCTTCATTATCAACAGCAGTTGCTGTAACAGGTAAAGCTCCATATAAAGGCGTACTAAGTCACGGTTTCGTACTAGATGGTGAAGGACGTAAGATGAGTAAGTCGATTGGAAACATCGTCGTACCGAAGAAAATTATGGATCAATTAGGCGGAGACATTTTACGCTTATGGGTATCTTCTGTTGACTATCAATCTGACGTACGTATTTCAGATGATATTTTAAAACAAGTAGCAGAAGTGTATCGTAAAATCCGTAACACATTCCGTTTCTTATTAGGAAACTTAGACGACTTTAAGCCAAGTGAAAATGCAGTAGCTGTAGCTGAACTTCGTGAAGTAGATCGTTACATGTTAGTGAAATTAAATGACTTAATTACAAAAGTTAAAGAAGCATATGAGACATACGACTTCGCTGCTGTGTATCATGCAATTCATAACTTCTGTACAATTGATTTAAGTTCATTCTATTTAGACTTTGCAAAAGACATTTTATATATTGAAGGTGCAAACCACGAAGATCGTCGTGCGATTCAAACTGTATTATATGATGTTCTTGTTGCGTTAACGAAACTTGTAACACCAATCTTACCGCATACAGCTGATGAAGTATGGCCATACATTCCAGGCGTAACAGAAGAAAGTGTACAATTAACTGATATGCCAGAAGCTGTACAATTAGATGACGCGGAAGCGTTAAAAACAAAATGGGATGCATTTATGACATTACGTGATGACGTGTTAAAAGCACTAGAAGTAGCTCGTAATGAAAAAGTAATCGGTAAGTCATTAAATGCAAGCATTACGCTATATCCAACTGCAGAAATGAAAGCTATGTTAGAGTCTATTAGCGAAGACTTAAAGCAATTATTCATCGTTTCTGAGTATAAACTTGGTGGTATGATGGATGAAGCGCCAGCAGATGCACCGAAGTATGAACATACAGCGGTTGTTGTTGCTCAAGCAACTGGTGAAACATGTGAACGTTGTTGGGTAGTTTCAGAAACAATTGGTAAAGATGCTGAACATGAAACATTATGTGAGCGTTGTGCAACAGTTGTTAAAGAAAACTATGTAAAATAATAAAAAAAGCTGACTGCTATTGATGCAGTCAGTTTTTTTGTTGATGGCATATCAAAATCACTTTCAGACTCTTTCCTGTGAAGGAAAAATGTGTGTGAGGTAAGCAAATAAATTTCGGACACACTAACTGTACATTACAGCTAGGAGGAATGTACACGTGAATGAAATTTACATGGAAATAAAAGAAGAATTGCAATTGATGAGAAAAGAGTTGCAAGAGAGACTAGCTAAAGAAGTAATGCACAAATATGATGTCGAGTTCAGCCAAGAGCTTGGATATGAAATTAAGGAAGAGATAAAGAAAAAATTGCTATTACATGATATAAAAGAGGATTTAAAGGATGTAGAACGCGCATTATTTAAAATGGAAATAGACATGTATGGTATTTGTGAAGAGACGGGGAGATTAATTTCGACAAAGCAAATGAAGACAATGCCGACTGCCCGTACGATTCATGAATTCTTTTATGAAAAGGTAAATGTATGAATACGCACAACGATATTATATTACCTTTTTTTAATTTATTTTATTCTTCTATAAAGGTTCATTGTGAAAAGGTAGCAGCTATGCTAAAATTTTGAGGTACACTGTCTTTGTGGGGGAAATGAAAATGATATATTATGTAATAGCGTTATTCGTCATTGCTATCGATCAAATATCGAAGTGGTTAATTGTAAAGAACATGGAATTGGGTACGAGTATTCCGATTATCGACAATGTATTATACATAACATCACATCGAAATAGAGGCGCTGCTTGGGGTATTTTAGAAAATAAAATGTGGTTCTTCTACATTATTACAGTTGTTTTTGTAGTGTTTATTGTATTTTATATGAAAAAGTATGCGAAAACAGACAAGCTTCTAGGTATTTCGTTAGGCCTAATTTTGGGCGGGGCAATTGGTAACTTTATTGATCGTGTATTTAGACAAGAAGTAGTGGATTTCATTCACGTGTATATTTTCTCGTACAACTATCCAGTATTCAATATAGCTGATTCAGCATTATGTATTGGTGTTGTATTAATTATTATTCAAACATTATTAGAAGGCAAGAAAGCGAAGGAGTAATTGAATGAGTGAAGTAGTACAAGTAACAGTTGCAGCAGAGCAAAAAAATGAGCGAATTGATAAATTCGTTGCAGGGATAAATAACGAATGGTCACGTACGCAAGTGCAGCAATGGATTAAAGATGACGTTGTGACAGTAAACGGGAAAGCGGTAAAAGGGAATTATAAAGTAAAAGAAGAAGATGAAATTACAGTAACAATTCCTGAACCAGAAGAGTTAGATATTCAACCAGAGGATTTAAATTTAGAAATTTATTATGAAGATGCAGATGTGCTTGTTGTAAATAAGCCACGTGGTATGGTTGTACATCCAGCACCAGGGCATACAAGTGGTACACTTGTAAATGGCCTTATGCATCATTGTACAGACTTATCAGGCATTAACGGTGTAATGCGTCCAGGTATCGTGCATCGTATTGATAAAGATACATCTGGACTATTAATGGTTGCTAAAAATGATATGGCACATGAATCGCTTGTGAATCAGCTTGTAGCAAAAACAGTAACGAGACGTTACAAAGCGATTGTACACGGTGTGATTCCGCATGATAAGGGAACGATTGATGCTCCGATTGCTCGTGATAAGAAAGAGCGTCAAAGTATGACAGTTGATGAAAATGGTAAGAACGCTGTTACGCACTTCCAAGTGTTAGAACGCTTTAAAGACTTTACACTTGTAGAATGTCGCTTAGAAACGGGACGTACGCACCAAATTCGTGTTCATATGAAATATATTGGCTATCCACTTGCAGGAGATCCGAAGTATGGTCCGAAGAAAACGTTAGATATGAATGGACAAGCACTTCATGCGGGTATTTTAGGATTTGATCATCCTCGTACGGGTGAATATATTCAGTTTGAGGCACCGATTCCAGAAGTGTTTGAAGACGCATTAAATATTTTACGAAAATAGTATTGACAAATCATAAGAAAACTGAGATACTGACAACAGTTAAATAATGATCCTTTAACACAGCCCCGTGAGGTTGAGAAGGTAACGGTTTGAAATACTTAGGGTATGTTGTACCCTTTTTTCAAAAGTCCTCTCGCACACGCTGAGAGGACTTTTTTTATACCATTACTCTCACGCAAGAAAAAAGTTTGGAGGTGTAGAGCATGCAAGAGAAAGCTGTCGTTTTAGATGACCAAATGATTCGCCGCGCTTTAACACGAATTAGTCATGAAATCGTGGAACGAAATAAAGGTGTCGATAATTGTGTTCTTGTCGGAATTAAAACTCGTGGAATTTTTATTGCACAACGTTTGGCAGAACGAATTGGTCAAATTGAAGGAAAAGAAATGGAAGTTGGAGAGTTAGACATTACGTTATATCGTGATGATTTAACACTACAATCGAAAAATAAAGAACCACTTGTAAAAGGTTCTGATATCCCTGTAGATATTACGAAGAAAAAAGTTATCCTTGTGGATGACGTATTATATACAGGAAGAACAGTTCGAGCAGCAATGGATGCTCTTATGGATTTAGGTAGACCATCTCAAATCCAATTGGCGGTTCTTGTTGATAGAGGTCATCGCGAATTACCAATTCGCGCTGATTATGTAGGGAAGAATATTCCAACATCAAGTGAAGAGCGTATCGAAGTTGATTTGCAAGAGACAGATCAACAAGATCGAGTAAGCATATACGATAAGTAAAGCCCTTTTAAATGTAGTCCTGTGAGGCTGCCAAAGGGTCTTGGCTTTCATATGTCAAATTTGGCATACGAAAGTGTAGGACTCTTTGTGCACAGGCACAAAGAGTTTTTTTATTGCAAAGATTTAAACTGAAGGAGGATGTAACAATGGAACAAAAGCCAGTGTTAGACGTTAATGAAGTACCGAAACCGGGAAAATGGTTATTTTTAAGTATACAACATTTGTTCGCGATGTTTGGATCAACAGTGCTTGTTCCGTTTTTAACAGGATTGAATCCATCAGTAGCATTAATATCAAGTGGATTAGGAACGTTAGCATTCCTTCTTATAACGAAAGGTCAAGTACCTGCTTATCTAGGATCATCATTCGCCTTTATCGCACCGATTATAACAGCGAAAACGGCAGGTGGACCGGGAGCGGCAATGCTTGGTGGCTTGCTAGCAGGACTTGTGTACATCTTAATCTCACTCGGAATTAAGAAATCAGGATCAGAGTGGATTATGAAATTACTACCACCAATCGTAGTTGGTCCAGTAGTAATGGTAATCGGTCTAGCTTTAGCACATACAGCAGTTAACATGGCGATGAACGGTGCGGATGGCAAATATAGCTTTACACACTTTTCAGTAGCGTTAGTAACATTAGCAATTACAATTATATGCTCGATATTTGGAAGAGGATTTTTCAGTATCATACCAGTGTTACTTGGCATTATCGGCGGATATATCTTCGCTTACTTCCAAGGGCTAGTAGACTTAAAGCCGGTAGCTGAGGCAAAATGGTTTGTTGTACCAGATTTCACAGTACCATTTGTAACATACACACCAGAGTTTTCATGGAAGATTGTACTCTTGATGGTACCAGTTGCACTAGTAACAATATCAGAACATATCGGACATCAAATTGTTCTTGGAAATGTTATTAAAAGAGATTTAATTGAAAAACCAGGTTTACACCGTTCAATCTTCGGTGACGGAGTAGCAACATTAATCGCGTCACTAATCGGTGGGCCACCGAATACAACGTATGGTGAAAACATCGGTGTGCTAGCAATTACGAGAGCATACAGTGTATACTTATTCATCGGTTCAGCAGTATTCGCAATCATGTTCGGATTTATCGGTAAGATTTCTGCACTGATTCATTCGATCCCAACACCAGTTATGGGTGGTGTATCAATCTTACTATTCGGTGTAATCGCATCAAGCGGATTACGCATGATGGTAGATGATAAAACAGATTTAAGTGACAAACGAAACTTAATGATTGCATCAGTAATATTAGTAATCGGTATTGGTGGAGCGGTACTTCACGTAGGAGAATCATTCCAAGTAGAAGGAATGGCACTAGCAGCAATTGTAGGTGTACTGTTAAATCTACTACTACCGGAAACGAAACAAATAAAACAATCTAAGCAGATTGCTTCATAATAATAACCTTTTAATTCAGTCCTGTGAGACCGGAAAGGGTGGCTTCTTTCTTGCACCCTAGTCTCACACGATTAGGGTATTTTTATGCAAAGGTTGTTATGAAAATTCAAAAGTGGTAACATAAAAATCAGAAAGATGAGGGATGACGATGAGCCATTTGTTAACGATGAGTGAATTATCGGAAGTAGAAATTTCAGAAATCCTAAAAGATGCAGAAGATTTTGCGAATGGAAAAGAGAGCAAAACGACAGAGCAAACTTTTGTTGCGAACTTGTTCTTTGAGAATAGTACGAGAACGAGATTTAGCTTTGAAGTTGCTGAGAAGAGATTAGGACTTGATGTTTTAAACTTTTCAGCTGATGCATCTAGCGTACAAAAAGGAGAAACTCTATACGATACGATAAGAACACTAGAATCAATCGGAACAAAAGCAGTGGTCATCCGCCACGAGCAAGATCGCTACTTCGATGAACTAAAAGATCAGGTGAATATTCCAATCTTAAATGCTGGAGATGGATGCGGAAACCACCCAACACAGTGCCTACTGGACCTTCTTACAATTAAACAAGAGTTTGGAAGATTTGAAGGTTTGAAGATTGCAATAGTAGGAGATGTTCGTCATAGCCGAGTAGCACGTTCTAATGCAGAAGCATTAACGAAGCTTGGTGCAACAATTTACTTTGCAAGTCCAGAAGAGTGGAAAGATGAAGACAACACATTTGGAACATACAAACCATTAGATGAACTTGTTCCAGAAGTTGATGTAATGATGTTACTCCGTGTACAACATGAGCGTCATGATCATTATGAAACAGACATTATGAAAGAATATCATGAGAAACACGGATTAACAGTAGAAAGAGAAAAGCGTATGAAAGAAGGAAGCATTATTATGCATCCAGCTCCTGTAAACCGTGATGTTGAAATTGCAAGTGAACTTGTTGAGTGTGAGCGTTCACGTATATTTAAACAAATGGAAAATGGAGTTTACGTAAGAATGGCTGTACTAAAACGCGCCTTACCAAATGTATTAGGAGGAATGAAACATGAATTATTTGTTTAAAAATGGTCGTTATATGAATGAAGAAGGAAAAATCGTAGCAACGGATCTTCTCGTACAAGACGGTAAAATCGCTAAGGTAGCAGAAAATATTACGGCAGATAATGCTGAAGTAATCGATGTGAACGGAAAGTTAATCGCACCTGGATTAGTAGATGTACACGTACATCTTCGTGAACCAGGTGGTGAACATAAAGAAACAATTGAAACAGGTACACTAGCAGCGGCAAAAGGTGGATTCACTACAATTTGCGCAATGCCAAATACACGCCCAGTACCAGATTGCAGAGAACATATGGAAGACTTGCAAAAACGTATTGAAGAAAAAGCTCATGTTAACGTACTACCATACGGAGCAATTACAGTACGTCAAGCTGGTTCTGAAATGACAGATTTCGAAACATTAAAAGAACTTGGAGCATTTGCTTTCACAGATGACGGCGTAGGCGTACAAGATGCGAGCATGATGTTAGCGGCTATGAAACGTGCAGCAAAATTAGATATGGCAGTAGTTGCGCACTGTGAAGAGAATACGCTTATTAATAAAGGTTGTGTACATGAAGGGAAGTTTTCTGAGAAACACGGATTAAACGGTATCCCATCAGTATGTGAATCTGTACATATTGCAAGGGATATACTGCTTGCTGAAGCAGCAGATTGCCACTATCACGTATGTCATGTAAGTACGAAAGGTTCTGTACGTGTAATCCGTGATGCGAAACGCGCTGGAATTAAAGTAACAGCAGAAGTAACACCGCATCACCTAGTGTTATGTGAAGATGATATCCCATCAGCTGATCCTAACTTTAAAATGAACCCACCGCTTCGTGGAAAAGAAGACCATGCAGCATTAATTGAAGGTTTATTAGATGGAACGATCGATATGATCGCAACTGACCATGCACCGCATACAGCGGAAGAGAAAGCACAAGGAATTGAAAGAGCACCGTTTGGAATTACTGGTTTTGAAACAGCATTCCCGCTTCTATACACAAACCTTGTGAAAAAGGGAGTTATTACGCTAGAACAGTTAATTCAATTCTTAACAGAAAAGCCAGCTGATACATTCGGCTTAGAAGCAGGTCGCCTAAAAGAAGGTAGAGAAGCTGATATTACAATCATTGATTTAGAACAAGAAGAAGAGATTGACCCAACAACATTCTTATCAAAAGGAAAAAATACACCATTCGCAGGTTGGAAATGCCAAGGATGGCCGGTAATGACAATCGTTGGTGGTAAGATCGCATGGCAAAAGGAGAGTGCATTAGTATGAAAAGACAACTTATCTTAGAAGATGGAACAGTATTAATTGGAACAGGTTTCGGAGGCGAAATCGAAAAGTCAGGTGAGGTTGTATTTACAACAGGAATGACTGGATATCAAGAAACATTATCTGATCCATCATATTGCGGTCAAATCGTAACATTCACGTACCCATTAATCGGAAACTACGGCATTAACCGTGACGATTTTGAATCCATTCACCCATCTGTAAATGGTTTAATCGTAAACGAAATTTGTGATCACCCATCAAACTTCCGTAATGAAATTTCGTTAAATGATTACTTGAAAGAAAGAAATATCCCAGGATTAGCAGGGATTGATACGAGAAAATTAACGAGAAAAATTCGTCAATACGGTACATTACGTGGACGCCTTTGTAACATGGATGCAGATGTAGAGTACATTGTAAGCCAATTAAAAGCGACAGTATTTACAGATCATGTAAAACGCGTATCAACGAAAGATCCATACCCAAGCCCAGGTCGTGGTCACCGAGTTGTACTAGTAGACTTCGGTATGAAACATGGTATTTTACGAGAATTAAATAAGCGTGACTGTGATGTAATTGTAGTTCCTTACAACACAACAGCGGAAGAAATTTTACGCCTTAGCCCAGATGGAATTATGTTAAGTAATGGACCTGGAGATCCGAAAGATGTACCAGAAGCAATTGAAATGTTAAAAGACATTATCGGTAAAGTTCCTTTATTCGGAATTTGCCTAGGACATCAATTGTTCGCTCTAGCATCAGGTGCAAATACAAGTAAGTTGAAATTTGGTCACCGTGGTTTAAACCATCCAGTAAAAAATCTTGCAACTGGAAAAGTAGCAATTACATCTCAAAACCACGGATACGCAGTAGAAGAAGAATCAGTTGAAAATACAGATCTTGAAATTACACATGTTGCTTTAAACGATGGAACGGTAGAAGGTCTTCGTCATAAGAAGTTCCCGGCATTTACAGTACAATACCATCCAGAAGCTTCAGCGGGACCAGAAGATGCAAATGATTTATTCGAAGATTTCTTAACAATGATTGAAAACTTCAAGAAAGAAGGGGAAGAGTTATGCCAAAACGCCTAGACATTAACACAATTTTAGTAATCGGATCAGGACCAATTGTAATTGGGCAAGCAGCGGAGTTTGACTACTCTGGTACACAAGCTTGTCAATCTCTTAAAGAGGAAGGTTACAAAGTAATCCTTGTTAACTCTAACCCAGCAACAATTATGACGGATACTGCAACAGCAGATAAAGTATACATCGAGCCATTAACATTAGAATTCGTAAGCCGTATTATTCGTAAAGAACGTCCTGATGCAATCCTACCAACATTAGGTGGTCAAACAGGTTTAAACATGGCTGTTGAACTTGCAAAATCAGGCGTACTTGACGAGTGCGGAGTTGAAATTTTAGGAACAAAATTATCAGCAATCGAGCAAGCGGAAGATCGTGATTTATTCCGTACATTAATGCAAGATTTAAATGAACCAACACCACCAAGTGAAATTATTCATAACCTTGATGAAGCATATGGATTTGTAAACGAAATTGGTTACCCAGTAATCGTTCGACCAGCGTTCACATTAGGAGGAACGGGCGGCGGAATTTGTCATAACGAAGAAGAGCTAATTGAAATCGTAACAAGTGGTTTAAAACATAGCCCAGTAACACAATGTTTATTAGAGAAAAGTATTGCTGGCTGTAAAGAAATTGAATACGAAGTAATGCGTGATTCAAATGATAACGCGATTGTAGTGTGTAACATGGAAAATATCGATCCAGTTGGTGTTCATACAGGTGATTCAATCGTTGTAGCACCGAGCCAAACGCTAAGCGACCGTGAATACCAAATGTTACGTAACACGTCATTACGAATTATTCGTGCACTAGGAATTGAAGGTGGATGTAACGTTCAGCTTGCACTAGATCCATATAGCTTCCAATACTATGTAATCGAAGTAAATCCACGTGTAAGTCGTTCATCTGCACTAGCATCTAAAGCAACTGGATATCCAATTGCGAAATTAGCAGCAAAAATTGCAGTCGGCTTAACGTTAGATGAAATCGTAAACCCAGTAACACAAAAAACTTACGCTTGCTTCGAGCCAGCGTTAGACTATGTTGTTTCAAAAATTCCACGTTGGCCGTTTGATAAGTTTGAATCAGCGAACAGAACGCTTGGAACACAAATGAAAGCAACTGGTGAAGTTATGTCAATCGGACGTAACTTAGAAGAATCATTACTAAAAGCAGTTCGTTCTTTAGAGCTTGGCATTTATCACTTAGAATTAGACCACTTAAAAGAACTTGATAAAGAAACGATGAAAAAACGTATCATTAAAGCGGATGATGAACGACTGTTTATTGTAGCAGAAGCAATTCGCCAAGGTGTAACGAAAGAAGAAATCAATGAATGGTGTGAAATGGACTTCTTCTTCTTACAAAAAGTTGAAAACATCGTAAATATGGAACGTGAAGTAAAAGCGAATGTAGGAAATATGGAAGTACTACAAACTGCAAAAGAAATGGGCTTCAGCGATCACTACATTGCAGCAGCTTGGAACAAAACGGAGCGCGAAATTTACGATATGCGTAAAGAAAATAATATGATGCCAGTATTCAAAATGGTAGATACTTGTGCGGCAGAGTTTGAATCTGCAACGCCATATTACTACAGCACATATGCGGACGAAAATGAATCGATTGTAACAGATCGTAAGAGTGTAGTAGTTCTAGGATCTGGTCCGATCCGTATTGGTCAAGGTGTTGAGTTTGATTACGCAACAGTTCACTCAGTATGGGCAATTAAAGAAGCTGGATATGAAGCAATTATCATTAACAACAACCCAGAAACAGTTTCAACAGACTTCAGTATTTCTGACAAATTATACTTTGAACCATTAACGATTGAAGATGTAATGCATATTATCGATTTAGAAAAACCAGAAGGTGTTATCGTTCAGTTCGGTGGACAAACGGCAATTAACTTAGCAGCGAAACTAGAAGAACACGGTGTGAAAATTTTAGGAACATCACTTGAAGACTTAGACCGTGCAGAAGATCGTGATAAATTCGAAGCTGCTTTAACAAAACTTGGCATCCCGCAACCAGTTGGTAAAACAGCAACGACTGTAGAACAAGCGGTAGCAATCGCAGAAGAAATTGGTTACCCAGTATTAGTAAGACCATCTTACGTACTAGGTGGACGTGCGATGGAAATCGTATATCGTCAAGAAGAACTACTGCACTACATGAAAAATGCAGTTAAAGTTCATGCAGATCACCCAGTATTAATCGACCGTTACATGGTTGGTAAAGAAATTGAAGTAGATGCAATTTCCGATGGTGAGAATGTATTCATTCCAGGTATTATGGAACATATTGAACGCGCTGGAGTTCACTCTGGTGACTCAATTGGAGTATATCCACCACAAAGTTTATCTGAAAAACTAAAAGAACAAATCATTGAACATACAATTGCACTTGGAAAAGGATTAAACATTGTTGGATTACTAAATATCCAGTTTGTAGTATTCAAAGATCAAGTGTACGTAATTGAAGTAAATCCACGTGCAAGCCGTACAGTACCGTTCTTAAGTAAAATTACAGGCGTACCGATGGCGAATGTTGCAACGAAAGTTATTTTAGGGCAAGACCTAGTAGAGCAAGGATACGGAACTGGCTATCACCCAGAAGAGAAAGAAGTATATGTAAAAGCTCCGGTATTCTCATTCGCGAAACTACGCTCAGTTGATACAACATTAGGACCTGAAATGAAATCAACAGGGGAAGTAATGGGTAAAGACTTAACGCTTGAAAAAGCATTATATAAAGGATTAGTTGCTTCTGGAATTAACATCCCAACGCACGGCTCAGTAATCATTACTGTAGCGGATAAAGATAAAGAAGAGGCGATGGAAATTGCAAAACGTTTCCACGAAATCGGCTATAACTTATTAGCAACAGCTGGAACAGCACAATCATTAGAAGAGCAAAATATCCCAGTACAAGTTGTAAACAAAATTGATTCTGAAGACTACAACTTACTAGATATTATCCGTCAAGGAAAAGCACAGTTTGTAATTAACACATTAACAAAAGGTAAACAACCAGCGCGTGATGGTTTCCGCATTCGCCGTGAATCAGTAGAAAATGGTGTGGCTTGCTTAACATCACTTGATACAACAAGAGCAATCTTACGAGTATTAGAATCTATGACATTCTCAGCTCATTCAATGAAAGAAATTACGCAAACAAAGCGTCACGAGGTGGTACATGCATGATGCAAAAGCAAAATATGATCGTCGTTAACCAAAAAGAAATCGCAAAAAATATTTACGAATTAGTGCTTCAAGGAACGTTAGTACAGCAAATGAACGAACCAGGGCAGTTTGTACACATTAAGGTAGCAGAGGGCATTGCGCCCCTTCTGCGCCGCCCAATTAGTATTTGTAATGTAGATCAAGAGAAGAACGAATTTACAATGCTATATCGTGCCGAAGGACAAGGGACAAAAACATTAGCAACTAGAAAACAAGGTGAAATGGTAGATGTACTAGGACCATTAGGACACGGTTTTCCTGTAGAAGAAGCAGAAGCTGGTCAAACAGCTTTACTAGTAGGTGGGGGAATTGGTGTACCACCACTTTATGAATTATCACAGCGCCTCGTTGCAAAAGGTGTACGTGTTATTCACATCTTAGGCTTTCAAACGAAAGATGTAGTTTTCTATGAAGAAAAATTTGCAGAACTTGGTGATACGTACGTTGCGACAGTAGACGGTACACACGGTACAAAAGGATTTGTCACAGATGTAATTGATAATTACGGAATTGACTTTGATATTCTTTATTCATGTGGTCCGCTAGCGATGCTTCGTGCACTAGAAGGACGTTACAAAGAGAAAAAAGCCTATATTTCATTAGAAGAACGTATGGGCTGTGGTATTGGAGCTTGTTTCGCATGTGTATGCCACTTACAAGAAGATCCAAGTGGACATTCTTACAAGAAGGTGTGTAGCGACGGACCAGTATTTCCAATCGGGGAGGTTGTACTATGAACAGATTGCAAGTTGAATTACCAGGATTATCATTAAAAAATCCAATTATACCGGCATCTGGATGCTTTGGGTTTGGTCGTGAATATGCACAGTTTTACGATTTAAGTGTACTAGGATCAATCATGATTAAAGCGACGACAGAACAACCACGTTATGGAAATCCAACGCCTCGTGTTGCTGAAACACCAGGGGGCATGCTAAATGCAATCGGACTTCAAAACCCGGGATTAGACAAAGTAATGAATTCGGAATTACCATGGTTAGAACAATTTGACCTTCCAATTATTGCAAACGTTGCAGGCTCACAAGCTGAGGATTACGTAGCGGTTGCGAAGGAAATTTCTAAAGCGCCTAATGTCCATGCACTAGAATTAAACATTTCTTGTCCGAACGTAAAAACAGGTGGTATCGCCTTTGGTACAAATCCTGAAATTGCTGCTGATTTAACGAAGCGAGTAAAAGAGGTTTCTGAAGTACCTGTATACGTGAAATTGTCACCGAACGTGGCAAACATAGTAGAAATTGCAAAAGCGATTGAAAATGCAGGTGCAGATGGTTTAACGATGATTAATACATTGCTTGGTATGCGTCTAGATTTAAAAACAGCTAAACCAATTTTAGCAAACCGTACAGGCGGATTATCAGGTCCTGCGATTAAGCCAGTAGCAATTCGCATGGTACATGAAGTAAGCCAAGCGGTTAACATTCCAATTATCGGAATGGGTGGTATTGAAACAGCTGAAGATGTAATTGAATTCTTCTATGCTGGCGCAAGCGCAGTTGCAGTAGGTACAGCGAACTTTATCGATCCGTTCGTATGTCCGACAATTATTGAAGAGTTACCAGCATTATTAGATGAATTAGGATTTGATCACATTTCGGAATGTCAAGGAAGGAGCTGGAAGCAAACATGTCACAGTCGTTAATCGTTGCACTAGATTTTCCAGGGAAACAAGAAGTAGAACAATTCTTACACCACTTTGAAGGGGAAGAGTTATTTGTCAAAGTAGGTATGGAGTTATTTTACAAAGAAGGCCCTGCGATTATTACGTACTTAAAAGAAAAGGGACATAAGATCTTCTTAGATTTAAAACTTCATGATATTCCGAATACAGTAAAAAGCGCTATGCGTAGCCTAGCTAGTCTAGATGTTGATATGGTAAATGTTCATGCTGCTGGGGGAAGCAGCATGATGAAAGCTGCGATTGAGGGATTAGAGGAAGGTAAGCAAGAAGGAAAAGAGAGACCGATTTGTATTGCAGTTACACAACTAACAAGCACTTCGGAAGCTATGATGAAAAAAGAGATCGGCATTGAGAAAACGTTAGAAGAAGCGGTTGCTCATTATGCAAAATTAACGAAAGAAAGTGGACTTGATGGCGTTGTTTGTTCAACACTTGAAGTTCCAAAATTACGTGAAGTATGCGGAAATGAATTTGTAACAGTAACACCGGGGATTCGTCTTGCAAGCGATGATGTAAATGACCAAGTGCGCGTAGCAACACCGAAACGTGCGAGGGAACTTGGCTCAAGCTACATCGTAGTTGGACGTAGTATTACAAAAGCAGAAAATCCGCTTGAAGCGTATAAAACAGTAAAACAACAGTGGGAAGGTGTAACAGTATGAAAAAAGAAATCGCATCGCATTTATTAGAAATTGGAGCAGTATTTTTACAACCGAATGATCCATTCACTTGGTCTTCAGGTATGAAATCACCAATTTATTGTGATAACCGTTTAACTTTATCTTATCCAAAAGTACGTCAAGCGATTGCAGCTGGATTAGAAGAGTTAATTAAAGAGCACTTCCCAACTGTAGAAATTATTGCAGGAACAGCAACTGCTGGTATTGCGCACGCTGCATGGGTAAGCGATCGTATGGATTTACCAATGTGCTACGTACGTAGTAAAGCAAAAGGTCACGGTAAAGGGAACCAAATCGAAGGAAAAGCTGAAAAAGGTCAAAAAGTCGTAGTAGTAGAAGACTTAATTTCAACTGGCGGTAGTGCAATTACATGTGTAGAAGCACTTCGCGAAGCTGGATGTGAAGTATTAGGAATCGTATCAATCTTCACATATGAGTTAGAAGCAGGAAAAGAAAAACTAGAAGCAGCTAACGTAGCATCATATTCTTTAAGTGATTACAGTGCATTAACTGAAGTTGCAGCAGAAAAAGGTATGATTGGACAAGCTGAAACGAAAAAATTACAAGAGTGGCGTAAAAATCCAGCAAACGAAGCTTGGATCACAGCGTAACACGAAAAAAACGACTGCGGGGGAACGCGGTCGTTTTTTTATATTATTGTTAAAAATTCAAGTAAAGTTCCATCAATATCAAAGAAAATCATATTACAATCTCCTTAACTACTTAGTGCTTTCTGCAAGCTTATATCTTTTTACAAACAATAGAGTCACATAAGAAACAATAAATGAGAAAATGCTATACATGCCGACCCAAAAGAAAAATTTTGGAGTAAAGGCGATAACACCTATTATTAAAAAACTAGCAAACGTTACAATCGGCATTACGTAATACGTTTTCGTTTTGCGTGTTCCAATAACAGATACGATAAAGATAAATAATGGACAAATTAATAAGACGAAAATCAATTCATTCATAGGTATGTCCCCTTTTCTAATTGCAGTAATCTGTTTCTCGTAAACGTTTTGAAATAATTACTCTCCTAATATAATTTCGCTGAGTAATAACGAATCCCTCTTGAAAACTGATAATTCATGATGAATTTTACAAGCAAAAAACGTAAGCAAGAGAACACTTGCTTACGTTATAGGATAAACATCGCAACGATCGTGGTGACAATTAAACCGATAACAACCGGTAAAAAGTTTCGGCGTGCAAGTTCAAATGGATCGACTTTACAAATCGCAGCAGCAGGAATAAGTGCCCAAGGAATTAACGTCCCGCCCCCGGTCCATATAGCTGCAATTTGCCCGAGTGCTGTTAATGTAGCTGTTCCATGGCCAAGTGCTGTTCCAAAAAGATTGGCAATGGAACCAGCAAGTGATATACCTGAAAAACCTGATCCATCTAAGCCGGTAATGACACCCACGATGGTTAATGTCCCTGCCGATACATATTGATTTAAAGGAACAGTTTGAGATAAAGCGATGCCTAAGTCGTTAATGATTCCGTGTGAACCTTTCGGTAAATAGTCTCCGATAATTTTCACAAAGCCACTATCTCCTAAATAAAAGAGTGCAGCGATAGGAATAACTGGTCCGAAAATTTTAAAGCCAAATTGGAGCCCTTCTATGAAATAATCGGTTGTTTTATTCAGTCCATTACCTTTGTAGGCGATGAGAGAAATGATGATAATCATAATAACAGTTGTTCCGCCGATAAGTGCAGTTGCGTCGCTTCCTTGTAGTTTAAATTGAATCATGCAAAGGATATCAATGATATATACGATAGGGATACAAATAGCGAGCCATTTCTTTGTGCGAGGAGATAATGAAGTGAGCGTTTTAGAAGACTCAGTTGATAGAATAGATTCTTGTATAGCTAAGCCTGTATGAAACTCTTTTCGTAAGAAGAAAAAAGCGACGGAAGTTGTCACAACGCCCATAACGATAACGAGTGGAACACTTGCAGATACGACGCTGGAAACAGGGAGACCAGCCGCGTCTGCAGTTAATTTCGGTGCACCTTGAATAACGAAGTCTCCAGATAAGGCGATGCCGTGTCCAAATAAGTTCATAGCAATTGCAACCCCAATTGGAGGAAGGCCGACACGTACAGCAACCGGTAATAAAATAGCTCCCATTAAGGCGACAGCTGGAGAAGGCCAAAAGAAGAAAGAAATGGTCATCATTAAAAGGCCGATAATCCAGTAGGCGAGTGTAGGTGTACGAATCATTTTTGTAAATGGTGAAATCATCGTATCATTTATGCCAGTATGAACGAGTAAATTGCTCATTGATACGATAATGGAGATGATTAATATAGTTGGTAATAGCTCAGTAATGGCGTAAATGAAACTTTGAAAAATCCCGCTAATGGCAAGAGGGATAGAACTTGTTGCAGTTAATGCTAATAAAAAGATAAAAACGATACAAATGATAGTCGTATCTTTCCGGAGAATAAAAAAGGTAATAATAGTGAGTAAACAAATAATGTAGAGAGCGTGTAATAGCGTTAATTCAACTCCCATAACATTCACATCCTTTAGGCATTCGTGTAGTTTATTGTATGAAAGCAGTGAAAGTATGTGAGTATAGGAAAAAGAAAAAAGTAAAATTTCATGTACTGTAATGATGAGAACGATAAATGGATGTTACAATACAGTTAATCCTAAAAAATGAATAAAAGAAAGTGCCACCTTATCTGGTGGCACTTTCTTATTTTACTGCATGAGCTTTTTGCATCTTCCTAATTAAGCGAATTTGTCCGCGATGATTGATTTCATCTTCAAATACGTGAAACCATTTAAAGTAGTTGTTAGCTGGTTTGTCATACCAAAAGTCTGTCGTTTTAAATAGCCATTCATCAGGTAAAGATTGAAATGTTTCAATTGTTTTAGAGCGTACTTCTTGTAATGTATTAATGTAAAATTCTAAAGAGTTTCCTTTTATTTTTTCTCGTCCAAGATTCCCTAACTCAATAGCTGGCAACCAATGTTCTAATTCAGCTTCCGTCGGTTCACGATCCTCAAAGGTATGGATTTGGTAGTAAAATTCAATAGCAGCCATGTGATATAACAGCATGCCAATTGAATTGGCTTCTTTATCATATAAATAATCAAGTTCTTCAATTGTTAAACTTTCCACTGCTTGCATTGTTGTATAACGAGCGTAATTCATCATGGAAACAAGTTTTGAAAACTCAACTTGTAAACCATCTATTTTATCAATTACAAAATTCAATTTAAATTCCCCCTCTTTAAATGAACACTCCAGAGAAGGAATTCTATGTGTAGAAAAAAACTCCTTTTAAAAAGGCCATGATTTTAACAAGGGATTACAATTAGTTCTCTATTTGATTTTGTAATAACTTCATATCCGTCTTTTGTAATGACGATATCATCTTCAATTCTACAACCGCCCCAGTTCGGTATGTAAATGCCCGGTTCAACTGTAACAACCATACCTTCTTTTAATGTAGCTTTACTTTCTTGGGATAAGCGAAGAGGTTCATGTATTTCTAAGCCAAGACCATGACCAGTAGAATGACCAAAATATTGACCATATCCACAATCTGTAATGTAGTTTCTTGTTACATCATCGATACTTTTCGCAGTTTCTCCAGGCTTAATCGCTTCAGTCCCACGTTTTAACGCTTCTCGTACAACATTGTATATTTTTTTGAATTCTTCCGATGGTTCCCCTATTGCTACGGTACGTGTTATATCGGAACAATATCCGTCGTAAAGTGCACCAAAGTCTAATGTAACGATGTCGCCTCGTTCAATTATTTTATTTGATGCAACTCCATGTGGAAGAGAAGAACGAACACCAGAAGCTACAATAATTTGAAATGATGAAGATGTAGCACCTTTTTTTCGCATGAAAAATTCTAATTCATCTCGTACAGCATTTTCACTTATTCCTGGTTTTAGAAACGTAAGAATGTGATGAAATGCTTCGTCCGCGATATTAGCTGCAATTTTCATTGTTTCTATTTCAGGCGTGTCTTTAATGATACGAATATTTTCGATAATTTCGCACACTTGAATCATTTCCGCCTGTACGTATTTTTGCAAGTTTTTATATTGTTGCAATGTCATGTTGTTTTCTTCAATTCCAAGTTTTTGAATGTTTAATTTCGATACTTGATGTGCAATTTCTTTTTCTAAATTTCCTTTATGCATAATAATTTCAGCATCTTTTATTTGTGATTTCGCTTGATCTACATAGCGGAAATCAGTGATGAAAACAGCTTGATCGGCAGAGAGTAAGACGACGCCAGCACTACCTGTAAAGCCTGTTGCATATTGGCGGTTTTCTTTTTTTGTAATAAGTAACCCCTCAATTTCATAGTTTTGTAGTTGATTTTGGATTTTATTAATTTTTAAAGTCATGTTAATTCCTCCTATTCATAGTATTGAATAAAGCAAATAGCGTGCCAAAATGTATATTTGAAGAAAGGATAGTAGGGACAACATATATTTTAGGGGAGATAAAAAAATAGCCCGTAATTTGTGGGAGACGGTTTGTTCATAAAATCTAGATTGCTTCAATGAATAGCAGGGGGATGGGGAAAAATGATTGGAGTTACACTTGTACTTTATTTACATGCTGTAAAAAATTTTATACAAATGTGAAATGATACTGTCAATTTTTTTGACAATATTGAATGGATATAGCAACGAAATTGAAAACATATAAAAAATGCGCTGCATACAAGCAACGCATTTTTTTATTTATGCTTTTAATTTCATTACAATATCAGCATCTGGTGTTACATATACGGTTTGCTGATTGTCGTACGTAACAAAACCAAGTTTTGCACCACTCGGTTTTTTGACATGGCGTATTTTGGTGAAATCAACAGGTACAGAGCTAGACTCTTTCGCTTTACTGTAATAGGCAGCAATTTTGGCGGCTTCTAGTAAAGTTTCTTCAGCAGGCTCTAAAGAACGAATGACAACGTGAGAGCCAGGTATATCTTTCGTATGTAACCAAATTTCATCACGGCGGGCAAACTTCGTTGTTAAATAATCATTTTGTTTATTGTTTTTACCAACGAAAATCTCTGTGCCATCACTTGCTACATATTTATCTAATACTGGTTTAGTAGGCTTTTTCTTTGCGTTTTTCGTTTTGCGATTGCGCACATAACCTTCTTCAGCTAATTCCTCACGAATTTCTTCAATGTCTTTTGAAGAAGCAGCTTCCATTTGTTGAAGTAAGCTATCAAAATAAAGAATTTCTTCATTTGTTTTTTCGATTTGTTCTTCTACAACAGCAACCGAATTTTTTGCTTTTTGATACTTTTGGAAATAGCGTTGTGCATTTTCAGATGGTGTTTTTAAAGGATCTAATGTGATTTTTACAGTTCCACCATCCTCATCGTAATAATTAACGACCTCAATATCTTTATCGCCCTTTTTTAAAGCGTACATATTGGCTGTAAGTAGCTCTCCAAATAGTTGATATTTATCTGCTTTTCCAGCATCTTGCAGTGTTTTTTCGAGTTTAATGAGTTTTTTCTCGTTTTTATTTTTTTCGTTTTGCATAAAGCGTTCTAAATCATGAGCTTGTTGTTTTACACGATCACGTTCTGCTTTGCCAAAGAAGAAACGATCTAACAATTCGCTCACTGATGAGAATGTTTTTTCTTCTCCTTGCAAGTGTGTAAGAGGGAAAAGATAAAAGAATTCTTTTCCATTTGCAGTAATCATTGTAGGTGTATATGCATGAGATAGTAATGGTGTTTGTATAGAGAAAAATGCTTCTGATAATGCTTTCTCGTTTACCATACCGGCTTTCTTTACTACTTCTTTTGCAAATAATGGGGATATTCCCATGAAAGCACCGACGAGTTGTTTATCCATATTTCCAGATAGAAAGTCTAGCGGTCTAATAAAATCATCTGCGGTTTCAATTTGCAGAGGATTGATTTTATGTTGGGCTGGTGGCGCGACGTACTCAGCACCAGCATATACAGTTCGGTGACGGTTTACGGCTAATGAAACGTGTTTTAAGCTATCTAAAATCACGTTTGTTTTCGTATCTAATAAGATAATGTTACTATGTCGTCCCATTATTTCAATTACTAATGTTTTTAATGATTCGTCTCCGATTTCATTACGACTGCGAACTGTAATTTGAATAATGCGTTCTAAGTCGATTTGTTCAATTTTTTCAATAAATCCACCTTCTAAATGTTTGCGAAGAAGCATACAGAACATCGGCGGTATTGCTGGCGAATCGTAGTTTTGATTCGTTAAGTGCATACGCGCATATGTAGGATGAGATGAAAGAATTAGTTTTTGGTTCTTTCCATTCGCTCGAATATGTAATAAAATCTCGTATTTTGAAGGTTGATATATTTTGGAAATTCTTCCTGTGTAAAGAGAATTTTCAATTTCATGTGTAATCGCTCTTGTAAATAATCCATCGAATGCCATAAATGAACACTCCTTTCTAACTAAATGTTAATTATAGCATTTTTTTGGACGAGGCTGAATAAGCTTTCAATAGAGTATGTCTGGAATCAGGAGGTCGATAGCAGGATGAACTGGTATGGAATGCGAGCACATGAAGTGGAAGAAAGAACGAATACGAATGTAAAGGTTGGACTTACAGAGAAAGAAGCAGAAGGGCGAGTAAAGAAATTTGGTACTAATGAATTAGAAGAAGCAAAAAGGCCTTCTGCACTAATGGTATTTTTAGCACAGTTTAAAGATTTCATGGTACTCGTTTTGTTTGGAGCAACAATTGTTTCTGCGTTTTTAGGTGAATACATTGATTCTATTGCTATTGTTGCCATTGTTATTATCAATGGTATTCTCGGCTTTTTTCAAGAAAGAAAAGCTGAAAAATCATTGGAAGCTTTAAAGGAACTAGCTGCCCCGCAAGTTACTGTAATGCGGAATGGAAAGTGGGTAAAAGCACCATCTAAAGCACTTGTTTTAGGTGATATTATTAAGTTTTCCAGTGGTGATCGTATTGGGGCTGATGTGCGTCTTGTTGAGGCATCAAGTTTATATATTGAAGAGTCTGCTTTGACAGGGGAGTCCGTACCTGTACAAAAGAAGGTAGAAGCACTGCAAGGGCAAGATGTTGCAATTGGGGATCAAAAAAATATGGCTTTTATGGGGACAATGATTACGCGAGGATCTGGTACAGGAGTCGTTGTAGCAACTGGTATGAATACAGCGATGGGGCAAATTGCAAATATGTTGCAAAATGCAGAGCAAATGGAAACGCCACTGCAAAGAAGGTTAGAACAGCTCGGAAAAATATTAATTATTGTAGCTCTTATTTTGACAGCGCTCGTTGTATTGGCTGGTGTGTATCAAGGGAATGAAGTATATCATATGTTTTTAGCTGGCGTATCGCTAGCTGTTGCGGCTATTCCAGAAGGATTGCCAGCAATTGTTACAGTAGCTTTATCACTTGGTGTACAGCGTATGATAAAAAAGAGAGCAATTGTAAGGAAGTTACCGGCCGTAGAAACGTTAGGCTGCGCTTCTGTTATATGCTCTGATAAAACGGGAACAATGACACAAAACAAAATGATGGTAACACATATGTGGTCAGGCGGAGAATTGTGGAAAGTGACAGGGCAAGGATATGAACCTAATGGCTCTTTTATGAAAGGTGAAAAAGAAGTGAATCCAGCTAAGACAAAATCACTTTATCAGCTACTTACATTTGGTTCACTATGTAACAATGCAAATATTATTCAAAAGAAAAAGGCGTACGTATTAGATGGGGATCCAACAGAGGGAGCGCTTGTAGCTGCAGCAATGAAAGCTGGGATAACACGTGAGGCATTGAAAGGGAAATTTGAAATTATTCGTGAATTTCCATTTGATTCAACTCGAAAAATGATGAGTGTTATTGTACGAGATCGAGAGGGGAAAAAGTTTATTGTTACGAAAGGAGCACCGGATGTTCTTTTGCAAATGAGTCAAACAATCTTATGGGGGGATAAGCAGCAGCCGTTAAGTGAGCTATATAGAAAAGAAGTACAGGCGGCTATTCATAGCTTAGGTAGTCAAGCGCTTCGAACAATTGCAGTTGCGTTTAAACCTTTAAAAGTCACGGATTCTATTGAACATGAAAGAGACGTTGAAAAAGATTTTATGTTGGTTGGGATACAAGGTATGATTGACCCGCCAAGGCCAGAAGTCGCGCAGGCGGTAAAAGAGTGTAAAGAAGCTGGTATTCGAACAGTAATGATTACAGGTGATCATAAAGTGACAGCAATGGCGATTGCTGAACAATTAGGAGTTTTACCACCAGATGGACGCGTTGTTGAAGGAGTAGAACTCGCGAATATGGATGTGGAGGAATTAGAAAATGTTGTAGAAGATACGTATGTATTCGCTCGTGTATCACCTGAGCATAAATTGAAAATTGTTAAAGCATTGCAAAATCAAGGACATATAGTAGCGATGACAGGTGATGGAGTGAACGATGCTCCAGCTATAAAAACAGCGGATATTGGGATAGCGATGGGGATTACAGGGACAGATGTTGCAAAAGAAGCCTCTTCACTTGTTTTACTAGATGATAATTTTGCTACAATTAAGTCAGCGATTAAAGAAGGAAGAAATATATACGAGAACATACGTAAGTTCATTCGCTACTTATTGGCGTCAAATGTTGGAGAAATTTTAGTTATGTTATTTGCGATGTTACTTGCATTACCACTGCCGATGGTTCCTATTCAAATTTTATGGGTGAACTTAGTTACTGATGGTTTACCAGCGATGGCATTAGGTTTGGATAAGGCTGAAGGAGATGTGATGAAGAGAACACCGCGTCACCCGAAAGAAGGGGTATTCGCTAGAGGGCTTGCGTGGAAAATAATAAGTCGAGGGTTTTTAATTGGAGCAGTGACGTTAGTGGCGTTTATTATTGCGTATAACCAACATCCAAATGAACTGAAATATGCACAAACTGTAGCGTTCGCGACGTTGGTACTTGCACAGCTTATTCATGTATTTGATTGTCGTAGTGAGCATTCTGTCTTTCACCGTAATCCATTTGGGAACGTGTATTTAGTAGGGGCGGTTATTATTTCGTTACTACTTATGCTAGTGGTTATATATTATCCACCGTTACAACCGATCTTTAGCACAATGCCGATACAAGCAAGAGATTGGTTATTAATTGGAGGTTTGTCATCAATTCCGACTTTCTTACTAGTAGGTTCTTTATTAACAGGGAAAAAGGCTAAGAAGAAAAAGCCGATGTTATATAAGAAGGGATTAAACTTGAAATAGTCAATGTTATGAAAATGTGATATAATTTACAGAAGGTAGTAGAGCCTTGTCTCTATTACCTTTTTCATTGAGTTATTTTATGGCTTGGATGTGATAAAAATGATTTCTAGTATGACAGGGTTTGGAAGATCGAAAGTAGAAAGTGATACTTTTCAAATTACAGTAGAAATGAAATCGGTGAACCACCGTTTTTTAGAGATGAGTATTCGACTTCCTAAGCAAATGATGGTATTTGAGGACAAAATTCGTAAAATAATTGCACAGCAAGTTCGACGTGGGCGCATCGAAGTGTCTATTAGTATAGCAGGTGAAGGACTTGTTGAAAGAAAATTAAGTGTGAATTGGTCACTTCTTGAGCAGTACCAATCGATGATGGAAGATATAAAAGGGAAATTTCAATTACAAGATTCTATTACACTCGAACAATTAATGGCAATGCCAGAAGTAACAGCAATTGAAGAAATAGAAAATGTAAATGAACATTTTGAGAACAGTTTATATGAGGCTGTTCGTCAAGCTGCTCATATGTTGAAAACGATGAGAGATGGCGAAGGAGAACGATTACATAAAGATATAGCGTATCGTTTACAAGAGATTAGCAATTGTGTAAATGCGATTATTCCACATGCACCAATTGTTACACAAAAATATCGTGAACGATTAGAAAATCGCTTAAAAGAATTACATAATCAAGATCTAGATGAACAAAGATTGCTAACAGAAGTCGCAATCTTTGCAGAGCGTTGTGATATTCATGAAGAGTTAGTTCGTTTGCAAAGTCATTTAGAGCAATTTCGTGAAACATTGCAGATTGAAGAGCCTGTTGGAAGGAAAATGGATTTCATCGTGCAAGAGATGCATAGAGAAATTAATACGATTGGTTCTAAGGCAAATGACTTAACAATTTCAAAATATGTTGTAGAAATGAAAAATAACCTTGAAAAAATTCGTGAACAAGTACAAAATATTGAGTAGCTTTCAAAAAATATATAAAGTTATACGTGGTGGAGAAATCGGATAGACTTACTAGGAGGCGCAAACTATGGCCATGCGGTTTTTAAATATTGGATACGGAAATATTGTATCTGCTCATCGAATTATTGCTATTGTAAGTCCGGAGTCAGCTCCTATTAAACGAACAGTACAAGAAGCACGGGAACATAATGCTTTGCTTGATGCTACGTATGGGAGAAAAACAAGGGCGGTTATTGTTATGGATGATGGGCATGTTGTATTAAGTCCAATTCAACCAGAGACGATTGCACATCGTTTGAATAATAAAGAAGATTTAAGTGAGGAAGGGTAGGTTTTACATATTTATGAGAAGTAGAAGAGGATTGCTCATCGTTCTTTCAGGGCCTTCTGGGGTTGGAAAAGGGACGGTTCGTAAAGAGCTGTTTAGCCATGAGGATACACGTTTTCAGTACTCTATTTCAGTAACGACACGTAAGCCGCGTGAAGGTGAAGTAGATGGTGTGGATTATTTCTTTAAAGAAAGAGAAGAATTCGAGGAAATGATTCGTAATGAAAAATTACTTGAGTGGGCTGAGTTCGTAGGTAATTATTACGGAACACCGATTGACTATGTTGAAAAAACATTACAAGAAGGAAAAGATGTATTCTTAGAAATTGAAGTGCAAGGAGCAATTCAAGTTAAGAAAGCTTTCCCAGAAGGTGTATTTATTTTCTTAGCACCTCCAAGTTTATCTGAACTAAAGAGCCGTATTGTCGGACGTGGTACAGAGACTGAAGATGTTATTGAAAATCGTTTAACTGTAGCGAAAGAAGAAATCGAGATGATGGACGCTTACGACTATGTAGTAGAAAACGATCAAGTTGAATTAGCTTGTGATAGAATTAAAGCAATTGTGGTTGGCGAACATTGCCGCCGCGAAAGGGTAGCAAAATATTATAAAGAAATGACGGAGGGTCTATAATTATGTTAAATCCATCAATTGACTCATTACTACAAAAAATCGATTCTAAGTACACTTTAGTAACAGTGGCTGCAAAACGCGCACGTGAAATGCAACTTGCTAATAACTGTGTTGTAGAAAAACCTGTTTCTCATAAATGTGTAGGTAAAGCATTAGAAGAAATCGATGCAGAAGCATTAAGCTACGTACCAAGTGAAGATAAAGTAGCTGAATAAGCCTTTGCCTTCGACAAAATAAAACATAGACTTTATAATTTTCTATGTAACGGTAACAACCTATTTACAAGTAGGTTGTTATTTTTTTACGAAAGGAATGAAATATCGGTACTGACGAGCTGAGAATTCTATTTCAGTATTATAAGTTTGAAAAAGAAAGAGGACGAGTCATATGCTAAAAGGGAAAAAGATACTTCTATGTGTAACAGGAGGCATTGCGGTTTTTAAAGCAGCTGCGTTAACGAGTAAATTGACACAATCTGGCGCGATTGTCAAAGTAATGATGAGTGAGTCGGCAATGAAGTTTGTTACGCCTCTTACATTCCAAGCGCTTTCTCGCCATGATGTATATACGGATACATTCGATGAGAAAGACTCAGCTGTTATTGCTCATATTGATTTAGCAGATTGGGCGGATGTTGTACTTGTCGCACCTGCTACTGCCAATTGTATTGGAAAGTTAGCTGGTGGTATTGCAGATGATATGATTACAACTACTTTGTTAGCTACTACAGCTCCGGTATGGATTGCGCCTGCTATGAATGTGCATATGTATGAAAATAAAATAGTTCAAAAAAATATGATGACATTGAAAACGCTAGGATATACATTTATTGAGCCTGGGGAAGGCTTTTTAGCATGTGGATATGTAGCGAAGGGACGACTAGAAGAACCTGAAGCAATTATTGCACGGTTAGAGGAAGCTTTCTCAGAACACAAACCATTGCAGGGAAAAAGAATATTAATAACTGCTGGCCCAACACGTGAAAAGGTTGATCCAGTTCGTTTTATGACGAATTTTTCTTCTGGGAAAATGGGGTATGCGATTGCGGAAGTGGCAGCGAATTTAGGCGCTGATGTTATACTCGTTTCAGGACCGACAGCATTAAATCCACCGTTACATGTAACGACAGTGCAAGTGGAATCTGCACAAGATATGTTAGAAGCAGTTCTTCAACATTATCAAAACGTAGACGTTGTCATTAAAACAGCAGCAGTTGCAGATTATCGTCCGAAATATGTGCATGAGAATAAAATGAAAAAGCAAAATGGTGATGCTGTCATTGAACTTGAAAGAACGGTGGATATTTTAAAAACGTTAGGTCAGAAAAAGGATAAACAGTTACTTATCGGTTTTGCTGCTGAAACGACAAATGTAGAGGAATATGCAACGAAAAAACTACGTGAGAAAAATGCAGATATGATTGTCGCGAATGATGTAAAAGCGCAAGGAGCTGGATTTGGCACGGATACGAATATTGTAACAATGTATAGAAAAGATGGAAAAGTTATTGAGTTGCCACTTTTAATGAAAAAAGAGGTAGCTCGTGAAATATTGAAGCAAATTGAAATGATGTTAGAAGATGATCGTTTATGAAATTTGCAAGTGTAATTGTTGATGTACCTGCCCGTCAGACAGATCGACCATTTGATTACATTATTCCTAAAAAATGGGAAGATATTGTACAGACAGGAATGCGTGTAGTAGTTCCGTTTGGGCCAAGAAAATTGCAAGGTTTTATTATTGGGATTAAAGATTCGGTGGATGTAGAAAGTAAGAAGTTAAAGACAATCCATGAAATATTAGATGTAACACCGGTTTTAAATGATGAATTATTAAAGCTTGGATATTGGCTTACAAGTGAAACGTTATGCTACATGATTTCAGCTTTTCAAGTGATGCTTCCAACTGCGATAAAAGCAACGTATAAAAAACGTCTACAACTTTGTAAACAGGAAGAAATAGCACCTGAAATACTATATTTATTTCAGGATAAAGAAGCAATTGATTTTGAAGTAATCGAGCAACAGCCACATTTATACCGAACTATTCAACAAGAAATTAAAAATGGTACGGTTGAAGTCGTTTATCAAGTGAAAGATAAAGTACAAAAGAAGAAGCAAAGAGTGGTTCAGCCGGAGTTGCCAGAAGATAAATTGGAATTAGCGGCATTTGAACTGAAAAGTAAAAAACAACAAGATGTACTTTATTATTTTGTGGAAAATTATAAAAGTACACCGTTGAAAGTAATTACAGAAGAGTTACAAATAACAGATGCTCCAATAAAAGCACTTGTTAAAAAGGGATTCATTTCAGAAAAGTATGTGGAAGTATACCGAAATCCGTATGACGATGATGATTTTGAACAAACAAAACCATTTCCACTTACGGAGGAACAAAAACAAGTTATTACACCGATTTTATCATCAATTACAAATGAAACTTATAATCCATTTTTGCTATATGGTGTTACAGGAAGTGGAAAGACAGAAGTATATTTACAATCTATAGCAGCAGTGCTCAAGAAAGGAAAAGAAGCTATCGTTCTTGTTCCTGAAATTGCACTAACGCCCCAAATGGTGGATCGTTTTAAAGGTAGGTTTGGCTCGCAAGTTGCAGTTCTTCATAGTGCGTTGTCTGTTGGAGAAAAGTATGACGAGTGGCGTAAGATTTTAAGAAAAGAAGTGAAAGTTGTAGTTGGTGCGCGTTCAGCTGTTTTTGCGCCTTTTGAGAATTTAGGGATTATTATTATTGATGAAGAGCATGAATCAAGTTACAAACAAGAAGATAATCCGAGGTATCATGCAAGAGATGTAGCTGTCTGGAGAGGACAATATCATAAATGTCCTATCGTTCTTGGTAGTGCGACACCAACACTTGAATCGTTTGCAAGGGCGAAAAAAGGTGTTTATGAACTATTAACAATGGAAAAACGTATGAATGAACAAGCTTTACCAACGGTAGAGATTGTTGACATGCGAGAAGAACTTCGTGACGGGAATCGATCAATGTTTTCTAAGGCGCTGCATGAAAAAATAGCAGATCGATTAGAAAAGAAAGAACAAATGGTACTCTTTTTAAATAGAAGAGGTCATTCTACATTTGTTATGTGCCGTGATTGTGGGTATGTTGTCCAATGTCCGCATTGTGATATTTCATTGACATATCATAAAATGAATCATCGTTTAAAATGTCATTATTGTAGTTACGAAGAGAATATGCCAACTGAGTGTCCAGCTTGTCAAAGTACATACATTCGTTTCTTTGGTACAGGTACACAAAAGGTAGAAGAAGAAATTACAAAACTATTTCCAGAGGCGCGAGTCATTCGAATGGATGTAGATACGACAAGTCGAAAAGGAATGCATGAAAAATTATTAAAGGCGTTTGGGGAAGAAAAAGCAGATATATTACTTGGAACACAAATGATTGCTAAAGGATTAGATTTTCCGAAAGTAACGCTCGTTGGGGTTTTAACTGCAGATACGATGCTTCACTTACCTGATTTTCGGGCGAGTGAAAAGACATATCAGTTATTGACGCAAGTAAGTGGACGAGCGGGTAGACATGAATTGCCAGGGGAAGTTGTGATTCAAACGTATACGCCAGAACATTACAGTATAGAGTTAGCGAAGAACCAACAATATGATGTGTTTTTTGACCAAGAAATGCAAATGAGACGAACAAGACAATATCCCCCATATTACTATGTTGTACTCGTAACTGTATCTCATCCAGAATTATTAAAAGCGGTACAAGTGACGGAAAAAATTGCCTCGTATTTACGAACGCATTGCTCACAGCAAACAATGGTGCTAGGACCAGTTGCTTCAGCGATTCCAAGGATAAAAGATAGATATCGTTATCAATGCATGATAAAATACAAACGGGAACCAAACTTAAAGAACGTGCTCAAAATGGTAAATGAACATTATCAAGCAGAAATGCAAAAAGAGCTACAAATCTCAATTGATTTTAATCCAACAATGTTAATGTAGCGGAGGGAAATATGGCAGTTTTAGAAATAATAAAGCATCCAAATGAAGTGTTAGAAACACCATGCGAAAGAGTAATTAACTTTGATAAAAAGTTAGTGAAATTGTTGAAAGATATGCATGAAACAATGTTAATTGCGGACGGAGTCGGTTTAGCTGCGCCTCAAGTAGGTGTAAGCTTGCAAGTAGCGGTTGTTGATGTCGATGATGATACTGGAAAAATCGAGTTAATCAATCCATCAATATTAGAAAAACGTGGTGAACAAGTAGGTCCCGAAGGCTGTTTAAGCTTCCCGGGACTTTATGGTGAAGTAGAACGTGCCGATTATATTAAAGTAAGAGCGCAAAATCGCCGTGGGAAAGTATTCTTATTAGAAGCGGAAGGATTTTTAGCGCGTGCAATTCAACATGAAATTGATCATTTACACGGTGTTTTATTTACATCGAAAGTGACAAGATATTATGAAGAAAACGAACTAGAATAGGTGTTAAAAGGAGCGGTTTTTAAATGATAAAAGTAGTGTTTATGGGAACACCGGACTTTTCAGTGCCGGTGCTTCGTCGTCTTATTGAAGATGGCTATGAGGTAGTAGGTGTTGTGACGCAACCTGATCGTCCAGTAGGTAGAAAAAAAGTATTAACACCTACACCTGTTAAAGTTGAAGCGGAAAAACATGGTATCCCTGTGTTACAGCCGTTAAAAATTCGTGAAAAAGATGAATATGAAAAAGTATTGGCATTAGAGCCAGATTTAATTGTAACAGCTGCATTTGGGCAGATTGTACCAAATGAAATTTTAGAAGCACCAAAGTATGGGTGTATTAATGTTCACGCTTCTTTACTTCCTGAACTTCGTGGTGGTGCACCAATTCATTATGCAATTATGGAAGGTAAAGAAAAAACAGGTATTACAATTATGTATATGGTAGAAAAATTGGATGCTGGTGATATCTTAACGCAAGTGGAAGTTGAAATTGAAGAGCGTGAAACGACAGGCTCATTATTTGATAAATTAAGTGAAGCAGGAGCACACCTTCTATCTAAAACAGTGCCTTTATTAATTCAAGGTAAGTTAGAACCGATTAAACAAAACGAAGAAGAAGTAACGTTTGCGTACAATATAAAACGTGAGCAAGAGAAAATTGATTGGACAAAAACAGGTGAAGAAGTATACAATCACATTCGCGGATTGAATCCATGGCCAGTTGCTTATACAACTTTAGCAGGACAAGTTGTTAAAGTATGGTGGGGGGAAAAAGTGCCTATAACTGAACCGGCTGAAGCAGGTACGATTGTTGCAATCGAAGAAGATGGTTTTGTTGTAGCAACGAGTAATGAAACAGGTGTTAAAATTACTGAATTGCAACCTTCTGGTAAAAAGCGTATGAGTTGTTCACAATTTTTACGTGGAACAAAACCTGAAATTGGAACGAAGTTAGGAGAAAATGCATGAGACAAAATGTTCGTGAATTAGCTCTTGATGGTTTAATTCAAGTGGAAAAAAGTGGTGCATATAGCAACTTACTTTTAAATAATCTAATTGAAAAAAGTGCAATTGATAGAAAAGATATTGGTTTATTAACTGAAATTGTATATGGAACGATTCAACGTCGTGACACATTAGATTATTATTTACAGCCTTTTTTAAAAAAGAAGGTTGAGGCGTGGGTAAGAGTATTGCTTCGCTTATCTTTATATCAAATGATTTATTTAGACCGAGTGCCAGAAAGAGCGGCTATTCATGAAGCGGTTGAGATTGCAAAGCGTCGCGGGCATAAAGGAATTGCTGGTATGGTGAACGGTGTATTACGTTCGATTCAGAGAGAAGGTGTACCTTCTGTAGATGAAATCAAGGATCCAGTAGAACGTCTTGCAATTACAACAAGTCATCCAGTTTGGCTTGTCCAAGAGTGGACTTCAGAATACGGTTTAGAAACTGCAGAAAAAATGTGCGAAGTAAACATGTTACCCCCTGTACCAACAGCGCGTGTGAATGTTGATAAGGTAACTGTAGAAGAAGCGATTGAGTTGTTAGCAAGTGAAGGTATAGAAGCAAAACGTGGTGACTTATCAGATGATGCTATTCAGATTGAAAGAGGAAATGTAGCGCATACAGAAGCGTTTAAAAAAGGATTTCTTTCTATTCAAGATGAAAGTTCTATGCTTGTAGCACGCGCTTTAGAACCGAATACGGGAGATGCAGTTCTTGATAGTTGTGCTGCTCCAGGCGGAAAAACAACGCATATCGCGGAACGATTAAAGGGAACTGGTAAGGTCATGTCCCTTGATTTACATGCACACAAAGTACGTTTAATTAAACAGCAAGCAGAGCGACTTGGTCTAGAAAATGTCGAAACTAAAGCGCTAGATGCTAGAAAAGTGCAAGAGCACTTTGCAAATGAAACGTTTGATAAAATATTGGTAGATGCACCGTGTTCTGGATTTGGTGTAATTAGACGTAAACCTGATATTAAGTTAGGAAAAGATAAAGGCGATAGTGAAAGATTATCGACGATTCAAATTGCAATACTAGAAAAAATAGCACCATTATTAAAACAAGGCGGTCGTCTTGTTTATAGTACGTGCACAATTGAGAAAATAGAAAATGAACAAGTAATAGAGAAATTTTTACAAGAACATCCTGAATTTGAATGGGATACTACGCTTAAAGAGCGTATGCCAGAAAAATTAACTCCGTATATTGATGAAGGTCAAGTGCAAATTTTACCGCATTATTTTGCGACGGATGGCTTTTATATTGCTTGTTTAAGGAAGAAGGTGTAGCATCATGGAAACGACTGTAAGAAAACAAAAGAAAAATTTAGAAACGAAGAAACCATCAATTTACTCTTTACAACTTCATGAAATGCAAGATTGGTTAAAGGAACAAGGAGAACCGAAGTTCCGTGCTGGACAAATTTTTGATTGGTTATATAAAAAACGTGTAAAAAATTATGAGGATATGTCAAACCTTTCTAAAGGATTGCGTGATAAATTGTCGAATTCCTTTGATATTACTACTTTAAAAACGTTAGTAAAACAAACGTCTTCGGATGGAACAATTAAATTCTTATTCCAATTATATGACGGATATTCTATTGAAACGGTATTAATGCGACACGAATATGGAAATTCCATTTGTGTAACAACGCAAGTTGGTTGTCGTATTGGGTGTACGTTCTGTGCTTCGACACTTGGTGGATTAAAGCGAAACCTAGAAGCTGGAGAAATCGTAGCGCAAGTAGTAGAAGTTCAGCGTGCGCTTGATGAAACAGAAGAACGTGTAAGTTCTCTTGTTGTTATGGGGATTGGAGAACCATTTGATAACTATGATAATTTAATGGGATTCTTACGCATCATTAACCATGAAAAAGGACTTCATATTGGTGCGAGACATATGACTGTTTCGACGAGTGGAATTATCCCGAAAATTTATAAGTTTGCTGAAGAAGATCTACAAATTAATTTTGCGATTTCATTGCATGCTCCAAACTCAGAATTACGTTCAAAATTAATGCCGATTAACCGTGCTTATAAATTACCAGATTTAATGGAAGCTATTAAATACTATGTAAATAGAACGGGGCGTCGTATTACTTTTGAATATGGATTATTTGGAGGAGAAAATGACCAAGTAGAGCATGCTGAAGAGCTTGCTGCGCTCTTAAAAGGTGTAAAATGTCATGTGAACTTGATTCCGGTAAACTACGTACCTGAACGTGATTATGTACGTACGCCACGTGAACAAATTTTCTTGTTCGAGAAAACGTTAAAAGATCGTGGAGTGAATGTAACGATTCGCCGTGAACAAGGTCATGATATTGATGCAGCCTGCGGTCAGTTGCGTGCGAAGGAGCGCAAAGAAGAGACGAGGTGACGAGATGAAAGCCGTATTTCTATCGGATAAAGGAAAAGTTCGTCAACATAATGAAGATAGTGCAGGAGTTTTTCACAATTTAGATGGAAATGTATTAGCGGTAGTAGCAGATGGAATGGGAGGTCATCGAGCTGGTGATGTAGCTAGCTCGATGGCCATTCAATTATTCCATGATTATTGGAAGCAAACACATAATATGAATGAGCCGAAAAAAGTAGAACAATGGTTACATACTAGTGTTGGGATTATTAATGAGCGTATATATGAATATGCTCAGCAAAATGCAGAATGTAATGGTATGGGAACAACGCTTATAATAGCTGTTTGTACACCAAACTTTGTGACAATAGGGCATATAGGAGATAGTCGTTGCTATATGGTATCAGAAGGAGAAATGACGCTAGTAACGGAAGATCATTCACTTGTAAATGAGCTGGTGAAACATGGTGAAATTTCAAAGGAAGACGCAGAGTATCATCCGAAAAAGAATGTGTTATTAAGAGCATTAGGAACAGAAGAAAAAGTTGGGTTAGATGTTAAAACGTTGGTGATTGAGGAAGATGATCAATTACTTCTTTGCTCTGATGGGTTATCAAACAAAGTTTCTATTGATGATATGCGACAAATTTTACAGTTAAATGAACAGCTTGAAGGTAAAGGGCAGTGTCTCATTCAATTGGCAAATGATCGCGGTGGAGAAGATAATATCACACTTGTTCTTATTGATTATGCGGGTTCGACAAACGAAAGTAGGTGAAGTGCAACGTGCTGATTGGAAAACGCTTAAATGACCGTTATAAGCTGCTGAAAATGATTGGTGGTGGCGGAATGGCCAATGTATATTTAGCTCATGATGATATACTTGGCCGAGATGTAGCGGTAAAAATATTAAGACTCGACTACTCAAATAACGAAGAGTTTATTAAACGTTTCCATCGAGAAGCGCAGTCTGTTACAACGTTGTCGCATCCAAATATTGTGAATATGTATGATGTCGGAGAAGAAGATGGTATATACTATCTTGTCATGGAATATGTACCAGGGCAAACATTGAAGCAATACATAATTGAGCGAGGGATGTTACCTATAGGAGAAGCTCTTGATATTATGGAGCAGTTAACATCCGCTATGGCACACGCCCATCATTTTGAAATTGTGCATCGTGATATAAAGCCGCACAATATTTTAATTCGAGCTGATGGAATAATAAAAGTAACAGATTTTGGAATTGCGACAGCTACAAGTGCAACAACAATTACACATACAAATTCAGTGCTCGGTTCAGTCCATTATTTATCACCAGAACAGGCACGTGGCGGAATAGCAAATAAACAATCAGATATCTATTCTCTTGGGATAGTTATGTTTGAATTGTTAACAGGAAGACAACCGTTTTCTGGCGAATCTGCTGTTGCTATAGCTTTAAAACATTTACAAAGTGAAATCCCATCACCAAAAAGATGGAATGAAAATATTCCGCAAAGTGTTGAAAATATTATATTAAAAGCAACTGCAAAAGATCCGTTCCATCGATATCAATCTGCCAATGCGATGAAGCGAGATATTGAAACTGCGCTATATCCAGAGAGGATAAATGAGCAACCGTTTTACATACCAGAAGATATGGAAGCGACGAAAGCGATTCCGATTATTCAACAAGAACAATTATTTGAAAATGTAAGTGATGAAACGATTGTTTTAAAAGGGAGTAAGGTGGAAGAACCGATAAGAGCAGAAGCAGCTGAGTTAGATAAGAAGAAAAAACGGAGTAACAAGTGGCTTAAAGTTTTAATTTCAACATTTTTATTTTTAGCAATAGGAATAACATTAGCGCTTACGGTTATTCCAGGATTATTTATTCCGAAAGATGTGAAAGTTCCTGATGTGGCTGGTATGAAATACACGACAGCTGTAAATACATTAGTAGAAAAGGGCTTTGAGGTGACGGAGCCTAATATTGTATATACAGATGATGTTGAAGTTGGGGATGTAATAAAAACGGACCCTGTAGCAGGAAGAGTCGTAAAAGAAAACGCTAAAATTACTATCTATCAATCAGGTGGGAAAAAGAAAAGTAAGATGGCGAATTTCACAGGGCAAAACTTTGAGAGTGTAAAAGCTGAGTTAGAAGAAAAATATAAACAAGTTACAGTAAATTATATTGAAAATGATAAGCCGAAAGGTGAAATTGTAGAGCAAATTCCGACGCCTGATCAAATGGTTATAGAAGCGGAGCAAGAACTGAAAATCTGGGTAAGTAAAGGTCCTTATCAAATTAGACCAGGTGACTTTTCGGGGTGGACTGAAAATAGTGTAACTGGTTATTTGAATGAGAGAAAACTAACGTCAGATATAAAACGAGAGTATTCAGATACAGTCGAAAAAGGACTTGTAATTTCGCAATTTCCAAAACCAGGTACACCATTAAAAGAGGGAGATAAAGTAACTATTATTATCTCTGATGGTCAAAAGCCTAAAGTGACTAAAACGGTAAAATTGGACAATATCTCTATCCCATATGAGCCTGCTGTAACAGGTGAAAAAAAGCCGCAAACAATAGAAATTTATAAAGAAGACATGCAGCAAAAAATGGATAGACCGGTTGAAACGAGAACAATTACTGAATCAGCGACTATTTCTTTAGAATTTGTAATTCAAGAAGGTTCAAAGGGACACTATAAAATTGTACGAGATGGAGTAACGATTATTGATAAAGAAGTACCATATCCAACTCAATAATAGTGAAAGTCTACTTATTATTATTGCCTGTTATGCTGTCTACAAAGTGGACGGTATAGCAGGCAAAAATATATGATTCAAAAAGCTAGTAAAGTGATGCAGCTGTAAATATTTTTTTGCATTTAATGGGAAATTTAATGTATATTAGCAAAAGTATATATGGTAGGTTTTGAAATCGTTATTTAGAAAATTTAAATCCATTCATTTTTAAATTCAGCATCACCTTATACAAAAAAGGAGAATTCTATGCCAGAAGGAAAAATTATAAAAGCTTTAAGTGGGTTTTATTACGTGCAGCATGAAGAAGGGGTTACGCAATGTCGTGGACGAGGTGTATTTAGAAAAAATAAAATTACACCACTTGTAGGAGACCAAGTTGTTTTTCAGGCAGATAATCCAACTGAAGGTTATGTGCTTGAAGTGTTTGATCGAAAAAATGAACTTGTTAGACCTCCTATTGCTAATGTCGATCAAGCGATCCTTGTGTTCTCTGCAGTAGAACCAGATTTTAATCCTGGACTGTTAGATCGATTTTTAGTGCTGATTGAATATCATAACATTAAGCCAATTATTTGTATTAGCAAGATGGATTTAGTAGATGAAAAGATGAAAGCAACTGTTGAAGCTTATGCGAATGATTATCGTGAGATGGGTTATGATGTTTTATTTACTTCTATTAATACGTCAGAAAGTATTGATATATTAAAACCATACTTAGAAAATTGTGTTTCTGTCGTTGCGGGTCAATCTGGTGTGGGGAAATCTTCAATGCTTAATGTGCTACGTCCAGAATTAGAGCTGAAAACAAATGATATTTCCTCCCATTTAGGACGCGGGAAGCATACGACAAGACACGTAGAATTAATTGCAATTGGGAGTGGACTAGTAGCAGATACACCGGGTTTTAGTTCACTAGATTTCATTGATATAGAAGTAGAAGATCTTACATATTGTTTTCCAGAGTTGAAAGAAGCGAGCCAATACTGTAAATTTAGAGGGTGTACACATCTTTCTGAACCGAAATGTGCGGTGAAAGCTGCGGTTGAAGAAGGGAAGATTACAGAATATCGCTATAAGAACTATAAACAATTCGTAGAAGAAATTAGAGAGAGAAAGCCGAGGTATTAGTTATGATTAAAATTGCACCATCGATTTTATCAGCAGATTTTTCAAAATTAGGGGAAGAGATTAAAGATGTAGAAAAGGGCGGAGCGGATTACATTCACGTTGACGTAATGGATGGACATTTCGTACCAAATATTACGATTGGACCGTTAATTGTAGAAGCTATCCGTCCAATTACATCATTACCATTAGATGTACATTTAATGATTGAAAATCCTGATAACTATATCCCGACTTTCGCACAAGCGGGAGCGGATATTATTACTGTTCACGTAGAGGCGTGTCCACATCTACATCGTACAATTCAGTTAATTAAATCTCATGGTATTAAAGCGGGCGTTGTATTAAATCCACATACGCCAGTTTCAGTAATTGAGCATGTATTAGAAGATATAGATATGGTATTACTTATGACAGTAAACCCTGGATTTGGTGGACAGAAGTTTATCCATTCTGTATTACCGAAAATTAAACAAGTTGCAGACATGGTGAAAGAGCGCAATCTAGAAGTAGAAATTGAAGTTGATGGTGGTGTAAATGCTGAAACAGCAAGACTTTGTGTGGAAGCAGGAGCAAATGTACTTGTAGCTGGATCAGCAGTATACAATCAAAAAGACCGCGGTGAAGCAATTCGCGTAATTCGTGGGTAGTGATGAACTTTATCCTAGTAAGGTATTCATAGGATAGCGTAAAAATATGTAAAAAGGCAATCTACCGAATGGCAGATTGCCTTTTTACAATGGAAGGGGAAGAAAAAATGATTATTCATATTTTGGCAGGAGGACCTTCGGAATATTGTGCAGATTTTGCTCGATATGAGGATGAGGAAGTAGTGTGGGCAGCGGTTGATAGGGGAGTATACCGTCTATTAAAGAAAGGGATTACACCGGCTGTTGCGTTTGGAGATTACGATTCAGTTACCGAAGAAGAATTAGTATGGATGGGACAGCAAACGAACGAATTACATATTGTTCCACGAGAAAAAGATCAAACGGATTTAGAAATTGCAATTAACTGGGCATTAGGACAGAAGCCGGCACTAATTCGTATTTTTGGTGCTACCGGTGGAAGGCTTGATCACGGTTTGGCAAATATACAGATGCTTTTAAAAGGGTTAGAAGTAGAGATAGAAATGTGTATTGTGGACAATAAAAATGAAATAACAGTTAAAAAAGTGGGTACACATATAATTGAAGAAAATAAAAATTTTCCTTATGTATCTTTTGTACCAGTTACTGAAATAGTGGAAGGGATTACATTGTTTGGTTTTAAGTACCCGCTTACTAATAAAACAATAGAGTGGGGATCAACACTTTGTATTAGTAACGAACTCGTTGAGGAAAAAGGTACTTTTTCATTTACTTCTGGCATATTAATGTTGATAAGAAGCACTGATTGAAGAAACAATTTTGCTCCTTACATCATATAGTGACCAAGTGGAGTAATGGGGATTAGGAGGGAAACCATGAGATTTTATACAATTAAGTTACCTAAATTTCTTGGTGGAATTGTTCGTGCAATGTTAAATACCTTCAAAAAAGATTAAAAAAAGCACCTATCACCGGTGCTTTTTCCATTGTTATAGTAAAAAAAGAGCCTATCGGCTCTTTTTTTTATTATTAAACACGTTCGATTTTGCCAGATTTTAATGCTCTAGCAGAAACGTAAACACGTTGAACTTTTCCGTCGATGCGTACGCGAACTTTTTGAAGGTTAGCGCCCCACTTACGTTTTGTAGCGTTCATTGCGTGAGAACGAGAGTTACCAGAACGAGCTTTTCTTCCAGTAATAGCACAAACACGAGCCATTTATATTTCCCTCCCTTGATACCTTACCATACGTAATTTTTCAATGTTAGTCTTTTATGCGATGCTAAAAACACTACTATAATTTAACACAACTAAAAAGAGAATGCAACACCGTAGAAAAAAGAAATCAAGAAAATTTACTTGACACTATATGTCAATGAAGAAAAGTTGAAATCCATAAAAATTGCTTGACATATTATAGTGGTACATGTTGTATAATAACAATGGACTATTTTGCTCATCATAAAAAAGTGTAATTTAAAACATAAAATATGAGAGTGAAAAGAAAGAACGATGGAATTTTCTTTAAAAAGATTATATGATAGTAACTAAAGTAGTCTAGCTCACTTTCACCATTTATGAAGGGGGAAACGAGATGTCAATTGAAATTAAAACGAAGTACGGTCAAATTGATATTAGTACAGATGTAATTGCAACAATTGCTGGAGGTGCCGCGGTAGATTGCTACGGTATCGTAGGTATGGCATCAAAAAATCAGTTAAAAGATGGATTAACAGACATTTTACGAAAAGAAAACTTCACTAGAGGTGTTATTGTTCGTAAAGATGAAGATGAAGTACATATTGATATGTATATTATTGTGAGCTATGGTACGAAAATTTCAGAAGTGGCACATAATGTGCAGACGAAAGTGAAATATACATTAGATCAAACTGTAGGACTAGCAGTAGATTCTGTAAACATCTACGTACAAGGAGTTAAAGTAATAAACTTGTAATGTGCATTAAGGAGGAAAATCTGTGTCAATTCAAAAAATTGATGGAAAACGTTTATCACAAATGATCATGCAAGGAGCGAATAATTTAACAAATAATGTTCAGCTTGTTGATGCATTAAACGTATTTCCAGTTCCAGATGGCGATACCGGTACAAACATGAACTTATCTATGACTTCAGGTGCGCGTGAAGTGAAAGCAAATCCTTCACAGCATGCTGGTAAAGTCGGCGTAAGTTTAGCCAAAGGATTATTAATGGGAGCTCGTGGTAACTCTGGAGTTATTTTATCTCAGTTGTTCCGTGGTTTCTCTAAATCCATTGAACAAAAAGAAGAATTAACAACAGTTGATTTTGCTGCAGCACTAGAAGCTGGAGTAGAGGCGGCTTATAAAGCGGTTATGAAACCGATTGAAGGAACGATTTTAACGGTTGCAAGAGAAACGGGTAAATATGCAGTAACAGTTGCGAAAAAACAGCGCGACTTTGTTTTGTTTATGGAAGACGTTGTGAAAGAAGCAAACGCATCGTTAAATCGTACGCCAGATTTATTACCTGTATTAAAACAAGTTGGCGTTGTAGATAGCGGTGGTAAAGGTCTTGTAGTGGTATACGAAGGGTTTTTAGCTGACTTAAAAGGAGAAACGATTTCTTCTGATGCACCGACGCAACCATCTATGAATGAAATGGTACGCGCAGAACATCACCGTAGTGTACAAAGCCAATTGAGTACAGAAGATATTAAGTATGGATATTGTACGGAGTTCATGGTGAAATTAGAGGCTGAAAAGGTGAAAGAGCATAATTTCTCTGAACAAAAATTCCGTGAAGATATTAGTGTATATGGTGATTCTCTACTAGTTGTGTCTGATGATGAAATTGTAAAAGTTCATATCCATGCAGAACATCCTGGAGACGCTATGAACTACGGGCAAAAATACGGTAGTTTAATTAAGATTAAAGTAGAAAATATGCGTGAACAGCATACTGCTTTGTTAGATGAACCTACTATGGTTCCTGAGCAACCAGCTCAATCGAAAGAAAAACAACCATATGGTATCGTAACTGTAGCTATGGGATCTGGTATTAAAACTTTATTTGAGAGCATCGGCGCAACGAAAGTTATCGAAGGTGGTCAAACGATGAATCCAAGTACGGAGGATATCGTGAAGGCAATTGAAGAAGCAAATGCTGAAAAAATCATTATTTTACCGAATAACGGAAATATTGTAATGGCAGCAGAACAAGCGGCATCAGTTGTAGATCAAGAAGTTATTGTTGTTCGTTCGAAAACAGTTCCTCAAGGTATGGCAGCAATGTTAGCATTTAACCCAGTTGGAACGTTAGAAGAGAATGAAGAAAACATGCAAGAAGCTTTATCTCATGTGAAAACAGGTCAAATTACGTATGCTGTACGTGATACGGAAATTGATGGTGTAGCAATTCAAAAAGATGATTTCATGTGTATTGCAGATGGGAAAATTGTATCTACAAATGCTGAAAAAGTAGGAGCTGCGAAGCAATTACTAGAAGCGCTTATTGATGAAGATTCTGAAATCGTAACGATTCTACAAGGGGAAGATGCAACTGATGAAGAAGTAGCGGAGTTAGTTGAATTTGTAGAAGAGAAATTTGAAGATGCAGAAGTAGAAGTACATGCTGGAAACCAACCAGTGTATTCTTTCATCTTCTCTGTAGAATAAGATAAGATTCGTTTTGAAAATAAATGGATTACTTACTTGCTAATGGATAAGAAGTAGTAATATGAAGTTTATTACTAGTTTTTATTCAAAAGGCTAGCATATTGAAGAGAGAAAAGAGCCTTGCTGCTAATAGTGAGGCTCTTTTTTACTTGTTTTATATAAGGGATTTGAGTAGTTTCTCTTAGAATGCCTATGATAGAATATATAAGGTGAAAGAGAGCGATTACAGATGCTAATTGGTACTCAAATAAAATGCAATAAAGAAAATAATGTGACGGGGTGTGAGAATCTTGAATGATGTTGTACAAGTTCCTGTTACGGATGTAAAGGGGATCGGAGGAGAAACATCTGAGTTACTACATGAGATGGGTATTTATACAGTTTCTCATCTATTAGAACATTTTCCGTACCGTTATGAAGATTATGCGATGAAAGATCTTGCTGAAGTAAAGCATGATGAACGTGTAACGGTTGAAGGGAAGGTTCATAGTGCTCCTTTGCTGCAATATTATGGTAAGAAGAAATCGCGTTTAACAGTTCGTGTTCTCGTCGGTCGTTACTTAATTACGGCGGTATGTTTTAATAGGCCTTACTATAAGCAAAAATTAAAGTTAGATGAAACGATAACGATTACTGGTAAATGGGATCAACATCGTCAAACAATTGCTGCATCAGAACTTCATTTTGGACCGGTTGTACGTCAACAAGAAGTGGAACCTGTTTATTCAGTAAAGGGGAAACTTACAGTAAAACAGATGCGTCGTTTTATTGCTCAAGCGTTAAAGGAATATGGAGATTCTATAGTCGAAGTGTTACCGGATGGTTTGTTAGGGCGATATAAATTATTACCAAGATATGAAGCGCTCAGGGCATTGCATTTTCCGGTAGGACAGGAAGATTTGAAGCAAGCGCGTCGCCGTTTTGTATATGAAGAATTTTTCTTATTTCAGCTGAAAATGCAAACGCTCCGGAAAATGGAGAGGGAAAATTCAAAAGGGACGAAGAAAGAGATTCCGTCAGCAGAATTACAAGAATTTATCGATGCACTGCCGTTTCCATTAACGGGTGCGCAGCGCCGAGTTGTAGATGAAATTTTGAAAGATATGACATCTCCTTATCGGATGAACCGACTATTGCAAGGTGACGTTGGTTCTGGGAAAACAGTTGTTGCTGCGATTGGTCTTTATGCATCGAAATTAGCTCATTATCAAGGTGCTTTAATGGTTCCTACAGAAATTTTAGCTGAGCAACATTATCAGTCGCTTGCTGAAACGTTTTCGCATTTTGGTATGAAGGTGGAACTGTTAACAAGTTCTGTTAAAGGGGCGAGACGTCGAGAAATTTTAGCGAAGTTAGAACAAGGAGAAATAGATATTCTTGTTGGAACGCATGCCTTAATTCAAGATGAAGTTATATTTCATAGGTTGGGTCTCGTTATTACAGATGAACAGCATCGATTTGGTGTAGCGCAGCGCCGAGTTTTACGGGAGAAAGGTGAAAGTCCAGATGTATTATTTATGACAGCGACACCAATTCCGCGTACGCTTGCAATTACTGCATTTGGAGAGATGGATGTTTCGATAATCGATGAGATGCCAGCAGGTAGAAAGGTGATTGAAACATACTGGGCAAAACATGATATGTTAGATCGCGTTCTCGGTTTCGTTGAAAAGGAGATAAAAAAAGGAAGACAGGCATACGTTATTTGTCCTCTAATTGAAGAATCTGAGAAACTTGATGTGCAAAATGCTATCGATTTACATAGTATGCTGACGCATCATTACCAAGGGAAATGCCAAGTTGGATTGATGCATGGGAGATTATCGTCTCAGGAAAAAGAAGAGATAATGGGACAGTTTAGTGAAAATAAAGTACAAATTCTTGTATCGACAACAGTTGTTGAAGTAGGTGTGAACGTACCGAATGCGACTGTAATGGTTATTTATGATGCAGAACGTTTCGGTTTATCGCAGCTTCATCAGCTTAGAGGGCGTGTCGGCCGTGGTAGTGAACAATCATATTGTTTATTAATAGCAGACCCTAAATCAGAAACAGGGAAAGAAAGAATGCGCATAATGACTGAAACAAATGATGGATTTGTATTGTCAGAAAAAGATTTAGAATTACGAGGTCCTGGAGATTTCTTTGGGAGTAAGCAAAGTGGCTTACCAGAATTTAAGGTTGCTGACATGGTACATGATTATCGAGCGTTAGAAACGGCAAGGCAAGATGCGGCGATACTAGTAGATTCAGAAGCGTTTTGGCACAATGATCAGTATGCTGCCTTGCGTACGTATCTTGATGGGACAGGTGTGTTCCAAGGAGAGAAGCTCGATTAAAGGGAGTCAACAAAAGTTTTTGTTGCATTCTACTTTTAATGATTATATACTACTGTTAGTACCTAGTCATAAAAATGGATGGTGCGGTATGAAAAAAAGAAGAAGTAAAAAAGAAAGACAAGAGTTATTACAACAAACAATCGAATCAAATCCTTTTATTACGGATGAAGATTTAGCGGAAAAATTTCAAGTGAGTATACAAACGGTACGACTTGATCGTATGGAATTGTCTATTCCTGAATTAAGAGAGAGAATTAAACATGTAGCTACAAAGCAACATGAAGAAGATGTGAAATCTTTACCGTTAGAAGAGGTTGTTGGAGAAATTATTGATATTGAATTAGATAGACATGCAATCTCTATCTTTGAAGTAAAGATAGAACATGTATTTAAAAGAAATCAAATCGCTCGTGGGCATCATCTGTTTGCGCAAGCAAACTCACTAGCTGTTGCGGTTATTGATGAAGAATTAGCTTTAACTGCAAAGTCTACCATTCGATACATTCGCCCTGTAAAATTAGGAGAGCGTGTTGTTGCAAAAGCGCGCGTTGAAGATGTAGAGAATGATAAAGGACGGACGGTTGTCAAAGTGCGTAGCTTCGTTGGAGAAGAACTTGTTTTTACAGGCACTTTTGAAATGTATCGATCTAGTAATTATAGTGAGGAAGGTAACAACTTATGAAAATCGCAATAGATGCAATGGGCGGAGATCACGCTCCAAAGGCTGTAGTATTAGGGGCAATGAAAGCTATTAAGGAATATTCTGATTTACATATTACGTTAGTAGGGAAAGAAGAGGAAATTCGTCAATACTTAACGAGTGATGAAAGAATTACTATTCTTCATACAGACGAAAAAATAGAATCAACGGAGGAACCAGTAAGAGCGGTTCGTCGAAAAAAACAAGCTTCAATGGTGCTTGCGGCACAACAAGTAAAGGATGGAGAAGCAGACGCTTGTATATCCGCAGGTAGTACAGGAGCTTTAATGGCAGCTGGATTATTTGTAGTCGGTCGTATGGAAGGAATTGAGAGACCAGCTTTATCGCCTACAATGCCAACTGTAGATGGAAAAGGTTTTGTTATGTTAGATGTTGGAGCAAATGTTGATGCAAAACCAATTCATTTATATCAATATGCAGTAATGGGATCTGTTTATGCTGAGAAGGTAAGAGGAATTGAAAATCCTCGCGTTGGACTATTAAACGTTGGAACAGAGGATGGAAAAGGAAACGAGCTTTCAAAGCAAGTATTTGCAATGCTTAAAGATGCGCCAATTAATTTCGTGGGGAACGTTGAATCAAGAGATTTATTGCAAGGTGTAGCAGATGTTGTTGTATGTGATGGTTTTACAGGGAATGTAGCGTTGAAATCATTAGAGGGAACAGCACTTGCGCTATTCTCTATGTTGAAAGAACAGTTAATGAGTTCATTTACGAGCAAATTAGCAGCGGCGGTATTAAAGCCAAAACTTATGGTATTAAAAGATAAAATGGATTATTCGGAGTATGGAGGAGCTGCATTATTTGGATTGAAAGCACCTGTCATTAAGGCTCACGGTTCTTCTAATGATCAGTCGATATTTAGTGCGATTCGTCAAACGAGAGAAATGGTAGCGAAAGAAGTAATTCCTACGATTTCAAGCGTAATGGAGAAAGAGTCACTCCAATAAGAGGAGGATTTGAAATGGGAAAAATAGCATTTCTTTTTCCGGGCCAAGGTTCACAGGCAGTTGGAATGGGTAAACAATTAGCAGAGAATAATAAAGAGGTTGCAAAAGTGTTTGCAAAAGCAGATGAGGTGTTGGAAGATTCACTTTCAGAAGTGATTTTTGAAGGACCGCAGGAAAAGCTTACATTAACAACAAATGCGCAGCCTGCATTATTAACAACGAGTTTTGCTATTTTGACAGCTTTGAAAGAGTATGACATTACACCTGACTTTGTCGCTGGTCATAGTTTAGGTGAATATAGTGCTCTTGTAGCAGCTGGTGCATTAACTTTTGAAGATGCTGTATATGCTGTAAGGAAACGTGGCGAATATATGGAAGAAGCTGTTCCGGGCGGGGAAGGCGCAATGGCAGCTATATTAGGTGCTGACCCACATATGCTGAAACAAGTTACAGAAGAAGTAACAAGTGAAGGATATGCAGTGCAAATCGCTAATATGAATAGTACGAAGCAAATTGTGATTTCTGGAACGAAGCAAGGCGTAGAGGTTGCTTCTCAAAGAGCGAAAGAAAATGGTGCAAAGAGAGCGATTCCACTAAAAGTAAGTGGGCCATTCCATTCTTCACTTATGAAGCCAGCAGCTGAGAAGTTCCAAAGTGTTTTAAATGAAATTACAATTCATGACACGAATATTCCTGTTATTGCAAATGTTACGGCGGAAGTTATTACACGTGGTGCAGACATTCAAGAAAAGTTAATCGAACAGCTTTATTCGCCTGTATTATGGTACCCGTCTATTGAATATATGGTGAACCAGGGAGTAGATACATTTATTGAAATTGGACCTGGAAAAGTACTTGCTGGACTTATGAAGTCAATTGATTCATCAGTAAAAGCATATGCGATATACGATGAAGAGACATTAAAAGATACCATTTCAAATTTGAGAGGAGAAAACTGATGTTAAAAGGGAAGGTAGCATTAGTAACTGGCGCTTCACGTGGAATTGGTCGCGCGATTGCGATTGATTTAGCGAAACAAGGGGCAAATGTAGTAGTAAATTATGCTGGTAATGAACAAAAAGCAAATGAAGTAGTAGATGAAATTAAAAAATTAGGTTCTGATGCAATTGCGGTAAGAGCAGATGTTGCAAATGCTGATGATGTTACAAATATGGTGAAACAAACAGTAGATACATTTGGACAAGTTGATATTCTTGTAAATAATGCTGGTGTAACGAAAGATAATTTATTAATGCGTATGAAAGAAGAAGAATGGGATACAGTTATTAATACAAACTTAAAAGGTGTATTCTTATGTACAAAAGCAGTATCTCGTTATATGATGCGTCAACGTCACGGTAGAATTATAAACATCGCTTCGGTTGTTGGTGTTATAGGAAACCCAGGACAAGCTAACTATGTTGCTGCTAAAGCGGGTGTTATTGGATTAACAAAAACATCTGCAAAAGAGTTAGCAAGTCGAAATATTACAGTGAATGCAATTGCGCCGGGCTTTATTGCGACTGATATGACGGATGTACTAGATGAGAATATTAAAGCCGAAATGTTAAAAGTTATTCCAGCTGCTCAATTTGGTGAAGCGAAAGATATCGCGAATGCTGTAACGTTTTTTGCTTCTGATCAAAGCAAATATGTTACAGGTCAAACGTTAAATGTTGATGGCGGTATGGTAATGTAATAAAAGAATCGATTTCACCTAGTTTTTTTGGTCAATATTTAATATAATATTTGAGGGGAGGTGAATGGAATGGCAGATGTTTTAGAGCGCGTAACAAAAATCATCGTTGATCGTTTAGGAGTAGAAGAGACTGAGGTAGTACCAGCTGCAAGCTTCAAGGAAGATTTAGGAGCAGACTCCCTAGATGTAGTAGAACTTGTAATGCAATTAGAAGATGAATTCGAAATGGAAATTTCTGATGAAGATGCTGAAAAGATTGCTACTGTTGGCGATGCTGTGACTTACATAGAGAGTCATCTATAATGCTTAAGTGAAGTCCCGTTTTTTAGCGGGGCTTTCTGGCTTATATCTGGAGGGACCTATGCCGTACCGAAAATATAGAGAAAAAAAATACGAAACAAAATATCGTGAAGCATTTAAAGTGTTTCAAGAAAAGATAGGTATTACGTTTACAGATGAAAAATTATTGATTCAAGCATTTACGCATTCATCGTATGTGAATGAGCATCGAAAAAAACCGCATGAAGATAATGAGCGTCTTGAATTTCTTGGAGATGCAGTATTGGAACTGACTGTATCGCAGTATCTGTTTCAAAAATATCCGACAATGAGCGAAGGAGAGTTAACAAAACTACGTGCAGCTATTGTATGTGAGCCATCTCTTGTTCGTTTTGCGAACGAATTGTCATTTGGTAGCCTTGTTTTATTAGGAAAAGGTGAAGAAATGACAGGTGGACGTGAACGACCAGCTTTATTAGCGGATGTCTTTGAAGCGTTTATTGGTGCCCTTTATCTTGATCAAGGGCTAGAAACAGTTTGGGAATTCTTAAAAGAAATTGTATATCCGAAAATTAATGAGGGTGCTTTTTCTCATGTGATGGATTATAAGAGTCAGTTGCAAGAATTGATTCAGCGTGATGGCAGTGGCAATGTTGAGTATCAAATTTTGCAAGAAAAAGGACCAGCTCACAATCGAGAATTTGTGTCACGTGTTACGTTAAATAACGTAGCTTTAGGTCTTGGTAGTGGTAAGTCGAAAAAAGAAGCAGAGCAACAAGCTGCTGCAGAAGCATTGAAAAAATTAAAAGAACAACTATAAGGAATCCCCCTTTGAATGAGGGGGATTCCTTGTGCATAGAATGAAACTTTCTTTTTGTTTATAATGAAAAAGAAGGTAAATCCGTATAATACTTGTTTTTGTATAGAGAACATTTATAACGACGGAGAATAGGAGGAAGGCCTTTCGTGTTTTTAAAAAGATTAGAAATAGCAGGGTTTAAGTCTTTTGCTGAGCGTGTATCTGTTGATTTTGTCCCAGGTGTAACTTCTGTAGTAGGACCTAATGGAAGCGGGAAAAGTAATATTACTGATGCAATTCGCTGGGTACTTGGTGAACAATCTGCAAAATCATTACGTGGTGCAAAGATGGAGGATATTATTTTTGCAGGCAGTGATACGAGGAGAGCGGTTAATGTTGCTGAAGTAACAATAACTTTAAATAATGAAGATCAACGTTTACCAATTGAATACAATGAGGTGTGTGTAACACGTCGTGTATCTCGTTCAGGTGATAGTGATTTTTATATTAATAAACAATCATGTAGATTGAAAGATATTATCGATTTATTTATGGACTCTGGTATGGGAAGAGAAGCTTTTTCAATTATTAGCCAGGGGAAAGTGGAAGAGATTTTAAGTAGTAAGTCAGAAGAGCGTCGAGGTGTATTTGAAGAAGCGGCAGGCGTACTAAAATACAAACTTCGCAAAAAGAAAGCTGAAGGGAAATTAGCAGAAACACAAGAAAACTTAAATCGTGTACAAGATATAATTCATGAATTAAGTAGTCAAGTAGAACCTTTAGAAAGACAAGCTTCTATTGCGAAAGATTATCTTGAGAATAAAGAAGAATTAGAGAAAGTAGAAGCTGCGCTTATTGTCCATGAAATTGAAGAATTGCACGAGAAATGGGAAGCGCTTCGAAATCAGTTTGGGCATAATAAAAACGAAGAAGCTAAAATGTCAACGAATTTACAAAAAAGTGAAGAAGAGCTTGAGGAATTACGAGGACAATTACAAGCGGTAGATGAGTCTGTAGACTCGTTGCAAGAAGTACTTCTTCTTTCTAGTAAAGAGCTAGAAAAACTTGAAGGGCAGCGCGAGTTGTTAAAAGAGAGAAAGCAAAATGCTACGACGCATTGTGCGCAACTTGAGCAGTTAATTGTTGAATTAACAGAGAAAACTAAAAGTTACGATGGTGAGATTGAGTCAAGTACAGAAGCTTTAATGCAATTTGTGAATGAAGTAAAAGAGTTGGAGCAAAAATTGCATGATAATGAGCAACTGCTTGCTACTTTTGCTGACAATTTAGAGGAACAGATTGAGAATTTAAAAGGTGACTATATTGAGCTTTTAAATCAACAAGCTAGTCATCGTAATGAATTATCTATGATTGAAGAACAATCTAAACAGCAAACGTCTAAAAACGAGCGTCTAGATGAAGAGAATGCGAAATATGTAGAAATGCGTATGGAAATTACAGCGAAAAAGACGAAACTTGTAGAAAGTTACGAACAAGCGAAAGAAAAAGTAGCTGGCATTCTCTCAAACATACAGAAGACAGAGGCGGCGCTTGGGAAATGTAAGACGCAGTATAGTGAAAATGAAACAAAACTGTATCAAGCATATCAATTTGTGCAACAGGCACGTTCTCGAAAAGAAATGCTTGAAGAGATGCAAGAAGATTATTCTGGATTCTATCAAGGTGTACGTGAAGTATTGAAAGCTAGAGAAAATAGGTTGCAAGGTATCGAGGGTGCTGTTGCGGAACTGTTAACGGTACCGAAAGAATACGAAGTTGCAATGGAAATTGCTCTAGGTGCAGCGATGCAGCATATTGTTGTACAAACAGAGGAGCATGCTCGTAATGCGATAGCATTTTTAAAGCAAAATAAACATGGACGTGCAACGTTTTTACCGCAAGCTGTTATTAAAAGCAGGTCTTTATCATTTGAGCAATTACGCATTGCAAATCAACACCCATCGTTTGTAGGTGTGGCGGCAGAACTTGTGCAGTACAACAATAAATATGAAAATGTAGTTTCAAATTTATTAGGTACGGTTATTGTTGCGAAAGATTTACGCGGAGCAAATGAGTTGGCGAAACAACTGCAATACTGTTATCGCATTGTAACAATCGAAGGTGATGTAGTGAATCCTGGCGGTTCTATGACTGGTGGGGCGGTAAAGCAAGCGAAATCTTCTTTATTAGGACGCCAACGTGAACTGGAAGAGTGGACTCGCAAGTTAACTGATATGGAAGAAAAAACAATGAAGTTAGAAAACTTTGTTAAAGCAGTAAAACAAGAGATTCAAGAAAAAGAAGTGAAAATACGCGAACTAAGGCAAACTGTAGAAGTAGATCGTGTAGATGAGCAGAAATTAAGAGAAGAGATTAATCGTCTAGAATTAGAAGAACATCGTATTAATGATCGATTGTCTATTTATGATTTAGAGATTGAAGGGTTTTTACAAGATCGAGTAAAAATGCAAGGGCGTAAAGAGGAGTTAGAAGGGATTTTAACGAATCTTCAAGCTGATATCACTAAGTTAGATAGTAAAATTGTAGCTTTAACAAAACAAAAAAGTGAGCAACATTCTTCGAAAGAAAAAGTTCAAAAAGAAATGACGGAGTTAAAAGTGCTGGTAGCTGAAAAGCAACAACGCTTATTTAATCAAAAAGAAAAAGTTGAACGATTGACGAAGGAAAAAGAAGAAACGGATGCGACACTTGTAAAAACGAAAGAGGATTTAGCGTTCTTAAAACAAGAAATGACATCTAATTCAAGTGGTGAAGAGCAAATTACGAATATGATTGAGAAGAAAGCATATGATCGTAATCAAACTTCAGAATTAATTCGCTCTCGTCGTGAACAACGTGTATCGTTGCAAGAGAGGGTAGAACATTTAGAGCGCAATTTGAAAGAAACGACAGGTAAACATAAATATATTCTTGAAATGTTGAAAGATCAAGAAGTGAGAATAAATCGACTTGATGTAGAGTTGGAAAATAGATTACAACATTTACGTGAAACATATACGATTTCATTTGAAGCGGCAAAACTAAAATATACAATGACAATGCCTGCAGAAGATGCGCGTAAGAAAGTAAAATTAATCAAATTATCTATAGAAGAGTTAGGTACAGTGAACCTAGGGGCAATTGATGAATATGAACGTGTAGCGGAGCGTCATACATTCTTACTAGAGCAGAGAGACGACCTAGAAGAAGCGAAAGCGACATTGCACCAGCTTATTACCGAAATGGATGAAGAAATGAAAAAACGCTTTTCTACTACGTTTGAAGGCATTAGAATGGAGTTTCAATCGGTATTCTCTGAATTATTTGGAGGCGGTAGAGCGGATTTAGTAATGACTAATCCAGAGGATTTACTAAATACGGGTATTGATATTGTAGCACAACCGCCAGGGAAGAAACTGCAGAACTTAGGTTTACTTTCAGGTGGAGAGCGTGCTTTAACAGCAATTGCGCTTTTATTTGGTATTTTAAAAGTACGCCCAGTACCATTCTGTGTACTAGATGAGGTAGAGGCAGCCCTTGATGAGGCGAATGTAGCTCGTTTTGCACAGTATTTAAAGAAATTCAGTAATGAGACGCAGTTTATTGTAATTACACATAGAAAAGGTACAATGGAAGAGTCTGATGTGTTGTACGGTGTAACAATGCAAGAATCAGGGGTATCTAAACTTGTTTCGGTTCGTTTAGACGCCGGAGAAGAACTTATTGCAAGTGAATAGGAAGGATGGGAAAGTATGAGTTTTTTTAAAAAACTAAAAGAAAAAATTTCAAAACAAACGGATACAGTTACAGAGAAATTTAAACAAGGATTAGAAAAAACGAGAAATTCATTTGCGGATAAAGTGAATGATTTAGTTTATCGTTACCGTAAAGTGGACGAAGATTTTTTCGAAGAGTTAGAAGAGATCTTAATCGGTGCAGACGTTGGCGTTGCGACGGTAATGGAATTAATTGACCAATTGAAAGAAGAAGTACAACGTCGTAACATTCAAGATCCAAAAGAAGTACAAGCTGTTATTTCAGAAAAACTAGTAGGAATTTACAAAGGCGACAGCGATTTTAGTAACGAAATTAATATGCAAGAGGACCAATTAACGGTTGTTTTATTTGTTGGTGTTAATGGTGTAGGAAAAACGACGACAATTGGTAAACTGGCGCATAAGTTTAAATCAGAAGGTAAGTCAGTCCTATTAGCGGCAGGAGACACATTCCGTGCTGGAGCGATTGAACAATTAGAAGTATGGGGCGATCGCGTTGGTGTAGAAGTGATTAAACAAGGATCTGGATCTGATCCAGCGGCGGTTATGTATGACGCTGTACAAGCTGCGAAAGCACGTAAGGTAGATGTATTACTATGTGACACAGCAGGACGCTTGCAAAATAAAGTAAATTTAATGAAAGAATTAGAGAAGGTGAAGCGTGTAATTGAGCGTGAAGTACCAGGTGCTCCTCATGAAGTATTACTTGTTATTGATGCAACAACAGGACAAAACGGTTTAAGCCAAGCGAAAACATTCCGTGAAGCAACGAATGTAACTGGTATTGTTTTAACGAAGTTAGATGGAACTGCTAAAGGTGGTATTGTATTAGCGATTCGTAACGAAATGGATGTACCAGTGAAGTTTGTTGGATTAGGAGAGCAAATGGATGACTTGCAACAGTTTGATCCAGAACAATATGTGTATGGTTTATTTGCGAACTTAGTAGAAACAGAAGAAGTATAAGTGAAAGGAGCGGTATTTCCGCTTCTTTTTCTATAAAAAATATATGATGTTAAGAAAAAAACTTGACACTCTTTTGGACTACATGTAAACTAATTCATGTAAAGGGAAATCACTTAACAAAGGATGATCCAACATGCTCGAAAAAACAACGAGAATGAACTATTTATTTGATTTTTATCAATCGTTGTTAACGCAAAAACAAAGAAGTTATATGTCGCTTTATTATCTAGATGATTTATCTCTTGGTGAAATTGCGGAAGAATTTGATGTAAGTCGCCAAGCCGTGTATGATAACATTAAACGGACTGAAGCGATGCTTGAAGAATATGAAGAAAAATTAGTATTACTTCAAAAGTTTCAAGAGCGACAGCGACTTGTTGCAAAGCTAAAACAGCTAATCAGCGAAGAAGAGCATGTAAATGAAGAAATGAAACAAGTTGTTGAAGCTATCGAAAAATTAGATTAGGAGGGCGGCAATATGGCATTTGAAGGATTAGCCGACCGACTTCAACAGACAATGCAAAAAATCCGCGGCAAAGGAAAAGTTTCTGAAGCCGATGTGAAAGAAATGATGAGAGAAGTTCGTCTAGCTCTTTTAGAAGCAGATGTTAACTTTAAAGTAGTAAAAGATTTTGTGAAGCGTGTGTCTGAACGTGCTGTCGGACAAGATGTAATGAAAAGTTTGACACCTGGACAACAAGTAATTAAAGTTGTACAGGAAGAACTTACAGAACTTATGGGCGGAGAGCAAAGCAAAATTGCTGTTGCTAATAAGCCACCGACTGTTATTATGATGGTTGGTCTGCAAGGTGCGGGTAAAACAACGACGACAGGTAAGCTTGCGAATTTGCTTCGTAAAAAGCATAACCGTAAACCGATGCTTGTTGCAGCGGATATTTACCGTCCAGCAGCGATTAAACAGCTTGAAACATTAGGGAAGCAATTGGACATGCCTGTATTCTCTTTAGGAGATCAAGTAAGTCCTGTTGAAATTGCGAAACAAGCGATTGCAAAAGCAAAAGAAGATCATCACGATTATGTTTTAATCGATACAGCGGGTCGCCTGCATATTGATGAAGAACTAATGGATGAATTAGCGAAAGTTAAAGAAGTTGCGAAACCGGATGAAATTTTCCTTGTTGTCGATGCGATGACGGGACAAGACGCGGTAAATGTTGCGCAAAGTTTCCATGAACAGTTAGGTTTAACAGGTGTTGTATTAACGAAATTAGATGGTGATACGCGCGGTGGTGCTGCATTATCTATTAAGGCTGTAACAAACACGCCGATTAAATTTGCTGGTATGGGTGAAAAACTAGATGCAATTGAAGCGTTCCATCCAGAGCGTATGGCATCCCGTATTTTAGGGATGGGCGATGTCTTAACATTGATTGAAAAAGCGCAAGCTACAGTTGATGAAGAGAAAGCGAAAGAACTTGAGCAAAAAATGCGTACGCTTTCGTTTACGCTTGACGATTTCCTAGAACAACTTGGACAAGTGCGTCAACTTGGGCCGCTTGATGAATTGTTAGGAATGCTTCCTGGTGCAAATAAAATTAAAGGGCTGAAAAATGCACAAGTTGATGAAAAACAAATTGGGCATATTGAGGCAATTATTCGTTCTATGACTAAATTAGAACGAGAACAACCGGAAATAATCAATGCTAGTCGCAAAAAGCGCATTGCCAAAGGTAGCGGTACAACTGTACAAGAAATCAATCGTCTAATTAAACAATTCGATGACATGAAAAAAATGATGAAGACGATGACGGGAATGCAAAAAGGTAAGAAAAAAGGACTAGGTGGATTGAAGTTTCCATTCATGTAAGGAAAAAAAGATGGCTCTGTTAAGAAAAAATACTTTACAAAGCAATAGTCTTTTTGCTAATATAATTATCTGTGTGAAATAAATTCGGAGGTGCTTTATAAATGGCAGTTAAAATTCGTTTAAAACGTATGGGAGCTAAAAAAACTCCTTTCTATCGTGTAGTTGTTGCAGATTCTCGTTCTCCTCGTGACGGACGTTTCATTGAGGAAATCGGAACTTACAATCCAGTTGCTCAACCAGCTGAAGTTAAGATCAACGAAGAAGCAGCATTAAAATGGTTAGGAAATGGTGCTAAACCATCTGATACAGTTCGTAACTTATTCTCTAACCAAGGTATCATGGAGAAATTCCACTTATCTAAACAAGGTAAGTAATTGAGGCAATGACTATGAAGAAGTTAGTCGAGACGATTGTCAAGCCTCTTGTCGATTATCCTGAAGATGTAAAAGTTACACAGGAACTTTGCAACGGAGAGATAAAGTATCGATTAACTGTACATCCTGAGGATGTTGGAAAAGTCATTGGAAAGCAAGGGAGAGTTGCGAAAGCGATTCGAATGCTCTTGTATTCAGTGGGACATCATAATGATGAAAAAGTAACACTGGAAATTCAATAAACGTAAAAAAGGGCGAGGAGTTATTCCTCTCCCTTTTTTAACATTTAAATAGAGAGTGCATGTTCCATCTGTGAAATGGAGATGCTTAATTTATATAGAAACCAGGGGTGACATACTATTTATGACAAAATGGTTTAACGTAGGGAAAATTGTAAATACTCATGGCGTAAGAGGAGAAATCCGTGTTATTTCTCGTACTGATTTTCCAGAAGAGCGATATAAAGTAGGAAACACGTTATACATATCGAATGAGAAAGGCACAGACTACCTTCCGGTGAAGGTAACTTCTCATCGCCAACATAAGACATTCGATTTATTAACATTTGAAGGATATAACAATGTAGATGAAGTAGAGAAGTTTAAAGGTTCTTTAATAAAAGTACCGGAAGAGCAGTTAGGTGAACTTGCTGAAGGTGAATACTACTATCATGAAATTATTGGTTGCAGTGTTGTAACGGAAGAAGGAGAAGCGCTAGGGACAATCAAAGAGATTCTATCTCCTGGTGCAAATGATGTTTGGGTAATTAAACGCCCGAAGGGTCAAGATCTCTTAATTCCTTATATCGATGACGTTGTACTTCAAGTTAATATTGAAAATAAATTAGTAACCATTCATGTAATGGAAGGGCTGCTATAATGAAAATTGATATTTTAACGTTGTTCCCAGACATGTTTACCGGTGTATTTGGATCTTCTATATTAAAGAAGGCACAAGAAAAAGAAGCGGTAAACCTTCGTGTTGTTAACTTTCGTGATTATACAACAAGTAAGCATAATAGTGTAGACGATTATCCTTACGGCGGAGGAGCTGGTATGGTGCTTACTCCTCAGCCTATTTTTGATGCTGTAGAAGATTTGACGAAAGAGACAGAGCGTAAGCCTAGAGTTGTCTTAATGTGTCCGCAGGGCGAAAGATTTACGCAGAAGAAAGCGGAAGAGCTTGCAGGGGAAGAACATTTGATCTTCGTATGTGGGCATTATGAAGGGTATGACGAACGAATTCGTGAGCATCTCGTAACGGATGAGATTTCTATTGGTGACTATGTATTAACGGGCGGAGAATTAGCCTCTATGGTTATTACTGATAGTGTTGTACGTCTCTTGCCAGGTGTGCTAGGAAATCATGCTTCACAAGTAGAGGATTCGTTTAGTACAGGTTTATTAGAGCATCCTCATTATACACGTCCGGCTGATTTTCGTGGTATGAAGGTACCGGATGTATTAATGTCAGGGAATCATAAAAACATTGATGAATGGCGACATAAGGAATCTTTGCGTCGAACGTATACGCGTAGACCGGATTTGTTAGATGAGAGAGAGTTATCTAAACAAGAGAAAAAATGGCTTGAGGAAATAAAGCGAGAGCAGTAATAACTTCATATATTTGCTATTGCAACAGGCCTAGTAATATGCTATTATAACATTTGTGCTACTGAAATCAGTAGCCGTATTAACGATGTTCCGCTGTAATTTATTAAGACTTTATAAGAGCATCTGTTTAAAGGAGAGAATTTAATATGCAACAATTAATCGCAGAAATTACAAAAGGCCAATTAAAAACTGACCTTCCTTCATTCCGTCCTGGTGACACTTTACGTGTACACGTAAAAGTTGTTGAGGGAACTCGTGAAAGAATTCAGCTTTTCGAAGGTGTTGTAATTAAACGTCGTGGTGGCGGAATCAGTGAAACATTCACAGTTCGTAAGATTTCTTACGGTGTAGGTGTTGAGCGTACATTCCCAGTTCACACGCCAAGAATCGCGAAAATCGAAGTACTTCGCCGTGGTAAAGTACGTCGTGCTAAGTTATACTACTTACGTAACCTTCGCGGTAAAAAAGCACGTATTAAAGAAATTCGATAAGACATGTATGGGAGCTTGTAAATGCACAAGCTCCCTTTTTCCAATCTATATGAAATTTTGGTATAATACGAGCAGTTTACATAACCGTGGAGGGGAAATGCATGAAAAAAGAGAAGAGTTCACTTTGGGAATGGATTAAGGCAATTTTGATTGCTGTTGTATTAGCTGGTGTTATTAGACAGTTTTTCTTTGCGCCAATTCTCGTAGACGGGGTATCGATGGCACCTACTTTACATGATCGTGATCGAATGATTGTGAATAAAATTGGTTATCACATTGGAGATCCAAAACGCTTTGATATTATCGTATTTCGAGCAACAGAAGATAAAGATTACATTAAGCGCATTATAGGCCTGCCAGGCGATGAAATAGAGTATCGTAATGATAAACTGTATGTTAACGGAAAGGCTTATGAGGAGCCGTATTTAGACAAGCAGAAAAAGCAAATTGCTGACGGACCGCTTACATATGATTTTAATCTTGAAGAAATGACAGGCAAGAAAACCGTTCCAAAAGATCAATTATTTGTTTTAGGTGATAATCGTCGTTTTAGTAAAGATAGCCGTTCAATCGGTACGATTTCAATGGATCAAGTAATTGGTAAAGCTAATATGTTATATTGGCCGTTAGAAGACGCACGTATTGTGAAATAAATGAAAAAGAAGGTGGCAACATGGTAATTCAATGGTTTCCAGGGCATATGGCGAAGGCTAGACGCCAAGTAACGGAGAAATTAAAATTAATTGATGTTGTAATTGAACTTGTAGATGCTCGATTACCATTATCATCTCGAAACCCAATGATTGATGAAATCATTACACATAAGCCAAGGCTTGTTGTTTTAAATAAAGCGGATATGGCGGATGATCGTTTAACAAAACAATGGATCGCATATTTTAAAGAAAAAGGCCATATGGCAATTTCGATTAACGCGCAAGCTGGACAAGGTATGAAGGAAATTGCAGCAGCTTGTAAAGTGCTTGTTAAAGAAAAATTTGATAAAATGGTTGCAAAAGGTATTAGACCGAGAGCGATTCGTGCATTAATTGTAGGTATACCAAATGTTGGTAAATCTACATTGATTAATAAATTGGCAAAGAAAAATATTGCTAAAACAGGAGATCGTCCAGGTGTGACAACAGCTCAACAATGGATTAAAGTTGGGAAGGAAATGGAATTGTTAGATACACCAGGTATTCTGTGGCCTAAATTTGAAGATCAATTAGTGGGTCTTCGTTTAGCGACAACGGGTGCAATTAAAGATTCAATTTTAAATTTACAAGATGTAGCTGTTTACGCATTACGTTTTATGGAGAAACATTATCCAGAACGCTTGAAAGAACGCTATAATTTAAATGAGATTCCAGAAGATATTGTGGAATTATTCGATGCAATTGGAAAAAATAGAGGCTGCTTAATGGGCGGCGGAATGATTGATTATGATAAGACATCTGAGCTTGTGCTTCGTGAGCTTCGTGGTGGCAAACTTGGAAAAATGACGTTTGAAACACCGGAAGAGTTTGGAGAGCAAGTGGAAGATGTGGAAAAAATAGAAGAAGTATAAGACGTGCGTTTGTGCGTCTTTTCTTTTTGGATATGTTTAAAAAGGAGCTTGTATAAATGCAAACTATGACGATAAAAGAAGCGGAAAATGTATTGAAAGAAATTATGAATGAAGAAGATGATCGCTTTCAGCTGTTAATGAAAGATGATCGAAAAGGTGTTCAAAAGCTCGTTTTGAAGTGGTATAAACAAAAAGAGTTAGAACAGAAAGAAAAAGAGAAGTTTTTTGAAATGTCCAAGTATGAAAATGCTTTGCGTGAAAAAGGGGTCACATATATCGCGGGTATTGATGAAGTAGGGCGCGGGCCATTGGCTGGGCCTGTTGTGACGGCAGCTGTCGTTCTTCCTGAGGATTTTTATATTCCAGGGTTAAATGACTCGAAAAAGTTGAGTGAAGCGAAACGTGAGCGTTTTTATGATGAAATAAAAGTACAAGCAATTGCAATTGGAGTAGGAATTGTATCACCGCAAGTTATTGATGACATTAATATTTACCAAGCAACGAAACAAGCGATGTTAGATGCAGTTGCAAATTTATCTTGTACACCTCAACATTTATTAATTGATGCGATGAAGCTTCCTACACCAATTCCGCAAACATCAATTATTAAAGGTGATGCGAAAAGTGTTTCGATTTCAGCAGCATCCATTATAGCAAAAGTAACGAGAGATCGTATGATGAAAGAACTGGGAGAGAAGTATCCTGAATATGGATTTGAGCAACATATGGGATATGGCACAAAGCAACATTTAGAGGCAATTGAAGTGCATGGAGTACTAGATGAACACCGCAAGTCATTCGCACCAATTAAAGATATGATTCAAAAATAAGCTGTAAATATACAGCTTATTTTTTTATTTTGGCATATAAACATTACTATTTTCGAAAAAGAATAAAGCGATTTCAGTTTTCTGACACTTTATTGTAGACAGCGTGCCAATCATCTTATACAATGGCAATGTAATGTTTTTTAAACATTAAAAAACTTTTCGAGTAAAACAGGAAAACAGGGGAGGATGGGACCATGAATATCCATGAGTACCAAGGTAAGGCAGTCCTTAGAAGCTATGGGGTTAGCGTTCCGAACGGGAAGGTTGCGTTTACAGTAGAAGAAGCTGTAGAAGCAGCGAAAGAATTAGGAACAGATGTATGTGTAGTGAAAGCGCAAATTCACGCTGGTGGACGCGGCAAAGCTGGCGGAGTAAAAGTTGCGAAAAATTTAGATGAAGTTCGTACATATGCAGAAAGCATTTTAGGAACTACACTTGTGACACATCAAACAGGTCCTGAAGGTAAGGAAGTAAAACGCTTACTTATCGAAGAAGGTTGCGATATTAAAAAAGAATATTATGTAGGTCTAGTTTTAGATCGTGCAACTTCTCAAGTTGTTTTAATGGCGTCTGAAGAAGGCGGAACAGAAATTGAAGAAGTAGCAGAAAAAACACCTGAAAAAATCTTTAAAGAATATATTGATCCAGCAGTAGGCTTGCAAGGTTTCCAAGCGCGCCGAATTGCATTTAACATCAATATTCCAAAAGAGCTTGTAGGACAAGCTGTGAAGTTTATGATGGGCTTATATCGTGCGTTTATCGAAAAAGATTGCTCTATCGCTGAGATTAACCCACTTGTTACAACAGGCGAAGGTAAAGTTATGGCATTAGATGCAAAATTAAACTTTGATTCTAATGCGTTATATCGCCATAAAGACATTTTAGAGCTTCGTGATCTTGATGAAGAGGATTCAAAAGAAATTGAAGCTTCAAAATACGACTTAAACTACATTCCTTTAGATGGAAATATCGGTTGTATGGTTAATGGTGCAGGTTTAGCGATGGCTACAATGGATATCATTAAACATTACCACGGTGACCCAGCTAACTTCTTAGATGTTGGTGGCGGTGCAACTGCAGAAAAAGTTACAGAAGCATTCAAAATTATCCTTTCTGACAAAAATGTAAAAGGTATCTTCGTTAACATTTTTGGTGGCATTATGAAGTGTGATGTTATTGCAGAAGGTGTTATTGAAGCAACGAAACAAGTAGGTCTTGAGTTACCTTTAGTTGTACGTCTTGAAGGCACAAACGTAGAACTAGGTAAGAAAATTTTAAATGAGTCTGGCTTAAATATTGTTGCAGCAGAATCTATGGCAGACGGTGCACAAAAAATTGTTTCACTAGTGGGCTAATAGAAAGCGGGGGAGAAAAATGAGCGTATTAGTTAATAAAGATACAAAAGTTATTGTTCAAGGTATTACAGGTTCTCAAGGTTTATTCCATACAAAACAAATGATTGAATACGGTACGAAAATTGTCGGTGGTGTAACACCAGGTAAGGGCGGCACTGATATTGAAGGTGTACCAGTATTTGATACAGTAGAAGATGCAGTGAAAGCAACAGGCGCAAACGCTTCAGTTGTATACGTTCCACCCGCTTTTGCGGCAGATGCAATTATGGAAGCTGTTGATGCAGAAATTGATTTAGTAGTATGTATTACTGAAGGGATTCCTGTATTAGATATGGTAAACGTAAAGAGATATATGGCGGGTAAACATACACGTTTACTTGGACCAAACTGCCCAGGTGTAATCACACCAGATGAATGTAAGATTGGTATTATGCCAGGATATATTCATAAAAAAGGTCATGTTGGTATCGTATCTCGCTCTGGTACATTAACTTATGAAGCTGTACATCAGTTAACACAAGAAGGTATTGGCCAATCTACTGCTGTAGGTATCGGCGGAGACCCTGTTAACGGTACAGACTTTATTGATGCGTTAAAAGCATTTAATGAAGATGAAGAAACACATGCTGTAATTATGATTGGTGAAATCGGCGGTACAGCAGAAGAAGAGGCAGCTGAATGGGTAAAAGCTAATATGACAAAACCTGTTGTAGGCTTCATTGGTGGTCAAACAGCGCCTGCTGGCAAACGTATGGGCCATGCTGGTGCAATCATTTCTGGCGGTAAAGGAACTGCTGCTGAAAAGATTAAAACAATGGAAGCTTGTGGCATTAAAGTAGCTGAAACTCCAGCAGTTATGGGAGAAACGCTAATCTCTGTTTTAAAAGAAAAAGGTTTATTTGAGACTTGTAAAAACTATTAATCTGTTGAAAGACACCTTCTTACTTGAGGGTGTCTTTTTACACTTTTTTCTGTTTACATAATAAAAATTATGGGTAAGGAGAATCAAGATGAAAAGAGAGAGGTTATTACATGTTCATTACTTGCTAGCAGATTATTGGAAAGCGATGGAGAGGCTACTATATGTCGATCCAGAATTAAAGAACATATATAATTTTAACGAAAAACAAATGGAACACTACACTGGAATATCCTCGAAAAAATCTTCAGAACTAGTAAAATTTCTTCAAAATTCAAATCTTCCGCAATATATATCTTATTTAGAGAGAAATCGTATTTTTTATATAACGATATGGGATGAAGATTATCCGCAATTATTACGTGAAATACAAGACCCTCCCTTCGTTTTATATGGAAAAGGAGAGAAAGATTTCCTGAATAAAGTAAATAAATTAGCAGTTGTTGGAACGAGAGAACCATCATTATATGGTCATGAGAGTTTGAAGTTTATTTTACACCCTTTATTAGAAAGAGAGTGGCTTATTGTCAGTGGGTTTGCAAAAGGGATAGATACAATGTCTCATGAGATTACAGTAAGGCATCATTGCCCGACTATTGCGATATTAGGGCATGGATTGTCTTTTATGTATCCGAAAGAAAATAGACATTTATATGAAATGTGGAAGGAATATATATTGTTATTGACAGAGTATCCGCCGCACTATGCACCGAAAAAATGGTATTTTCCAAAAAGGAACCGGATTATTAGTGGTATAAGTAAAGGTGTTTTAGTTGTAGAAGCGAAATCGAGAAGCGGAACACTTATTACTGCAGACCTTGCGTTAGAGCAAAATAGAGAGGTGTTTGCGCTTCCTGGACCTATATTTGTAGAGGGGGCATCGGGAACGAATCATCTTATTCAGCAAGGAGCAAAACTAGTAAGAAATGCAGAAGATATCTTGGAAGAGATTTTAAATTAACCTTATATTTTTATGTTTTTATTAAACAATTATTGACAAATGGTAGATTGGCACTGTATGGTATATTCATTCTTGATTGACAAAAACAAGAGAAATCAATAAGATTAATGAAGACTTGAATCCACCTCTTAAGGAGGCACTAGCATGTCAGATTACCTCGTAATCGTGGAGTCGCCTTCTAAGGCGAAGACCATTGAGAAATATTTAGGGAAAAAATACAAAGTTGTCGCGTCTATGGGACATGTTCGCGATTTGCCAAAAAGTCAAATGGGGATAGAAGTAAAGAACAACTTCACCCCGAAGTATATTACCATTCGTGGTAAAGGTCCCGTCTTAAAAGATTTAAAATCAGCGGCGAAAAAAGCAAAGAAAGTCTATCTCGCGGCCGATCCAGACCGTGAAGGGGAAGCGATTGCTTGGCATTTAGCGAATACGTTAAATGTGGACGTTGAATCAGATTGTCGGGTTGTGTTTAATGAGATTACGAAAGATGCAATCAAAGAATCATTTAAACATCCTCGTGCAATTAATATGGATTTAGTGGATGCACAACAAGCAAGACGTATACTTGATCGTCTTGTTGGTTACAATATTAGTCCTTTATTATGGAAGAAAGTAAAAAAAGGATTAAGTGCAGGACGTGTACAATCTGTAGCAGTTCGTTTAATCATCGAGCGTGAAAGGGAAATTCAAAACTTTGAACCTGAAGAATTCTGGACAATTAAAACAGAATTTGTAAAAGGAAAAGACACATTTGAAGCAAGCTTTTACGGTGTAGATGGTGAAAAAGTTCAATTAACAAATGAAACGCAAGTGAATGAAATAATTGAACAGATGAAAGACAATGCGTTTTCAGTTGAAAATGTAACGCGCAAAGAGCGAAAACGTAATCCTGCATTACCGTTTACAACATCTTCCTTGCAACAAGAAGCAGCACGTAAGTTAAACATGCGAGCAAAGAAAACAATGATGCTTGCACAGCAATTGTATGAAGGGATAGATCTTGGAAAACAAGGAACTGTAGGTCTTATTACGTATATGAGAACTGATTCAACACGTATCTCAGAAACAGCTCAAACAGAGGCTCGTACTTACATCACTGAAGCGTATGGTACGGAATACATAGGAACAGAAAAGAAGAAAGAAACGAAAAAGTCAAATGCGCAAGATGCGCATGAGGCAATTCGTCCTACTTCGGTAATGAGAAAGCCAGAGGAACTAAAAAGTTTCTTAGGTCGTGATCAACTTCGATTATATAAATTGATTTGGGAGCGATTTGTTGCAAGTCAAATGGCGTCTGCTATAATGGATACTGTGACAGCGAGACTCATTAATAACAATGTTCAGTTCCGTGCAAGTGGATCGGTTGTAAAGTTCCCAGGATTTATGAAAGTGTATGTAGAGTCAAAAGATGATGGTGCTGAAGAAAAGGATAAGATGTTGCCACCTTTAGAAGTAGGGGAAACTGTATTTTCAAAGGATTTAGAACCAAAGCAACATTTTACACAACCTCCTCCGCGCTATACAGAGGCTCGCCTAGTAAGAACACTTGAAGAACTTGGAATTGGAAGACCGTCAACATATGTACCTACACTTGAAACAATTCAAAAGCGTGGGTATGTAGGTTTGGATAATAAACGCTTCGTTCCGACTGAACTTGGTGAAATAGTAATTGAACTTATTTTAGAGTTTTTCCCAGAAATTATTAACATTGAATTTACTGCCAATATGGAGCAAAGCCTTGATGAAGTAGAAGAAGGAAATGCGAATTGGGTAAAAATTGTTGATGATTTCTACGTAGGTTTTGAACCGCGTTTAGAAAAAGCGGAAAAAGAAATGCGTGAAGTGGAAATTAAAGATGAACCAGCTGGGGAAGATTGTGAATTATGTAATCACCCAATGGTCTTTAAAATGGGTAAATACGGGAAATTTATGGCTTGCTCGAATTTCCCAGATTGTCGTAATACAAAGCCGATTGTGAAAGAAATCGGTGTTACTTGTCCAAAGTGTGATAAGGGTCAAATTATTGAACGCCGTAGTAATAAAAAGAAACGTCTTTTCTATGGGTGCGGTACGTATCCGGAATGCGACTTTGTATCTTGGGATAAGCCAATTGGTCGTAAGTGTCCGAAGTGCGAAGGCATGCTTGTAGAGAAAAAGTTGAAAAAAGGCGTGCAAGTACAATGTATTTCGTGCGATTATGAAGAAGAACAACAAATGTGAGCGTAACTGCTCACATTTTTTTCGGGAAGAAAAGGAAAGGTGATATAAATGACAACACAAGTAGTAAACGTCATTGGCGCAGGTCTTGCAGGAAGTGAAGCAGCTTACCAAATTGCAAAACGTGGTGTCCAAGTTAGATTATATGAAATGAGACCGGTAAGGCAAACGCCAGCTCATCACACAGATAAATTCGCTGAATTAGTATGTAGTAACTCACTTCGTGCAAACACTTTAACAAATGCAGTTGGAGTTATTAAAGAGGAAATGCGCTTAATGGATTCTGTAATTATTCGTGCGGCGGATGAGTGCTCTGTACCAGCTGGAGGTGCTTTAGCTGTAGATCGTCATGAGTTCGCAGCTAAAGTAACAGAATACGTAAAGAACCATCCAAATGTAACTGTAATGAATGAAGAAATTACAGATATTCCAGAGGGACCGACAATTATTGCTACAGGTCCATTAACATCTCCTGATCTTTCTGCAAAATTGAAAGAATTAACAGGAGAAGATTATTTCTACTTCTATGATGCTGCAGCCCCAATCGTAGAAAAAGACAGCATTGACATGAATAAAGTGTATTTAAAATCGCGTTATGACAAAGGTGAAGCTGCATATTTAAATTGCCCAATGACAGAAGAAGAGTTCGATCGTTTTTATGAGGCTCTAATTGCTGCTGAGACAGTGCCTTTAAAAGAGTTTGAAAAAGAAATTTTCTTTGAAGGTTGTATGCCAGTAGAAGTTATGGCAAGTAGAGGGAGACAGACGTTAGTATTTGGACCTATGAAACCTGTTGGATTGGAAGATCCCAAAACAGGGAAAACGCCATATGCTGTTGTTCAGTTACGTCAAGATGATGCAGCGGGAACTTTATACAATATCGTAGGTTTCCAAACTCATTTAAAGTGGGGACCGCAAAAAGAAGTGCTACAGTTAATTCCGGGATTGGAAAATGCAGAGATTGTACGTTATGGTGTAATGCATCGTAATACGTTTATTAATTCACCTAATTTGCTTCGTCCAACATATCAATATAAACAACGTGATGATTTATTCTTCGCTGGTCAAATGACTGGAGTAGAGGGATATGTTGAATCAGCAGCATCAGGATTATTAGCAGGAATTAATGCTGCGCGTCTTGTGCAAGGTGAAGAGCCAGTTGTATTACCGCCAGTAACTGCGATGGGTAGCATGGCAAATTACATTACGGCAACGAACGCTAAAAACTTCCAGCCGATGAATGCGAACTTCGGTCTATTTGCACCGTTAGAGAAGAAGATTAAAAAGAAAGCAGAACGAAATGAAGCGTACGCAGCACGCGCTTTAGAAACGATTCGAAATTTTGTAAATATTTAGTTAAATTTCTTGCAAAGGCTACTAAGTTGTGATACGATTTAGTAGCCTTTATTGAGGTGAGTTGTGTGAATGTGAAGAAATTGTTACAATTATTCGTTGGATATTTACAAATTGAAAGAAATTATTCAAAATATACAATTGCAAGTTATCAAAATGATTTAGAACATTTTGTGCAATTTATGGAACGAGAAGGCATATCCTCTTTTTTAGACGTTACATACGCGGATGTTCGTTTGTACTTAACGACGTTGCACGATGAAAAGTTAGCCCGTAAATCTGTCGCAAGAAAAGTATCAAGCTTACGAAGTTTATATCGTTTTTTGATGCGTGAAGGTTATCGAAAGGATAATCCGTTTGCACTTGCGTCACTCCCCAAAAAAGAATTGTCAATCCCAAAGTTTTTATATGCTGAAGAGTTAGAGGAATTATTTGAAGTTTCTGACACGGAAACGCCATTAGGTCAAAGGAATCAAGCTTTATTAGAGTTGATGTATGCGACTGGGATCCGTGTGAGTGAATGTGTCAATTTACAACTTACCGATATTGACTTTGCGGTGGGAACAATTTTAGTAATGGGAAAAGGAAAAAAACAAAGGTATATTCCGTTCGGAAGCTATGCGCAAGATTCTTTAATTACTTATATAGAGAATGGGAGAAAACAGTTAGTTAATAAGACTGACGAAGATTCTCATATGGTATTTTTAAATGCGAAAGGTACACCGCTAACAAGTCGTGGGGTTCGTTATGTTTTAAATGAACTCATTAAAAAGGCTTCGCTGACAATGCGGATAAGTCCCCATATGTTAAGGCATACATTTGCTACACATATGCTAGATGAAGGGGCGGATTTACGTACTGTACAGGAGCTATTAGGCCATGAAAATTTGTCGACGACACAAATTTATACGCATGTCTCTAAAGAAAGATTGCGTTCTGTTTACATGAAGCATCACCCGCGGGCATAAATTGCTTTAAAAGCTATAAAAACAAATAAAGGAGTTTTTTCTATGGGAAATTTCCACGCTACAACGATATTTGCAGTTCATCATAATGGAGAATGTGCAATGGCTGGAGATGGCCAAGTGACAATGGGAAATGCTGTTGTAATGAAACATACAGCTCGTAAAGTTCGTAAACTTTTCCAAGGTAAAGTTTTAGCTGGTTTCGCAGGATCAGTTGCTGACGCATTTACTCTTTTTGAAATGTTTGAAGGGAAATTAGAAGAGTATAATGGCAACTTGCAGCGTGCTGCTGTTGAAATGGCAAAACAATGGCGTGGCGATAAAATGTTACGTCAGCTAGAAGCGATGCTCATTGTCATGGATAAAACAACTATGCTCCTTGTTTCAGGTACAGGAGAAGTGATTGAACCGGATGATGGTATTTTAGCAATTGGATCTGGTGGGAATTATGCACTTTCTGCAGGTCGTGCTTTAAAGCAATATGCAAGTGAACACTTAACAGCGAAGCAAATTGCGAAAGCGAGTTTAGAGATTGCTGGCGATATTTGTGTTTATACGAATCACAACATAATTGTTGAAGAATTGTAGAATCGTAAGGGAGGCATTTTATATGCATTTACATTTTACTCCGCGCCAAATTGTGGAAAAATTAGATCAATACATCATCGGTCAAAAAGACGCAAAGAAAGCGGTTGCTGTAGCGTTGAGAAATCGATATCGCCGCAGTAAATTAGCTGAAAATTTACGTGACGAAATTGCGCCTAAAAATATTTTAATGATTGGACCGACAGGTGTTGGGAAAACAGAGGTAGCACGACGAATGGCGAAACTCGTTGGAGCACCTTTTATTAAGGTTGAGGCTACAAAATTCACAGAAGTTGGATATGTGGGTAGAGATGTAGAGTCGATGGTACGTGACTTGGTGGAAACATCGGTTCGTATCGTAAAAGAAGAAATGGTAGTGAAAGTTCAAGATAAAGCAGAAGAGCAAGCGAATCAACGTCTTGTTGAAATTTTAGTGCCGAGTCCGGAGAAGCAATCTGGATTCAAAAATCCATTAGAGATGCTTTTTGGAGGCGCTCAAAATTCGAATCAAACGTCTGATACACAAGAAGATGTTGAAATCGAAAAGAAACGTCAAGATGTGGAGAGAAAGCTTGCTGCAGGGCTTCTTGAAGAAGAAATTGTATCGATTGAAGTGACTGAACAACAGTCTTCCATGTTTGATATGTTACAAGGAACTGGCATGGAACAAATGGGAATGAATTTCCAAGATGCGCTAGGAAGTTTTATGCCGAAAAAAACGAAAAAACGTAAACTTTCTGTAAAAGAAGCAAGAAAACTCTTGACAAATGAAGAGGCACAGCGCTTAATTGATATGGATGAAGTTACACAAGAGGCTGTTTATCGTGCTGAACAGCTCGGGATTATTTTTATCGATGAAATTGACAAAATTGCTGGTAAGCAGTCGAATAGCGTAGATGTATCACGTGAAGGTGTGCAACGTGACATTCTGCCAATTGTAGAAGGGTCGAATGTTGCGACAAAATACGGATCAGTAAAAACGGATTATATTTTATTCGTTGCAGCTGGAGCGTTCCATATGTCTAAACCGTCGGATTTAATTCCGGAATTGCAAGGGAGATTTCCGATTCGAGTAGAATTAACAAAATTATCGACAGACGATTTTGTTAAAATATTAATCGAGCCTGACAATGCGTTAATTAAACAATATATGGCATTATTAGCGACTGAAGGTATAGAAATTGAATTTTCAGACGAAGCTATTCGTAAGATTGCTGAGATTGCTTATCAAGTTAATCAGGATACAGATAATATTGGAGCAAGAAGACTTCATACGATTATGGAGAAGCTCCTTGAAGATTTATCGTTTGAAGCATCTGAAATTACGTTAGAGAAAATAACGATAACACCTCAATACGTTGAGGAGAAATTAGCAACAATTGCTAAAAATAAAGATGTGAGCCAGTTTATTTTGTAATAGTGTCATCAGGTGACTCGCCCTAGTTTCCAAGTGATGAAAAAATATGTGAGTAACATGTAGGAGGAACTTTTGAAATGGAATTATTAGCAAAAACGAGAAAATTAAATGCGTTATTACAGAGCGCAGCAGGGAAGCCTGTAAACTTTAGAGAAATGTCTGACACAATGTGTGAAGTAATCGAAGCAAACGTATTCGTAGTTAGCCGTCGTGGTAAATTACTAGGTTATGCAATTCACCAACAAATCGAAAACGAACGCATGAAGCAAATGCTTGCAGAACGTCAATTCCCAGAAGAATATACACAAAGCTTATTCAACATTACAGAAACATCTTCAAACTTAGATGTGAACAGTGCTTACACAGCATTCCCAGTAGAAAACAGAGAATTATTCGGTCAAGGTTTAACTACAATCGTACCAATCGTTGGTGGCGGTGAGCGTCTAGGTACATTAGTATTAGCTCGTCTTGGTCAAGAGTTCTTAGATGATGATTTAATCCTTGCTGAGTACAGCTCAACTGTTGTAGGTATGGAAATCTTACGTGAAAAAGCAGAAGAAATCGAAGAGGAAGCGCGTAGTAAAGCTGTTGTTCAAATGGCAATCAGCTCATTATCTTACAGTGAGTTAGAAGCAATTGAGCATATCTTCGAAGAATTAAATGGAACAGAAGGTTTACTTGTTGCAAGTAAAATTGCTGATCGCGTAGGAATTACTCGCTCTGTAATCGTAAATGCACTACGTAAATTAGAAAGTGCTGGTGTTATTGAGTCTCGCTCTTTAGGTATGAAAGGAACATACATTAAAGTACTAAACGACAAGTTTCTACAAGAACTTGCTAAATTAAAAACAAACTAATTTATAAAAAACTCTCCTCAATTGAGGAGAGTTTTTTTGTGCAATGGATAGAAGATGCTTGTGAAAAGTGTCATAAGCGTGTTTTCTGGGAAAACTATTAATTGTATTTACTTTTTTGCTTAAAAGAAAAGAAGGTTGGTAATACTAGAATTCGAGTATGAACAAAGAAAGTTTTACATTGTTCGCATTTTCGACTTGATTGTAATATTTCAGTATGATATAGTAAGCAGTGGTGTCAGTACAAAGTACACACGTTTACTGATTTAAGTGTTGGTGCTACGTTTGTAGTTTCGCTTAGAGATGAAGTAAACGGAGGATATCAAAAACCATTTAGGAGGAACTATATTATGTCAGTAATTTCTATGAAGCAATTGCTTGAAGCTGGTGTTCATTTCGGACATCAAACTCGTCGTTGGAACCCAAAAATGAAGCGTTACATTTTCACAGAGCGTAACGGTATCTACATCATCGACTTACAAAAAACTGTGAAAAAAGTTGAGGAAGCTTACAGAACGATGCGCGACATCGCTGCTGAAGGCGGAGACATCTTATTCGTAGGTACTAAAAAACAAGCACAAGAAGCTATTAAAGAAGAAGCAACTCGTGCTGGTATGTACTTCGTTAACCAACGTTGGTTAGGTGGAACTTTAACAAACTTCCAAACAATCCAAAAGCGTATCAAGCGTCTTAAAGACATCGAAAGAATGCAAGAAGATGGTACTTTCGAAGTACTTCCTAAGAAAGAAGTTGTTCAACTTAAAAAAGAGTTAGAGCGTCTTGAGAAATTCTTAGGCGGTATTAAAGATATGAAAGGTCTTCCAAGTGCATTATTCGTAGTAGACCCTCGTAAAGAGCGTATTGCAGTTGCTGAAGCACGCAAATTACACATTCCAATCATCGGTATCGTTGATACAAACTGTGATCCAGACGAAATCGATCACGTTATCCCAGCAAACGATGATGCAATTCGTGCTGTAAAACTTCTTACATCTAAAATGGCAGACGCGATCCTTGAAGCAAAACAAGGTGAAGAAACTGTTACTGCGTAACAAAGTTGGAAAGGTGATAAGGGGTTCGGCCTTTTATCACCTTTTTTAAGGTATAAACACCTTTATAAAAGGTATAAATACATATTTTAGGAGGATGAAAAGTATGGCAATCACTGCTCAAATGGTAAAAGAATTACGTGAAAAAACTGGCGCAGGTATGATGGACTGCAAAAAAGCTTTAACAGAAACTAACGGCGACATGGAGAAGGCAATTGACTTCTTACGTGAAAAAGGTATTGCGAAAGCTGCTAAAAAAGCAGACCGCATTGCTGCTGAAGGTTTAACTTTCATCGAAACAAACGGTAACGACGCTTTAATCTTAGAATTAAACTCTGAAACTGATTTCGTTGCGAAAAACGAAGGTTTCCAAACACTAATTAAAGAATTAGCTGCTCACTTATTAACTAACAAACCAGCTAACGTTGAAGAAGCTATGGCTCAAACAATGGAAAACGGTAAAAAAGTTGAAGAGCACATCAACGAAGCAATCGCTAAAATTGGTGAAAAACTTACACTTCGTCGTTTCGAAATCGTATCAAAAACTGATGCAGATGCATTCGGCGCTTACCTACACATGGGTGGACGCATTGGTGTATTAACAGTTCTTGAAGGTTCTACTGATGAAGCTGCTGCTAAAGATGTTGCAATGCACATCGCTGCAGTTAACCCTAAATACATCGACCGCGATGCTGTAACAGCTGAAGAAGTTGAGCATGAGCGTCAAGTATTAACACAACAAGCATTAAACGAAGGCAAGCCTGAGAAAATCGTTGCGAAAATGGTTGAAGGCCGTCTAGGCAAATTCTTCGAAGAGATTTGCTTACTTGACCAAGCATTCGTTAAAAACCCTGATATGAAAGTTCGTCAGTTCGTTGAGTCTAAAGGCGGAACATTAAAAGGATTCGTTCGCTACGCTGTTGGTGAAGGTATCGAAAAACGCGAAGACAACTTTGCTGAAGAAGTAATGAACCAAGTAAAAGGTAGTAACTAATACAGATTAGGGAACACATTGTGTTCCCTTTTTTAAAATAAAGATGTAAGCAATTGGAGGTTCATTATGAGTAAACCGAAATATAATCGTGTCGTTTTAAAGCTAAGTGGAGAAGCTTTAGCTGGAGAGCAAGGATTTGGAATTAACCCAACTGTTATTAAGTCAGTTGCGGAACAAGTAAAAGAAATTGCAGAACTTGATGTAGAGGTTGCTGTTGTTGTTGGTGGCGGTAACATTTGGCGTGGAAAAATTGGAAGTGAAATGGGCATGGATCGTGCAGGGGCAGATTACATGGGCATGTTAGCGACAGTTATGAATTCATTAGCTCTTCAAGATAGCTTGGAGAATATCGGAATTCAAACTCGTGTACAAACTTCAATTGAGATGCGTCAAGTTGCAGAACCTTACATTCGTCGTAAAGCAGTTCGTCACTTAGAGAAAAAACGTGTTGTTATCTTTGCAGCAGGTACAGGTAACCCATACTTCTCTACAGATACAACAGCAGCATTACGTGCGGCAGAAATTGAAGCAGATGTAATTTTAATGGCGAAAAACAATGTAGATGGTGTATATAATGCGGATCCATCTATTGATCCAACAGCTACAAAATACGAAACGCTTACTTACTTAGATGTATTAAAAGAAGGTTTAGGTGTAATGGATTCTACAGCTTCTTCTCTATGTATGGATAATGATATTCCACTAATTGTATTCTCAGTTATGGAAAAAGGTAATATTAAACGTGCCGTTTTAGGCGAAAATATCGGAACAGTGGTAAGGGGGAAATAAATATGGGACAACAAGTATTGAAGTCTTCAAATGAAAAAATGGAAAAAGCAGTTGCTGCTTATTCTCGTGAATTAGCAACAGTTCGTGCTGGTCGTGCAAACGCGTCTGTATTAGATAAGGTACAAGTTGATTACTATGGTGCACCAACACCAGTTGTGCAATTAGCGAACATTACAGTTCCAGAAGCGCGTTTACTAGTAATTCAACCTTATGATAAAACTTCTATCGGTGATATTGAAAAAGCAATTTTAAAAGCAGATTTAGGCTTAAACCCTTCTAATGATGGAACTGTAATTCGTATTGCATTCCCTGCACTAACAGAAGAGCGTCGTCGTGATCTTGTAAAAGTTGTGAAAAAATATGCTGAAGAAGCAAAAGTTGCTGTTCGTAACGTACGTCGTGACGGAAATGATGATCTTAAGAAGCTTGAAAAAGCTGGCGAGATTACAGAAGATGATTTAAGAGGATATACTGAAGATATCCAAAAAGAAACAGATAAATATATTGCAAAAGTTGACGAAATCGCAAAAAACAAAGAAAAAGAAATCATGGAAGTGTAATAGCGATAACTTCGCAAATATGACCCTCTTCTTAAGGGGGTCTTTTTACACTTTTAGGCATACGTCTGCTTGCTGGAGGGTATGAATGATGTTTAAAAACTTTCCTTTTTTTAAAGGTAAAAAGGACACATCGTTTGATCATCTCGTTGAAGAAGTGAAAAAAGGATATATCCCAGAACATATTGCCATCATTATGGATGGGAATGGAAGATGGGCAAAGAGGAGAGCAATGCCTCGTATTGCGGGACATCATGAAGGTATGCAAGTTGTAAAGAAAATTACAAAATTTGCAAGTAAACTTAATGTGAAAGTGTTAACTCTCTATGCTTTTTCAACTGAGAACTGGAAAAGACCGAAAAAGGAAGTTGATTATTTAATGAAGCTTCCAGAAGAATTTCTAGGTACATTTTTACCAGAATTGATTGAAGAAAACGTACAAGTCCGAGTAATAGGGCAAAAAGATCGTCTTCCTACGCATACACGCAGAGCGATGGAGAAAGCCATGGAAGATACGAAAGAGAATACGGGATTAATTCTTAATTTCGCGTTAAACTATGGAAGTCGAGATGAAATCGTTTCTGCTGTGCAACATATGATGAAAGATAATGAGGAAGGAAAAATTCGTTCTGAAGAGGTAAGTGAAGAAATGCTTTCCTCCTACTTAATGACGAGTTCTTTACCTGATCCAGAGTTGTTAATCCGAACAAGCGGAGAGCTACGTATTAGTAATTTCATGTTATGGCAAATTGCATATTCGGAGTTTTGGTTTACAGACGTGTATTGGCCAGACTTCAAAGAAGAACATTTGCTAAATGCGATTACTGACTTTCAACATAGAGGGCGCAGATTCGGAGGCGTGTAGAAAGAGAGGGTTTGATAGTGAAACAGAGAATTATTACTGGAGTGGTTGCTGCCGCGCTATTCATTCCCATCGTAATATACGGTGGCGTGCCTTTTACGGTTTTAGTGTATGCACTTGCTTCTATAGGTTTATATGAATTAATTCGTATGAATAAGCTTACGCTTATTTCAGTACCGACAGTTTTAGCTGCAGTATTATTGTGGATTCTTTTAATTCCAAGTAGTGCATCAGAACTGTTTACATGGATTGGATTAGGTAAATTGGAAATCACATTTGTGATTGTTTTATTACTTTTATCATATACAGTCCTTTCTAAGAATACATTTACTTTTGATAATGCTTCATTTTTACTGATGGCAACGACATATGTGGCAATGGGATTCTTATATTTAAATGAAACGAGAATATTAGGAATTAAATATGTATTTTGCGCATTATTTGTTATATGGGCTACTGATTCAGGCGCATATTTCGTAGGAAAAGCATTTGGCAAGAGAAAATTGTGGCCAGAAATTAGTCCGAATAAAACGATTGAAGGTTCATTAGGCGGTATCGTTTGTGGAATTATTGTGGCACTTGTTTACAACGTGTTCTTCCCAGTCGAATCGAATGTAGTAATTTTAATTGTGCTGACAATTATCATTTCTATTTTTGGACAAATTGGTGATTTAGTACAATCTGCTTTTAAACGTCATTATGGCGTAAAGGATTCAGGTACAATTTTACCTGGGCATGGTGGTATATTAGACCGAACAGATAGTTGGTTATTCGTTTTACCAATTCTCTACTTCTTATTACAATACAATTAATAAATGAACGAGGGGTTGGAGTCATGAAAAACATTAGTTTATTAGGTGCAAGCGGATCAATTGGTACACAAACTTTAGATGTATTACGCTCGCACCCAGACCAATTCCGTCTCGTTGCTTTTTCTGTAGGGAAAAATATTGACTACGCAGTAAAGGTAATTCAAGAATTTTCTCCGCAAATCGTCTCTGTGCAAAGAGAGGAAGATGTTTTAAAATTACAATCTGTTTCTGGTAATACAAAAATTGTATATGGTAGTGAAGGACTTTTAGAAGTAGCATTACATCCAGATGCGGAGATTGTAGTAAATGCTGTTGTAGGTAGCGTAGGGTTGTTACCAACACTTCGTGCAATTGAGGCGAAAAAAACAATTGGAATTGCAAATAAAGAAACGTTAGTAACTGCAGGACATCTTGTAATGGAAGCAGCACGAAAACATAATGTTTCGTTACTTCCAGTAGATAGTGAACATTCGGCTATTTTTCAGTGCTTGAATGGTGAAAATGAAAAAAGAATTTCTCGTCTTATTATAACGGCTTCTGGTGGAAGTTTCCGTGATAAAACGAGGGATGAATTGCATCATGTGACCGTAGAAGATGCGCTTCGACATCCAAACTGGTCAATGGGTTCGAAAATTACAATTGATTCTGCTACAATGATGAATAAGGGACTAGAAGTAATTGAAGCACATTGGCTTTTTGGTATCCCTTATGAGCAAATCGATGTTGTTTTACATAAAGAAAGTATTATCCATTCTATGGTTGAATTTGAAGATCGTAGTGTAATGGCGCAGCTTGGTTCACCTGATATGCGAGTACCAATTCAATACGCACTTACATATCCTGATAGATTGCCTCTTTCAGACACAAAACAGTTAAACTTATGGGAAATAGGGACGTTGCATTTTGAGAAAATGGACCAAGAACGATTCCGTTGTTTACGTTTTGCGTATGAAGCTGGAAAAGCAGGTGGAAGTATGCCAGCTGTAATGAACGCAGCGAATGAAGTAGCTGTTGAAGCCTTTTTACAAAAGAGAATTGGTTTCTTAACAGTGGAAGACCTCATTGAAAAAGCAATGAACCATCACAATGTCATTGCACGACCGAGCTTAGAGGAAATTTTGGAAATTGATGCGGCCACAAGACGGTTTGTGATGGAACAAATTTAGCAAAGGTGGTTATGGAATTGAATACAGCGATTGCCTTTATATTAATTTTCGGTGCACTCGTATTTTTCCATGAGCTAGGGCATCTATATTTCGCAAAAAGAGCAGGTATTTTATGCCGCGAGTTTGCGATTGGTTTTGGTCCGAAAATATTCTCATTTGAAAAGAATGAAACGGTGTATACGATTCGATTACTGCCCCTTGGTGGCTATGTAAGAATGGCCGGCGAGGATGCGGACACAGTTGAGTTAAAGCCTGGGAAAAAGGTTGGCCTTGTATTAAATGAAAAAGACGAAGTTGTGAAATTAGTTTTTGATGGATATGAAAAGTATCCAAATGTTCGTGTTATTGAAGTCGAACAAGCTGATTTGGAGCATAATTTAACAATTTCGGGCTATGAAGAGTACGAGGAAGAGCTTCAAACATTCCGAGTGAATGAAAAGGCTCGTATTATTACTGCGGGGGAAGAAATTCAAATTGCTCCGTATAATAGACAATTTGGCTCGAAAAAACTAGGGCAACGCGCTTTAACAATCTTTGCGGGTCCTGCAATGAACTTCATTTTAGCATTTGTTATTTTTGTGATTCTTGGATTTGTACAAGGGGTTCCTATTGACAAACCAATGGTCGGAAAAGTGATGGATAACAGTGCAGCACAGCAAGCTGGATTGAAAGAGAATGATACAATTCAAGCTATTGATGGGAAAAACACAAGTACATGGAAAGATGTTGTTACTATTGTACGTGAAAACCCAAATAAAGAAATTACGTTACAAGTAAAGCGTGATAATGAACAGTTTAATGTGAAAGTAACGCCAACACTCGATAAAGAAGGAAAAGACGAAGTTGGTAGAATCGGTGTGTATTCTCCTGTAGAGAAAACAGTAATGGGTTCTATTAAATCAGGATTTGAACAAACGTACCAATGGACGAAACTAATTTTTGAATCTCTTGTTAAATTAGTAACTGGTCAATTTTCTATTAATGAGTTATCAGGTCCAGTAGGAATTTATAATCTAACAGATCAAGTTGTAGATTATGGGTTTACGCGTGTACTAAGTTTAGCTGCAGTTCTAAGCATTAATCTTGGTTTATTTAATTTATTACCAGTTCCTGCTTTAGATGGTGGCCGTTTATTCTTCTTCTTAATTGAAGCGTTACGAGGGAAACCAATTGATCGCCAAAAAGAAGGAATGGTTCACTTTATTGGTTTTGCATTATTAATGTTACTTATGTTAGTTGTAACTTGGAATGACATTCGTAAGTTTTTCTTGTAAAATAAAGTGAAACTTATAATGAAATAGAGCTCGTAGAATAAAATCCCTCACCTAACTCGAGGTGAGGGGTTTTACTGCGTGTAAGAGTAAAATGAAGAGGTGCAAATAAATGAAACAAAGTATGGTATTCAGTCCTACATTACGTGAAGTTCCAGCTGATGCTGAAATTAAGAGTCATCAGCTATTACTTCGTGCAGGTTTTATGCGTCAAAATGCTTCTGGTATTTATAGCTTTCTACCATTTGGATTAAAAGTATTACACAAAGTAGAACGTATCGTTCGAGAAGAAATGGAGCGCGCAGGAGCTGTAGAATTATTAATGCCAGCTATGCAAGCTGCGGAATTATGGCAAGAATCAGGTCGTTGGTATTCTTACGGATCTGAATTAATGCGTATGAAAGATCGTAATGCTCGTGAATTCGCATTAGGAGCGACACATGAGGAAGTAATTACGGATCTTGTGCGTGATGAAGTGAAATCATATAAAAAATTACCGTTAACATTATACCAAATTCAAACAAAATTCCGTGATGAGCAAAGACCTCGTTTCGGCTTATTACGTGGAAGAGAGTTTCTAATGAAAGATGCATACTCTTTCCATGCTACACAAGAGAGCTTAGATGAAGTATACGATCGTTTATATAAAGCATACTCTAACATTTTTGCTCGCTGTGGCTTGAATTTCCGTGCAGTTATTGCTGATTCTGGAGCAATGGGCGGAAAAGATACACATGAATTTATGGTATTATCTGATGTTGGTGAAGATACAATTGCATACTCTGACACATCTGATTATGCAGCAAACATCGAAATGGCTCCTGTTGTAGCTACGTATACGAAGAGTGACGAAGCAGAAAAAGCACTTGAAAAAGTAGCAACACCAGACCAAAAAGCAATTGAAGAAGTATCCGCATTCTTAAACATTGCAGCTGACAAGTGCATTAAGTCTATGGTGTTTAAAGTAGATGAGAAATTAGTAGTGGTACTTGTTCGTGGTGATCACGAAGTAAACGATGTGAAAGTGAAAAATGTATACGGCGCTTCAGTTGTTGAGCTTGCTTCTCATGAAGAAGTAAAAGCATTATTAAATTGTGAAGTTGGTTCATTAGGACCGATTAATGTAACAGGTGATATCGAAATTATTGCTGATCATGCTGTAGCATCAATTGTTAACGGATGTTCAGGAGCGAATGAAGAAGGATTCCATTATGTAAATGTAAATCCAGAACGTGACTTTAAAGTAAGTCAATATACAGATTTACGCTTCATCCAAGAAGGAGACCAATCTCCAGATGGAAACGGAACAATTCTTTTTGCACGCGGAATTGAAGTTGGTCATGTATTCAAATTAGGAACTCGTTATAGTGAAGCAATGAACGCAACATTCCTGGATGAAAACGGAAAAACACAACCACTTATTATGGGTTGTTACGGTATCGGGGTATCTCGTACAGTGGCAGCAATTGCAGAGCAGTTTAACGATGAGAACGGCTTAGTTTGGCCAAAAGCTGTAGCACCGTTCCATGTGCATGTAATTCCAGTAAATATGAAATCGGATGCACAACGTGAAATGGGTGAAAATATCTACAACTCATTACAAGAACAAGGCTATGAAGTGTTATTAGACGATCGTGCAGAACGTGCAGGTGTTAAATTTGCAGATGCAGATTTATTTGGTCTTCCAGTTCGTGTTACAGTTGGTAAAAAAGCAGACGAAGGTATTGTAGAAGTGAAAGTACGTGCTACAGGTGAGTCTGAAGAAGTAAAAGTAGAAGAACTTCAAACATATATTGCAAATATTTTAAAATAAGAAGAGGTACCTCGTAATGGGGTACCTTCTCTTTCTTTGTAAACGTATTTTGTAAAAGAAGAGGTGAGAAATCTTTCTTTGTGGTACGTTTCAATTTATAATAGCAAATGGAAGGAGAGTGCTTATGTCTTTAACAAATGAACAACAAGAGCGATTTCAAATTTTGCTCCAGCAGTTGCAAATACCAGACGACCTTATAAATCAATATTTACAAGGCGGTGGTATTGAAAGGCTCGTTATTGATAAAGCGAATAAAAGTTGGCATTTTGATTTACAAGTGCCACGTATTTTGCCTACAGAATTATATGAATTGCTAGAAACAAAGCTTAAGCAATCATTTTCTCATATTGCAAGAACAACATTTGCATTAGAAACAGAGAATAAACAATTTACAGAAGAAGAAGTGAGGGCGTATTGGCCGCTTTGTACGGAACGAATTACATTTTCACCTATGTTCGCATACTTAAAGAAGCAGCTTCCACAGGTGAATGGAGTGAAGTTGCTAATAAATGTGAATAACGAGTTGGAGTCTACTGCTTTAAAGAAAAACGTTGCGAAACCAGTAGGGGATCAATACGAAGTTTTTGGATTCCCGCGTTTTCAGTTAGACACACATATACAGCAAAATACAGAAGAAATGCAAAAGTTTCGTGAACAAACGCAGCAAGAAGACCGCGAGCGTGTTATACAAGCTATGGAAGAAATGGCGAAGAAGCAAGCTGAAGAAAGCAGCGTTGTGTATGAAGGACCGATTACACTCGGGTATCTTATTAAGCCAGATGAAGAGATTACACCGATGCGAGAAATTCAAGATGAAGAAAGAAGAAAAACGGTTCAAGGATATGTCTTCCATGTAGAAACAAAAGAGCTTCGTAGTGGACGTACGTTATTAACTTTAAAAATAACGGATTATACGGATTCTATTATGATCAAAATGTTCTCGCGTGACAAAGAAGATATTCCAATGCTGCAATCCTTGAAAAAAGGAATGTGGGTGAAAGCGCGTGGTTCTGTTCAAAACGATACATTCGTTCGAGATTTAGTAATGATTGCAAATGATATTAATGAAATCACAGGACCGTCTCGTAAAGATAAAGCACCAGAAGGCGAAAAACGAGTAGAGCTGCATCTCCATACTCCGATGAGTCAAATGGACGCTGTCACTCCAGTTTCTAAGCTTGTTGCTCAAGCTGGTAAATGGGGACATGAGGCTATTGCGGTTACAGACCATGCCGTGGCTCAGTCTTTCCCAGAGGCGTATTCTGCGGGGAAGAAGGCTGGAGTTAAAGTTATATATGGTGTAGAAGCAAATTTAGTTAATGATGGTGTACCGATAGCATATAACGAAGCGCATCGTTTACTTGCAGAGGAAACGTATGTTGTTTTCGACGTTGAGACGACAGGTTTATCAGCTGTATACGATACAGTTATTGAGTTGGCTGCTGTAAAAGTAAAGGGTGGCGAAATTATTGACCGCTTTGAATCTTTTGCAAATCCGCATCAACCATTATCGGCGACGATCATTGAATTAACAGGTATTACAGATGATATGTTAACTGATGCACCTGAAGTGGACGAAGTGTTTAAAAAGTTTGAGGAATGGATGGGCGACCATACACTTGTTGCCCATAATGCGAGCTTTGATATGGGCTTTATTAACGTAGGTTTTAAAAAGGCTGGACTAGAAAAAACGAATAACCCCGTTATTGATACGTTAGAACTTGCACGATTCTTATTCCCAGAAATGAAAAATCATCGATTAAATACGATGTGTAAAAAACTTGATATTGAATTAACACAACATCACCGTGCAATTTATGATACAGAAGCGACGGGATATTTACTTGTGAAAATGTTGAAAGACGTAATTGAAAAGGGATTTGAATATCACGATCAATTAAATGATAGCATGGGACAAGGGGATGCGTATAAGCGTGGCCGTCCAAGTCATATGACGTTACTTGCCACATCAGATGTTGGATTGAAAAATTTATATAAACTTGTTTCATATTCTCACCTTAATTACTTTTACCGTGTACCACGTGTGCCGAGGTCACTATTAAAAAAATACCGTGAAGGAATTTTAGTAGGAACGGCTTGTGATAAAGGTGAAGTTTTCGAGGCAATGATGCAAAAGGCACCTGAAGAGGTAGAAGAAATTGCCCAGTTCTATGATTACATTGAAGTAATGCCTCCAGAGGTGTTGCGTCATTTAGTAGAACGTGAACTTGTTCGAGACGAAGGTCAATTAAAAACAATTATTTCTAACTTAGTAAAACTAGGTGAGACGTTAGATAAACCAGTTGTTGCTACAGGAAACGTGCATTATTTAGACCCTGAGGATGCAATGTATCGTAAAATTTTAGTCAGTTCGCAGGGCGGAGCCAATCCGTTAAATCGACATTCATTACCGCCAGTACATTTCCGTACAACTGATGAAATGTTAGAATGTTTTTCATTCTTAGGTGAAGATAAAGCGAAAGAAGTTGTTGTAACAAATACACAAAAGATTGCGTCATTAATTGGTGATGTGCATCCAGTAAAAGACGATCTATACACACCGAAAATTGAAGGTGCTGATGATGAAACGCGTGATATGAGTTATAAAATGGCGCGTAGCATTTATGGTGAAGAGCTACCGGAAATTGTAGAAGCACGTTTAGAAAAAGAATTAAAAAGTATTATTGGGCATGGATTCGCCGTAATTTATTTAATTTCACATAAGCTTGTGAAAAAATCGTTAGTAGACGGATATCTAGTAGGTTCGCGTGGATCGGTAGGATCATCATTTGTTGCAACGATGATGGAAATTACAGAAGTAAACCCATTACCACCACACTATGTATGTCCGAAGTGTAAGCAATCAGAATTCTTTAATGATGGTTCTGTAGGCTCTGGTTTTGACTTACCAGATAAAGAATGTCCTGCTTGTAATATTCCATATGTAAAAGATGGACATGACATTCCGTTCGAAACATTCCTTGGATTTAAAGGAGATAAGGTACCCGATATCGATTTGAACTTCTCCGGGGAATACCAACCACGTGCCCATAACTATACGAAAGTACTGTTCGGTGAAGACTATGTATATCGTGCAGGAACGATTGGTACAGTTGCGGAAAAAACTGCTTACGGATATGTAAAAGGTTATGCAAATGATCATAACTTAACGATTCGAAATGCAGAGATTGATCGCTTAGTAGCAGGGTGTACCGGTGTAAAACGTACAACAGGACAGCATCCAGGCGGTATTATCGTTGTGCCAGATTACATGGATATCTTTGATTTCTCACCAATACAGTATCCAGCTGATTCAATTGGTGCTGAATGGAGAACAACGCATTTTGATTTCCACTCGATTCATGATAATTTATTGAAACTTGATATACTAGGACACGATGATCCGACCGTTATTCGTATGTTACAAGATTTAAGTGGTATTGATCCGAAAACAATCCCAACGGATGATCCAGAAGTAATGAAAATTTTCTCTGGTCCAGAATCGTTAGGGGTAACGGAAGAACAAATTAACTGTAAAACAGGTACACTTGGTATACCAGAGTTTGGTACAAAATTCGTAAGACAGATGTTAGAAGAGACAAAACCGACGACATTCTCAGAGTTAGTCCAAATTTCTGGACTATCACATGGTACCGACGTATGGCTTGGTAATGCAAACGAGTTAATTTATAACGGTACATGTACGCTGAGCGAAGTTATCGGTTGTCGTGATGACATCATGGTATATTTAATCTATCAAGGTCTAGATCCATCATTAGCCTTCAAAATCATGGAGTCGGTTCGTAAAGGTAAAGGTGTACCGGAAGAATGGGAAGAAGACATGAAAAATAATAATGTACCAGGTTGGTATATTGATTCATGTAAGAAGATTAAATACATGTTCCCTAAAGCCCATGCGGCTGCTTACGTACTTATGGCTGTACGTATCGCATACTTTAAAGTACATTTTGCACTGTTATTCTATGCCGCATATTTTACAGTTCGTGCAGATGATTTTGATGTAGAGGCAATGGCGAAAGGTTCAGCATCTATACGTGCAAGAATTGATGAAATTGCTCAAAAGGGACTCGATGCTGCGCCGAAAGAGAAGAGTTTATTAACGGTACTAGAAATGACACTTGAAATGTGTGAGCGTGGATACTCATTCCAAAAGGTGGATTTATACCGCTCACATGCAACAGAATTTATTATTGATGGAGATACATTAATCCCTCCATTTAATGCAGTACCTGGTCTTGGCACAAACGCAGCTTTAAGTATTGTAGAAGCACGTAAAAATGGAGACTTCTTATCAAAAGAAGACTTGCAACAGCGAAGTAAGGTTTCGAAAACAATTATTGAGTATTTAGATAGCCAAGGTTGTTTAGGAGACTTACCAGATCAAAACCAGTTATCACTGTTCTAGTAGGTAGGAAAAGTCTTTGCAAATCAACATTTCCTATGATATACTATTAACCGAGATAACCATGTCATGTATATTGTGTAAAGAAAAGAGTGGGGAAACCCACTCTTTCGTGTTACTATCTATGTTTTATCTACGTAGATAGGTAAAAGATTTCTGTCGTATATACATATTTTGTTACAAGTTTTACTTCTTAAATTTGGTAATACTAAGACAGATAATCCCTGCTGAACAGCAGGGGCTTTTGTTAGCTAACGAGAAAGAATAAGATAGACCGTTTTTAAATTGGCGGGGTCTTCTTCTTTTAAATGGTACATGACGGCAGGAAGGAGGCTGTTTATGGATAAGAAAGTCACAGAAGTTGTAGAAGCATTTGCGCAGCCGATCGTTGAAGAGTTAAATCTTGAACTTGTAGATGTAGAGTATGTGAAAGAAGGACAAGACTGGTTCTTACGCGTATTCATCGATTCTGAAAAGGGAGTCGACATTGAAGAATGCGGTGCGGTAAGTGAACGTTTAAGCGAAGCTTTAGATAAAGAGGACCCAATTCCTCATCTTTACTTTTTGGATGTATCATCTCCTGGAGCGGAACGCCCATTAAAGAAAGAAAAAGACTTCCAGCAAGCGGTAGGAAAACAAGTGGCAATTAAAACATATGAGCCGATTGATGGTGAAAAGATGTTTGAAGGAAAACTGCTTTCTTACGATGGTACAACAATAACATTATTATTAACAATTAAAACACGTAAAAAAGAAATCCAAATTTCGATGGATAAAGTCGCAAATGCGCGACTTGCTGTTACGTTTTAGTTAGAAGGGGGATCTTCATGAGCACTGAGTTATTAGATGCTTTGCTCGTATTAGAATCTGAAAAAGGCATTAGCAAAGACATTATTATTGATGCGATTGAAGCAGCTTTAATCTCTGCTTATAAGCGCAATTTTAATCAAGCACAAAACGTTCGTGTGAGCTTTAACCCAGAAGTGGGAACAATTCAAGTTTTAGCACGTAAAGACGTAGTAGACAATGTGTTTGATCCACGTCTTGAAATTTCTGTAGAGGAAGCAAGACAAATTAATCCAAACTACCAAGATGGTGACGTACTAGAAATTGAAGTAACACCAAAAGACTTTGGTCGTATTGCAGCACAAACTGCAAAACAAGTTGTAACACAACGAGTGCGTGAAGCAGAGCGCGGTGTTATTTACTCTGAGTTTAGTGATCGTGAAGAAGATATTATGGTAGGTATTGTACAACGTCAAGATGCTCGTTTCATCTATGTAAGCTTAGGAAAAGTAGAAGCTTTATTACCTGTAAGTGAGCAAATGCCTAATGAGCAATACAAACCACATGATCGTATTCGCGTATTCATTACGAAAGTAGAAAAAACGACAAAAGGACCACAAATTTACGTATCACGTACACATCCTGGTCTTTTAAAACGTTTATTCGAAATGGAAGTTCCTGAAATCTATGATGGAACTGTAGAAATTCGTTCTGTAGCACGTGAAGCTGGCGATCGCTCTAAGATCTCTGTATATGCAGAGAACACTGATGTTGATCCAGTTGGTTCTTGTGTAGGACCAAAAGGGCAACGTGTACAACGCATTGTAGACGAATTAAAAGGTGAAAAAATTGACATCGTTCGCTGGTCAAATGATCCAGTTGAATATGTTGCAAATGCATTAAGCCCATCACAAGTTGTTAAAGTACTTGTAGATGAAGAAGAAAAAGCGACAACAGTAGTTGTTCCAGACCACCAGCTATCATTAGCTATCGGTAAGCGTGGACAAAATGCACGTCTTGCAGCTAAATTAACAGGCTGGAAAATTGACATTAAGAGTGAGTCTGATGCGAAACAACTTGGTATTGTAACAGAAGAAGATAGCGTAATCGCATTTGGATTCGATTCAGTGGAAGACGAAATCGAATAGAGGTGATGAGTATGAGCAATCGAAAAGTTCCGTTACGAAAATGTGTTGCAACGCAAGAAATGAAATCAAAACGAGAGCTCGTTCGCATTGTTCGTTCCAAAGAGGGAGAAGTGTCCATTGATTTAACTGGGAAAAAATCAGGACGAGGTGCTTACTTGTCGAAGGACAAGGAGAGCATTCTTCAAGCTCAAAAGAAAAATGTTTTGGAACATCATCTAAAAGCGAAAATCGACGGTTCTTTATATGAAGAGCTTCTTGAGCTTGCTGAGAAGGAGTCGAAATAAGTGTCCGATTGGAAATCGTTTTTAGGACTAGCAAACCGGGCTCGGAAAATTATTTCGGGTGAAGAACTCGTTTTAAAAGAAGTACGAAGTGGCAAAGCAAAACTTGTATTGCTATCTGAAGATGCGTCAGTAAATACTACAAAACGCATCACAGATAAAACTACGTACTACAACGTACCAATGAGAAAGGTCGAAAATCGACAACAATTAGGGCATGCGATTGGGAGAGATGAGCGAGTCGTTGTAGCTGTGTTAGATGAAGGCTTTGCGAAAAAGCTGCGTAGCATGCTCGATACAAATTACCGGGGGTGAAGGTATGAGTAAAATTCGAGTGCATGAATATGCAAAAAAACATAATATCTCAAGTAAAGATCTTATGACAAAACTAAAAGAAATGAATATCGAGGTTTCGAATCATATGACAATGTTAGACGATGAAGTAGTAAATAAATTAGATAATGAATATCAAACTGAAAAACCTTCTGTTGCAGATGAGTTTGAAGTAGAAGAAAAAGTTGTTCGCAGTAAAAAGAACAGTAATAAGAAAAAGAAAAAAGGCAAAGGAAACGAAGACAAACGTCAAGAGAACTTTGCTGGTAGACAACAAACTCAAATTGTAGAAACACCAGATAAAATTACTTTCTCTGGAAGCCTTACAGTAGGAGATCTTGCTAAAAAATTAAGCAAAGAGCCATCTGAAATTATTAAGAAGCTCTTCATGCTTGGAATTATGGCAACAATTAACCAAGACTTGGATAAAGATACAATTGAGTTAATTGCTAACGACTACGGTATTGAAGTAGAAGAAGAAGTAATTGTGAGCGAGACTGAGTTTGAAACATTCATTGATGAGCAAGATGATGAAGAGAACTTAAAAGAACGTCCAGCTGTAGTTACAATCATGGGACACGTTGACCACGGTAAAACAACATTACTGGATTCTATTCGTAACTCAAAAGTAACTGCAGGCGAAGCGGGTGGAATTACTCAGCATATCGGTGCATATCAAGTTGAAGTAAACGATAAGAAGATTACATTCTTAGATACACCTGGTCACGCAGCATTTACAACGATGCGTGCTCGTGGTGCACAAGTAACGGATATTACAATCCTTGTTGTTGCAGCGGATGACGGTGTTATGCCACAAACGGTTGAAGCAATTAACCATGCGAAGGCAGCAGGAGTACCAATTATTGTTGCTGTGAATAAAATGGATAAACCAGCTGCAAACCCTGATCGCGTAATGCAAGAACTAACAGAATATGAATTAGTTCCAGAAGCTTGGGGCGGAGATACTATTTTCGTACCAATTTCTGCAATTCAAGGCGAAGGCATTGACAACTTACTAGAAATGATCCTTCTTGTAAGTGAAGTAGAAGAATACAAAGCAAATCCAAACCGCTATGCAACTGGTACAGTAATCGAAGCGCAGCTTGATAAAGGTAAAGGAACTATCGCGACATTACTTGTTCAAAACGGTACGCTTCGAGTTGGAGATCCAATCGTTGTTGGAACTTCATTCGGACGTGTTCGTGCAATGGTAAGTGATATTGGTCGTCGTGTAAAAGTTGCTGGTCCATCAACTCCTGTTGAAATTACTGGTTTAAACGAAGTACCACAGGCTGGAGATCGTTTCATGGCATTCGCTGATGAGAAGAAAGCTCGTCAAATTGGTGAATCACGTGCACAAGAAGCGTTAGTTGCACAACGTGGTGAGAAATCTAAATTAAGCCTTGAAGATTTATTCCAACAAATCCAAGAGGGCGATGTAAAAGAAATTAACTTAATCGTAAAAGCAGACGTACAAGGTTCTGTTGAAGCGATGGCAGCATCACTTCGTAAAATTGATGTTGAAGGCGTAAAAGTTAAAATCATTCACACTGGTGTAGGTGCGATTACAGAATCTGATATCATTTTAGCTTCTGCATCTAATGCAATTGTAATTGGATTTAACGTACGTCCAGATGTGAACGCGAAGCGTACAGCTGAATTAGAGAACGTTGATATTCGTTTACACCGTATTATTTATAAAGTAATCGAAGAGATTGAAGCAGCGATGCAAGGTATGCTTGATCCAGAATTCGAAGAAAAAGTAATCGGTCAAGCAGAAGTTCGTCAAACGTTTAAAGTAACAAAAGTTGGAACAATCGCAGGTTGTTATGTAACAGACGGTAAAATTACGCGTGATAGTGGCGTACGTATTATCCGTGACGGCGTAGTAATTTTCGAAGGACAACTTGATACGTTAAAACGTTTCAAAGACGACGTAAAAGAAGTTGCACAAAACTATGAGTGTGGTATTACAATTGAGAGATATAATGATCTTAAAGAAGGGGACATCATTGAAGCGTATATTATGGAAGAAGTGAAGCGATGATTATCGCTTCACTCTCATTCGAGTGTATGATTTACGATGTGCATTCTTTAAAAGAGAAACGTGCAATTTTACAACGTGTGTTAACTCGTGTGAAACAGCGCTATAATGTAGCTGTTTCTGAAGTTGGGCACCAAGATGTATGGCAACGTACAGAAATTGCAATTGTTTCCGTATCCTCAAATCGTGTTATCTGTGAAAAAGAAATGAATCGTGTACTTGAGTACATCGATTCATTTCCTGAAATTGAACGTACAATAACACATTTGGAATGGTATTGAATGAGGTGAAGAGTTATGAAATTACGTGCGAACCGTGTGGGCGAGCAAATGAAAAAAGAATTAGGCGATATTATCAGTCGTAAAATTAAAGACCCACGTATTGGATTTGTTACAGTAACAGATGTACAAGTGAGTGGTGATTTACAAATTGCTAAAGTATATATTTCTGTTTTAGGTGACGAAGAACAGAAAGAAAATACTTTAAAAGGTTTAGCGAAGGCAAAAGGCTTTATTCGTTCAGAAATTGGCCAACGTATTCGTCTTCGTAAAACACCGGAAATTACCTTTGAGTTTGATGAGTCTATCGGATATGGTCATCGAATTGATACACTTTTACATGAAATTAATAAAGACGGTAAACGTGAAGAATAATGGATAGACATTTGTCTATCCATTTTTTCAATGCAAAATAAGTTTTGGATATTTAATACGAAAGAATTATGATGAGGTGAACATATATGGAAGGTGTAGTATTATTACATAAGCCAAAAGGCATGACATCACATGATTGTGTATTTAAATTAAGAAAGATATTGCGAGAAAAGAGAATTGGTCATACGGGAACATTAGATCCAGATGTAACAGGAGTATTACCAATTTGCGTTGGAAGAGCAACGAAAATTGCACAATTTTTAACAAGTGAAACGAAAACATATGAAGGTGAAGTAACATTAGGGTTTTCAACGACAACTGAAGACGCTTCTGGTGAGGTTGTTGAAACGAAAAATGTAGATCGTACTATTACTCGTATGGAAGTAGAGAAAGTCCTTGCGGAATTAACAGGCACGATTGAACAAATGCCACCAATGTTCTCGGCTGTAAAAGTAAACGGGAAAAAATTATATGAATATGCAAGAGCAGGACAAGAGGTGGAACGTCCAGTTCGTACAATTACAATTCATGAATTCGTATTACTTGATGATCGTGAAGTTTTTGAAGGAGAAAATATTTCATTCCGTTTCCGTGTAACGTGTAGTAAAGGAACATATGTAAGAACGTTAGCTGTAATGATCGGGGAGAAACTTGGTTTCCCATCACATATGTCTCACCTTGTAAGAACGGCATCTGGTGAATTTTTATTAGAAGATTGCATATCATTTGAAGAAATTGAAGAAAACGTGCAAAATGGAACAGTAGAGTCTATCTTCATTTCAATTGATGAAGCATTAAGTAAGTTTCCAAAAATGGTTGTAGATGAAAAGCAAGCAGAGAAAATAAAGAATGGTATGTTCTTAAAGAATGAATTAGAAATAACAGCACCATTTATTACAGTGTTTGATAAAAATGATCGTTGCTTAGCAATTTATGAACATCATCCGAAACATCCTGGCATGTTAAAGCCGATGAAAGTACTTGTGAATAATCAAGAACTAAAGCTATAATGAATTATTGGAAGGATTATTACAGAAAAAGGTGAATTCAAGCGTGAAACTTATTCATTTAACTCATCCACATGAACAAAATAAATTAGAATTACCACCTACTGTAATGGCATTAGGATTTTTTGATGGCATTCATTTAGGACATCAATGTGTAATTCGAACTGCGAAAAAAATAGCGGACGAACGAGGATATAAAAGTGCAGTTATGACATTTCATCCTCATCCATCTGTTGTTTTAGGGAAAAAGGATGCGCATGTGGAGTATATTACACCAATGCGTGATAAAGAAAAAATAGTCGAAAGCTTAGGAATCGATATATTATATGTGATTAAATTTGATGAATCATTTGCAGGGTTATTACCGCAACAATTTGTAGATGATTATATTATTGGTTTAAATGTAAAGCATGTAGTAGCAGGGTTTGATTATTCATATGGACGTTTAGGAAAAGGAAAGATGGAGACTTTACCATTTCATGCAAGAGGGGAGTTTACACAGACTGTGATTGAAAAAGTTGAATTTCAAGAAGAGAAAGTAAGTTCTACAGCATTACGAAAGTTAATTCGAAATGGCGAAATGGAGCAAATTCCATCTATTTTAGGTAGAGCCTATACTGTAGCGGGAACAGTTATACACGGCGACAAACGTGGGCGTCAAATTGGTTTCCCGACAGCTAATGTAGGTTTAAGTGATGAGTATTTATTGCCACCTGTAGGTGTTTATGCAGTGAGATTAAAAGTTCACGATGAATGGTACGATGGTGTATGTAATATTGGATATAAACCGACTTTTAAAGAAGATGAGCGTCAATTATCAATTGAAGTGCACTTATTTGAATTTAACAAAGATATATACGATCAAAATGTTACAGTAGAGTGGCATATGCGTATAAGAGCAGAAAAGAAATTCAACGGTATTGATGAGTTAGTTGAACAAATCGCAAAAGATAAGAAAACAGCACAAGACTATTTTATGAGCGAAAAGAATATACTTGCTTTTTCAAATGAAAAGTAGTATTCTATGTTATGTACTTTATGACAACCATTGCTTGGCATTGCGACTCACCGACGCTTGCTAGGTAATTGGGGGTTTAATTAATAGGAGGTGAAATAGGATGGCTTTAACACAAGAACGTAAAAATGAAATCATTGCACAATTTAGAACTCATGAGACTGATACTGGTTCTCCAGAGGTTCAAATTGCTGTCCTAACGGAGCAAATTAACACTCTAAACGAGCACTTACGTACTCACAAGAAAGATCATCATTCACGTCGTGGTCTATTAAAGATGGTTGGTAAACGTCGTAACTTACTAACTTACCTTCGTAATAGCGATATCACACGTTACCGTGAATTAATCACAAAGCTTGGCTTACGTCGATAGTCAAAGAAGCGGGAATATTCCCGCTTTTTTGTTAGGTAAAAATATATCTTCTACGCTTTATAGCTTACTTAATTTTAGGCAATACTAGAGGTAGAATATTGTGATATACTATCCATTTACATAGAAGAATTGAATACTTTAAATTGAGAGGGGTACTTAAATGAGTCAAGAAAAGCAAGTCTTCTCGATAGATTTAGCTGGTCGCCAGCTAACAGTTGAAACTGGTCAGCTTGCAAAACAAGCGAACGGAGCAGTATTAGTAAGATATGGCGATACAGCGGTTCTATCTACAGCAACTGCATCAAAAGAAGCAAAAAATGTAGATTTCTTCCCACTTACAGTAAACTATGAAGAGCGTTTATATGCAGTCGGAAAAATTCCTGGCGGTTTTATTAAGCGTGAAGGTCGTCCAAGTGAAAAAGCAATTTTGGCAAGTCGTTTAATCGACCGTCCAATTCGTCCGCTATTCGCAGATGGCTTCCGTAACGAAGTACAAGTTGTCAGCATTGTAATGAGTGTTGATCAAGATTGTTCTTCTGAAATGGCAGCTATGCTTGGTTCTTCATTAGCGTTATCGATTTCAGATATTCCATTTGAAGGTCCAATCGCTGGTGCGACAGTTGGCCGTATTAATGGCGAATTCGTTATTAACCCAACAGTAGAACAGCAAGAACAAAGTGATATCCACTTAGTTGTAGCTGGTACGAAAGATGCGATTAACATGGTTGAAGCAGGAGCAGATCAAGTACCTGAAGAAACAATGTTAGAAGCAATTATGTTTGGTCATGACGAAATTAAACGTCTAATTGCATTCCAAGAAGAGATTGTACAAGCTGTAGGTAAAGAGAAATCAGAAGTGAAACTTTATGAAGTTGACGCTGATCTTAACCAAGCTGTACGTGAAATGGCTGAAGAAGATATGCATTCAGCAATTCAAGTACATGAGAAACATGCACGTGAAGATGCAATTAACGAAGTGAAAAAGCGTGTTATTGAGCATTACGAAGCGCAGGAAGCTGACGCTGATACATTAGGACAAGTAAATGAGATTTTATATAAAATTGTAAAAGAAGAAGTACGTCGTCTTATTACAGTTGAAAAAATCCGTCCAGATGGCCGTAAAGGTGACGAAATCCGTCCATTAGCATCAGAGGTTGGTATTTTATCTCGTACACACGGTTCTGGTTTGTTCACTCGTGGACAAACACAAGCATTAAGTATTTGTACATTAGGTGCATTAGGCGATGTGCAAATTTTAGATGGTCTTGGTGTAGAAGAATCAAAACGCTTTATGCACCATTACAATTTCCCATCATTTAGTGTTGGTGAAACAAGACCAATGCGTGGACCAGGTCGTCGTGAAATCGGCCACGGTGCACTAGGAGAACGCGCACTTGAGCCTGTAATTCCATCTGAAAAAGATTTCCCATACACAGTACGTCTTGTATCTGAAGTTTTAGAATCAAATGGTTCTACTTCACAAGCAAGTATTTGTGGTAGTACTTTAGCAATGATGGATGCTGGTGTTCCACTTAAAGCTCCAGTTGCAGGTATTGCAATGGGTCTAGTTAAAACTGGTGAGCATTACACAATTTTATCTGATATTCAAGGTATGGAAGATCATTTAGGTGATATGGACTTTAAAGTAGCAGGTACAGCACAAGGTGTAACTGCACTACAAATGGACATTAAAATCGATGGTCTATCTCGTGAAATTTTAGAAGAGGCATTACAACAAGCAAAAGTTGGTCGTGTGCACATTCTAAATCATATGTTATCTGTTATTCCAGAGCCACGCACTGAATTATCAGCGTACGCTCCAAAGATTATTACAATGACAATTAATCCAGATAAAATCCGTGACGTTATCGGACCGAGCGGTAAACAAATCAATAAAATTATTGAAGAAACTGGCGTTAAAATTGACATCGAGCAAGATGGCACAGTATTCATTTCTTCAATAAACCAAGAAATGAACGACAAAGCTAAGAAAATTATCGAAGATATCGTTCGCGAAGTACAAGTAGGTGAAATCTACGAAGGAAAAGTGAAACGTGTTGAGAAATTCGGTGCTTTCGTTGAATTATTCAGCGGTAAAGATGGATTAGTTCATATTTCTGAACTTGCACTTGAGCGTGTAGGTAAAGTAGAAGACGTTGTAAAAATCGGTGATGTAATTACAGTTAAAGTTATCGAGATTGACAAGCAAGGTCGCGTAAATCTATCTAGAAAAGTATTGCTAAAAGAAGAGCAAGAAAAAGAAGCTGCTAAAGAAGAAAACAAACAAGAGCAGCAATAAGTAAAAGCCAGTTTAACTGGCTTTTTTTGTTATGTAAAAATATGATTTATATATATTTTTATGTCAGCATAGGTATAGTTTTCATTATAACGCTCAAATTAACAAAGATAAGAAGAAAATGTTTTTATATAGTTAATTTGGGAGGGTTTATATGAAAGTTCGTATATTGGCATACATATGTATATTTTCTTTATATGTCAGTTTAGGCTCTTATTCTGTTTTTGCACAAGATAACTTGCATGAAGAAATTCAAAAGCATGCAAAAAAGTATGAGATTGCACCTCAAAATGCGATGATTGATAAAATATGGAAGGCAACACCTGGATATAATGGAAGACAAGTGGATATTGAAGCATCGTATAATAATATGAAGAAGCTAAAGGAATTTGATCAAAAATATCTTGAATTCAAAGAAGTCTCACCGAGTGTTCATTTAGAAGATTTATCACCCGCTCCAATTTATAGAGGCCATCCAAATAAAAAAATGGTAGGATTAACAATAAATGTGGCATGGGGAAATGAGTATTTGCCTCGCATATTAGAGATATTGAAAAAGCATGATGTGAAGGCCACTTTCTTTTTAGAAGGACGTTGGGTGAAAGAAAATTTACGATTTGCAAAAATGATTGTCGATGCAAATCAAGAAGTCGGAAATCATTCTTATACGCACCCTAATATGAAAACGCTATCGTCTGATGAAATACGAGAGCAGTTACAAAAAACAAATCGAATGATAGAAGTAGTAACGAATCAAAAAGTAAGATGGTTTGCCCCGCCGAGTGGAAGTTTTCGAGATGAAGTCGTGAAAATCGCTGATGATTTCCAAATGGGAACGATTATGTGGACTGTCGATACAATCGATTGGAAGCGACCTGAGCCAGATGTACTATTGCAGAGAGTAATGAGAAAAATACACCCAGGTGCTATCGTATTAATGCATCCTACTTCGTCAACGGCAGAAGCATTAGATACAATGATTAAAAAATTGAAGGAACAAGGATATAAAGTGGGGAATATAACAGAATTACTGGATGAAAAACGTGTGGATTAAATACATTTGCATGACATTCATCCTTAAACTTGTTATCATTAAATAATAGCACTTATTTAGAGAAACTGGCAGTAGGAGGAAAGTTTTTGATTAAAAAATATACTTGTAAAAATGGTGTAAGAATAGTTATGGAGAATATACCAACTGTAAGATCGGTTGCGATTGGTATTTGGATCCATGCGGGATCAAGAAATGAAAATGAAAAAAATAACGGGATTTCTCACTTTTTAGAGCATATGTTCTTTAAAGGGACAGAAACACGTAGTGCACGAGAGATTGCAGAATCATTTGATAGCATTGGTGGTCAAGTGAATGCATTTACTTCAAAAGAATATACATGTTACTATGCAAAAGTATTAGATGAGCATGCTAAATATGCTTTAGATGTTTTAGCAGATATGTTCTTTAATTCAACATTTGATGAGGAAGAACTGAAAAAAGAGAAGAATGTCGTATGTGAAGAAATTAAAATGTACGAAGATGCTCCAGATGATATTGTGCATGATATGTTAACGAAAGCAACATATGAAACGCATCCACTTGGATATCCTATTTTAGGAACAGAAGAAACGCTTAATACGTTTACAGGTGATACGTTACGTCAATATATAAAAGATCATTACACACCTGAAAATGTAGTTGTATCAATCGCAGGAAATATTGATGAAGCATTTTTACAAACAGTGGAGCAATATTTCGGTAGTTATGAAGGAACAACAAACCGTGAACAAGTACATAGCCCAATTTTCCATTTCAATAAGGTAGCCCGTAAAAAAGAAACGGAACAAGCTCATTTATGTCTAGGATATAAAGGCTTACAAATGGGACACGAAGATATTTATAACTTAATTGTATTAAATAATGTTTTAGGCGGTAGCATGAGTAGCCGTTTATTCCAAGAAGTACGTGAGCAACGTGGATTAGCTTACTCAGTATTTTCTTACCACTCTTCTTATGAAGATACAGGCATGTTAACACTTTACGGTGGAACAGGTAGCCAACAATTAGATACATTGTATGAAACAATGCAAGAAACATTAGAGACATTGAAAAATACAGGTATTACAGAAAAAGAGCTTATGAATAGTAAAGAGCAATTAAAAGGAAACTTAATGTTAAGTTTAGAAAGTACAAATAGCCGTATGAGCCGTAACGGTAAAAATGAATTGCTTCTTCGTAAACATCGTTCACTTGATGAGATTATTGAAAGTGTAAACACTGTAACAAAAGAAAATGTGGACGGATTAATTCGCAATATGTTTACTGACGAGTTCTCTGCGGCACTTATTAGTCCAGACGGAAAACTTCCAAAAGGAATAAAACTATAATCAATTTTTACGATGTATAAAAAATAACCTTCTCTCTTTTTAAATGAGAGAAGGTTATTTTTTTTATACATATAGAATAGGTACTAATTATAGACAATGCAAATGAAAAATTCAGTAGGGGAGTGGAGTGTGTATGCGATTAAGTGAATTAAGTGGTAAAGAGGTTGTAGATATAGAAAAAGCGGAAAAAATGGGAGTCTTAGGTTATATGGATTTAGAGATTAATGAGAAAGACGGGCAAATACAAACACTTATAATACCTGTAGGTAAGTGGGGAGGTTTTAAAAAGGAACCACAAGAAGTAAGGGTGGCATGGAGTCAAATAAAGAAAGTCGGACACGATATGCTTCTTTGTGATAGTATAGATCGTTCAAATTCGGAGTGAAGGATGGCCATTTTGGTCATCTTTTTTTGTATCTACATAGAAACCTGATAAATCATATGTGCATTTGGATTTTCAATCACCATAAACTCGTACATTACATATGATGTGGAGGAAAAAGAAAAAGTAGGCACTTTTCTTATAAATGACAGAAAAAGAAGGTGAATTAGGGAATGTTGACTGAGATGCATATTGCTGTCATAGGAGGAGATGCAAGGCAGCTAGAAGTAATTCGTAAGCTAGTTGAATTGGATGCGAAACTTTCTTTGATAGGTTTTGATCAGTTAGATCATGGTTTCACAGGGGCAGCAAAAGAAAGTATACAAAATTTAGATTTCACTTCTGTAGACGCAATTATTTTGCCGGTTGCCGGTACAAATGCCAAAGGAGAAGTAGATACTATTTTTTCAAATGAAAAAGTTTCAATAACGAAAGAACAAATTGAAAATACACCAGAACACTTTACTATATATTCAGGTATTGGTACACCTTACTTGGAAAATCTCGTATCTACTACGAACCGAAAACTTGTTAAATTATTTGATCGTGATGATGTAGCAATATACAATTCTATTCCAACGGTAGAAGGTACATTAATGATGGTAATTCAACATACCGACTATACAATTCATGGGTCCAATGTAATGGTTCTAGGATTTGGTAGAACAGGAATGAGTGTTGCGAGAGCATTTCAATCATTAGGAGCCCATGTCAAAGTTGGAGCAAGACGATCTGAACATATTGCACGTATTACAGAAATGATGTTTTCTCCTTTTCATATGCAAGACATAGAGAAAGAAGTAGGAAATATCGATATTGTAATTAATACGATTCCGCACCTCGTTGTAACAGCGAATGTTATTGCAAAAATGCCAGCTCATACGTTAGTGATTGATTTAGCTTCTAAACCAGGCGGTACTGACTTTAGATATGCGGAAAAAAGAGGAGTCAAAGCATTGCTAGCACCTGGATTACCAGGTATTGTTGCCCCAAAAACGGCTGGGCAAATCTTAGCAAATGTTCTTTCTCAGTTATTAGCAGCAGATGCAATCGCAAAGGAGGAGGAAAAGAAATGAGTTTGAAGGGGAAACGAATTGGTTTCGGATTTACAGGTTCACATTGTACGTATGAGGAAGTTATGCCGCACTTAGAAAAATTAATTGCTGAAGGAGCAGAAGTACGTCCTGTTGTTTCATACACTGTTCAATCAACAAATACTAGATTTGGAGAAGGAGCAGAGTGGATTAAGAAGATTGAAGAAATAACAGGTTTTAAAGCAATTAATTCAATTGTTGGAGCAGAGCCACTTGGACCTAAAATTCCATTAGACTGCATGGTAATCGCTCCTTTAACAGGAAATTCTATGAGTAAATTTGCAAATGCAATGACAGATTCTCCAGTACTAATGGCAGCAAAAGCGACGCTAAGAAATGGCAAGCCTGTCGTATTGGCGGTTTCGACGAATGATGCTTTAGGGTTAAATGGGGTAAATCTCATGCGCCTAATGGCAACAAAAAACATCTACTTCGTCCCATTCGGTCAAGATGCGCCAGAGAAAAAACCGAACTCAATGGTAGCTCGTATGGAGTTACTGGAAGATACAGTATTAGAAGCGCTGCAAGGAAAGCAATTGCAACCGGTGGTCGTAGAAAAATTCAGATATATGAATTAAAAAACGAAAAAAAACGGACAATTTTTGATGAAACCATCATTCTTACTGTAGAATATGATAAAATTAACGTTATTAAGATTAGAAGGGGTATTGTATACTCCTTCTGATTCTAAGTTATAGAAGGATTGGTATCTAGAAAGGGGCATAGTGATGGAAAAGCAAAAAACTTTTCATGTCGCTGTAGTTGGAGCAACCGGCGCAGTTGGTGAACAAATGTTAAATACTTTAGAGAAACGAGAATTTCCAATCGGGAAATTAACGTTACTTTCATCTAAACGATCTGCAGGTAAGAAACTTGTATTTAAAGGCGAAGAATTTACAGTTCAAGAGGCAACTCCTGAAAGCTTTGAAGGAGTAGATATTGCACTATTTAGTGCTGGTGGATCTGTATCGAAACAATTAGCGCCAGAAGCAGCAAAACGCGGTGCGATTGTTGTTGATAATACAAGTGCATTCCGTATGACAGAAAACGTGCCACTTGTTGTACCTGAAGTAAATGAAAACGACTTAAAAGAACATAATGGTATTATTGCAAATCCAAACTGTTCTACAATTCAAATGGTAGTAGCTCTTGAGCCAGTTCGTCAGCAATATGGTTTAAAACGAGTAATCGTTTCCACATATCAAGCTGTATCAGGTGCTGGTGCGGCAGCTATTGAAGAACTGCATGAACAATCACAAGCAATCTTAAATGGCGAAGAAGTTAAGGCAAATGTTCTTCCTGTATCAGGTGATAAGAAGCATTTCCCAATTGCTTTTAATGCGATTCCACAGATTGATAAATTCCAAGATAATGGATTTACGTTTGAAGAAATGAAAATGATTAACGAAACGAAAAAAATTATGCATATGCCTGAATTAGAAGTAGCGGCAACATGTGTACGTTTACCAGTTGTATCAGGACACTCTGAGTCTGTTTACATCGAAGTAGAAAAAGAAGGCGTAACAGTAGCAGAATTAAAGAGCTTACTTGCAAATGCGGAAGGTATTGTTCTACAAGATAATCCAGAAGAGCAGTTATATCCAATGCCAGCTACTGCAGTAGGTAAAAACGAAGTATTCGTTGGAAGAATCCGTAAAGATTTAAATAACGATAAAGGATTCCATCTTTGGGTCGTATCTGATAACTTATTAAAAGGCGCTGCATGGAATTCTGTTCAAATTGCAGAGCGCTTAGTAAAATTACAATTAGTGTAAACGGCTAAGAGAAGGTGCAAAATATGAAAATAATTGTTCAAAAATTTGGTGGCACATCAGTACGTGATGACAATGGACGTAAGCATGCGCTTCATCATATAAAAAAATCATTAGCTGCTGGTTATAAAGTAGTTACTGTCGTATCTGCTATGGGCCGTAAAGGTGAACCATATGCAACGGATACGTTATTAAGTCTTGTAAATCAAGAGGAATCTACTATTTCTAAGCGTGAGCAAGATTTATTATTATCGTGTGGAGAGTTAATCTCTGCAATTGTTTTCTCTAATATGTTGAATGAGAACGGTATAAAAGCAGCAGCATTAAATGGTGCACAAGCTGGTTTTGTAACGAATGATGACTTTACGAATGCAAAGATTATTGAAATGAATTGCGATCGTATACATGAAGAGTTAGAAAATGTAGATGTAATCGTCGTTACAGGATTCCAGGGACAAACGAAAAAAGGTGATACGACAACACTTGGACGCGGAGGTAGTGATACTTCAGCTTCAGCATTAGGTGTTGCACTTCATGCTGAATACATCGATATATTCACTGATGTAGAAGGTGTTATGACTGCGGATCCTCGTATTGTAAAAGATGCACGTCATCTTCAAACTGTAACGTATAACGAAATTTGTAACATGGCTTATCAAGGTGCGAAAGTCGTTCATCCACGTGCAGTTGAAATTGCGATGCATGCAAAAGTGCCACTTCGTGTACGTTCTACGTATTCTGATAGTGAAGGTACGCTTATTTCAGCATATGACGGTGCTACAAGAGGTCGTGATGTAGAAGAACGTCCTGTTACAGGCATTGCCCATGTATCAAACGTAACGCAAATTAAAGTGCTTGCAAAAGAAACGGCATATGATTTGCAACAACATGTGTTTAAAGAGATGGCGAACGAAGGAATAAGTGTTGATTTAATTAATATTTCACCTACTGGCGTAGCATATACAGTGAGTGATAATGTATCAATTCATGCAGTTAAATTATTACAGAACCTTGGATATGAGCCAATTGTGACAGAACATTGTGCGAAAGTATCTATCGTTGGGGCTGGAATGGCAGGATACCCAGGGGTTACTGCGAAAATCGTTACAGCTTTAGCGGAAAAAGGTATTCAAATCCTGCAATCGGCAGATAGTCATACAACAATTTGGGTTCTTGTAAAAGAAACTGATTTAGTGGAGGCTGTAAATGCATTACATAGTGCGTTTGAGCTTTCAAAAGAAAAGCAACTGGAACAATAAGGAGTGAGACCATGATAGATTTTGGGACAATTGCAACCGCGATGGTAACACCGTTTGATATAAACGGGAATATCGATTTTGCAAAGACAACGAAATTGGTAAATTATTTAATTGATAACGGTACAACAGCAATCGTGGTAGGAGGAACGACAGGAGAATCTCCTACATTAACTTCAGAAGAGAAAGTAGCGTTATATCGCCATGTCGTATCTGTTGTCGATAAAAGAGTGCCCGTAATCGCTGGAACAGGTAGCAATAATACGCATGCTTCTATTGACTTAACTAAAAAGGCAACAGAAGTTGGTGTGGATGCAGTAATGCTAGTAGCACCGTATTATAACAAACCGAGTCAAGAAGGAATGTATCAGCATTTTAAAGCAATTGCTGAAAGCACACCGCTTCCGGTTATGCTATATAACGTTCCAGGACGATCTATTGTACAAATCTCCGTTGATACAGTTGTTCGTTTATCAGAAATAGAAAACATTGTTGCTATTAAAGATGCCGGCGGCGATGTGTTAACAATGACAGAAATCATTGAAAAAACAGCGGACGACTTTGCGGTATACAGCGGTGATGACGGTTTAACGTTACCAGCTATGGCAGTTGGAGCGAAAGGTATCGTTTCGGTAGCCTCTCATGTTATCGGAAACGAAATGCAAGAAATGATTACAGCATTTCAAGCAGGAGAATTTAAGAAGGCACAAAAATTACATCAATTACTTGTAAGAGTAACTGATTCATTATTTATGGCGCCAAGTCCAACTCCAGTAAAAACAGCGTTACAAATGGTTGGATTAGATGTAGGTTCTGTACGTTTACCACTTCTTCCATTAACAGAAGAAGAAAGAGTAACGTTACAATCTGTAATGCAATCTATCCCTCGTTAATAAAAAATGACCTAGTGTAGAACTAGGTCATTTTTTATTATATGCAAATCTTTTCCTCTTTTTCTTACTTATATGTGTTCTTATAAGAATATTAATCGCTTCTTCATTATGTGTATAAGAAAATAATCGTATCCCTTTAACTGAGTCAAAAAATGATAGATATTATGGCATAAACGTAATAAACTACGGTGTCTGTTTTTAGAGAAATCCCCTCAAATGTGACGTAATTCATAAAAAAACTCCATTTTGTAAGTGTTTTTGTTGGATTCTAGAAAAATAAATCTTGAAACTCCCTATTATGAAATGAATTTAGCGTATGTATGGCTAGTTCTTCAAAATAATATGGAGTATAAAATCGGAGTAAATATAAAGGAAATACGTTCGATACTTTTGTTGTCATTCCGTTCTTTTCCTCTTTCTTTCGCACGATTTAACTTGTGTTCTATTTCTTGTATCAGGTATAATATGGCTAAGTAGCTTAGTACGGGTATGCTTAGCAAAATTGGGAAAAATTATAATTTAATTAAATTTTCATATCATATCGAATAAGATATTTGATTTATATAATGAAAGAGAGGTGAAACCTGGTTTAAAAAATAAACAAGGACATGATATCGCATAACGGTAAGGACATTCGTCTTGGACGGTGAAAATATGGTGGTTGTAGAGTTTCCCCTGGTGTCTCTGCAATTTTAGTGAAATCAGTGTTTGCAAGATTTTTAAACCAGGCAACAACATGAAGAGAAAAGAGAATGAGTCTGTTAAAGTATTTGCTCTTGGTGGAGTAGGTGAAATCGGGAAAAACATGTACTGTGTTGAAATTGATTCTGAAATCTTTATCGTAGATGCAGGGTTAATGTTCCCGGGAGATGAAATGTTTGGAATTGATATCGTTATTCCTGATATTACATATTTAGTGGAAAATCAAGAGCGAGTAAAAGGTTTATTTATTACTCACGGTCATGAAGATCATATTGGTGGAATTGTGTATGTACTTCGTAAATTATCTATTCCAGTCTATGCAACGAAATTAACAGTAGGACTTATACAAGAAAAACTTGGTGAAGCGGGCATGTTAGGCCGTGTAGACCTAAAAACAATCGATTCAAATTCAACAGTAGAATTTAACACTACAACGGTGTCATTCTTCGGAACGACACATAGTATTCCGGATTCTGTTGGCGTTTGTTTCCATACATCAAAAGGTGCAGTCGTATATACGGGAGACTTTAAATTCGATCAAACTCCAATTGGAAATAGTGGAGCAGACCTTGGTAAAATGGCACAAATCGGAAATGAAGGCGTACTTTGCTTATTATCTGATAGTACAAACGCAGAGCGCCCAGGCTATACAGGTTCAGAAAAAGAAGTTGGTGTAGAAATCTCTAAAGTGTTCTACGGCGCAGAAGGTCGCATTATCGTTGCTTCATTTGCATCGAATGTACATCGTATTCAACAAGTATTTGATGCAGCTGCTGAAACAGGGCGAAAAGTAGCAGTAGTAGGACGTAGTATGGTGAAAGTAGTAGACATTGCAAGACGTCTTGGTTATTTAGATGTTCCAGAAGGTATGGTTATTTCATTACAAGAAGTAGACAACTTCCCAGAGAAAAAGGTAGCTATTTTAACGACAGGTAGTCAAGGTGAACCGATGGCTGCTCTATCTAGAATGGCAAAACAAGCGCATAAACAAATTTCAATTCGTAAAGGTGATACTGTTATCATTGCTGCTTCGCCAATTCCGGGTAATGAAATATCTGTATCAAAAATTATTGATTTGTTATTTAGAGCTGGAGCTGAAGTTGTTTATTACGGCGAACGAAAAGTTCACGTGTCAGGTCACGGTAGCCAAGAAGAATTAAAATTAATGTTAAATTTAATGAAACCAAAGTACTTTGTACCCGTACATGGTGAGTTCCGTATGCAAAAAGCACATGCATATTTAGCTGAAGATGTAGGTATTACAAGAGAAAATATCTTTATCGTAGAAAAAGGCGATGTAATTGCTTTTGGTGACGATGAAGCAAACTTAGTCGGTAAAGTACAAGCTGGTAATGTTTTAATTGATGGATTAGGTGTAGGTGACGTTGGTAATATCGTTCTTCGAGATAGAAAGATGTTATCTCAAGATGGAATACTAGTAGTTGTTGTAACGCTTGGTAAAGATGAAAAGAAAATTATCTCTGGCCCAGAAATCATTTCACGTGGTTTCGTATATGTTCGTGAATCAGAAGCGTTAATTGAACGATCTACAGAGATTGTACGTATGATTGTTGAGCAGTCAATTAAAGAATATTCAATTGAATGGTCAATGTTAAAACAAAATATTCGTGAATTATTAGGACAGTTCTTGTACGAAGAGACAAAGAGAAAACCTATGATTTTACCGATTATTATGGAAGTATAAAAAGATCACCCTTATGGGTGATCTTTTTTCTTTTTAACCCTATCGAATGAAATTTATAACTTAAGAAATAATAGTTATATACGAGTGAAAGGGGATGCGAAATGACAGAACGTGATCGATATACAAATGAAGAAAAAGAAGCTGAGCCAAAAGAAGCTGGAAAAGAGGCTTCAATAGTTGAAAAAATTCAACAGCTTGGACAGACAAATGTACCACAGATGAATGAATCACGTATTCATTGTTTAACGATTATCGGACAAGTGGAAGGTCATGTTCAATTACCACCGCAAAATAAAACAACAAAATATGAGCATATCATTCCGCAAATTGTTGCGATTGAACAAAATCCGAAAATTGAAGGTTTGCTTTTAATATTAAATACAGTTGGAGGTGACGTTGAAGCTGGGCTAGCAATTTCTGAAATGGTAGCTTCACTTTCAAAACCAACAGTATCTCTAGTTTTAGGTGGGGGACATTCCATCGGTGTACCGATTGCTGTTTCTACTGACTATTCGTTTATTGCGGAAACTGCGACGATGACAATTCATCCAATTCGTTTAACAGGTCTTGTCATAGGTGTGCCACAAACATTTGAGTATTTGGATAAGATGCAAGAAAGAGTCATTCGTTTTGTGACGAAGCACTCGAAAGTAACAGAAGATCGTTTTAAAGAGCTTATGTTTGCGAAAGGAAATTTAACGCGAGATATTGGGACGAATGTAATTGGTGGGGATGCAGTAAAGTACGGTCTTATAGATGATGTCGGCGGTATTGGAAATGCGATTCGAAAATTAAACGAATTAATAGATGTTCGTGCGGAAGATAGTACAGAAGGGACAATGCTACAATGATTTTATATACAATTATGCCAGAGCAACTTGTGTATCCGGTCGATTATTCACAATGTGAAAGTCAAAAAGTTGTAAATATAAATGGTGTGGAATTAATGGTTTCTGAAGAGGAACATGGATGTTATTCTATTGTACGTGTGCTAAGTACGGACCCACTTCACTATTTAGAGTTTGAGCCCGGTCAGAAAATAACCTTTTAGCAAAAAGAAGGATTTTGTTTAGAAGCTATGGTATAATATAAAAAACAAGACGGTTGAGCAGCCATGAGTAGGCTGCTTTCTTCTGTTTATTTAGCATTTTACAAGAAGTGTAAAAATAGAAGATATAAAGACCAGAAAAATAGAGAAAACAGACATATAAATAGAGCGTTTTGAAGGGAGCTTTACTTATATGTAGAACACGAGGTGAAGAAATGGCAAAACAAAAGCAAAGAGGGACGAAGGCAAAGGCAAGACGTACGATAAAGCCAACTTTGTATTATGAAATCGTCGGTTTAACTCTTTTTGCACTTTCAATCATTACGATTTTACAGCTAGGCGTTGTAGGGAAATCGTTTGTGTTATTTTTTCGCTTCTTCTTTGGTGAGTGGTACATAATTGGTGTGTTAGGTGTAATAGCTTTATCGGTTTCCTTTGTTATAAAACGCGGATGGCCGAACCTTTTAAATAAACGATTAATTGGATTTTATTTAATTGTATTGGCGATATTAATGTTTAGTCATATTACATTATTTAACCTTCTTACAAAAGATGGAGCAGTGCAAAATACTTCTGTTATTGTGAGTACGAAAGATAACTTCTTTCTTGAAATGAAAAAGGGGCCAGATAGCGTTCATTTAGGTGGTGGTATGTTTGGTGCGCTTATGTTCGCAACATGTTACTTCTTATTTGACGAAGTAGGAGCTTATATCATTGGTATTATTCTAGTTATTCTCGGTATACTTTGTATAACAAATAAGCATATTGGAGAAGTGTTAGCTCCAGTTGGTAGAATTCTTAGAAGTCAGTTTCAAGTGATGCAAGGGGATTATAAAGATTGGAGAGCCAAAAGAACGGCTGAACAAACAGAAAAGAAAAAAACAACAAGAAGCACAAGAAGCAAACGTGCTGCAGAACAAGAAGAAATTATTGAGCCGATGGAAGAAATCTCAATTGATCCTCCGATTATTTCGAATTTCACTGAGAATTATCCTGTAAATGAAGAAGAGGATAAACGAATCGAAGTAGAGCAAGAAGAGTTGATCACTTCACCGTTTATTGAAGAGACTCCGCCAATTGAAGAACCAAAGAAAAAGCGTGGAGAAAAAATTGTTGAATCGTTAGAGAGTGAAGCGCAAGCACCTCCTATGCAATTTTCAAATGTAGAAAATAAAGATTACAAGCTTCCTTCACTTGATATATTAAAATTTCCAAAGAATAAGCAAGTTACAAATGAAAATGCGGAAATTTATGAGAATGCTCGTAAATTAGAACGTACATTCCAAAGTTTCGGAGTGAAAGCGAAAGTAACAAAAGTGCATAGAGGTCCTGCAGTTACAAAATATGAAGTGTATCCTGATATGGGGGTAAAGGTAAGCAAAATTGTCAGTTTAAGTGATGATTTAGCCCTTGCTTTAGCTGCAAAGGACATTCGTATTGAAGCGCCAATTCCCGGGAAATCAGCTGTAGGGATCGAAGTTCCAAACTCAGAAGTTTCGATGGTAACGCTGAGGGAAGTTCTTGACTCTAAGGCTAATAATCATCCGGAAGAGAAGTTGTTAATTGGTCTTGGCCGAGATATTACAGGTGAAGCTGTATTAGCCCGGCTAAATAAAATGCCTCATTTACTCGTAGCTGGTGCGACAGGTAGCGGGAAAAGTGTATGTATTAACGGTATTATTGTTAGTATTTTAATGCGTGCAAAACCACATGAAGTAAAATTAATGATGATTGACCCGAAAATGGTAGAGCTAAATGTATATAACGGTGTGCCTCATTTGTTAACGCCAGTTGTAACTGATCCGAAAAAAGCATCGCAAGCATTGAAAAAAGTTGTGAGTGAAATGGAACGTCGTTATGAATTGTTTGCTCATAGTGGTACACGTAACATTGAAGGATACAACGATTATATAAAAGAGCATAATAGTCAATCAGAAGCGAAACAACCCGAATTACCTTATATTGTAGTAATTGTGGACGAGTTAGCAGATTTAATGATGGTTGCTTCGTCTGATGTAGAGGATGCGATTATGCGTCTAGCGCAAATGGCTCGTGCTGCTGGTATTCATTTAATTATTGCAACGCAACGTCCGTCAGTTGACGTTATTACGGGTGTTATTAAAGCAAATATTCCATCACGTATTGCATTCGCTGTATCTTCTCAAACAGATTCTCGTACAATTCTTGACGGTGGTGGTGCAGAGAAGCTACTAGGTCGTGGAGACATGCTGTTTATACCAATTGGTGCATCGAAACCTGTACGTGTACAAGGCGCATTTTTATCAGATGATGAAGTTGAGAGAGTTGTAGAATATGTTATTGGACAGCAAAAAGCACAATATCAAGAAGATATGATTCCGCAAGATGTTCCTGATACGAAGCAGGAAGTAGAAGATGAATTATATGATGAAGCGGTTCAACTTGTAGTGGAAATGCAAACAGCATCTGTTTCTATGTTACAACGTAGGTTTAGAGTAGGTTATACGCGAGCTGCTCGCCTAATTGATGCAATGGAAATGAATGGTGTAGTAGGTCCGTATGAAGGGAGTAAACCGAGAGAAGTACTCATTAATGATGTACAAGAAAAAAGTTCTTAAAAAAAGCCTAATTGTTTTTACAATTAGGCTTTTTTATATAGTGTTTTTGTTATATACTATACTCAGCGGTAAAGAAAGGGCTTACATTTAGGGGTGCCCTTTAGAATACGAATACTTTGAGTATGTTTTATGTAAATGTTCGATATTTAATGCAGAAAAATGTTAGATTTTGTTGACACGTATGAGAGCAAGTGGTAAGATTACTTCGAAAAGAATCACTGCCTCATATAATCTTGGAGATAAGGTCCATAAGTTTCTACCTGGCAACCATGAATTGCTAGACTATGAGGGGAAAAGTGTGTAACAAAGGATGTAAAGGATCTTTGTGCCGAACTTTTTCTCGAAATGAGGAATGTTTATGGTGCAAAGTTTTTTTTATGCAATAAAGAGTGAAAATTTTATTTTAAAAAATTATTATTATTTATTCGACAATTACACTTATTTTGGTGTTTAGTCATTTGTACTATGTTGTAAGTTGAAAAAAGAGAAAAGAAGTCTTACATCAGAGGTCGAATAATTGAAATGCGGGGGAGTCTTATGTCAGTAAAATCTGATAGTCGTCACCTATATCTACGGGTGATTGATCACATCAAAGAAAAAATTAAAGATGGAGCTTATAAAGAACGACAAAAGTTACCATCAGAGTTTGATTTAGCGAAAGAACTTGGCGTAAGTAGAGCGACTTTAAGGGAAGCGTTGCGTATTTTAGAAGAAGAAAATGTTGTCATTCGTAGACATGGTGTAGGGACATTTGTAAATGCAAAGCCATTATTTTCTTCTGGAATAGAACAACTTTCTAGTATTACAGATATGATTTCTAGTGTGGGGAAAACACCAGGAACAATCTTTTTATCATCATCTACTACAACTTTAACAGAAGAGGAAAAAGAGAAGTTTAATAGTGAAGATGGTTTTAATGCAGTGATGATTGAACGCGTGCGTACAGCAGATGGGGAACCTGTTGTGTATTGTATCGATAAACTTGCAAAAGAAATATTGCCAGACTTATCGGGTTACAATGAGGAATCATTATTAACGGTGATACATAATAACACGCATAAGCGCATAACATATGCGGTTGCTCACATTGAGCCAATTGGCTATCACCCTAAAATCTCACCAATTTTAGAATGTGAGCCTGAAACAGCACTGCTTGTATTAAAACAAATGCACTATGATCAAAATGATGAGCCAATCTTATATTCTATCAATTACTTTAGAGCTGATAAATTTAGCTTCCACGTATTAAGAAAGCGTATGTAGGTAAATTCCTTTTTAGGGAGGTGACAGCAAGAAGTAAGGAACAGCAGCGTAAGAATAAATAAATATATATCATTTTTGGAGGGGTTTCTAGTATGAAGAAAAAAGCAGGCCTTTTATTATCATTAACTTTAGCAGCAAGTACAGTTTTAGGTGCATGTGGTAACTCGGATAAGGCGAGCAGTGACAAGAAAGACACGAAAGACAATAAAGACTTCAAGGTTGGTCTCGTAACGGATGTTGGGGGCGTTGATGATAAGTCATTTAACCAATCTTCTTGGGAAGGGTTACAAAAGTTTGGTAAAGATAATGGTTTAAAAGAAAAGACAAATTATCGTTACCTTCAGTCTGAAAAAGAAGCTGATTATATTCCGAATTTAAAAAAATTCTCAAAAGATAAATATGATTTAACATTCGGAATTGGTTATAAATTAGAAGGTGCAATTAAAGAAGTAGCAAAAGAATCTTCAAAACAACAATTTGCAATCGTAGATACTGTTGTAGATGCACCGAACGTAACGAGTATTACGTTTAAAGATCATGAAGGATCATTCCTTGTAGGTGCGGTAGCAGCTATGTCAACAAAATCGAATAAAGTAGGATTTGTTGGTGGAATGAAAAGTGATTTAATTAGTAAATTTGAAAATGGATTTAAAGCTGGTGCAAAGGCAGTAAATCCAAACATTGAAATCGTATCTGAATATGCAGAAGCATTCGATAAGCCTGAAAAAGGTACAGTTCTTGCTTCAGCAATGTATGGTCAAGGCGTAGACGTAATTTATCATGCTGCTGGTGGTACAGGTAACGGTGTGTTCACAGAAGCGAAAAACCGTAAGAAAAAAGGTGAAAATGTTTGGGTAATCGGTGTTGACCGTGACCAACATCAAGAAGGTATGCCTGAAAATGTAACATTAACTTCAATGATTAAACGTGTTGATGTAGCAGTAGAAAAAGTAGCTAAAGAAGCAAAAGATGGGAATTTAAAAGGCGGGAAAATTGAAGAGTTTGGCTTAAAAGATGACGGTATTGGTATTTCAAAAACAACTGATAACGTGAAAAAAGTTAACCCTGAAATTTTAACAAAAGTAGAAGAGCTTGAAAAGAAAATTACAGCCGGTGAAATTAAAGTGCCAGCTACAGATAAAGAGTATAAAGAATATGAAGCTTCTCTAAAAAAATAAATAGAGAAATAGCAAAGGTTAGTTCATAGAACTAACCTTTGTATGTATAAAACTTCCGAATTGCTTAATAAGTTAATAGTGTAATAGGGAATGTTCCCTGTTAAAAGGAGGAACACAATGGAATACGTAATTGAGATGAATAACATTACGAAAGTATTCCCAGGCATTGTAGCGAATGATGATATTACGCTGCAAGTAAAGCAGGGTGAGATACATGCTTTACTTGGAGAAAATGGTGCAGGGAAATCCACATTGATGAATGTACTATTTGGTTTGTACCAACCAGAGCAGGGTGAAATTAAAATTAAAGGTAAACCTGTAAAAATCACAAATCCGAATATAGCAAATGACCTTGGTATTGGAATGGTCCATCAACACTTTATGCTTGTTCATAATTTTACAGTTACAGAGAATATTATTCTCGGAAATGAACCGAAGAAAAAAGGGAAAATTGCTGTTGAGGAAGCTGCTAAAGAAATTCAAAAACTGTCTGAACAATACGGTTTATCTGTAGATCCATATGCGAAAATACAGGATATTTCAGTTGGTATGCAGCAGCGTGTTGAGATTTTGAAAACTCTTTACCGCGGTGCAGAAATTTTAATATTTGATGAACCAACAGCTGTGTTAACACCGCAAGAAATTCATGAGCTAATTCAAATTATGAAAAAGCTTGTGCAAGAAGGAAAATCTATTGTTCTTATTACACATAAGTTGAAAGAAATTATGGAAGTTTGCGATCGTTGTACGATTATTCGTAAAGGAAAAGGGATTGGAACGGTTGACGTTGCAAATACGGATGAAAATAAACTTGCAGAATTAATGGTCGGACGTCAAGTGAATTTTAAAACAGAAAAAATAGACGCGAAGCCAAAAGAAGAGGTACTTTCAATTGCAAACCTTGTTGTTCACGATGCACGTCAACTACCTGCTGTAAAAGGCCTTGACTTAACTGTTCGTGCGGGGGAAATTGTTGGGATTGCAGGGATTGATGGAAACGGACAAAGTGAATTAATAGAAGCAATTACTGGTTTACGAAAAGTTGAGTCAGGTTCTATTGCAATTAAAGGAAAAGAAATAACAAATTGGCCTGTTAGAAGAATAACAGAAGAAGGAATTGGTCATATTCCAGAAGATCGTCATAAACACGGACTCGTTCTTGATTTTTCTGTTAGAGATAATATAGTTCTGCAAACGTATTATAAAAATCCATTTTCAAAGAAAGGGATTTTAAATTTCAGCAAAATTACAGAAAAAGCAAAGGCTCTTATTGAACAGTTTGATGTGCGTACACCTAGTGAGCAAACGTTAGCACGCGCTCTATCTGGGGGGAATCAACAAAAAGCAATTATTGCACGTGAAGTAGACCGAAATCCAGATTTATTAATTGCGGCACAGCCAACACGTGGTTTAGATGTAGGAGCAATTGAATTTATTCATAAGAGATTAATAGAGCAAAGGGATAAAGGAAAAGGTGTATTACTTTTATCATTAGAGTTAGATGAAATCTTAAATGTTAGCGATCGAATTGCTGTTATTTATGAAGGGGAAATTGTAGCAATAGTTGATGCGAAAGAAACGAATGAACAACAGCTTGGATTGTTAATGGCTGGAGGAACAAAGAAGGAGCAGGTGGGTACAAATGGCTAAAAAGCTTTTAACAGAACGAACGATAAATATTTTAGTCCCAGTACTATCCGTTATTTTCGGCTTACTTGTAGGAGCGATTGTAATGCTAGTTAGTGGCTATGATCCAATTGTTGGTTATAGTGCACTTTGGACAGGAATGTTCGGCAGCGCAAGTGCGATTGGTGAAACGCTTCGTACAATGATACCGCTTATTCTTGCTGGCTTATCGGTGGCGTTTGCATTTCGTACAGGTTTATTTAATATCGGGGTAGAGGGTCAATTGTTAGTTGGTTGGCTTGCAGCGGTTTGGTTCGGTTATGCAGTCTCACTACCAGCTTTCCTTCATATTCCATTATCTATTTTATTTGCAGCATTGGTGGGCGGAATTTGGGGCTTCATTCCGGGATATTTAAAAGGGAAGTTTCAAGTGAATGAAGTTATTGTAACTATTATGATGAACTATATCGCTTTGTATGTAACGTATGACATCATTAAGCGTTTCTTACATGCGGGTAATGACAAAACGTATGATATTAAAGAGAGTGCGTCACTATCTTCAGACTGGCTTGCTTCTATTACTGATGGTTCACGTCTACACTGGGGAATTATTGTAGCAATTTTAATCGCTATTTTAATGTGGTTCTTATTAGATCGAACAACTTTAGGTTACGAATTAAAGTCAGTAGGATTTAATCAGCATGCTTCTCAATATGCAGGTATGAAAGTTTCTCGTAATGTAGTATTCTCCATGACAATTGCTGGTGCATTTGCGGGGATTGGTGGAGCGATGGAAGGATTAGGGACATTCCAGAGTATGACAGCGATGTCTTCGTTTACAGGAGTAGGATTTGATGGGATTGCCGTAGCATTACTTGGAGGGAATAATCCGTTTGGTATAATCCTTTCAGCTTTATTATTTGGTGGTTTGAAAAGTGCTTCCCCTCAAATGAACTTTGAGGCAGATGTACCGTCAGAGCTTATTAATGTAATTATTGCATGTATCATCTTCTTTGTTGCATGTAGTTATGTGTTAAGATGGGCGCTTACACGCATGAGCAAGGAGGGGAAATAAATGAGCTTTTTAGATATATTAGCCATTCTTGTGACGGGTACGTTATATACATCGGCACCTATCATTTTCACAGCACTAGGTGGTGTATTTAGTGAACGATCGGGTGTTGTAAACATCGGATTAGAAGGACTAATGCTATTTGGTGCATTTATTGGAGTCGTTACAAACTTATTAATGGGTGATACTTGGGGAACGATGACTCCGTGGATTGCGTTACTATTTGCGGCAATTGGTAGTGGGTTATTTGCATTACTTCATGCGGTAGCTTCTATTACATTCCGAGCAGATCAAGTTGTAAGTGGTGTAGCCATTAACTTCTTATCTCTTGGTTTAACAGTATTTGCAATTAAGAAGATTTTTGATAAAGGGCAGACTGACTTTATTCAGTATCGTATTGAAAAGATTGATATTCCAGGCCTTTCGGATATTCCGGTTTTAGGGAAAATATTTTTCTCGAACGTACCAATAACGTCATATATTGCCATTATTTTAGCATTCGTTGTTTGGTATGTTATTTATAAAACACCGTTCGGTCTTCGTCTACGTGCTGTTGGTGAACACCCAATGGCAGCGGATACGATGGGGATTAACGTATATAAAATGCGCTATATTGGAGTCTGTATTTCAGGAGTGTTTGCTGGAATTGGTGGAGCGATTTTTGCAATGTCAATTTCTAATAACTTCTCAGGGGCAACTATTACAGGACAAGGTTTCTTAGCTTTAGCTGCTATGATTTTTGGAAAGTGGAATCCACTAGGCGCACTAGGTGCAGCTCTATTCTTTGGTTTTGCGCAATCTCTAAGTGTAACGGGCGGAACAATCCCTGTATTAGATCAAATTCCAAGTGTTTTATTAACGATATTACCATATATATTCACAATATTAGCGCTTGTCGGTTTTGTAGGTCGTTCTGAAGCTCCGAAAGCTTTAGGAACTCCTTATGAAAAAGGAAAACGATAAGTATTTTATAAGTATAAAAAAGCTCGCACATTAGTGTGGGCTTTTTTACATAGAATATATTTAATACGGAATTTTACTATGTTCCTTACATATTAAAGTTTTTAGAAAGAATCATATGTAAGCATAATAAGGGAGAAAAGTTGATTTTTTATTTCTAAAAACTGTATATTGAAGAGGAATATTCCTATATACGTAAAGGAGGGCTATAAATGAAACTAATGGAACAACAACTACATGAGTTAGGTGGTTTGCGCGTACATATTATTCCGACTGATAAATATAAAACGAATACCTTTGTATTTCGTTTTAAAGCGCCTTTAAATGAGGAGACGGTGACAGAGCGTGCCCTATTGCCATACGTATTGCAAAGTGCGACAGAAAAATTACCTTCTGTAATTCGTCTTCGTCAATATTTAGAAGAATTATACGGATCTTCTTTAGCGGTAGATGTAAGTAAAAAAGGGGAAGACCATATTATCTCCATTTATGTAGACATTGCAAATGAAGTTTATTTACATGATGCACCACCGTTATTTGAAAAAGCGCTTTCTATGTTGTCAGATATTGTGTTACATCCAGCAACGGAGGGGAACGGTTTCCTATCTTCTATCGTAGAAAGTGAAAAAAGAGCACTGTTACAGAGAATTGAAGCTACTTATGATGATAAAATGCGTTATGCAAACGAGCGTTTAATTGAAGAAATGTGCAAAGTAGAACCGTATCGTTTAAGTGCAAATGGAAAAAAAGAGAGTGTTATGTCTATTACAAATGAAAGTTTGTATCAATATTATCAAAAGGTGTTAGCGGAAGATGAAATGGATCTATATATTATTGGTGATATTTCAGAAAACGCCGTTGATCTTGTAAGTAAGTATTTTTCTATTTCAACTCGTCCAGTGAGAGAAAGAAATGTACTCCTTCATAGACGAAATAATGAAGAAAAAGAAGTTGTTGAAAAACAAGAATTAAAACAAAGTAAATTACACATCGGTTATCGTACATTTGTCACATATAAAGATGAAGATTATTTTGCATTGCAATTGTTCAATGGATTGTTTGGTGGCTTTTCTCATTCGAAGTTATTCGTAAATGTGCGTGAAAAAAATAGTTTAGCGTACTATGCAGCATCGCGCTTTGAAAGTCATAAAGGTTTATTATTTGTTATGTCAGGAATCGAAGCGAAAAATTATGAAAAAGCAGTTGAGATTATTAAAGAACAAATGCTTGCGATGCAAAACGGAGAGTTTTCTGAAGAAGAAATACATCAAACAAAAAGTGTCATCCAAAATCAAATATTAGAGGCAATTGATACACCACGTGGCTTTGTAGAAATGCTATATCATGGTATTATTTCAGATCGTACACGTCCAGTTGAAGAATGGCTTACAGGTATAGAAAGTGTGACGAAAGAAGAAATTGTAAAAGTTGCTAAAAATATTGAACTAGATACAATTTACTTTTTACAAGGAACGGAGGGAGAGTAAATGGAGAAAATTGTTTATGAGCAATTAAAAGAAACACTCTATTATGAAAAACTTCCTAATGGATTAGATGTATATGTTTTACCGAAACAAGGATTTAATAAAACATTTGCGACGTTTACGACGAAATATGGTTCTGTAGATAATACATTTGTACCATTAGGGAAAGAAGAAATGATTCGTGTGCCTGATGGAATTGCACATTTTCTTGAGCATAAATTATTTGAAAAAGAAGATCACGATGCTTTCCAATTGTTTAGTAAACAAGGAGCATCGGCAAATGCTTTTACATCCTTTACACGAACAGCTTACCTTTTTTCATGTACTTCAAACGTAGAACAAAATTTAAATACATTGCTAAACTTCGTGCAAGAGCCTTATTTCTCTGAAAAAACGGTTGAAAAAGAGAAGGGGATAATTGGGCAAGAAATTCAAATGTATCAAGATAACCCAGATTGGCGTTTGTACTTCGGGTTAATTGATAGCTTGTTTGTAAAACACCCAATTAAAATTGATATTGCAGGGACAATCGAATCTATTAGTAAAATTACGAAAGATTTATTGTATGAATGTTATGAAACATTTTATCATCCGAGCAATATGTTATTATTTGTTGTGGGTGCAATTGATCCAGAGAAAACAATGGATTTAGTACGTGAAAATCAAGCGAAAAAAGATTATAAAAACCAGCCAGAAATTGTGCGTTCATTTGAAGAAGAACCAAATGAGGTAAATGAAAAGAAAAAAATTATTTCAATGCCTGTGCAAACACCGAAATGTTTAGTTGGTATTAAAGCGACTAATTTAAAGGAAAAGGGGCAAGCGCTTTTAAAACAAGAAATTGCGCTTACGTTACTCTTAGATTATTTATTTGGGAAAAGTTCTGTTCATTACGAAACTTTATATAATGAAGGGCTTATTGATGATTCATTCTCGTATGACTATACAGAAGAAAATAACTTCGGTTTTGCAATGGTTGGCGGTGATACGAAACAACCTGATGAATTGGCAAATCGTTTAAAAGATATTTTATTAAAAACAGATTATGATCAATTAGATGCGGCGGCATTAGAACGAGTGAAGAAAAAGAAAATTGGTGGTTTTTTACGCTCGTTGAATTCACCAGAATATATTGCAAATCAATTTACACGATACGCGTTTAATGAATCTAGCCTATTTGACGCATTGACTGTATTAGAAGGACTAACCGTTCAAGACTTACAAGAAGTAGCGAAATTATTGTTATCAGAAGACAAAATGAGTATTTGTCAGGTGTTACCGAAAAAATAAAATTAAAAAGATACCCTCATCTTATCATTGAAAAATTGTAAGATGAGGGTATTATTTAGTTATGTGAAAATTGAACTTGTAGAGATAAGAGAGGGACTTTATGAAAAAGTATGCGTTAGTAACTGGAGGGAGCGGAGGAATTGGCTCTGCTATTTCGAAACAATTAATTCAAGATGGATATACAGTTTATGTTCATTACAATAACAGTGAAGAAAAGGTATTGGAATTGCAGAAGGCATGGGGAGGAGTTATCCCTGTTCAAGCGAATTTAGCTTCTAGTGATGGAGCAGAGCAATTGTGGGGACAAATTGAACATCCTATTGATGTTATTGTATACGCAGCTGGGAAGAGTATTTTTGGACTAGTAACAGATGTAACAAACGATGAATTGGATTATATGGTAGAACTTCAAGTGAAGAACGTATATAAATTACTTTCTATGGCACTTCCGCCTATGATCGGGAGAAGAAGTGGTAATATTGTAATTGTTTCATCTATATGGGGACAAATAGGGGCTTCTTGTGAAGTGCTTTATTCAATGGTAAAAGGGGCACAAAATTCATATGTGAAAGCTTTAGCGAAAGAAGTTTCTTTAAGTGGATTACGTGTGAATGCAGTAGCACCAGGAGCAATTGAAACGGAAATGTTAAGTGTTTTTTCTGAAGAAGATAAAATGGGAATTGCTGAAGATATACCATTAGGTAGAATAGGATTACCAGAAGAAGTAGCGAAAACAGTTTCATTCCTCGTATCACCAGGAGCGTCTTACATAACTGGACAAATTATCGGAGTGAATGGCGGTTGGCACTGCTAAAAAATTCTTACATAAAAAATGAATAGTTGCACAAATTAAGGATGATTTTATTACTCAATAGTGAGGTGCTTAATTATGTCAGTATTAGATAATTTTGATCAGTGGAAGAGCTTTTTAGGAGAACGTTTAGAGCAAGCGCAAGACAAAGGTTTAGATGGCGGTGCGGTATCAGATATGGCGTTTCGTGTTGGCGACTATCTTGCTAATGAGGTAGAAGGACGCAATGACCAAGAGAAATTATTAGCTGAGCTTTGGAAAGTTGCTGATGAACAGGAGCAACATACAATTGCAAATTTAATGGTTAAGTTCGTACAACATAAGTAAAAGTAGAGAGGAGATTCTCCTCTCTACTTTTTTTGTATAATAATTACACAGGGTAGATTATACATTTAGCTTCCCTATTAAGGTGAAATCATATAATATAGTACGTAGGTGTAAAGTAAGCAAGGGGAGTGATCTTGGATGATTGAATGGTATTTTGAATATGAAATACATAAAAACCGACCTGGCTTGCTTGGTGACGTTTCTTCGTTAATCGGTATGCTCGGCATTAATATTGTCACAATTAATGGTGTAGATAATGCACGACGTGGGTTACTTCTTATGTGTGATAATCAAGAGCAAATCTCTAGACTTGAATCAATTTTAAATACGATGGATAACATAACGGTAACGAAATATCGTCCGCCCAAGCTAAGAGATAAGCTAGCGGTTAGACATGGTAGGTACATACAACGAGATGCAGATGATAAGAAAACATTTCGATTTGTGCGTGATGAATTAGGCTTACTTGTAGACTTTATGGCAGAAATTATGAAAAAAGAAGGCCATAAACTAATTGGGATACGCGGAATGCCTCGTGTCGGAAAAACAGAATCCATTGTTGCTGCAAGTGTTTGTGCAAATAAAAGGTGGTTATTTGTATCATCTACTCTTATTAAGCAAACTGTTCGTAGTCAATTAATTGAAGATGAGTATAGCGATGACAATATTTTCATCCTAGATGGAATTGTGTCAACGAAGCGTGCTAACGAAAGACATTGGCAGCTCGTTCGTGAAATTATGAGATTGCCTGCAACGAAAGTTGTGGAACATCCTGATGTATTTGTGAGTCAGTCAGAATACACATTGGATGATTTTGATTATATTATCGAGTTGCGTAACGATTATGATGAAGAAATTCAATATAATTTAGTAGATGAAATTGAGCAAGGTACGCAAAATAATTTCTCTATGTTTGACTTTTAAAGAAATATTGAGGTGTTAGTAGTGACGGAATTGGGACAAAAGCTGAAAGAAGCAAGAGAAGCGAAAGGCTTGTCTATTGATCAGCTGCATGAGATTACAAAAATTCAAAAACGCCATTTAGTGGCAATTGAAGAAGGCAATTATGATGTATTGCCAGGAGCTTTTTATGCGCGTGCATTCATTAAACAATACGCAGATGCGGTTGGATTAAATGGAGAGGAACTGCTCGTAGAACATCAGAGTACGATACCACAATCTGAAAAGCGTGAAGTTCCACAAGTATCAACGGGACAAAAAACACAAGAAACAATGCAAAAATCTTCATCATGGCCAATTGCAGATCACATGCCGAAAATCTTAGTTGCGCTGTTAGTAATCGCAGTTGGAGTGGTAATCTGGTTTGTGTTTCAAGCGTTAACTGGAAAAGATGATGAAAAAGTTCCGAGTGCTCAAAGTGAGAAAATTGAAGTTCAAAAAGCGAAAGATTCTCCGTTAGATACGAAGAAAGATGAAGTGAAAGCGGAAGAGCCAAAAAAAGAGGAACCAAAGAAAGAAGAACCAAAGAAAGAGGAGCAACCAGCACAACCAACTGGACAGCAAGAAGTGAAAGTAGTTGGAACAACTGGAAAGGTATCTACTTTGGAAATTCATAATAATAAAACATTAGAACTGGAATTATCGGGTAAAGGTGCGAGTTATGTAGATGTTAAAGATGATGCTGGGAATGTGATTCTAAACGCTACAGTACAAGAGGGCCAAATAGAAAAACGTGATGTATCAACATTAAAAGAAGTGCGACTTAATATTGGAAATGCAACGAATGTTGAAGTTAAATTGAATGGCCAAGTGGTCGCTTATCCATTGGATCCAGAAAAAGAACTTCACCAAAGATTGGTGATAAAAAACCAAGGGATAGAGCAACCTGCACAATAACAGTCATCGCTTCGATGACTTTTTTTCGATGAACAAATGTTTTTGATATGATGGAGGAATAGCTGTGAATTTACCAAATAAAATTACAATATCTAGAATCTTCTTAATTCCAATTTTTATGGTAATTATGTTAGCACCCTTTGATTGGGGTTCATACAAAATTGGTGATGTTGATTTACCGATTCAACATTTAGTGGGGGCACTTATCTTTATCATTGCTTCAGCTACAGATTGGATTGATGGACATTACGCAAGAAAATATAATCTTGTAACGAATTTAGGGAAGTTTCTTGACCCGTTAGCTGATAAATTACTTGTTTCGGCAGCACTTATTACATTGGTAGAGATGCAATATGTACCGGCTTGGATTGTTATTGTAATTATCAGTCGTGAGTTTGCGGTAACTGGTTTACGTCTTGTACTTGCTGGAACAGGGGAAGTAGTTGCAGCAAACCAGCTAGGAAAAATTAAGACATGGACACAAATTATTGCGATTGCAGCATATTTATTACACGATGTACCTTTAAATTTAATCCATATTCCAGTTGCGGATATCTTCATATGGATTGCATTAATCTTTACTGTTATTTCAGGATGGGATTATTTCTGGAAAAATAGAGCTGCTTTTGTAAACTCAAAATAGAAGTTTATGGGGGAATTGGGATGAATGCTGAGATTATTGCGGTTGGAACTGAATTATTACTTGGACAAATTGCAAATACAAATGCCCAGTTTTTATCTGAAAAGTTAGCTTCAATCGGAATTAACGTGTACTATCATACTGTTGTTGGTGATAATAATAAGCGATTGCAAAAGGCGATTGAAGCTGCGGAAGAACGTGCTGATATACTTATTTTTACAGGTGGATTAGGACCGACAAAAGATGATTTAACGAAAGAAACGATAGCTGCTAGTTTAGATGAAGAGCTTGTGTATGATGAAAAGGCATTAGCCTTAATAAGTAATTACTTTAAGCGTACAGGCCGTGAATTTACGGAGAATAATAAAAAGCAAGCGCTCGTTTTAAATGGAGCAACAGTATTTGCAAATGACCACGGTATGGCGCCGGGTATGGGGGTAAATAAGAACGGAAAAGTTTATATTTTATTACCAGGGCCGCCAAAAGAAATGAAACCAATGTATGTAAGTTACGTAGAGCCTTTTTTACGTAATTTTACAACAGGAGAAAACATTTATTCTCGTGTGCTTCGTTTCTTCGGCATTGGGGAGTCCCAATTAGAGGTGAAAGTTCAAGATTTAATTGATGGACAAACAAACCCAACAATTGCCCCGTTAGCAAATGATGGAGAAGTGACATTACGTTTAACTGCTAAGCATCAAAATGTTAGCGAAGCGGAGAAACTAATTCAACATGTGGAAGATTTGATTTTAGAAAGAGTAGGAGAATTTTTCTACGGATATGACCAAGAATTTTTGCATTATAAGGCAATCGAGTTATTGAAGAGAAAAGGGTTAACTTTAGCGTGTGCAGAAAGTTTAACAGGTGGTCTTTTTGGAAATCAAGTAACTGAAAACGCTGGTGTTTCTTCTGTGTTTAAAGGCGGTGTCATTTGTTATCATAATGATGTGAAGCAATATGTTTTACGTGTGCCTGAAGAAGTGTTGCATACTGATGGTGCAGTTAGTAAAGAATGTGCTCGTTATCTTGCTGAAAATGTTAAGGATGTACTAAAAGCGGATATTGGAATTAGTTTCACTGGGGTAGCAGGGCCAGATGCTTCAGAACAGAAAGAACCAGGAACAGTATTTGTTGGGCTTTCGATTAAGGATGAACCAACTGTAGTCTTTCCTCTTAATTTAAGCGGAAGTCGTCAACAAATTAGAGAACGAACAGCAAAATATGGATTTTATCATTTATATAAAAAGCTAGAAGAGATATAAGTTTCTTCTAGTTTTTTTACGGTTAAATTTAGATATTATTTGATAGAAAATAAAAAAATCGAATAAACGTTCGATTTTTGTTGGCAAATTGAATTGAAAATAGGTATAATAAGATTAGCAATTCAGTTAAGGAGGAATTTTGAATGAGTGATCGTCAAGCAGCGTTAGATATGGCGTTAAAACAAATAGAGAAGCAATTCGGTAAAGGTTCAATTATGAAATTAGGAGAACAAGCGGAGCGTAGAGTTTCTACGGTTTCTAGTGGTTCTTTAGCACTTGATGTGGCACTAGGGGTAGGCGGATATCCACGTGGCCGTATTATCGAAATTTACGGACCTGAAAGTTCAGGTAAAACGACAGTTTCATTACATGCAATTGCAGAAGTACAACGTCAAGGTGGACAAGCAGCATTCATCGATGCGGAGCACGCAATGGATCCTGTATATGCACAAAAATTAGGCGTTAACATAGATGAATTACTATTATCACAGCCTGATACAGGGGAGCAAGGATTAGAAATCGCGGAAGCACTTGTACGAAGTGGTGCGGTTGACATTATCGTAATTGACTCTGTAGCAGCTCTTGTACCGAAAGCAGAGATTGAAGGCGACATGGGTGACTCACACGTAGGTTTACAAGCACGTTTAATGTCACAAGCACTTCGTAAGCTTTCAGGAGCAATCAACAAATCAAAAACAATTGCAATCTTTATTAACCAAATTCGTGAAAAAGTTGGGGTTATGTTCGGAAACCCAGAAACAACTCCAGGTGGTCGTGCGTTGAAATTCTATTCAACTGTTCGTCTTGAAGTGCGTCGTGCGGAGCAATTAAAGCAAGGTAACGACATCGTTGGTAATAAAACAAAAGTAAAAGTAGTGAAAAATAAAGTAGCACCACCATTCCGTGTTGCTGAAGTTGATATTATGTACGGAGAAGGTATTTCAAGAGAAGGTGAAATCTTGGATATGGCTTCTGAGCTTGATATCGTTCAAAAGAGCGGTGCTTGGTATTCTTATAATGAAGAACGCCTAGGACAAGGTCGTGAAAATTCGAAGCAGTTCTTAAAAGAAAATACAGATTTAAGAGAAGAAATTGCTTTCTTTATTCGTGAGCATCACGGAATTAGTGAAGATTCTGGTGCTGAGGGCGCAGAAGATTCAACTCTTCTTGATTAAAAAAATAAAAGACACGGCCTCGTGTCTTTTATTTTTTTATCTACTATTAAGGAGCATAATACTATAGATAAAAAATATTTTTTTACTTCAAATGCGTTGTGTAAAGAGGGATATATAAATATTTTAAGTAAAAGAAATGGGAATTACTAAGGTTTTCCAGTATAGTAGGCTCCTTACTTTTAAAATTTAGGTCACATTCAAGGCTGAAGGCAAAGAAAGTAAAAGTAGACAACGCTTGACAATGAAAATTACGATAGATACAATGAGAATGTATATTTTTTCTTATATACAATATACTCTTCTCAAGAAGAGAAGTAATATTCGGAGTAAGGTTTAAATCTTACCGAAATAATAATATGACATTTTAATTGTGAAATGAAGAAAGTCCCTTAAAAAAGCGGGACGACGGTCTTTGCTGTATGTTGTAATTCAATGTACATGCCGACAGTCTTTTTTCATTCATAGCAAGGGGAGGTGAAATCATGACGAGTACAGTTTGGATACTCATCTCCATTTTGCTTGCAACAGTCGGTGCAGTTGTTGGCTTTTTTGTTCGAAAGTCTATTGCTGAAGCGAAGATTAATGGTGCGGCTAATGAAGCGAGACGTATTTTAGACGAAGCGAATCGTGATGCTGAAGCACTTAAGAAAGAAGCGCTTTTAGAAGCAAAGGATGAAATTCATACACTTCGTACAGAAGCTGAATTAGAAATTCGTGACCGTAGAAGCGAATTACAAAAACAAGAAAATCGTTTAATGCAAAAAGAAGAGAACCTTGATCGTAAAGACGAAACGCTCGATAAACGCGAGCAACAGTTAGAGAAGAAAGAGGAATCTCTTGTAGCGAGACAACAACAGATTGAAGAGTTGGAAAGCAAAGTGGGAGAGTTAGTTCAAAAGCAACAAACAGAATTAGAGCGCATTTCCAATCTGACACGCGAACAAGCGAAAGCAATTATTCTTGGTAAAGTAGAAAGTGAAGTTTCTCATGAAATCGCTGTTATGGTAAAAGAGAGTGAAGTTCGCGCGAAAGAAGAAGCGGATAAGAAAGCAAAAGAGATTTTATCTCTTGCAATGCAAAGATGTGCAGCTGATCATGTTGCTGAAACAACCGTTTCGGTTGTAAATCTTCCAAATGACGAAATGAAGGGACGTATTATCGGGCGTGAAGGTCGTAATATTCGTACGTTAGAAACGTTAACGGGTATTGACTTAATTATCGATGATACACCAGAGGCAGTAATCCTTTCTGGATTCGACCCAATTCGTCGTGAAACAGCTCGTATCGCTCTTGATAAACTAGTACAGGACGGACGTATTCACCCAGCGCGTATTGAAGAGATGGTCGAAAAATCAAGACGTGAAGTGGACGAGTATATTCGCGAAGTCGGAGAGCAAACAACGTTTGAAGTGGGTGTTCATGGATTACATCCAGATTTAATTAAAATTTTAGGTCGTTTAAAATACCGTACAAGTTATGGTCAAAACGTCTTAAAACACTCTATGGAAGTTGCATATTTAACTGGACTTATGGCGGCAGAGCTTGGCGAGGATGAAAAACTAGCAAGACGTGCAGGTCTATTACATGATATCGGAAAAGCGATTGACCATGAAGTAGAAGGAAGCCACGTTGAAATTGGTGTTGAACTTGCAACGAAATATAAAGAGCATCCTGTAGTTATAAACAGTATCGCATCTCACCATGGTGACACAGAACCAACTTCTATCATTGCAGTTTTAGTTGCAGCAGCAGATGCTTTATCAGCTGCAAGACCGGGAGCTCGTAGTGAAACACTTGAAAACTATATTCGTCGTCTTGAAAAGTTAGAAGAGATTTCAGAGTCTTATGAAGGCGTTGAAAAGTCATTTGCAATTCAAGCAGGACGTGAAGTTCGTATTTTGGTAAAACCAGATACAATCGATGACTTAGAAGCTCATCGTTTAGCTCGTGATATCCGAAAACGTATTGAAAATGAACTGGATTACCCAGGACATATTAAAGTAACTGTTATTCGTGAAACACGTGCAGTGGAATACGCAAAATAAAGTGGTGAAACACCACTTTATTTTTTTGTGTTGGAATTGGATAAAATAAAGACAGTTAGTTATATAGTATAAAAGTGAAACAAACTTATAATAAACATATTATAAGGAATTTACTTGATGCTATAGCAATAAAAAATGCAGTACATAGAAAGGGTAAGACATATGAGAATATTATTTGTTGGGGATGTAGTAGGATCTCCTGGTAGAGGTATGATTCAACAATACGTACCGGCATTAAAGAAAAAATATACACCTACAGTAACAATCATTAATGGAGAAAACGCAGCAGGTGGCCGTGGGATTACAGAAAAAATATATCGAAACTTTTTAGAATGTGGGGCGCAAGCAGTTACACTTGGAAACCACGCTTGGGATAATCGTGAAGTATTTGAATTCATCGATGATGCAAAATATCTTGCAAGACCAGCTAACTTCCCAGAAGGAACTCCAGGAAAAGGACTTATCTTTGTGAACTGTAATGGAACAGAAGTTGCAGTTATTAACTTACAAGGACGTACTTTCCTTCCTCCGATTGATTGTCCATTCCGTAAAGTGGATGAATTAATTAATATTGCGAAAAAACGTACGAATATTATCTTTGTTGACTTCCATGCGGAAACTACAAGTGAAAAACAAGCGCTAGGTTGGTATGTAGATGGACGTGCTACAGCAGTAGTAGGTACGCATACGCATGTCCCTACAGCAGATAACCGTATTTTACCAAGCGGAACGGCATACATTACAGATGTTGGAATGACAGGGCCGTATGATGGAATATTAGGTATGGATAGAGAAGCAGTATTGAAGAAGTTTTTAACAAACTTACCAGTACGATTTGAAGTAACAAATGGTAGAACGCAATTAAGTGCAGTGTTAATTGATGTGGATCCAAATACAGGAAAAGCAAAGAAAATTGAACGTATTTTAATTAATGACGATCAACCATTTTTTGAGTAAATTCCCGTTAAATTTTAGATAAGTTATTATATTTTAATTTTTTAGAAAAATTACGAAAATTTAGCAGGAATACGCGCCATTCCTCGTGAATATAAGTTAAAGTGAAATAATTGCTAATACTTTTTAAAGAAACGAGGAGGAAACGCGGAATGGAAATATTAAAAGTTAAAGCAACGTCGGTCCCTAATTCTGTAGCTGGTGCACTTGCAGGTGTTATTCGCGAACGCGGAACAGCAGAAATTCAAGCTATTGGTGCAGGTGCATTGAACCAAGCGGTAAAGGCAGTAGCAATCGCAAGAGGATTTGTAGCGCCTAGTGGTTTGGACCTGATTTGTATCCCAGCGTTTACAGATATTATGATTGATGGCGAAGAGCGTACAGCAATAAAATTAATTGTAGAACCTCGTTAAGTTTTAAACAACCTGTTTGCAGTATGCAAACAGGTTGTTTTTATAATGGAGGAATGAAAATGAAAATTTTTGATGCTCATTGTGACGTGCTTCTTCAGTTATGGAGTGCACAAGGGAAAAGGAATTTTAACGATGATTCACAATTACATATTACATTTGAACAGTTAAAGAGAAGAAAAGGAAGTATACAATGTTTTGCTATATATGTACCAGAAACAGTGACATATGAAAACCGATTTGAAGCAGCATTACAAATGGTAGATATTTTTTATAATGAAATTTTATCCCTACCAGGTGTAAAGTTTATTCAGACAAAAGATGATATTAACATGTTAAAACAGGACGAGGTTGGAGCGATATTAACACTAGAAGGATGCGAAGTAATTGGAAAAGAAGCAATGAAATTACGGTTGTTGTATCGCCTAGGAGTACGTTCTTTTGGACTAACATGGAATTATGCCAATCTCTTAGCTGATGGTGCGCTAGAGACACGTGGGGCGGGTTTAACGAATTTTGGTAAACAGGTTGTACAAGAACTGAATGCGCTACATGTATGGACTGATGTGTCTCATCTGAATGAAAGAAGTTTTTGGGATGTTATAGAGATTGCAAAAAATCCTATTGCTTCCCACTCAAATTGTATGAAACTTTGCGAGCACCCACGTAATTTAAACGATGAACAACTTAAAGCTCTTATAAAGAAAAATGGCATGATCGGTGTCACTTTTGTACCGCAGTTTCTAACGAATGAAAATGAAGCAAATATAACAGATATAGTAAGACATATCGAATATATTTGTTCATTAGGTGGAGAGTACAATATAGGATTTGGTTCAGATTTTGATGGGATTTTAGAAACAGTTGTAAATGTATCAGTTTATCGAGATTATGAAAATGTAATGAATGAGCTTTGTAAACACTATGCTACATCTACTGTAGAACGATTTTTATATGATAATTTTGTAGAACATATGAGTTTTTAAGTTTCGGTTTAAAATTCAGAAAAATTAAAATTAATTCATTTGATTTTATTGCTTTTTTTAAGACCTAATACTAGAATGAAAAACAAAATAGCTTTATACTAAAGATTCAGGGAAATCAGAAGAGGCATAATTTGCGTCCGTTGTAGTTTATTTGCATAAAAAATGCTAAACTATTACTGTAAAAAAATACACTACAATGAATGCAGCCAAAAGGGGTGTAGGAGATGATTAGTCAACTTTCATGGAAAGTTGGAGGCCAACAAGGTGAAGGAATTGAAAGTACAGGAGAAATCTTCTGTATTGCATTAAACCGATTAGGATATTACCTATACGGTTACCGCCACTTCTCATCACGTATAAAAGGCGGCCATACAAATAATAAAATTCGTGTAAGTACAACAGAAGTACGAGCGATCTCAGATGATTTAGATATTTTAATTGCTTTTGACCAAGAAACAATTGATTTTAATTTCCACGAACTACGTCCAGGTGGAATTGTAGTTGCGGATGCGAAATTTAATCCAACAATACCTGACAATACAGATGTAAATCTATATGTGATACCGTTTACAGATATTGCTTCAGAATTAGGCACATCATTAATGAAAAACATGGTTGCTGTTGGAGCATCAAGTGCAGTATTAGGATTAGATGAAACAGCTTATTTAGATGTTGTTGAAGAAATCTTTGGTCGTAAAGGAGAGCAAGTCGTTCAAAAGAATATGGACGCAATTAAACGTGGCTCTCAATATATGAAAGAATTACTAGGTGAGAAAGTAAACATGATGCAGCTTGAAAAAGCTGATGGTAAAAAACGCATGTTTATGATTGGGAACGATGCAATCGCATTTGGTGCGGTAGCTGGTGGTGCTCGTTTTATGTCAGCATACCCAATCACACCTGCATCAGAAATTATGGAATACTTAATTAAAAAATTACCGAAAGTCGGCGGAACAGTAATCCAAACTGAGGATGAAATCGCAGCTTGTACAATGGCAATCGGTGCAAACTATGCTGGTGTTCGTACATTAACGGCATCTGCTGGTCCAGGTCTTTCATTAATGATGGAAGCAATCGGTTTAGCAGGTATTACAGAAACTCCATTAGTAATTGTTGATACACAACGTGGCGGCCCAAGTACAGGATTACCAACTAAGCAAGAACAGTCTGACTTAATGGCGATGATTTACGGTACGCATGGTGAAATTCCAAAAATCGTAATGGCGCCAAGTACAGTTGAAGAAGCTTTCTATGACATTGTAGAGGCATTTAACTTATCTGAAGAATATCAAGTTCCTGTTATTTTCTTAACAGATTTACAGCTTTCTTTAGGAAAACAAACAGTAGAACCACTTAAATTAGATAAAGTGGAAATTCGTCGTGGTAAGCTTGATTTAGAAGTAGAATTACCAGAACGTGAAAATAAAGCATACTTCAAGCGTTATGAAGTAACAGAAGACGGCGTTTCACCACGTGTTTTACCTGGTATGAAAAATGGTGTTCACCATGTTACAGGTGTAGAACATGATGAAACTGGAAAACCATCGGAATCAGCAATAAACCGTAAAGATCAAATGGACAAACGTTTCCGTAAAATGGAGAACTTGAAGTTTAATACCCCTGTTTATAAAAATGTTAAGCATGAAGAAGCAGACGTATTGCTTGTTGGATTTAACTCAACTCGTGGTGCGATCGAAGAGGCAATGACGCGTTTAGAACAAGAGGGTATGAAAGTAAACCATGCTCATGTGCGTTTAATTCACCCGTTCCCAACAGCTGAAATCGATCCACTTATGAAAAAGGCGAAGCGTGTTGTAGTAGTAGAAAACAATGCAACAGGTCAGCTTGCTAACATTATGAAAATGAATCTTGGTAATGGTGAGAAAATTTCTAGTCTTTTAAAATATGATGGAAACCCATTCTTGCCGAAAGAGATTTACAACGAATGCAAAAAAGGGGTTGTATTAAATGGCAACATTTAAGGACTTTCGTAACAGTGTAAAGCCAAACTGGTGCCCAGGTTGCGGAGACTTCTCAGTGCAAGCTGCAATTCAACGTGCGGCAGCTAACGTTGGCCTAAATCCAGATGAACTTGCTGTTATTTCTGGTATCGGCTGTTCAGGCCGTATTTCAGGTTATATTAATTCATATGGTGTGCATAGTATTCATGGTCGTGCCCTTCCAATTGCGCAAGGTGTGAAAATGGCAAATCGTGATTTAACAGTTATCGCTTCAGGTGGTGACGGTGATGGATTTGCGATTGGTATGGGTCATACAATCCATTCTATTCGTCGTAATATCGACATTACGTACATCGTAATGGATAACCAAATTTACGGATTAACAAAAGGGCAAACTTCACCACGTAGTGAAGCTGGATTTAAAACGAAAAGCACACCACAAGGTTCAATTGAACCATCACTAAATGTAATGGAAATGGCCTTAACAGCTGGTGCGACATTTGTGGCACAAAGCTTTTCGAGTGATTTAAAAGAATTAACACAAATTATTGAAGCTGGTATTAACCATAAAGGATTTTCATTAATTAACGTATTTAGCCCATGTGTTACTTACAATAAAGTAAATACTTACGATTGGTTTAAAGAGAATTTAACGAAACTAAGTACAGTAGAGGGATATGATCCATCTAATCGCATGATGGCTATGCAAACTTTAATGGAAAATAACGGTTTAGTAACAGGGTTAATTTATCAAAATACTAAGCAACCATCATATCAAGAACTTGTTAAAGGCTATAGTGAAGAGCCTTTAGTGAAATCTGATTTAAATATGGATCAGAAAATGTTTGATGAGCTTGTTGCTGAATTTATGTAATGTAAGAAGAGGAGGTTGCCGATTTGGTAACCTTTTTTTATGTACAAAAATATAGGGTAGTCTTATTTACTTAGAAAATTCAGAATGATAAAATAATATATAAATCGTTGTATGAAAATGGCAAGTTCATTGCTTATGAAATGTAAGATAATAAAGGGCCTCTTTATTGTTAAAATTGGCGAAATACATCATACTATGGTAATGTTTATAGGGATAAAGCAATATGCTTTTTGGTAGGACAACAAGAAATGATAAAAAGGGAATGTCTATTTGCGTGGGGAAGACTTCATTCTTATGAATGATTAGATTGATTACTCAAGTTTCAAAGGACAAGTTATCTCTCAAGCTATCTAACCATTTTTGAGGTGAGTCTAGGCGCATTAAAATGGACTATAGAGTATGTATAGTTAAGGGTGAAAGGAGATTACCGATGAACGAGCAACAACGATTAGCAAGTCAACAAGCAAATTCCTCTACGAAAAAAGAAGAGAAAGATTATAGTAAATACTTTGAAAGTGTATATCAACCACCTTCCTTAAAGGATGCGAAAAATCGCGGGAAAGAAGAAGTTAAAATTGAACGGGATTTTGGCTTACCTGAAGAGTTTCGCAATTTTGGTACAGGAAGAAAGTTCTATATTCGTACATATGGTTGTCAAATGAATGAGCATGATACGGAAGTAATGGCAGGCATTTTCACCGCACTTGGATATGAACCAACTTTTTCAACTGAGGATGCAGATGTAGTTTTATTAAACACTTGTGCAATTCGTGAAAATGCTGAAAATAAGGTGTTTGGTGAGCTAGGCCATTTAAAGTCACTCAAACGAAGAAATCCAGACCTTTTAATTGGTGTATGTGGTTGTATGTCTCAAGAGGAATCTGTTGTAAATAAAATTATGCAAAAAAATCAGCATGTAGATATGGTATTTGGAACGCATAATATTCATAGATTACCGTACATTCTAAAAGATGCGATGTTCTCGAAAGAGACGGTAGTTGAAGTATGGTCAAAAGAAGGTGACGTAATTGAAAACCTTCCGAAAGTACGTCGTGGTGATATTAAAGCTTGGGTAAATATTATGTATGGCTGTGATAAATTCTGTACGTATTGTATTGTACCGTATACACGCGGAAAAGAGCGAAGTAGACGTCCAGAAGATATTATCCAAGAGATTCGTCATTTAGCTGCAAATGGTTATAAAGAAATTACTTTACTTGGTCAAAACGTAAATGCATATGGTAAAGACTTTGAAGATATAGAATACGGTCTTGGCGATTTAATGGACGAACTTCGTAAAGTTGATATTGCCCGTATTCGTTTTACAACGAGCCATCCACGTGATTTCGATGATCACTTAATTGAAGTGCTTGGCAAAGGTGGCAACCTAGTAGAACATATCCATTTACCAGTTCAATCTGGAAGTACGGATATGCTGAAAATTATGGCACGTAAATATTCGCGTGAGCATTATTTAGAACTTGTAAGAAAAATTAAAGAAGCAATTCCAGATGCAGTATTAACAACAGATATTATCGTTGGTTTTCCAAATGAAACAGATGAGCAATTTGAAGAAACGATGTCGTTATATCGTGAAGTAGGGTTTGATACTGCCTTTACATTCATTTACTCTCCTCGCGAAGGTACACCAGCTGCAAAAATGAAAGATAATGTACCGATGGAAGTAAAGAAAGAACGTCTTCAACGCTTAAATACACTAGTAAATACGTTGGCAATTGAAAAGAATAGTCGTTACAAAGGTCAAATTGTAGAAGTGTTAGTTGATGGGGAAAGTAAAAATAATCCGGAAGTACTTGCAGGTTATACTCGTACGAATAAACTTGTAAACTTCGTCGCTTCAAAATCTTTAATTGGTCAGCTTGTGAAAGTAAAAATAACGGAAGCAAAAACTTGGTCTCTTAATGGGGAATTAGTTGAAGAGCCGATTGAGGTGAAATAATAGATGAAAGTATATTCGAAAGATGACATTGTTGAACAAGCGAAAGAATTAGCAAAAATGATTTCTGAAACAGAAGAAGTTGATTTTTTTAAGAAAGCAGAGGCGCAAATTCATAAAAATGAAAATGTAAAGCGCGCAATCGATGAAATTAAAGCACTGCAAAAACAAGCAGTAAACTTGCAACATTACGGGAAATGGGAAGCTTTAAAAAAGGTAGAAGCTGAAATTGATGCATTGCAAGATAAGTTAGACAGTATTCCAGTCGTACAACAATTTAAATCTTCACAAACATACGTAAATGACTTATTACAGTTAGTTGCTAGTACAATTTCTAACAACGTAACAGATGAAATATTAATTTCAACTGGTGGCGATGTACTAAAGGGTGAAACTGGCGCAGCAGTAGAAAGTAAAAAAGGAAATTGTGGTTGTTAAAGAGATGTCATATTGACATCTCTTTTTTTGTGGATTAAACGTAAGGTCTTCTTAAAAAAAAGAATGACACATTCCGCTATTGTCACGCATATGATTAAGTGAATAGTGATTGAGGAGGGTTACGAATGTCCGAATTTAGAGAGATTATTACAAAAGCAGTGGTTGGAAAAGGACGTAAGTATACAAAGTCAACGCATACATGTGAATCGAATAATGAGCCAACAAGTATTTTAGGGTGCTGGGTAATTAACCACTCGTACGAAGCAAGAAAGAATGGAAAACATGTGGAAATTGAAGGTTTCTATGATGTGAACACTTGGTATTCATTTGATGGAAATACAAAGACTGAAGTTGTAACAGAACGTGTGAACTACACGGACGAAGTAAGTATTGGTTATCGTGATAAAAACTTTTCTGGTGACGATTTAGAAATTATTGCTCGTGTTATTCAGCCGCCAAATTGTTTAGAAGCACTTGTATCACCAAATGGTAATAAAATTGTTGTAACTGTAGAACGTGAATTTGTAACAGAAGTAGTTGGAGAAACGAAAATTTGTGTAAGTGTAAATCCTGAAGGCTGCGTAGAATCAGATGATGATTTCCAAATTGCTGATGATGAATTTGAAGAATTAGATCCGAACTTTATCGTTGATGCAGAAGAAGAGTAATAGAAAGCTAGGGAGAAGTTCTTCCTAGCTTTTTACTTTACATAAGTGGCGCTGAATGAACATGATTCTTTATGAAATATGTTATAATGAAGAAAGACTCCTGAAATAGGAGATAAGAGTGTCCGTGAAATGCGACATATATGAAAATAGATTATCATGTAAGAATTATGGAGGAAAAGTATGACTCAATATACGCCTATGATACAGCAATATTTAAAGGTTAAGGCAGATTATCAAGATGCCTTTTTATTTTTTCGCTTAGGCGATTTTTATGAAATGTTCTTTGAGGATGCTGTTAAAGCAGCCCATGAACTTGAAATTACATTAACGAGCCGAGATGGTGGTAGTAGTGAACGTATACCAATGTGCGGTGTACCATATCATGCGGCTAAAAACTATATTGAACAACTTGTTGAAAAAGGATATAAAGTAGCTGTTTGTGAGCAAGTAGAAGATCCGAAAACAGCTAAAGGTGTAGTACGTCGTGAAGTAGTACAATTAATTACGCCAGGAACGATGATGGAAGGGCGTACAATTGATGAGAAAGAAAACAACTTCTTAGCCGCATTAACACATTTTGAAGATGGATCATATGCATTAGCTTGTAACGACTTAACGACTGGACAAAATACAGTAACGTTACTGACTGGTTCAGTAGAAGATATTTTATTAGAAGTGTATGCAACTGGTTCGAAAGAAATTGTTGTTGATTCTTCATTTTCTAAAGATGAACTAAACAAGTTAACTGAAACATTGAAAATGACGATTTCGTATGAAGATGCAACGGCAATTCCGGAAGGATTAGAACATCTTGTGAAAAATGTTTCACAAGCAAAATTAATTAAAGCAGTTGGACGTTTATTTAACTATGTAATAAGAACGCAAAAACGTTCTTTAGATCATTTGCAACCAGTAGAAATTTATTATACGAATCAATTTATGAAAATTGATGTACATTCAAAGCGAAACTTAGAACTGACAGAAACACTTCGGACGAAAGAAAAAACAGGATCACTATTATGGTTATTGGACAAGACGAAAACAGCTATGGGTGGTCGTATGTTAAAACAGTGGATGGAACGTCCACTTATACAGAAAGAAAGAATTGAAGAGCGTTTAGAAATGGTTGAAACGTTTGTAAATGATTACTTCTTACGTGAAGATTTAAAAGAAAAGTTAAAAGAAGTATATGATTTAGAACGCTTAGCAGGAAAAGTTGCATTTGGTAACGTAAATGCAAGAGACTTATTACAATTAAGACGTTCATTACTTCAAGTGCCAGCTATTTTAGAAGCAATTAGTTTGTTAGATAACGCTTATGCATCGAGATTAATTCAAGGTGCAGATCCATGTGAAAGCTTAACAGAATTACTAGGAAGAAGTATTCAAGAAAACCCACCGCTTTCAATTAAAGATGGAGATATTATTAAAGATGGGTATAATGACAAGCTTGATCAATATCGTTACGTGAGTAAAAACGGGAAAACGTGGATTGCTGAGCTTGAAAAAAGAGAACGTGATATTACTGGAATTAAATCGTTAAAAATCGGATACAACCGTATTTTCGGTTACTACATTGAAGTAACGAAAGCGAATCTTGCAGCACTTCCAGAAGGTCGCTATGAACGTAAACAGACGCTTGCTAATGCTGAACGTTTCATTACAGATGAACTGAAAGAAAAAGAAACGTTAATCTTAGAAGCTGAAGAAAAAATTGTACAGCTAGAATACGATTTATTTACAGCACTTCGTGAAGAAGTAAAAGTATTTATTCCGAAATTACAACATTTAGCGAAAGTAATTAGTGAATTAGACGTACTGCAAAGTTTTGCGACAGTTAGTGAAGAAGAACAGTTTGTAAAACCTGTACTGACAACGAAGCGCGAAATCTTTATTAAAGATGGTCGTCATCCTGTCGTTGAAAAAGTATTGAACGGGAAATTGTATGTACCGAATGATTGTATTATGCCAGAGAATATGGATGTCTTTTTAATTACAGGGCCGAACATGTCTGGTAAAAGTACGTATATGAGACAATTAGCACTTGTAACGGTTATGTCGCAAATCGGTTGTTTCGTACCAGCAACAGAAGCAGTATTACCTGTATTTGATCAAATCTTTACGAGAATTGGTGCAGCGGATGATTTAATATCAGGTCAAAGTACATTTATGGTCGAAATGTTAGAAGCGAAAAATGCAATTGCAAACGCATCAGAAAGAAGTTTAATTTTATTCGATGAAATTGGACGCGGTACATCTACCTATGATGGTATGGCACTTGCACAAGCAATTATTGAACATATTCATGACCAAATTGGTGCAAAAACGTTATTCTCTACGCATTATCACGAATTAACGGTGTTAGAAGAGAGTTTAGATCAACTGAAAAATGTACACGTTTCAGCAATTGAAGAGAATGGAAAAGTAGTATTCCTTCATAAAATTCAAGACGGGGCAGCAGATAAAAGTTACGGAATTCACGTTGCGCAACTTGCAGAGCTTCCAGATAGCTTAATCGCCCGCGCGAAAGAAGTGTTAGCACAGCTAGAAGGACAGGAAGAAATTATTATTCCAAAACGAGTAGAAGTGAAAGTACAAGAAGCTGCTCCAGAACCTGTAGTTGTAAAAGAGGAAATAGCAGAAATACAGGAAACGAAAGTAGAGACTGAAGAAGAATCGCAACTATCTTTCTTTGGAGGAGAACAGTCTTCGAAGAAACAAGACAAACCTCTGCTAGATCAAAAAGAAACAGCAGTATTGGCGCAAATTAAAAAAATCGATTTACTTGATATGACACCTTTAGAAGCGATGAACGAATTGTATCGCTTACAGAAAAAGTTAAAGAAAGGATGAGTAAGTAGATGGGGAAAATTCGCAAACTCGATGACCAACTCTCTAACTTAATTGCGGCAGGGGAAGTAGTAGAGCGCCCTGCTTCAGTCGTAAAAGAACTTGTGGAAAATTCTATCGATGCGAATAGTACATCTATTGAAATCCACTTAGAAGAAGCTGGGTTATCGAAAATTCGTATCATTGATAACGGTGATGGTATTGCAGAAGAAGACTGTATCGTCGCTTTTGAACGCCATGCGACGAGTAAAATTAAAGATGAAAACGATCTGTTTCGCATAAGAACACTCGGTTTCCGCGGTGAGGCATTGCCGAGTATTGCCTCTGTTAGTGAATTAGAATTAATTACTAGCACAGGCGATGCGCCTGGTACACACCTCATAATTAAAGGTGGAGACATTATAAAGCAAGAGAAGACTGCGAGCCGAAAAGGAACAGATATTACAGTACAAAACTTATTCTTTAATACACCAGCGCGTCTTAAATATATGAAAACCATTCATACGGAGCTCGGGAATATTACAGATATCGTGTATCGTATTGCAATGTCACATCCAGAAGTATCGTTAAAACTGTTTCATAATGAAAAGAAATTGCTTCATACATCAGGTAACGGTGATGTAAGACAAGTACTTGCATCGATTTACAGTATTCAAGTTGCGAAGAAGCTTGTTCCAATTGAAGCTGAATCTTTAGACTTTACAATTAAAGGCTATGTAACATTACCAGAAGTAACGAGAGCATCTCGTAATTATATGTCAACGATCGTAAATGGTCGTTACGTTCGAAACTTTGTACTAATGAAAGCAATTCAGCAAGGCTACCATACATTACTGCCAGTTGGCCGGTATCCAATTGGCTTCTTATCGATTGAAATGGATCCAATGCTAGTTGACGTTAACGTACATCCAGCGAAGTTAGAGGTTCGTTTTAGTAAAGAACAAGAATTGCTAAAGCTGATCGAAGAAACATTGCAAGCTGCATTTAAAAAAATACAGCTCATTCCAGATGCAGGCGTAACAACGAAGAGAAAAGAAAAAGACGAAAGTGTGCAAGAACAGTTCCAGTTTGAGCATGCGAAGCCGAAAGAACCATCTATGCCGGACATTGTTTTACCAACTGGCATGGATGCAAAACAAGAAGAACCGCAGGCTGTGAAACAGCCACCACAACTGTGGCAACCGCCGAAACAAGAATGGCAACCACCACAGTCGCTCATAAGAGAAGAACAAAGTTGGCAACCATCCACTAAACCGATAATCGAAGAACCAATTCAAGAAGAGAAATCGTGGGACAGTAATGAAGAGGATTTTGAACTAGAGGAATTAGAAGAAGAAGTTCGGGAAATAAAAGAGATTGAAATGAACGGGAATGACTTACCACCGCTTTATCCAATTGGACAAATGCATGGAACATATATTTTCGCTCAAAATGATAAAGGCTTATATATGATTGACCAGCATGCCGCGCAGGAACGTATTAATTATGAATACTTCCGTGATAAAGTAGGAAGGGTAGCGCAAGAAGTACAAGAGTTACTTGTACCGTACCGTATTGATCTATCTCTTACTGAATTTTTACGTGTCGAAGAACAGTTAGAAGAACTAAAAAAAGTTGGGCTATTTTTAGAACAATTCGGCCATCAATCCTTTATCGTCCGCTCGCATCCAACATGGTTCCCGAAAGGACAAGAAACAGAAATTATCGATGAAATGATGGAGCAAGTTGTCAAACTAAAAAAAGTGGATATTAAAAAGTTACGTGAAGAAGCAGCCATCATGATGAGCTGTAAAGCATCCATTAAAGCGAATCAATATTTAACGAACGATCAAATATTTGCCTTACTGGAAGAATTACGTACAACAACAAACCCATACACATGCCCACACGGAAGACCGATTCTTGTGCATCATTCTACTTATGAGTTGGAGAAGATGTTTAAGAGGGTTATGTAGAGTGAATAAATTATATTTCAAAAGGGAGCAACATTTACTGTTGCTCCCTTTTCATATGTAGATTTAATAGTTAAACGAGAATATGGTGGAGTAATTTTACCGTTTATTTCTTGGTTGTGTTAGCTTAAATTTATCTATGTATAAAAAAGCGCTGTATACAGCACTTTTTAAAATGTGCATGAATTGTATCATTACTAACTAAATAACTATGCATGGTTGAATGTTGTTTCTTATTTAGCTAATTGTTATAAAAATCTATACAATTACTTATTTTTATTATTATTAATTTTTTCAGTGTATAGAACTTGCTCTTTATAGTGCTTCTTAATTGGGAAGTTATGTGTACCTGTGCCGTTCTTGAATTTTTTATCAATGGGGTTCTTTAGAGGAACTGTTGTAGTTTCAGTAAATTCATATGGGTAATTTATTTTAGATTTATCTTCAAACATGAAAATGCCTCCTTTTAGGATCTCCTAAATTCTTTACTATAACATGATATGCATATAGATATTTTTTGGACTAGTTATTTATATAGGTTAATGGAATTTAATTACATAACTACTGAAACATTTTAAAGGAAAACAATTTGAGAAAGAAATGGTATGAATAGCTGTTGGCTCCTATTGTTGTTTTTTTTGTTTGACAGCACAGTTAATTATGTATATAAATTCAATATAGATTGTTTTTATAATATGGTTTATATGGGGTTTTCTTGATAATATAATGTGGAATATTATAGTGTTATTAGGTTATTAGGAACATTTAATGCTGTTTCATAACTGAAAGGTAATTGAAAAAAAACTGAAACTTTTCTCATAAAAATTCAATCTAACTTGAAAAATGAAAGGAAAATGAAATTTTCCAAAAGATATTCTTTGTTAAGATAAAAAGCATACATACAAAAAGTATTGACATATCTTAAAAATGTATTTTCAAGATATAGTGGGGGAAAAGATGAGATTAGAAAAACAATTAATAAAAAAGATGTATTATGAAACATTCCTAATGGAGAATGAAACAAAACCAACTCTTGACGTACTTGGACAAGCTTATGTAAACGAAGAAAAAAATGAGATTTCTGATGGGTCTTATATTCGTTTTGCACAAGGTGAATTTTATTATCGTCATCAAGATTTTGAAGCAGCTATTTTTAAATGGGAGAAGGTTAGTAATGAATTAGCACCATGGGCACAAAAAAATATTGCGGATGCGTATTTCGAACTGAATCAGTTATCATTTGCTGAAAATATTTATACTTCTATTACTACTGATAATAAAATATTGATGACCGAAATTAGACTACAATTACTTTCTCTTTATATTGAGCAAAATAATTTTGACTCAGCTTTCGGTGTTATTAAAGAAGCAGTTTCTTTAAATCCTGATTATCCGAATGTCACAAAAATTGCCCGTTCCTTTTATGAGGAACAGCAAGATTTTGATAGTGCAGTAGAGCTTGCTGTGAATGAGTTAATTCGCATAGAATCGTATCCTTGGTTTGAGGTGTTAAAAGGATATATCGATAAAGGGTTTACTAAACATATTTCACCAGACTATTTTTATGATGCATTAGCTACATTAAATAATGTAGATCAAGTACAATTTACGCAAATGGTTTCATCACTCTGGAACAGTTATAAAAATGAAAAAAATTACTTATTGTGGCTTAACACAATAAATGAATTTTTCTTACATATTGAAATACATTCGTCCGATATATGGAACAAAGTTTCTGCTCTTTACGAAGAAACGTACTTTGCATTAATTCAAGGTCAATATACGCTTAGACAATTAAACGATATCATACCAAATCTGTTAGCAAATTGGTTAAAGGTAGTCAATCCATCTTATGCTGTATTTCCATCTGCAGCTGTATTGGCATGGGATGAGATTTTCCCTTCCAAAATAGATTCAGCAAATATAGAACATGCGGAAAACTTACTGTCACATTCTATTAATCATGTAAATGGCTTAGAGTACAGCTTACACCTTTTTGAATCTATTACACAGTGGGCACAAAAGCAGAATATAGAAATAGGTCACCGATTTAAATGGTTAGTTGACGAGCTCGCAGATTTAAGAACAAATCGTATTTTAGTAACGGGAACTTCAGGGAACGGAAAAACTACATTTATTAACTCTATATTAGGAGAAAATATATTAGAAAAATCAATTTCAAATGTAGTAGTTTTAAAAAATGATGCTCATATAGAAATAAACGCTATAACAGACTCAGCAATTACAACAACGGAAGATGTCTCTGATTACCATAATATGATGTCTCAGCACCATCAAACATATAGAGATAGAGCGTGTGTTGAATTTAAATTACCATGCAGATTTTTAAATGAAAATAAACTTACATTTGTAGTGACACCTGGCTTTAATAGGAATAACGACACTAGAGATGAGATATTCGAATATTTAAATTCTGTAGACGAATTACTGTTCGTATTGAATGCGGATTCACCTTTTACTGATAAAGAACGTGACATTCTATTAAGTATTCAAGAACATACGCCAAATTTACAAATTCATTTCTTATTAAATAAAATCGATAACATTTACAGTGAAGCAGAAGTGAAAAGGGTATTACATGATACGGCAACGAGAATAAACACATATTTCCCGTATGCGAGAATTTTCCCTTATTCCTCGTTATATACAAGTAGTCAACAATTAAATGATTTAACTGAGTTTATTCATTTTAACTTTAATCATAAAAATATCGATGCAGAACGTACTGAAAAGTTATTATTTTTCATTCGAAAAACAATTACATATCTTTTGGATAAACGTGTTGAGAAAGAAAATAATCTGGTGGATGCTATTAATTGGAATGAAGATATGCTAGTGAAACTAAACGGTAGCATTAATAACCTTACTACATTTGAGAGGGAAAAAATTCATTTCATTACACAATCATATCGTTCAATGAAGACTGAAATTACAAATGATCTTACTGAAAATATTCCGAAGATATTAAAGAGCTGTTCTAATTTAATTAGTGAAGAAAGTGATTTCGGGCACATGGATACGGAACTAAATAAAGCAATGAATGAAAGAGTGCATAAATATTTAGAACAAACTGTGTTACCTAATCTGGCTCTTTCTATGCAAAATTGGATTGCAACTTCTAATAATGAGCTTCTTCAAAGTCAAACGTATTTAGAAGAACTTAGTGAAGGGCTTAATTCACTATTTGGAGAAAATAGAATACAGTTAGAATGTGACTTTAAAGTGCTTGATGACTGGCGCAGAGATACTGACAGGATGACGACTAGAATACAAATGGATGAAGTAAATATTTTACGTCGATTTACGCCAGCACAATTTTTACTGAAAAGTGCCGGTAAATTGTTTGGAGTTCTTCCTAAAAATAAATCTATGCTATATAACAAATACAAACAGTATGTAGAAAATGAAGATTATACTGAAGTAACGGCTTCTATTATGAAGAAATTTTTCTTGCAATTTGAGCTGTTTGAAAACACACAAGAGCGAGATATTAATATATTCTTTAGGAATCCATTTAACTCTTTAAAGCAAGCTGTAGAAAACACGCATTTAGAAATACAAGAAAAACAAGAGATATTACATAAGATGAAATCAAATCCTGAAATCTATCATGATTCTATCATGCTCTTTGAATTGAGATTGCGTCAATGTGAAGTAATTTTAAATATAAGTGATGATAATACTTTTGCGGATGTAGCTTTAGAAATAAGCGTAGAATAAAAGTAAAAGGGAGCAACTGTAATAAGTTGCTCCTTTTTCATATATAGATTATTTTTCTGTTTCTTTAATTTTAGTTTGTACTTCGCCAGTTTTAATTTTATTACTTTCTGAGAAGCGTAATAAATCGCCTTCAATAATTTTGTCAGACATTCGTAATTCATTTTGGGCACGTTTAATGAGGGCTTGAGCTTCTTTTTTTGGTAGATCTACAATTTCACCTGTTATACGGTCGTAGAAAGTGTTGTTTTTGTATGCATACTTATCTGTAACGAAGCTACCATCACGTAAAACAACAAAGCCAGTATATTCATCTGAAAACATATCATGGCCAAAACGAATATCATTCGTAGAATCAACACCTAATAAATTTAGAATAGTAGGTTTCATATCGATTTGTCCAGTAGGCTTTGAAATAGTTTGACCTTCTGTTTGTCCAGGAATATGAATATATAAAGGTGTACGTTGTAAATTTAAAGTATCAAATTCTGTTATTTGATCTTTTTCTAAAAACTGTGCCATTGCACGATTATGTTTTTCGGAAATACCATAATGATCACCGTATAACACAATAATAGAATCATCGTAAAGCCCCTCGGCCTTTAGACGTTCAATAAATTTTTTAATTGATTCGTCTAAGTAACGTGCTGTTACGATGTAACGATCAAATACGCCATTACCAGAGTTGTATGGTTCAATGAATTTTGTATCTTCATCATACGTAAATGGATAATGGTTTGTTAAAGTAAGGAAACGAGCATAGAATGGTTGATTAACAGTTTTTAATATATCTACTGATTGATCAAAGTATTCGATATCTTTTAATCCCCAATTTAAATTTGTTTCTGGTGTAATTTTGTAATCAAGCTCATTATAGTAACGATCATAACCAAGAGCAGAGTACATGATATTACGATTCCAAAATGTTGCGTTATTCGCATGAAATACAGAAGTGAAATAACCTTGCTGACGTAAAATTTCTGGAGTTGCAGTATAATCATTGTTACCGTGTGTAAAGAATACAGCTCCTCGATTTAATGGATACAACGACGTATCGATTAGAAATTCAGAATCAGATGTTTTCCCTTGACTAGTTTGATGGAAAAAGTTATCAAAGTAATAACTTTCATTTATGAATTCATTTAGGAATGGTGTAACTTCTTGCCCGTTCACTGATGCGCCTATTAAGAAGGTCTGCAAGGATTCAAGAGTGACGACAATTACGTTTTTTCCTTTCGCTGCACCAAACATATTAGGGTTTGGCTCGCTTTGATTTGCTTTTACGTAGTTTTCAGTTTCTTGTAATTTACTACTATCAGCAAGTGCTTTTTGTGACCCAGCTTTTACTTGCAGTGTTAAGTCATATACTTGGTGAGTATATAAGCCTAAATTTTTGACAAGCATGACTCGGTCGAATGATCTTGTTAATAATTCAGGGCGCTCTTTTTCTGCAAGATGTAGATTCGCAAAGAATACACCAATCGTTAAAAGAAAGTATAACAAGCGCGTAGAATGATTTACACGTTCTGTTTTAAAGACCAATGATTTCTTTTTTAATAAAATAAAGAAGAAAACAATGTCTACGAATGCGAGTATAATTTTGTAGTTTAATATTTCTATAATACTGCCGCCTAATTGGCCGAAGTTTGAGGTTTGTCCAAGTACTGGTAATGTAACGAAATCACTATAAAAATCATAGAACATTACATTTCCAACAAGCACGATTGTTAATAAGAAATTAATACAGAGCGCTATATAATTTCGCTTTTCACCAGTTGCAAATAATGCTAATCCAACAAATGCTAATGATGCGGCTAGAGGGCTAATAAACAAAATGAGCTCTTGCGTTGAAGACTCGATTTTTAAATCAAAACTGAATCGCGTAATAAGATATGTTTTTAACCATACCGCTAAAGCCATTATTATAACAAAACTTATATTTTGCATTTGTAAATTTATTTTGTTCTTCATTTTTACACCTTCTTTATATAATTTATTTAACTAAAGTTATATATTATGTTTTTATAACTATTAGAGTGTAATGAACCATTTAGACTTTGTTTTCTAAAGGGAATAATTTGAAGTATTCATATATATACAATGGGGATTTTTAAAGCGTAGTAGCATAAATATAACTCTTTTTGAGAAACGGGCAGAACAAGTCATAGTTGTAGTGAAATTGACTTATAGACATCCTACCATATTAAACACTATGATGATGTTACAAAATATCGAACAAATAAAAGTGAAAATGGATAGAGACTTTTAAAACTGTTGACATTCAATTTATTAGAATTGAATGTCAATCGTTTTAAATATACAGTTATATTACATATGTATTTTGTAAAATCCCGATTTTTTGTCGGTTAATTATTAGCAGGGAAGGATAGGGGTTTTATTAATATAATTTTACTATATGTAAGTAAAGTGTTTTGAAATTGAAAATATTTGACTGACATTTTAATGATAGAAATTAAATGTCAGATAAGTACTTTCCAACATACAGACCACTTGCAGCTGCTTGAGATAATGAATGCGTAACGCCTGAACAATCTCCAATTAAAAATAGCCCATGTATACTAGTTTCAAAATGATTATTAATTTTTATCGTAGGAGCATAGAACTTTCCATCAATTCCATATAGTAAAGTATGTTGATCAATAGGTTCTTGTATAAATTGTTCTAAACGTAATAAAAATTCTTTGAGCCCTTCAATATATAATTGAGGAATTTCTTGATTCAAATCTCCATAATCCCCCTGTAGTGTAGGCTGTATACGGCTATGTTCCATGATGTTTTCCACCGTAGGTTGTTTCTTTAGTAAGTCCTCTAAGCGCTGTATAACAATCCGATCTCGTCCTTGGTTAATGCCTTTAATAATTGAACTTGCGTATACATTTGCTTCTTTGAGAGTTGGAAAATAGCTAGGAATAAATAAAGTGAAATTTAAATTAGAAGTGCCAGTTCCTTGCTCTCGAAAATTTTGACCGTCAGGCATAACTAAACCTTCTTCGTACTTTCGAATGATGCGTCCTTTTGGATTCATACAGTAAGTAGTTGCTGTGAAATGCTCACCTTGATAAGAAAGTTTTGTTTCAAAAGTATCTTTTAATATAGAACGTAATTGATGTTCTTTCATTTCTACTCTAATTCCTAAATCTACACGTGTTTGCTCCTGAGAAATATTTAGGGAACTGCACATTTCTTTTAACCAATCGGCCCCAGAGCGCCCAGTTGCAAATACTAGTTGCGTAGTTTGAACTGTTCCTTGATTTGTATCTATTGTAAAATGATCTTCCTGTTTCAGAATATGTTGTACATCTATATGAAATTGGATCTTTATTTTCGTCAGTAAAAATTCATAGAGCTGCTGAAAAATGTTACTGGAAAGTGTAGTACCAAGATGTCTTACTTCTGTTGTTAGCATTTGTAAACCACACGCTTCAGCTCTCTTAGTGAGACTTGAATTTTCAGTAGAATATTTTGAAACCGAACTTCCACCAAACTGACATAGAATTTCATCTACTTCAGCCATGAGTTGTATAAAACCCTCTTTACCGACTTTTTTCTCAAGTTCTCCGCCAAATCCGTTTGTATAATTAAATTTCCCTTCAGATTTGCCTAAACCACCAAACCCGAAATATTTATCACATGTAGTACAATTACACACTTTTCCTTCGTCTAAAGGACAATGGCGATCTTCTAGCGCTTTACCTTTATCAAGAATTAAAACTTTTTTGTTACTTTTAGCTAGTGAATAAGCCATAAAAATGCTACTTACTCCAGCGCCGATAATCGTAACATCATACATATTCTTCCACCTGCTAACGAATAGTTTGTTTTTTATTTTTCTAGTGTATAACAATTTTATGAAGTTAAGAAATAGCTTTTATTAATAAAGTGGGAGTTTTTGAACTTGATGCTTTATTAATTTCTACGAGTGGTGGAGTAAATACAAAAATTTTTATTTGAAAGAAGAAACAGTTTAAAAAATAACTATGTCATATGATTAATAACATCTTACATAGAAAAAAACAGACCTTTTAAGTGAAGAGGTCTGTTAATGATTTTAAATCTTATTTAGCAAACACATGATTACCAATTACTGCTACTGTTTGACGTGTCGTAATCCACTTGTCCGTTGATGTTTTTGGATTGTAGAAATAAATCCAGTCTGAATCTACTCCATTTGTGGAGATAGCCTCTTCTACAGCCATTTTTGCTTCTGCACTTGCAGGTTGATTAATTCTTCCATCTGTAACAGGAGTAAATGCATATCCGTATTTAATAGGTTCATAAATAACGCCTGTTATTGTATTTGGAAAACCTTTTGCATTTACACGATTTAGTATAACTTTGGCTACTGCTACTTTTCCTTTATAGGATTCGCCACCTGCTTCAGCGGTAACTAAGCGTGCCATTAAGTCTTTTTCTTTTTGTGAAATACTTGAGTTGATTTTTAAATGTTGTCCTGTATAAAGCTTGTTTCCGACTGTATTGTTCATTTGTTTTATAGATTGGACAGTGACATTGTAACGCTTTGCTATCGTTTCTAATGAATCTCCCGGTTGTACTTGATAAATAATTTGTTCAGAAATGTTCGCAGGCTTGGCATTTTGAGGAACAGTGATTTCATTTGATTTCACGGACCCTGGAATATGTAACTGTTCGCCAATAAAGGTTTTATCGTTTCCTTTATTATTAGCCTGTTTAATGGATTGTATTGAAACTCCGTATTGTTTACTAATGCCCCAAAGTGTATCGTTCTTTTTTACTGTATGAATGGTAGAAGCTTCAGCTGTACTTTGACTACATACGAATGTAATTGCGGCCGCAGATAAAGGAATTATATGTTTTAGTTTTAGTAATTTCATTGTAAATCCTCCTAAGAAAAAATTAAGGTGAAACGATTAAGTAATGTAGTTTGAAATGTGTATATGCGTAATATATTAATGTAAGTATATTAGCACATATAAAATAAATAATCACTATAAGTTTCATATTCGTTTAGTGTAGAGTCAGAATATGAAATATTGCATATGAAAATACATTGAAGTTCATATTTCTGATTACTATAATCTATTTAGTAGAAAGGGAATACGTTATAGAATTAATCATTATAGATTAATATAATGATTAATAATTATTAATAGGAGGATTGATGTAATGAAAATATTTCAAAAAATGTGTGCGTCAACTGTAATCATTACAACACTTTTAGGAACAGGAGGCACTATCAATAGTGTATATGCTGATTCTATAGAACAGCAGAGTAAATTAGGGATAGAACAAGAAACAGATAAGCAAATCATTGTAAAATTTAAAGCGGATTTGGATTTGCCATATGAAGATGGTATTGAAAAACAAATACAATCTCAAACGAATGATAAAGTAATAAAAGATCTTTTGACAGAATATCCAGATGTAACATTTACTCGTTTATTCACATCTGTAAGCCCGGAACAAATACAAAACCTTGAAGTGAAAGCACCTAATCATGTATCTACAAGTCTATTAAACTACTATATTCTTCAAAATCAAAATAGTGGGTATGAAGAAGAAATAGTAGATAAGTTAAAGGCATCTTCTTTAATAGAAGATGCGTATATGAAGAAACAAGAGAAAATAATGCCACCTGAAGTGCAATCATCAAGTGTAGCTCTTAATCCTAATAACAATCCTAGATTTAAAAAACAAGGTTATCTTGAAGCAGCCCCATACGGTATTAATGCGCCTTTCGCCTGGGGAATTCAAGGCGGTAATGGAAATGGTATTACTTTTGTTGATATGGAATACGGATGGCTATTAAATCATGAGGATTTATTACATCAAAATATTGAATTAATGTCTGGAAGAAATATAGATCAGCATGTCGGTCATGGGACGTCTGTACTAGGAATTGTATCCTCTGAGGACAATGAAGTCGGGAATATTGGGATTGCGCCAAAAGCGAAAGCAAAGGTTATCTCTCAAATAAGAGATAACGGACAGTATAATACGGCTGATGCAATATTAAGCGCTGTAAATCAGTTAGAAGCTGGGGATGTTTTATTATTAGAGGCGCAAGCATCCTTTGATGGATATGGTGATAAATATTTACCTGTTGAAGTACAACCAGATATTTTTGATGCAATTCGTGCTGGTACAGATAAAGGGATTGTAATTATAGAGGCTGGAGCAAATGGGTGGAATGATTTAGACCAGTTCAAAGATAGAAAAGGTAAGCAAGTCTTAAATCGTAATAGTAAAGATTTTAAAGATTCGGGTGCAATTATGGTAGGCGCTGGCTCTTCATCTTTCCCTCATGAACGTATGTGGTTTTCGAATTATGGAAGCCGTATTGATGTGTACGGATGGGGAGAAAATGTAGATACAACTACAGCTGAACAAAGTAGAAGTGCTGTAAATCTTTATACTTCAAGCTTTAGCGGAACATCTAGTGCTTCGCCAATTATTGCTGGGGCAGCGACTTTAGTACAAAGCATTGCTAAAGAAAATTTAGGACAACCATATAGACCTAGTGAACTAAGAGCAATATTAAGCAACCAGAGCACAGGAACAAAATCTAAAGATCCATATGCAGATAAAATTGGTGTTTTACCAGATTTGAAGTCTATACTAGTAAACTTAGGCTATGAACAAAGAAAACCAAACGGTGGGAATGAATTACAAGTAACAGAAAATGAACCAAATAATGAGCCTAGGCAGGCAAATAAAGTTAACTTTCATACACCGGTGAAAGGAACGCTACATAATAGTGATAGAGTAGATGTATTTACTTTCCAAATTGACTCGCCGGAAAATATTAATATTTCTCTACTAAATGAACAAAATATCGGAATGACATGGGTACTTCATCATGAATCAGATTTAAATAACTATGTAGCATATGGTGAAAATGAAGGCAATGTAGTTAAAGGAACTTATAATGCAAAGCCAGGTAAATATTATTTATACGTCTATAAATATGAGAATAAAGATGGTTCATACGTATTGAACATAAAATAAGTAAAAGGAACTTCAGATGAAGTTCCTTTAAATTTTTCTAATTTAGTATATGTGAATGATTTTTTAACTTTACTTCTATGCAATATTTCATATTGATGAAATGTTATTTATTTTTTCTGAACTAGCTTATATTATATTCAATAAGTTTGATATAAAAACAGAAAAAGAGAGGGATAATAATGAGCAATAAGAAGTTAATTTTGAAATTATTCATATGTAGTACAATATTTATCACATTTGTATTTGCTTTACATGATAAGCAAGTAGTTGCAGCTAGCTCTGTTAATGAGCTTGAAAATTGGTCGAAATGGATGCAACCTATACCTGATAATATCCCGTTAGCACGAATTTCAATTCCAGGAACACACGATAGTGGGACGTTCAAGTTGCAAAATCCGATTAAGCAAGTATGGGGAATGACGCAAGAATATGATTTTCGCTATCAAATGGACCATGGAGCTCGCATTTTTGATATAAGAGGACGTTTAACAGATGATAATACGATAGTTCTTCATCATGGGCCATTATATCTTTATGTAACACTGCATGAATTCATAAACGAAGCGAAACAATTTTTAAGAGATAACCCGAGTGAAACGATTATTATGTCTTTAAAAAAAGAGTATGAGGATATGAAAGGGGCAGAAGATTCATTTAGTAGTACGTTTGAAAAAAATTATTTTGTTGATCCTATCTTTTTAAAAACAGAAGGAAATATAAAACTTGGAGATGCTCGTGGGAAAATTGTACTACTAAAAAGATATAGTGGTAGTAATGAATCTGGAGGATATAATAATTTTTATTGGCCAGATAATGAGACGTTTACCACAACTGTAAATCAAAATGTAAATGTAACAGTACAAGATAAATATAAAGTGAGTTATGATGAGAAAGTAAAATCTATTAAAGATACAATGAATGAAACGATGAACAATAGCGAGGATTTAAATCATCTATATATAAATTTTACAAGCTTGTCTTCTGGTGGTACAGCATGGAATAGTCCATATTACTATGCCTCTTATATAAATCCTGAAATTGCAAACCATATAAAACAAAAGAATCCTGCGAGAGTAGGCTGGGTAATTCAAGACTACATAAATGAAAAGTGGTCACCATTATTGTATCAAGAAGTTATAAGAGCGAATAAGTCATTAATAAAAGAATAAAGATGATGAGAGTGAGAAGCGATAAAATATATCGCTTCTTATTTCTTTTCCAATAACCAACAATATAAATTGTACTTTTATAATAGAAAAAAATAAAAACATAAGATATAATCATACATATAAAATTTGTACCTATAAATTTTATATGTATGATTGAATTTGATTTGTTGTAATGAAATGGAGGTATATACTATGAAGTTTCCACATGATTTTTTATTCGGAGCTGCTTCAGCTTCTTATCAAGTAGAAGGTGCATGGAATGAAGATGGAAAAGGTGTTACGAATTGGGACGAGTTTTCAAAAATTCCTGGCAAAACATACAATGGAACAAATGGTGATATAGCTGTTGATCATTATCATCGATATAAGGAAGATGTTCGCTTAATGGCTGAGATGGGATTAGAATCGTATCGTTTTTCTATTTCTTGGGCGAGAATATTGCCGACTGGAGATGGAAAGGTAAATGAAAAAGGGATTGAATTTTATAACAACTTAATTGATGAATGTTTAAAATACGGGATTGTGCCGTTTGTCACTTTATATCATTGGGATTTACCATTACCGTTAGAAAAAGATGGTGGATGGACGAATAAAAGAACAGCAGAGGCTTTCGTAAAATATGCAGAAACTTGTTTTAAGGCATTTGGTGACAGAGTTAAGCATTGGATTACTTTTAATGAGACCGTAATGTTTTGTGGATTAGGTTATTTAAAAGGTGCACATCCACCAGGAATACAAAATGATGTTCCAAAGTATTTTCAAGCGACTCATTATGTATTTTATGCACACGCGAAAACAGTTGCGGTGTACAAGCAGCTGAAACAATATGGTGAGATTGGGATTACACATGTTTTCTTACCAGCTTATAGTGTGGATGATCAAAAAGAAAATATACAAGCAGCAAATCATGCGAATGAATATGAAACGTATTGGTATTATGATCCAATTTTAAAAGGCGAGTATCCGTCTTATGTTGTACAACAATTAAAGGAAAAAGGATGGACTCCTAATTGGACGGTTGAAGAATTAGAAATCATTAAACAAAATGCAGAAGAAAATGATTTTATTGGCTTGAATTATTATCAACCAATACGAGTAGAAAGATACGATATGGATATAAAGAGTGAGGAACATTCTCGAGAAAACTCAACGCTTGCTCCAGGTAACCCTTCTTTTGATGGTTTTTATCGAACAGTTAAAATGGATGATAAAACATATACAAAATGGGGATGGGAAATATCTCCCGAAGGTTTCTTAGAGGGATTGCATATGTTGAAAGCGCGTTACGGTGACATAAAGATGTATGTAACGGAAAATGGACTTGGTGATGAAGATCCAATCATTGACGGAGAAATTGTAGATGTTCCGAGAATTAAATTTATTGAAGCGCATTTAAAAGTAATGAAGCGTGCAATTGAAGAGGGAATTAACTTAAAAGGTTATTATGCATGGTCAGTGATTGATCTTTTAAGTTGGTTAAATGGATATAAAAAGCAATATGGCTTTATTTTTGTCGATCATAATGATAACTTAAAACGTAAGAAGAAACTTTCGTTTCATTGGTATAAACGTGTGATCGAAACGAGAGGGGAAGAGTTATAACAGATAAAAGCGTATTTTAGGAGAAAGTGTATGAGTGCAAAGTATAAACAAATTGCAGATGTGTTAGAGCAAAACATTCGAGATGGGCTTTTTAATGAAACGAAAAAACTACCTACAGAAGAAGCGTTGATGAATCGATTTGAAGTAAGCCGTAATACGATACGTAAAGTAATTAGTCAGCTTGTGAATAGAGGTTATATTTTTCAAGTGCAAGGTAGTGGCATGTTTTTACGCGAAACTTCTGTAACAGATTACATTAATTTAGGAAGTTTACGTGGATTAACGAAAAATCTTGTTTCACAAAATATTGAAACGAAAGTGTTAGAGCTGGAAGTAATAGATGCGGACGAAGAGATAGCAAAGCGGATGCAATGCGAAGCTGGAACTAGGTTGTATTTTTTGAAGCGCTTAAGAATTGTAGATGCTAAACCATTCTCTATTGAAGTAAGTTATTTCAAAAAGGATATTATTCCATATTTGAACGAAGAAATAGCATTAAGCTCTGTATACAGTTATTTCATTGAAGATTTACGATTAAATATTGGTTTTGCTGATAAAGTTATTAGTTGTGAAAAAGTAAATAAAGAAAATGCACAGCTTTTAGAATTAAATGAAGGTGATCCGGCGCTTCTTATTGAAAATACAGTGTATCTTGTAAATGGAACAATTTTTGAGTTATCTCAGTCGATGTTTCATTATGAAAAGGCGAAACTTTTAAATCGAATTAATTTTAAATGAAAAATTATCGTGTGAAAAAAGCAACTGGTCCTAAGTGATCAGTTGCTTTTTATTTTTTAAGTGGATGAGCAAAAAAACATGAAAGTGGTTGGTCCGCTTTTTGCAAACATCTATTATGATAAGAGAAGAAAGGTAGTATGTTATCGACGTTTTAAAGAGGAAGGTTTTTATGTAAGTTCTTTAATTAAAATAGATGGGTCTTAGAGAGGTGAAAAGACAATGAGTTTTGCAATTTCACTAGTCGTTATTATTGTAATTGTATCGCTATTTGGGACTGTACTAGTTGCAAGAAACGTGGAGGAGAATTACGGTAAGTCTACAAAAAGAAATGTGAAAAACTTATCTGCAATCTATATTCTTCTTCTTTTTGTTCTACTGGCCGGGGTAACATGGTACGCGGTAATGATTTAATAGTTTGTAAAAGAACTGAAATGAGAGTATGAAGTTGGAATTTCAGAAGCTATTGAGTAATCAGAAAGAGAACCATTTTGGATATATCCATTTACGGATAAGAAAATGTGACTAATTAATACTATTTTTACGGTGAATACTGTTAGTAAAAAATGAGGATAGTTCGTTTTGAAAGGAGGAAACTAGATGGAATGGAAACCAAATCGTGCAGATAAGACACCTGTATATAAACAAATTGCGGATTATATTGAAAGAGGCATTTCTTCAGGTGAATTTCCTTCTGATAGTAAGTTACCTTCTGAGCGTATGTTAGCAAAGGAATTACAGGTGAACCGGAGTACAATAGTAGCTGCGTATGAAGAATTAAAATCACTTGGAGTAGTAGAACGGCAAAAGGGAAGCGGAACACGGGTCAATACAGACATATGGGGTGTCTCACATAAACGAATACCGAACTGGGGTAGGTACGTGGAGGATGGATCGTTCTTACCTAACGTACCACTCGTTCAACAAATTCGAACGGAAACACAAAAAGATGATTTAATTAATTTAGCAAGCGGTGAACTGTCACCAGAATTAATTCCAAGTGATAGATTTCGAACAATTTTGTCGGAGAAAACATTTATGGAAAACCTCGGTTATGATCATCCACTTGGAAATGAGATGTTGAGAAAAACAATTGCAGCACATGTTCAGCAATATAAACAAATTGAAGCAGATTCAAGCTCTATTCTTATTACGTCAGGAGCACAACAGGCGCTTAATCTTATCGTTCAATGTTTATTAAAACCTGGTGATGCGATCGCGATTGAAGATCCTTCGTATTGTTTTTCGCTTCCAATGTTTAAATCGGCCGGTTTAAACATATTTCATTTACCTGTTGATGAGCATGGAATGAATCCAGATGACTTAATCGATTTGCACAAAAAGCATCGCATTCGTATGGTGTTTTTGAATCCAGATTATCAGAATCCGACGGGGACTGTGCTTTCATTAGCGAGACGTAAAAAAATTTTAGAACTGTCTTCTGAGTTCGGTATACCAATTGTAGAAGATGATCCGTATAGTTTAATCTCTTTTAATGGAGAAGTGAACCCGACATTAAAATCAATGGACCAAAATGGAAATGTTCTTTATATAAGTTCATTATCAAAAATTGTTGCATCAGGATTACGTATTGGATGGATAATTGGTCCTACACGTGTAATTGAGCGTTTAGCAGATGCAAAGCAACAAGTTGATTTTGGCCATAGTGTATTTACGCAGTGGGTAGCAAATCAATTTTTAGAATCAAAGGATTTCCATAAACATATTACGATACTTCGTGGACAATTGAAGCAAAGAAGAGATGTATTAATTGCAGAGCTTGAAGGAACATTGGGAGACCGAGTTGAATGTTTCGTGCCAGAGGGTGGAATACATGTATGGTGTAAAGTGAAAGGAAAGTTTGATGAATATCACTTATTAGGTGAATCTATACAGAATGGTGTCGCATTTGTTCCGGGCAGTGTTTTAGGTTCGAAAAATGAATATATACGATTTACGTTTGGTAGAGCGAATATAGAACAAATTCAACTTGGAATTAAACGGTTTGCCGACACGCTAAATGAGATTTCATAATATGGATGTGTGATAGTGAAATGAGGGAAAGAAATGAAGTACGTGACGCTTTTACTTCAAGTAGGCGTGCTATATGTATTTAGCCTAGTGGGTACGTGGATTCAAGGAGTATTCCATCTATCAATGCCAGGAAGTTTAATAGGGATGTTAATACTGTTCCTGCTCCTTTCCACTCGCGTTTTACCGTTAAAATGGTTTGAGTTAGGTGCGGAAAAGTTAATCGTATTTTTACCGTTATTTTTAATCCCTTCGACAACAGGGCTCATGGAATACGGGTCTTTTCTTTTCAGTAAGGAGAGTATTATATTCCTTTTAGTAGTTGCAAGTACTGTAGTAACTTTGATTGTTTCAGGGTATATAAGTCAATTATTAATAACAACAAAAAAATAAAATCGACAAGGTGCACGATTCAAATGGTCTTAATTATTATTACTGTAGCAATTTATTTCTTGGCGACAAAGCTATATAAAAAATTTACGTTTGCATTTACGTTACCGGTGTTAACAGTTACGGCAATTATGATTTGTTTATTTTTCATTTTTGGTATTTCTCATCATGAGTATAGGGAAAATGGAGGAGACATTCTTTCAAGCTTATTGAGCCCTGCAATTGTAGCATTAGCCATACCTCTATTTAAAGAGCGAAAGATACTTATGAAAAATTTTTTATCGATACTTATTGGAGTAGTGATAGGTATAGTGGCTGTAACGAGTATGAATGTAGTGATTGGCGGAATTTTAAATATAGATAAGGAACTTATATTAACTACTTTACCACAGTTAGCAACGATGCCTATTGCCCTATCATTAGCGGATCAAATTGGTGGTATTCCATCTATGACTTCTAGTTTTGTAGTTGTTGCAGGAATAACAGGCGCTATTATCGGACCAACAGTACTTAAGTTTTTCAGTATAACAAGTACGATTGGAAAAGGAGTTGGAATGGGCTGTGCATCACATATTATCGGTGTGAGCCGTCTCGTGAAGGAAGGCGAGAAAGAGGCGACAATCGGTTCGGTAACGATGATTGTAACTGGAATACTCATTAGTATACTAATACCGTATGGAACGAAATTTATTTTTTAAATGTAATGGAGATGATAACAATGACAACATGGTTTATAGTTACATTATTTGTTTTTGGAGCTATTAAAGTATTAGTTTCTAGCATGCCCACTTCTGTTGTGGAATCAATTATTAGTAAATTTGAATTGCATCAAAAGCTTGAGGCGGAAAATACTTCTATATCGATAGATGGAAAAAATATAGAGGGAGAAATGAAACTACAAGTTATTCATGAATTTAATGAGGCTTTGTTTTTAGATAAACATTATTTCCCGCCGCACGGAGAAGGGACACCCATAGTCATTGATACGAAGAAAGGGAATAAAGAGATTAGATTTTCGCTATATAGCTATGAAGAACATGTTGATGTCATTAAGCAATATAAGAAGAAAGTCGTTGCCTATCGTTTACGCTCTAAAAGCCTTCAAACATTGGCACCATTAGCAATAACGGAAGAGTATGCTTAAGAAGGGACCTATAATGGTCTCTTTATTTTTTTATCCAATTATATACGTTCCAAATAAAAGAATGAAAAATCATATAACCAAATAAAGAATATGTATGGTTCCAATTCGCGTTATGTACAAATAAACCTAAACTTTCAGCAATCTGTTCAAAAAGGCTAGCACAAATACCGATTGAAATAATAAATAAAATTCTAGAAACGTTAGATAATTTTTTTGAAATGTGTATAAAGATAACTGTTAAAATCGGCAGTACGAACAATGTAAAAGCTATATTAACCGAAAATGTGGATGAGAAGGGCCTAGCCGGAAAGGAATATATTTGTTTATGAACAAAAAAGGCATCTAAGCAAGTTCCAATAATAGAAGAGAGAAAGATTGTAACTACTAATGCTAGAAACTCATTCTTCTTCTCGGAGGAGGACATTTTTCTTTGCGAGAATGGCGAGTTCAATTTTTTCGAGTGTTTTGCAGTAGTCTTCTGTAATTTGTCCATTTATATTTTCCTCCTTATCAACTAAGTAATTTACAACTTGCCAATCGGTAAACCAATCTTCACTGTCAACTTCTTCATGCTTCATATCTCGCCATGCATAGATGAGTGCAGGGCTGTATATGCGATAAGCGCCATTTCGTAACTGGCATTTCTTTATTCGGCGCTTATAAAACTCACGGGAAAAAGATTCATTTACACTTGAAAATAAATGGGGCCAGTAATCTTTCCTTGATCCTGTATGTGGATGGTGTTGAGCCCAGCTTATTATTTGAGATAAAACATGTGTATCTCGAAATAATAATGAGTACAATCTTTTTCCAATTAATATCCGTTCATGTAAGGAAGTGAAATGTTTCATTGTATCACCAAATAGTAATACTTTTTGTTTCTTATCATTTTCGTAGAATGGGAAAAGAATATGATTAAACTGAAAGAAATCAAAGAGTTTAAATCCAATACTATTTAGTACAGTCTTTTTAAATTGTACATTTTGAATCACTCTTTTTTCTAAGTAGTTTTGTTCATTAATAATAGTGGCAATCGCTAAAGTTTTTTTGTTACCTGTTTTCCAAAAATGGTGCCACATCGTTTCCATAAATGTAGAAACATTTAGGTGAGGGAGAAGGTGAAATAACTTTTGTGATCTCTTTACACTTTGTTCGTAAAGTAAAAATTGAGGGTATACATCTTGGAAAATAAGCCAATTCCCTTTTTCTAAAAAAGAAAAAAATATGAATTGATCTTTCTCTGATAAAATTCTCGTATATAAATCCCCCTTTAAATCAGTCATATTCCAACCGCCGTTACGTGATACCATATGTCCAAGCAGTGCCCAATGTATTTCTGGATATTGAATGTAAAATTGGTAGTATGCGCGTGTTCTTGTAACATTATTTTTATTTAGCTGTTCTGTTTGTATTTTTATTTTGTTGATGATGAGTTGCTCTTCTTTCGTTAATTTATACATGGTATCAGAAGGAATAAGTTTGCTTTTTTGTTTCAATTCATTTTTTACATCGAATAGGGAGAGAGGCAGTGCTTTGGAAGGTCCGTTATATGTATGATATGAATTGTTTCGGTCCATTCCGTTACCTCCCTTTTTCATAAATTTAAACATGATTATTGGCTATGAATCATTCTATTTATTTTATTACGAGTATAAGAAATAAATGAGCGGTGTTTTTTTACAAGGAATTTATTTATCATGCAAACAGTATGGAAAATCTTACTGTTGTGAGGTGAAATGAAAAACAGAAACTAAGTTTAATAGTTTCTGTTTTTTTATTTTGTCAATTAAATGTAACAAACGACGATTATGATTTGAATCAATTGAAAATAATTCAATAAATATTATTTAAATTGAGATGTTTCGTAGGAGGAAAAGGAATGTTAAATAAAATAATTTTAATTACTGGTGGTACAGGTTCGTGGGGGCATGAACTTATAAAACAACTATTAGAAAAATCACCGAAAGAAATTAGAGTTTTTTCAAGAAATGAAACGGTTCAGTTTGAAATGCAGCAACAGTTTATAAATGATGATAGGCTAAAATTTATTATTGGAGATATTCGTGATAAAGATCAACTAGTCTATGCATGCCAAGGTGTACATTATGTATTCCATCTTGCAGCTTTAAAACACGTTCCAGTATGTGAGTATTATCCTTATGAAGCTATAAAAACTAACATACATGGTACGCAAAATGTAATTGAAGCCTCTACACAGATGCAAGTTGAAAAAGTTATATATGTTTCAACGGATAAAGCAGCTGATCCATCAAATACGTATGGGATGACAAAAGCAATTGGTGAAAAATTAATGGTTCATGCGAATATACAAACGAAGAAAACAAAATTCATTTGTGTTCGTGGTGGAAATGTTTTAGGAACGAGTGGAAGTGTAGTACCGCTTTTTAAACAACAAATTAAAAGATCTTCAGAAGTAGGGATTACCGATGCGAATATGACTAGATTTTTCTTAACAGTTGAAGATGCTGTTGGATTGTTATTTAAAGCCGTATCTCAAGGTAGAGGCGGGGAAATCTTTGTTATGAAAATGCCGGCATGTAAAATAACAGATTTAGCGGAAATATTAATTGAAGATTCAAAAAAAGAGAATATTAAGGTGAAAGAGGTAGGGATAAGACCGGGTGAAAAATTAAGTGAAATGCTTCTATCTGAGGTAGAGAGTAAAACAAGTATAAGTTTTGATCAAAATTATTTTGTGGTACTACCGACGATTCCTATCGAAGGACTTCAAGAATATTATTCTAGCTATCCGCTAGTGGATGTGAAGAATTTTAGTTCTCAACAAGATTTACTTGCAAAACATGAGGTGAAACAAATGCTATTAAAAGGAGGGTTTTTGCGATGAAAAAAAATGCGAGCCTTTTAATAACTGGTGCAAATGGTTTCACAGGCCGCCATGCTTGCCACTATTTTTTAGAGCAGGGCTTTCATGTAATTCCTATGTTTCAAAATCGTGCACATAGAGAAAAAATTAGAAATGGTATTACGTGTAATTTAACTAATAAGAGCGAAGTAATGAAGGTAATGAAACAAATAAAGCCAGACTACGTATTGCATTTAGCGGGAAGGAATTCGGTTATAGAATCTTGGACAGCTGCTCTTGAGTATATAGAGATTAATGTAATAGGAACGTTATATTTATTAGAAGCAATTAAGCAAGAAGCCTCGCATTGTAGAACATTAGTTATAGGATCTGCTTTGCAAGCAGATAGTATGAACGAAATGAAAATTTCAAATCCATATAGTTTAAGTAAAACGATGCAAGTCATTATTGCAGAGGCTTGGGGAGGATTAATGGATTCAAATATTATCATTGCAAAGCCCTCAAACTTAATTGGTCCAGGGGTATCGAATGGTATTTGTTCGATTCTCGCAAAGAAAATAATAGATATAGAATCAGGTAGAAGTAAGGCTATTATCGAAGTAAACAGTTTGAAAGATAGTAGAGATTTTCTAGATGTACGTGATGCGGTCAAAGCGTATCATGTGTTATTACGAGATGGAATAAATGGAAAACAATATAATATCGGATCAGGAGTAAAACGATCTTTATTAGATGTACTAGAACAATATAAAGAATTAACACAGCTAAATTTTTTTATAGAGGAAACAGAGAAAAGTGGGAGCGACTCAAATGAGAGTTTAGCAACAGAGGAAATAAAAAATTTAGGTTGGATCCCAGAAATTGAATTTCATCAATCATTAAAAGATGTACTTGAGTATGCGAAGTGTAGTGACATCTGCGTGCAATGAAAAACAAAAAAGGGTGTAAGAAATATATGAATGGTTATGAAGTAATAGATAATCAAAATACGCTATTTCTTTCAATTGTTGATACGCTGGACTGGAGAGATGAAGAAGCGCATGTATTGCTTATTTATGAGGCAATACATAAATATCAAGCGTATGTAGAAGAAAAAAGGGTTAATCGAATAAAGTCAGCATTAGAGACGGAAACTAGATATGTGATTCAAATCTTTGCTCAATACGAGTGTAGTGAGTATGGAAATGATTTTTATGAACTCATTAACGATCTTTTACAAGATATAGAGGTGGAGTTAAAGATTTATATAAAAAATAATAAGTTTATTTACATTTAAAAGGTAAAGAGAAAGCTAGATTTTTAATAATAAAGGTGGGTATAAGTTATGAGCAAAACGATTCTTTTTACTGGGGGCGGTACAGCCGGACACGTTATGATTAATATTGTATTAATTCCTAAATTTATAGAGAAAGGCTGGAGAGTCGAGTATATTGGATCCAAAAATGGAATTGAAAAATCATTAGTGCAAAATGTAAAATACAATAGTGTTTCAACGGGAAAGCTTAGGAGATATTGGGATTGGGAGAATTTTAAAGATCCTTTTAAAATTATACGCGGTTGTTTACAAAGTTATAATTTAATTAAGAAAACAAAGCCTGACGTTATCTTTTCAGCAGGAGGATTTGTTTCAGTTCCTGTAGCTATAGGAGCATGGTTAAATCGTGTGCCTATAATTATACGTGAACCAGATAGCACATTAGGGCTTGCCAATAAAATAGCATTACCTTTTGCTACAAAGCTATGCACAACATTTCCTCAGACAGGAGAAAATGTAAGTAATGAGAAGAAGGTTTATGTAGGACCAATTGTAAGGGAAGAAATTGAGAAGGGTAACGTATTACGAGGAAGAAGATATTGTGAATTTCAGCAAGATAAACCAGTATTATTAATTATGGGTGGGAGTCAAGGTGCTAAGTGGATAAATGATATGGTAAGGGAATGTTTAGATACAATACTATTAAACTTTAATATTATTCATATATGTGGTAAAGGGAAGGTAGACCCATCTATTGGCATGGAGGGATATATGCAATTTGAATATATAGGCGACGAGTTGCCGCATATACTAAATATGGCAAGTGTTGTAGTTTCTAGAGCGGGTTCTACTGCTATTTCTGAATTGTTATTTTTGAAGAAACCGATGTTGCTTATCCCGTTAACTAACAGTTCCAGTAGGGGAGATCAAGTTTTAAATGCTGAATATTTTTCACGGCAAGGATATGCGGAAGTTATACTCCAAGACAGAGTAAGTACGAATACATTTATACATGCAGTAAATAAGTTGTATACAAATAAGGAGAAATATATTCAAAACATGAATGGATATAAGAAAACAAATGATGAGGGAATTCATCAAATAATAGATATAATAAATGAAGTGGTGAAGTAATAGAAATGTAAATAGAAAAACAAAAGGAAAGAAGGTATCTTCTTTCCTTTTTGCTATATTTGTTCTAATTAGTTATGTACTATGGGTGAATGCCGTTTTCTAATAGCTCAGTAAATGCATGAATATGAATAGGTTTACTGTAATAATAACCTTGAATAAACTGACATTTATTTTTTTGAAGGAAATTTACGTGCTCTTTCGTTTCTACACCTTCAGCAATGACAGACATTCCTAATGTATTTGCTAATGTGATGATCGTTTTAATAATTTCCATTCCATCATCACATGTTTCAGACATTGTAATAAATTCTCTCGGGATTTTTAACGTATCAATTGGATACAAAGGTAAGTAGGCTAGCGAAGAATAACCTGTACCAAAATCGTCGATAGAAATGTGAATCCCTAAACTTTTTAGTGTACGCAGTTTTATCAATGTTTCTCGCTCATCCATCATTGCAATTCGCTCTGTTAATTCAAGATCAAGAGAGCTTGCTGGTAAACCTGTATTTGTTAAAGTAGAAGAAATAGATTTTACAAAATCCTCTTGTTCAAATTCCTTAGCAGATAAATTTACACCTATTTTTAAATGTGAATATCCGAGTACGTGCCAACGTTTCATTTGTTTACAAGCCTGCTCTAATGTCCATTTACCTATTGAAATAATTTGTAGTGTTTCTTCTGCAATCGGAATAAACTCGTATGGAGAAATAATACCTAATTCAGGATGATTCCACCTAATTAAAGCTTCTGCACCGATAATTTTATTAGATTCACTATCAACTTGAGGTTGATACAAAAGGAACAATTCTTCATTTTGTAGTGCGTTTGGTAAATCTTTTTCTAATCGCAATCGTCTTTCAATTTTTTTAGCGATTACATCGTCATAAATAGATACAGAGTTAAGTTCTTTTGCTTTTGCATCATACATTGCAACATTAGCGTTTTTCAGAAGTGTAGCGGTATCGATTCCGGAATGTGGATAAATAGCGATGCCGATACTCAGTGATAAAGTTAATTTATGCTCATGTATGATAAATGACTTTTTCATGCATTTAAATAATTGGTTACATAATTGGAATAAGTAATCTTCGTCAGTATAGTTTTCAATTATGATTGTAAATTCATCGCCACCGATTCTTGAAAGATGAGTATGTGATGGAAGACATGATTGGAAGCGCTTTGCTACTTCTTCTAATATGTAGTCTCCTGATGAATGTCCAAGTGTATCGTTAATTGCTTTAAAGCGATCTAAATCTAAATATAATAATGCAAACTCGCTTTCTGTTATTTCAGCATTTTTTATAACTCTCTTTAATTTCTTATGGAAAAAGGCACGGTTACCAATTTTCGTTACAGTGTCATGGAATGCTAAATATTTTATTTCTTCTTGCTGTTTTTTTAGTGCAGTAATATCTTTCACCATAATATAGCTTCCTGAAATTTGTCCGTCTATTATAATAGGAATGATTGTAACGTATAAAAAATAAGTAAAGCCATCTTTATATTGAGAACTAAGTTGTAAGGATGCCGATTCTTGTTGTTTCACTTTCTCTAACGCCAATGCTAGCTTATGCTTATCTTCATCTAAAATAATCGAAAAACAAGTTTCACCGAGTAACTCATCTGTTGGTGCTCCAAGTAGTACACTCCCAGCCTTATTTACATTTAAGAATATTCCATTTAAATCAATGGTGAAAATAGGGTCAGGATGATATTCATATAATGATTTGAATTTTTGTTGTTTTTGAGAAAGAGCCTCTGATTTATGAACTAAATCAGAAGTCCGTAAAGTAACTTTTTCTTCTAGTTGGGCATTAAATGCCTGCAAACGTTTTGTTAAGGAATTGTTTTGCATACGTACGATAGAATGACGAATGAGTACGAAAATAAAAGTAATACAATTTCCTGTAATGAGAGTTGAAGATGATGTTTGTTCTTTTAATGTAAACCCGATTAGTATTGCAACAGCAAGATAGGGAAATACAACTAAAGCTTTTTTTCCTATTATAGGGTTTACAAGGAAATAATTTTTATGGCTATTATGATCTTCTGAAATAGAGCCAGCTATTGCAATAAGTAATATAGGTATTCTATATAAAAGACGTAATAATATTATCGTTTCAGTTGATAAGTGGTTATTTAAGTAAAAATAAATATAGTTAAAAGTTGCAGAACTTATTAATACAAAAATAAAGATATAAATTTTCCGTTTGGAATTAAAAATTGTTGGACGGAAAAAGAGACTAACACCTAGCAGTAGAAATAATAAATCTGCAATTGGGTATAAAAATGAAAGGAAAACATCTCCTAGTGAAAGAGCGAATATATTTAAATTTGGTTGATTAAATAAATACCATTCTAATGTAAATATGGAAGTAAGCACTATGCATATATCACAAATAAAGAACGCTTTTTCCCATTTATTGCATTCCTTTAAGATTTTATAGCAGAAAGCGATAAGACAGAAAAATAGAAAAAACATGTAAAATACATCAGAAACCGTAAAACGATGTATTGGAATTTCGAAGAAGCTATCTTGATATGTATATACTATTTTCCCTAATAAAAAACTACCAATTGCTATTGTAATACATATCCAAAACGGATTTGAACTGACTTTTTTAGAATATATAGAGTAAATCAGTGATACAAATGTAATGGCTTCAACGACAAGTGAAGCGAAGCGTACATCTGAATTTGAAAAATGAGTAGGGAACAGATAGAAAAACATAAAATAGATTGAATAGCATATTAATGTTCCGATTAATATACATAATTGTAAATTTTTATTTAATTTCAATGAAATCACCTTCTTTAATTATGCACTATGTTCGTTATATCTATACATAATAATATTATTTAAGAATTGTATCAGATTTCCTTATAAAAATCATGTTTATAAGGAAAGTGTTAAAGAGTGTAAGTATTCTTAAGGTTGAAAAAATATTGCGGTTGATAGTATAGACTGTATCAAGACTTTAAATAGAAATTGTATATTTAGTCATCCTTTGAATTGTAAAGTTTTTTTAGTGATTTGTAAGTGGAGATGCAAAATTGCATATAAAATGATGAGTATCTTTTTTTGGTGAGCTTTTTATTTTTAATCTGAAGATTAATATTTGTGAAAATGTTGAGAAAAGATATAAAATAAGAACGTGTATTCTTACAGAGTGGAATAGTATTGCCACTAAATAGGGAGGCTTTTTTATGATATATCGAATTAAAGATTCAGAAATATACTATGAAATTGTGGGAGAGGGTAAACCGGTCATTATCATACATGGCTGCGCCCCTGACCATAGGTTAATGATGAAATGTATGGAATCAGTATTTCAGAAATATGAAGGTTATAAGCGAATATATATTGATTTACCTGGAATGGGAAAATCGAATGCTCCAAATTGGATAAATAGTTCAGATCGTATAGTAGAAGTGCTTATCACATTTATTGAGGAAATCATTTCTACTGAAAAATTTTTATTGGTAGGAGAATCATATGGAGGCTATTTAGCCAAAGGTATACTTGCAAAGATGTTTGAGAGAGTTAGCGGATTACTATTAGTATGTCCTGTTGTTGTAGCGGAGCCAGAAAAAAGGATTCTTCCAGATAAACAGGTAATTGTACAAGATGAGGAATTTTTAAATACGCTCACTTCCACAGAAAGAGAGGAGTTTTGTGAGTTAGCTGTAATAGCAAATGAATATACATATAAGCGATTTAAAGAAGAAATTAAGCCTGGGTTAGATGTTGCTAATTATGAATTTATTGAAAGGTTGCAAAAGAATTACTCTCTTACTATGGATTTTCAGCATGAAAAATATGAAAATCCCGTTCTTTTACTGACTGGAAGACAAGATATATCAGTAGGTTATCAAAATATTATAGAAATTATTGAAGAATATCCAAGGGCAACATTAGCAGTGTTAGATATGGCAGGGCATAATTTGCAAATTGAGCAGCCTGAATTATTTGAGAGTTTAGTAGGAGAATGGATTAGACGAACAAATCAGCACAGTTTATAAAGTATTTTAGTATTACCCCTAAGTGTTGAAATGGGATAAATGAACGTGATTTATTAACTTATCTCGCTATTTGCCGGGCAGCCCGATTAGTGAGGGCTGATTAAAGTTTCACTTTATAAAAAATTTTAAGGAGAAATTATGAGCACATATATTTATATGGTTAGACATGGTGAATCACCAAAACTAGAAGGAAATGAAAGAATGCGTGGATTAACTGAGAGGGGACATATGGATGCCCGTAGAGTAACTGACATATTAAAAGCGGAGAGGATTGATACTTTTATTTCCAGTCCTTATAATCGGGCTATGCTAACGATAGAGGAGTCAGCTAATTTCCATGAAAAAGAAATAGTAGTATATGAAAATCTTAAAGAGTGTATGTTTTCAAGTGAGGATCAGGTTATATCAGACAAAGAGGTGTATCCACTTGTACAGAAGATGTTCTCTAATCCGGACTTTGCACGAACGGAAGGAGAGTCATATGCAGATTGCCAGAGAAGAGTAGTGAAAGTATTAAAAGAAATCTTAATGGATTTTCGAGGATGCAAAATTGTAATTGGTACACATGGGCTTGTCATGACATTAATGATGAACTATTTTGATAAACAATATGGTTTTGAATTTTTAATGAATACGTCAAAACCGGATATATATAAGATGGAATTTAAAGAAGAACAATTAATGAATGTAGAGAGATTATGGAAAGCTGAATAAAATTAGTTGCATGGATTTTGTTGTAAAAGTTACTTTTATAGCAAAGTCTTTTTTTGAATAGAAAGCATCTTTATCAACTATTGTTAGAATGTTAAATAAATAAGTAATTATTCAGTCTTTGAATAAATTATGGAGAAATTGGTTTAGGGAAACAATTTTAAATGTGTCAAAATTCCAAACGTTGGATTTATATTCAATAGGAGAAAAAGATGTAGAATTTTGTCTTACAGTCCCCGTTTACTTTTCATTTCATTACATATAGGCTTTGTGGTGTAAGGGAGGACATTGCCTTTACGTAAAATCTATAAGGAGGTCATTGTAATGAAACAGATTAAAAAGTTTGCGGGAGTTGCTTTAGCGGGGACGATTGGATTAAGTGGATTACTGTTTTTAGAACCAAGTGTAAGCGTTGCGGAAGCACAGCAAGTGAAAGTAGAAAATTTCAATACAATTGATGTAACGATGAATCTAAATGAATTGTATGTATTAAGTGGCAGAAGCATTGATATTCTTTCTGGAGATAAAGAAGCAATTCAGTTAAATAAATACACAATTAGTTTTAATAAACCTGGGAAGTATGTGATTAAAGTAAATGGCTGTATTTATGATGATGTATATACTTTTATTGTAAATGAGTAGTATATATTCTTAAATTGCGAGATAAAAACAGAAACACCCTATTTGCGATGAGAGTCGTAAATAGGGTGAATTTATTTGTATTAAGCTGTACTTTAAATATGTTCACTAATATTCTTTTTGTTATGTAAAAGTGTTAACAATGCAAATGAAATATACATCTTCACAGTCAAAAAAGTTAAAATATTTCGTTTTAAGGATTATAATGGAGGGAGGAACATAAAAGGGAGTGAATGAACTTGAAACAAGAACTTATTGAAAGATTTACGAGATATGTAAAAATTGATACGCAATCAAATGAAGAAAGTCATACAGTACCAACAACACCAGGACAAATTGAGTTTGGTAAGTTATTAGTGGAAGAGCTAAAAGAAATTGGTTTAACAGAAGTAACGATGGATGATAATGGCTATGTAATGGCAACACTTCCAGCTAATACGGACAAGGATGTTCCTGTAATCGGATTTTTAGCCCATTTAGATACGGCAACAGACTTTACAGGGAAAAACGTCAAACCACAAATTCATGAAAATTTTGATGGTAATGCAATTACGTTAAATGAAGAGCTAAATGTTGTGTTAACACCAGAGCAGTTCCCGGAATTACCATCATATAAAGGACATACCATTATTACAACTGATGGTACAACACTTCTAGGAGCAGATGATAAAGCTGGTCTTACAGAAATTATGGTTGCAATGAACCATTTAATACATAATCCGCAAATTAAGCACGGGAAAATAAGAGTAGCATTTACACCGGATGAAGAAATTGGTCGTGGGCCAGCGCATTTTGATGTAGAAGCGTTTGGTGCATCATTCGCTTATACGATGGATGGAGGTCCATTAGGTGGTTTAGAGTATGAAAGTTTTAATGCTGCAGGTGCTAAGTTAACGTTTAACGGAACGAATACACATCCTGGAACAGCAAAAAATAAAATGCGCAATGCTACTAAACTTGCTATGGAGTTTAATGGGTATTTACCAGTAGAAGATGCGCCAGAATATACAGAAGGCTATGAAGGATTCTATCATTTACTTTCTTTAAATGGTGATGTTGAGCAAAGTAAAGCATATTATATTATTCGAGACTTTGATCGTGAAAATTTTGAGGCACGTAAAAATAACGTTAAAAATATTGTGAAAACTATGCAAGAAAAATATGGCGAAGATGCAGTCGTTTTAGAAATGAATGATCAATACTATAACATGCTTGAAAAAATTGAACCGGTAAGAGAAATTGTTGATATTGCATATGAAGCAATGAAAAGTTTAGACATTGAACCAAATATTCATCCGATTCGCGGAGGCACAGATGGATCACAATTATCATATATGGGATTACCGACGCCGAATATTTTCACTGGTGGTGAAAACTATCACGGTAAATTTGAGTATGTTTCGGTAGATACTATGGAAAAAGCCGTTCAAGTTATTGTGGAAATTGCAAGACGTTTTGAGGAGCAAGCTTAAAAAAGAACCAAGTAGTACGAATGTGCTACTTGGTTCTTTTAATATAGTACTCGCCACAAATAAAAAGTCGCATAAGACTCCCAATTAGCCCAGTTTGCCGCGAAATCTTTTATTTCATTTTTTGTCGGTTTATTTTCGGAACCTGTTATAAATTTAATTGCATTATGCAGACCAACATCATCAATTGGAAAAGCCGAAGGAAATCTTAAACAACGCATTAAAACATAGTTGGCAGTCCATGGTCCTATACCATGGATAGCAGTTAATTGTTTCTCAGCAACCTTTACATCTTGTGTTTGCAGTAAATCCTCTTTTGATAATTTTCTCTCTGTAATAAGCTTCGCAATACCGATTAAATATTCACATTTTCTAGTCGTCATTTTTAATTGTTGAAGATTTTCTACATGTAGATTTGCAATTGTTTCAGGTGATGGGAATATCCAATGTTTTCTACCGTCCCATTCTACATAACTTCCAAATTGCTCAACTAATCTCCTTTTTAGTGTATAAGCATATGTTAGGTTAATTTGTTGACCGATAATTCCCCAGGAAAGTGCCTCAAATAAGTCTGGAATGCCTAAAGTACGAAGGCCATAATATTGTTCAATTGGTCCTTGAAGGAGTAAATCATGTTTAGCTAATGTATAAAATGGGGCTAAATCAGTAGTTAAATCAAACCATTCTTTTACATAGTTAACTACAGCTTCACGTATCGATTTTTCAGATGTATATGGTTCTTCTAAACAACGTATTTGAATATTCCCATCTGTATTCACACTAATTTCAACTAAAGGATTTACATCTTGAACAGGGATAACTTTATAAATTTTGTTATCTTCAATATGGAACATACATTCATTGTTAGAGCGTGATAGATAACGTAAATTTTCTTGGAAACAAAATTCTTTTGGAACTGCTATAGATAATGCGCTATTATATTCTGCTGTCATATGAATTCCACCTGCAACTTTTCTAATGTAAGCAATTTTTTCTTCATTTCTAATCCACCCCTAAATCCGGTTAGTTTCCCATTCTTCCCAATAACGCGGTGACAAGGAATGGTAATAAGAAGAGGGTTAGCAGCAATAGCAGAAGCAACGGCGCGCACAGCTTTAGGTTTTTGAATTCTTTCAGCAATTTCTGTATAAGAATATGTCTTTCCATAAGGAATTTCACGTACCGTATTCCAAACAGATAATTGAAAATTAGTTCCATAAGCATCGATAGGAAATGTAAAAGTTTCTCGCTTGTTTTCTAAATACTCGATAACTTCTTGCGTATATATTTGCAAGTAATCTGGACTATGGGTCAATATATGTTGGGGCAGTTTTTTTCTAGCCCATATATTTAATTCTTCAAAGTTTTCGTCTTGTGATCCAATGAAACATAGTCCATTTTCAGTTGCAGCAATATGAAATCGCCAATTTTTATGTGTAAGTAGCGTCCAATATATATAATTATTTTTGTAGGAATTCATTATCGTATCCCTCTTTCATTTCGTTCTTTTTTCGATATTCAGTAGGAGTAAATCCGGTTTTCTTTTTAAATAAAGTTGCGAAATACTCTGGGTTTTCTATCCCGACAGCAGTACTAATTTCTTTAATAGATTGATTTGTGTGTAAAAGGTATTCGGTTGCTTTAAGAACCCTGAATTGTTGTATATATTCTATAGGAGTTAACCCTATTATTCTTTTGAAAGTACGTTGTAAATGAAAAGGGCTACCGTGACACATTTCCGCAAGCATGTCGAGAGTTAAGGATTCGTCATAATGCTTTTCGATATAGTCTTTAATTTGTTCTACCCACTCTTCATTAGGTAAAGTGATCCCATTTGGCTTACAACGTTTGCACGGGCGAAAGTTCTCACTTAATGCTTGCTCTGCATGATGAAAAATTCGTACATTGTTTCTATTCGGTATTCTTGATTTGCATGATGGTCTGCAAAAGATTCCAGTTGATTTCACAGCATAAAAGAATTTGCTATCATAGGAAGAATCATTATGAATAATTGCTTGCCAATACTCATTTGTTAATGTAACTCCTTCATTGTGCATAGAACATCACCTCTGAAATTAGTATAACCTGAATAAAGTGCGTATGTATGTATTCATAAATGTAAGAGCAAGATTACAAAGGTGAAAATATGATTGTTTTCTATTTTGTGATAGCATGAAATTTGGAAATAAACATCAAGAGGAGGACTATAGATGAAGTTAATTTCATGGAATGTAAATGGTTTGCGAGCTGTTATCGCAAAAGGTGGATTTTTGGAATATCTTGAGGAATCAAGTGCTGACATATTTTGTCTACAAGAGATTAAATTACAAGAAGGGCAAATTGATTTAAATTTAGAGGGATATTATACATACTGGAATTATGCTGTGAAAAAAGGATATTCAGGAACTGCTATTTTTTCGAAAAAAGAACCGCTTTCAGTTACATATGGTTTAGGCATTGAAGAGCATGATCAAGAAGGGCGACTTATTACTTTAGAATTCGAAGATTTTTACATGATAACGTTATATACACCAAATTCAAAACGTGGATTAGAACGATTAGATTACAGAATGAAATGGGAAGATGATTTCAGGTCCTATATCAAACGATTAGATGAGAAGAAACCAGTTATTTTTTGTGGAGACTTAAATGTTGCTCATAAAGAAATCGATTTGAAAAATCCGAAAAGTAATCGTAAAAATCCTGGATTCTCTGATGAGGAACGAGAGAAATTTTCATGTATTTTAGAAGAAGGATTTATTGATACATATCGTTACCTTTATCCTAATCAAGAAGGTGCATACTCGTGGTGGTCGTATCGTATGGGCGCGAGAGCGAAAAATATCGGATGGCGTTTAGATTATTTTGTTGTTTCGGAAAGAATGAAAGACCAAATAACAGAAGCGAAAATTAATAGTGAAGTAATGGGGTCAGACCATTGTCCAGTTGAATTACATATAAATTTCTAAAAAAAGAAGTATCTCCCTAATATTAGGGAGATACTTCTTTTTTTAATTCAGTTTGTTAAAATTTTTCAAATCATTCTTGAAATAATTTCATATTAAATATATACTTAGTAACGATAATCATTATCAGTGAAAATGATTATCAAGTGATGAAGTCGTAAAAGAATTATAGTCTAGGGGAAGTGAACGGGAATGAGTTCTGGATAAAATTATTAATCTAATGAAATATATATATGGGACAAAGTTCATATAGTTAAATTTTATTGAGAATATAGTTTGAAAATTCGAGAGGAGACATATAAAGATGAACAAGAAATTATTTACTTTAGGGATGGTTACAGTTTTAAGTGTAGGTTTAGCGGCATGTAATAGTGCGGATAAAACTTCAGGCGAGCAAAAACAACAGACAAAAGCTACGGAAACGAAAAAAGATGAAAAACGAAAAATCACATATTTAGGTAAAGAGTATACAGTGCCAGCAAAAGTAGATAAAATTGCGACAGCTAGTTTAGAGTCAATGGAAGATGCGGCAGTACTTGGAATTAAACCAGTTGGTGCCATTACTGTAGGTGGTAAATTACCAAAATATCTTGAAAAAGAGTTAGAAGGTGCTAAATCTGTTGGTGAGAAAATGCAACCCAATTTCGAAACATTACTACAATTAAAACCAGATGTTATTACATCGAGTACGAAATTCCCAGCAGAAACAGCTGAAAAGTTTACGAAAGTAGCTCCTACATTCCCGGTATCACACGTTTCAACAAATTGGGAAGATAACTTAAAGTTAATGGGAGAATTAACTGGTAAAAAAGATAAAGCAGAAAAAATTATTAAGGATTACAATTCGGACGCTGAAAAAGCAAAAGCAAAACTAGGAGATAAGTTAAAAGATAAAAAAGTACTTGTCATAAGACTAAGAGCAAACGAATTATTCCTATATCCAGAAGGAGTATACTTCAACCCTGTAATTTATAAAGATCTTGGACTAACTGCTCCAGAACAATTGAAAACTGTAAAAGCACAAGAGAAAATTTCATTTGAAAAACTTGCTGAACTTAACCCAGATTATATTTTCTTACAATATGAGGCAAGTGAAAATAAAAACCCGAAAGTGTTAGAAGAAATTGAAAGTAATCCAATTTGGCAAAGTATGAATGCTGCGAAGGAAAAGAAAGTATTTGTAAATGTTGTAGATCCAATGGCACAAGGTGGTACAGCTTGGAGTAAAACAGCATTCTTAAAAGAAGCCGTGAAAAATTTATCTAAATAATACAATAAGTAAGGTGCGTTGAATGATATGCAGAAAACAAATGCAGTACCAGTAACTATATTATGTATAGCACCCATACTCATCTTATTTACAATTATACTTTCGATTTTGTATGGGGCAAAAAGTATTGACGCTGAAACAGTGTGGAACGCATTATTTCATTTTGATTCAAGCGATGTAAATCATAATATTATTATTACTTCACGTTTACCAAGGGTAGTTGCAGCTCTTTTAGTCGGAGCATTTCTAGCCATATCAGGAGCACTTATGCAGGGGATGACAAGAAACTATCTTGCATCCCCTTCTATTATGGGTGTGACGGATGGCGCTGCCTTTGTTATTACACTTAGCATGATTTTTCTTCCGGGAATGTCATCAATTGGTATGGTTGTATGTTCAATGATTGGTTCTGCACTAGGAGCCGGTATCGTGTTTGGTTTTGGTTCGCTCCTTCAAAATGGCTTATCACCAGTTAGGTTAGCGATTATAGGAACAGTTATTGGAACATTTTTAAGTAGTGTATCGGCTGCAATGGCTTCGTATTTCCAAATTTCTCAAAATGTTAGTTTTTGGTTTAATGCAAAGTTAGATCAAGTAGATCTTAATATCATTAAAATCACGATACCGTTTGGGATAATTGGAATAATTTTAGCATTGTTAATATCAAAATCTATTACCATTCTTTCATTAGGCGAAGAGGTTTCTATTAATTTAGGGCAACGTACAAAACTAGTTAAAGCGATGGCAATTTTATCGGTAATTTTCTTAACAGGAACAGCAGTTGCTTTAGTGGGGAAAGTTGGTTTTGTAGGTTTAATTATTCCGCACATTACGCGCTTTATAATTGGGGTAGATTATAAGTGGATTTTGCCATGTGCAGGTGTTATTGGTGGCGTTTTCTTAGCGTTATGTGACGTTTTGAGTAGATTTGTAAACTATCCATTTGAAACACCTATTGGAGTCGTTACCTCTTTAATTGGAATTCCTTTCTTCCTTTATTTAATCCGTACTAGAGGAGGAGAGAGACATGCTTAAAAGTTCAAGTCAACGTTTCGGAATGACGATGGGGATTATTATATTTTTAATACTATGTGCTATTTATATTAGTTTAACAAATGGTACGTTCGACATTACGATTACAGATATATTTAAAACACTGTTTAGAATTGATCCAGTACCAGAACATGATTTAGTTATTTTTGAGTTTCGCCTTCCGCGCATCGTAATTGCTGGATTAGTAGGATTAGGCCTTGGTGTTGCGGGTGCCGTTATTCAAGGGATTACGAGAAATGGGTTGGCGGACCCAGGTATTTTAGGCGTAAATGCCGGAGCAGGAACAGCGATTGTCATTTTTATGTTTTTCTTTCAAGGGCAATTAAAAAGCACAGACTGGGTTTCTATTATGATGATGCCAATGCTTGGTTTAGTAGGCGGATTAGGTGCAGCTATCATCATTTATCTGTTTTCTTGGAAAAACGGTAAATTAGATTCGCAGCGACTTTTATTAACAGGGATTGCAATTGGATCAGGATTTGGAGCCTTTTCTATGTACTTATCACTCAAAATGAAGTCAACTGATTTTGAAATGGCCGCAGTGTGGGTGTCTGGAAGCATATATAGTGCAAACTGGAAGTATATTGTGGCTATGTTACCATGGCTTATTATCTTAATTCCGCTTATACAAAAGAAAGCTTATTTATTAGATTTATTTCAATTGGAAGAAACGAGTATTACAAGTTTAGGTGTTTCAGTAGAAAGAGAGAAATCGATTTTACTATTAAGTAGTATCGGGCTTGTGAGCGCATGTGTTGCTGTTTCAGGGAGTATCGGTTTTATTGGCTTAATGGCACCGCATATAGCGAAAAGGCTTGTCGGTATTCAACATAAGTATATAATTCCTACGTGCGGCGTAATCGGAATGTTTCTTGTAATTGCTTCAGACTTTATTGCGAAAACAGTTTTTACACCTGTAGAGCTACCAGTTGGAATCGTTATTTCTATTGTCGGTGTACCGTATTTCTTATATTTACTTTATAAGGCGAAAGCGTAAGAGGAGGAATAAAAGTGAGTATTTTAAGTGCAAAAAATTTAGAAACAAGTTATGAAAAGCTTACAGTGTTTCGCGATTTAAATGTGGAAATACAAGAAGGAAAAGTAACGACAATTATAGGTCCAAACGGTTGCGGTAAATCGACATTGTTAAAAACAATGGGAAGAATTTTAAAACAAAAAAGCGGTAAAGTATATTTGCAAGGACAGGATTTACATACAATTCCAACGAAAGAAATTGCGAAGCAGTTAGCTTTACTCCCGCAAACTCCAATTGCACCAGGTGAGCTTAAAGTGGAAGAATTAATTTCTTATGGACGCTATCCACATCGAAATAACGTAAATAAGTTAACGACAAAAGATAAAGAAATGATTGATTGGGCATTAGATATAACGAAAACTTCTGAATTTCGAACGAGACAAATTGCAAATTTATCAGGTGGTCAAAGACAAAAGGTATGGCTAGCGATGGCATTAGCACAAGAGACAGAAGTGTTGCTATTAGATGAGCCAACTACATACCTTGATATGTCTCATCAATTAGATGTATTACAAATTGTGGAGAAGTTAAATAAAGAACATAATTGTACGGTTGTTATGGTATTACATGATATTAACCATGCATCAAGGTTTTCAGATGAAATTATTGCAATGAAGGAAGGCGAAATTGTTACAACTGGTAGCCCAGAAGAAATCATTACAAATGAAGTGTTAAAAGAAGTATTTCATATTGATGCGCGTGTCATGATTGATCCGCATAATGGGGCTCCTGTTTGTTTCGGTTATGATAGCGTTGTATCTCAAGAAGAAAAAATCGAAATATATGTAACAAGTTAAAAGGGGGGGATAGGGTGAATACTACAATTGAAAAACAGCAGATTATAACATCTAATACAGAGCAGTGGAAAATGTATTCAAAATTAGAAGGTAAGGAATATCAAATTCATATTTCAAAGCCGAGGCAACCAGCACCGGATTCAGGATATCCCGTTATTTACGTATTAGATGGCAATGCCTTTTTTCAAACATTTCATGAAGCAGTTAAAATACAATCAGTAAGAGCGGAAAAAACTGGTGTTTCACCAGCTGTTATAGTTGGAGTGGGTTATCCGATTGAAGGCGCATTTTCAGGGGAAGAAAGGTGCTATGATTTTACGCCTAGTGTAATTTCAAAAGATGCCCCTTTAAAACCAGACGGTAAACCGTGGCCTAAAACAGGAGGAGCACATAATTTCTTTACTTTTATTGAAGAAGAACTGAAACCACAAATTGAAAAGAATTTTGAGATTGATAAAAGTAAGCAAACGTTATTTGGACATTCTTTAGGTGGACTATTTGCTTTGCATATACTATTTACAAACTTAAACGCTTTTCAAAATTATTTTATTAGTAGTCCATCTATATGGTGGAATAATAAATCCGTTCTTGAAAAAGAAGAGAACCTTATACATGAATTAAACAATGCTAAGTTTGAAACAGGAGTGTTCCTTACAGTTGGATCACTTGAACGAGAGCATATGGTTGTAGGTGCAAATGAATTATCAGAGCGCCTTCTCCAAGTAAACCACGATAAACTTAAATTTAAGTTTTATGAAGCTGAAGGGGAGAATCATGCATCTGTTGTGCCGACGTCTTTAAGTAAAGGATTGAGGTTTATTAGTTACGTATAGGAAAAAAGGTTATGGATGAAACATTCCATAACCTTTTTTAATGTGTAGAATTGTCCTTTTCGAAAGTTTTGTTTCAACTTTTCGTCTAAAGAGACAAAAAGTTGTCACAAAACGGTCACAATTAGCATAAACATAAAATAGACGAAATGAACTTATTTCCAAAAAGGCTTGGTTTATTCCGATCATGATTTGTAGAGCTGAAAAAGTATGGATGAAAAGTTCACTATATTCCCAAGGAGGTAGATCGTATGAAAACTATTCTTGCTATCGCTGGACTTATTTGGGTTCTATCACATGGCATTCCAATTTATGAAGGAGAACAAATTCGCAGTGCTCTAAATAAAAATTTTAATGAATATCATATCATTGATCGGCAAGATAATGTTGTGACAGTTCGAGTAAATGACTGTTTTCATACGGTAACCGTTGAAGGAACTTCAGTAGTGAATGATACAAAAGTATGTGATCAGCAATAATTATATATGGAAAGAAAAAATTCTCAGGTTAAATATCTGAAAATTTAAATTAAAACATTATAGACGAAGAATAAGCGGGGGCGGGTAATCCCCGCTTATTCTTGTTTCACTTTATTGAATTTTGATGAGAGATATAATGATTTTTTGACAAAAAGGAAAGGGTATACTGAAAATTGAGATTAAGAAGCTAATGCGTTGTTAAGAATAATCATAAAGTGTAAATATACTCTTATGGGGTATCATGCGTAGATATTTAATGCTATAATTGATATACTCATAAAAAACAATTGTTTTATTGGATGAAGAGAAACTTTAAGAAGGTGATAATATGGATCATAAAGAGCATGAAGCAGTAACACATAGATCAGAAAAAGAAAAAGAACAGATTATAAATAGATTAAAGAGAATTGAAGGACAGGTCCGCGGTATTCAAAACATGATTGAAAATGATCGTTATTGCGTAGATATTTTAGTGCAAATTTCAGCGATTAATGCAGCGATGAAAAAAGTAGGAATGGGCGTTCTCAAAAATCATACGAGTCATTGTGTTTCAGGAGCTATTAAAAATGGAAATGGTGACGAAGCAATTGAAGAATTAATGACAGTATTTGAACGTTTTTCAAAAGCGTAAAAACAAGCTAGTATTTAACTGGCTTGTTTTTTTGTTTACCCTCATATTGGATTTGGGTGTATTGTAGTGAAAAAGTGTGTGTAAAATAAACTTTTAGAAAATAATTGAAAAATCATGATACAAAACCATTGATTACCTTAGGGGGGTATGGTAAGATGTAATTGTGATTAACAAACAATGAATAAACAAGAGGAGGATTTTAAATGGAACAGTTAACATTACAGGTTGAAGGTATGTCTTGTGGACATTGTGTAAATGCTATCGAAAGCAGTGTGAAAGAGCTAAACGGTGTTGAACAAGTGAAGGTTCAATTAGCAGAAGGAACTGTTGAAGTTACTATCGACTCGTCTGCTGTAACATTAAAAGATATCGTTGCTGTAATCGAAGATCAAGGATACGATGTTCAATAATTATTTTTAGATATGGAAATAAATCGTACTTTAAATGAAGTACGATTTATTTTGCTAATCATTATACCTCATAAGGGTATATAGAGGTGAGAGACATGAATGAAAAAAAAGAGGCCAATCTTCAAATATCAGGAATGACATGTGCGGCATGTGCAAATAGAATTGAAAAAGGTCTAAAAAAAGTAGAAGGTGTTCATGAGGCAAATGTAAATTTTGCGCTTGAAAAAACAAAAATAATGTACGATCCAACTAAAACAAATCCGCAACAATTTAAAGAAAAAGTTGAATCATTAGGATATGGAATTGTAAGTGATAAAGCTGAATTTACTGTTTCAGGAATGACATGTGCAGCATGTGCAAATAGAGTTGAAAAGCGTTTAAATAAGTTAGATGGTGTGAACAAGGCGACAGTAAATTTTGCTTTAGAATCAGCCACAGTAGACTTTAACCCTGATGAAGTTAATGTAAATGAAATGAAGAGCGCGATTACGAAGCTAGGATATAAATTAGAAGTGAAACCAGATGATCAAGATGCATCAACTGATCATCGATTACAAGAAATTGAAAGACAAAAGAAGAAGTTTATTATTTCGTTTATTTTATCTTTCCCATTATTGTGGGCAATGGTTAGTCATTTCTCATTTACGTCATTTATTTATTTACCGGATATGTTAATGAACCCTTGGGTGCAACTAGCACTTGCAACTCCTGTTCAATTTATCATTGGTGGACAGTTTTATGTTGGGGCTTATAAAGCGTTACGCAATAAAAGTGCTAATATGGATGTTCTCGTGGCGCTTGGAACGTCGGCCGCGTACTTCTATAGTGTATATTTAAGTATTCAATCTATTGGTTCTTCGGAACATATGACAGATTTATATTTTGAAACGAGTGCGGTACTTATTACATTAATTATTTTAGGTAAATTATTTGAAGCGAAAGCAAAAGGGCGCTCATCAGAAGCAATTAAAAAATTGATGGGTTTACAAGCGAAGACAGCTACAGTTGTGCGAGATGGAACAGAAATAAAAATTTTGATTGAAGAAGTAGTAGCTGGTGATATCGTCTATGTAAAGCCTGGTGAAAAAATACCAGTAGATGGTGAGATTGTAGAAGGAAAGTCAGCAATTGATGAATCGATGTTAACGGGTGAAAGTATTCCTGTTGATAAGTCAATTGGGGATGTAGTAATAGGTTCGACAATAAATAAAAATGGATTTTTAAAAGTGAAAGCAACTAAGGTAGGAAGAGATACTGCATTAGCTCAAATTATTAAAGTAGTAGAAGAGGCACAAGGTTCAAAAGCTCCTATTCAAAGGGTAGCAGATCAAATTTCAGGTATTTTCGTACCGGTTGTAGTTGTGATTGCGATTATCACATTTGCAGTATGGATGATATTTGTTACACCTGGTGATTTTGGCGGAGCACTTGAGAAAATGATAGCAGTACTTGTTATTGCTTGTCCATGTGCATTAGGTCTTGCAACGCCTACATCTATTATGGCAGGATCAGGAAGATCGGCTGAGTATGGTATTTTATTTAAAGGTGGAGAGCATTTAGAAGCAACGCACCGATTAGATACGGTTATTCTAGATAAAACGGGTACAGTGACAAATGGGAAGCCGGTATTAACAGATGTAATTGTAGCAGATGGATTCAATGAAAATGAACTGCTTAGATTAGTAGGGGCAGCAGAAAGAAATTCTGAACATCCGCTTGCAGAAGCGATTGTAGAAGGAATTAAAGAAAAGAAAATTGATATCCCGAGTTCAGAAACGTTTGAAGCGATTCCGGGATTTGGTATCGAATCAGTTGTAGAAGGAAAACACTTATTAATTGGTACACGTCGATTAATGAAGAAATTCAATATTGATATTGAAGAAGTTTCTAAATCAATGGAAGCGCTAGAACGAGAAGGAAAAACAGCAATGCTTATTGCAATCGATAAAGAATATGCTGGTATAGTTGCCGTTGCAGATACTGTGAAAGATACTTCAAAAGCAGCTATCGCAAGACTGAAAAAAATGGGTCTAGACGTTGTGATGATTACAGGAGATAATACACAAACTGCTCAGGCAATTGCAAAGCAAGTTGGTATTGATCACGTAATTGCAGAAGTATTGCCAGAAGGAAAAGCAGAAGAAGTGAAAAAACTGCAAGCAAATGGTAAGAAAGTAGCGATGGTTGGAGACGGGATAAATGATGCTCCTGCTCTTGCTACAGCGAACATTGGTATGGCAATTGGAACGGGAACGGATGTAGCGATGGAAGCAGCGGATATAACGTTAATCCGCGGTGACTTAAATAGTATTGCTGATGCGATATTTATGAGTAAAATGACGATAAGAAATATTAAACAAAATTTATTCTGGGCATTAGCTTATAACGCGTTAGGAATTCCAATTGCGGCATTAGGTTTCTTAGCCCCTTGGGTTGCTGGAGCAGCGATGGCATTTAGTTCTGTATCCGTTGTATTAAATGCATTACGATTACAAAGAGTTAAATTAAAACCTTAAAAAGCTACATTAAGTAATTGAATAGAATTAAAAAACAATACTTGAATAAGTATTGTTTTTTTGTTCGTATAGAAATTAAAACGATATAATAAAGCAGAAATATAGAATCGTATGTAGTAGAAAAGTTAAGAGGTAGTTTGGTAAGGAGACTTATATATGTTAAAAGATATTATAATTAGAACATTCCAGAAAAAAGATTTAGATCAAGTATTACAATTGTTCTATGAAACAGTTCATACGGTTAATGCAAAAGATTATAATGAGTTACAGCTACAGGCGTGGGCACCGGAGCGACTAGATAGAGAAAATTGGTTACAGTCTTTAGAAAAGAATATTAGCTATGTAGCGGATCATAAAGGTATGATTGTGGGGTTTGGGGATTATAACGATGATCGTTACGTAGATCGTTTATTTACGCATAAAGATTATCAAGGGAAAAGAGTCGCTTCATACATACTACAGAAGTTAGAAAAAGAAGCAGTGAACTTGGGACATAGGGAGATATATACAGAGGCGAGCATTACCGCAAAACCTTTTTTTGAAAGTAAAGATTTTATTTGCATAAAAGAACAAAAGAAACAGCATAATGGTCAGATTTTTATTAATTATGTTATGAAAAAATATCCTTCTCATAAATGAGAAGGATATTTTTCATTATTTTACAGCTTCTTTTAGTTCTTTACCAGCTTTGAAAGCAGGTACTTTAGAAGCTGCGATTTGCATTTCTTCACCAGTTTGTGGGTTACGGCCTGTACGAGCAGCTCTTTCGCGAACTTCGAATGTACCGAATCCGATAAGTTGTACTTTTTCACCAGCAGCTAAAGTGTTAGTGATTGATTCTACTACAGTTTGTACAACTACAGTAGCTTCTTTTTGAGAAATCTCAGCATTTTGTGCTACGTTTTTAATTAATTCTGTTTTGTTCATGTTTTTCACCTCATATGTAAATAATGCTATTTAAGTTGTTATTATAACGTATAAAACATTCGAGAACAAGTGTACGTACATATATTCGCAAAAAAAATGAAATTTGTAATATTTTTAGGGTTCTTTATAGACATTCTATTTAAGCCGACAGAGATTTGTTCTTCATTTCAGTCTTCTCTTGATAAGAAGATAGTTTCTTATTATAAGATATGAAGTAAGGTAGTGCTACAAATAACATACCTCCTACTAAATTTCCAAAGAAAACAAAAATAAAGTTTGGAAAATATTCAGCCCAAGTGAAATGACCGGCAAAAATTGCGGCTGGGATGACAAACATATTTGCTACAACGTGTTGAAATCCAATCGTAACAAAAGTCATAACTGGGAACCAAATACCGATAATCTTTCCGATAAATTCTTTACTTCCCATACTGAGCCAAACAGCTAAACAAACGAGCCAATTACATCCGATTGCAGAAATAAATGCTTGCAATGGTGTATCTTGTAGTTTCGCTTGAGCGATAGAAATAGTTTTCGCTAAAAAAGCTCCTTCAGTTAAGCCAACGATATGGCCAAAAAAGTAGGCTACAAATACAGCCCCTATGAAATTGCTAAACGTAACAATAACTAAATTTCGTATGAAATGAAATAAAGTAATTTTCTTTTGAAGCCAAGCCATAGAAACTGTCATCATGTTACCAGTTACTAGTTCACCGCCTGCAAGAATAACGAGAATAAGACCGATAGGGAATACAGCAGCGCCTAGAAAACTAGTAAATGATCCCCAATATTTTGGCATTGTTCCAATAACATGAATATCGAGTAAATACCCTAATGCGATAAAAGCACCGCCAAAAAAACCGAGAATTAGCATAGGGAGTAATGATAAATGAGCTTTTTTCCTTCCGGAATTCGCAGCAAGTTCCGTAATTTCTTCTGGTGTAAATACAGACATGAATAACCCCTCCGTAATAAAATGATGGAATGAATAGAAAAAGATTCGAAAATATATGTATTATAAAAATATGGTATGACTTCTGTATAAAATTGTCAAAGTGAATAGGGAGGAAATTACATATTAATAACATTGTTCATGTTGTCACATTAATGTAACAATAAGGATTTAAAGTGTTTCTAGAGGTGAAAACATGAATACGAATCATGTAAAAAAAGAACGAAAAAAATCAATCGTAAAGATATTTATTATTAGTTTTATAAGTATATTAATGATACTAGTAAGTTTGTATTATTATGCGACAGAAATAGAACGAAAACTAGTAACAGTTACATGGAATGAAATAGAAGCTTCTGCAATTCCTAAAGAATTTAATAATAAAAAAATATTACAGTTTTCAGATGTACATTTAGGGCCAGAGTTTACATTGAAGCAACTTGAACATTTGGTGGAGAAGATGAATGAATTACATCCAGATATAGTAGTTTTTACCGGAGATTTAATAGATAAATTTGGTTCTTATAGTGCAGAAAGAGAGGGAGCGAAGGCTATTTTGCAGAAAATTTATGCTCCCTTAGGGAAATATGCTGTGTTTGGGAATCATGATAGGGGCGGGGGCGGTAGTTTATTTTACAAAAAATATATGGAGGAAGCTGGTTTTTCTGTATTAGTAAATGAAGTGCAGAAAATTAAAGTGGAAAACGGCAAATATATTACAATATCAGGTTTGGATGATTTTCTATTAGGGAAGCCGAAAATAGATTCAACTTTAAAAAACTTGAAACAAAATGATTTCAACATGTTATTAGTACATGAGCCGGATGTTGTAACCAAAATAAATCGTTACCCAGTTGATCTTCAACTGTCAGGACATAGTCACGGAGGACAAGTCCAAATCCCTTTTGTAGGTCCGTTAATTACTACCAAACTAGCTGAGAGTTATGTTGAAGGTATGTATGAAGTGGAGGGGAAGAGTAAGCAGTTATATTTATATGTAAATCGTGGTATTGGGACTACTAGGATGCCTGTTAGATTTTGTAGTGTACCTGAACTTTCAGTTTTTGTGTTGAAGCAAAAGAGTGACTAGAATATTTAACAATATGATTCGGAGGAACGTGCGATGTTGGGCGATGGAAAACAGTTTCTTAAAACTTTAGATGTGACAAAGTAATTTTCATAAATAAAAAACAACAATAGGACCTATAAAGGGTCCTATTGCTGTTTTTATCCTGCATTGATTGCCCATAAATGTCCGATTGATGGGGGCTAATTATAGTTTTACTTTGTTATTTTTGCAAGGAAAGACCATCAAAATATGTTCTATAGTTATTTGAGAATTCGAAGTTGTTTTTTGCATCCCAATTAATAGACCAAGACATTAGGCCGCGGAATGCAGGATAGCCACTCTGGTTAGAAAGTTTATACTTTCCTCCGAACGGAACTCCTTTAATGATATAATTTAAAGCTTTTTTCATTTCAGTTGGCGAAATGTATCCACCACTTGGAGCTGCCGCTGGTGCTGCTGGAAGCCCAATCATGACTTGATCTGAACGAAGAGCTGGGAAAATGTTATTTGCATTACCACCTACAGGAAAACCATGTAAGAGCATATCTGCCATAGCGACCTCGTAGTCTGCAGTACCTTGATTGTAGTTATTACCGTCCATTCCAATCCCGCTACCAGCGTTGTAGTGTTGAACATGAATGTATGTTAGTTTATCTTTCACTCCGTAAATAATTGGTAAATATGCACCCCATATGCTTCCATATGCGCTATAACCGCCTTGAACATAAGCTGTTTCAGGAGCCATGCTTAATAGAAAATCTGGACCATAATGATCTGAGATTGTTCGAATAGCTGATATAAGATTTACGATTTGGGGAGTAGTTGGATTTTTGAAATTAGTATCATTTCCGTTTAAGTAAATACCTGATTCAAGGTCAATATCTATTCCATCAAAACCGTATTTATCGATTAGAGACTGTATGGAATTAATAAAACGATCCTTAGCGGCATTGTCAGGAAGTAAAACGACTCCATTTTGTCCACCTATTGAAAGAACTACTTTCTTTCCTTTACTTTTTAAATAAGAAATATCTGATTTGAAGTCTGCATCTGTACCATACACAGGAGAAAATTCAACAGTGGAACGATCACCACCAGTTTCACCAAAAGATACATTGATTACATCCCATTTTGGTGAAACGTCTTTTAATTTAATAATGCCAGTACCGTTATCAAAGTTATGCCAATATCCAACGAGTAATTTTGAACCTAAATTGTTTGCTGCTTGTGCTTGGAAAGGGGATAGCGGTAGAAGTAAGAACATTACTAAAATGCAACAAAAAAATTTGAACTTGTTTAACATATCAACACTCCTATACAAAAAGTTGTCTAGATGTATAATCTTGTTTATTTAATAATATCTGAAAATTCTTTCTTTTGTAAGGGGACTATAATTTTCTCAACAATTGTGTATGGGAAAGTATTAAACCTAATGTAATAATTTTTGAAGAAGGTTGAATTGTAATTGTTAAATTCAGAATATTTTGATATATTTTAACGTATAGAACAAAATCTTTCGCACAGTACTCTTACATAAGTTTCAAAATTTAGTTTGGAAGGGGATGTACAAGATTTGGATAAAAATCTAAAGAAAGACCTCAAAATACGCCACATTACAATGATTTCAATTGGCGGCGTAATAGGGGCTGGTTTGTTTGTTGGAAGTGGTGCAGTTGTACATTCGGCAGGACCAGGTTCTATCGTTTCATATGCATTAGCAGGACTTCTAGTCATTTTCGTCATGAGAATGCTAGGAGAAATGGCAGCTGTTAATCCGACAAGTGGTTCATTTGCAACGTATGCAAGAGAAGCGATTGGTCCTTGGGCGGGTTATACAATAGGCTGGTTATACTGGTTTTTTTTGGGTAATTGTTATTGCAATAGAAGCCACAGCAGGTGCTGGTATTATCCAATATTGGATTCCACAAATACCGCTTTGGTTATTAAGTTTAATATTAACAATTTTATTAACGCTGACGAACGTTTTTTCGGTGAAATCATTTGGAGAGTTTGAATATTGGTTTTCTTTTATTAAAGTAATAAGTATTGTTTTGTTCCTTTGTCTAGGTCTTGCTGTTATTTTAGGATTTGTTCCAGGAACAGAAGCACCCGGCACTTCGAATTTAATTGGACAAGGTGGATTTATGCCAAACGGTATAAGTTCGGTCCTGCTTGGAATTACTGTTGTTATATTTTCATTTATGGGATCAGAGATTGTAGCAGTAGCCGCAGGTGAATCTGCAGAACCTGTAAAAGCAGTAAAAACAGCAACAAACAGTGTGATTTGGCGTATTCTTGTATTTTTTATTGGGTCTATAGCAGTAGTTGTTACGCTACTGCCATGGAATTCAGCAAACATATTAAAAAGTCCATTTGTAGCTGTACTTGAACATATAGGAATACCAGCGGCAGCACAAATTATGAATTTTATCGTTTTAACAGCTGTACTTTCTTGCTTAAATTCAGGCTTATATACAAATTCAAGAATGCTTTTTTCAATGGCAGAAAGAGGAGATGCTCCAAAGTCATTTTTAAAATTGAACAGTAGTGGTGTTCCCGTTCGAGCGGTTTTATTTGGAACTTTCTTCGCTTATATTGGAGTTGTGTTTAGTTACATTTCTCCAGATAAAGTCTTTTTGTTTTTAGTGAATGCATCTGGCGGGATTGCGTTACTAGTTTATCTCGTTATTGCAGTTTCGCATTTAAAGATGCGTAAAAAAATGGGGAAAGTAGAACAACAAAATTTGAAAGTGAAAATGTGGCTTTTTCCGTATGTAACGTATGTTACAATTGCTGCTATTATAGCAGTTTTAGTTGCGATGTTCGCAATTGATACTTTACGTTCACAAGCATTTTTAACAATGTTTGTTACTGTTCTTATCATACTTTCTTATTTTATTTTTAATAGAAATAAAAATAGCACAGTTTTGCATCCTAAAAGTAAGAATGAGGAATCTGTTCGATTCTAATTTTCTTATTTTCGAAGAGAGTTACACCCAATTATTGCTATAAAAGAATCATATATAATCATAGAAACAAGTAATTACTATTGTCATAGTGAATATAAACTTTTTTCTTGACTTTTTATACGAAGGCGAGCAAAATGGTAAAAAAGGAAGGGGGGATGATGATGGAAGAGTACGTATTAGAGCTGTATAACCTGTTATATACGACAGAATGGCAAGATATTGTTTCGTTTCTAGGAATCGTATTTTGCATGAAAATTGTAATTGTATATATGGAAGAGCAAGGTATGTTCTATTCCTTCTCATCTCCGTTCGATGTGCAGCGCGAGCCGTTGCTAAACTATGCCAATGTGAATTACGAACAATTTCCTTTTGTAGTTTTCTTTATGATTCGATTTATTACAGCAATTGTAAGGAAAAAGGAAAGTGATGATGAAGAGTGCCACGCAACTTGTAAGGTAGCTAACGTTTTTTAAGCTAAATACAAGGAGGAGATTTATATGTGGTTTCGATTTCTTATGATTGGTTTCTTTTCATTAACAGCAATTTCATTAATGGGATATCAAGTGTCTGAAATTTTTCAAGCATATAGCGATACATTTTTTAACAAAAACTAATCGCATTGCTATTTGAATAATAAAGCGATAAAATCCTTCTTAAGAAGTTTTATTAAGAAGGATTTTTTTCTTTGTCTGGTCTTGCTGTGTCAAACTATTGTCACATTTACACTGTGAATAATATGTTAAAATAGTGAGGTTATGTATACATACTTGAAGGAAGAGGGAGTGACCATTTTGGTGGATCAATCAACAAATCAGAAAAGCTATGCTCCTATTGTGATAACGCTTTCTGTAATTGTAAATGCGATTATTTTATTTTTGTTCTTTGGACCTGTTGGCTATGAAGGAGAAGTACATTTTGATGTAACGATTTTACCAATGTTAAACGCGATTTTTAATAGCTTTACGTTCGTATTTTTATTAGCAGCGTTATTCTCTATCATTAAAAAGAATGTGAAAATGCATCGTGGTTTTATCCTTGCAGCATTTACGACAACTTTACTATTTTGTGTGTCGTATTTATCGTATCATTACTTAGCACCGGCAACACATTTTGGCGGAGAAGGATTCATTAAATATGTGTATTTCATCATTTTAATTACACATATTATCCTAGCAGCAATTATCGTACCACTTGCATTGTTTGCGCTTGTATTTGGTTTTACAAATCAATTAACACGTCACCGTAAAATTGTACGTTGGACGATGCCGATTTGGTTATATGTAAGTTTATCTGGTGTTATTGTTTACTTAATGATCTCACCTTATTACCAATAAAAAAATCTCAGCCTGTAGGCTGGGATTTTTTTATTAAGCAAATATTTTTGTGAAATGAAAAAAATATGGTATACAAAAGTATAGTTGCTTTTCATATAGAAGGGATGGTAAAGAAATATGCAAAATTTTGTATTTCGTAATCCAACGAAACTTATTTTCGGTAAAGGTCAATTAGAACAGTTAAAAACTGAAATTCCACAGTTCGGTAAAAAAGTTCTTCTCGTATACGGGGGAGGCAGCATTAAAAGAAACGGTATTTATGATAATGTAATTTCTATTTTAAAGGATATTAATGCAGAAGTATTTGAATTAACAGGTGTTGAACCGAATCCACGTGTATCAACTGTAAAGAAAGGGATTCAAATTTGTAAAGAGAATGGTGTTGAATTTATTTTAGCAGTTGGTGGAGGAAGTGTAATCGACTGTACGAAGGCAATTGCAGCTGGTAGTAAGTACGATGGAGATGTATGGGATATTGTAACGAAAAAAACATTTGCTAATGAGGCATTACCATTTGGTACTGTACTTACTCTTGCAGCAACAGGATCTGAAATGAATGCAGGCTCGGTAATTACAAACTGGGAAACGAATGAAAAGTATGGATGGGGTAGCCCGGTTACTTTCCCGCAGTTTTCGATTTTAGATCCAGTTCATACTACTTCTGTACCGAAAGATCAAACAATTTACGGTATGGTAGATATTATGTCGCACGTATTAGAACAATATTTCCATCATGGAACGAATACAGAACTACAAGATCGTTATTGTGAAGCTGTTTTAAAAACAGTAATTGAGACAGCTCCTAAGCTTTTAAGTGATTTAGAAAATTATGAGCATAGAGAAACTATTTTATATTGTGGTACTATGGCGTTAAACGGCATTTTAGCAATGGGAGTAAAAGGAGATTGGGCGACTCATAATATTGAGCATGCAGTTTCTGCTGTTCATGATATACCACACGGGGGTGGCCTTGCGATTTTATTCCCGAACTGGATGAAGCATGTTGTAGAGGGAAATGTAAGTCGTTTTAAACAGTTTGCTATTCGAGTATTCAATGTAGAAACAGATGGAAAGACTGATCGAGAAATTGCGTTAGAAGGAATTCAGGCGTTACGTCAATTTTGGACTTCAATTGAGGCGCCAGTAACATTATCTGATTACGCTATTGGAGAAAATGAAATTGATTTAATGGCGGATAAAGCGATGGCGTATGGTGAATTTGGTAACTTTAAAAAATTAAATAAAGATGATGTTTTAAGTATATATAAAGCTTCTTTATAAGTGAATTTAGAAAAGAAATCTATTTGATTGTTTGATCGAATAGGTTTCTTTTTTTGCTGTTTATAAATGTTTGTGGATGTTTTTGATTATTTTTGATTGTTTATGGTTGATTTTTGTGACCGTTTTCATTATACTGTAATCAAAGAAGAGGTGAATAAAATGTTAACTCCTGAACGTCATCAAATGATATTGCAACTTGTAAAAGAACAGAAAGTTGTAAAATTACAGCAATTAGTTGAAAGAACAGAAAGCTCTGAGTCGACAATTCGCCGTGATTTAGCACAATTGGAAAAGCAAAGGTTATTAAAAAGAGTTCATGGTGGTGCCGCTGTTTTAACAGGAAAAGGGCAAGAACCAACGATGGTCGAAAAATCATCCAAAAACATTCAAATAAAACAACAAATTGCTAAGTATGCGGCTAGCGTTATTGAACAAGGTGATTGTATTTATTTAGATGCAGGAAGTACAACATTTGAAATGATTCCATTTTTAATAAATAAAGATGTTACTGTCGTTACGAATGGACTTATGCATATTGAAGCTTTAGTTGAAAATAATATTCGTGCGTATTTACTAGGCGGAATGATGAAGAGTAGGACGAAAGCTTTAATCGGTGCTATGGCACAGGAAAGTATGCAGAAGTATCGTTTTGATAAATGTTTTTTAGGTGCAAATGGTGTACATGAACAGCTTGGCTTTACAACGCCAGATCCAGAAGAAGCGCTCTTAAAACAAATGGCATTAACATTAGCAAACGAAGGATATTTCTTAATTGATGAAAGTAAGTTTTCAGAAGTTGCGTTTGCGAAAATTGCAAATGTTGAAGATGCAAATATTATTACAAACCATTTAGAAATTGATTTAGAAAAATATAAACAACAAACCAATGTAATTGAGGCTGATAAACAATGATCTATACAGTTACTTTAAACCCATCTATTGATTATGTAGTGCAAGTTTCTTCCTTTGATTTAGGAACAATAAATCGAGCGGAAAAAGATATGAAGTTTCCTGGAGGAAAAGGAATTAATGTTTCTCGTGTTCTTCAGCGTTTAGGTGTTAAAAATATAGCACTTGGATTTACTGGTGGATTTACTGGTCAATTTATTAAAGAGGTATTACAGACGGAAGGTGTAACAACAAACTTCGTCCAAGTAGATGAAGATACTCGCATTAATGTGAAAATAAAAGGGGAAGAAGAAACAGAATTAAATGGCCAAGGTCCTATTGTAACAAAAGAGCAGTTCGAACAGTTAATGAAAAAAATTGAGAGTATGCAACCTGGAGATTGTGTTGTACTTGCTGGGAGTGTACCAGTTTCTATTCCAAGTACCTTTTACGAATCAATTGCTGCGTTTGGAGCTGAAAAAGGTATTCGTGTAGTAGTAGATGCAAGTGGAAGTGCACTGCAACATGTAATTAAAAATAAGCCATTTTTAATTAAGCCAAACCACCATGAACTTGGTGAGTTGTTTGGAGTGGAGCTTTCAACAGTAGAGGACGTTTTACCTTATGGAAGAAAATTAATTGAACAAGGTGTAAAACACGTTATCGTATCGATGGCTGGAGAGGGAGCTTTATTATTTACGGCAGAAGGTATATATGAAGCGACTGTTCCAAAAGGTGTTGTAATTAATTCAGTTGGGGCCGGGGATTCTCTTGTTGCAGGGTTTGTAGGCAAATATGAACAGACAAAAGATATTGAAAAGGCATTTCAATACGGCGTTGCAACAGGGAGTGCAACAGCATTTTCAGCTGATTTATGTAAGAAGGAAAAAGTAGAAGAATTATTGTCGCAAGTAATTGTAGCTAAGCGATAGGGGGAAGCAACATATGAAAATTACAGAACTATTAAAAAGGGATACAGTCATTATGGATTTGACAGCTTCAAATAAAGAAGCTGTCATAGATGAATTAGTTGAGAAATTAAACGGGGCAAATCGTTTAAATAGTAAAACGGAATTTAAAGAAGCTATTTTAAAGCGGGAGGCCCAAAGTACGACTGGAATAGGGGAAGGTATTGCAATACCTCATGCGAAGACAAAGGCTGTTAAACAACCATCGATTTGTTTTGGTAGAAGTGTAAGCGGTATCAATTATGAGTCGCTTGACGGACAGCCAGCACACTTATTCTTTATGATTGCTGCAAGTGAAGGAGCGAATAATACTCATTTAGAAACGTTGTCTCGTTTATCGACATTATTAATGGATGAAGGATTTCGCAAGCAACTATTAGAAGCAAAGGATGAAAGTGAGCTTCTTCAACTATTTGATGAAAAAGAGAATGAAAAAGAAGAAGAGATTGAAGTCGCAAAACCAGAAGGAAATGAACCGTACGTACTTGCTGTTACAGCTTGTCCAACTGGAATCGCTCACACATATATGGCAGCGGATAGCTTAAAAGCAAAAGCGACAGAGTTAGGAATAGCGATTAAAGTTGAAACAAACGGATCAACAGGTATTAAAAACGGTTTAACGAAAGAGGATATTGAACGTGCAACAGCTATTATTGTTGCGGCGGATAAACAAGTAGAAATGAATCGTTTTGCTGGTAAACATGTCATTCAAGTGCCAGTTGCTGATGGGATTCGAAAAACGGAAAATCTGCTTAAGCGAGCTGTCAAACAAGATGCACCAATCTTTAAAGGTGTAAAAGAGGACGGGAAATCAGAAAGTATTGAGGGAGAAAAAGGATTAGGAATTTATAAGCATTTAATGAGCGGTGTAAGTAATATGCTTCCATTCGTTGTTGGTGGCGGGATTTTAATAGCGCTAGCGTTTTCGTTTGGTGGTATAAAGGCGGAAGGTCCTTTAGCTGAATTGTTCATGTCAATTGGTGGAGGAAAAACAGGTGCGTTTTTATTCCTTGTACCAATTTTAGCTGGATTTATTGCAAGTTCTATTGCTGATCGTCCTGGTTTTATGCCTGGTGTTGTAGGTGGATTTTTAGCGGCGAATGCGAATGCTGGATTTTTAGGTGGATTAATTGCTGGTTTCTTAGCTGGATATGTTGTTTTAGGGTTGAAAAGATTATTTTCAGGACTACCAGTACAATTAGAAGGAATTAAACCTGTATTGTTATATCCAGTCTTTGGATTATTGATTACAGGAGTTGTAATGCAAAAAGTAGTAATTCCGCCTGTAGTAGCATTAAATGAAATGTTGACAGGGTGGTTAAATGGTTTAAACGGTACGAATGCTATATTACTAGGTCTTATTTTAGGTGGTATGATGGCAATTGATATGGGGGGGCCAATTAATAAAGCGGCATTTACGTTTGGTATTGCTGCAATAGAAGCGCAGAATTTTGGAGTGCACTCAGCAGTTATGGCTGGTGGGATGGTACCACCACTTGCGATTGCATTCGCAACTACATTCTTTAAATCAAAGTTTACAGAAGCGGAACGTAAATCTGGTTTAACAAATTATATTATGGGAGCGTCGTTCATTACAGAAGGTGCGATTCCGTTTGCAGCTGCAGATCCGGTTCGAGTAATCGTAAGTTGTGTTGTTGGTTCAAGTATTGCAGGTGCGTTATCTATGTTATTCCAAATTACATTACCGGCACCGCATGGTGGATTATTTGTAATAGCGTTAGTAAATAAACCGTTACTATATATTTTCTCTATATTAATTGGAACAATTGTCTCGGCTGTTATGCTAGGTGTTTGGAAAAAGAAAGTTCAATAACAAATAAAAAGAGAGCAGTTTTTAGTAGCTGCTCTCTTTTTATTACAAAAAAATAGGTTAACAATTGAATATTGATGTTTTTTGGTAAAAGATGTAACGAATTGTGAATTTTTTGTAACAAAAAAGTAACACTGTAATTTTTTCTGGAAAAAAGTTCTTGTGCTCTTATATGAAAAATATATGAAAACCACTGGAGATTGTATGAGAAATACATTTTATTAATATGGAAATTTATGTTACAACTCGTTAATCGTATATTACGAATGCTTTGTAATTGTGTGATTTCTAAAAATTCTAAAAAACTGTTGCTATAATGAAAATACGAAAACAAAGCAAATGGAGGCTATTCATGAAAAAATTATTAGGTATAGCAACAGCAGCAGTTTTTGGTCTTGGGATTTTTGCGGGTTCTGCTAAAGCGGAAACAATTGTAACAACAGACATATTAAATGTTAGAGAAAACCCAAATGTAGAGTCAAAGCTTGTAGGTAAAGTGTTCAGTGGGAATACACTAGATGTTATAAATACAGAAAATGGATGGACAAAAATTAAGTTGAACGGTAAGGAAGCGTTTGTAAGTGCCGATTTTACAAAGAGCACATATTATGTAACGGCGGGCGTATTAAATGTTCGTGCTGGAGCGAATACTGATTCTGAAATTTTAGGTAAACTTAATAAAAATGATGTGATTGAAACGACGAATCAAGTTCAAAATGAATGGTTACAATTCGACTACAATGGAAAAGTTGGATATGTTCACGTGCCATTTTTAACAGGAACAGCACCTGTAATCGAAAAGAAAGAGGTTGTAGCTCAAGAAGAAGCACCAGCTAGAACAAATACGCCAGTTAAAAATAATACAGTAGTTAAGAATAAAGAGTCTGTTAAGAGTAACGATTCTATTAAGAATGTAGAATCAAGTAAACCTGTGGTAAAAGCAAAACCGGCTGCAAAACCAGTTGCAAAATCTACTGAAACAAGTGCGCCTACTGGTGGTCGTGAAATTACAGTAGAAGCGACGGCATATACAGCAGATCCGAGTGAGAATGGTTCGTATGGTGGTCGTGTATTAACTGCAATGGGGCATGATTTAACAGCAAATCCAAATATGAAAGTAATTGCTGTTGATCCGAAAGTAATTCCGCTTGGATCAAAAGTATGGGTAGAAGGATATGGAGAAGCGATTGCTGGAGACACCGGTGGTGCGATTAAAGGAAATCGTATTGATGTATTAGTCGGTTCAGATGGTAGTGCTAATAGCTGGGGGCGCAAATCTGTAAAAGTGAAAGTTATACAATAGGTTATCGATATTAATATAAAAAGCGGTTGCTTAAAACTATGTAAGCAGCCGCTTTTTATGGATTATTGAAATGGATAAATAGTTTTACCTGTAATAATTTTATATGCACTGCAAAATTGCGTTTGTATATATTCTGTATTTTTATTTTCTGGATGTAATGTTGTTTCATGGAGAGTAGAATGAAAAGCCCGTAGTAAACAATTTAGGGCGAAGTATAATTCCTCTTGTGAACAATTTTGTTCTTTTGTAGAAGTGGCTAAAATGAGGTCTTTTGTCAAAGATGAAAAATTGATGGTGGATTGTTTCATAGTTAACTCATCCTCTCGAAACTATTTTTATCATGTATATGCAGAATTGGACAAACTATGTTCTTTTTTCTGTATAATTTCATGTACCGAAATGAAAGAACTTGCAATCATGCCGTTAAAATTGGTAAGATTGGGTATAATCAATAGATGGAGTATATTACATAAAGAGAGTTGAATGATATGGGAGAAGTGCAACGTGAAAAAGTTGCTGTCATCATTGGACCAACTGCTGTTGGAAAGACGAAGTTAAGTATCGATCTTGCCAAAGTGTTGAACGGTGAAATTATTAGTGGTGATTCCATGCAGATCTATCGAACGATGGATATTGGAACTGCAAAGGTAACAAAAGCAGAGATGGACGGAATTCCACATTATATGATCGATATAAAAAATCCGGAAGATTCATTTTCTGTCGCGGAATTTCAAGAACGTGTTCGCAAGCATATTCGAGAAATTACAGAACGTGGTAAATTACCAATTATAGTTGGTGGGACCGGTCTTTATATACAATCTGTTTTATTCGATTATCAGTTTACAGATGATGCTGGTGATGTGATATACCGAGAGCAAATGGAAAAGTTAGCTTTAGAACGCGGTGTGGAATATGTACATAAAAAATTGCAAGAAGTAGATCCAGAAAGTGCGGAGCGTATTCATGCAAATAATGTACGACGTGTCATTCGGGCGTTAGAAATTTTCCACACGACGGGTGAAAAAATGAGTGAACAAATTGAGAAACAAGAAAAAGAGTTACTCTATGATGTTTCATTAATTGGCTTGACAATGGATCGAGAAATGCTATACGATCGCATTAACTTACGAGTGGATTTGATGATGGAACAAGGCCTATTAGAGGAAGTAGAAGGGCTGTATAATAGAGGGATACGAGATTGTCAATCTATTCAAGCGATTGGATATAAAGAAATCTATGATTATTTTGAGAATCGAGCCTCTTTAGAAGATGCGGTGTCACAATTAAAGACGAATTCGCGTCGTTATGCAAAACGTCAATTAACGTGGTTCCGTAATAAAATGGATGTCACGTGGTTTGATGTTACAGACGGTGAAAAAACGTCAGAAATTTTACGATACATAGAAGGAAAGTTACAAGTAAAGTCGAATAATAGTAAGTAGAGAAAAAGAGGAGGATTCGACATGAAGCAATCAATCAATATTCAAGATCAGTTTTTAAATCAACTCCGTAAAGAAAATACGTTTGTTACGCTGTACTTATTAAATGGTTTCCAGCTTCGTGGACTAATTAAAGGATTTGATAATTTTACAGTCCTGCTGGAAACAGAAGGTAAGCAACAGCTTATTTATAAACATGCAATTTCCACATTTGTACCACAAAAAAATGTTTCAATTGAATTAGAATAGTAATGAATTATTGTACATAACAAAAAAAGAGCGAGTTTCCTCGCTCTTTTTTTATTTGTCATAAACAATATATGATGAAATTTAAGCGATTCTAAATACAGTAAGGCGGATGTTAGTATTTCCTGTCGCAGGGATCGTAATCTCATTAAGAGTAGATTGAACAGAAATTCTTGCACCAGCTGCTAATGTTTCGATTGTAGTAAATGAAAGTGAGTCGCCTATTAAATTTGAAGAGAAATTATCAGTTGCGACTGCTCCATTAATTGAAATTCCTACTCCGAGTGGAGCGCATCCTGGCGCAGTTGTAGAAATGGATACGCTAATTACATAAATACCACCGTTAATAACAGTAACTGTATCTGTGCCGTTGAAGATAATATTGTTTACGTTAATTGCAGTACTAAAAATAAAGTTATTAAATTGCAGTACTGTTTGCTGAATATTGTTTGTTACAACAATTGTTGCTATAGGGAAGCTAGGTCCAGTAGGCCCAGTAGGTCCGGTAGGTCCACCAGAAGGTCCAGTAGGTCCAGTAACTCCTATACCAGTAGCGCCGGTAGCACCCGTTGGTCCTTGAATGCCTTGAGGTCCAGTAGCACCCGTGTTACCTTGAACACCTTGAGGTCCAGTAGCGCCAGTAGCACCTGTGTTGCCTTGAACACCTTGAGGTCCAGTGGCACCGGTAGCACCTGTGTTACCTTGAACACCTTGAGGTCCAGTAGCACCAGTAGCACCCGTGTTACCTTGAACACCTTGAGGTCCAGTAGCACCAGTAGCGCCGGTAGCACCTGTGTTACCTTGAACACCTTGAGGTCCAGTAGCGCCAGTAGCGCCGGTAGCACCTGTGTTACCTTGAACACCCTGAGGTCCAGTAGCGCCGGTAGCACCTGTGTTACCTTGAACACCTTGAGGTCCAGTAGCGCCAGTAGCGCCGGTAGCCCCCGTGTTACCTTGAACACCCTGAGGTCCAGTAGCACCAGTAGCACCAGTAGCGCCGGTAGCACCTGTGTTACCTTGAACACCTTGAGGTCCAGTAGCGCCAGTAGCGCCGGTAGCCCCCGTGTTACCTTGAACACCCTGAGGTCCAGTAGCGCCGGTAGCACCTGTGTTACCTTGAACACCCTGAGGTCCAGTGGCACCAGTAGCACCTGTGTTACCTTGAACACCTTGAGGTCCAGTAGCACCAGTAGCACCTGTGTTACCTTGAACACCTTGAGGTCCAGTAGCGCCAGTAGCGCCGGTAGCCCCTGTGTTACCTTGAACACCTTGAGGTCCAGTAGCGCCAGTAGCGCCGGTAGCACCTGTGTTACCTTGAACACCTTGAGGTCCAGTAGCACCAGTAGCGCCGGTAGCACCTGTGTTACCTTGAACACCCTGAGGTCCAGTAGCGCCGGTAGCCCCTGTGTTACCTTGAACACCTTGAGGTCCAGTAGCACCAGTAGCGCCGGTAGCCCCTGTGTTACCTTGAACACCTTGAGGTCCAGTAGCGCCAGTAGCGCCGGTAGCACCTGTGTTACCTTGAACACCCTGAGGTCCAGTAGCACCAGTAGCACCAGTAGCGCCGGTAGCCCCTGTGTTACCTTGAACACCTTGAGGTCCAGTAGCGCCAGTAGCGCCGGTAGCCCCCGTGTTACCTTGAACACCCTGAGGTCCAGTAGCGCCGGTAGCCCCTGTGTTACCTTGAACACCCTGAGGTCCAGTGGCACCAGTAGCACCTGTGTTACCTTGAACACCTTGAGGTCCAGTAGCGCCAGTAGCGCCGGTAGCACCTGTGTTACCTTGAACACCTTGAGGTCCAGTAGCGCCAGTAGCGCCGGTAGCACCTGTGTTACCTTGAACACCTTGAGGTCCAGTAGCACCAGTAGCGCCGGTAGCACCTGTGTTACCTTGAACACCCTGAGGTCCAGTAGCGCCGGTAGCACCTGTGTTACCTTGAACACCCTGAGGTCCAGTGGCACCAGTAGCGCCGGTAGCACCTGTGTTACCTTGAACACCTTGAGGTCCAGTAGCACCAGTAGCGCCGGTAGCACCTGTGTTACCTTGAACACCTTGAGGTCCAGTAGCACCAGTAGCACCTGTGTTACCTTGAGGTCCAGTAGGTCCAGGAGGCCCGCCAGAAGGTCCAGTAGGTCCGGTAACTCCTATACCAGTAGCGCCAGTGGCACCCGTGTTACCTTGAGGTCCAGTAGCACCAGTAGCGCCGGTAGCACCTGTGTTACCTTGAACACCCTGAGGTCCAGTGGCACCAGTAGCACCTGTGTTACCTTGAGGTCCAGTAGCGCCAGTAGCGCCCGTGTTACCTCGAGGTCCAGTGGCACCGGTAGGTCCAGTAGCGCCTGTGTTACCTCGGGGCCCAGTGGCACCGGTAGGTCCAGTAGCGCCCGTGTTACCTTGAGGTCCAGTGGCGCCAGTAGCGCCCGTGTTACCTCGAGGTCCAGTAGCGCCTGTGTTACCTCGGGGCCCAGTGGCACCGGTAGGTCCAGTAGCGCCCGTGTTACCTTGAGGTCCAGTGGCACCAGTAGCGCCCGTGTTACCTCGAGGCCCAGTGGCACCGGTAGGTCCAGTAGCGCCCGTGTTACCTCGAGGCCCAGTGGCACCGGTAGGTCCAGTAGCGCCCGTGTTACCTCGAGGCCCAGTGGCACCAGTAGCGCCTGCTGGTCCAGTAGGTCCGGTAGGTCCTTGAATGAACGAAGCAGAATTAACTAGAGCAGTTTGTAATGCTGCTATTAATTTAAGGAGCTCTTGAAGTGTGCAAGGGTCAATTCGGAATAATTTTGTAATGTATAGTAAATAGTTAATGAGATTTTGAAGCTCAATAAATACAGCGCTTGCTACAAAGGTTGGATTTCTTAATATAGTTATTAAGTTTTTAATAATAGCTAACCCTTGTGCTTTCAGGGAGGAAGTAGCGTCTAGTGAACAAATAAATTTACTCAGTAGGTTCAATGTATCGATTAGATCTTCAATATTTTGGGGAGATGGATTTGCGAAAAGTTTTGGGATTATTTTTGTTAAATCAATAATAATCGCACGAAATGTTCTAAGTTGAGCTTTAGTAATTGGGATTGATGGAGTATTTGGAATTCGTCCGGCGCTACTTGGAAAGCATGGTTTGGAGAATTTGTTTTGATTGTCGTTATAACGAGACATTAAATCTCTCCTTTCTCACGAAAATGTGAACGAAACTCATCATAGTAGATGCAGAAATTAGTTAAATGGTCATAATAAAATCGTTTGTTTAAAGAAAAAATAGAAAAAACGCCTTACAATAAGGCGTTTTTTCTATTTTCTGCGTATTGATAATATCGCTTTAATGAAATTTTTGATTTGAATCCAGCGAGTTTTATAATTTCTGATTCAGGAGTTTCTTTTTTTATTAAGTTTAAAATATAGGTGTTACGAAAATGTTGTCCTGAAATTCCTTTACGTAAATTGGCTCTAGCCACTTCGAGGCGAATCATTTTTTGTATAGCAATTTCCGTTAATGCCTTTGGTGCATCATTTTCATATACCCACCTGTATGTTCCACGGTTAAAATCGAATGCGACAAATAATGGATCATCACTATGGTATTTAGGACGAACTGGTTCCGGGATGCTTTTGTAATAATTATATAGTTGTTTTTTGTCTTCTTTTGCTAATGTAATTGTTCTTTCTACACCTGCGGTTGCTGGGATTGATAATGTGTTAGTTTCAAAGTGAACGTGATGCATTGTTAATGCTGTAAGTTCTTGTAAGGATAAACCGTAGTCAATCAATAGATTTAAAATAGCAATATTGCGATCCATTAATAAGGGGCGCACAGGAAGTTGTTTTTCTGAAAGTCCTTCTAATGAAGTGACTATATACTTTAACCTTTTTTCTTCATCAGGTGAAATGAAATCTTCGTTACGAAGTGTACGGTCTGGTTGAATAGATATCTCCATATTTTTCAATGGATTAGGAATGTTTAGAAAATGATGCATTCTATTTAGTACAATAAATACACGATGCATTGTTTTTTCTGAGTAATGTCGATTCGTTTTTAAATCGGAAAAGTAATCTTCGTAGTCTTTTGTACAAAGTGTAGCCCATATATTACTGGAAGGGAGCTTTTTGTTTTTTTCTAACCAATGTCCGAAGTCTTCAACGTCATAAACATAACGTTTAATAGTTGAGGGTTTTCGGCCTTTATTCAATAAAAAAATAGAAAAGGCTTGTATTGTATCATGGAATTCCGTTGTCTCCATAGTCCCACCACCTTAATTATTTCTTATATTATAGCAAACTTTTCTGAAAATAGGCATTTACAAGGGGGACAGGAATAATAATATTTGGTGAGTGGATAAAATGAGGTGATTGTATGGAACAATCGATGCGAAAGAAAAACAATAATCAAATTAATATTGTGTTAAACCATCGAAAGAAAATTTCTTTGCCAGCCGCAGAAAATAAAACGGTAATTTCAAATGAAACTACAATTAAACATGAAATGCTGCAGAGAATTGAAGAAGAGATGGGGAAGCTTGTTGGGATGGATGATATAAAAAAGATAATAAAAGAAATATATGCTTGGATTTATGTGAATAAAAAAAGACAAGAGAAGGGATTGAAGTCAGAGAAGCAAGTACTTCATATGCTGTTTAAAGGGAATCCAGGTACAGGGAAGACAACAGTTGCTAGAATGATAGGAAAATTGCTGTTTGAGATGAATATTCTATCGAAAGGCCACTTGGTTGAAGCTGAACGTGCTGATCTTGTAGGAGAGTACATCGGCCATACAGCCCAAAAAACAAGAGACTTAATAAAAAAAGCAATGGGAGGTATTTTGTTTATTGATGAGGCGTATTCTTTAGCTCGAGGAGGAGAGAAGGACTTTGGAAAAGAAGCAATTGATACGCTTGTAAAACATATGGAAGATAAACAACATGGTTTTGTATTGATTTTAGCTGGATATTCAAGAGAGATGAATCACTTTCTTTCATTAAATCCAGGGCTGCAATCTCGTTTTCCATTTATTATTGAATTTGCGGATTACTCGGTAAATCAGTTGTTGGAAATTGGGAAAAGAATGTATGAAGAGCGTGAATATCAGTTATCGAAAGAGGCTGAATGGAAATTTAGGGATCATTTACATGCTGTAAAGTATTCGTCGCAAATTACATCGTTTAGTAATGGGCGGTATGTACGGAATATTGTTGAAAAATCAATTCGTACACAGGCGATGCGGTTGTTGCAAGAAGATGCCTATGATAAAAATGATTTAATTGGAATATCGAGCATGGATTTGATGCTCGAAGAGGAGACGCACAGTACATAAACTGTGCGTCGATTTTTGTGTATAAGTTCGTTTACTCTTTTTTTGCTTTTTCTTGGTGTGCTTTATGGAAGTGTTCCATTTTAGCGCTCTTTTCGTGTGCTGAATTAGGATCGTGCCCGAATTGATTTACTGAGCTTTTTTGAGCTCCTTTATTAACGTGGTTTGTCATTTGTATTCACCTCACTTTAAAAATTAGTATAAACATTATATAAAGAAAAAATCGTTAGAAAAGAAAAACCTCTTTACGATATGTAAAGAGGTTAGATTGCTATTTATGCATTGAACGTTCTTTCGTTTCGATACGTCTGTGCGGTAAATGCCATTTGTAATGAATAGAAACCATGCGGAAGCAAACAATTAAAATGAATAAAATGTAAAGAGCCCAATCGCTAACAATAATTTGAGCGCCAATTAAGAAACCTGCTAAAATTGTCCAAAAGGCATATACTTCAGCTCGAAGAACGAGAGGTTTTCTGCGGGCTAAAAGATCGCGAATGATACCGCCGCCGATACCAGTTAAAACAGCTGCTACAATTGTGGCGCTAATTGGTAAATTTAATTTTTGGGCATATAATGCTCCTTGTACAGCAAATGCTGATAAGCCGATAGCGTCAGTGATATTTTCCCACTTTTTCCAATGTCTAATTAACTTATTTGGAAAAAGAAAAATAATAGTCATTGATAAAAGTGCGATTTGGAATAACATGTCTTGTTGCCAAAATGCGACAATCGGATAACCGATTAATAAATTACGAAGGGCACCTCCCCCAAATGCGGTTGCCATTCCTAAAATATACACCCCGAAAATATCATAATCCTCTTCCATTGCAACAATGGCTCCGCTTAGTGCGAAAGCGATTGTGCCTATGATGCTAAAAATCTCCCATGCCATGAATTTTCTCCCCCGCTAACTAGATGAAATGTGCTTCCTCTGCTATTATATTAGAAGGTTTAAATTTCGAAAAGGATGAGTGAACATATTTGATGGAAGAAAAAGAAAAAGTCATATTAGTAGGCTGTCAATTGCCACAAGATGATGATGAAAAATTTATGCATTCCATGAAAGAGCTTGCATCACTAGCGAAGACTGCACGAGCAGAATTGTTAGTGTCAACAACGCAAAAACGACCAAAGTTTCATCCGGCAACTTACATAGGTAAAGGGAAATTAGAAGAGCTTACAATGTTAACTGAAGAATTAGAGCCGGATGTTATTGTATTTAATAATGAATTAACGCCGAGTCAAATTCGGAATTTATCCTCAGTATTAAATGCGAGAGTAATTGATCGAACGCAACTAATACTGGATATTTTTGCGCAACGTGCGAAGTCGAGGGAAGGTAAGCTTCAAGTAGAATTAGCTCAGTTGCAATATACAATGCCGCGTCTTATGGGGCAGGGATTGTCCTTATCGCGTCTTGGTGGTGGTATTGGAACGAGAGGACCGGGTGAGACGAAATTAGAGACGGATCGTCGTCATATTCGATCCCGTATTGATGAAATAAAGAAACAACTTGCAGTTGTTGTGGAACATCGAAAAAGATATCGTGAGAGAAGAAAAGATAATAAAGTATTTCAAGTTTCGTTAATAGGGTATACAAATGCAGGGAAATCGACACTGTTTAATAGATTAACGGAAGCTGATACGTTTGAAGAAAACCTTCTGTTTGCAACATTAGACCCAACGACGAGGAAGATGCCGTTACCTTCTGGTTATACAGTATTACTAACTGATACTGTTGGTTTTATACAAGATTTACCCACTTCATTAATCGCTGCTTTTCGTTCGACACTGGAAGAAGCGGGGGAAGCAGATGTCATTTTACATGTAGTTGATTCCGCGGATTCTAACTACATAGGGCATGAAAAAACAGTAAAACGATTATTATCAGAACTTGAAATTAACCATATTCCTATTATTACGTTATATAATAAAAAAGATGAATTACATCAAAACTTTATTCCGTTTCAGAAAAGTGATTTCTTAATGACTAGTGCTTTTGAAGAAAGTGATTTATTGCGTATAAAAGAAGCGATAGAAACGAAGATGAAGAAAGAAATGGATTGTTATCGAGTGGAAATCCCTCCGAGTGAAGGTAAGTTGTTAACGCTTTTAAAGACGGAAACTCTATTAGCAAAGATGGAGTTTCTAGAAGATAAATTTGTATATGATTGTGCAGGGTATATTTTTACTCATTCATCGCTTAATGTGCAATTAAAGAGATTTTTAGTGGAAGAAGGAGAAAATAAAAATGTTTGATCGTTTGAAAAATGGAGAAAAAATTGCTCCAATTGTAAAAGAAGTAGAGAGTCAGATTACAGAAGTACATAAACGTGCGGATGAAGTGATTGAAAGCAATCAGTTTCGTGTATTAGAAAGTTTTCGGAAACATAAAATTAGTGACTCGCATTTTATCCCGACAACAGGTTATGGTTATGATGATATTGGCCGTGATACGTTAGAAAAAGTGTATGCTGATGTATTTGGGGCGGAAGCTGGACTTGTTCGTCCGCAAATTATTTCAGGTACTCACGCTATCTCTACAGCGTTATTTGGTATTTTACGCCCGGGAGATGAGTTATTATATATCACTGGGAAACCGTATGATACGTTAGAGGAAATTGTTGGTGTGCGTGGGAAAGGTGTAGGTTCATTTAAAGAATATAATATCGGTTACAATGCAGTTCCGCTAACTAGTGCTGGGCTTGTTGATTTTGAGGCTGTTGCAGCGGCGATTCATAATAATACGAAAATGATCGGTATTCAGCGTTCGAAAGGTTATGCTACTCGTCCATCGTTTACTATTTCTCAAATTAAAGAGATGATCGCGTTTGTTAAAGAAATTAAACCTGATGTTGTTGTGTTTGTAGATAACTGTTATGGCGAGTTTATTGAAGAGCAAGAGCCATGTCATGTTGGTGCAGATTTAATGGCGGGTTCACTTATTAAAAACCCGGGCGGCGGAATTGTTAAAACTGGCGGTTATATTGTCGGGAAAGAACAGTATGTTGAAGCGTGTGCATATCGTTTAACATCTCCGGGAATTGGTGCGGAAGCTGGAGCGTCTTTATACAGTCTGCAAGAAATGTATCAAGGGTTCTTCTTAGCGCCACATGTTGCAGGACAAGCGCTGAAAGGTGCAATTTTTACAGCTGCGTTTTTAGAAAAGTTAGGAATGAACACGTCACCAGCGTGGAATGCGCCAAGAACAGACTTAATTCAATCGGTTCAATTTGATGATAAAGACCGTATGATTGCCTTCTGCCAAGCGATTCAATATGCATCTCCAATTAATTCGCATTTTACTCCGTATGCAAACTATATGCCAGGTTATGAAGATGATGTAATCATGGCGGCGGGAACGTTTATTCAAGGTGCAAGTATTGAATTGTCTGCTGATGGTCCAATTAGACCACCGTATGTTGCGTATGTGCAAGGTGGCTTAACGTATTCGCATGTTAAAATTGCGATTTGTTCTGCGATTGACGAATTGATTGAAAAGAATTTATTAATAATTTCTTAATGGGAAGCTGTCGATTTTGGCAGCTTTTTTCGTATAAAAGTAATGATTTATGCGATTAGAAAAAAGAATGAAAAAATTCGTAAAAAAAATTATAAAAAATCATGTGAGAAAAGCTAACATCTATTGACACTAAATATAACATGGTATAAAATGAGAAGCAGTTAAGGCGAAGGAGGAACTGAAAAATGAAAGAAGATAGACGTTCTGCCCCGCTGTTTCCTATTGGTATTGTTATGGATTTAACACAATTGTCTGCACGTCAAATTCGCTACTATGAAGAGCATAATCTTGTTTCTCCAACCCGTACAAAGGGGAATCGTAGATTATTTTCATTTAACGATGTAGATAAGTTGTTAGAAATTAAAGATTTGTTAGATCAAGGCCTGAATATGGCTGGTATTAAACAAGTGTTACTAATGAAAGAAAATCAAACAGAAGCAGTGAAAGTAAAAGAAGAAACGAAAGAAATTTCAAAAACTGAGCTTCGCAAAATACTTCGAGATGAACTACAACATACAGGTAGATTCAATCGAACTTCATTGCGACAAGGTGACATTTCAAGATTTTTTCACTAAAGATAACTGATTCTGAAGGCGATTAGAGGGACTAAGGAGGAATTTATAATGTCTAGATACACAAAAGAAGATATTTTCCGTTTGGCGAAAGAAGAGAATGTAAAGTATATCCGTTTACAATTTACGGACCTTTTAGGGGTAATTAAAAACGTAGAGATTCCAGTGAGACAATTAACGAAAGCTCTTGATAACAAAATGATGTTTGATGGATCTTCGATTGAAGGTTTCGTACGTATTGAAGAGTCTGATATGTATTTATATCCTGATTTAGACACTTGGGTAATTTTCCCTTGGACAGCTGAAAAAGGTAAAGTAGCTCGACTAATCTGTGATATTTACAATGCAGATGGCACTCCATTTGATGGAGACCCACGTAACAACTTAAAACGTGTGTTAAAAGAAATGGAAGCTTTAGGATTTTCAGACTTCAATCTTGGACCAGAGCCAGAATTCTTCCTATTTAAGGTTGATGAAAAAGGAAATCCAACATTAGAACTAAACGATAACGGTGGATACTTCGACCTTGCGCCGATGGATCTAGGGGAAAACTGTCGTCGTGATATCGTTCTTGAACTTGAAGAAATGGGATTTGAAATTGAAGCATCTCACCATGAGGTTGCTCCAGGACAGCACGAAATTGACTTTAAATATGCAAATGCAATTCGCTCATGTGATGACATTCAAACATTCAAACTTGTTGTAAAAACAATTGCTCGTAAACATGGTTTACACGCAACGTTTATGCCAAAACCACTATACGGTGTGAACGGTTCAGGTATGCACTGTAACTTATCATTATTTAAAAATGGTGAGAACGTATTCTTTGATGCAAACGGTGACTTACAATTAAGTGATGATGCTCGTCACTTCATCGCAGGTATTTTAAAACATGCACCAGCATTTACAGCGATAGCAAACCCAACTGTAAACTCATATAAACGTCTAGTACCTGGATATGAAGCGCCTTGTTACGTAGCATGGTCTGCACAAAACCGTAGTCCGTTAGTACGTATCCCTGCATCTCGTGGTATTAGTACACGCGTAGAAGTGCGTAGTGTTGACCCAGCTGCAAACCCATATTTAGTAATGGCTACATTATTAGCTGCAGGTCTTGATGGAATTAAAAACAAATTAACTCCACCAGCAGCAGTAGATCGTAACATCTATGTAATGACAAAAGAAGAGCGCGAAGAAGCAGGTATCGTTGACTTACCAGCAACATTAGCGCAAGCATTAGTTACATTACAATCTAATGAAGTAGTATGCGGTGCACTAGGAGAACACTTACTTGAGCACTTCATCGAAGCGAAAGAGATTGAGTGGGATATCTTTAGAACACAAGTTCACCAATGGGAACGCGATCAATATATGTCTCTATACTAAGAGGCTTGAACCCTTGATACAACTAGTATCAAGGGTTTTTTAATTCCCTATTATTACAATTTTATGTGGTTGCAAAATGAAAAACAACCACATAAAAGCCAATAATTAATAACAAGTAGTGATATCATAGAAAAACATTATCAGATAAACGTAAGTTTTATATAATTTATGAACTAAAAAAGCCTTGATACTACGGTATCAGGGCTTTTTTAGTGAAGTTATTGGATATATTAACTACTAGATAATGGATTGTTTTTGGTTATTTTGAATCATGTTACTAAGAAAATCTTTTCAAAAGAATTGATTTTATCTTTTTTAAATCACTTGTGCTATAACTTAATAATTCTTTACTGCCTGTACAACGCGAGCGATGATTTTTATGTCCTCATCTGCAAGGCTATAAGTTTGTGGCTTGTGAATCAGATTATCACTCAATGATATTAACGTAATGATGCTTAGTTATAACGCAGTCTTATTCAGGATTTCGTTAGTTCATTTTCTAAATTTAGGGAATAAATATAGTTTAGTACCTTGCAATAAACAATACTAAGTGGTATATTATGGATAAAACAGGTACCGTGTATTGAACAGTACTAAGATAGGAAAGGAGGATGGCACTTGAACGTTCAATTTAAAAAAGGTGTGCTTGAACTTTGTGTATTAGCACTTGTAAAACGTAAAGATAGTTACGGTTATGAACTTGTTCAGCAAATTTCTAATAAATTTTTAATATCGGAAGGATCAGTATACCCTTTATTACGTCGTTTGACGAAAGAAGGGTATTTTCAAACGTATTTAAAGGAATCTACGGAAGGGCCACCTCGTAAATATTATCAATTAACAGAGCAAGGGGAGACGCAATTTCATTTGTTAGTAACAGAATGGCGTGATTTTGCGAAAGGGGTACAAGAAATTATTGAAGGGGTGGAATGGGATGAGTAAAGAAGGGTTTCTTAAAGAATTATCAAGTTATCTTAGAAAGTTACCAGAGGAAGAGAGGCAAGATATTTTATTGGATTATGAAGAGCACTTTCAGTTTGGACTAGAAGAGGGGAAAACTGAATCGGAAATAATACAGGGCCTTGGTTCTCCGAAAGTAATCGCGAAAGAATTACTTGCGATGTATCGCTTCGATGAAATGAAAAAAAATCCATCGACTTCAAATGTGACAAGAGCTGTTATGGCAGCGATTGGACTTAGTTTGTTTAATTTTATTATTGTGTTAGGCCCGTTAGTCGCAATTATTGCTTTTATATTTTCTTTTTGGATCGGTGGTATTGCTAGTGTAGTAACACCATTTTTCGTTATTGGAAAAGTATTTATGGGTACTTTTATATGGTTGGATCTTTTCGTTAGTATAACGTTTGTTGGGGTAGGTTTATTGTTATGTATTATCGCTTTTTATAGTACAAAGTGGTTTAAGAGATTGTGTGTACGATATGTAATATGGAACTTCAAAATGATAAAAGGAGAGTAAATGATGAAAAAACTATTTTTAATCGCTATCGCTTGTATCATTATTGGAGTAATAGGAATTTCCCAAACATATGAAAAAGCAGTACAAACTGCTGAAAAAGGCGATAAAGAAAATGTAATTAAAAACGAAACATTAAAAAATATAGAAGTTAAGTTAGATGCCGGGGATATTATTGTCCAAAAATCTCCTGACTCTTCTTTTTATGTAAAGCAATCGGGAGATGTACGTAAACAAGAGATTCGTATCGCAGAAGATGGTGACACATTAAAAATTATTGGGGAAAGAGAAAAAGGTGCTTCATTTGATTTTTCTTTTTACAATTTTAGGTTTCAAACGTCTAAATTGACTCTCCTTGTGCCCGAACGCTCTTACCAAGATATAAAAGTAAATTCATCTGCTGGACAAATCGAAATGAGTGATGTGAAAAGTGATAGCGTAAGTGTTAGAACACTTACTGGAGAAGTAGAGTTGAAACAAGTAACGGCTAAGAATGTGGAGGGATCGACAAAAGCTGGTGAGGTGAACTTTAAGAAGGTATTAGGGAAAGTGACCGCAAAAACAACAAGTGGGGAAATAAATATTCAAGATCATGATTCTAAGTATAATCTAGAAGCAAGTTCAACTGCGGGAGATATAGATATTACTTTATCGGAAAAACCACAAGATGCGGTAATTACTGGGCAAAGTGCTGCTGGAGATGTAACAATTTTTAATGAAGAAAATAAAAATGTAACAATTGGAAATGGTAGTAAAAAGATTAGCGGTAAAACGGCTGCGGGAGATGTGACGATTGAAACTCGTTAATAAGAAATAGAATGCATGGAAATCTATCAAAATACAAAAAGAAGATAATTACCGTATATAAATAAGGTAATTATCTTCTTTTTGTTATTTTTAATGTAAATCACGATATACGCCAATTACTTTCCCGATAACTGACACTTGTTTTAAAATGATAGGTTCTAATGAAGAGTTTTCTGGTTGTAGACGGAAATGGTCTTTTTCTTTATAGAAACGTTTAACTGTTGCTTCGTTATCCTCTGTTAAAGCGACTACAATTTCACCATTATATGCAGACTGCTGTTGGCGAACAACAACTAAATCTCCATCGAAAATACCAGCTTCAATCATACTATCTCCAGAAATACGTAACATGAACACTTGGTCTGCTCCAGCAACAATACTAGCTGGAAGTGGGAAATGTTCTTCTACGCTTTCGACCGCTGTAATTGGTAAACCAGCAGTGACTTTTCCGACAATTGGAACTTGAATAACAGATTGTGTTTCCGTATCCATTCGGTCTTCACCTAAAATTTCAATGGCACGTGGTTTTGTTGGATCGCGTCGAATGTATCCTTTTTCTTCTAATCGTGATAAATGTCCGTGCACTGTAGAACTAGAAGCGAGGCCGACTGCTTGACCAATTTCACGTACGGAAGGTGGATATCCTTTTTCTTGTACTTTTAGCTTAATAAAGTCGAGAATGTCTTGCTGGCGTTTCGTTAACTTTTCCATGTTTTCTAACACCTCGTTTTCTTTCATTTTTCTTATTAATAAGTATAACATGTGAAAAAACATTCTACAAACATAAGTTCGAACAAATGGCGGATTTATGTTACACTATAGGGAAATAATAGGGAGAAAGAGGGGTTCAAAATGAATGCAATTATTTATGCACGTGTGAGTACAACGAAAGAAGCGCAAGAAACATCATTATTACGTCAAAAAGATGAATTATTGCATTTAGCTGAGCGCTATCAAATGAATGTTACTAAGGTGATTGAAGAGCAGGCTAGTGGATATACAATTGAACGTGACGGTATATTAGAGGTGTTGGATACAATTCGAGACGAACAAATTGATGTGTTACTTATACAAGATGAAACGCGTCTTGGTAGAGGAAATGCGAAGATCGCGTTAATGCATTGTTTACATAAAGAAGGCATAAAAGTATATACGCATACACATAATGGTGAATTACAATTGTCGGATTCTGATTCAATGGTATTAGATATTATTGGTATTGTTGAAGAATATCAAAGAAAGATTCATAATTTGAAAATTAAACGAGGTATGCAACGTGCAGTAGAAAAAGGTTATCGTCCAGAAAAAAATTTAAAAAATCGTCATTTAAGTGTAGGAAGAGAGAAAAAAGAAGTGCCGATTGAGGAAATTGTACGTTTGCGAAAAAGTGAACTCACGTTTGAAGAAATTGCAGCAACATTACGTGGATTTGGTCATAATGTTTCAAAGGCGACTGTACATCGTAGATATGTAGAGTATACGAAGCAATTGCTTGATAAAGAAGAGTAACTATTGTATGATAATAATCAGTTTTGATTAGAAGGGGGATTCGAGATGATTAATCACGAACTCGTTGAACGCATTAACTTCTTAGCGAAAAAAGCAAAAGCTGAAGGTTTAACTGAAGAAGAGCAACGTGAGCGTCAATCGCTACGTGAACAATATTTAAAAGGATTTCGTCAAAATATGTTAAACGAACTTAAAGGTATTAAAGTTGTTAACGAAGAAGGTACAGATGTTACACCGACGAAATTAAAAGCTTTAAAAAAGCAAGATAATGCAAAATTAAATTAAAAGATGGGCGAAGCCCATCTTTTTTATATGTAAAAATCGTTATTTAATAACTTTCCAGTTGTTATTAACTGTTGCTTCTATCGTTTTATGTTCCAATATATAATTAGCGATAAGTTCAGACATATCTGTGGGTATATCTTTTACTACCGGTTTGTTTTGAAACATAAAGAAATTTCCCCCGCCACTTGCACGATAATTATTCATTACAACGTCATATTCTTCATTCATATTAAGAGGAGCACTGTTATACTGTAAAGATTCTACTCTTTCACCAATTGGTTTTGAAATGTTTAATACGTATGAAATCCCTTCCCACATATCATAATTATAATGTTGTGGCTTTGGTTCTATGTAGGTAGGACTTACGGTGATGGATCCATCTGTTTTTAATGTGAAATAAGAAGCAGAGAGTTCAAGAGCATTTTTTATATCCGCTCCAGTTATTCTAATTACTTTTAATGTGTTTGGATAAATATAATTAGAAACGATGTCACGCATTGTTACATGTTCCGGGAAACCTGGAGATGTATTATGGAACAAACTTGTACAAGAAATTGATACATTAGCTATATCCATCTGTATTTTATTTATGAATTCGATAAAAGGATGATCATGCAAACGAGTTTGCATAGCATCTGAAATTTGCATATCCCCCTGAATGATTCCAATAGGTTGATCAAGCCACTTTTGTGTTTTCTCTTCGTAATCGGCTACCAATGAAAGTACATCTTGGTCAGCCTCAACTCCTTGTACAGATAATAATTCAGAAGAACTCTCTTTTTTAACCCATTTATGTTTTGTTTTTTCGAATGTTATTTTTACTTTTCCAACTGAGTTTCCATTACATCCGGTCTGTAAAATTGTTACACCGTTAGCCATTGTGTGAGCAATTTCCCGGTGTTGGTGGCCTGTTAATAAAATATCTATGTCGTCAATTTCATGGCACATTGCATATCCTTGGTTTTCTCCTGTTAAAACTTCAGTCGGTACCCCGGTTTGTAAATCTCGTTCAACTCCCCCGTGATACGCTACGACTAGTAAATCTGGTTTCTCATGTTTGCGAATGTAAGAAACCCACTTTTTCGTTGTTTCTAATGCATCTTCAAATTGTAAGTCTTTAATGTGATGGGGTTGTTCCCAATTGGTAATGTAGTGCGTTGTCACCCCTAAAATAGCAATTTTTATATTGGATTCAATCTGTTTGATTATATAAGGTTTTCCGAAATAAGGTTTCTTTATGTTTTTATCTAAAATGTTTGCTGATAGGTACGGGAAGTTCGCAGTAGTCACAGCGTTATTTAATATACCCATCCCGTAATTAAACTCATGATTGCCGATAATTGCAGCGTCATACTGTAAGTAATTTGCTAATAAGGACATTGGGTTTTTTTTGTTTTTTTCGTATGTAACATAATGATAAGTAAATGGTGTTCCTTGAATAAAGTCGCCATTATCAATTAAAAGAACGTTTGTATTTTGGGAACGTTCTTTTTTTATAAGAGTAGAAATTTTAGCTAAACCAAGTTCTGCTGGGGAGTTATCTTGGTAGTGAATAGGATAAACAGTGCCATGTATATCGCTTGTTAATAAGATGTTTAAAGTTACAGTTTGATTTTGTTCCAATATGACTCACCTTTTCTATTGTTATCTTCCAATTCATCATATCAAATATGTGAAGAGAATTTTAATGTGAGTGTATAGAATGTGTAAAGATTCTGTAAATAATCAATTATTTGTAAAAATATGTGATATATTTCTTCATGTTTATGAAAGGTTATTTTATAACAATGAAAAATGGAGGCATTAATATGTTGAAAAAAGTTTTTGCAATGAGCACAACAGTTGTACTAGCAGCGGGATTATTAAGTGGCTGTGGAACGAAGGAATCAAGTGCAAGTAAAAATGAAGATACGAAAAAAGGGTATGTACCGAAGACTTTAAATGTTCAATTTGTTCCTTCTCAAAATGCAGATACGTTAGAGGCGAAGGCAAAACCGCTTGAGAAGCTATTAAGTGATAAGTTAAATATTCCAGTAAAAGTTAGTATTTCAACGAACTACAATACAATTGTAGAAGCGATGGCATCTAAACAAGTAGATGTAGGATTTTTACCGCCAACAGCGTACGTATTAGCACATGAAAAGAAGGCTGCAAATGTAATTTTACAAGCACAACGTTTTGGAGTAGAGGATGAAACAGGAGCTCCTACAAAAGATTTAGTAGATTATTATAAATCTGAGTTTGTTGTTAAAAAAGACTCTAATATAAATAGTGTAAAAGATTTAAAAGGTAAAAAGATTGGTTATCAAGACGTAACATCATCAGCAGGGTATGTATGGCCTGCAGCTGTTCTATTAAAAGAGGGAATTGATCCGTTAAAAGATGTGAAACCTGTTACATTAAAAGGTCACGATCAGTCGCTTATTGCTCTTTTAAATGGTGACGTAGATGCAGCTGTTGTATTCCAAGATGCTCGTAATATTGTAAAAAAAGATTATCCGAATATATTCGAGCAAACGAAAATAGTGAAATTTACGGAGAAAATTCCAAACGATACGATTTCGGTACGTTCTGATTTAGATGAAGAGTGGAGCAAGAAATTACAGGATGCTTTCATTGAAATTGGAAAAAATGAGGAAGGTCACAAAATCATTAAAGAAGTATATTCACATGAAGGATATGTTAAATCTGATGATAGTAAATTTGACATCGTTCGTGAATATGGGAAGAAAGTAAAAACGCAATAATACATATGGAAATGGCAGCTAGCTGAAAGGGAATGTTTTCAGTTAGTTTGCCGTTTTGAATACATAGAAGGTAGGTAAGATGTGTGATAGAATTTCGAAATGTCTCCAAAGTGTATCCAAATGGTACAAAAGGATTGAATAATATAAACTTGAAAATTCAAAAAGGTGAGTTTGTTGTAATGGTAGGGCTGTCCGGAGCTGGAAAGTCTACACTTCTAAAATCGGTAAATCGTCTTCATGAGATTACAGAAGGCGAAATCATGATTGAATGTGAGTCTATTACTGCTGCAAAAGGAAAAGATTTACGACGTATGCGCCGGGATATTGGTATGATCTTTCAAAGTTTTAACCTTGTAAAGCGATCAACAGTATTGAAGAATGTATTAGCTGGCCGTGTTGGATATCATTCGACATTGCGTACAACGTTAGGTTTGTTTCCGAAAGAGGATGTGGAGCTCGCATTTCAAGCGTTAAAAAGAGTGAATATTTTAGAAAAAGCATATGCACGTGCTGATGAATTATCAGGAGGACAACAACAACGTGTATCGATAGCTAGAGCATTGGCGCAAGAAGCAAAAATCATATTGGCAGATGAACCTGTTGCGTCGTTAGATCCGCTAACAACAAAGCAAGTATTAGATGATTTAAAGAAAATTAATGAAGATTTTGGAATTACAACAATTGTAAACTTACATTCTATTGCTTTAGCTAGGCAATATGCGACGCGTATTATTGGATTACATGCAGGCGAAATTGTTTTTGATGGTTTAGTAGAAGCAGCAACGGATGAAAAGTTTGCTGAAATTTATGGTGACGTAGCACAGAAAAGTGAATTGTTAGAGGTGGCAGCTAAATGAATGATGTGACGATATATTCGAAGTCGATACCGAAGCCGCCGAGTAAGTTAAAACATATGTTAACGTTTATTCTATTCATTTTACTGTTGTGGGGAAGTAGTATACAGGTCGACGCATCATTTTCAAAGCTAGTAGTTGGTTTTCCTAATATAATGGATTTGTTAAAAGAAATGGTGCCGCCAGATTGGAGTTATTTTCAAGTTATTACAACAGCAATGTTAGATACAATACGTATGGCGATTATTGGGACGACTTTAGGAGCGATTTTAGCTATTCCACTTGCACTGTTTGCGGCAAGTAATGTGTTTACTAGTACATTTTTATACAGTCCAGCTCGATTGATTTTAAATTTTATTCGAACGATACCAGATTTATTATTAGCGGCAATTTTCGTAGCTATTTTTGGAATAGGACCACTTCCGGGTATTTTAGCTCTTACTTTTTTCTCAATTGGGCTCGTGGCGAAATTGTTGTATGAATCAATTGAATCAATTGACCCTGGCCCACTAGAAGCGATGACAGCTGTAGGGGCTAATAAGGTGCAATGGATTGTTTATGGAGTCATTCCACAAGTAAAAGCACACTTTGTTTCCTATGTACTATATACATTTGAGGTGAATGTACGGGCAGCGGCTGTCCTAGGTTTAGTAGGAGCAGGTGGTATTGGACTATATTATGATCGTACACTTGGATTTTTACAATATCAACAAACTGCATCTATTATCATCTATACTCTTGTTGTTGTATTGGTAATTGATTATGTAAGTACATTGTTGCGGGAGAAATTATAATGAGTAAAACGACGATAATCGTACCAAAACCGAAGAAACCGAGTGTGTATCGCTCGTTTATTTTTATAGCACTTACATTTGTTTATATATGGGCTTTTTCAGGAGTACCGCTAGAGGGAATAAAGGAAACGGCGGGAGAAATTACAAAAGCAATTATGACAGGGATATTGACTCCAGACTGGTCGTATGTATCTTTGCCAGATGGTGAAGATTTATTACATGGATTAATTGATACGTTGGCAATTGCGATATTAGGTACATTTATTTCTGCATTTTTATCTGTTCCGTTTGCTTTTTGGGCGGCAACGAATATGAGTAGTGGAAAATTAACTTCAGGATTTGGGAAATTTGTACTTAGTTTTGTTCGTACGTTTCCTGAATTAGTTATGGCTCTTTTATTTATAAAAGCTGTTGGTCCAGGCTCTTTTGCAGGAGTATTAGCCTTAGGATTGCATTCTATTGGAATGTTAGGAAAACTATATTCAGAAGGAATTGAAAACATAGATAAAGGACCGACGGAAGCATTACTAGCAACAGGAGCAAATCGTTTTCAAATACTTTGGTATGCGGTGTTACCGCAAGTGTTACCAGATTTTCTATCGTATACGTTATACAGATTTGAAATTAATGTACGATCCGCTGCGATTTTAGGAGTTATCGGAGCAGGAGGGATTGGTACACCTTTAATTTTTGCGCTGAGTTCACGGAATTGGTCTCGTGTTGGTATTATTTTATTAGGTATTATTTTAATGGTAATTATAATTGATTTGATTTCAAGCTCGATTCGGAAACGGATTGTTTAACTTATTTGAAAAGCATCGAAGTTAGATGCTTTTTTATGTTTTTAAAAACTTATTTAAAAAAGTAAGTATAGAAGAAATTTGTATAAATATACAGATAATTCCCTTTCTTTTTAAAATAAAAATAATGAAAAAGTATGTCATATTGAATGCCCATACATTCCCGGAAACATTGATTTTTTTATAAAAAATCAAAAAAATATCAACATATTTGTCGATACATGTTGTATAATCTTGCGTGGGAAGCTATCATATAAATGTATAAAACGTTTACTAATATAAGCGAAGGGAAGAATAGCATGTCACATTCAATCGAACAACTTTCTATCAACACGATTCGCACATTATCCATCGATGCGATTGAAAAAGCAAACTCTGGTCACCCAGGAATGCCAATGGGTGCAGCACCAATGGCTTATACATTATGGACTCAATTTATGAAACACAATCCAAATAACCCAACGTGGTTTAACCGTGATCGTTTCGTATTATCTGCAGGTCATGGTTCAATGTTATTATACAGCCTACTTCACCTATCTGGTTATGATGTAACAATGGATGACTTAAAGAACTTCCGTCAATGGGGAAGCAAAACTCCAGGACATCCTGAGTATGGTCATACAGCTGGTGTAGATGCAACGACTGGTCCACTTGGACAAGGTATTGCAACTGCTGTAGGTATGGCAATGGCTGAAAGACATTTAGCTGCTAAATATAACCGTGATGCGTATAATGTAGTAGATCATTATACATATGCTATTTGTGGTGATGGAGATTTAATGGAGGGCGTTTCTGCTGAAGCATCTTCATTAGCTGCTCATTTACAATTAGGTCGTCTTGTTGTGCTTTACGATTCAAACGATATTTCATTAGATGGCGATTTAAATCGTTCATTCTCTGAAAGTGTAGAAGATCGTTACAAAGCATACGGATGGCAAGTAATCCGTGTTGAGGATGGAAACGATATTGAAGCAATCGCGAAAGCAATTGAAGAAGCGAAAGCTGACGAAAAACGCCCAACGCTAATTGAAGTAAGAACGACAATTGGTTTCGGTTCTCCAAACAAATCAGGAAAATCAGCTTCACATGGTTCTCCACTTGGTGTAGAAGAAACAAAATTAACGAAAGAAGCATATGCTTGGACTGCTGAGCAAGACTTCCACGTAGCAGAAGAAGTATATGACAACTTCCGTAAAACAGTACAAGATGTTGGTGAAACTGCGCAAGCTGAGTGGAACACGATGCTAGGTGAATATGCACAAGCATACCCAGAATTAGCAAACGAATTCCAAGCAGCAATGAACGGTCAACTTCCAGAAGGTTGGGAGCAAAACTTACCAACTTATGAATTAGGATCAAAAGCAGCAACTCGTAATTCTTCTGGTGCTGTAATTAATGCAATTGCAGAGTCTGTACCATCATTCTTCGGTGGATCTGCTGACCTTGCTGGTTCTAACAAAACATACATGAATAACGAAAAAGACTTTACAAGAGATGATTACAGCGGTAAAAACATTTGGTACGGTGTACGTGAGTTCGCAATGGGTGCAGCAATGAACGGTATTGCACTACATGGTGGTTTAAAAACTTACGGTGGTACGTTCTTCGTATTCTCTGATTACTTACGTCCAGCAATTCGCCTTGCAGCATTAATGCAATTGCCAGTAACGTATGTATTCACACATGACAGTATCGCTGTTGGTGAAGATGGTCCAACACATGAACCAATCGAGCAATTAGCAGCGCTTCGTGCAATGCCAAACGTTTCTGTTATCCGTCCTGCTGATGGTAACGAATCTGTTGCAGCTTGGAGACTAGCTTTAGAATCTACAAACAAACCAACTGCTTTAGTATTAACTCGTCAAGACCTTCCAACATTAGAAGGTGCAAAAGATGATACGTATGAAAAAGTAGCAAAAGGTGCATATGTAGTTTCTGCAAGCAAGAAAGAAACGGCTGACGTAATCTTACTTGCAACTGGATCTGAAGTAAGCCTAGCTGTTGAAGCTCAAAAAGCATTAGCAGTAGACGGCGTTGACGCAGCTGTTGTCAGCATGCCATCTATGGATCGCTTCGAAGCTCAAACTGCAGAGTACAAAGAATCTGTATTACCAAAAGCAGTAACAAAACGTTTCGCAATCGAAATGGGTGCTACATTCGGATGGCACCGTTACGTAGGTCTTGAAGGAGATGTGTTAGGTATCGATACATTCGGTGCTTCTGCTCCTGGTGAGAAGATTATGGAAGAGTATGGATTTACTGTAGAGAACGTTGTTCGTAAAGTAAAAGAAATGCTTTAATGATTTCAGAAAAATCTCTCCGGCATGGAGAGGTTTTTCTATGTAAATGAGTTTTTTCGACAGAAAAAGTTTTTTATCTCTCCGCAGTCAGACAATCATTGCAAATTTTCTTATATATAATGAAGAGAAAAGGTTGTCCAGATTGGGAGTGGAAAAATGAAAACGTATGAATTGTATTTAATTCAAGAGGATATTGCGAAAGCTTATTTTGGTCGTGAATATTTGTTTTTTGATTTATTTGCTCGATTTTCAGAATCTGGGTCCCTTTCGGAGAAAAAAGTGTTATATAAGCAAATGATGTATATAACGATGCCATTGCAAGTAATGAAAATTCATCATAAATTAGAACAAGCTTTGCGCGTTCTTGGTAAATATGATAGAACACATCATACACATACAATTTATACGGGAGCGGAGTACGGCGAAATAATGGTGAAACCGCACTATATTCGTATGAATACCTCTGGAAATGTCTCAATGGAAACGACGTTCTTTGAGGTGTTAAGAAAGTGTGAATTAACATTTTTAGCTATGGATTATGAAAATACAAAGTACGGATGGCTGAATCCTCTAAAACAAGTACGAACATATGTGTAAAAAATGTCGAATTGTATCTTGTCTTATTGAAAAGGTTTTAGTACACTGTAAGGTAGACAACATGAAGGAGGAAAATATATGCCAATTTGGTTAGGTATTCTAGTGGGCGTAGTAGCACTAGTAGCAGGCGTGGCGTTAGGATTTTTCATTGCCCGCAAATACATGATGAATTACTTACAAAAAAATCCACCAATTAACGAACAAATGTTAAAAATGATGATGATGCAAATGGGACAAAAACCTTCCCAAAAGAAAATCAATCAAATGATGAGCGCAATGAACAAGCAACAAATGAAATAAGCGCTAAAAGACACTCGCTAAGAGTGTCTTTCTTTTTGTTAGTTATAGTTTTTAAAACTTTTAAAAATTCTGTATCTTTGGTAAACTGAAAACATCGCTCATTTTAAGGGAGGAGGAAAAAAATGAAAGTGTTTATGAATTTAGCGTGGTTTTTTAAACAAGAAAAACGAGCGTACATAACTGGAATTATTTTATTGTTTGGCGTTGCACTTTTAGAACTTGTAGCACCAAAAGTAATTGGAATCGTTGTAGATGAAATTAATGATGGAACATTGACGACCGATAAGTTACTAAAATGGGTTGTACTATTAGTAATTGTAGGTATTACGATGTACATATTACGTTACATATGGCGTATTATGATTTTCGGGTCTTCATTAAAATTAGCTCGCCAATTACGAAAAAATTTGTATGAACATTTTACAAAGATGAGTCCATCTTTCTATCAGTCAAATCGGACAGGTGATTTAATGGCACATGCGACCAATGATATTCAAGCGATCCAGCAAACTGCTGGAGCAGGTGTTTTGACGCTTGTTGACTCATTAGCTGTCGGAGGATGTGTACTCGTAGCGATGGGTTTTACAATTAGTTGGAAGTTAACATTATTAAGTTTAATTCCAATGCCGATTGTAGCTATTTCGACAAATTATTATGGAACTTTATTACATAAAAGGTTTCATAAAGCACAGCAATCGTTTTCGGAAATCAATGATAAAGTGCAAGAGAGTATGAGTGGAATGAAAGTGATTCGCTCGCTTGGACAAGAGAAAGAAGATTTACAGGCGTTTCGAAGAAAATCAGAAGATGTTGTACATAAAAATGTGTTAGTTGCACGTATTGATTCGTTATTTGATCCGACAATCTCTCTTATCGTTGGATTTTCTTTTTTAATCGCAGTATGTTACGGATCGGTATTAGTTGTAAGAGGTGAATTAACAGTAGGTGATCTCGTTACATTTACGACATATTTAGGTACCCTCGTTTGGCCAATGTTAGCGTTTGGATGGTTATTCAATATTATGGAGCGTGGGCGTGCTTCATATGACCGTGTAGAAAAAATTCTTTCACAAAAATCAGATGTAGTAAATAGCGAAAATGCTGTACATACAATAGCGAGCGGTAATGTTTCGTTTGCCGTTGATTCATTTTCGTATAAGAAAAATGAATTGTTACATTTAAACGATATTCACTTTGATTTGAAGAAGGGCGAAACGCTAGGAGTTGTAGGACGTACAGGCGCAGGGAAAACGACTTTATTAAAATGTTTAATCCGTGAGTATGATCATTTTAATGGTGAATTAAAAATTGGAGAGCGAGATATTCGAGATATAACACTTCATGGTGTCCGTTCTGCCATTTCATACGTGCCGCAAGATCATTTTTTATTTTCAGCAAGTATTGGCGAGAATATTGCCTTTGGAAAGGCGGATGCTACATATAATGAAATTACCCAAGCAGCAGAGATTGCTTGTATTCATAATGACATTCTCCAATTTTCAGAAGGATATGAAACAGTAGTAGGGGAAAGAGGTGTTTCGTTATCTGGTGGTCAAAAACAGCGAATCTCTATTGCTCGTGCTTTATTAACAAATGCTGAAATTTTAATTTTGGATGATTGTTTATCAGCGGTAGATGCAAAAACAGAAGAGACGATTTTAAGTGCCTTAAAGAGGGAGAGAGCAGGGAAAACGACGATTATTACTGCACACCGATTAAGTGCAATTCAGCATGCCAATCTTATTCTTGTTGTTGATGAAGGTAGAATTGTACAAAGAGGTACACATGAGGAATTAATGAAGGAAAACGGCTGGTATAAGGAAATGTATGAAAGCCAGCAATTAGAAGCTTTAGTCGAGAAAGGAGGCGTATGATGGTAGAGAAGAAGCGAAGTGATTTAAGTAGATTGCTTTCCTATATGAAGCCATATAAAGGGTTACTATCTTTAGCATTTATCTTTTTAGTTGGTGCGACAGTAACGGAAATGATGGGTCCTTTTTTAATTAAACAATTCCTCGATGAACACCTAGTACCGCGGGATTTTGAACGATCAGCGCTCGTTACTTTATTTGTAATTTACATAGTTGCTCATTTATTAAAAGTACTATTTACGTATTTAAATCTATTGTACTTTCAGAACATTGCTTTTAAGATTGTTCAAGATATGCGAGTTGAAGTATATGAACATGTTCAAAAGCTGTCATTAAGTTTCTTTGATCGTACGCCGATTGGTACACTTGTATCGCGTATAACAAATGATACGGAAGCGATTAAAGATTTTTATGTCAGTGTATTATCAACATTTGTAAAAAATGTAGTCTTTTTAGTAGGTATTTTAGTAGCGATGTTTTTATTAGATGTAAAATTAGCGCTATTTTCTCTCGTATTAATTCCGATAATGTTTGCGATTATGGTATTATATCGCCGGAAAAGTGCAGCTTTTTATTTAGAAGTACGTAATCAACTAAGCGTGTTAAATGCAAAGTTGAACGAGTCCATACAAGGAATGAATATTGTTCAAGTGTTCAGACAAGAAAAACGTATGAGAAAAGAGTTTGAAGAAGTGAATAATAAACATTATAGTGCAGGGCGACGTACTTTGAAGTTAGACGCATTACTTTTACGACCAGCTACGGATTTAGTACATATTGTAGCTATTGCGTTAGTACTAGGTTTATTTGGGATTGATGCTTTAAAGAGCCCTGTTGAAGTAGGAGTTTTATATGCTTTTGTTAACTATATACATCGTTTCTTCCAACCTGTAAATGAGATGATGATGAAATTGTCCTTCTTCCAACAGGCACTTGTTTCGTCATCACGTGTATTTCATTTAATGGACGAGAAAGATTTAGCACCGGTTCAAAAAGGTAATGAGAATCCTCAAATCGTGGATGGAGATATTGAATTTAAAAATGTTACTTTTTCATATGATGGAAAGCGTGACGTTTTAAAAAATGTATCATTTCACGTGAAACAAGGGCAAACGGTTGCTTTTGTTGGGCATACTGGTAGCGGAAAAAGTACGATTATGAATTTGTTAATGCGATTTTATAATATTAAGTCAGGAAATATTGTAATAGACGGTGTAGATTTAGAAAAATTTGAAGAACGAGAAATTAGAAAGAAAATAGGACTCGTATTGCAAGATGCATTTTTATTTGCTGGAAATGTAAAGCAAAATATTCGTATGTATAATGAAGAAATTACGGATGAAGAAGTAAAAGAAGCTGCTCGATTTGTGCAAGCGAATACGTTTATTGAAAAGTTACCAAAACAGTATGAAACAGAAGTAGTAGAAAGAGGTGCAGCATTTTCAAGCGGTCAACGACAATTAATTGCTTTTGCTAGAACGATAGCAACGAATCCGAAAGTATTAGTATTAGATGAAGCAACAGCTAATATCGATACAGAAACAGAAGAGGCTATTCAAACAGCGTTGCAACAAATGCGAAAAGGTAGAACGACGATAGCCATTGCGCATAGGTTATCTACAATTCAAGATGCGGATCAAATTTTTGTGATGCATGATGGAGAGATAGTAGAGAGAGGGACACATCAAGAATTATTAAGTGAGCAAGGTTTGTATTATAATATGTATTTGCTACAAAATAAAGTGAGTTTGCAAAAGGCCTTGTAATACAAGGTCTTTTTTATTTTGTATAAAAAATATGTTTACTCTTTGTTTCTATAGCATAAATGTCGTGTCCTCTTATGAAACTTGTACATATTGTATGTATACGAAGTAAAAAAATGATAGGAGATTTTATATGCAAAACAGATCAAGTTCAAATGTTACGTTTATTGATGTGTCTCATTGGGAAGGGAATATTGATTGGAATGCAGTGAAGGCATCTGGAATTCCAGCAGCGTATGCAAAAGCGACAGAAGGTGTAAACTACATTGATCCTACTTTTACTAAGAATGTACAAGCAGCACGAAATGCGAATGTATTAATTGGTGCATACCATTTTGCGCGCCCAGAACAAAATGATGCAATTTCAGAGGCAAAATATTTTGTGAGTATATTACAAAATAACCAGACAGACTTAATGCCAGTTCTGGATTTAGAATCACCAACAGATCCGAGTAACAGTAATTTAACTGGTAACGCTATATCGAATTGGGCAAGAAGCTTCATAAATTATGTGAAACAGGCTACTGGAAAAGATGTAATGTTATATACAGGAGTTTGGTATATTAATGAGTTCGGAATTAGCGGATTAAGTGATATACCGCTTTGGATTGCTAAATACTCGAGTACACCGCCTGCTGATGCTGGTGGATGGACAACGTGGACAGCGTGGCAGTACACAGATTCTGGACAAATTTCAGGCGTAGGAAATTGTGATGTATCAGCTGCAGTTTCATTAGAAGCTTTAAAAGGGAATGGAGCAAGTGGTGGAGGTAATGTTTCCCCGCCTAATAATGCAACTCCAGTGTACGGGGTTGCTATAATTAATGGAGATAATGTGAATTTGAGAAGTGGACCATCTTTGCAGTCTAGTGTAATTCGCCAATTGAATCGTGGCGAAACATATGAAGTTTGGGGAGAACAAGATGGATGGCTTTGTTTAGGGACAAATCAGTGGGTATATAATGATCCGAGTTATATTCAGTATAAACATTATGTGGCGACTATTACTGGTGATAATGTAAATTTGCGTGATGCTCCATCATTAAATGGAAATGTTATAAGACAGTTACATCATGGTGAATCGTATCGAGTATGGAGTAAGCAAGATGGATGGCTTTGCTTAGGGACAAATCAATGGATATACTACGATCCAAGTTATATTCAGTATGGTGTACAATAGAGTGAAAATAAAAGGTGCCCCGTCAGAGGTGCCTTTTATTAAAAATATACAACTTTTACAAAGTCTATATCGAAACCATAGTATACTATAATAGATATATTTATAAAAAATAATCGATAATGAAATAAAGGGGTAAAAATATGAATTATGTGCTAATAGGTACGGTTTTAATATTATTAGCTGTAGTATTTGTGCTGTTTTATAAAAATAAACAGTTAGAATCAGAGAGTCAGCAAGTAGAATTTGAAAAGAAACAAGCGATTGAAACGTATAAAAATGAAATTGCAGCTACGGTGATAGAGCATAAAGAACAACAAAATAATTTAAAAAATATGGAACAGAAAAAATACAATGATTTACAAGTAAGTGCAAATAGAGAAATTGAAAATATGCGTATGATGAAAAATCAATTAGCTGTGCAGCATAGTAAAGAACGTAGTGAAATGCAAAATAAACATAATAACGAAATACATATGTTTCAAAAACTAATTGCAAATCTACGAGAATATACTAAAAACGGCGCTGAAATGAATACGTACGAAACATTACATTATATGAAACGAGGATTCATAGAGCAAGGCACCATATTAGATGCTGAAATTCAAATCATGCCGAATGTTTTTATTAAAAATAATAGTGAAATAAACGATAATCGAATCCATCATCTCATCTTGTGCAAAACTGGTATTTATCTACTTGAGACGAAAGAATGGGAAGAGAAATTAATTCATGGTTTAACGAAAGAAAATGCTGGTATATATTCATTTATGATTGATGAAATGGGTAAGTATCAACAAGAAGTTGAAAAAGAAGAGACATTTGAATATATAGTAGGTAAAGATTCGTCAACTATACAAGTGAAAAATGAAGGGAATCCAGTATATAGGGCGAAGAAACTATCTCAAATTTTATACAGTGGTTTGAAAGAAATGCAGGCTAATAGTATAAAAGAAAAAGTAAAACCAGTTGTATATTTTTATAATAAAAATGGAAAAGAAATAGTAGACCTTTCTAGTGAGGAAACACCTAGATTAAAAGATCGGGAGCAAATTGTAACGTTCTTTAGAAATGAAATATTAGCAGGGGAAGTAGTATATACAGTGCAAGAATTAGAACAGATTCAAGAAATGATTAGCCGGATGAATTATATAGTGAGTTAAAAGGGGAGATCTTTCTGAACGCTATGCTACGTGGCATTTTGTATGTCTCTTTTTGTTTATATATAGTAATGTACATTGTATTTATATTCGTCATTGATATGGTCCATATACCCTTAAGTGTAAGGAGCATTTTTGTAGTATTCATACCATTTGTTTTATTAGTCATGATTCAAAGGGCTATTTTATATGTTTCTAAAAATCGTAATGAAGAAAAGAAGCAAATGTTGGGGGGGTTAATAGTAGCACTCATACCATTAATAGTGTGCACTGTACAACTAAGTGTAAATGAATATACATCAAAGTTTAATCAAAATAGATGGTTAAATCATGCAGATAAGCGGGTACATATGGTAGATGATCTATTACAAAAATATAAATTAAAAGGGAAATCAAATGAAGAAATTACACAATTGTTAGGAGCCCCAACGGAAACGAGAAGTGGGGGAGAAGGAGTTATCACTTTGTATTATCTTGGGACTGAACGTGGCTTTATCCCAATAGATAGCGAACAGCTTATTTTACAATTTGATAGAGATGGTAAAGTCATGGAATATACGGTGCATAAAGATTAAAGAAACGTGGAGGGAAGCTATATGTTATAGCTTCTTTTTTATTTTTCAATATGTCAAGGAAGGGGGAGAAGGTTTTTGAGTGGAATAAGGAATGAAAGCGGAGGTGATGCATATATATAGATGCATTGGGCGATTATTCGCCCGATTGGTGAGGGTTAATAATCAATAAGTACGGACAAAAACCCCACTGATGAAAGTTTCACTTTATCATATTGTATAAATGAAAAGGAGGTAAGACGGTGAAAGCAATCCCGACTGATGTCCTGAGTAAAGAATTGATGGAAAGAGAAGGAGTTATATCTATTACAGTAAAGGAATTTGAAAAAATAGAAGTAGCTGGAGTAGTAGTAGCTGGTCCAGCGGTTATTTTGATTAATCAAGATTAAGTACATATCATTGAAATAAAAAGCATCCATCTAGGATGCTTTTTATTTGTATGTAAGGATAAATATGATGGATAATTGTATTACTGGAGGGAAAGTCTGTGGCAATTATTATAACAATGTTAGTAATGGGTATTTTATTAGGATTTGTTGGAGCTGGAGGAGCTGGGTTTATTATCGCGATACTCACTTTAGTATTTCATATTCCTATTCATGTTGCTCTTGCAACATCTTTAACTGCAATGGCGTTTACGACATTATCAGGTGTTGTCAGTCATTACCGTGAAGGTAATGTAGCACTTATTATAGGCGGGATTGTTGGGGGATTTGGCGCAATTGGCTCTTATATTGGTTCTAAATTTGGTTCACTTATACCAGCACATCTTCTTCATTGGTTTACAGCTGGGATGTTATTTTTATCGGCAATTTTTATGTTTATTAAATTAATTATGTTCCAAAACAAAGAACAGTCATCTTTATATAAGCATAAAGAGTTTTCCATGAACTACTTGTTGAAATGTATATGCCTTGGATTAGTTACTGGAATGATGGCTGGTTCATTTGGGATTGGTTCTGCACCGTTTATTCAGCTTGGATTAATGGTTCTATTGGGATTAACGATTCAGCAATCTGTAGGGACAACAATGCTTGTTATATTACCGATTGCAATTGGAGGCGGTCTAGGATATAGTTCGGAAGGATATTTAGATTATATATTGTTATTGCAAGTATTAATTGGGACCATGTTAGGGGCATATATTGGCGCGAAGTTTACAAATTATGCACCCCGAATGCTTTTGAGGTTTTCGATGATTATGACACCGGTTTTAGCTGGATGTATGCTATTGATGGAGTAAGGTGAAATTATAATAAGTAGGGGGTTACTGCTTACAAATAGCGGGATAAAATTAATATAGCAAACTATTAATATATTTTACGAATGAATTATGTAGGTAATTCATATTTCCCATATAAAAGGATTTGTTTTAATATTATGAGTGTAAAGTTCGAGTATTCGAAGTACTACTTGAATTATATCCCTATCCCTTTTCTAAAAATGCGAACAAGTTTTGCCCTATTCTATTCAATAGTTAATTGCATAGAAATATATTGTTCGATGACCATTATGGAACGTACATAATGGGAAAATCCCGATCCTTAAAGAGGATGCCCCTAATCTTCATGTGAAAATATGATCGGATAAGAAAGCTGACCAATTTATGGTCGGCTTTCTTTTTGTTCAAAAACAATTTTTTCTTTAATTTCTGTTTGTAATAATACAGTTTTTCCGAAGCGACGTTTGCATTCCGCACGCACTTTTTCAATGGCTAGTAGCTGAGTAGTCGCGGGAACTGTGACAATAGCTTGGCGAGCCTTTCGATTTTCTTCACAAAAGACACATTCCACAACATAATTAGAAATCATATTTTCATCCTTCCAGTTTTAATTTCTAAAAAAGGATTGTCTATGAAGTTGATGTAATTTTTCGTCATTGTTTTATTATTTTCCTCTTTTTTCAAGGGGAAAATAAAAAAGAGGGCGAATTTTAGTAGGGGAGGGATGTTTATGGAGAGATGGATAGGTAGTGCAGCGGTATGTGTAAATGAAAGAAATGAAGTTTTAATGGTACTGCAGGGCAAAGAGGGAGAAGAAAAAAGATGGTCTGTCCCAAGTGGAGGACTTGAAAAGGGAGAGACACTAGAAGAATGTTGTATCAGGGAAGTTTGGGAAGAAACAGGTTACAATGTGGAAGTGGTAAATAAAATATATGAAAAAGAGGGTATTACATACGGTGTTCCAGTGTATGTCCATTATTATTTTGTTAAACAAATAGGCGGTAATATGAAAATCCAAGATCCTGATGAGTTAATACATGAAATTGCTTGGAAAGGGATACATGAAATTGAACAATTGTGTTTAGCTTTTCCAGAGGATTATGAATTGCTGTGCCAATATATAGATAAAGAAGCAAGTATGTAAATACTTGCTTCTTTAATGTATCCAAGACAAGAAAAGCGGAACGATAACTAAACTAGCGCCTGCTGTTAAAAGCATGGATAAACTTGCAATTGTTCCTTCCACAGGACCGATTTCGAATGCTTTTGATGTACCGGTTCCATTTGCGCTCGTTCCTAACATAATACCTTTTGCGATTGCTGTTTTAATGCGGCAAATGCGTATGAGAGAAGGACCGAGCAATGCTCCTGTTAAGGCAGTTAAAACGACAAATACAGCAGTTAATTGTGACATACCACCAATCATTTCTGAAATAGCCATTGCGATTGGTGTTGTTACGATATGTGGCGCTAAACTATGTTCTAGTGATGAATCAATTTGAAAATAATTTGCTAGTAGTGCTGAAGTAATGACTGATAAAAACGAACCGACAATGACATTAAGTAAGATAGCCATTCCATGTTTCTTTAATAAATCAAAATATTTATAGATTGGCCATGCAAAAGCAACTGTTGCGGGCTTTAATAATTCAGTTAACCAGTGACCACCAGATTCATATGTTTCATAAGGTGTATCTAATCCGAGCAATAAAGCAATTAAAATAATGGGACAGACGAGAAGAGGAGAAAGTAGACTCCAATTCCAACGTTGATACATTTTTTTTGATATCCAATATGTGAATAGTGTTAATAGTAAACAAAGAAATCCGATCATTGCGTTGATCCTTTCCGCTTTAGTAGCAATTCTGTTAAAAGTCCTGTAACTAAGGTAACGCAAAGAGTGCTAATCATAATAATTAAAATGAGATCGATTCCATATTGTGTTAGTGTATCTCTGTAACGTATGACAGCGACTGCAGAAGGGATGAAAAATAAAATAAGTTCTTTTAATAAAAAATCTGCTCCGTCCTGTATCCATTCTTTTTTAACTAGGTTAAATTTTAACGAAATTAATAATAAAAAAATACCGATTATACTTCCTGGAACTGGGAGGTGTGCCTGTTTTGCAATCCATTCACCTGTCCAAGCGAAACAAAATAGTAATAAAATTTGTCCGCTTAACTTCCACCATTTCATACAGTAACCACCTCTTTCTTTTTTTACATAAAAATTGTAAAAAAGAATTAACAATTTCAACTATACGTTCATTCAAAATATTTGTCTAATATATAAATTATATGTTATTAATATATTAGACATATTAATCGAAAGTGAAAAGGGTGTCCAAAAATGGAATTACGGCATTTGCAATATTTTGTTGTTGTGGCAGAAGAGTTACACTTTGGACGGGCAGCTGCTCGTTTACAAATGACACAACCACCACTTAGTCAACAAATACAGCAATTAGAAAAAGAAATGGGAGTTACATTATTTTCAAGAACGAAAAGAAAGGTTGAACTAACAGAAGCAGGAGAAATGTTTTTAAAAGAAGTAAAAAAAGCGTTTGAACAAATTGAAAAAGCAGTAGAAGTTGCACAAAGTGCGCAAAGGGGAGAAGTAGGATCACTTTCAATTGGTTTTGTAGGTGCGGCGATATATGATATTTTACCATCAATTGTTAGGGAATATAGAAAGAAATTTCCGAGAGTGTCTGTTGCATTACATGAATTGTCAACACCAGATCAAGTTCATGCACTTCATGATAACCGTATTGATATTGGCTTTTTACGTCCACCAATTCCAACACAATTATTAGAATTAGAGCCAATTCAAAGGTTATCTTGTACCTTATGTTTACCAAAGGCACATCCACTTGCAGAGAAAGATGAAATACATATAGAAGATTTACGAGATGAGCCGTTTGTATTTATTACGAGACCAGTATGGCCAGCTTTGTATGATACAATTTTATCTCTTTGCAGAGAAGTTGGATTTAGTCCACGTATTGTACAAGAAGCAACAGAGTATCAAACAGTTATGGGGCTTGTAGCGGCAGGGATTGGAATTACAGTAATACCCGTATCGGCAAATAAGTTATATAAAACAGAAGTTGTATATAAAGAATTATATGATTCTAATTTTGTGGCAGAAATGTCAGTGGCTTACAAAAAAATGAATAGTAATCCAGAGCTGCTAGAGTTTTTAAAAATTGCAAGAGAGAAGAAAAGAATAGAAGTAGAGGATGAGCAATAGTAGTAACAGAATATGGATTTAATTCAAATCCATAAAAGTACACCTTATTAAACAATAAAGCGGAAATGCAACTTAAGTTGCATTTCCGCTTTATTGTTCTTTTTTTAGCTCGATACTGAATAGATAAACGTGTTCATTTTCTTTTAAGAGTAGATCAATACCTGTTTCTTCATCAATGGTAGGAACGCTTACAGTTTCTTTACTTGTTTGGATTACAGCAGCTAAAATTGTTTTTTGATTGTATTTTAAATTTTTTATAGATTGGATTGTAGTAGTTGCGGAGCTATTTACGCTTGGTGGTGCTTCTTCATGAACAAGCGTTGAAGCACCTTCAATATTCATATACCACTGCCTTTTTTCTTGTATATCTTTATCGAATTGGAAATGTGGTGGTAAAAAAGAAAGCTTTACTTTCTTTTTTGAAAAATGTGAGGTAGCTATATTAGCAATTTCTTTTGTTTTTTTACCATTGTTATAATAATCAATTGTAGCATTTATTTCATCTTTATCATTTTTAAGCGTAACGTTATAAAACATGCTATTTCCTTCTTGAAAAGGAGTCATTTGTAAAATAGAAGCTTGCTCTTTTGTTAATTTGTATGGCTCAACAATGGCAACTTCATTGTTTTTTATTTGGCTACAACTTGTGAGTAATAATAAAAACAAGATTGATAGTAATTTTATACGCATGCAATCTCCTCCTTTTTACAATTATATTCTAAATGTGATTTTTTATCATTTCGTTTTCTAGGACTAAAGACTTAGAAGAAATTCCGATTGTAGTGCGATGTTTAAAATGTCATATTTTTATACACTAGTAGTATAGAATGCGTATGTAATAAGGTAGGGGAAGAATTTTATGTCTTTATGTCGGTTAGCGAGAAAAAATATAAGAACATTTGCTACCAAAAGGATGAAGCAATTTATGTGGATTGCTATGAGTATTATGATTTTGTTTTTTATGATATCGTTACAATTTAATGAAGGAGCTATTTTGAAAGTAGGGGATGCATTTGTATTTCAAATGTATTTTTACACACTGTTTATTGTACTAATTTTCATATGTATTTTTACTACATATAAAATGATGTACTCCCTTTTGCTAGTGAGGAGAGAGGAGTTTACATCTTATGTAGCAGAAAATATAAAAAGAAAAGAAGTACTATATTTATTATGTCAGGAGCAATTATTCATTTATGGAGCAGCGTTTGTTTTTGGATTAGTTAATGGGATGTTATTTTTAAAATTATTTACGATTATTTTTATAAGAATAGCAGGAATACAAGGGATAAATAGTGCACCGATTACAATATATGCAATAGTAGTAGTGAGTATAATTATGATTGTTATCCTTCTATTATCGATGGTGCAATGTTTTCGATTTGTTCAAAGTTTACAAGATAAAAATTCGTTGCATTTCAAGAAAAAGGCATGAGAAATCATGCCTTTTTCCATTTTACACATAAAAATAATCATGTTACAGTGAAAAGACCTGACAAAGAATGGGAAGGAAAGGTTGTATAGAATGACAAATGAACAATCAATTGTAAAAGTCGATCGGTTAACGAAGCGAATCGGATCAAAGACACTTGTACAAAATATTAGTTTTGAAGTGAAAAAAGGCGAGGTTGTCGGTTTACTCGGACCAAACGGTGCTGGAAAAACGACTTTAATGAGAATGATGGTTGGTATGATCCGTATGACAGAAGGTGAAGTATGGATTGATGGTCAATCTGTGAAACAGCAATTCGAAAAAACAGCTGCGAAAATTGGAGCGGTAATTGAGACACCTGAATTTTATCCTTTTTTGAGCGGCTATGAAAATTTAACATATTTCGGACGAATGAATGGTAATGTGACCGAAGAACGTATCGATGAAGTAGTGAAATTGTTAGGGATGGGACAAGTAATTGATCGCAAAGTAAAAGCGTATTCACTCGGCATGAGACAACGTTTAGGAATCGCTCAGGCACTTATTCACGATCCAGACGTGTTGATACTAGATGAACCGACAAATGGATTAGACCCTAGTGGAATACATGAAATGAGAATGTACATAAAAAAAATTGCACATGAACAAGGAAAAGCTGTACTTGTATCAAGTCACTTACTTTCAGAAGTTGAATTAATGTGTGACAGAGTTATCATTATTCAGCACGGGGAATATGTGGCTACGCAAAATATTCAGCATAGCCAAAGCGAAGAGATGGAGACGATCCGTATACGTGTAGATGATGCGAATAAAGCAGCAGAAATATTAGGGCATGATGTTTTAGTAAAAGATAATGAATTACTTATTAATGTAAAAGATGAAGAAATCCCAAATGTTATTCGTACATTGCTTGAGAAAAACATTCAAGTGTATCGTGTATATGAAGAAAGAAAAACGTTAGAAGAGCAATTTTTAGAATTAACAGGGGGAAAAGATATTGTTTAATTTAGTATATAACGAACTGTATAAAATATTTAAGCGGAAGCGAACGATTATTCCATTTGCAGTTATTGCAGTATTAATAATCGGATTAGGATGGGTTACGGTAAAGTATTTTGAACCGGAAACAAAAGGATGGAAAGTAGATTATACAGAACGAACTGTAGAAATTGAGAAAAAGCTTGGCATGAAAAAAGAAGCTATTTTAGCAGAAAAATCAGGGGATGAGCTTGTAAAAGAATACCAGCTTAAGATGAAGCATTTAGATACGGATACAGCACCGGCAAGCAGTTCTCCACTTTCTTTCATGAGAGATACAGGTTTTATCGTATTTCCAATTTTGCTCCCATTTATCCTCGTGTATGCAAGTACAATTTTTGCGAATGAATATAGCTGGGGAACATATAAATTTTTAACGATACGACCAGCGAGTCGCTTTAAAATTTTAACAGCAAAATTTTTAGCAATCGTTATATTTGCAGCTTTATTATTTATATTTAATATGATCTTCTCCGCTTTATGTGGACTTGTTATTTATAAATTCCAACAGCCTGCATGGAGTGAGTTTATTTTCCAAGATGGAAATATAATAAAACAAAACATTTTTGTAGAAGCAAGTAAATATTATGTTTTATCGTGGTTACCAACGGTTGTGTACGCATCGTTTGCATTTATGATTTCTGTGTTAACGAGATCTAGTGGAGGTGCAATTGGTATTTCACTATTCCTTGCTTTATCAGGCAATATTGCGTTATTAGCAGCCACTAGATATAACTGGGCGAAATATTTATTGCCAGCAAACACAGATTTATATAGTATTTCAAAGAACGGAAGTTTTATTGATGGAGTAACATTCCCGTTTGCATCATGTATGTTGCTACTTTATTTGTTCGTATTTTTATGTATTTCATATACTGTGTTTTTAAAACGTGATTTAACTTAATAAGAAAAGCCGTTCAGGGTGCTGAGATGCACTTTGAACGGCTTTTTTTATGAGAATTGTTTAAGTGCTCTTTCGGCTAGTAAAGCAAAGTATTCTGCACTTATAGGCAGTGCCTCTTCATTAATTGTAAAAGCAGGATGATGCCATTCATGTGTACCGCTCGTTCCCATAAAGACGAATGAACCTGGTATTTCCTGTTGGTAAAATGAGAAATCTTCTCCAGCCATTGATAGACTAGGCGAGATGATATTAAGATTCATCTTTGTGGCAACTTGAGTAGATAAGTCTGTAAGAGCTTTATCGTTGTGAACAGCAGGAGGACCTGAATAAAAACGGAATTTCGTTTTTACACCTAATGCATCAGATACACCTTTAATAATACGCTCCATGAGTGCTGGAATCTTTTCACGTGTTTCAGCTTGGAACGTGCGAATCGTTCCTTCTAACGTAGCTTTTTCAGGAATCACGTTCCACGTATTTCCTGCGTGAATATTTGTAACACTAACAACTGCATTATGAGATGAACTTATATTTCGGCTTACAATTGTTTGCAGTGCCATCACAATTTGAGAGGATGCGACAATAGGATCTACGCCAGCATCTGGTACAGCCGCGTGTGTACCAACTCCGTGAATTTCAATTTCAAATCGATCAACTCCAGCCATCAGTGGACCATCTTTAATGCCAATTGTACCTACTGGTAAATCAGGTTTATTATGCATGCCGAAAATCGCTTGCACATTACGTAAATGTCCAGCATCAATAACTTTGCAAGCGCCATTACTACTTTCTTCAGCTGGTTGGAATATGAAGCGAACCGTTCCATTTAGGGAAGATTCTCTTTCTTTTAATAAGAAAGCAGTACCTAAAATGGCAGCTGTATGAAAATCGTGTCCACAAGCATGCATTTTCCCTCGTACTTTAGATGCATAGGACAAATGTGTTTCTTCTTGAATAGGAAGGGCATCAATATCAGCACGAACTGCTACAATTGGCCCGTTTTTATTACCAGACACTTCAGCGATAATTCCTGTTTCTAAATTGGAGTCAATGATAGTAATGTTTTTTTCTTCTAACCAATTTTTTATTGCTTTTGTTGTTTCGAACTCTTCATATGATAGTTCTGGATACTCATGTAAATGTCGACGGATGGAAATAAGTTTTTCTTTTAGTTGATTTGAAATAGATACCATGTAGTATGCCTTCTTTCTTCAGCAAAATATTTATCATAAGTATACAACAATAAAAGAGAGGATTCTCAAATGAAAATCCTCTCTCGTTTATCCCGTATTAATGGGCAGTCCGATTGGTTCAACTAATTAAAGTTTCACTTTATGCTGCGACTTTTTTATGCGTATGATGTTTACGATAACGTCCACGCATTGCGTATGCAATTTGCGGGATTGCAATCCCGATTAAAATAAGTGATACACCGAACCATTGTGAAGATAGTACAGCCTCTTTTAAAACGAATACGGACATAATTGTTGTAACTGGTAGTTCCGCTGCACCAAGAATAGTTGCTAAGCCAGAACCGATTTTTGGAATACCGATTGTAAAGGCAATAGATGGAATTACGATACTAAATGTTCCTAATCCTAAACCGTATTTCCAAAGACCTTGAGAAATGGCACCATTAAAAATAAATGTTGGTGGGAATACAATCATGACTAAAGTTAAAGCACCAGTCATTAAGAGAACACCGCGCGGTAATGAAGGTACTTCAATAGCAACTTTTCCGCTCACGAAAATGTATGTTGCGAATGTAACAGCAGATAATAAACCTAAAATGATCCCAGTCGTATCGAAAGCACCTGCTGATTGTTCAAGTAAACCACTTGATAAAAATGTCCCTACAAGTAAGAAAATAACAGAAATAACTTTTTCTCTTGAAGGTAATGTTTTTGTTGCGACTGCTTCAATGATAATTCCGACCCAAACAAATTGGAATAAAAGAATAATTGCAATAGAAGCTGGTACAGTTTTTAATGAAGCATAATAAAAAATTCCGGTAAAACTTGCAGATGTTCCTGCAACGAATAAAAGTAATGCTTGCTTTAAAGGAACGCGATGTCTAGAAAATAGAAGTGTAATAGCAAGCAAAATAATCCAACCGAACAAATATTGGCTGCCAATTACCTCTCCAAGTGAAAATCCTTCTGCATATGCAAGCTTAACAAAAATAGCTAAAATTCCATAACTACACGCTCCTAATAAAACTAAAAGAGAATAACGAAGCATGAAAAATTCCTCCCATCTATATGAAGTTGTTCCGTATCGAAAATATATAACTAGAGGGAAGTATACAAAATTAGAAATAAAGGGTCAAATGAAAGAAAAGTATGACATTTTATAGAATAATAATAAAAGTATGATATTTATGCATAATCTTGAAATTATTAATAGTAGAAGTATTATAAAATCAACTTTGCATTGTATAGAGCCAGCATTTGAAAAAAATATTTTTTAAACCAATATGTATATAGACGTACTAGTAACGTGCTAATTATTTGAGAAACTATGTTACCTTTGTTATGGTAATGACAATTAAAGGAGTTTCATAATCCATTTGAGTTTTTTCTATATAATAGAAGGAAATGAAAACGTTTTATTAGAAACTGTGAGGAAGTACTTTTTTCTTATTGCCACGTTGTAAAAGTGATTTCACGAATTGTTCATAGTATTTTTATGTGTTTTTGTTACAATATTTAGGGAGAGGAGTGGAATGATGCAAGATATTAGTATTTTTTTAGCGTTTGGCGCCGGGTTCTTATCATTTATTTCCCCATGTTGCTTACCGCTTTATCCGGCATTTTTATCGTACATAACAGGTATGTCGGTTTCTGAATTGAAAGAAGAAAATGCAATGCTTCGCAAAAGAAGTATGATACATACAGCGTTTTTCTTACTTGGATTTTCAATTATATTTATTGCAATTGGATTTGGTACAAGTTTTATTGGAGGAATCTTTACTGACTATAAAGATTTAATCAGACAGTTAGGTGGTATATTTATCATCGTGTTCGGCTTAATTATTGTCGGGGTGTTTAAGCCGAAATTTTTAATGCAAGACCGTAAATTTACATTTAAAAATCGTCCAAGTGGCTATTTTGGATCAGTACTAATTGGATTAGCCTTTGCAGCAGGGTGGACGCCATGTACCGGACCAATTCTAGTGTCGGTAATTGGATTAGCAGCAACAAACCCAGAATCAGCAATGATTTACATGATTGCTTACATACTTGGATTTGCTATCCCGTTTTTCGTACTGTCATTCTTTATTACGAAAATGTCTTGGATTAAAAGAAATAGTATGGCCTTCATGAAAGTCGGAGGATATATTATGATTGTTATGGGGGTCTTCCTATACTTTAACTGGATGACGAAAATTATCGTATATTTCTCAAGTTTATTTGGTGGTTTTACCGGTTTTTAGTATTATTCTGCGAAAATGTTGGAAATACTAACGGAAAAGCATATAATGAAAGTATATTTTGCATATAGCCACAAAAAAGGATGAGAAAATATGAACATAGTTCTTTTATCAAGTATCGTTGCTGTTTGTATGGCTGTCGGTGCGATGTTTATTCGTTTAAAAGCAGCTAAGAAACCTGCAACATTGAAAAAAATTATACTTCCGCCATTTTTTATGAGCACGGGAGCATTGATGTATGTTTTTCCTGAATTTCGATTAACTCCAGCGGAAATGTTAGAAGCAATTGGCGTCGGTTTGTTTTTCTCTATTTTTCTTATTAAAACATCTAAATTTGAAATTAGAGGACAAGAGATTTATTTGAAGCGTTCAAAAGCCTTTGTTTTTATATTAATTGGATTACTTGTCGTGCGGATTGTATTTAAAACATACTTAAGCCAATCTCTTGATTTAGGACAACTTAGTGGCATGTTCTTCTTACTGGCGTTCGCGATGATTGTGTCATGGAGAATTGCCATGTACCGTTCCTTTACGAAATTACAAAAGGAAATGGAAAAAGAAGATGGTTTTTATAATGAAAAAGATATGAAGCTAACTTAAAAACTGTATATGTACCAAATAAAAAGACAGCGTCAAAGGCGCTGTCTTTTTTATCGAAAATAATATGAAGTTACTTTGCGAGTAAAGATCGATAGTTAGAATAATCAATCTTTTTTTCTTGTAGTTTTTTAATTAAAAATTTATGATCACGCTTTGGTGTGGCAATGATATATCCTTTAATAATTAAGTCTTGTGTAATTTGAGAGGCATTTTCTTGTAATGCAAGTTCCCCGATTTTTCCAGCAATCTTTGATTTTGCAACATCGCGAAATAGTTCTGGAACAGGACTTACAAGCTCTTCTAACAATTGTTTTTGTTCGTCAGCCCATAAATGTCTCGTTTTATTTATGTAGTGTTCTTCCCAATCCAAAATGGACATGCCGTCTTCTTTTGGTAAACGTTTTAAAAATTTTCTGAACATAAAGTATCCACCGATAGACATAAGCCCTAATAAAATAACCGTCCATAATACAATGAACCAACTGAACCATCCTTCGAGCAAGCATATCCCCCCTTAATGATAGCGGTTTTCTTTTATTCATATTATATACAGTGAGATTCATAGAAAGCAAGAACGCTTGGTCATTTTGACCAAGCGTTATCATTTAAACAAAGTATAGTTGTTCCACATGTAAATTATTATTATCATCTTCTACATATTCAATGATTAATGTGCCAACTTTACGATCTTTATCTTCAGTTGTGAAAATAGAGTAAGAAGTAAAACGTGTTTTTGATAGGCCGCTTATGTGTGTAGGTAAAGAAATGTAGTCGTTATCGCGGAAGAATTCCATCAGTTCAATATCCTCAAATTCTTTTCGGTCAACTTGTTTGTTTGTATAGCGGCGTTGAAGTTGTTTTAAAGATTCATTCCAAGAAATTGCTTTTGTGTCGTATACCATTGTTCTATCTCCTTACTGTATGTAATTATTAAGAACATACGTTCTAATCTAGTATACTCTTTTTATTAGAAAAGGGAAAGCAAAAAATAATGTAAGCTTGGATTTCCAAGCTTACATTATTGATGCGTCCGTCATAATCTCTATTTTTCATTATAAGTTAGATAAGAATAAGAAACAAGATGATATATATAATGTTGATAGTTTTCAAGATTCTGTATATTATAGTTTTACTAAAGCGCAAGGGAATGAGAGGAATGGCATATGTAATTTCACTCCAAGGACCGATGGCAAGCGGAAAAACGACATTGGCTAAAAGGTTAGAGCGATGTGGGTTTTCAGTTATATATGAAAATCCTTATCCAATTGTAGAAAAGCGAAAGCGATTAAAGTTGGATATGAATTCAAAAGAAGGGTTTATAGCAAATCAAAAAATGTTTATAGAAGCTAAAATAAAAGATTTTCAAAATGCAAAAGGTTCAGTCGTGATTTTTGATCGTGGGCCAGAAGACATCGAATTTTATACACTTTTTTACCCAATGGTTATAGGGAAAGAGTGGGATATAGAAAATGAATTGAAAGATGAATTATATAAATTAAGAGAATGCCGTTCGGATGCTATTTTTTATTTGGATGTATCGGAAAGTAATTTATATGATAGAAAAAATAATGATAGAACAAGAAACAGAAGTACATTTGAGGAGCAATTTAAATTAGCAGAAACTGAAAAAGACTGGTATAAACAATTTCCTGTAACTTATGTGGACACGAATAGATTAACAGTTGACGATTTAGAGGTATATTTTATGGGCTGGTTAAAGGAGAGAGGGCTATGAAAAAAATACTTTTATTTGTATACCCAACATTTGCGGAGTTTGAAATAACAGTAGCGACGGCATTGCTGAAAAATAAATTTGAAATCATTACAGCGGGCTTAACAAAAGAATTGATTATAAGTGAAACAGGTTTGCAAGTGCAACCACATATAGAAGTAAGTGAAGTACGTGTAGATGAGTATGAGGGGGTACTTATTCCAGGTGGAGAAGAAGTACAGTTGAAAGATGCGAAATCTCTTTTTTCAGTCATTCGTCAATTTCACGAACAAGAAAAATTAGTGGCGGCAATTTGTGCTGGACCGTATGCGCTAGCAAAAGCAGGGTTATTTAAAGGGATTTCTTATACTGCGACTATAGATTATCAAAAATTCGATTGTTTTCCAGTAGAAAATTTCGTGTATGAAGAAGTTGTGCAACACTCAAATATCATTACAGCACAAGGGCATGCATTTGTACCATTTGGAATAGCGATTGCCTCTTATTTTGGAGTGGCAGACGAACATAATACAGATTTTTATTGTGGTAAAGGCAATGTAGTAATGGAGAAACTTTTACGAGAAAACGTGTAAAAGCTAGCAAATGCTAGCTTTTTTACACCGATAAATTACTAACGTTTTTGGATCGCGCCATATACCGTTATGAAGCGATAATTCCTTGTTGATTTCTTCTGTTAGCCATTCTTTCATCTCGACTTGAAGATACATATTATCGGGTATATTTAACGATGGAAACATGCTGGAAATATAGTTTACTATTGGGGTAGCATGATGAAAAACGAGCGCATTATGAATAACTGTTTCTTCAACCGTTGGAAAAGCAGATGCTACTATCTCTTTACCATTTTCTAAACAAAATGGAGAGACTGCTGGTGATGTTTTCGGTAGATCAAATGCGTCAAGCATGTTGTTACACATTTCAACTATACGAGGTAATGAAACTTTAGAATTTGTTGTAGCTAAAAGTGTTCCGCCAGGACGAATGACTTTATAAAAGCCTTGAATTGTTTTTTCAACATCTTTCACATGGTATAACATATGTCTTGCGATTATTAGGTCATAATAATTTGTTTCGAAAGGAAGTTTACTAGCATCCCCTCGTTTCCATTCTATTAAGTTACTCGTCTTAGCAGCTTCAGCAAGCATAGCTTCGGATTGATCAAACCCGGTTAATGGGCCTTTATGACCATTTGTTTGTAAAAGGGAAAGAAATTTTCCACTAGCGCACCCAACCTCTAATATGTTTTCATCCCCTTGAAGGTGTAAATGTTCAATGACGATCTTATCTAAATCTACGTGTTTTTCTTCGTAATGTGTATGTGTGTCGATGCGTGTTTGTAAATGGTTGCTAACGTTATATTGTCGTTTTACATCATTCATTTTGTCACATTCTACCTTTGTGCAAAATTGTTGGATTGCATGTGTTAATACATCTGTTTTCTTTAAACCTTCGTAATGGAGTGCTGATTCAAACCTTTCAAGTAATTTCTCTTCAATTCGAAAATGAATATCTTTTCGTTTTGTCACTGAAATTTCGCCCCTTTGCATCTGTTAGTGAGACTATAGCACGTCTGGAAATTTTGTGTAAATCATTTGTGTACACAAAATTAGGGGGATGAAAAAAATGGTTGAATATGATTTTAAACTATTGACGATTTAACCGTTTTCATATATTCTTAAATTAAGTAATATTCAAATAATTCAAAAGAAATGAGAGAGTCACATGCTTCTTCAAGGAACACATCGAATTGGTCGTATGGCCATGCTGTTGGCACTTGCGGATGAGAATGAAAGTCCTGTATTATCCATTCCAAAAGGTTGGAAGTATTGTACGGGGAAAGTGGGTTCGATGAATTCGCAAAAGGTTGTCGCAGCAATGGAAACAGCGGCTAAAAGCAACCAAGTTATTGAAACAGACGTTTACAGAGAAACACATGCACTTTATCATGCAATTATGGAAGCTTTGTACGGAGTGACGAGAGGTCAAATTCAGTTAGCAGACGTTCTTCGTACAGTAGGACTTCGTTTTGCGATTGTGCGCGGTACACCATACGACGGGAAAAAAGAAGGCGAATGGGTTGCTGTTGCATTATATGGAACGATTGGTGCACCTGTAAAAGGATCTGAGCATGAGGCGATTGGTTTAGGAATTAATCACATATGATTTGCCCATAGTCTATTAGTTAGAAGGGGGCCTTACTTTTTTAGGACAGAAGTCTGTCTTAAAAAGATAAGGTCCCCTTTTGCCTTTTTAAGGAGGAAAAATGATGATTACGTTAACAGGACATACATTGACAGTTGAAGAAATGAAGAGGTTATTACTGGAAGGAGAAGGTGTAACAGCTTGTCCAACTAGTATGCAAAAGGTAGCGGAGTGCCGCGAAGTAGTTGAGAAAATTGTAGAGGACGGAAAAGTCGTTTACGGTATTACAACTGGATTTGGAAAGTTTAGTGATGTGCTTATCCAAAAAGATGATGTAAAGGCACTTCAACATAATTTAATTCAGTCACATGCATGTGGGATAGGTGATCCATTCCCGGAAGAAGTATCGCGCGGAATGTTAATTTTACGAGCGAACACGATGCTTAAAGGAGTATCAGGCGTAAGGCCGCTTGTTGTAAATATGCTTCTTGAGTTTGTAAATCGTAAAATTCATCCAGTCGTTCCGCAACAAGGTTCACTTGGTGCAAGTGGAGATTTAGCACCTTTATCTCATCTTGCGCTCGTATTATTAGGCGAAGGTGAAGTGTTCTATAAAGGGAAACGCGTTCATGCAATGGTTGCTCTTACAGAAGAAGGGCTTGAGCCAATTGAACTTGAAGCGAAAGAAGGTCTTGCGTTAATTAATGGTACGCAGGCGATGACAGCACAAGGAGTTCTTTCTTATATAGAAGCAGAAGCAACGGCGTATCAAGCTGAACTAATTGCTTCGATGACAATTGAAGGGTTACAAGGCATTATTGATGCATTTGATGAAAATGTTCATAAAGCACGTGGCTATAAAGAGCAAGTGGATGTAGCAAGCAGAATTCGTGACATTCTTCATGATAGTAAGTTAACAACAAAACAAGGAGAACTACGTGTACAGGATGCCTATTCACTTCGTTGTATCCCGCAAGTACACGGTGCTTCTTGGCAAGTTTTGAATTATGTGAAAGAAAAATTAGAAATTGAAATGAATGCCGCAACAGATAATCCGCTAATCTTTGATGGCGGGGAAAAAGTAATTTCAGGTGGTAATTTCCATGGTCAACCGATTGCATTTGCGATGGACTTCTTAAAAGTAGGAATGGCGGAACTTGCAAACATTTCAGAGCGTCGTATTGAGCGTTTAGTAAATCCGCAGTTAAACGATTTACCGCCATTTTTAAGTCCAGAACCAGGACTTCAGTCTGGTGCAATGATTATGCAATATGCTGCAGCGTCACTAGTTTCTGAAAATAAAACGTTAGCACATCCAGCGAGTGTTGATTCAATCCCGTCATCAGCTAACCAAGAAGATCACGTAAGTATGGGAACAATCGCTTCACGTCATGCACATCAAATTATTCAAAATGTAAGACGTGTTCTTTCAATTGAAATGATTTGTGCGATGCAAGCGGCAGAATATCGTGGAATTGAAAACATGAGTACAGTGACGAAGAGCTTCTACCATCAAGGGCGTCAGCAAGTACCATCTATTACAAATGATCGCATCTTCTCAACGGATATTGAAAATATTGCACATTGGTTAAAAACGAATTATTCGATAAAAGAAAGATTGGATGTAAACGCAGCACTATAAAATGAGAAAAGGGAGAGATTGAAATGGAAAAAGTACAACAAACAATTCGCGCGCCAAGAGGTACAGAGTTACAAACGAAAGGGTGGGTGCAAGAAGCTGCACTTCGTATGCTAATGAACAATTTAGATCCGGAAGTTGCTGAAAAACCAGAAGAATTAGTTGTGTATGGCGGAATTGGCCGTGCAGCTCGTAACTGGGAAAGCTATCAGGCGATTGTAGATTCATTAAAAACGTTAGAAAGCGATGAAACGTTACTTGTTCAATCAGGAAAACCAGTTGCCATTTTTAAATCACATGAAGATGCACCTCGCGTTCTGTTAGCGAACTCAAACTTAGTACCAAAATGGGCAAACTGGGATCACTTCCGAGAACTAGAGAAAAAAGGTCTTATGATGTACGGACAAATGACAGCTGGTAGCTGGATTTACATTGGAACACAAGGGATTCTACAAGGAACATATGAAACATTTGGTGAAGCAGCTCGTCAACATTTCGACGGTTCATTAAAAGGTACATTAACACTTACTGCTGGTTTAGGTGGTATGGGTGGTGCACAACCTCTTGCTGTAACGATGAACGGCGGTGTTGTCATTGCTATTGATGTTGATAAGCGTAGCATCGATCGTCGTATTGAAAAGAGATATTGTGACATGTATACAGAATCATTAGAAGAAGCATTAACTGTTGCGAACGAGTATAAAGAGAAGAAAGAACCAATTTCAATTGGCTTGCTAGGAAATGCGGCAGAGATTTTACCAGAACTAGTGAAGCGTGATATTACGCCAGATTTAGTTACAGATCAAACATCTGCTCATGATCCATTAAACGGTTATATTCCAGTAGGTTACACATTAGAAGAAGCAGCGAAACTTCGTGAAAAAGATCCAGAACGTTACGTACAATTATCAAAAGAAAGTATGACAAAACATGTGGAAGCGATGCTTGCGATGCAAGAAAAAGGTGCAATTACATTTGATTATGGAAATAACATTCGCCAAGTTGCTTTCGATGAAGGTTTGAAAAATGCTTTCGATTTCCCAGGATTCGTTCCAGCATTTATTCGTCCATTATTCTGTGAAGGAAAAGGGCCATTCCGCTGGGTAGCACTTTCTGGTGATCCAGAAGATATTTATAAAACAGACGAAGTAATTTTACGTGAGTTCGCTGATAATGAACATTTATGTAACTGGATTCGTATGGCACGTCAACAAGTTGAGTTCCAAGGACTTCCATCACGTATTTGTTGGTTAGGTTACGGTGAGCGTGCGAAATTTGGTCGCATCATTAATGAAATGGTTGCAAATGGTGAATTATCAGCACCGATTGTTATTGGTCGTGACCATTTAGATTGCGGATCAGTAGCATCTCCAAACCGTGAAACAGAAGCGATGAAAGACGGTAGTGATGCAGTAGCTGACTGGCCAATTTTAAATGCATTAATTAATAGTGTAAACGGTGCGAGCTGGGTATCTGTTCACCACGGTGGTGGCGTTGGTATGGGTTATTCACTTCACGCTGGAATGGTTATCGTTGCAGATGGAACAGAAGCAGCAGCAAAACGTATTGAGCGCGTATTAACTTCTGACCCTGGTATGGGTGTTGTTCGTCACGTGGATGCTGGATATGACTTAGCTGTGGAAACTGCGAAAGAAAAAGGCGTTAACATTCCAATGATGAAATAAGGAGGAGAAAACATGCTGGACACTTTACTAATAAATATCGGTCAATTACTAACAATGGATCAAGAAGATGGCTTGTTAAGACGAGAAGCGATGAACACGCTTCCTGTTATCGAAAACGGTGCGGTTGGAATTGAAAATGGTGTAATCACTTTCGTTGGAACAGCGGAAGAAGCGAAAGGATTACAAGCGAAAGAAGTTATTGATTGCGGGGGGAAAATGGTTTCTCCTGGTCTTGTTGATCCGCATACCCATCTTGTATTTGGTGGATCTCGTGAAAATGAAATTGCGCTAAAATTACAAGGAGTTCCGTACTTAGAAATTTTAGAACAAGGCGGAGGTATTCTTTCAACTGTAAATGCAACGAAACAGGCGTCGAAAGAAGAACTTGTTCAAAAAGCGAAATTCCATTTAGACCGTATGCTATCTTTCGGCGTTACAACTGTAGAAGCGAAGAGTGGTTACGGATTAGATGATGAGACGGAATGGAAACAATTAGAGGCAACTGCACAATTACAAAAAGAGCATTCAATCGATTTAGTTTCCACATTTTTAGGTGCTCATGCAGTTCCGAAAGAATATAAAGGTAGATCGAAAGAATTTTTACAATGGATGTTAGACCTATTACCAGAAATGAAAGAGAAACAATTGGCGGAATTCGTTGATATTTTCTGTGAAACAGGTGTGTTCTCAGTAGAAGAATCAAAAGAATTTTTATTAAAAGCGAAAGAGCTTGGCTTTGATGTGAAAATTCATGCAGATGAAATCGACCCTCTTGGTGGTGCGGAAGCAGCGGCAGAAATCGGTGCAGCATCAGCAGACCATCTAGTTGGCGCTTCTGATAAAGGGATTGAAATGCTTGCAAACTCGAATACAGTAGCAACATTATTACCAGGAACAACTTTCTATTTAAATAAAGAAAGCTTTGCTCGTGGTCGTAAAATGATTGATGAAGGTGTTGCAGTTGCGTTAGCTACAGACTTTAACCCAGGTAGCTGTCCAACTGAAAATATTCAGCTTATTATGAGCATTGCGATGCTAAAACTGAAAATGACACCAGAAGAAGTTTGGAATGCCGTAACGGTTAACTCATCATATGCCATTAACCGTGGTGATGTAGCTGGGAAAATTAGAGTTGGTCGTAAGGCAGATTTAGTTTTATGGGATGCTTACAATTATGCTTACGTACCGTATCATTACGGCGTAAGTCATGTGAATACAGTATGGAAGAATGGTAATATTGCATATACAAGAGGTGAACAATCGTGGAGCACGGCCACTATTTAAAGAAAAACGCAAAGTTTATTGATCGTGAAGTGACAAAATGGAGTGAGATGATTAAAGATTGGGAGGAAGGTGTAGAAATATTCGGTGCTGCCTTAATTGGAGCACCCCTTTCTAAACCATCTATTAGTCATTCAGGAGCGAGTTTTGCTCCAAAGACAATTCGTGCGATGTTAGATGCATACAGCACATATGCAATTACAGAAGAACACGATATGAAAGAAAGTGTCTTATATGATTGCGGCGATATTACGATGCATGTGACGGATATAAAAGAAAGTCATAACCGAATTGCGAAAACAGTTGGTCATGTAACGAAAGTAAATCCGAACATGATACCAATCGTTCTTGGTGGTGACCACTCGATTAGTTTTCCGAGTATAACAGGCTTTGCAAACAGTAAAGGAAAGGTCGGGATTATTCAATTTGATGCTCATCATGATTTACGTAATTTAGATGATGGAGGCCCGTCAAATGGTACACCATTCCGTAGTTTACTAGAAAATGATGTCATTACAGGGAAACAACTTGTTCAAATTGGAATTCGTAATTTTTCTAATGCACGTGCGTACCATGAATATGCAATAGAGCATGGTGTAACAGTGTATACAATGAAAGACGTACGAGAGCGAGAAATAAAAGATATTATCACGGAAAGTATTGAATTATTAAGAAATCAAGGTGTGACTTCTATTTATATTTCTCTTGATATGGATGTGCTAGACCAAGCGTTTGCACCAGGTTGTCCAGCAATTGGGCCTGGTGGAATGGATAGTACGACTTTACTAGATGCGATTGAATTCCTTGGTAAAGAACCGCTCGTTCAAGGGATGGATATAGTAGAGATTGATCCAACTCTTGATTTCAGAGATATGACGAGTAGAGTAGCAGCGCAAGTGATTATGAGTTTTCTTTTAGCGAGGGAAACGGTTAGTAAGCAAGTTAGTATATAGACGGAAAAGTAGATCTTTATTTATGCCTTAACAAAAACACATCACTACTTAAATGTAGTGATGTGTTTTTGTATTAAAAGAGAATGAATGTGTGTGGAACCGTTAATGGAATTGCGATTTTTATAGTTTATTGTGTAAATTTAATTTCTTGCTTCTGAAGTGTTGACGTGTAAAATAATTTTATGATAAAATAAAAATTTTGCTAAAAAACTAAAAGTATGTTAAGCTTGAGAAGGTTACCATATATGGAGGTGGATTATTTGTTTCAAATTGGCGATAACATTGTTTATCCAATGCAGGGAGCAGGTATAATTAAAGCCATAGAAGAGAAGGAAATCTCAGGAGAAAAACAACAGTATTATGTTATAAAAATGTCGGCTAGTAATATGGAACTAATGATTCCAGCAGGGAGAATATTGAATTCGAATATACGTCCAGTTACGGATATAACCGCATTAGCACACATAATGGATATTTTTCAACATGGGGAATCAGATAGATTACTTACGTGGAAACAAAGGTATAAATTGAACACTGATAAAATAAAGACGGGTAAAATGCAAGAAGGTGCTGAAGTTGTGCGTGATTTAATGCGTATACAGAAAGAAAAAGCACTTAATGCAAGCGAAAAGAAGATGTTAGATAACGCATATGAATTTTTGATTAGTGAACTGGGATTAATTGAAGGTATCACAGAAAATCAGATAAAAAGCTTTTGTTAAGGTTCATTACAAATAATGTATTATATCCCAAAAAAGATCTTGAATTTTTTGGGAACATAATTATAGAAAATTTATCATTTCAAAGACATTCAACTCTTTCAAACCACTTTTAGAGCATTACCTCTATTGTTATTACTACAATCAAATCCATTTTTATTTTTTAATTTCATTTATGAATGTTCGAAGTTTAATTGAATACTTCGATAAAATAGTTACTTGATTTTTGCAATCCTGATTCACACTGGCACGGACGAGGAGCCGTAAGGATGAAAGAGAGGTAGGGCTTTCATTGTTTTAGGTATATAAGTTATTATTTTTAGAAGAATACTGAACCATTTTCACTTCTATTGATAAGGTGCTTTTTTATTAAAGAGATAAACGAATTGACAGCCATATATGGTCAACAAAAAAGGTTTCCTCCTAAGGAAACCTTTTTAATATTATTTATAGCGTTTTGTTTTTTGAATATTCGAATTTTTTATTTTAAAGTCGTAAAAATTGACGTTACTATCTAAAAGTAAGTATGATGCGATTATAGTAAGATTTTTTAGGGGGAAGAAAAATGACAAGTTCAAGTAATAAAGCAGCGAGTATTTATGAAGGAACAAATGTAAATGCTGGGGGATTTTTTGAAAACGTTGAAGAAACAAAGTTGTTTGATCCAATTCAAGTTGGAGCTTGGTCTCTTCGTAATCGTATAGCGATGGCACCGATGACAAGATGCTTTGCAGATAATGAGACTGGAGTAGTTGGTGCGGATGTAGTGGAGTACTACAGAAAACGTGCTGCGGATGGAATTGGACTAATTATTACAGAAGGAATTGTCATTAGTCCGAGAGCAAAAGGAAACCCAGGAGTACCAGGTATTTATACACAAGAACAAATCGATTCTTGGAAACCTGTTACAGAGGCAGTACATAAAGAAGGCGGGACGATTATTGCTCAAATATGGCATGTTGGGCGTATGAGTCATCATGAAATAATTGGTGGTCAAATGCCACAAGCGCCGTCGGCTATCGCTGCAGAGGGAAATGTTCCACGCTTTCGTAAACCGTTTGATATGCCAGAAGCAATGACGTTAGAAGAAATACAAGAAGTGATCGATCAATACGCACAAGCTGCGAAAAATGCGATCGAAGCTGGATTTGATGGAGTAGAAATTCACGGTGCACACGGATATTTAATCGATCAATTTACGTATGAGTTTGCGAATAAGCGAACAGATAAATATGGCGGTGATTTAAAACAAAGGTTAACGTTTATGAAAGAAGTAACGGCAGCTGTAATAGAAGCTGTTGGAGCTAATAAAACACTTCTTCGTTTCTCTGCTTTCAAAGGTGATAATCCTACTTATATGTGGGAAAACCCTGAGTTTGCAATTGAAACGTTCATAAATATGTTTAAAGAGGTTGGATTAACGATGATCCATCCTTCAACGATGAATTATACCCAAGAGATTGCTGACGGAAAGAATTTTCATCAACTAGTAAGAAAATATTGGGATGGTACGATTGTTGGGGTTGGTAATTTAAATCCGAAAGAGGCCGAAGAAGCGTTGCAAGAAGGAACGATTGATGTAGCGGCATTCGGAAGACCGTTAATTGCTAATCCAGACTTTGTTCATCGAATTAAACACGCTGAAAGTTTAGTTGAATATGACGCGAAAGAGCATCTTGTTACGTTAGTATGAATAAAGATAAAAGGAGAACACATCTAGTGTTCTCTTTTTATTATGGAATTTCATAGGGGGAAGCGGGATGAGTGAAACGCTACTCGTTATTATTAGTATATTACTATTTTTAATGTTGCTTTTAATCGTCTTTTTTATCATTACATTTTTTATAAAAAAACGAACACATCATTCTATTTTAAAATTACATCCGTACTTAGGAAGAATGCGCTACTTACTGGAAAAGATAGGGCCTGAATTTCGACAATATTGGTTTGATCATGATACGGATGGAAAGCCTTTCTCACGTTATGATTTTCAAAGTGTTATGTTTTTAGCGAAATATCGCTCTGAAATACTTGGTTTTGGATCAAAACGAGATTTTGAAGCTTCTGGATATTATATTGCTAATACATTATTTCCGATATTAACGGAGGAATTAAGTGTGAATCTCACGCAAGAGCGAGAAGGTAAAAAGTACGTGATTCATAAAGAAGGGTTATTTTCAAGAAGAGAAAAATTGACAGCGGATACAACGAATCTTTGGCTGTACGAAGAAGATGATGCAATTATAGTCGGTGAGAACCGTAAATATCCGTGGAAGCTACATGGCATGTTTGGTGCATCTGCGACTTCTTATGGTGCGATTGGAGAAAATTATATTTTAGCGAGTGGTCTTGGAGCAAAAATGGCAGGCGGATCGTGGATTAATACGGGTGAAGGTGGTGTTATTCCAGAACATTTACATACAGGAGCGAATATCGTTGCGCAAATTGGTCCAGGGTTATTTGGATACCGTGATGAAGACGGTAATTTTTCAATGGGAAAATTCATGGAGAAAGTGAAAGAAAGTAATATTAGAGCATTCGAATTGAAATTTGGGCAAGGTGCTAAAATACGTGGTGGTCATTTAGAGGGGCAAAAAGTAAATGAGAAAATTGCGTTTGTTCGCAACGTCCGAAAGGGAGAGACGATTAATTCACCGAATCGATTTTCATTTTTAAAGAATGCAGCGGATACACTTTATTTTATTCAACAGTTGCAAGAAAGCGGCGGTAAACCAGTTGGAATGAAAATTGTAATTGGTCAGCAGAAGCCTTTGGAAGATTTAATAAAAACAATGAAAGAACTAAACATTTATCCAGATTTTATTACAATAGACGGTTCAGAAGGCGGGTCAGGGGCAACGTATAAATCGATGGCAGATTGTATGGGACTGCCGCTTATTCCAGCATTACTTACATTTATTGATACAGCAAACCATTATGGTGTTCGTAACAAGTTTAAAGTATTTGCATCGGGTAAATTAATCACACCAGATAAAGTAGCGATTGCTTTAGCGATTGGGGCGGATGCTGTAAGTTCAGCCCGCGGATTTATGATGGCAAGCGGCTGTATTATGGCCCTTCAATGTAATTCTGGCCAATGTCCATCTGGTGTAGCCACGACGAATCCGCATTATCAAAAAGCGTTAGATCCGTATGAGAAGAAGTGGCGAGTCATGAATTATATTATTAGTATGAGATATAGTTTATTTTCATTAGCGGCAGCGGCGGGAGTGAAGAGCCCGCGCCATTTAACTAGAGAGCATATTGTGTTTAAAGACGAGGTGGGGAGAGTAGTTCCTCTTTCGGAATTGTTTCCTATAGTAAATCAAACCTAAAAGTATATTTGATATGTAAGATTTTTTTAAGGAATAATCATATTTTTGGAAAAATTAGGAGTATAATAGGGAAGTATTTTTAAAAATGACTATTTTTAGGGAGAGATTCACTTGCAACAAGGTTCTTACAGTATTACAATTTTTTTACTCGTCATAGGGCTCGTTATATTTAGACGCATGCGCTCTATGAATCGACCAATTAATAATAAAGGAAGACGACTACTATTGCCATTATTTTTCTTATTACCAGGTTTTTCTTTATACGCAGCACCGATACAACTTGCTGGTTGGCAAATTTGTATAGCTGCTGGGATCGGACTGCTATTGTCAATTCCACTTATTATTTTAAGTGGGTATGAAGTCAGAGAAGATGGTCAAATTTATGCAAAAAAAAAGTATCGCTTTTATTGCTACATTTTTAGTTATCGTTCTTTTACGTGCTTATTTTAGAAGACATTTACAAGGTCTAGATCCAAAGTCAATCGGCATTCTTTTCTACACTCTTGCGGTTTGTTATATAGTACCTTGGCGTATTGGATGTTATATGAAATTTCGTAAAGTATATGTAGAGAAAGAGAAAATTGAGACGTCAATAAGCTAAAAGTCATACATTTGTATGGCTTTTTTCTTTTAAAATTTATCGGGTAAACGAATGAAAATAAGGTGTGAAAAAACACCGTTTAATTTTCCGAATATTATTACTTTAATTCCTTAAAAAATCATTGTAATCCACTGGGATAAAGGCGTTTATAAAGGTTTTCACATGTAATAAAAAGTGCTCGTTCACTTGAAAGAACAAAAAATGTTTGTTAAGGTAGGGAACCATAAGCGAAAACAAGAAAATAGAAAAAGTCATTTTTCGAAATTTTGAATGGCTTATGGACTAAGGGAGAGATTTGGTGAAGATTGAAATTATGGTATCGCTTGCTATTTATATGGCAGGTATGTTGTATATCGGATATTGGTCTTATAAGAAGACATCCGATTTATCAGATTATATGTTAGGCGGGAGGGGACTCGGTCCAGCAGTTACAGCTTTATCAGCTGGTGCTTCTGACATGAGTGGTTGGATGCTAATGGGATTACCTGGTGCGATGTATGCAACAGGATTATCAAGTGTATGGATTGCGATAGGTTTATTAATAGGTGCGTATGCAAACTATTTAATCATTGCCCCGCGTTTACGAACGTATACAGAAGTGGCAAATGATTCAATTACGATTCCAGACTTTTTAGAGAATCGGTTTAAAGATCGTACGAAAATACTTCGTTTTGTCTCCGCTATCGTCATTTTAGTATTTTTCACATTTTATGCGTCGGCTGGTTTAGTTTCAGGTGGACGTTTGTTTGAAAATTCTTTTAACCTTGATTATAAAATTGGTTTATTTGTAACAGTGGGTGTCGTTGTTGCGTATACACTATTCGGTGGCTTTCTAGCCGTAAGTTGGACGGACTTTGTGCAAGGTTGTATTATGTTTATTGCGCTTGTATTAGTGCCAATTGTTGCTTTTACGGATGTCGGTGGTGTAACAGAAACATTTAATACGATTAAGCAAGTCGATGCATCGCATTTGGATATGTTTAAAGGGACTACAGTATTAGGGATTATTTCCTTTTTAGCATGGGGCCTTGGATATTTTGGTCAACCACATATTATTGTCCGCTTTATGGCAATTACCTCTATTAAAGATTTAAAAACTTCTCGTAGAATCGGTATCGGTTGGATGACGATTTCAATTATAGGTGCAATGCTTACTGGTCTAATTGGTATCGCCTATTATGCTAAAAATAATGCGATATTACAAGACCCAGAAATGGTCTTTGTAACATTCTCAAATATTTTATTCCATCCATACATTACAGGATTTTTATTATCAGCTATTTTGGCTTCGATTATGAGTAGTATTTCCTCACAATTACTTGTTATTTCAAGTGCAGTAACGGAAGACTTTTATAAAACATTTTTCCGTCGTAACGCAAGTGACAAAGAACTTGTATTTATCGGTAGATTATCAGTATTAGTAGTGGCTATGATAGCAGTTGTTTTAGCGTATCATCCAAGTGATACAATTTTAACACTTGTAGGTTATGCTTGGGCAGGATTTGGTTCAGCATTTGGACCCGCTATTTTATTAAGTTTATATTGGAAGAGAACGAACAAATGGGGCGTTCTTGCTGGTATGATTGTCGGTGCAGTAGTTGTTATAGCATGGGTACAAATTCCAAGTTTAAAAGCAATTATGTATGAAATGGTACCTGGATTCTTCTGTAGTTTATTAACTGTTATCGTTGTAAGTTTATTAACGAAAGAACCCGTTAAGGCAGTTCATCGTGAATTTAATGAGATGGAAGCAGTACTGGAAGAAGAAACGAAATGATTTGAAAAGAGAGTAGACGGTGAATAACGTTTACTCTCTTTTCTTTTTAAATGAAATAAGTAACTTATTGACAAAGAAAAGTAAGTAACTTATAATAAGTATTGAGGTTGAGATAAATGACATTCTAAATCAAGTTTTATTATGATTTTAGAGTGAGTAAATGTTTTTTGGAAACTATCTTGAAATCGAGATAATCCCGATAAGTTAGACGCTAATGTGTAATTTTGTAATTAATATCTCGAATTCGAGATAAAATTATTATAACGGATTTTACTTTGTAGCATGGACAAAATGAATAATGAATTTAAATGTAAAAGAATTTTTATAATGAAATAAAAAAGGAGTGGAAGAAATGGAAAAGAAAACAATGGGAATCCATCACATTACAGCGATTGTAGGGCATCCACAAGAAAATGTAGACTTTTATGCTGGTGTATTAGGGTTACGTTTAGTGAAACAAACAGTGAATTTTGATGATCCAGGTACGTACCATCTTTATTTTGGAAATGAAGGAGGAAAGCCTGGAACAATTATTACGTTTTTCCCATGGGCAGGTGCTCGTCAAGGTATTATTGGGGACGGTCAAGTAGGAATTACGTCTTACGTTGTACCAAAAGGTACAATGGAGTTTTGGGAAAATAGATTAGAAAAATTCGATGTTTCGTATACAAAAATGACTCGTTTTGGAGAGCAGTATTTAGAATTTGATGATCCGTATGGTTTGCATATAGAATTAGTTGAAAGAGAAGCAGGCGAATTAAACAATTGGAGTTTTGGAGAAGTTACACCAGAAGTAGCAATTAAAGGGTTTGGAGGTGCTGTTCTTTTATCTGCACAGCCTCAAAAAACAGCTGAATTGTTAGAACATATTATGGGTCTTGAAAAAATTGGAGAAGAGGGCGAATTTGTTCGATTCCGTTCTTCTGCTGACATTGGAAATATTATTGATTTGAAATTATCAACAATCGGTCGTGGCCAAATGGGCGTTGGCACAGTTCATCATATTGCCTGGAGAGCGAGTGATGATGCTGATCAGCTAGACTGGAAAGAGTATGTGTCGCGTTTTGGATATCACGTAACTCCTGTACAAGATCGAAATTATTTTAACGCGATTTATTTTAGAGAACATGGTGAAATCTTATTTGAAATTGCAACAGATCCTCCTGGTTTCGCTCATGATGAATCGTTAGAGACGATGGGTGAGGAATTAAAGTTACCGGAACAATATGAACAACATAGAAAACAGATTGAACAAACGCTTTTACCATTTGAAGTGAGAAATTTAGATTAAAGTGATTGGAGGGGGAACAGGATTATGATGAAACATGTTTTTCAAAAAGGAAAAGATACGTCAAAACCAGTGTTGTTATTACTTCATGGCACAGGTGGTAATGAATTAGATTTACTACCACTTGCAGAAATAATTGATCCGGAAGCGTCGGTATTAAGCGTTAGGGGAAATGTGTTAGAGAATGGGATGCCGCGTTTCTTCCGCCGATTAGCAGAGGGCATTTTTGATGAAGAGGATTTAATTTTCCGTACGAAGGAATTAAATGAATTTTTAGATGAAGCGGCTAAAGAATATAAATTCGATAGAAATAACATTGTAGCTATCGGTTATTCGAATGGGGCAAATATCGCAGCAAGCTTATTATTCCATTACGAAAATGCATTGAAAGGTGCTGTGCTTCATCACCCAATGGTACCAAGAAGAGGAATTCAATTAGCAAATTTAGCAGGGAAATCTGTGTTTATTGCTGCTGGGACAAATGACCCAATTTGTTCATCAGCAGAGTCAGAGGAATTGAAGGTACTATTAGAAAATACAAATGCGAATGTAACAATGCATTGGGAAAATCGAGGGCATCAATTAACGATGGGTGAAGTAGAAAAAGCAAAAGAGTGGTATGACAAAGCATTTTAAAAAAAGAAGCATCTGCTAACGATTAGCAGATGCTTCTTTTTTATTTAAGACTGGATTGCAAGATGAGATGAAGAAAGTGGTAGCTCAATATCAACAATCGTACCTTTATTTAATTCGCTTGAAATGTGTAATTTACCATGATGTTCTTCAATTATTTTGTAACACATCATTAATCCTAGTCCTGTGCCTTTTTCTTTTAAACTATAAAAAGGTTCGCCTAGACGGGAGATACGATCTTCTGGAATGCCACAACCTTCATCGATAATTCGTATTAAGATGAAATTATCCTCTAATGGTTTTGTTTGGATGAAAATATTTCCGCCATTTGGCATCGCTTCTATCGCATTTTTTAATATGTTTATAAAAACTTGTTTTAATTGGTTACCGTCACATTGAATATCATATACGTAATCAAAATGATCCATGATGATATGAACGCTATGCATAATTGCAGTCGGTAAAATAAATGTAACTACCTCTTCAATTAAAGTTTGTATGTTACAAGTTTGGATAGATAATACTTGTGGCTTAGACATCGCCATAAATTGACTCGTGATGGATTCCATTTGTGAAATCTCACTTAACATAACATCGATATACCATTTTTGCTCCTCATTTATTTCAGGGAGGAGCAACGTTAGAAAACCTTTTAGAGAAGTGAGTGGATTTCGAATTTCATGGGCAATTCCAGCTGTCAGTTGTCCGACTACTGCGAGCTTCTCAGATTTTCGTAATAACTTTTCAGTTTCTTTTAGCTCAGTAACATCTCTCCCCATCACGATAAGACCTTTGCGAGAACCGTCAGGATGATAAAGCGGGACTTTTGATATACTTAAGATTAGATCGAAATCATCTCTATGTATAATAAATTCCTCGCCATGAAGAATTTGTCTTTGTTGCCATGCTAGTTCATCAATTTCTTCACAATGTAAAAAAGCTTCTCGGTATGCTTCATTATATTGAATGAGTTCGCTATCTTTTTTCCCGTGGTAAGGTACATGATGGAAATTGAAGCAAGAAAGTGCGTAATCATTTGCCTCAAGCCAGCGCCCTTCATGATCTTTAAAAATAACAAACGCAGGCATGGAGTTTACTAATGTACGTAATCTCTTCTCACTTTCTTTTAGCATATTCTCAATTCTTTCTGATTTTTCAAGCGGCTTCATAATAGCATATACGCCAGTAAGACGATTTTGAACAAAAATAGGAACTAGTTTTGTCACAACATCTAATAAGAATCCATTTTTATGATAAATAGATAAGATATACTCTTGTTGATTATCCGCTTCAGTATTCTTTATATTTTGTAATACTTGCTCAGAAATATGGGCTTCTAAAATAGAGGTAATATTTTTCTGTTCCAATTCTAAAGAAGTGTAACCTAATATTCTTTCGGCAGAAGGATTTATATGTAGAATAACTCCTTCTAAATTTAATGAAATAATACTATCAGGATTGTGTTCGAACAGAGATGCGTACATTTCTGTTAATGAACGATCTTGTATATGGTTTCGCAAACGTCTCGAAATGTTCGGATGACGTTTTTTTTGAGTTGGTGAATATTTTTTACGACTCATAATAGTTCCTCCGTACAAATAGCATCTAAAAAGATTTGTCTATTCATAACTATAATATAGATGTAATGTGTATTTCTATAAAAAATGGAAGTTATAGAATAAATTTTGTTTTTTTTTATTTTTTGCAAGGTGAATGCAGGATGGTAATAAGGGGAGCTTATATTGTTTTATAAACCTTTTGTAAGTTACAGACGGCTGTTTTCCGTATAACATTAGGGTAGAGGAGGGGGAGAGAAAATGAAAAATTATATTCAAGGGATTGATCACGTGCAAGTAGCTGCACCTGTAGGGTGTGAAGAAGAGGCGCGTGATTTTTATGGGAATACGATTGGTATGGAAGAAATTCCAAAGCCAGAAGAGTTGAAAAAACGAGGTGGATGTTGGTTTAAATGCGGAAATCAAGAAATCCATATTGGTGTCGAGCGGAACTTTACACCAGCTAAAAAGGCTCATCCAGCTTTTTATGTGAATGAAATTAATGAATTTAAGCAAACACTTATAGAGCAAGGTGTTAAAGTGATTGATGATTATGCACGGCCAGATGTAATTCGATTTTACGTGTCAGATCCATTTGGAAACCGAATTGAATTTATGCAAAATAAAGACTAGGTGGATTCCCACCTAGTCTTTAACTTCTTCTGAAAAGTCCTAACACTTCTACAGTTTCTGTAATATTAACGAATGCATTCGGGTCGATTTCAGAAATTGTTAGTTTCATACTTGCTAATTCTTCACGAGAAACGACGGTCATAAGTACACGCTTTTTCTCGCTTGAATAAGCACCTTCGCCATCAAGTAACGTTATTCCACGTACAACAGTTGAAAGAAGTTGTTTTTTCATTTTTTCTGCTTCATTTGTTACAATCATAAGTGTAACTTTACGATGTTTTGTATGAACAGCATCAATTACTTTACCAGTTACATAAATTGAAAGTAAGCTTGTAAGTGCAACATCCCAGGTGAAGAAGAATCCTGCGATTATTACAACGACTGCATTTAAAATAATAAGGAATCCGCCAAGTTTAATGTCTCGCTTGCGGGATAAAAGCATACCGATAATATCAAATCCACCAGTGGATCCATTACAGTTAAAAACAAGACCAATACCAGCTCCGGCGATTACACCTCCGAAGATAGAAGATAACAATGGATCTGTTGCTACGACTTTTACTGGAACGTAGTATAATGCAACAGATAATACAACTACAGAGACAACTGTGTTAAAAATTACTTTTTTCCCAAGACCTATGTACCCTAAAATAAGGATAGGTAAGTTTAATACAAAGTTAATAATGCCTGTGTTTACAGGGGTTACAATCCCTAAAATAATAGCAATTCCGCCAATTCCACTACTTAAAATTTTGTGGGGGATAAGGAAAAGATTAAAGGCAACCGCAATAATAATAGAACCGATAATAACACCAAGGAATCTGACCATTTCTTTCCCGTCCTTCACTGAAAAATTCATATTATTTCAAGATTATATATGATATTGAAAGTTTTGGGTAAAAACAGTTTATTTAGGTAAATTAGATTAATCAAAAGAATTTGAGTATTTTATCATTTGAAAGGGGATACAGTTGTGAAGATAAAAACATATCAACAGAAAAGCCCGTTGAAGCAAGAATGTGAGGATTCTTATTTTTGTAATAAAGAAAAAAAGATTTATGGTGTATGTGACGGTGCAACACCACTTGTCCCGTTTCGTGATGAAAAGGGACATAATGGAGCATACATCGCTTCGCATTTATTTGCAAGTTATTTTACTGTATTACGAGAGAATCATAGTTTACAATTTGCAGTTGCCAAAGCAAATGAAGCATTGCAAAGCAAAATGTTAGAATATGAAGTAGACACGAGAAAAAAAGAGCATTTGTGGTGCACATGTATCGCGGCAGTCCAAATAGTTGGTGAGAAAATTGAATATGCGCAGCTTGGGGACTGTATGATTGTCGCAACTTTTCAAAATGGAACGATGCAAGTATTAACGAAAGACACAGTTGAAGGAATTAGTAAAAGAGCAAAAAAGAAGAGGGAAGAAGATCGTAAAAAAGGGTTATCTGTACCAGAAGAATATGTTTTTCAAGATGTTCGAGAACAGTTAAAATACAATCGTTATCTTGCAAATATGCCAAATGGTTATTCAGTTGCAAATGGAATGAAAGAAGCGATACATTATTTACAACATGGTGAATTACATACAGATGAAGTGAGTGGGATTTTTATTTGTTCAGACGGGTTATTTCACCCAGATTGGTCATTAGAACAAACTGTTGCATATATAAGAAAGAATAGTATAAACGAATATATAGCAATTATTGAAGAGCTAGAAGCGGAAAAGAGAATAAGGCCAGATGATAAAACGATTATTATGATTGATTTTTAAGAGGAGGCAGTTCAAATGGAAATTAAACGTGTCAATCTAACATTTCAAGATGAATTAGTTCCTTTAGAAAAAGTAAACAAACTGATTATTCACCATACAGCTGAAGATGGATGGGACGTGTATAAAACGCATGAATTTCATCAAACTGTAAGGGGGTGGAGCGGAATTGGTTACAACTATTTTATCGAAAAGGATGGAACTGTAGTGGAAGGGCGAGGTTTACATATTGGAGCGCACGCGAAAGACCATAACCGTCATACAATTGGAATATGTATGACGGGAAATTTCGATAAATATGATCCCACTCCTGCACAAGTGAATGCATTATATTCTTTATGCAAAATGTTTATGAAGCAATTTGCTATAAAGAAAGAAAATATACTAGGTCATAGGGAGTTAGAAGGAGTTACAAAAAGCTGTCCTGGTAATCGTTTTTCTATGGTAGAGTTAAGGAAGATATTATCTTAAATATAGAGGAGTAACAACGATGATGAATATAAAAATACCAAATGATAAAAAAGAAGAGCTTGTAGCGCAAATTCAGCAATTTTTCATGGAAGAAGATCTAGATGAAATTGGGCGTTTCCAAGCAGAGCGTTTAATAGAAGAAATGATTAAATTAGTTGGACCATTTGCATACAATCAAGCAATTGGAGATGCAAGAAAGCTTGTAAGTGAGAAATTAACGAATATGGAAGAAGATTTATACGTGTTAGAAAAAAATGAAGGGAAATAAAAAAAGAGCCGATGGGCTCTTTTTATTTTTCTTTCTTATGTTCCTTATATTCATGTACTTTTTCTTTCACATTACCAACTGTATCTTTAGCAGTGCCTTTCACCTTATCCCATTTTCCTTCAGCTTGTAATTTCTTATTGTCAGTTACTTTCCCAACAACTTCTTTTACTTCACCTTTTACCTTATCAATGGCACCTTCTACTTTTTCTTTTAAACCATGATCATGTTTAGTCATACATTTCTCCTCCTTGTAGTTTGATTAGAATTCTCTTTTCATATTGCAAGTTGAATGATGTATCTAGTAATAGCGTAACAAATCTAGTTTGAATATTCAAATGATTAATAGGATAGAAAGGAATTGTCATAAAATGTTTAAAAATGTAACGGAAGGAGAAATAAAGTAAATTATAATATGTCTTTTGCGGTCCATATTGATTTTGTATAAGCGATTTTCATGTGAGCACGTTCCATGTTATTTTGACTGCCGCTACCGAACCTTGCTTGTCCAACTATTAAAGTACAATTGGATTCAATAGCTGTCTTAATTCGTTTTTGAATTAATGCAGTATGACAGCCTTTACGCTGAAATTCTGGCAAAGTAGCAGAAGCAGCTAATGATGCGACACCCTTATTTATATACAGGACACCAATACCAGCAGGGATATTTTGAACTTCAGCTATGAAAAAATGCCACCCTGGTTCATTGTAAAGAATTTCATTATTTTGGCGCACGCTATCTTTTGTAAAGGATGGCATATTAAATCCACGTACATAAATGTCTGCAAAAATATCAAACTCATTTTCTTTTAGTTTTCGTATTGTAATATTAGAAGGAAGAAGTGATGAACCCTCTCTCGGTATACTATACAAAGCAGTATGGAAGCTAGATTGATAAAACCCTTTTTGAGATAAGTATTGAAATAATTCAGTTGTACCTTGTGCTGGGGTAATTTCAAAACGACAAGGGATTTGTAGTGATTCATAATAAGAAATGATTGCATCAATCGCATCTGCATTTGTAATACCTTTTACTGTATTAAAAGCAGGACCAGCAATTATTTTTGATGAAAAGGCAGTGGCGCTACCGAATTTTTTCATTTGCACTTGCATTGGGTTTCCGCTTATTGTTTGTAGTCTCTCTAATCTAGAAGAGAGCATGTCAATTTCTGCATTTTCAATTTCTGTTGCTATATCGAGTGTCATAACAGTAGTCATAAAATTCCTCCGTTAATAAATATATTTCATAGTACATATACGATTTTTGTTTTGAGATTCCTGTTGAAATGTGAGAGAATAAGAGTTTTTTTGGAAGGGAAATGGAAGTGAGCTGTCGAAGGGAGTGGAAACAGATTAAAGGTGGTGCTCTCATGAAACAAAAAACCGTGCAGACATGCTCTAATTGTGGTTCTCAAAACATAGGAGAAGGTGAGTTTGTCGGATATGCACAAATACGGAAAAAGGAAACGATGTTCACATCTTCACCGGTGGATGCGTATATTTGTACAGATTGTGGGAATATCCTTCTATTAAAAGTACGACATTATGAAAAGTTTAAGCAGAAGCCGTTATGATCATTGAGAAATGGTCATATCCAACGTTGTATACGAAACGACTTATGTTAAGGAAAATGAATATGAGTGATAGTTTACATATATATGAGTATGCTACAGATAAAGAGATGACAACTTTTACTGTATGGGATGCTCATCGATCGTTATGTGACACATATAACTATGTAGAAGAAATTGTGGGGCAATATAATGAAGGGCAAGTAGCACCTCTTGGAATTGTATTAAAAGAGGAGAAAAAACTTATAGGCATGTGTGGATTTATAAAATATGATTTGGTCACACATACAGCAGAAATTGCATACGCCTTATCTCGAAAATATTGGGGAAGAGGATTAGCCACGGAGGCTGCATTAGCTTTTTTCTACTATGGTTTTCATGAGTTGCATCTTAATAGTATTGAAGCGGGATGTGATTCAGAAAATGAAGCATCTGAAAAATTAATGAAACGTTTGAATATGGAGTACAAATATACAATTCAGAAGGATATGTTTATTAAAGGTAAGAATCGCGATACAAAAAGATATTGTATATCTAGAGAAGGATATATGAATCAATGAAATATCTTACATTGAAAAACTCCTTTAAATGAATCAAGGAGTTTTTTTATTTTGATAACAACAAATCGGAGTTTATCTTTTTGTTCGTGTGTTAGGAGTATGGGAGATATATCGAATTTTAGTAGAAAATAAGGAATACAGTAATCGTTTTATTTTTAAACTGAAAAAGAAAGTAAGAAAAAAGGTAGATAGTTTATCGTTCTGAATTATTTCCAAAGAAATAATTCAGAAAATACAGAAAAATGTCGTAATCATTTGCGGAAGTCTGTTATAATAAACGGAAAAATGAAAACGCTTTAAAGGGGGATGTAACCAATATGATGATGAATGTACCGCTAACAATTAGTTCTATGATGGAAAGAGCAGAAAAGTTATTCTCAAAGAAAGAAATTGTTTCTCGTACACATGATACCATTACGACATTAACGTATAAGCAGCTAGGAGAAAGGACGAGAAGACTTTCTAGTGCGTTAAAAAAGCTTGGGATTAAGGAAGGCGAACGTGTAGGAACGTTAGCGTGGAATCATCATCGACATGTGGAGGCGTATTTTGCTATTCCTGGTATTGCTTCCGTTTTACACACAATTAATATTCGTTTATCTCCTCAACATATTTCATACATTATTCAGCACGCAGAAGACCGAATTCTACTTATAGATGAAGATCTCGTACCGCTTGTTGAAAATATTCAATCACAATTATCAACTGTACAAGCTTACATTATTATGACTGATAAAGATGAACTCCCAAACACTACGCTGAAGCCTGTATATCATTATGAAAAGCTATTAGAAGAAGGCGATCCCAATTTCCAATTTGTAAAAGATATTGATGAAAATACACCAGCTGGTATGTGTTATACGTCAGCGACTACAGGAAATCCGAAAGGTGTTGTATATACGCATCGTAGTACTGTACTGCATTGCATGGCACTCGGTTTAGCGGATACAGCTGCTTTATCGGAAAGTGACGCGGCGATGGCAATTGTACCGATGTTCCATGTGAATGCTTGGGGACTTCCTTTCGCTGCTACTTGGTTTGGATCAAAACAAGTTCTTCCAGGACCGATGTTTACGCCGAAAATTTTATTAGAAATGATCCAATCTGAAAAAGTGACGTTAGCTGCCGGTGTGCCGACAATTTGGCTCGGTGTATTACAAGAGTTAGAAAATAATAGTTATGATTTATCTAGTATGACGAGAATACTATGTGGTGGTGCAGCCGCACCGAAAAGTGTTATTAAAGCATTTGAACAGAAACACAATGTTCCTTTCATCCATGCATATGGTATGACCGAAACAAGCCCACTCGTAACACTTGCACGTTTAAAAAGTTATGAAACAGAATTATCGTATGAAGAGCAATTAGAAATTAGATCAAAGCAAGGGTATCTTGTCCCTGGTGTAGAGATGAAAGTAGTCGGTACAAATGGTGAAGTGAAGTGGGACGGTACGGAGATGGGAGAACTATGTTTACGAGCACCTTGGATCGCTGAAAGCTATTATAACGATGATCGTACTGTCGAAGGTTTTCGCGATGGATGGTTATATACTGGTGATGTTGTCACAGTGGATGAGGAAGGTTGCGTGAAAATTGTTGACCGTACGAAGGATGTTATTAAAAGCGGGGGAGAATGGATTTCTTCGGTCGATCTTGAAAATGCTTTAATGGCACATGATGCTATATTTGAAGCGGCTGTCGTTGCAGTTCCTCACCCTCAGTGGCAAGAGCGACCAATTGCCTGCGTTGTTCAAAAGAAAAATAGTACGGTTACAAAAGAAGAAATATATGAGTTTTTAAAACCACAGTTTGCGAAGTGGTGGTTGCCAGACGATATTGTCTTTATGGAAGAAATACCGAAAACATCTGTTGGGAAGTTTTTAAAACAGGCGCTTCGGAAAGAACTGGAGCATTTGCATAGAGAGAAATAAGTGAACTTCTATTTGTAAACTCTAATACATTAATGGTTGACAAAAGAAGAATGGAAAGATAATATGATTTTTATGATATGTTACCTAAAATAAATTTTAAGTTTACAAATAGGAGAAGCAAATATGAATACAAAAAACTTAGTTTTTGTCGCTTTATTTAGTTCTATTATGGGAGTGTTAGGGTTAATACCTCCGATTGCTCTTTCTATTACACCAGTTCCAATTACATTGCAATCACTCGGTGTTATGCTTGCGGGTGGGTTGTTAGGATCACGTCTAGGTGCGTTAAGTCAGCTTATTTTCTTACTTATTGTAGGAGTTGGAGCACCATTGCTTGCTGGTGGACGCGGTGGCCTTGGTGTATTTGTTGGACCAAGTGCAGGATATTTACTTGGTTACATCATTGGGGCGTTTGTTATTGGTTATTTAATTGAGCGTTTACGTGAAGTTTCTATTATAAAAGTATTATGTATTAATATAATTGGTGGTATTTTCGTAGTTTATGTATTTGGTATTACTGTACAAGCGTTCTTAATGGATGTTTCTGTATGGGAGACAATGAAAGTGAGTGCTGTGTTTTTACCAGGGGATTGTATAAAAGCAATTATTGCAGCAGTTCTCGTAACAAAATTACATCGTTCATTGAAACATATTATTACGCCCGCTTTAAAGAATGGAAAATATACAAATGCGGGATGATAAAGGGAAGAAACACGTTAATTGCGTGTTTCTTTTTATTATTATTGTAAAGAAAGGACGTCTCATATGGGGATTACAAAAGAATATAAAAAGCATGCCTCTTTACAACCAAATAAAATAGCGATAAAGGAAAATGATAGAGTTTTAACATATAAAGAGTGGTTTGAATCAGTTTGTAAAGTAGCAAGCTGGTTAAATGAAAAAAAATCGAAGAATAAAACGATAGCAATCCTATTAGAAAATCGTATAGAGTTTTTACAACTATTTTCTGGTGCCGCTATGGCCGGGTGGGTTTGTGTTCCGTTAGATATAAAGTGGAAACAAGATGAGCTCAGAGAAAGAATTGAAATTAGTAATCCGGATATGATTGTGACAGAACGATATAAGGTGAATGATCTATTGGATGAAGAAGGAAGAGTAATTGAAATTGATGAGTGGAAAAGAATGATAGAGAAATATCTTCCTACATATTCCACTGTAGAAAGTGTACAACATGCTCCTTTTTATATGGGATTTACATCAGGATCAACAGGAACAGCAAAAGCATTTTTACGTGCACAGCAATCGTGGGTTCATAGTTTTGATTGTAATGTACATGACTTTCATATGAAAAGGGAGGATTCAATTTTAATAGCTGGGACGCTCGTTCATTCTCTTTTCTTATACGGGGCAATAAGTGCATTATATGTAGGACAAACAGTGCACATTATGAGAAAGTTCTTTCCAAATCAAGTATTAGATAAGTTAGAAACTGAAAATATATCAGTTATGTATACAGTTCCGACAATGCTTGAATCTTTATATAAAGAAAGTAGATTAATAGAAAATAAAGTGAAAATTATTTCGTCAGGAGCGAAATGGGAAGCTGAAGCGAAAGAAAAAATAAAGAATATATTTCCTTATGCGAAAAGATATGAATTTTATGGTGCATCAGAGTTAAGTTTTGTAACAGCACTAGTCGATGCAGAAAGCGAAAGAAGGCCAAATTCAGTAGGAAAACCTTGTCATAATGTGCAAGTTCGAATATGTAATGAAGCAGGCGAAGAAGTACAAAAAGGTGAAATAGGAACTGTTTATGTGAAAAGTAATCAGTTTTTTATGGGATACATAATAGATGGGGTTTTAACACGGGAGTTGAATGCAGAAGGTTGGATGACAGTGCGAGATGTAGGCTATGAAGATGAAGAAGGCTTTATATATATTGTTGGTAGAGAGAAGAATATGATTTTATTTGGAGGAATCAATATTTATCCAGAAGAAATAGAAAGTGTATTACATGAACACCCAGCTGTTGATGAAATAGTTGTAATTGGTGTGAAAGATAGTTACTGGGGTGAAAAGCCCGTCGCGATCGTAAAAGGAAGTGCTACGAAACAACAATTAAAGAGTTTTTGCTTACAGAGATTATCCTCTTTTAAAATACCGAAAGAATGGCATTTTGTAGATGGAATACCTTATACAAATAGTGGGAAAATCGCTCGTATGGAAGCAAAAAGTATGATTGAAAACCGGGAGAAAATATATGAATAGAGCAGTCATTGTAGAGGCGAAAAGAACACCTATTGGTAAGAAGAATGGGATGTTAAAAGAGTATGAAGTTCAGCAATTAACAACGCCGCTTCTTACGTTTTTAAGTAAAGGGATTGAGAGGGAAATAGATGATGTCATATTAGGTAATGTTGTTGGGCCAGGAGGGAATGTTGCGAGACTATCTGCTTTAGAGGCGGGACTTGGCTATCATATTCCTGGTGTAACGATTGATCGGCAATGTGGTGCTGGTTTAGAAGCAATTCGAACTGCGTGTTATCTCATTCAAGGCGGGGCAGGTAAGTGTTATATCGCCGGGGGAGTAGAGAGTACAAGTACGTCACCTTTTCAAAAAAGAGCACGATTTTCACCTGAAACAATTGGTGATCCTGACATGGGAGTAGCGGCTGAATATGTTGCAGAACGTTATAATATAACGAGAGAAATGCAAGACGAGTATGCTTGTCTTAGTTATAAGCGGACACTGCAAGCGTTAGAAAAAGGATATATACATGATGAAATATTTTCTTTTAATGGATTATTAGATGAATCTATAAAGCCAGAAATGAATTATGAACGAATCATTAAAAGAACAAAGCCCGCATTTTTACAAAATGGAACAGTGACGGCAGGTAATTCATGTGGTGTAAATGATGGGGCATGTGCTGTTCTTGTAATGGAAGAGGGACAAGCCCGAAAGTTAGGTTATAAACCTGTCCTTCGTTTCGTTCGTAGTGCTGTAGTGGGAGTGGATCCCAAGCTTCCAGGGACTGGTCCGATATTTGCGGTGAACAAATTATTAAACGAAATGAATATGAAAGTAGAGGACATCGATTATTTTGAAATAAATGAAGCATTTGCTTCAAAGGTTGTTGCTTGCGCAAAAGAGTTACAAATCCCGTACGAAAAAGTAAATGTAAATGGTGGAGCAATTGCGCTCGGTCATCCGTACGGTGCATCTGGTGCTATGCTTGTAACACGTTTGTTTTATCAGGCACAAAGAGAGTCTATGAAATATGGAATTGCTACATTAGGAATTGGAGGCGGGATAGGGATTGCGCTATTATTTGAGAAAGTAGAAGACTAGCGAGGTAACTAGTTTTCTACTTTTTGAGGAACATAAATATTGCTACCAGGCTTCGCTTTCATTTCGTTCCAAGCAGCAATCGCATCAGCTTTTGCTTTCCCTTTATTATTTGGATCTTCGAAAAAGTCACGAGTAAAGCGATTGTATTCAAATTGTGTACCGATAGTTGTTTTGTATGTAGGGTCTTTTTTTCGTTCGTTTTCTTCATGCCAAAAAGCTATCGCGTCTTCATATGTTTTTCCAACATTCTCTTTGAAAAATTTTTGAAGAGCTACTGTAAAGCGAAAGTTTGTTCCGATTTTTTCTTTGAAAAAAGCACGAACATCTTCGCTACAGCGGTGATTGTTAGTAATAATCGTTTGAAGAGAAAGGTCTTTATAGGATAGGGAAGTTTTACTCACCTTTTGAACAGAGCTGTTTTTTAATATTTTACCAGTAGTTAAATAATGTGAGATACAATCGGTTATTTCGATCTTAGAGCCACTAGCTGGCAACCCATTCTCACGACAAAATGTTTGGAGTTCTGCTTTTAACCAATAATAGTTTTGGAAATCTTCAAGTGATATAGACTTTGTTAAAGGTGGACGCATGAATGTAACAACTACTTTCTTCCATAATTTCCTTCAATTATAAAACATATGTTCTTTTTATGGAAGGGTTAATTTGTAAATATAATGGGAAGAGGAGATTGCATATGGAAAATGTAATGCAAGTTCGTGTTACAGGAATTTTAATTGAAGATGAAAAGGTATTGCTAGTAAAGCAAAAAGTGGCTAATCGAAATTGGTCTTTACCTGGAGGAAGAGCAGAGAATGGCGAAACGTTAGAGGAAGCAATGATTCGAGAAATGAGAGAAGAGACAGGGTTAGAAGTTAACATTCAGAAGCTACTCTATGTTTGTGATAAACCAGATGCTCGCCCGTCTTTATTACATATAACGTTTTTGCTTAAAAGGATTGAAGGTGAAATTATGCTACCTTCTAACGAGTTTGATCATAATCCAATTCATGATGTGCAAATGGTGCCGATTAAAGATTTAAGTCATTATGGTTTTTCGGAAACTTTTATCAATCTTATAAGTGAAGGTTTTGTAAATGCAGGGAGTTATCAAGGTTTGAAACAAAATATAGGTCTGTAAATATAGGGGAAGGATAGCCGTTCGCTATCCTTCATAACATGTTTTAAACTGCTGACTGTAAAGAAGAAACAAGCTGATTTAAAAATTCATCTCCGCTCATAATTGCTTTCCCGCCACCGCGAGCACTCTTCTTATTTCCGCCACCTTTTCCTTCGAGTGTAGGAAGAGCGTCTTTTAAAAGAGCATTCATATCGAGTGATACTGATTTTCCGCAAGCGAGAATACATTGTAGTTTGTCATCATTTTCGATGACGAAATACGTAATTGCATGCTCTTGTTGTTCTGTAATAATAGCGGAAAGCTTTGCGATTTCTTGCATAGAACGATTTGTAAATACTTTAGAAATAAGTATGCCGGCATGTATTTCCGTAGGGTGTTGAAGTAGTTCATTTGCCTCTGCAAATAATAATTTTTCATTCATTGTTTGTATTGCTTTTTCGTTTTCTTTTTGAGAAGTAAGCAGTTGCGCCACTTTTGTTGGAATATCAGTTTCGCTACTGTTTAATTGTTTGGAGACATTCTTCATAATTTGTTGTTGCTGCCCTATTAATTTAAGTGTGCGCCAGCCAGCGATAAACGTTAGTCGTATGCCACCTTTATTGCGTTCCCAGCTAAGAACTTGAATAGGACCTACTTCACCAGTACGTTTCGGGTGTGTTCCGCCACAGCCGTTATAATCAAAGTTTTCGATCATAACAACGCGTATATTTTGTGTCATAGTCGGTTCTTTACGAAGGGGCAACGTTTTCGCTTCTTCTAAGTTCATCCACTGGATGCGGATTGGATGGTTTTCAAAAACAATTTTGTTTGCAATTTGTATTGCTTTTTCAACCGTTTCTGCATGAAGATTTTCTGTTTCTAAATCAATTGTTACTGTTTCTTTACCAAGATGGAATCCAATTGTAGGCATGTTAAAATGGTCCCAAAAGGCAGCAGATAAAATGTGCTGAGCCGCATGTTGCTGCATATGATCAAAACGGCGCTCCCAATTGATTTTACCTTCTACGTCTTCTGTATGTAATTGTTCTGCAATGTAATGACGAATTTCTCCGTTTATCTCTTCTACATTGATTACATTGATATCATTTAATGTACCAGTATCATATGGTTGTCCGCCACCTGTCGGATAAAATGCTGTTTCATTCAAAACAACGTATAAGTTACCGTCTTTATCATAATCTTGCTTTATAATTTTAGTAGTAAAGTCTTGCTTATAAGCGTCAGTGTAATATAATTTGTGCTCCAATTTTCTTTCTCCTCTCGCATTAACTAGTTTCATTGTAAAGCAATTGAAATTAGTTTCCTAATATTTCAGAAGAAAGAAACTATTTTTAGAATTTTCTTGCTATAATAAGAAAAAGAAAATGCGGGGGTGGAATGAATATGTTATATGAAAACGGCGTAGATAAACTGCTTAGTTTAAGTAGAAATATTTCCGAATTATATCGAGAATTAAACGAAATGACCCGGATTTTAACGGATTGTAATCGAGAAAGTGTGAAGTTTGATCGATTATATGTAAAAGAGTTACTTTGGAAGAAAGAAGATGTAATAGAGAAATATGACCAGCTACTTGTACAACTTTGTATTAACGAATGCTTTGATCTAAAAAGTGTCATTACAGGGGAATATAAGTATACATATGAAGAAGTAGAAAACATAGTTTTACAATTTAATGAAAAGTATAATGTCGCAATCTTAATTAAAGATGTGTGTAAAGAATTACAGTTCACATATGGAATTGATATGGACATAACGAGAACAACTCGGGTATCAACAGCTCAAGTATAGAAAAAGGAAAAGAAAGCAGATCCTTTGCTTTCTTTTTTTGTGAAAATAGAGAGAGTAGGTTTAACGATGAAGGGGAAGTTACAGCATATTCATCCGCTTGGAATGAGTATTATTTTAGGGACATTGTTTACTAGGTTTGCAACTTCAATGAGTATCCCTTTTTTAGCGATTTATTTAACGACTGTTAAAGGTGTATCAGCTGGAATGACTGGTGCTATTATCGGAACGAGTGCACTTGTTGGTGTTTTTGCTAGTTTTATCGGAGGGAATTTATCAGATCGATTTGGCCGGAAAACGATTATGCTCTGGTCCATGATCGTTTGGATTTTTGTGTTTATAGGTTTTTCACTTGCGGATCATGTTTTAAGTTTCTTTTTATTAAACGCTTTAAATGGATTATGTAGGTCGTTTTTTGAGCCAACATCAAGAGCATTATTATCAGATTTAACAAAGCCTGAGTATCGGTTACTCGTCTATAACTTACGATACGGTGCAATAAATGTTGGAGTTGCTATTGGACCAATTGTTGGATTACAGATTGGAAGTGCAAAATCAACAATTCCTTTTTTAGTAGCAGCTGGGGTATATATTCTATATACAGCTATATTAGCGTTCCAATTTAAGAAGTATCCAATGGAAAAAAAGAAAGTGAGTACAGAAAAACCTGTTACAATGTTAAATGCAATGCGTATATTGCGAAAAGATATAGTATTTTTAGTTGCTTTAGTCGGTATTATTTTGAGTAATTGCGGTTTTTCACATTTAACGACGACAGTATCTCAATATTTTGCAAATGCACATATATTTGAGGATGGAGTGAAGCTATTCTCATATATGCTCGCTTTAAATGCAATTGTTGTAGTGATTATCCAATACCCTGTTATTCAAATGTGCAAAAAATACACACCATTAGCATCCATTATGGTTGGAACTTTATTTGTGAGCGGAGGATTGTTTGGATTTGGAGTAGTAGAATCTATGCTAGGTGCTGCCGTCTGTACAATTATTTTTACAATTGGAGAAGTCTTAATGTTTTCAATGACGGATGTATTTATTGATGATATTGCTGTTGCGCATCTAAAAGGAACATACTTCGGTGCGATGGGTTTTTCGGGAATTGGAGCAGTAATAGGTCCGTGGTTTGGAGGAGTACTTCTCGATTACTACGGGTACCAAAATGGGTTTGCAATATTTTCAGCACTAGCTATATTTTCAACTGTGGCATTTCCTGTGCTTTTAGTTACAAAAGGTTTATCGAAAAAAAGATATGATAGAAATTCTAATATAGAAATGCATGCGAAATAACATAAGCCCCAGTAACCAACTGGGGCTTAGTGTGTATTATATTAACTCTTAATTTGAAAAAAGAACTTTCTTTTCATGCTTATCAGCAACTTCATTTTTGGAAATATGAATGGCTAAATATCCATTTTCTAAGCAGGCTAGCATCTTCTTATAAATAATATTATCGGGTAAAGGAATGATCCGCTGTAAAGAAATATTATTATGAAGTATGCAAATGGTTAGGCCTGTCTTCATCTTTTTAATGACTACATTTTGTTCAGTTACATTTGGTACATCTGTTTCCAAAATGTATTCTTGTTCCGTTTCGCAAAGGTCAATATGAATTTGATTTGGGAAACTAAAGTTACTACAAGAGTCAGAACAAAATTGATCCATCCATTCTTCGAAACCATCAACATGAAAAAGACAATCCTTCTTTTTCTTGCCCATGTAAGACACCCTCCGTGAAATCTCAATTCATACTATGTTATGCATGAATGAAGTAGGGGTGAAGAATAAATGGAAAAATATAAACATTGTATGTGGAAAAGATAGCTAGTGTGCACTTTTTGTTTTACATATCATGATGCGCATGATGTTTTTGGCGTGAATGGTTACGGTTTTTTACTTTATGAGATCCGCTTAATGGTTCAGGTTGTCCTTTTTTTTCTTTCGCTTCACGATTGTTTTTTCCCATTGTATGTGACACCTCCTCTTCCTCTTTAGAATGAGAGAAGTTTGCAAATTTATACGAGAATGTTTTTAGAAAAAAAGGTAAAGATAAATGGGACTAACTATTATGGAAAGGGGATTATATAATGCCATATCATAAAGATAAACAACAAGCGTTTCAAGCAGCTCAGCAAGGTGTTACACAAGCAGAAAATGCATTTAACAACATTGTAAAAAATGATCCAAACTACGGTCATGATTTAAAAGAATTACGCCAAGAGGTTCAGGAAGCGTATGAACAAATTCAAAATGCACTAGAAGTAGCTTCAGAAACACAACGCCCACAACTTGAGCAATACGAAAATAACCTTCAAAATATTATGCAGCATGTAGATCAATTAGAAAAGTAAATGAGGTTGTTGTGTATTCGACAACCTCATTACTTTAACGAATATTATGCTAAAACAGAAAATTTTTCTACTCGTTTTTTCTTTATTATGCGCAGTACATATATTTCAAGTTGAAAAAGTGGAAGCGAAAATGTTGCTCAGAAAAGAGCTAGAACCAACTGGCTATGTAACATGGGAAGTACCTAATAATGAAAAGATTATTGCTATTACATTTGATGATGGACCGGATCCAACTTATACACCACAAATTTTAAATTTATTACGTCAATATAAAGCAGAAGCGACATTTTTTATGATTGGATTTCGGGTTCAGCGTAATCCATATTTAGTGAAACAAGTGTTAAAAGAGGGACATGAAATTGGAAATCATACGATGAATCATTTGTATGCGAGTAATTCATCAGATGAAAAATTAGAAAATGATATTTTAGATGGAAAGAAATTTTTCGAAAAATGGGTGAAAGAACCTTTGCTATTCCGTCCACCGGGTGGATATATTAACGATGCTGTATTTAAAACAGCGAAAGAAGCTGGTTATCAAACTGTTCTATGGTCGTGGCATCAAGATCCACGTGATTGGGCAAATCCAGGGGTTGAATCCATTGTAAATCATGTAGTGAAAAATGCAAAAAGTGGTGATATTGTATTGTTACATGATGGTGGAAATAATCGTAGTCAAACAGTAGCAGCGCTAGCAAAAATTTTACCTGAACTGAAAAAGCAGGGCTATCGATTTGTAACGGTTTCGGAATTGTTACGTTATAAACATTAGAAAAAATCCCAAAAGGTGAATGCTCCTTTTGGGATTTTTCGTTACTGGTTCTTTTTGCGTTTCTTATTATTTTGTCGTTCTGCAGCAGTTAAGTTTTCATTTGCAAACTCTTCGTTATAACCAGCACCTTGTCCTTGTGCAGATGCCGCATTCATTCCTGAAATAGTATGATTTGCTTTTCTTTTACCCATTTTATTTCACCTCTATAACTTTTTTTGTAAGTTGCATGATGAGCAGTTCATAGTATGTATGAACTGTAAAGAAAGCGCTAATAGAGCACTTTACTTTATGGTAATAGTATTCATAAGGAACATGAACACTATTCAAATTTAGAAACATAAAGAAAACTTATGATAATCTATAAGTTTCTTATTATTTACTTATTTAGAAAGTTGTAATAAGATATTATCGTAAGGTATTGAAAAGTTTGTCTACATTTTATATTCAGACAACTTAGTCACGTTTAACAGGGGGGAAACATAATGGTCAAACATAATCCATTTCAATCACGCGCAACTTTTGAAGTAGATGGAAAAACGTATCATTATTATGATTTGAAAGCGCTTGAAAACGCAGGGGTTGGCAACGTATCTCAATTACCATATTCCGTGAAAGTTTTACTTGAATCAGTACTTCGTCAAGTAGACGGACGTGTAATCACAGAAGAGCATGTTACAAATTTAGCGAAATGGGGAACGAAAGATGTGCAAGATATCGATGTTCCATTTAAACCATCTCGTGTAATTTTACAAGATTTCACTGGTGTTCCAGCTGTTGTTGATTTGGCTTCGCTTCGTAAAGCAATGGCAGACATGGGTGGGGATCCTGATAAAATTAATCCGGAAATTACTGTAGACCTTGTAATCGATCACTCTGTACAGGTTGATAGAGCGGGTACGGCAGACGCGCTTGCATTCAACATGGACTTAGAGTTTAAACGTAATGAAGAACGTTATAAATTTTTAAGCTGGGCACAGAAATCATTTGATAACTACCGCGCAGTTCCACCAGCTACAGGTATTGTACACCAAGTAAACCTTGAATATTTAGCACCAGTTGTTCACGCGGTGAAAAATGCTGAAGGTGACTTAGTTGCATACCCAGATTCATTAGTTGGAACAGACTCACATACAACAATGATTAACGGTATCGGCGTTCTTGGTTGGGGCGTTGGTGGTATTGAAGCAGAAGCAGGAATGCTTGGACAGCCTTCATACTTCCCAGTACCTGAAGTAATCGGTGTAAAATTAACTGGTACACTTCCAAGTGGTACTACAGCAACTGACGTTGCATTAAAAGTAACACAAGTATTACGTCAAAAAGGTGTAGTTGGTAAATTCGTTGAGTTCTTCGGTAATGGACTAAAGAGCATGCCTTTAGCTGACCGTGCAACAATTTCAAATATGGCACCAGAATACGGCGCAACTTGTGGATTCTTCCCAATCGATGATATTTCATTAGAATACTTACGTTTAACAGGTAGAGATGAAGAACAAATTCGCGTTGTTGAAGAATACTGTAAAGCGAACGGTTTATTCTATACAGCAGACAGTAAAGATCCAATCTATACTGATCTTGTTGAAATTGATTTAAATACAATTGAATCTAACCTTTCTGGACCGAAACGCCCACAAGATTTAATTCCACTTTCAGATATGAAAGATGCGTTCCACAAAGCTGTTGTAGCACCAGTTGGAACACAAGGACTTGGATTTAATGAGCAAGAGTTCGATAAAGAAGTGAAGGTTACATTAGAAGATAAAGAAGTAACGATGAAAACAGGTGCAATTGCAATCGCAGCAATTACAAGCTGTACAAATACATCAAACCCATACGTATTAATTGGAGCAGGTCTAGTTGCGAAGAAAGCAATTGAAAAAGGACTTGTAGTACCTGAGTATGTAAAAACATCATTAGCACCAGGATCTAAAGTTGTTACAGAGTACTTAGATAAGTCTGGTTTAACAACATATTTAGATCAATTAGGTTTCCAAACAGTTGGTTACGGCTGTACGACTTGTATCGGTAACTCTGGTCCATTAGCGCCAGAATTAGAAGAAGCAATCGCAGCAAACGACTTACTAGTAACATCTGTTTTATCTGGTAACCGTAACTTTGAAGGTCGTATTCATCCACTTGTAAAAGCAAACTACTTAGCATCACCACCACTTGTTGTGGCATATGCACTTGCAGGTACTGTTGATATTGACCTGAAAAATGATGAAATCGGTAAAGATGCAAATGGCAATGCTGTTTACTTCAACGATATTTGGCCATCAGCTAAAGAAATTGAAGATGTAGTTCAAAGCGTTGTTACATCTGAACTGTTCAAGAAAGAATATGCACAAGTATTTAACAGCAATGAGCGCTGGAATGAAATCCAAACTTCAAACGAAGCTTTATATACTTGGGATAATGATTCAACATATATTCAAAACCCACCATTCTTTGAAGGTTTATCTAAAGAGCCAGGTGAAGTTGAAACATTATCAGGCCTACGCGTAGTTGGTAAATTTGGTGACTCTGTAACGACAGACCACATTTCACCAGCAGGTTCAATCGGTAAGCATACACCAGCTGGACGCTACTTATTAGAAAACGGCGTACAACCAGTTGACTTTAACTCTTACGGTTCTCGTCGTGGTAACCATGAAGTTATGATGCGTGGTACATTCGCGAACATCCGTATTAAAAACCAAATCGCACCAGGAACAGAAGGCGGATATACAACATATTGGCCAACTGGTGAAGTAACATCTATCTATGATGCTGCTATGAAATATAAGGAAGATGGAACAGGTCTTCTAGTTGTTGCTGGTAAAGATTACGGTATGGGAAGTTCTCGTGACTGGGCTGCGAAAGGTACTAACTTATTAGGTATTAAAGCAGTAATCGCAGAAAGCTTCGAACGTATTCACCGCAGTAACTTAGTGTTAATGGGTGTACTACCACTTCAATTTAAAGATGGCGAAAGTGCTGAAACGTTAGGTCTTGTTGGTAACGAGTCATTTGAAATTCAAATCGACAAAACAGTTAGACCGCGCGATCTTGTAAAAGTAGTTGCAACTGATTTAGATGGCAACGAAAAACAATTTGAAGTAGTAGCTCGTTTCGATAGTGAAGTTGAAATTGATTACTACCGTCACGGTGGTATTCTGCAAATGGTTCTTCGTGAGAAAATTGAAGAGTCAAAAGTGTCAAACTAAATAATTGAAATGAACGAGAAGGAAGCTAACAACTGTTAGCTTCCTTATTTTATGGAAAGGGATGAAACCATTTGGTTTCATCCCTTTCTTTTTACTGTGAAAAAATGGAGGAAACGTCATGAAAGAATATAAAAGAATTTTGTTACCGTTACAGAAAGAAAAAATATTAGTAATAGCAGCTGTATGTAGTGGGCTTTTTGCAGCGATTTTAAATTTATCTCGGCCACTATTCATGGGACTAATTGTAGATAATTTGATTCAACGGGAGTTGAAGGGAGCATATTTTTACATTACTTTGTTTACAGTTTGCCGCTTGTTGATGTGGGTGAACAACCTCTCATTTGATTATATAAGCTCAAAAGCGAGTCAGCGAATATTACGAGAGAAGCGTATAGATGTATTGCGCCATTTTTTCCTATTACCGTTTGAAGAGAGTGAGAAAATTAAACAAGGAGAGTTAGAGACGCTAGTTGTATCTGATATTCCGAATTGGATTAGGTTATATAGTTCTATATTAATAGAATATATACATGCCATTGCGCAATTTATAGGTGCGTTCATAGCACTACAACATATAGATATACAGTTCATATTGTGGATAACTCCGTTTTTATTTTTAAGTGCAACGGTTCCGATGTTGTTTGGGGAAAAGGTAAGAAATATCGCAAGCATTGCTCAAAAAAATCAGTCAAGTGTCGTAGAGATGGTGTCACAGTTTGTAAAAGGAGTACAAGATTTACGTAGTTTGCAAAAAGAAAAATGGGCCATTCGCTTATTTAAAGGAGTAACGGCACAATCGTATAAAACAGAAGTAAAGAAGACGATGATGCAACATTGCATTGGAGTAGTTGGAACAGTGATTGAAACAGGAGCATATATCGTTGTTCTCATTGTAGGTGCAAAAAAAATAATGAAAGGGGAAATGGAAGTTGGTTCACTTGTTGCAGTGTTAGCTACAATTGAAATGCTCTTTTTTCCAGTCCGTTATGTGGGCGATTTATTAATGATGACACAAGTTGCAGTCGCTTCGGCAAATAGAGTTTTTTCCTTTTTAGATAAAAGAGTGGCAGATAGTAATGTAGAAAGAGCGATGGGGATGATAATAACAAATGTTTCATTTCAGGAGAGTGAAGAAGAGAAATGTAGAATTAATAATATTGATTTGCAAATTAATCCTGGTGAACTCATTATGATTGTAGGAGAAAGTGGTGCAGGAAAAACAACGTTTTTAAAATTAATGACAGGCTTGTATACACCATCTAACGGTAGCATTGTTTATTATGGTAATGAGGCTCGATTGACTACAGTGTGGCAAGAACCTCAATTCTTTCGGACGACAGTAAAAGAGAATATGTATTTCGGGGAAGTGGGCTTAGAAAACGAGTTAGAAAAAAGTGCTGAACTTGTAAATGTAACGCCGATTATTAGTGAATTGCCTGAAGGGATTCAAACTGTACTACATAAAAGCGGTGAAGAGTTTTCGGGAGGGGAAAGAAAACGTCTTGTATTATTGCGAGCAATTGGTTCAAATCCGAATTTTATTATTTTAGATGAACCGACTGCGGGATTAGATCCAAGCAATCAAGAATTTGTTTGGAATATGATAGAAGGACTAGGAAGCGATGTAACGAGAATTGTGGCGACACATGATGTCGAGAGGGCGATGATAGCGGATTGGGTTGTTGTCATGAATAATGGAATTGTTGTGGAATGTAGGGATCCTAGAGAGTTATTAACATATAAATCATTTTTCAAAAAGATGTTAATAAAAAGATAAGAGCGACATAATGCTCTTATCTTTATTCATTCTTATTAAGTTGATACGTATAAGATTCAGTATCGTTAGTACTAAACTCTTTCATTAGAGTCAGTTGGTTTGTATCTGGATTATATTTGAAAATTTTGACCGTATGTTCGCTACTTAGAGATGGATTATATTCTTGAATGGCAAATGTATTTTCAGCAACCTGTGTCATATTACTGGTCGAAACATTTTCTATAGAATCGTGATTTGTAGAAATTTCAACGACTTGTTTGCCGTTAAAAAATAAAAGAACAATCACTAAAACAACTAAATATATTCGTATATATCGAAGTTCTTTGTAAATTGGATGTTCTCCCAAAACAGTCATCCTTTCTATAATTATTCTGTAGTAGTGATGGTGGTCGTCGTGAAGAAAGTAAGAACACCGAGGCCTGCTAACAGGATAAATGAAATTAAAGCGATATAGAGACAAATACGACCAACTTGTTTTTTCTCAGGGTCTTTACTGAATAGTGAGATGATCCATGTGATAATACCGATTGGGGAAAATATAAAACTAAGAATATATAGAAGTACTTTTTCAAATAAATTCATAGGAGCTCCTTTCATTGTGAAACATTACATATATTTCTAATTATATGATAAAAAGGTAAATATTTCATCTCGGTTATGAAAATTCTGATTATTTCGACTCTGAATATTTCCAAGCTTGTCCGTATAAGCTAAAATAAGGTATATAGTATTTTGATGAATGTGTTAAAAGAAGATAATACGTTAGGGTGATATAAAATGTGGCGGAAGCTTACGATTATTGTAGTGTTACTTTGTTTAGCGGGATATGCAGCTTATGAACAGTTTGGTAATAAAGAGCAGGCGGTAAAAGTGAAGCAAGAAAAAAGTGAAGCTGCGATGAAAGAGATTATCGCAAGGAATGGTATTGAAATAGGGAAGAGTGCGCCAGACTTCGAATTAACGAAGTTAGATGGAACGAATGTAAAGCTATCAGATTTAAAAGGAAAGAAAGTGATTTTAAACTTTTGGGCAACGTGGTGTGGACCTTGCCAACAAGAAATGCCGGATATGGAGGCTTTCTATAAAGAACATAAAGAAAACGTAGAAATTTTAGCAATCAACTATACGCCTTCAGAAAAAGGTGGGGGGGCAGAAAAGGTAAGCAATTTTGCTAAAGAAAAAGGAATTACTTTTCCTATTTTATTGGACAAGAACATTGATGTGACAACAGCGTATAAAGTAATTACGATTCCAACTTCGTATTTTATAGATACAAAAGGTGTCATTCAAGATAAGTTTATTGGGCCGATGACGCAAAAAGAGATGGAGAAAAGGGTTGCTAAATTAAAATAATGGTGAAAAGGTAGAGGTGGAGAGTTCCCATTTCTGCCTTTTCTTTTTCAAGTAGTAATAACTTCATGATATGATGTAAGAAATATAATCGTTTAGAGATAAAGGAGTGTATGGAGTGGGGAATGTATCCTTACCGTTAGATTATGTTGTAATTGATTTTGAAACAACAGGATTTAACCCTTATAATGATAAAATTATTCAAGTTGCAGCGGTGAAATATCGTAATCATGAACTCGTAGATCAATTTGTTTCATACGTGAATCCAGAGCGGCCAATTCCGGACCGAATAACGAGTTTAACAGGTATTACCAATTATCGCGTTTCAGATGCACCGACGATTGAAGAAGTGTTACCTTTATTTTTAGCATTTTTACATACAAATGTTATTGTGGCTCATAATGCTTCTTTTGATATGCGCTTTTTGAAAAGTAATGTAAATATGCTTGGGTTGCCTGAACCTAAAAATAAAGTAATTGATACTGTATTTTTAGCGAAGAAATACATGAAGCATGCGCCTAATCATAAACTTGAAACGTTAAAACGAATGCTTGGAATTCGTTTAAGCTCTCATAATGCATTTGACGATTGCATTACGTGTGCTGCTGTTTATCAAAAGTGTGCAGCTATTGAAGAAGAAGGGAAACGAAAAGTAAATAAGGCTATGCTTGATGAAACTGCGGTATATGAAGCGGTGAAAGAAATACTTGCATGTAATAAACGTAATGTAGAATGGCTACGTTGTATGAACGTAGGAAGTTATTTAGATATAAAAGCTTTTTATCCAGTTATGAGATTAAAGGTAAAAGGACGAAAGAAATATGTATTAACAGAGATATTAGAAGAAGATGTGAAAGAAATATGTACAAGTTTAAAATGTGAACCGGCGTTAAAAAGTGAAGTTGGTAATACGAGAATTATGCTTAATAGCTTAGAGGATGTTATGAAATTAGAAAGTTATATTTTAGAGCAGTATGATTTTGTATTACAGGCGCTTCATGATTATAAAGAAAATGAAATGAATGCAGATGAAAAGTTGAAAGAGTATTTAAATATTATGGTATAAAAAACTCCGTGTGCAATATATTGTACACGGAGTTTTTTTAGGAGTACTAAAACATAAAATTTTCTTGCAAATCTGATTAAAGAGTTTTTTGTTTGCTCATACTATGTAATAAGAAAGCGAAGGAGAGAGGGTGAACAACATGAGAAGAAGTCGCCGTAAATCGTTTGAAGAACTTGTAAATGAAAATAAACAACAATTATTAAGCGATCGTGATGCAATTGATCGCATTGAAGAGCGCATTGAAAAACGTTATGAAATGAAACTTTTTAAGCAAGCTGAATAATTCTTAACACTAGTACGATACTAGTGTTAAGGAGGCGATAGTAATGGGTAATCCGAAAAAAAATTCAAAAGACTTTGCACCAAATCATATTGGAACACAATCGAAAAAAGCTGGTGGAAATAAAGGAAAGCAAATGCAAGATCAAACAGGTAAACAACCGATTGTTGATAATGGTTAAAGAAAAGGAGAATATTACATTCTCCTTTTTTATGTATAAATTTGAGGAAAGATAGGTAATTTAAGATGGTGTGTATATACAATATTAGGAGGGAAGTACATGCCAAATCCAGATAATCGAAGTGACAACGCTGAAAAGTTACAAGAAATGGTGCAAAATACAGTTGATAACTTTAATGAAGCAAAAGAAACAGCGGAACTTTCTAATGAAAAAGATCGTGCTGCTATTGAAGCAAAAAATCAAAGACGTTTAGAAAGTATTGACTCATTAAAAAGTGAAATCAAAGATGAATCTTAACAAAATGTACAAAAAGGGCTGACTTTTGTCAGCCCTTTTTCGTAATCGTAAAATTTTCAACGAGTAAACGCCAATTTTGTGGGAATGGTAAACCGATTTTCCAGTAACTAATACCACCTATACCTTGTTCTTTCATTAAATTGAATTTACTTTGAACAGACCGTGAATCTTCAAACCAAACTTCGTGTTGCACGCCGTTTTCATCAAAATAATTAAAATGAGGAGCTTGGGCTGTGAAATCATAACGAATAGGGACATTATATTTACGAGCTAGTGCAACAGCTGCGACAGAGCTAATTGCTTTTGCGGGTGGATTTCCTTGTTTAAATGGAAGCTTCCAATCAAACCCGTATAAATTTTGCCCCATCATAATTTTTTGGGGAGGCATTTGAGATTTTGCATATTGAAGTACTTCTTTCACCGGACCGATAGGAGAAACTGCCATCGGTGGCCCGCCCTGCCATCCCCAGTCATATGTCATAATGACGACGAAATCAACAATTTGCCCTTGCGCTTTATAATCGTGAGCTTCGAAAAATTTTCCCTTTTGATTTGAACTTGTTTTCGGTACGAGAGTTGTGCTCAATGTGTACCCGCTAGGTAAGCGTGTTTTTACATTTCGTAAAAAACGATTATACGCTTCGCGGTCTTCAGGTGCTACACTCTCGAAATCGAAATGAATGTCTCGCATGCCATATTTCTCAGCTGTTTGCAAAATGTTTGTAATAAATTTGTTTTGAATCGTTGCGTCGCGTAAAATAACCGATGTTAGATCGGCACTGAAATTACCATTTTCAATATTTGTAATAACGAGCATAGGGATTGTTTTACCCTGCGTTGCAATATTAGCGATTTTAGCTGTTTCAGTAGGTTCTTTTAATGTGCCATCTCTTTTTGCCTCAAAACTAAAATAAGCTAAGTATGTTAAAAATGGATTGATGGCACGTGTAGCATTAACTAAACTCTCTTTAATCGGTATAGTGGAAGGTTGTAAATAAGCGATGGATTCTACAGCTCGTTTTGTACCTTTTGGTACGTATAATTGTTGTCCGACATGGAGAATAGATTTTAAAGATAAATTATTAACTTTAGCTAAACTAGCGAGGGGGACATTATATGTTTGAGAAATTCGATATAGGCTGTCACCAGGCTGTACATAATAATTATTCCCTTTCGTATTAACGATAAGTGCCTGACCAACCACGAGCGTTTCAGCTGGATTTAATCCATTGTCTTTTACTATTTCGTCAGGTGTTGATCCATATTTTGATGCCAAGCTATATACGCTATCACCACTACGAACAGTTACAATTTGAATCATATGCTGGCTCCTTTCAGTAAAAGATTCACTGTTTTTATTTTATTTTTGATGTTACTGTATTATGATTAAATGTATGCAAGGTAGCAGAAGTGAAAGAAGGCGAATATACATATGTTTGTAGCAGAACATGAAGTTGAAATCCGTTATGCGGAAACAGATCAAATGGGTGTTGTTTACCATTCAAACTACTTAGTGTGGCTTGAGTTAGGTCGCACGAAACTTATACAAGATTTAGGTTTTTCATATGTTGAAATGGAGAAAGAAGGAATTATTTCTCCTGTGTTAGATTTACAAATTTCATACCGTAAAGCGATGCGTTACGGAGAAAAAGCAATCGTAAAAACATGGGTAGATACTGTGAGCCCACTTCGCGTTGTATATGGATATGAAATATATAATGGTGATGGTGAACTTTGTATTACTGCAAGTACAACGAATATTTGTGCGAAAAAAGAAGGGTTCCGCCCTGTATCATTTAAAAAGTTATATCCTGAGTGGTATGCGAAATATGAGGAAATTAAGAAAAAATAAAAAAGCGTGGCAGAAGCCACGTTTTTTATTTTTCATAATTAAATTGTGGGAAGTCGTCACCTTCGTTAAGTGTAACAGATAAATTATGTCCATCGAAGAACCATTCATCATCGCCTTCAATAAAGAAGTTAATACCTTCTTCTTGAATTTGAACAGCAGGATGTGCAGGATCATCTTTACGAATACCTAAAGAAAGTCCTTTTTGCACAGTACTGCAACCACCGTATTGTACGAAAAAGCGTAGTGTTTCATTTGATTGTAAGTTTAATTCATTTTTATACCATTGTGCTGCTTCTTTTGTTACGGAAAGATTCATGTATAGTTCCTCCAAATTATGTTGCTTTTTCTTTAGTATAAAAAATAACGCAAAAAGACGCTATTAATATGCTTCACGTTTTCTTTTTGCGTTATGTGGGTTACGATCTTATTTTTGCTTTTTTGAAAAGTTTGCTTTTGGTTCAGTTTTATTTATAATTCGTCCGATATTTGCACGGTGTTTATAAATAACCATACCTGCTAATAAACACATCGCAATAATGAAGATTTTATCCCCGCTAACAATGGATGCAATAACAGCAACAACTGCTGTTACCATAGAAGAAAGTGATACGTATCTTGTTGTAAATAAAAGGGTGAAAAATACAACAGCCAATATTGCAAAAACAACTGGTGAATAGCATAATAGCACCCCAGCAGAAGTTGCAACTGCTTTACCACCGCGGAATTTCGCGAAGATTGGATAGACATGTCCAAGAACAGCCGCTAACCCGAACCATAGTGGATGAATATCTAATCCGAAAATCATTGGTAGACTTGTTGCTAATGTCCCTTTTAAAATGTCAGCAATTGTAACGGTAAAACCTGCTTTTTTCCCTAATGTGCGGAATGTGTTTGTTCCGCCTAGATTACCGCTCCCGTGCTCACGAATATCGATTCCGTAGCCGATTTTTCCAACAACTAGTGCAAATGGAATCGAGCCAAGTAAGTAGGCAACGATAAATAAAAGATATGTAGTAACCATAAGTTCAGTCTCCTTTATTCAAATGTGTTGATAAAGGGTAAAAAGAGTTTTTCCCGTATATTGTACCATACATTTGTAAAGAGCACATTTCTTTTTTGTAAATGAAAAATTCATTATTTCGTGAAAAAAATTTCACAGTAATGTTACATTTCTCACAGAAACAGTAAGACTATATGTAGTAACATTTTAATCAAAAGATAACAACATATTGGTGGAGGGTTATAAATGTTACAAAATAATACACGTGGAGAAGAAGAATTAATGAAAGTGTTTGAGACAATAGTCCACGGCAATGAACAAGATTTGATGCAAGAAAATGCAAATGTAGACGGCCGCTCTCCAATGGGCGTAATGGGAACGTTCGCATCTGAGAGTGCAAAATATTATGCTGTTGAGAATTTATTGTCAGATCAAGTGAAAAAAGCGATAAATGAAAATATATTATATCCACATGATTTAGATTTTTATGCAACAGGAACGACGACTTGTTCACAAATTCCGTTAGCGCAAATGCTTGCTAATGGTTTTCATACTGGACATGGACATATGAGACAACCGCAAGACATTAAAAGTGCATTGGCTCTTTCGTCTATTATTTTTCAAGCGAATCAAAATATGCAGCATGGTGGTCAATCGTTTGCACTCTTTGATATTGATTTAGCACCTTATGTACGAAAAACAATTGAGAGACATAAAAAACGATTACAATCATATCCGCTTACGAAAGAACAAATAGAAGAATTTTCATGGAAAGAAACGGAAAATGATACGTATCAAGCGTGTGAGGCTTTCGTTCATAATTCGAATAGTATGCATAGTAGGGGCGGAGGACAAGTACCGTTTATTTCTATTAATTATGGAACAGATACATCAAAAGAAGGAAGAATGTTAATTAAACAACTTTTAAAAGCGACACAAGCTGGACTTGGTAAAGGAGAGACACCGATTTTTCCGATTCAAATTTTCAAGATGAAAAAAGGTGTGAATTTTGAAGAAAGTGATCCGAACTACGATTTATTTGAATTAGCATTAGAGACAACCGCAGAGCGATTATTCCCTAACTTTTCATTTTTAGATGCTCCGTTTAATGCAGTGCATTATGATGGAAGACCAGAAAGTGAAGTATGTTACATGGGATGTCGTACCCGTGTTATGTCTAATATACATGGAGAAGAAACAGCGATTGGTAGAGGGAATTTATCATTTACGTCTATTAATTTAGTGAAATTAGCGTTAATTAGTGGTTCAAAAGAAGCGTTTTTTGAAGCGCTAAACTATTATTTAGATTTAGGAATTAAGCAGTTATTAGAAAGATTTGCGTATCAATGTACGAAGCGAGCAAGAGATTTTCAGTTTTTATATTCACAAGGTGTATGGCGTGGTGGAGAAACGTTGCATCCTGAAGACTCCGTAGCCTCAATTTTAAAACAAGGGACGTTAAGTATTGGTTTTATCGGTCTTGCGGAATGTTTAGTAGCTTTAACAGGAAAGCATCATGGGGAAGATGAAGAATCATGGAAACTTGGGTATGAAATTATTTCCTTTATGAGAGATAGAATGGATAAAGCGACAGAAGAACATCAACTGAATTTCTCAGTAATTGCAACTCCAGCAGAAGGATTATCAGGGAAGTTTGTGAAAAAAGATAGAAAAGAATTTGGCGTGATTAGCGGTATAACGAACCATAATTACTATACGAATTCATTCCATATTCCAGTTTATTATAACATTCAAGCGATAAATAAAATTCGTTTAGAAGGTCCGTTCCATGCTCTATGTAACGGGGGACATATTACTTATATTGAACTAGACGGAGCAGCAATGCATAACAAAAAGGCATTAAAACAAATTGTACAAGCCATGGCAGAACATGGCGTTGGATACGGTTCAATTAATCATCCTGTTGACCGTTGTAAGTGCTGTAGTTATCACGGGGTTATTGGGAATGAATGTCCAAGTTGCGGGAATGAAGATGAGGCTAATATAGAAAGAATTCGCCGTATAACAGGCTATCTTGTAGGAGATATGTCAAAGTGGAATAGTGCGAAACGTAGTGAAGAGATAGATCGGGTGAAACATAAATGAAAGTGATGAATATTATTCATGATAGTGTAGTAGATGGAGAAGGATTGCGGACAGTCGTGTTTTTTGCGGGCTGTCCGCATCGTTGCGTTGGTTGCCACAATCCGAAATCGTGGAATATTTGCAACGGAACGGAAATGACAGTAGAAGAAATTGTGAAAGAGATTGCAAGTAATCCATTAACTGATGTAACATTTTCAGGTGGAGATCCATTTTTTCAAGCTGCTGAAGTGAAAAAGGTAGCAAAAATCGTGAAAGATTTGAAAAAAAACCTATGGATGTATACAGGTTATACGTTAGAAGAGATACAGAGTTCTCAAAATAATGATATGATAGAGTTGTTACATTATGGGGATGTTTTAGTCGATGGAAGGTTTGAAATTGAGGAAAAAGATTTAACACTTCCATTTCGCGGAAGCTCCAATCAACGTATTATTCGATTGAAAGAGTAAAAAGGCGGGATAGATTATATGAACAAAACGGTATTGCTTGTTGAAGATGAAAGAAGATTACGTGAAATTGTTAGTGATTATTTTCGTAATGAAGGCTTTGAAGTAATCGAAGCAGAAGATGGAAAAAAAGCGTTAGAGTTATTTGCAGAGCATGAAATTGATTTAATTATGTTAGATATTATGTTACCGGAAATAGATGGATGGTCTGTTTGTAGAAGAATTAGAAAAGAATCAGCAGTACCAATTATTATGTTGACAGCGCGTTCGGATGAGGATGATACATTGCTAGGTTTCGAATTAGGTGCAGACGAGTATGTAACGAAACCATTTAGCCCGAAAGTATTAGTAGCTCGTGCAAAGACGTTATTGAAACGTGCGGATGGTGCGGTAGGAGTAGCGGAAGAAAATGCTATGTCTTTAGCTGGAATAGAAGTGAATCGTCTATCTAGAACTGTTTTAGTAGATGGAGAAGAAATTATATTGACACATAAAGAATTTGAACTTCTTGTGTATTTAATGGAGAACAAAGGAATTGTGTTATCACGTCAACATTTATTAGACCAGTTATGGGGATATGACTATTACGGTGATGACCGAACGGTTGATACCCATATTAAAAAACTTCGAAATAAGCTAGGAGATAAAGCGAAGCATATCGGTACTGTTATTCGAGTTGGTTATAAATTTGAAGAATAATCTAGAACGATTTGTGTAATTTAGCCTAGGGAAATGGTAATTTTATACTCTCTTTTGAAGGTAAAATGTACAAAAAATACTTTTTTTGTCTACAATGTTAGATAAGTGTATTTTTTTAATTGGATTTCACGATGAGTTCACAAGAAGGACACAAAACGTGACTATACTGAAAATACGAATTCACCAGAGAGGGGAAATAAAACATGGGATATTACGACGGACCAAATTTAAATGAAGAGCATAGTGAAACGAGAGAAGTGAGAAAATCAGGTAGTAAAAAAGGCTATTTCTTCACAGGTTTAGTGGGAGCTGTAGTCGGAGCGGTTTCGATTAGTTTTGCAGCACCATATATGCCATGGGCTCAAAATAATGGAGCGCCAGTATCATCATTTAGTTCGGATTCAAAAGTAGAAGGTACTGTAGTTCCTGTTGTAAATAAAGCGAAAAATGAAACTGATTTACCTGGTATGATTGAAGGGGCGAAAGATGTTGTTGTAGGTGTTATTAATATGCAACAAAGTGTTGATCCATTTGCAATGCAACCGACAGGTCAAGAACAACAAGCCGGTTCAGGATCAGGTGTTATTTATAAAAAAGCAGGAAATAAAGCATATATTGTAACAAACAACCACGTAGTAGATGGAGCAAATAAACTTGCTGTGAAGCTGAGCGACGGAAAGCAAGTTGATGCGAAATTAGTTGGTAAGGACCCTTGGTTAGACTTAGCGGTTGTTGAAATTGATGGATCTAATGTAAATAAAGTTGCCACTTTAGGTGATTCAAGTAAACTTCGTGCGGGTGAAAAAGCCATTGCAATCGGTAATCCACTTGGATTTGATGGAAGTGTAACGGAAGGTATAATCAGTAGTAAAGAACGCGAAATTCCGGTTGATATTGATGGGGATAAACGACCAGATTGGCAAGCACAAGTTATTCAAACGGATGCAGCGATTAATCCAGGTAATAGTGGTGGTGCATTATTTAACCAAAATGGTGAAATAATTGGGATTAATTCAAGTAAAATTGCACAACAAGAAGTTGAAGGAATTGGATTTGCTATTCCAATTAACATCGCAAAACCAGTTATTGAATCTCTTGAAAAAGATGGAGTAGTAAAACGTCCAGCTCTTGGAGTAGGTGTTGTTTCACTAGAAGATGTGCAAGCTTATGCAGTCAATCAATTGAAAGTACCGAAAGAAGTAACAAACGGCGTTGTATTAGGTAAAATTTACCCAATATCACCAGCTGAAAAAGCTGGTTTAGAGCAATATGATATTGTAGTAGCATTAGATAATCAAAAAGTAGAGAATGCTCTTCAATTCCGTAAATATTTATATGAAAAGAAAAAAGTAGGCGAGAAAGTAGAAGTTACATTCTACCGTAACGGTCAAAAAATGACGAAATCGGCTACTTTAGCAGATAATTCAGCTACAAAGAATCAATAATCGAAATAAAAGAAAGTCTCTTTCATATTGAAAGAGACTTTCTTTATCGGCTATACTAAAGGAATAGGAGGGATTAATTATGACAATTGAAAACCCAACTCGTACGGAAATTGGTGAAGTGTTAAAGAAAAGCAAAACAATTGCGGTTGTTGGATTATCAGATAAGCCAGAACGTACATCGTATATGGTTTCAAAAGCAATGCAAGATGCTGGATACCGCATTATTCCAGTTAATCCAACAGTAGATGAGGTGCTCGGAGAAAAGGCAGTTTCTTCACTAAAGGATATTAAGGAACACGTTGACATTGTAAATGTATTTCGTCGCTCAGAGTTTTTAATGGATGTTGCAAAAGAATTTGTAGAGATTGATGCAGATGTTTTTTGGGCACAATTAGGAGTACAAGATGAGGATACATATAAACTTTTAAAAGAAAAAGACTATACTGTAATAATGGATCGTTGTATTAAAGTAGAACATGCGATGACAAAATAGTATAGATTTAAAGGTAGAAAGATTGATTCAGCCCTCATTATAGATAAGTAGGGCCGATGAACGAGGTGTTCATCATGAGATTTTTTAAAGGCTGTTTTTGGGGATTGTTATTTGTAATCCCATTTTGGATCTTGATCATTTGGATCATAATAAAGGTTTGGAATGTGTAATCTTGGAATACATATCCATTTCTCGTTGACAAACGATTATTTTTCTGAAATAGTAGCCTAGAGGAATCCTTGTGAGAAAACAAGGATTTTTCTATTGAAAATGGTATATAAAAGAGATAAGATAACTTGCCAAAACGATAGTCGAGGCGTTATTCTATAATAGAAACATATGTTCTGATTTTGGATTAGGAAAGGGGCAAGGAGTTTGGCGAAGCATCAGTTCCAATATAATGAAGATGCGATTCAAGTGTTAGAAGGACTTGAAGCCGTTCGAAAACGCCCGGGTATGTATATCGGGAGCACGGACAGCCGTGGATTGCATCATTTAGTATATGAAATAGTAGATAACTCCGTTGACGAAGCGTTAGCGGGATTTGGCGACGAAATTTCAGTCGTAATACATAAAGATAATAGTATTAGCGTTATAGATAAAGGGCGAGGAATGCCTACGGGAATGCATAAACTTGGGAAACCTACACCTGAAGTTATTTTAACTGTACTTCATGCCGGTGGTAAGTTTGGTCAAGGTGGTTACAAAACGAGTGGTGGTTTACACGGTGTTGGGGCATCGGTTGTAAACGCCTTATCAGAATGGTTAGTCGTAACGATTAAGCGTGACGGAAATATTTACGAACAACGCTTTGAAAATGGCGGTGTTCCTGTAACGACGCTTGAGAAAATCGGGAAGACGAAAGAGTCTGGTACTACGATGCATTTCAAACCAGATACAACGATTTTCAGCACAACAAATTATAATTATGAAACATTATGTGAGAGATTACGTGAATCTGCATTCTTATTAAAAGGAATGAAAATCTCGATAAAAGATGAACGAAATGATTTAGAGGATGTATTTCATTATGAAACGGGAATTGAAGCTTTTGTTTCCTATTTAAACGAAGAAAAAGATTCCATTCATCCAGTTGTATATTTCACTGGTGAACAAAATGGAATTGAAGCAGAACTAGCATTTCAATTTAACGATGGCTACTCAGAAAACATTTTATCGTTTGTAAATAACGTACGTACAAAAGATGGTGGAACACACGAAGCTGGATTTAAAACAGCGATGACGCGTGTGTTTAACGAGTATGCTCGTAAAGTAGCACTATTAAAAGAAAAAGATAAAAACTTAGAAGGCACAGATATTCGTGAAGGTGTAGCGGCTATCGTTTCGGTACGTGTACCAGAAGAAGTGCTTCAGTTTGAAGGGCAAACGAAAGGGAAACTAGGTACAAGTGAAGCGCGTTCTTCAATTGATGCCATTGTATCTGAGCATTTAGCATACTTTTTAGAAGAAAACCCTGATGTAGCTACACTTCTTGTGAGAAAAGCAATTAAAGCAGCACAAGCCCGTGAAGCAGCCCGTAAAGCAAGAGAAGAAGCGCGTAGTGGTAAGAAAAAGAAAAAATCAGAAGGTACGTTAAGCGGGAAATTAACACCTGCACAATCACGTAACCCGCAAAAAAATGAACTGTACCTAGTAGAGGGTGACTCTGCCGGTGGTTCTGCGAAACAAGGACGAGACCGACGTTTCCAGGCCGTATTACCGTTACGTGGTAAAGTAATTAATACAGAAAAAGCAAAGCTTGCTGATATCTTTAAAAATGAAGAGATTAATACAATCATTTATGCGATTGGCGGCGGTGTAGGAAATGAATTTGATGTTGAAGATATTAACTACGATAAAGTTGTAATTATGACCGATGCCGATACGGATGGGGCTCATATTCAAGTATTGTTATTAACGTTCTTCTACAGATATATGAAGCCACTTATCGAAGCTGGTAAAGTATTTATCGCACTTCCTCCTTTATACAAAGTAAGTAAAGGAAAAGGTAAGAGTGAGGTAATTGAATACGCTTGGTCAGATGAGGAATTAGACGGTGTAACTAAAAAAGTTGGAAAAGGCTATATGTTACAACGTTATAAAGGACTTGGTGAAATGAATGCGGATCAATTATGGGAAACAACAATGAATCCTGAAACGCGTACATTAATTCGCGTGAAAATTGATGATGCAGCTAGGGCAGAGCGCCGCGTTACAACGTTAATGGGCGATAAAGTAGAACCGCGCCGTAAATGGATTGAACGTAATGTACAGTTTGGTATGCAAGAAGAAGGAAATATTTTAGAAAATGAAATGATTATGGAGACGGAGGTGGAATAACATGCAAGCAGAGAAGTTTCATGACCTCCCGCTTGAAGACGTGTTAGGTGATCGCTTTGCACGTTATAGTAAATATATTATTCAAGATCGTGCACTTCCAGATGCGCGTGACGGCTTAAAGCCAGTACAAAGACGTATTTTATATTCTATGTATGTAGAAGGTAATGTACATGATAAAGCGTTCCGTAAGTCAGCTAAAACAGTCGGTAACGTTATTGGTAATTATCATCCACATGGTGATTCCTCTGTATATGAGGCGATGGTACGTTTAAGCCAAACTTGGAAAGTACGTAATGTTTTAGTTGAAATGCATGGTAATAACGGTAGTGTTGACGGGGATCCAGCAGCAGCAATGCGTTATACGGAAGCTCGTTTATCACCAATTGCATCTGAGTTATTACGTGATCTTGATAAAGAAACAGTAGAATTCGTATCAAACTTTGATGATACGAGTGAAGAACCAGTTGTATTACCAGCAGCGTTCCCGAATTTATTAGTGAACGGATCTACAGGGATTTCCGCTGGTTATGCAACAGAAATTCCTCCGCATCATCTTGGAGAAGTTATTGATGCTACAATGATGCGTATTGATAAGCCAAATAGTACTGTTGATGATTTATTAACAGTTATGAAAGGACCAGATTTCCCAACAGGCGGTATTATTCAGGGGATTGATGGTATTAAAAAGGCGTATGAAACAGGTAAAGGTAAAATTATTATTCGCGGAAAAGCAGAAGTTGAAACAGTGCGTGGTGGGAAACAACAAATTGTAATCACTGAAATTCCTTACGAAGTGAATAAGGCAAACCTTGTAAAGAAAATGGATGAATTACGTCTAGATAAAAAGTTAGATGGTATTGCTGAAGTGCGTGATGAGACAGATCGTACTGGTTTACGAATTGTTGTTGAATTAAAGAAAGAAGCAAACGCCGAAGGTATTTTAAATTATTTATATAAAAATACAGATTTGCAAATTCCATATAACTTTAATATGGTAGCGATCAATAATCGTCGTCCAACACTTATGACATTACCGAAAATTTTAGATGCTTATATTGGACATCAAAAAGAGGTTATTACGAGACGTTCGCAATATGAATTAAGAAAAGCAGAAAATCGTCAACATATTGTAGAAGGTTTAAAGAAAGCATTATCGATTTTAGACCAAGTAATTGAGACAATTCGAGCTTCAAAAGATAAACGTAACGCGAAAGATAATTTAAGTGCAAAATTTGGCTTTACAGAAGCACAGGCAGAAGCAATTGTTTCCTTGCAATTATATCGCTTAACGAATACAGACATTACGGCGTTACAAGAAGAAGCAGATGAGCTTAATAAGAAAATTATTGAGCTACAGGCAATTTTACAAAGTGAAAAAAGATTGCTTCAAGTAATTAAAACTGATTTAAAGAGAGTTAAGAAAACGTATAGTGATGATCGACGCGCTATTATTGAAGATCAAATCGAGGAAATTAAAATCGATGTAGAAGTGATGATCCCACAAGAAGATGTCATCGTTACTGTAACGAAAGAAGGATATGTGAAACGTACTGGATGGCGCTCACATAATGCCTCAAACGGCAAAGACTTCGGTATGAAAGAGGGTGACATCTTACTTGAACGATTCGATACGAATACGACAGAGACAGTCCTCTTATTTACGAATAAAGGAAACTATATATATCTGCCAGTATACGAAATGCCAGATATTCGTTGGAAAGATTTAGGTCAGCACGTTGCTAATATCGTTTCACTCGACCGGGATGAAACAATCATTTGGGCAACGGTTGTACCGAACTTTGAGGAAGAAAAACGATTTATCGTATTTGTAACAAGAAATGGTATGATAAAGAAAACAGAATTAAATCAATATAAAGTTCAGCGTTATTCAAGAGCATTCGTTGCTGTAAACTTGAAAAAAGATGATGAAGTTGTCGATATATTTGCGACAGATGGAACGAGTGATATCGTTCTTGCTACACACGGTGCATATGCACTTATTTTCCATGAAGAGGAAGTAAGTCCAGTCGGTGTAAGAGCTGCTGGAGTGAAAGCAATTAATTTAAAAGAAGATGACTATGTCGCTTCTGGTAAACCGTTAAATGGTGACAAAGATCAACTTATTCTCGTAACACAGCGCGGTGCTGTAAAACGCCTAAAAGCATCAGAAATTGAGAAATCAACGAGGGCGAAGCGAGGTCTTGTTATTTTCAAAGAATTAAAACGTAATCCGTACCGCATTGTCGGTATTGAAATCGTTCGGGACGATGAATTAGTTTACATGAAGACAGAGAAAAACATTGTAGAAGAAATTGATCCGAAAGCGTATCGAAATAAAGACCGGTATAGTAATGGTAGCCTTGTGCTAGATGTTAATGATACTGGTGAAGTAGTAGAAACGTGGACGAAGAAAAGACCAGAATAAAGAGGGCATCTTGCTATGAATAGTAGCAAGATGCTTTTTTCTAGGCAATTTATTATGTAAATAATAATAATCTTGTTATAATAACTGAATGAAATCGTTCTCATAAAGTTCAACTAATCGGGCTTTAACAAGCAGTTGATTCCTCACCTAATTCCTTAGCTTTCACTGAATTTTGGGTTAGGAATCTTACTGCTCGTTAAAGCGGCACAAATGGAGGGGCAACATGAAAAAAATAGGTGTAGGGATTGTAGGATTTGGTTTTTCTAGTACGACATTTCATATCCCACTATTACAAACAATAGAAGAATATGATATTCGTGCTGTATTATCCTCAAAAGAAGAGGTAGTAAAAGACACATTACCAAACGCTAATGTTGTTAGTACAATTGATGAATTGGTGAAGCGAGCTGATGTTGACTTAGTTGTTATTACATCACCTAATACAACTCATTTTCCATATGTAAAAGAAGCAATTTTAAAAGGTAAGCATGTTGTTGTAGAAAAACCATTTGTTGTCTCAATTGAAGAAGGGGAAGAGCTTATTTCATTAGCAGAGCAGCATAATGTAATGTTAAGCGTATATCATAATCGTCGTTTTGATAATGATTTCTTAACAATTAAGAAATTGTTAGGAGAAAACAGAGTAGGGAATGTATACGCATATGAATCGAATTTTGATCGTTTCCGTCCACATGTACGTGATCGATGGAGAGAAAAAAATCTACCAGGCTCCGGTATATTATACGATTTAGGATCGCATTTAATTGACCAAGCGTTATCAATATTCGGGAAACCAGATGCGATAAGTGCAGATGTAATAAAACAACGACCAGGTGCAGAGGTGGATGATTATTTCCACATAGTACTTCATTACGGAGTTAAACGTGTCATTTTACGTAGTAGCAGTTATGTGAAAAAAGCTGGACCACATTTTATAGTGCATGGAGAGAAAGGTTCTATCGTGAAGTACGGTATGGATTCGCAGGAAGAGCAATTAAAAAATGGAATGAAGCCAGGTGATAACGGTTATGGAGTAGACGATGAAGAGAATTTTGCTACTTTAGAAACAGAAGAAAGCTTAGAGCGTATTCCAACAGAAGTCGGTTGTTATGACAATTATTATAAAGGTGTACGAGATAGTATATTAAATGGTGAGGAACTACCTGTAACAGCAAAAGAAGGTTTAGATGTTATTAAAATGATTCAATTAGCGATTGAAAGTAGTGAAAAGGGTAGAGTCATTTCTATAAAATAAAAAGACACGAAATTCGTGTCTTTTTTATTAGGAATATGTGAATATGATTAATTAATTAGTTTAGTCGTTTATCATACATTAATTGGATTTGTATGCCATAAGGATCTTCAATAATACCATATGCTTCACTAAATATATTTTTTTCTAGCGGAGAGATTATTTTCACATGCTTATCGGAAATTAAATTATTATAAAACCGTTGTATTTCTTCTAAATTAGCGCTTTGAATGCAAAGTGACATGTTATTTCCAACGTTATAACGTTCATTATGCTTCATTGTATCTTCTGCTATCATTAGCTTTGTATTCCCAATTTGTAAAACAGAGTGAGCAATATGATCTTTATTTTCACTTGTAATTTTAAAAGAACTATCTCTTTTCGCCAGTTCTTCATACGTAACAATCATTAATTTTTTGGCTTCTAAATTACGTGTATAAAAGTTAATCGCCTCCTTTGCTTGCCCGTTCATTGAAAGAAAAATAGCTATCTCTAATGTCATAAATATATAACTCCTTTATTAGTTGATAATTATAATATAGATTAAAAAGGTTTCAATACATGATACCTTTTTGGGAGGGAAATATGAAAAAAACTGAACGAATAAATGACATGCTTATTTTCTTAAATAATAAAAGATATTTTAATTTAAAAGATTTAATGGCTAGATATGCTATTTCTAAAAGTACTGCGTTGCGAGATATTCAATCATTGGAAGAAATAGGTGTACCCATATATTCTGAATTAGGTAGAAATGGAAGTTATAAAATTATAGAAAATAGTGTGTTATCGCCAATTTATTTTAGTGTGGATGAAATGTATGCGTTATACTTTTCAATTCTTACGCTAAATGGATACAAGACAAAACCATTTAATGTAGAAAGTATTGCGCTTGAAAATAAATTTAAACATGTATTACCTGATAATGTGAGTAAAAATATTTCAATTATGGAACGAACGCTTTCCTTTGAAGTAACAAATCATAGTAATTTTAGTCCGTTCTTAAAAGAAATTTTACAGGGAATTTTTGCTGAGCAAGTTTATCATTTAACATATTTAAAAAAAGGTGAGGAGCAAGCATTGGTTGCCCAATTTATTCGAGTAGAATCTAAATTTGGCCAGTGGTATGCTAAAATCTTTAATTTTGAGACAAATCATGTTCAAATAATTAGATGTGATAAAATTCTTTCTATTGTGGAAACGAGCAATATTAATCCAAAAAATCTTGAAGAATTATTAAGTTATCTTACTACCTTTCACAGAAAGTCTGATGCAATTGATTTTAGCGTCATTGTTAATCAAAAAGGAAAAGACATTTTTGATAAAGAGAATTACCCTTCCATGAGGTTGCAAAAGGAAAATGAAAATTACATTATAACAGGCTATTTTAACAAGCAAGAATCTGATTTTATTTCAAATTATTTTCTGAATTTCGGTGAAACGATTATTTCGATTCAACCTGTTATGCTAAAAGAGTTAATCTATAATAAGGTGTTATCTATAAAGCAGCATTTAACTTCTTTAAGATAAAGTTAGTTTTAGCTATTTATTTGATATGAAAAAGCCCTTGAGATTTAAATATCCAAAGGGCTTTTTGTTGATTGTATTTGTTTTTTAGAAACAATTATTTTTCTGGGACGGACAGTCCATAAAAGAACATCGTAACGATATCTTTTATATGTTTTTCCCGATCTCCTTCAAGAAGTTGTGCTCCAAATTCATCACCTAATTTTGTAAACATTTGAATGTAAAGTAACATCATTTCTTTAGTAAGGTGTGGATTAATTTCGTTTTTGCGCTGAGCTCGTTCTAATATTTCTAAATACCAGGGTAGGATTTTTTCATTTTGATAACTATAAATAAACTTACGGAGTTCTTCGTCCCTTTGCATCATTTGTAGTAACATATCAGGTTGAAATAATCCGCCAGTATTCATTTTTCTTACAATCATTTTTTGCATCATATCATGAAAAGGTAATTTTTCTTCTGCAAGCTCTTTATAATATTGAAATTCAGATATGATAAATTCTTGTATAAGCTCCCTAAATAACGCATCTTTACTTCCGAAATGATTATAAATTGTAACTTGAGAAACGTTTGCTTCTTTTGCGATATGTTCTATTTTCACTTCATTAAATCCACGTTCTGAAAATAATACGAATGCTGCTTCTTTAATGGCACGCTTTTTCTTTTCTTTTACTCTTTCAAAGCCGTTCAATGCAATCACCTCACTTAAAATATACAAGAAAAAATAATGGAAAACAATAATTTTGAAATATGGACTAATAAATATTTCAAAAAATTGTTGCGAATATGGAAGATGAGGAGTACAATAATTTTGAAATATCACATATTCAATATTTCAAAAAATGAGGTGGAATTATGATTTCAGTTCAAGATGTCACAAAACAGTTTTCGAATGGAAAAGGTTTGTTTCATATTACATTTGATGTAAAAGAGGGAGAAGTATTTGGTTATTTAGGACCGAATGGTGCCGGAAAATCAACGACGATTCGTAATTTAATGGGATTTATAAAACCGACAGCTGGTAAAGCGACAATTTTTGGATTAGATTGTTGGAATGAAGCAGCGAAAATTCAAAGGGAAGTTGGTTACTTGCCAGGTGAAATTTCTTTTATTGAAGGAATGAATGGATTAGAGTTTTTAAAATTAATGCAGGGAATGCGTGGATTAAAGGATACGAAAAGACGAGATGAACTGATAGAGCGTCTGCAATTTGATGTGAAAACACCGATTCGCAAAATGTCTAAAGGAATGAAGCAAAAAGTAGGGATAGTCGCTGCATTTATGCACGATCCAGAGGTGTTAATTTTAGATGAACCAACATCTGGACTTGATCCACTTATGCAACAAGTGTTTATAGATTTAATATTAGAGGAAAAGCAAAGAGGAAAAACAATCCTAATGTCATCACATATTTTTACTGAAATTGAGAGAACTTGTGACAGAGTAGCTATTATTAAAGATGGTCGACTCGTAACGGTTGAAAATATTCACGATTTACAAAGTATGAGAAGACAGGTGATAGATGTAACAGTATCATCACAAGAAGAGATTGAGTCCCTTACAAAGTGTAATTTGCAATTTGAAGCGGTAAAAGGTAGAGAGGCATCTATCATTGTACAAGGAAACTATCAAACTGTTTTACAAACACTTTCAAACTATAATGTAACGGCACTTCAAACGAGAGCGATGGATTTAGAACATTTATTTATGCATTATTACGATAAGAAAGAAGGGGTAACGCATGAATAAGCAATTATTTTTAGCTAGTTTGAAAGAAACACAAAAAAGTATTTTGAGTTATGCGTCTGGTGCAGCTTTATATCTGTGGTTATTAATTTGGATATTCCCGTCAATGGTATCAGCGAAAGGGCTAAATGAATTAATAGCTGCCATGCCTGATAGTGTGAAAAAAATCGTTGGTATGGAAAGCCCGATTCAAAACGTAATGGATTTTCTAGCGGGCGAATACTATAGTCTATTGTTTATTATCATTTTAACAATTTTTTGCGTAACAGTTGCGACACATTTAATTGCTCGTCATGTAGATAAAGGAGCAATGGCATACTTGCTAGCAACACCTGTATCTAGAGTGCAAATTGCGATTACACAAGCTGCTGTTCTCATATTGGGACTTCTAATTATTGTATCTGTTACGTATGTAGCTGGGTTAGTAGGTGCAGAATGGTTTTTACAAGATAACAACTTAAATAAAGAATTATTTTTGAAGATAAATGTAGTCGGAGGGCTCATATTTTTAGTCGTTAGTGCGTATTCATTTTTCTTTTCTTGTATATGTAATGACGAAAGAAAAGCACTAAGTTATTCAGCGAGTTTAACTATCTTATTTTTCGTATTGGATATGGTGGGGAAGTTAAGTGATAAGTTAGAATGGATGAAAAACCTATCATTATTTACGCTGTTTCGTCCGAAAGAAATTGCTGAAGGATCATATAATATATGGCCGATAAGTATAGGTTTAACTACTGTAGCGCTTTGTATTTTTATCGTAGCGATTGTAGTATTTAGGAAGAGGGATTTACCGTTATAGAGTAGAAAGTCCACTGAGAAAGTGGGCTTTTTTTATTTGTAAATTTAAACTAGTATGTTTATCACATAACACTTATAAAGGATATTTATCTTTTTAATTACATAAATATTCAAAAAAGTGAACCTTTTTCTAGGTTCATACGTCTAATACATGTAAAGTTAAATTGGAAGTGATGAAGTGAGGATGAAACAGGAGGAGCAATTGTGAAAGTAATCCCTTTATATAAAATGATTGTAAAAGAAGAAACGGATGTTTCTTTAGCGAAAAAAGGTGATCATGAAGCCTTTATAGCGCTTATACATACAGAAAAAGCGAAGATGTATCGAATAGCAAAGGCGATGTTACGTGATGAGACAAATATAGAGGATGCGATACAGACAACAATTTTAAAAGCCTATGAAAATATAAAAAAATTAAAAAAAGAAGAATTTTTTCAAACTTGGTTAATTCGAATACTAATAAATGAGTGTAACAATATTATTAGAGCGTATAAAAATGTAATTGTGACAGAAGAGAATGATTACAATATGAGTGCTTGTGATCAGTATGAAGATATAGATTTGTGTAATGCGATTCAATCGTTACATGAAGAATTAAGAGCTGTTACGGTGCTTTATTACTATGAAGACATGCATCAAGAGAGTATAGCAAAGCTGTTAGAAATACCGAAAGGAACAGTGAAATCAAGATTATCACGTGCGAGGGAACAACTACAAAAACGATTAAAGATGGAATAGGGGGTGTAAAGGATGGATAATGAAAAATTATTTGATGAGAAATTAAAAAAGAGAATAAAAGATGAAAATGTTATAGTACCTCCAGAGTTAAATGAAAAGATTAATAGCACGCTACATAATCTTAAGGTAAAAAAGAAGAGTTACAAAATTCATATGATGATAATTAGTGCAGCGGTTTGTATACTTTCAGTGGTATCTATGTCTGAGTTTTCTATACAAAGTTTTGCGCAAAATGGTGGAGTATTTGAATATGTAAAGAAAAAAGCGTTTTCTGATTATGAAAATGAAGAAGAAATAAAATCGAATGTACATTATCCAGATAAAGAAAAGATTCATCAAAAAATGCTAGATTCTATTGATTATTTTAAAAATATTTCAGGACAATTTGAGGAATATTCTAGCTTATCAAGAATTGCTACAACATATAAGTATGCGATTGATACGGAGAAACAAAGAGGTATCTCTTCGAAAGAAGATAAACTAGCCAAAAAACGAACAATTATATATAACGAGGGGAAGAAAAAAGAATTTGATGATGAGAAGTATACCTATAAAGAGAAAAAATGGAACCCGAAAGAAAGAAACAATGAACTATTAAAATTAAATCCTACGGAAAGGTTAGTGAGAAAATCAGATGAGAAAAAGAGATATGATGATGAATATGTAGGGCTAGCTAAATATAGTATTCAATCAGAATTCGCAGATTTATTAATTCGATATAAAGATTGGAATTATAAAGAAACGAAATATCTTGGATTAGATTGTTACAAAATTGAAGGAGTTATAAACATAGAGATGCCTGTTAGCACCTCTGAAGATTTAAGAGGGAAATTCGAAATGGTTGTGGAGAAAAATACAGGGATTATGTTGAAATTTCTTAGTTTTCAAGAAGGCTTGATTCAATATTCAGTTACGACTGAATGGATACAAATAGATAAGGGATTGAAAGAAAGTATATTTCAAAAGGATAGTGCTAAATATGAAAAAATGAAAAACATATTGGATGAATAGAAACAGGAGGAGAGTAAATGGGTAATCATTCATCTTTAAGAGAAGAGAAAAATAAGCAAAAATATAAAAAGAAAACGATAATAAGTTTACTACTGGCGGTATTACTATTTGGTGGAATTGGCTATGGAGCCTATGTATATATGAAAACTTCTAGTCTTGTACAAAAATCTAATTTGAATTTAGCACGAGGTGAAAAATCCAATTTACGTGAGAAATCTGTAAAGCCAATTGCAAATCATGTTTCACTTTTAATTATGGGAATTGATGAAAATCAAGAACGACAAAAGGAATATAATGGTGCATTTCATACAGATGCATTATTGTTAGCGACTTTTAATAAAGACGATAAAACAGTGAAATTAACGAGCATACCGCGTGATACATATACATATGTTCCAGTTGAAAAGAAAAAAGATAAAATAACCCATGCATATGGAAGTGGTTTCGTTAAAAATGGTAAAGATGGAGGACCGCAAGCTTCTGTGGAAGCAGTAGAAAAATTGTTACAGGTGCCTGTTGATTATTTTGTGAAATTTAATTTTGGTTCCTTTACTAAAATTGTTGATGGGTTAGATGGTATTGAAGTGGATGTCCCAGTTGAATTTACGGAGCAAAATAGTAAAGATGAACCTGATGCGATTCATTTGAAAAAAGGATTACAAAAATTAAATGGGGAAGAAGCACTTGCACTAGCAAGAACGCGCCATATTGATAGTGATGCAATGAGAGGACAGCGCCAACAACTTGTTATTGAAGCGATTTTAAGTAAATTAAAAAGTGTAGGATCGATTACGAAGCTAGAAAAAATAGTTGAGGCGGTTGATGGTGATTTTAAAACAAATTTAGTAATGGATGATATTTTATCTTTTTATAAATACGGTTTAAACGGTTCAGTTGAAAAAATACAATTAGCTGGTGATGATTTATTCTTACCTAATGGCCCAAACGGGCAACGTGTATATTATTATAATCCTAATAAAAAAGATCTACAGAGTTTGAGTAATACTCTTAGAACACATCTAGGATTAAGTGAAAAACAGATTGAGGAGAATTAAAGCAGATGTAATGTCTGCTTTTTTATTATGTTAAATAGTATGTCTTTTATTTATAAATATTATATACTATTTTCAAGTTTAAGATAATAGTGTAACATAAATTTATAGTTTAAGTTAAATAACAGGGGGGCTATTACATAGAATATATCATTAGCAATTATTGAAATAGTATGGGAGAAATGAAAATACAGGGGAGTATCAAAAATGAGAATTGTAAAGAATTTAACATTCCAAGTTATTGTGGCTATTATTTGTGGTATTGCAGTAGGGGCAATTTGGCCGAGTGTTGGACAACAAATGAAGCCAATTGGTGAAACATTCATCAATATGATTAAAATGGTTATTGCACCGATTATCTTTTTAACAATTGTGCTCGGTATTGCAAGTATGGGAAGTATGAAAAAGGTAGGCCGCGTTGGTGGGAAGGCACTATTATATTTTGAAATTGTTACAACAGCGGCTTTAATTATTGGTATCATCGTAGCGAATGTTGTACGTCCAGGAGATGGATTAGATCCCTCAAAACTAAAAGGCGGAGATGTTTCACAATATGTACAAAGTGGGCAAGAAATGAAATGGATGGATTTCTTTTTACATATCGTGCCGTCTAACATGTTTGAAGCATTTGCCAAAGGTGATATTTTACAAGTTCTGTTCTTCTCCATTTTATTCGGAGCAGGGTTAACGATGTTAGGAAAAAATGGACAACCGGTTATTGACTTTTTTGAAAGATTATCGAAAGTATTTTTTAACATTTTATCAATTGTAATGAAATTAGCACCAGTTGGAGCATTCGGTGGGATGGCATTTACAATTGGGAAGTATGGTTTAAGCACGCTCATACCACTTGGTAAATTAATGATTTGTGTATATGCGACAATGGCATTATTTGTTTTTATTGTTTTAAATTTTATTTGTAAATTGTATAAATTTAGTTTGTGGAAATATTTAGCGTATATTAAAGAAGAATTACTTATTGTTCTCGGGACATCATCTTCAGAATCAGTACTGCCGCGGATGATGACAAAGATGGAAGACTTCGGGTGTTCGAAGCCGGTAGTAGGTTTAGTCATTCCAACAGGTTACTCTTTTAACTTAGATGGAACAACGATTTATTTATCAATGGCAACTATATTTTTAGCGCAAGTTTTTCACGTCGATCTTTCACTAGGTCAACAATTAACTATAATAGCTATTTTGTTAGTTACATCTAAAGGAGCAGCAGCAGTAACCGGCGGGGGATTCATTGTACTAGCATCTACCCTATCTGCAATGAATGTTATCCCATTAGAAGGTTTAGCGTTATTACTTGGTGTAGATCGTTTCATGTCAGAAGCACGTGCTATCGTTAATTTAATTGGTAACGGTATTGCAACTGTAGTTGTTGCGAAAAGTGAAAATGAATTTGATGATGAGAAGTATACGAGAGTAGTAGAGGAAATGAAAAGAGAGAAAATGGTCGGGTAAAAAGTCAGCTTTGCTGACTTTTTTATTTTTGTAGAAAAGATGTTTTTAGATATATGCATTATTTATTAGCAATAATTAACAAGTATTCAAGTGGTAAATGAGATGAAAGTGATTAAAACAACGAATGTGTATGAATGCGAAATAAGGTTTGAACAAAATATGGAATTTTTATGAATATTACTGTAAAAAAATAATTTTTTAAAAATTTTCAATAATAATACTTTACAAAAATTAAAAAATTAGTAGAATAAGAATTAGTAAGAATCGTCTGATAAATATATAGAGAAAAACAGAATTATCAGAAAATTCTTTAATAGCTATCGTTAAGAATTAGGGAGGGTACAAAATGAAAAAGAAACAAATGAAAAAACTAACAGCAGTTGTAGCACCGGTTTTAGCAATGAGCATGGCGTTAACAGCATGTTCTACATCAGGTGGAGATAAGAAGACAAGCACAAATTCTAGCTCTAGTGGAGATAGTAAGTCAGGGGAAAAATTAGCAGCAAAACAAGTGTTAAATCGTACAGAAACAAATGAGATCCCAACAATGGATACTTCAAAAAATACAGATACATTAGGTTCTCAAATTTTAGGGAACACAATGGAAGGGTTATATCGATTAGATAAAGATAATAAACCAATCCCAGCTGCAGCAGAATCTAGTACGAAAAGTGAAGATGGTAAAAAATATACATTTAAACTACGTAAAGATGCAAAATGGTCAAATGGTGATCCTGTAACAGCAAAAGACTTTGCTTATGCATGGCAACGATTATTAGATCCAAAAACAACTGCAGAATATGCGTTTATCGCATTCCCAATTAAAAATGCAGAGGCGATTAATAAAGGTGAAAAACCAGTAACTGAACTAGGAGTTAAGGCGGTAGATGACTATACATTAGAAGTTGAATTAGAACAAGCGGTACCATACTTCTTAAACTTAGTAGCGTTCCCATCGTACTATCCATTAAATGAGAAGTTCGTAAAAGAAAAAGGTGATAAATACGGTTTAGAGTCTGATACAACAGTATATAACGGACCATTCGTTCTTACTGATTGGAAGCATGAGCAAGGCTGGAAACTAAAGAAAAATGATCAATATTGGGATAAAAAGACTGTAAAATTAGATGAAATCAACTATAGTGTAGTAAAAGAGATAAATACAAGGGTTAACTTATTTGATACAGGTGCAATTGATTTCGCACTTCTATCAGGTGAATTCGTTGACAAATATAGAAATAACAAAGAGGAGTTTGGCACATACTCACAAGTAAGTACATTCTTCTTACGTATGAATCAAAAACGTGGTGGACAAGATACACCATTAAAGAGTCAGAAATTACGTGAAGCAATCGCGCTTTCTATCGATAAGAAAAACTTAGCAAACGTTATTTTAAATGACGGATCTAAACCAGCAGACTTCTTAGTACCGAAAGGGTTAGCGACTGGACCAGACGGAAAAGACTTCCAAGAAACATTTAAAAATGGTATCAAACCAGATGCGAAAAAAGCTGCTGCAGCCTGGGAAGAAGCGAAAAAAGAACTCGGTAAAGACCAAGTTACAATTGAGTTATTAAACTATGATACTGGTAATGCGAAAAAAGTAGGGGAATATGTAAAAGACCAAATTGAGAAAAATTTAAAAGGTGTAACAGTTAATATTAAACTTCAGCCATTCAAACAAAAACTAAAACTAGAAACAGAGCAAGATTATGATTTATCATATGCTGGTTGGGGACCTGACTATGCTGACCCAATGACATTCTTAGATATGTTCCAGTCTAATCATTCTCATAACCAAATGAGCTTCGCTGATTCTAAGTATGATGATATGATTAAAAAAGCTGGCACTGAATTAATGGGTGACGCGAAGAAACGTTGGGAAGAGCTAGGAAAAGCTGAGAAATTACTTCTTGAGAAAGATGTAGCACTTGTACCTTTATACCAACGTGGTGATGCATATGTTCTAAAACAAAATATTAAAGGTATTGTAAAACATAATATCAGTCCGGAATATAGCTTTAAATGGGCATATGTAACTGAAAAATAATAGAGTTAAAAAAGCATTTCAAAGTAGCTAAGCTACTTTGAAATGCTTTTTTGTGAGCTTAAAATACTAATTTTTAGTATGGTTAAATAGAGGAGAATAAGGTGTATAGTATGTACATATAGTAGATGGGGGATAAATCCTACTAAAATAAAAAAGTAAGAATATTTAAAGTTAAACTATTTACAAATGTGAAAAAAAGAGTAGAATAACATTAGTTGTAATTTTCAGAAAAATTAATCTTTAGTAAGGGGTCTCTCAAGGGTTGGTAATGTACATATAATTAGGGAGGGTACAAAAATGAAGAGAAAAAAGATGAAAAAGTTAACGGCTGTTGTGGTACCAGTTTTAGCGATGAGTGTTGCATTGACAGCATGTTCTGGGTCAGGTGGGGAAAAGAAAACGACTACTACATCAAATAATGGGGAAGAAAAAAAATCTGATATTAAATATGCAGCGAAACAAGTATTAAATCGTACGGAAAACCAAGAAATTCCGACGATGGATACTTCTAAATCTACTGATACATTAGGTGCGCAAATTTTAGGGAACACGATGGAAGGCCTATATCGCCTTGATAAAGATAATAAGCCAATTCCTGCTGCGGCAGAGTCTAGTACGAAAAGTGAAGATGGTAAAAAGTATACGTTTAAACTGCGAAAAGATGCAAAATGGTCAAATGGTGATCCTGTAACAGCGAAAGATTTCGTTTTCGCATGGCAGCGCTTACTTGATAAGAATACTGCGGCAGAATATGCATTTATTGCTTACTATATTAAAAATGCAGAAGCGATTAATAAAGGGGAAAAACCTGTAACTGAATTAGGAGCGAAGGTGGTAGATGATTACACGCTAGAAGTAGAATTAGAAAAACCGGTACCGTATTTCTTAAATTTATTAGCATTCCCATCATACTATCCATTAAATGAAAAATTCGTAAAAGAAAAAGGTGATAAGTACGGTTTAGAAGCAGATACAACTGTGTATAACGGTCCATTCGTTATGTCTTCATGGAAACATGAACAAGGTTGGCAGCTGAAGAAAAATGATAAGTACTGGGATAAAAAGACTGTGAAATTAGAAGAAATTAACTATAGTGTAGTAAAAGAGGTTGCAACGAAAGTAAACTTATATGATACAGGATCAATTGATTTTACATTACTATCAGGAGAGTTTGTAGATAAATATAAATCGAACAAAGAAGAATATGGTGAGTATGCGGAATCAAGTACATTCTTCTTACGTTTAAATCAAAAACGTAACGGACAAGATACACCTTTAAAGAGCAAAAAACTACGTGAAGCAATTGCATTATCAGTTGATAAAAAAGGATTGGCAAATGTAATTTTAAATAATGGATCAAAAGCAACAGATCAATTGGTTCCAAAAGGACTTGCGACAGGGCCAGATGGTAAAGATTATCAAGATACATTTAAAAATGGTCTGAAATATAATCCGAAAAAAGGAGCAGCAGCTTGGGAAGAAGCAAAAAAAGAACTTGGAAAAGATCAAGTTACAATTGAATTGCTAAGTTATGATGATGGAACTGCGAAAAAGATTGCTGACTATGTAAAAGATCAAATTGAGAAAAATTTAAAAGGTGTAACGATTAATACGAAAATTCAGCCATTCAAACAAAAATTAAAATTAGAAACTGCGCAAGATTATGAAATTTCTTATGCAGGTTGGAGTCCAGACTATGCGGATCCAATGACATTTATTGATATGTTTGAATCGAAGAGCCCGTACAACCAAATGAGTTATTCAAATCCAAAATACGATGAAATGGTAGGAAAAGCAGGTAATGAATTAATGAGTGATGCGAAAAAACGTTGGGAAACGTTAGGGAAAGCTGAAAAATTATTCCTTGAAGAAGATGCAGGGTTAGTTCCTTTATATCAAACAGGAAGATCGTACGTAATGAAACCGAATGTAAAAGGAATTGTGAAACATAACATCAGTCCAGAATATAGCTTTAAGTGGGCGTATGTAACTGAGGATGGCGGAAAAAAATAAAGTGAAAGCATTTCAAAAGTGGCTGAGCTGCTTTTGAGATGCTTTTTAGTATGTATAAGGGAATAAATCTCGTTAGCCTATTGAGAATCGGATAGGTAATTAGGAAGGTTCTATCTGAGGAAATTAGAGAGGTCAGTAAGTGGTAAGAAAGATGAATGATAGTAAGAGACCTCATGCTAATAAGAAAAATATAGAATGTAGTAATAGAGTGGAATAAGAGAAGGGATGTTTACATATAGTAGACGGGGGATAATTCATATAGTAGTTAAAACAACAAGATACTATAATAAAAAATAAATATTTAGAAAATTTACAAAAATACTTTACAAAATTTTAAAAAACAGTAGAATATTAATTAATAAGAATTTTCTGATAACGAAAGTTAGTAGAGAATTTCTAAATGTTAATATCGTACATATAATTGGGGAGGGTACAAAAAAATGAAGAGAAAAAAGATGAAAAAATTGACAGCGGTCGTAGCACCAGTTTTAGTAATGAGTATGGCATTAACAGCTTGCTCTGGATCAGGAGATAAAGAGAAGGCAAGCACAACACCAAAAAGCGGTGAAAAAGAAGGCGGAAAGTTAGCGGCGAAGCAAGTGCTTAATTTAACAGAGTCTCAAGAGATTCCATCTATGGACTCTGCTAAAGCGACAGACCAAGTATCGTTTCTAGCTTTAAACAACGTAATGGAAGGTTTATATCGACTTGATAAAGATAATAAGGCAGCTCCAGGGGTTGCTGAATCATATAAAAAGAGTGATGATGGTAAAAAGTATACATTTACATTAAATAAAAATGCAAAATGGTCAAATGGAGACCCTGTAACAGCGAAGGATTTCGTGTTTGCTTGGAAACGTGCGGTAGATAAAAATACAGCAGCGGAATATGCATACATTATGTTTGATTTAAAGAACGCAAAAGCAATTAATGATGGGAAAGCACCACTTGATACGTTAGGTGTAAAAGCTGTAGATGATTACACATTAGAGGTAGAATTAGAAAATCCAGTTCCTTACTTTGTAGAATTAACTTCATTCGGAACATTCTATCCGTTAAATGAAAAATTCGTAAAAGAAAAAGGTGAAAAATTTGGTTTAGAAGCAGATACAACGTTATACAACGGACCATTTACATTAACAGACTGGAAACATGAAGAAGGATGGAAATTAAAGAAAAATGCACAATATTGGGATAATAAAACAGTTAAGTTAGATGAAATCAACTTTAACGTAGTAAAAGATAGCGGTACACGTGTAAACTTATATGAAAGTGGACAAATCGATCGTGCGGGACTTACATCTGAAATGGTTGACAAATATAAATCAAATCCAGACTTCTATACACAAAAAACACCATCAACGTTCTTCTTACGTTTAAACCAAAAACGTGGTGGGCAAGATACAGTATTAAAAAACAAAGATTTACGTTTAGCGATTGCAAAGGCATATGATAAAAAAGGCTTAACGAACGTTATTTTAAATGACGGATCTACACCGGCAGATTACTTAGTACCAAAAGAATTTGCGAAGAGTCCAGATGGAAAAGACTTCCGTAAAGATAACGGAGATATTTTAAAAACAGATGTGAAAAAAGCAAAAGAGCATTGGGAAAAAGCGAAAAAAGAACTTGGAAAAGAGCAAGTAACGATTGAGCTATTAAACTACGATAGCGATAATGCGAAAAAAGTAGGGGAGTTCTTAAAAGGAGAACTTGAGAAAAACTTACCAGGGTTAACAGTGAACTTGAAAAATCAACCGTTTAAACAAAAGTTAAAATTAGAATCAGATTTAGATTATGATTTATCTTACGCTGGTTGGGGCCCTGATTACTTAGATCCAATGACATTCATTGATATGTTCGTTACAAATGGTCCTCATAACCAAACTGGATATTCAAATCCAAAATATGATGAAATTGTAGAAAAAGGTAAAGGCGAGCTATTAACGAAAACGAAAGAACGTTGGGATAGCTTACTAAAAGCTGAGAAAATGTTACTTGATGATGCTGTAATTGCACCATTATATCAACGTGGTGATGCTATCGTTCAAAGACAGAAAGTAAAAGGTATTGTTCACCATCCAGTTGGTGGAGACTACAGCTATAAATGGGCATATATTACAGAGGATAAGTAAGATGAGGGGCGTACAATACGCCCTTTTTTCTATGCACTTTTCTTCCTTGCTCGAATATATAAAATAAAAAAGGGAGAATCCCATGAAGCGAAACACATACATCGATTTCCTAGCTTATTACGGAATAGGAAGCGCTCATCCTGGTGGCTTTACGTTAACAAAACAATTGTTAGCACAACTGCCTTTTAAATATGGAGCGAATGTCCTTGAGATAGGTTGCGGTACGGGGAAAACAGCGGCATATATGACAAGGGAATTTGGTTATAAAGTAACAACGGTTGAAAAGAATGAAATTATGATTCAAAAGGCAAAAGATAGATGGTTGTTTGAAGGGTTAGATATACAATTAATTGAAGGAAATGTGGAGCATTTACCGTGTTTGAATAACTCATTTGAGTTCGTACTTGGAGAATCAATCATCGCTTTTACAGACAAAGAAAGGGTTATCTCGGAATGTTATCGTGTATTACAGCAGGACGGTAAGCTTGTTGTCATTGAAATGATTATTGATAGGCACATTGATAAGGGTGAGGAAGAAAAAATCGCCCAATTATATGGTATGAAAGAATTATTAACGGAGAATGAGTGGGTAGAATTATTTCAGAAAGCAAATTTTAAAAGAATTACAATTGCTGGCGGTGGCACGATTGCAGAAACGATCTCTGGCTATGTAGAAGAGCCAGAATGGAATGTATCCTCACATATTCCGAATGAGTTATATGAGGCGTGGGTACAGCATGAAAATATACGGCTTATGTACCAACACATTTTAGGGCATCGTATTTTTATATGTGAAAAATAAAGAAAAAGAGTTGGCTAAAGGTAGCCAACTCTTTACTATGTTAAATGAAAAATAATGCAGCTAATGTAATTCCGAAGATGAAACCAAATCCGAGTTCAACACCCCAGCCACAACCGCCGCCTCCCCAGCCACCGCAACCACAACTACCACAACTACTACAACCACGACCACCACATCCGCAGCTGCTGAATCCACCACCGCATCCGAATCCACAACTATCACACCTGCTAAGGCCTCCACAAAGGTCACAACCACCGTTTGCATAAGCGTCATAGTAGCCGAATCCTGAATCAAAAGATGAGCGCTGTTGCACCGGTTCAATCCATACAGAGCTTTGTGTCACATCGATTATTTTCCCTAAATGTATACGGCCATCACGGTCTTCAATCCGAACAATTTTTCCGAAGTAACGTCGGCATGTATCATAACATTTTTGTCTATGCATGTTCTTTCCTCCTTCCGCATTACAGTAATACGATATGTAAGGGGGACAAGTGCGGCTTGTACGAATGCCCTATCTATCATAATTGTTATAGGAAAGGGGAAATATAAGAAGAGGATATATAAGGAGGAAAAGGCATGAAATCTACAGATCAGTTTCAGACATACGAAGTACCGTGGGAAGAATTTATTGAAGCGTTGCGAGAGGAAATGAAGAAGCAAGTAGGGGCAGATATTATTGATACAGTAGTTTGCAATTTAGAAGATGGTTTTGAAGTGTATACATATGTGCAGGGGGATTTAGATTTTGAATATAAGGAAGCGCTTGAGAGAAAATACGGAAGTGATGCGAAGACACCTAATGTGTTAACGATAATGTTATTAGCTAGTATTTATAATACAAGTGAAGAGAATATACGCTTGCATGCGGATCATAAAGAGAATCCGATTGTTGAAGTGTATGTAAAGCAAGGAAACACGCTGTGAAAGGCGTGTTTTTTAATTGTATGATAAAATGTTAGAAAATTAAGAAAGAAGGTGATGAATTGGGAATTAAACATCTTAATTTAACAGTTGCAGATGTAGTAGCTGCAAGAGAGTTTTTAGAAAAGTATTTTGGCTTAACTTGTAGTGGAACAAGGGGGAATGCCTTTGCAGTTATGCGTGATAATGATGGATTTATACTAACGTTAATGAAAGGAAAAGAAGTTCAGTATCCAAAAACATTTCATGTAGGATTTCCACAAGAAAGTGAAGAACAAGTAGATAAGATAAATCAAAGATTGAAGGAAGATGGATTTTTGGTCGAGCCTCCTAAGCATGCCCATGCGTATACGTTTTACGTTGAAGCACCTGGTGGATTTACAATAGAAGTGATGTGTTAAGTTAAAAATCAAACTTTTTGTCATGTGTTTTTAAAATAAAAAGTAGGAAAAGTCTGTTTTAAGCGTGGAGCTTAAACAGGCTTTTTTACTTATATAATTGGATAGAGAATGCTAGAAGGAATATTACCAAGTGTATGATCTGTTTACATAATAAAGTTATGGTGGGTTAGTTGTCCTAAAATACAAGTCATATATCTTGTTTCCTCTCATAAATTTAAACATAGGAATTTGTCTACAAAGGTGGCGAAGCCTCATCATGAAAATTCGAATTTGTGCCACATTCATGTTGTTTCTATTTATATGGTTACATCCTTTTTGGACTTTTGCAAAAGGAGAGGAGGCAAAGGAAAGGGTCGTTTCACTTGTATATGATGATTCGGGCAGCATGAGAAATAACGATCGCTGGAAATATGCCAATTATGCTTTGCAAAGTTTAGTTGCGCTATTAGATGAAAAAGATAAATTTTCTTACGTTCCAATGAGCAAGCCGAATGATCCATTAAACATTTCGTTAGCGAAGGATAAGAGACAAATGGAAATTGAGGGAATTGGAGCGTGGAAAACGTATTTAAATACTCCGTTTAGCGCAGTAGAAACGGCGATGCAATCTATAAAAAAGGAAGCAGATATAGATGGGAAGCGTGAATTTTGGCTTATTGTCTTAACTGACGGGGCATTTAATGACTTAGAGAAAGATAAGGTTGGCGGAAAAGAACAAATTACACAAAAGTTAGCACAGTTTAAGAAGGATATGGATGCAAAAAAGATATCGCTACATCCAATTTTAATTACGATGGAAGAGGATTTAGGGCAACAAGAAAAAGCACAACTAAATACGTTTAAAGAAATATGGAAGAAAGAGCTCAACGGGGTTACGATGCCATCTAGTGGAGAGGATGGAATTGTAAAAAGCGTCAATCAAGTGGCAGCATTAGTTGCAAATCGTGATCCGTTCTCTTCCGTTGAATCGATTGTAAAAACGAAAGTAGTAGGGAAGAAAGTAGAGATTACAACACCATTTCCGTTAAAACGTATGACACTTGTACGACAATCGCCTTCTTTACCCGATTATCAGGTCACACAAATTTCTAAACCATTACAATTACAATCTTCTTTTTCCATACATGCACCAGGTGAAGCGAAATTGTTCGGAAATATAGTTCATATCAGTACGGAAAATGAAGAAGTTATTAAACCAGGAACGTATACGATAGAAGTGGACCGAGATATTGAGAAAGAAGGATTACAAGTACTAGTCGAACCGGCACTTAATTATACTGTTTCTACTTATGACAAAGAGGATAAGGATAGAAAAAATGTTGAGGAAATGTATGAAGATGTGACAGCTGTTATTGAAGCAAAACCTACTGAGTTGCCAGTTCAGTCTTCTTACTTTCAGGCAGAAGTAGAAATAGACGGGAAGCAATATGCGATGAAGTGGGACGATAAAAGACATGTATTTTATTACGAAACGAAGCTTACTAAAGGATTAGTACGCGGGAAAGTTCATATGAACATAAAGGGGTTTTACAGACAGACGAAAGAATTTAAAATCGAAACAACGAAAAAGCCTAAATTATCACTTCAAACTGTCACGAAAGATTATGAAGAAAAAGTAACAAATTTAGAGAATAGTAAACCATTTATTATACAACCACAGTTAGATGATAAGCCGATGACAGAAGAGGCTGTAAAAAAACTATTAAAATCTACTGGTGTCACATCTAAACAATCAATCAACTATGAAATAAAACAGCATGGTAATCAAATTTACATTTATCCTCGACCGCATTACTCCGACACATTCAATTTTACAGATACCGGCACCGTAGAAGCTACCATCGTAGTGCAGGATTCAAAATTACCAAAAGTAAAGAAAGATATAACACTCCATATTCAAAATGCGCCGTTTTATGAAAAGTATGCGCTTATTTTTAAGTTTGTTATTCCTATCACTTTATTACTGTTAATAGTAGGAATAATCGTTTTAGGATGGATTGTCCGTCCAAGATTTCACCGGAAAGCATTATTGTATTACGAATGGGATCAAGAGGTAGCGAAAGATTGGTTATATCAATCTGAGCCAGAGTTACTCAAAAATAAATGGTGGAAACATTATTTTGGTATTCCGTATAGAGCAGAAAGAAAGACTGTGCAATCCGTTACGTTTATAGCAAAGAAAGGATCGAAATCGATATTTGTAGCGAAAGAGTCACAAGTAGTAGGAATGATTATTGATGGGATGTTTATAACAGAGGATGAGGTTGGAATGGAACATAAGACACTATATCCAAATGAACTTTTAGTAATTGATAGAGGATATGGTAAGGAGATTTACAAATACGAGTGTGAATAGTAGGTAGGGATAAGAAGGGGATGGAGTATTGATCCTCTTTCCCTTTTTTCCAACAAGCAAGAATAGGAAGGTGGTTCACATGACATTACAAGTTCCAACAATATTAATTGGTTTAGGTGGAATCGGTAGTACTGTGACGCATCAAATATATGAAAAACTGCCTGAAGAGCGCCGGAAAAAGGTAGCAATGCACGTATTTGATACAGATGTGAATACATTAAGTAAATTCGATCATATTCGAAAGTTTAAGACACAAACAAGTTCTAGTAAAACGCCTAGGGAGTATATTGCGGGAGATCCAACGATCCCAGAGTGGTTTCCGATGGATCCGACTATACTTGATAAACCATTAACAGAAGGAGCAGGACAGTTACGCGTCATTTCACGTTTAGCGTTACGTGCTGCGATGAAAGAAGATAAATTGACGTCTTTTTGGCAAGAAATCGAGAAAATCTTTCCGGTTACAAGTGATCAAACGGAATATGGTGTGCGTGTCATTATAGTAACATCACTAGCAGGCGGAACAGGTTCAGGGATGTTTCTGCAAATTGCTTTATATTTACGTGAAATGCTTCGGAAGAAATTGCAGCATCATAACATTTTAATACGCGGTGCGTTTTTAATGCCGGATGTTTTAGTAAAGACGAGAACGGTTAGCGCGAAAGAATTTGAAACGGTGCAAGCAAATGGCTATGCATCGTTAAAAGAATTACATGCTATTACGCTCGGGTCTACTGGAGAATTATCAAAACGCGGCGGTGTAACAATTGAATTAGAGTATCGCCCTGATCAAGTAGATGAAGACGGAAGAACGAATCATACAATTAAACAACATCATTTACCGTACAATTATTGTTTCTTATACGATTACGAAAACCTACATGGACACCATTTACACAATTTATCAGACTATATGGAACAGATGGCAAATACAATTTATTTACAGTTATTTAGCCCGATGTCCACAAGTCATTTTGCACAGGAAGACAATCAAATTCAGCAATTAGCAGAATCAAGCGGAAAAGGACGATATTGCGGGGCAGGAACGGCAAAACTCATTTATCCATATGAACATGTGTTAAAATATTGTGCTTTAAAATGGGCCGTGCAAGGTTTAGATGAATCGTGGCTTCATTTAGATCAACTGTTTCAAGAGAAGAAGCAAAGATACGATCAAGATGTAAAACGTGGGATGCAACGTGAAAAGCCGGAGAGAGGTAAAAGTTATTTAGAGGACTTGGAGCATCTTGCTACCCGTCCAGAGCAAGCTCATATTTTCTATAGACAAATGTACAATGAAACACGTGAAGGAGCAGAGGGTGGTAAGCTCGGAGTTGCGAAATCAAAACTGTTTTTAGAAGCTGTAGAAAGTTATGTACAACGAACGGTGCAAAAAGATGAGGAATTAAATCGTCTGCAACATGAGTGTAAAATTTCAGCTACGAAACTGAAAATGATGGAACAGATGAAGGGTGAAGTGGCAAGAGTGGATCATGCGGTGCGTTTATATGCGTATGCGATTCCGAGCCGGGTACATGAACATGTAACGACACTTTTATATGACATGATTGAATCAGACCGCTTTTCACCAAGTGGTTCTGAAGGGCAGTCCTATCAATTAAATACATGGTTTTTAAAGAAAACAGATCCCGTTCACCCAGTAGCAGCGCGTTTTATGTTATATGAAATTCGAAAGCAGTTAGTAGAAAAAATGAATCGACTACATGAAAATAATGAACAAAAGCGTAATGTAATTCAAAATTACGATAAAAAATTTAATGTGGGTAATATTGATGGAACGGTAACGGCTGTACGCCGAGTAGAAATTGCTCAACAACAAGGCTGGTTCGGAAAAATGATTAATAATCAGCAACGTTTATTCAAAAGAGAATTTGAAGACATCGTAACGCAATATGTACACAAATTAAATGAATATCGAAAAGAAATGCTATTAGAACTTGTATATCAATCGCTATATCAAGCAGTTAATAAAATGATTCAATATTGGGAAAGATTTTTTGATAATTTACATGAAACACGTGAAAATTTACTGTTTGAAATCCAAAAGCGCAGTAAGGAATTTGAAGGGAAAACAAACCCGACGAATGTATATGTATTAGCTGAGGAACAGCTGCAAGAAAAGATATGGCAAGATATGCAGCAACATTTAAATTTAGGTGTACTACCGAAAGATATATCAGCGGAAATTTACATGAGTTTGTACGGGGAATATTGTCGTGATGCGAAAACAGAAGAGATTCAGTCGAAAAAGGTAGAGGATTTCTACCGAGAACATATACTGAGCTATTGTTATGACGAACTGCAAGTACGCTATCGTGATAAATTAGAACTGAATATTATTGAAGCGTTGCGAAAAGAAGCAGATTATAAGAAACGTGATCGCGATGAATACGTTCGTGAAAAAATTGAAGACCTGTTCCATTTAGCGAGTCCATTCGTTCCGAAAGTTGCTCATCATAGGGAATTACAATATTGGGGTATACATCCTTCTTTAAAGAAAGAGTTGCAAGAGGAATTAATTCAAGAAATGTTTAAAGAAAAAGATACAGTACATGAAGCCTTTTCGCCATTTGAAGTGATCTGTTATCGAGCGCATTACGGCTTATCGCTGCAAGACTTTCCTAAATTATCATCAGGACATATTTCAAATGGATTTATGAATGATAAAGGTGACTATTTCCAATCGTATTATCGCCGTGTAAACAAATTAAATAGTAAAAAATCTAGTTTAACGCCGCATTTAGATAAGTATTGGCACTTACCAGCCTTTATGCCAGATTTAAATGCGACTCAAACAAAATTAGATTATGATAAATGTAATCGTGCATTACTATACGCATATATGTATCGCTGGATTAGTTTAGTTGCTGTTGATGGACAGTTTGTGTATCAATATAACGGTGTAGGACGTAGCTTTTTAATTCAGTCAATGGGGAAAAATATTTCAAGCGAAAGTTATAAATTACACAGAGCGTTGCTTCATAATCCGTTTATTTATGAAAACATCTTGTCACGATTTGAAGAAGAGCAAGAAAAGGCGATGATACAAGGTGGACATTTATATACACATCCGTTCGTATTAGGAGCCCAAGATGTAAGATGGCTTAGAAAAGAACATGTCCACAATCTTTTAGATATGATTTTAATGTATGATCGTGAAGCGAAGTATGATCCGACGTTAGAAGAAACATCAGATGAATTATTAAGACTATTCCTTGATGAAATCGAGTTGTATTTCCAGAACTATTACGGTACAGGTGCCGATATGGTGGCAAAGAAAGAGAAAGAAATGTTTATTAAACAATTGTGGGATCGCTCGCATGCGAAAGGATATGTAGATCCAAATAGCGCTCCGTATAAAAAATGGCAAAATTTATTAGGTGTTCAAGATGAAGAAGAAACGTCAAAAACGAATGTATAATGAATGAAAAGGGAATCCTTAAAAGTGGCAATACAACTTTAGAAAAGAGGGATTCTGATGCCGTTTTTAGGAAGTGTATATCAAATATTTGGGTTATATCCGGAACTTTATTATGGGATGATTTCAGCGGAGCTGCAAGAGGAAGCTCAGAAGGAGCATCTTGGAACTAGTAGTGCAGAAGCTGAAGCGGAAGAATAAAAAAAGTGCAGATGAAAATCTGCACTTTTTTGTTAGTATTAAAATGGTAAAATAACCTCAAATGAATTATTATTTTTAAATAATAATTCATTTGAGGTTATTATAATTTTTATTGCATTGTATGTAATGAAAATTGTATGAAAATCAATGTAATAAAATGTGTATGAATATTAAGGTGGAAAACAACAATGTTTTTGAGAAAATAATTATGTATAAAAATAACATTTGATACATAATCAACCGATTGTTTTTGATTGATTTATTATTGACAATATAATTAATTGTATGATAAATTCAATCAGCATTCTTAATGGTTTTTTGGTACGATTAATATTTTGAAAATTCAATACGGCATAAAGAGATTGATTTTTCTGTTTTTTTTGAGGTGGGTTACTAAGTCTATAGGGGAAGTGAACTATGTATATTTTTATTTTTAAAATAGAACAGTAATAAAGAATGTAACAAGTAAGAGATAAACTTGAAAAAGAGGTTTCAAAGAATGAGTCTTTTCATAAAGAAAGCAATGGATGAAGAAAAGAAAAAAGTATTGAATCAAACTTTAGGAGCGATTGATCTAACTCTTTTAGGGATTGGAGCAATTATTGGTACAGGTATTTTCGTATTAACTGGTATTGTAGCAGCGAAACATGCTGGTCCGGCGATTGTATTATCTTTTGTATTAGCGGCAATTATATGTGCATGTGTAGCTTTCTGTTATGCTGAATTTGCATCTACAGTTCCAGTTTCGGGAAGTGTATATTCATATACATATATGACACTAGGTGAGATTTTTGCATTTATAGTTGGCTGGTGTGTTATGCTGGAGTATTTATTAGCGACTTCTGCGGTTGCAGCAGGCTGGTCAGCATATTTTCAGTCATTGCTACTAGGTTTTAATATTCACATTCCTACGATTTTTGCTTCGGCACCAGGAATGGGGAAGGGTGGAATCATTGATTTACCAGCAGTTCTTATTATTTTAGTTGTTACATTTTTATTAAGCCGTGGTGCAAAAGAAAGTGCACGAATAAATAATATAATGGTTATTATTAAACTGGCTGTTATTGTAGGGTTTATTGTTGTAGGGACACAATATGTAAGACCAGAGAATTGGCAACCATTTCTACCGTTTGGTTTTCACGGTGTGGTAGGAGGCGCTGCTACTGTATTTTTTGCTTTTTTAGGATTTGATGCAGTTGCAACAGCCGCAGAAGAAGTGAAGCGTCCACAACGTAACGTGCCAATTGGGCTACTTGTTTCCTTGTTCATTTGTACGGTTCTATATGTAGGTGTTTCATTCGTGTTAACTGGAATGGTTCCGTTTACGGAATTAAATGTTGCTGATCCTGTTGCATATGCGTTGCGCACTGTAGGAGAAGATAGAATTGCTGGGTTGTTATCGGTGGGAGCGATAGCAGGGCTAACAACAGTTCTGTTAGTAGCTATGTTTGCATTTGTTCGTGTATCTTACTCGATGAGTCGAGATGGATTGTTACCAAAAAGACTTTCAAGTGTCCATAAACGTTTACAAACTCCATTTTTTAATACATGGGTTACAGGTATACTAGCAGCTTTATTAGCGGGATTAGTGGATTTGAATTTATTAGCTAATTTAGTGAATATGGGAACGATAACAGCATTTGTGTTTGTATCTATAGCTGTCATTGTATTAAGAAAGACACATCCTAATATGAAGAGGCCATTCCGTGCTCCTCTAGTACCTTTTTTACCTATCGTTTCGATATTAAGTTGTATATATTTAGCTTTGAACCTTTCTAAGCTTACTTTAATTAGTTTTGTGGCATGGATTATAATAGGTGTTTTCATATATTTTGTATATGCTAAAAAACATAGTAATGTTAGAAATAGAAATAGAAATAGAAATAGAAATAAAGTATAGTCCATTGAAATAATACTTGTAATGGAAATGAAAACACGCTACTTATTCATATAAGAACAAGTAGCGTGTTTTTTCTATTTAATAATCCCATTTTCTAAAATTTTAATAGTTGGTGCCACTTTCACATTAGCTTTTGAAAAGGCACTCGGCCAATCATCTTCGACTTGTTTCCATTCTTTATATTGAAACGCTCTCGCATAATCACCAAATCCGAATGGATCAAGTTGCTGTTTTTGAATGTTGTGGATTAAATCGTTCAAATCTTTGTTTAGTTGTTTTGTAATAAGAGAAGTTAATTTCTTTCTATCTTTGTCTATATCCATATTGAATGTAAGTTCAGAGACAGCAATTTTCAAATCCATTTTAACATGAAATTTGAAGTGGTTATCGCTATAATCTGTATGGATATCACGATTCATGCTAAGAACATTTATTGTTACGAAATCGCCGCCATCGGTATCTTTTAAATCACTATTACTTTCAACTGAAGTAGAAGGGATTTTCAATGTAAGCGAAACCGGTGTATTCGCTTTCTTTTGTAACAAAAGAAGAAGGGCGCTTTCATAACGATTTAATGACATTTTATAAATTCCGCGAGAAGTTAATAGCGCGGAACCAGTAACGATAACATCCTTTTTACCTTTTTTTATTTCTGAAATAGCAGGTGTTATACCTTTATTAAACGTTTGCCTGTGAAATTCATGGAATGTCGTAAAAACGGTCCGATTGTACAGTTTGTTCGTATTAATTAAATCTGTTAAATACTCGGGAAGGGCAGGCTTATCTTTAAAGTTATTATATATAACTGAAGAAATTGGACCGTCTACTGCAACCATGCGCATGTTTCCAGTGTTTTTAGGATCACGATACCAAACATCAAGGTAAGGCATAGCCCCTTCTTGTTTTAAAAAATTTGTGCTAAATAAAATGAGCTGTAACTTTTCTGTAGATACTAAACCGCCACTTGAGCTATTAAACGTTGCTTTTGCTTCTCGAGGTGTACGTACTTTCGCTTCATGTGTTTCGTACTTTTTTTCTACGTCTTCATTAAAAATAGGATTCACGTGGTACACAATTAATTTTCCTTTTGCTTTTGCGTCAAAGCCGTAAATTAATGAAATCGATTGTTTTTCTAAGTCGAGTCGATCTCCACAGCCTGTTAAAAAGGTTATGAGAAAGTAAAGTATAGTGAAATGAATAAAGCGCCTCATTTAAACTCTTCTCCTTTTCCAATGCTGATAAAGTGTCATGTATAAGAGAAATACGACTGGGAATAGAAAAACGATAAAATAACTAGCAGTTCCCCAAAATTCCCGCAACGCACTTATCTGATAAGAAGAAGGGATATAAAAGAATAAGATGAAAATACACCCGAATAATAAAACATAAATAGGTAATGAACTGCCTTTTTTGTTAAGAAATTGATTAATTCCATCTGAAGCAGTGAAAATATAAGGAATACAGGAATCAAAAATAATAAAGAGATAAAATGACAAAAAGATAATTTCAAATCGCTCAAGAAATGAGAAGTGAAACGGTGTAACAAGAGAAAGAGTCGGCCATAAAAACTTTGTTATACCATCTGGACTAAAATAAACAAAAGAGACAAAGGTGACTTGAAGATAAATAAATAGCGTAATCAAATTCGCAAGAACAATTCCTTTTTTTGCAGATGATTTATTACTGAGATAAGGATAAAGGACAAATGCAAACTCAAATCCGAGAAACGCAATGATAGTTGATTTTACTGTGTTTAAAACTGGTATCCAGCCTTCTTTAAGAAGAGGAAGAAGATAAATCCAATGCCCATCTTTAAGCGGAATAAACAATAGAAAAGGCATCCATAGTGTGAAAAATACAGTGAAAACAGCATAGCGACTTATAATAAGAACGCCTTTACATGCTAGCATTAACATTGGAATAGATAGTAAAATCATAATTAAAAACATTGGAGTTCTAGGTAAAATCCAAATGTGAATAACGTATAAGAGGGAAAAAATTAAGGAAATAGCTGCAAGGACAGCATATAAAATCCAAAAAATCATTCCTACTCTTCCTAGCCACTTCCCAAGATAACGAGTTAGCACATCGAGTAAAGTATATCCAGGATGCTTTTCCATAATTTTCACAATACATAAACTGACTAAAGTAGTGAGAGCACATCCAATAATAATAGACATCCAGCCATCTGTATTTGCCCCTTGTGCAACTTCACGCGGAAGTGTAAGGACACCGAATCCTACTTGAACACCACTAATCGTTAAAATGTATTGAAATAAACTAATCTCCCTCTTTGCACGTTTTGTCACTTATTATCCTCCTTTTCCTCAACATCTCTTTGCCGGTTATCTTGTTTTAATTGTAGAGATAGTGGCCGTTTCTTCATAATTTTCCATGGGAAACGTACAAGGGTATCTTTTAAATCCGAAGCAAATAACGGAGAAAAAGGACTACCATAAGGAACACCGAGAGATTCCATAGAAAGTATATGAATAATAATGATCGCCATCCCAACCATAATTCCAATGACGCCAAATAAAGAGGCGGCTATCATCATTGGGAATCGAAGAAGCCGAATTCCTGCTGACATTTCTAAGTTAGGAATAATGAAGGAGGCAACCGCAGTAATTGATACGACGATAACCATAACGTTACTAACAATCCCAGCTTGAACGGCAGCTTGTCCAATTACAATTCCTCCTACGACGCCGATTGTTTGCCCAACAGGTCCAGGAAGCCGAATCGCTGCTTCTCGGAGCATTTCGAGAACTAATTCCATTAATAAAGCTTCTAATATGGGAGGAAAAGGAATTTTGGCTCGAGATTCTCCAATCGTTAACAACAATTTGAGCGGAATCACTTCATAATGGAAGGAAATCATAGCAATATAAAGAGCAGGAGCAAATATTGCAATAAATAGCCCAGTGAAACGAAGGAGTCGTATAAAAGATGGAATCATAGGTCTGAAGCTGTAATCATCTATCGTCTGAAAAAAGGATGAAAAGGTCATAGGTCCTATTAATACGCCTGGTGAGCGATCTACAACAACGGCAATTCGCCCATCAAGAATATGATGTGCTGTTGTGTCGGGGCGTTCAGTTATTGATAATTGCGGAAAGAGAGTAAATGAATTATCTTCAACAAACCCCTCTAATTCACCAGTAGTAAGAATCGCATCAACTTTTACTGACTCGATACGGGATGCCATTTCTTTTACGACATTTTCGTTCGCAACATCTGCTAGATAAAGCAAAAAAACCTTTGAAGTAGCTCGTTCACCAACAGTGAATTCCTTCACTTTCAGTTCGCGATTTGGAATATATCGACGAATAAGTGCAAGGCTGTCGCTCGCTACTTCATTAAATCCTTCGTGTGAGCTTTTTATGGAGCTCTCTGTTGTAGGTTCTTCAATACTCCTTTTTGGTGCCGCTTGCGTATCGAGCTCTAAAGCGGATAGTTGTCCGTTTATAAATAAAATACTTTTGCCGTGTAAAAGAGATTGTTCAATGTCTGTCCACTGTTGAACTTTTTTAATATTTCCGATAGAAACAGAGGCTTTCCAAAAATCGTCTTCATTCCACTCTTTAAATAAGAGAGGACGAAGAATGTTTACGTTAATAACAGTTTTGTCTACAAGTCCTTCCATATATATGAGTGCAGCTTCCTGTCCGTTTTTTAATGGAAAAGTGCGTGTTATTAATTCTGGAATACCGCTAAACAGTTTGGACAAGTGCTTTAAATTAAGGGAAAGGGAAGAAGAGATAGATTTATTTAATGCGTAATCAGCTTGCTCTTGGGTAGAAAGAGATTTTTCACCAAGAATCCATTTATTAAAAGACCCCATTTGTTCGCTTACTCCTTGTTATGTTTTATCCCGATTGGTGAGGGCTGATAATCAGTGGGGGATGAAGAAAACCCCCCACTGATTAAAGTTTCACTTTATATGGGTTATTATGGATAGTTACAAGCTGACATATGCGTAGTTTAAATTTTATATTGTATATTTTTAACTTTAACGCTATAATTATAGTGTTAAAGATGGAATCGTGATATGACCTGTTATGACTCTATCGTTTTATTTATGAATAAATGGATTGGTATTTTAGCAAGATGTGCTAATAAACTACTCCACCATGATAATAACGTGCCGAAATGTGGTGCGTATATTTTCGTGGTGGAGTTTTTTTATTCTCAAAAAGGGGGAAAGACCATGAATAACAACATGGTTCATATTACAATTGACGGAAAAAAGTATACAGCGGAGCCCGGTTCAACGATATTGGGTGTTATTAATGAGAACGGGATTGAACATCCGCAAATTTGTTACGTGCCAGAAGTAGTTCCTATTCAAACATGTGACACTTGTATTGTAGAAGTTGACGGAAAGTTAATGCGTTCTTGTTCGACGATAGCAACGGAAGGTATGAACATTGAACGTGCTTCTGTTCGCGCAAAAGAAGCACAAACAGAGGCGATGGATCGGTTACTAGAAAATCATTTATTATACTGTACAGTATGTGACAATAACAATGGGAACTGTAAACTGCATAATACAGCAGAATTAATGGAAATTGAACATCAAAAATATCCGTATGAACCGAAAGTAGATGTAAGTGAAGTTGATATGACGCATCCGTTTTATCGCTATGATCCTAATCAATGTATTGCATGCGGTCAATGCGTTGAGGTGTGTCAAAACTTACAAGTAAATGAAACGTTATCGATAGACTGGGAAGCGGAACGCCCACGAGTTATTTGGGATGAAGGAGTAAATATTAATGATTCTTCATGCGTTAGCTGTGGTCAATGTGTAACGATTTGTCCTTGTAACGCTTTAATGGAGAAAACGATGCTCGGTGAAGCTGGATTTATGACGGGATTAAAACCAGATATTCTTGAACCGATGGTAGATTTAATTAAAGAAGTTGAGCCTGGATATAGCGGTATTTTTGCGGTATCAGAAGTGGAAGCGGCCATGCGTGATACTCGTACGAAGAAAACGAAAACAGTATGTACATTTTGTGGTGTAGGTTGTTCGTTTGAAGTGTGGACGAAGGGGCGTAAAATTCTTAAAGTACAGCCATCTTCAGATGCACCAGTTAACGCAATTTCCACTTGTGTAAAAGGGAAATTTGGTTGGGATTTCGTAAATTCTAAAGAACGAATAACAAAACCTTTAATTCGTAAAAATGGAACGTTTGTTGAATCTACATGGGAAGAAGCACTGAATGTAGTTGCAAATAAATTAGGCGCTATTAAAGAAGAGTACGGTAAAGGTTCTATCGGATTTATTTCTTCCTCTAAAATTACAAATGAAGACAATTATGTAATTCAAAAATTAGCTCGACAAGTATTTGGAACGAATAATATTGATAACTGCTCACGTTATTGCCAATCACCAGCAACGGATGGTTTGTTCCGTACAATTGGTATGGGCGGTGATGCCGGAACGATTAAAGATATTGCGCAATCTGGTCTTGTTATTATTGTAGGATGTAATCCGACAGAAGGTCATCCTGTTCTAGCTACACGTATTAAACGTGCACATAAATTACACGGACAAAAGTTAATTGTAGCTGATCTTCGTAAAACCGAAATGGCAGAGCGATCAGATGTCTTTATTAGTCCAAAACAAGGAACAGATCAAGTTTGGTTAATGGCTGTTACGAAATATATGATTGATCAAGGTTGGCATGATCAGGAATTCATTAATGAGAATGTAAACTTCTTTGAAGATTTCAAAGAAAGCCTAGAGGAATATACACTTGAATATGCAGAAGAAGTAACAGGCATTTCAAAAGAAACGCTTATTCAAATGGCTGGAATGATTCGTGATGCAGATGGTACATGTATCCTTTGGGGTATGGGGGTAACGCAAAATACAGGTGGTTCTGATACTTCCGCTGCAATTTCAAACTTACTTCTTGCAACAGGGAACTACCGTCGTCCAGGAGCAGGCGCATACCCACTTCGAGGCCACAATAACGTACAAGGTGCTTGTGATATGGGTACTTTACCAGGATGGCTTCCAGGATATCAGCACGTTACTAACGAAATGGAACGTGCGAAATTTGAAACTGCTTACGGAGTGAAAATTGATAGTGAACCAGGTCTTAATAATATCGAAATGCTTCACGCAATTGACGAAGGAAAAATGAAAGCAATGTATCTTGTCGGAGAAGATATGGCTCTTGTAGATTCTAATGCAAATCATGTACATGAAGTGTTATCGAGCCTTGATTTCTTCGTTGTGCAAGATGTTTTCCTTTCTAAAACTGCTCAATATGCAGATGTTGTATTACCAGCAGCGCCATCTCTTGAGAAAGAAGGTACTTTCACAAATACAGAGCGCCGTGTCCAAAGATTATATCAAGTTCTTCCTACGCTAGGAGATGCGAAACCAGACTGGTGGATCGTCCAGGAAGTTGCGAATAAACTAGGTGCAAACTGGAATTATAGCCACCCAAGTGAAATCTTTGCTGAGATGGCAAGTTTATCACCATTGTTCTCGCAAGCGAACTATGAAGTGCTTGAAGGATGGAACAGTTTCCATTGGGGAAGTTTTGATGGAACGAATACACCACTTCTGTTCCAAGACGGATTTAACTTCCCAGATAAAAAGGCTCGTTTTGCGATTGCTGACTGGGTACGTCCAGCTGAATTTCCAGCTGAGTTTGACCTTCACATTAACAACGGTCGTATGCTTGAGCATTTCCATGAAGGGAATATGACAAATAAATCAACAGGTATTCAAACGAAAGTACCTGGTGTTTTCGTTGAAATCTCTCCAGACCTTGCAAAAGAACGTGGCGTAAAAACAGGTTCGTTAGTTCGTCTTGTCTCTCCTTTTGGAGCATTAAAATTACGTGCACTCGTTACAGATCGTGTAAAAGCGAATGAGTTATATTTACCGATGAACTCTACAGATAACGAAACGGCAATTAATTTCTTAACAGGTCCTGCTGTGGATGTACGTACGAATACACCTGCGTATAAACAAACAAAAGTACGTATGGAAGTATTAGAAGTTGATGGCGAAAATCCGATGCCAAAAGCGAACCCACGCAATAAAAAACGTCACCCTCAAGCTGGAATTGAGGTACATCGTAAGTGGGCACGTCCAGGATATGTGCATTTAACGGATAAGTAGGAGGAGAAAACTATGGCTGCACCTATAAAAATGATTCAAAAACAAGAATTAACTGAGGAAGAAATAAAACAGCAAAAGTTAGATGATTTAAAAGAGCTTCTAACTAATAATGAAGAAGCTCTAAATCAGATGTTTAATATAGTAGGGGAATTAAATGACATTGGAATGCTAGAAGCTGCAAATTCAATGCTAAAAGCGAAAGAACCAATTGCGAAAATTGTTCTAGGTCAAGTAACTCGTGAGCCTGTTACAAATTTAATTAATAATATGATGGGCGCTGCAGGTGCGTTAACTGAACTTGACCCAGAACTTACGAAAAAGCTTATAGGTAGTTTATTAGTCGGGCTAGAAGAAGGTAATGAACATCTAGAAAGTAATAAAAAAGTAGGGGTATTCGATCTTATGAAAGTATTGAAAGACCCAGATATTAACCGTGCTATCGGGTTTGGGCTTCATTTCTTAAAAGGTATGGGGAAAGGGTTAAAAGACGAATAAACTTCATGAAGTGAACCTTTCCGCCCAAATATTTGTAGGAAATAGTTTGGGCGGAAGGCTCATTTTGGTAAAATATATAATAGAGTAAAATGAGGCTTTTGGGAGGTATAATTGTATGTCAAAAAAAGTACATGAATTTAATGATATGATACGAAAACTTCGAAAGGAACTTTTCGGAAAAGGACCAGAACGAATTCATACTGTTTTTGCGGAAAATATGGCTATAGCGACTCTTTATGGAAACTTAACACCTACTGAAAAATTTATTTCAAGTACGATGGACGGTGCGGAAATGGTTCATATGGCTAGAACGAAAATGATTCAAGAAGTGTATGCTGCGAATTCCCGTGAACATTTGGAGGAACTTGTTGGAGCGAAATTAGTGAATTTGTTTTCAGATATGAAAGTAGAAGAAGATATTGCAGTTTCTGTATTTGTTTTTGATAAAAATATAACGTGAGAGAAGGATACTGATCGTGAAACCGATACAGGTAGAAAGAGAAATCTTTCGTTATGAACAAGGAGCATTTAAACATATAGAGGACAGCATTGTAACAGAGTTTCCTGTCACCATTAAAATGAACGGACAGGAGTTTGTTACAATGGTTAGTACTCCAGAATATATAGAAGATATGGTAATAGGCTTCTTAGCGTCTGAAGGAATCATTCGGAAGTATGAAGACATTGATAGTGTATGGGTGCAGGAGAAAGAAGGATTTGTGCATGTAACAACGACAAAAGTAAATCCGTATTATGAACAAATGCAAAATAAACGCTATATTACGTCTTGTTGTGGTATGAGTAGGCAAGGGTTTGTTTTTGCAAATGATGCACTAAGTGCAAAAAAAATGAAGGGTGTCCATGTACAGGTTGCTGCCGATGATTGTTTTCGGTTAATGAAAGAAATGCAGCAATCTGCGGATACGTTTCATCGTACTGGTGGGGTTCATAATGCAGCTTTATGTGATGTTAATGGTATTATTTTAAGCCGAATGGATATTGGTAGGCATAATGCACTAGACAAAATTTACGGTTATTGTTTAAGAAACGATATTTCTATAAAAGATAAAATCATTGTTTTTAGTGGTCGTATTTCTTCGGAAATATTATTGAAAGTTGCAAAAATCGGTTGTGAAATTATACTGTCAAAATCAGCTCCAACTGAGTTAGCTTTGCAACTAGCGGAAGATTTAGGTATTACGACAATAGGATTTATTCGTAATCACTCCTTAAATGTATATACCCATCCAGAACGTGTTTTAAATATAAAATAAAAGTGAGGCAATGAAGATGAAATCAGTTACATTAGACAAGTTGCAACGTCCGTTAAAGGATTTACGTATTTCAGTTACTGATCGCTGTAATTTTCGCTGCCGATATTGTATGCCAGAAGAAATATTTGGTCCTGATTACTCGTTTTTGTCTAATGATAAAATTTTATCTTTTGATGAAATTGAAAGGATAACACGTATTTTCGTTTCTTTAGGTGTGAGAAAATTACGGATTACAGGCGGAGAACCGTTACTTCGAAGAGGGCTTCCAAAGCTTATTGAGCGCCTTAATAAAATTGATGGTGTAGAAGATATCGGTTTAACAACCAATGGATCGTTACTTAAAAAGTTTGCTCCTGATTTATATAAGGCGGGACTATCACGTGTAACAGTTAGCTTAGATTCCTTAGAAGAAGAGCGGTTTTTCTATTTAAATGGTAATAGGAGCAAAGTGCAAAGGGTTCTGGAAGGAATACAGGCTGCAGCTGAAGTTGGAATGAAAATTAAAATAAACATGGTCGTTCAAAAGGGAAAAAACGAACAGGACATTTTGCAGATGGCGCAATATTTTAAGGAAAATAAGCATATTCTTCGTTTTATTGAGTATATGGATGTTGGAAATTATAATGGTTGGGATTTAAAAGAGGTCGTCTCTAAACAAGAAATAGTAGATACGATTCATCAAGTTATGCCGTTAGAACGGATAGAAGCAAATTATTCTGGTGAAGTGGCTACTAGGTATCGTTATATAGGAAGCGATGAGGAAATAGGTATTATTTCATCAGTAACAGATTCTTTTTGCTCATCATGTACGAGAGCTCGTATTTCTGCAGAAGGAAAATTATATACTTGCTTATTTGCTTCTAAAGGAAATGATTTAAGAGAATTGCTTCGTTCTGAACATACAGATGAGGACATTACAGATGTAGTACGCGATATATGGAATAATAGGGAAGATCGTTATTCAGATGAACGCTTAAATCATACAAATAAGAAAACAATACCTAAAATTGAAATGTCACATATCGGTGGTTAATATATATAGCTAGCGTCATAGTGAAAAATGGAAAATTTACAAGAGTTGTGGATTTTCTATTTTATAGTAAAAGTGATGATTGATATCTCTGTAAAAGATGTGCAGAGAAATTAAGCAGCATTCAAAAACCTTTATTTTGAGGAGGTTTTTTGAAGCTGCTTTTTTATTTGGAGAAAATGGAGGAATGGGTAATGGCATTTCATAAGCCGGAACAAATTGCTGAGCTTGTCATTGAGGCCGGTGTTCAAAAAGTAAGACAGACATTGCCAGCGATGCTTATTCTCGGTTTTTTAGGAGGAGCGTTTATTGCGATAGGTTTTTTACTTAACATTCGAGTTTTAGGGAATTTACCTGAGCGCTGGGGAAGTCTAGTGAATGTTTTAGGAGGAGCAGTATTTCCTGTTGGACTCATGCTCGTAGTATTAGCAGGAGGAGAATTAATTACGGGAAATATGATGTCACTGTCTATGGCGCTTTATGCAAAGAAAATTACATTGATAAGTGTACTGAATAACTGGGTTTGGATTACTCTCATGAACTTTATTGGGGCAATTTTCGTTGCGTATTGTTTTGGACATCTTGGCGGATTAACAGAGGGAGAGTATTTAAATAAAACGGTAGCGATAGCGGAAGGGAAGTTACATGAATCATTTGGGAGAACTTTGATTTTAGCAATTGGTTGTAATTGGCTCGTTTGTCTTGCTCTTTGGCTCGCTTACGGGACGAGTGATTTTGTCGGGAAAATCATCGGAATTTGGATTCCAATTATGGCATTTGTAGTGATTGGATTTCAGCAAGTAGTAGCAAATATGTTTGTCATTTCCGCTGTTATTTTTGCTGGTCATCTAACGTGGATGGATCTGGCTAAAAATTTTGTTCCTGTTTTTATCGGAAATGTAATTGGAGGAGCTGGGTTTGTTGGTTTTGCTTACTTTGCTTGTTATCAGAAACAACATTCTAATATGAAATAGAGTTCTTGAGAGGAAGGGTATGTAATGGCTGATCGGTATTCACGACAACAGTTGTTCAAACCAATTGGGAGTAAAGGACAAGAAAAAATTCGAAATAAACATGTGTTAATTGTAGGGGCAGGCGCATTAGGAAGTGCAAGTGCCGAAAGTTTCGTACGTGCAGGTGTTGGTAAGTTGACGATTATCGATCGTGACTACGTTGAATGGAGTAATTTACAAAGGCAACAATTGTACTCTGAACAAGATGCGAGAGAGAAAATGCCGAAAGCAATTGCTGCAAAAAATCGGCTAGAACAAATTAATTCGGAAGTACAAATACATGCTTTCGTAATGGATGCAACTTCAGAAAATATGGAAGGTCTATTAAAAAATGTAGATGTAATCATTGATGCAACAGATAATTTTGATATTCGATTTGTAATAAATGATTTATCACAAAAACATAATATTCCGTGGGTATATGGTTCTTGCGTTGGATCATATGGTATGAGTTATATAATTATTCCGCAAGAGACACCGTGTTTACATTGTATGCTGAAAAATATCCCTGTTACAGGTGTGACGTGTGATACTGCTGGGATTATTAGCCCGACTGTTCAAATCGTCGCAGCATATCAAGTGGCAGAAGCGCTCAAAATTTTAGTGGAAGATTTCTCAGCAATTAGAAAAACATTTTTCATGTTTGATATATGGAGTAATCAAAATCATTTTATAAAATTAGGGAAAATAAAAACAGACGCTTGTCTCTCATGCGGTTTGAATCGAACTTATCCTTATTTATCATACGAAAATCAAACGAAAGCAGCTGTTTTATGCGGAAGAAATACAGTTCAAATTAGAACAGTAGACAATAGGAAATACAATTTTGATGATATAGAAAAAGTATTAAAAAAACTGGGAAAAGTAGATCGGAATCCGTATTTACTATCTTGCCAATTCGATGATTACCGCATCGTTTTTTTTCGGGATGGTCGTGTTTTTATTCATGGTACAAATGATATTTCGAAAGCGAAACAACTATATTATCGCGTATTCGGTTAATAGAGAGGGTGTCAACAATGGAAAGAAGAGTGCCAATTACGGTTGAAGAAGCTGTTCGTAAAGTGATGGGATTTGCTGATAAGGGCTTAAAGGAGCTATTACCAATTGAATTAGCTTATGGACGTATATTAGCAGAGGATTTAGTAGCTGACCATGATGTACCGTCATTTAATCGTTCGCCGTATGACGGATTTGCTATTCGAGCAGAAGATACTAATTTAGCAAGTTATGAAACGCCAGTTGTATTTGAAGTAGTGGGTGAAATTGGTGCAGGATCGCTATTCCATGAGAAAGTAGGTCCATTTCAAGCAGTTCGAATTATGACAGGAGCACAAATTCCGAATGGGTGTGATGCGGTTGTTATGTTAGAGCTGACTCGTCAATATGAGAAGAATGGCAACAATTATATGGAAGTGAAGCGATCATTCAAAACGGGCGACAATATTTCTTTTCAAGGTGAAGATGCTCGTAAAGGAACAGTTCTTGCAAAGAAGGGATTGTACATTAATCCAGGTATTTCAGCTCTTCTTGCTACATTCGGTTATAGTGAAGTACCAGTTGCGAGAAAGCCTGTAATTGGACTGTTAGCGACTGGGAGTGAATTACTGGATGTCAATGATTCATTACAGCCAGGGAAAATCCGAAACAGTAATACGTACATGATATTGTCTCAAATTCGAAGAGCGGGCGGAAGAGTAAAATATTTTGGGAAGTTTAGTGATGATTTTAATACGTGTTTTACAGCTGTGAAAGAAGCGCTTGGCCAAGTAGATATGTTAATTACAACGGGCGGTGTATCAGTAGGAGATTATGATTACTTACCAGCTATTTACGAAAAGTTAGGTGCATCTGTTCTTTTTAATAAAGTTGCAATGCGACCAGGAAGTGTTACGACTGTAGCACAATTAAATGGCAAGTTATTATTTGGTTTATCAGGGAATCCATCAGCTTGTTACGTAGGGTTTGAATTATTCGTAAGACCGTGTATTCGGACGTATATGTTTAGTGAAAAAGTACATTTAAAAAGAGAAAAAGCGTTATTAGGAGAAGATTTTCTAAAACCGAATCCATTTACAAGATTTGTACGAGCAAAATTGCAATATGATGAGGGGAAATTAATCGCTTATCCATCAGGGTTTGATAAATCTAGCTCAGTTTCTTCATTGGCAGAATCAAATGCGTTTATCGTATTGCCGGGCGGGACAAGAGGATATAAAAAAGATATGTTTGTTGATGTTCTATTATTAGAAGATAACGAAGGTAGTGAATGGCCTTGGACATTTCATAAAGTGAGAGGTGGTTCTAATGAGACAAGCGCTATTTGAGATTGTAGATAAACCGATTTTAGTTGAAGAAGTAACGAATAAAGTCGCAAGAAGGGAAGCAGGTGCGATTACAACATTTATTGGTACGGTGAGAGAATTAACAAAAGGAAAACGAACGCTACATTTAGAGTATGAAGCATATAAACCGATGGCAGTAAAACAACTTATGAGAATTGGTGAAGAAATTAGTGAAAGATGGCTGGATGCAAAAGTAGCAATTACGCACCGTGTAGGGCGGCTAGAAATAATGGATATTGCGGTAGTCATTGCAGTTTCATCACCGCATCGTAAAGTAGCTTATGAAGCGAATGAGTACGCGATTGAACGTATAAAACGAATCGTTCCAATTTGGAAAAAAGAATTTTGGGAAGATGGAACGATGTGGGTTGGAGATCAACTTGAAAACACACCTTATCCAGAAGGAAAACCAAAGAAGGAAGAATGAGAAAATGATTACAATTTTACTGTTTGCAAATTTGCGTGAGGAAGTTGGATCGGATCGATTAGTAATTTCAGAAAAGCAAGAAATGACAGTGCAGCAATTAAAAGAATGGCTCAAAGCCAGCTATTGTTTACAATCGCTGGATAAAGTGATGGTGGCTGTTAATGAAGAGTTTGTAATAAATGAAGAGATGATAAAAGCCGGAGATATAGTCGCATTAATCCCACCCGTTAGCGGGGGATAATAAGCTTTTTCACCAGATGAAGTGCCAAGAAAATGTTGTATATAAATTAGAATAAGAGAAGGGATGAGTTCTATGCTTACTCAAGAACAAATAATGAATGCATTAAAACATGTAGAGGATCCAGAGTTACACAAAAGTGTTGTAGAATTAAATATGGTTAGAAATATACAAATGAACGGAACAGAGGTTAAACTTGAAGTAGTACTAACAATCCAAGGTTGTCCGTTAAAAGCAAAAATTCAACAAGATATTGAAGAATCGCTTCACGCAATTGGTGCCTCTAAAGTGGAGGTAACATTTGGTTCTATGACACAAGAAGAACGTGCAGCTTTAACAGAGAAGTTAAAGCGAAATGCTAGAACAGAAACTGGTATGCCGAGCATGCTTCACCTGGATTCAGGAGTACGTTTTATTACTGTAACGAGCGGAAAAGGCGGAGTTGGAAAATCAACGGTGACAATTAATCTTGCAACTGCACTAGCTCGTATGGGCAAAAAAGTGGGGATATTAGATGCAGATATATATGGTTTTAGTATTCCAGCTATGATGGAAACGAATAAGAAACCAACGATGATTGATCAAACGGCAATTCCAGTCATTAGTCACGGTGTTAAAATCATGTCGATGGGATTCTTTACAGAAGGAAATAACCCAGTGATGTGGCGCGGACCGATGCTAAATAAATGGATTCAAAATTTCCTTGCGAATACGCACTGGGGAGAATTAGATTATTTATTACTTGATTTACCACCAGGTACAGGAGATGTTGCGATTGATGTTGCAGCGATGATTCCGCAAGCGAAAGAAATAATTGTTACAACTCCGCACAATATAGCTTCATTCGTTGCTTCAAGAGTTGGTGTAATGGCAAAACATACGAAGCATGAGATTTTAGGTATTGTGGAAAATATGGCTTATTATGAAGAACAAGATGGATCGAAAAATTATCTCTTCGGAAAAGGCGGCGGCGAAATGCTTGCAGAACAATTGCAAACAGAAGTAATTGCCAAAATACCTTTTGCGAAACGTGAAGAAAATAATGGTTCATCTGTATATGATGAAGATTCTCTTGTTGGAGAAGTGTTTACATCGTTAGCTGAGGATATTATTTATAGAGGATAGAGGGGGAAGTTTAGTATGGCATGTAACATTGATCATTCTATTGAAGATGTGATGAATAAGCTTGAAAGTCAAAAGAATTTTTTACCTGAAGGGATCTTTAAAGAGTTAAAGAGTTTTTTGCAAGGTATTCATTCACAGAAATTATTAAATGATGTTTTTCACCTCCTAAAAAAGTATGATTTAGTCAGTGAGGAAGAACGAGAGACGAGAAACGCACAATTGTTGTACATTTTGAATTAAGTACTCTTTGGCTTTAGAATTTTTTCAGAAGGGGTGAATGTGATGGATATGAAAAAGATGATTGAAACGATAGAAGTAACTAGAGTGACTGACGAGGAATTATCGATTTCGAATTTACATCCAAAGCTTGTGAAGTTGTATAGTCAAAAAGATAGTGCAGAGTATACGAAGCTATTAAAATATATTTTATCATTATCCGTACAGCTGAAGCTGAATCTTGTATTGAAATATTTTGGTGTACGTCACATTGTTGCTGCAGACGAGCGGGTGCAATTTCAAGAGATATTTAAATGCTTAGCTAAGAAAGATGAGAATGGGGAATGGTTTCTAAATTTTGTTTCTTTATATGTAGGGCTAATTGTAGTTCTTCGTTTTGATGAGAAAGTGATTGAGAGCAATTTTTTTGATGATATGGTAGTGGATGAATGTAATGAAATATAAGATTCTACTCATAACATTTTTCTATATTAAATGCTTTAACTGCGATTTTAGTTGGTTATGTAAATATGAAGGTAACTAATTAAGAAAAAGGAATGAAACTAGTTGGATAAAAAGAGTTCTTCAGTTGTTTCCGTCGTTTTTTCGTGTTACTATTAATCGAATTTTTCATAAGGAGAGAAAGCGATGAAATGGATTTATTTTCTTATTATTAACGTTATAGCTTTTAGCCTTATGGGGCTTGATAAACGAAAAGCAAAGAAGAAACAGTGGAGAACGCCAGAAAGTACGTTGTTTTTATCGGCGGCAGCTGGAGGAGCAGTTGGAGCTTGGATCGGCATGTATATGTTTCATCATAAAACTCATAAAAAGAAATTTGTTTTCGGCATACCGTTACTTGTTGTAATAACGGTATGTTTATTATTCGTTGTATGAGAAATGTCGAAAGAAATGCAGATTGATTATTGGTAAAGTGAGCATGTGAGACCGTATAATGGAGAAAAAATGAGAAGAGGAGAAAAAGGAAGATGGGGAGTCAATCAGCAGAGCAAAAAAAAGGGATACTATACGCGGCTGGTGCTTACACGATGTGGGGAATCCTACCGATTTATTGGAAATGGGTTGAGGAAGTTCCAGCAGATGAAATATTAGCACACCGCATCGTTTGGGCATTTGTTTTTATGTTACTCGTATTAGGTGTTACGAAGAGGTTTCGTCAGTTTATTGGGGAATTTGTGAATCTTTTTAAACGACCTAAATTATTAATGTCATTAACAATAGCTTCAGTCTTGATTAGCGGAAACTGGTTTGTTTACATATGGGCCGTTAATCATAATCATGTTATTGAAGCGAGTCTTGGCTATTATATTAATCCGCTTATTAGTATTTTACTTGGTACAGTCGTTTTAAAGGAAAAGTTAAACTTCTGGCAATATGTTGCAGTTGGTTTAGCTGGAGTGGGGGTTATCATTTTAACAGTGCGTTTCGGATCTATTCCGTGGGTTTCTCTTTCACTTGCCTTTTCATTTGGATTATACGGATTAACGAAAAAACTGTTAAACTATGATGCTACAATTGGACTTACGATGGAAACGATGTTAGTGACACCGCTTGCAATCATTTACCTTGTTATGACAGGCGCCCATGGTTTCGGCTCATTTGGATCTATTTCAATGTTATCGACATTACTATTAATAGGAGCAGGTATTGTTACAGCTCTACCACTTTTTTATTTTGCAAAAGGAGCCCAACTTATTCCGCTTTATATGGTAGGTTTTTTACAATATATTGCACCAACAATTAGCTTAATTTTAGGTGTATTCGTATTTGGTGAACATTTCACATCTACTCATATGATTGCATTTTTCTGTATATGGGTTGCATTATTTGTATTCTCGGTAGCGAAGACTAAGTTTTTAGTGCAGAAACAACCGAAATTTATAAAAAATAAATCAGCAAAAGTATCATAATGCGTAGTATTTTCTACGCATTTTTCTTTATACTTATATTATATAGAATTTCCATTATAGTCAGTAAGGAGCTGAGAACATGGAAACAATTTTACATAATGATCCGCTTATGGCAGCTGTAATTTCATGGTTTTTAGCACAATTAACGAAAGTAGTCTTCAAATTAGTTAAAACAGGTGAATTTGATTTTGCAAAGTTTTTTGCTTCAGGTGGGATGCCAAGTTCTCATGCTTCAACAGTTACAGCGCTTGCTACAGGAGTTGGAGTAGTGGAAGGTGTGGAAAGCTCGATGTTTGCGGTTGCTACAATTTTTGCCATTATTGTTATGTATGATGCTTCAGGAGTAAGGCTTGCAGTAAGTAAACAAGCAAAAATATTGAATGACTTTTTTCACGGTAGAGAAACAGAATATAAGAAGTTAAATGAACTTGTTGGGCATACACCGTATGAAGTAGTAGTCGGTGCTTTATTAGGGATTATTGTCGGAGTAGGGTATTGTTTATGAGCAGAACATTTTATATGTTCTGCTTTTCTTTGTTTTTATACATATTCAGCTACCTTTTTGAATATCGTTATACGGATTTCGAAAGGGTGGGTGAGCAACTTGTTATTATATGAAAAAGTGCATGAAGAAATAGCGAGAAGAACAACTGCACTTCAAACAATGCAACGGCAAGATGGTACGTGGCGGTTTTGTTTTGAAGGAGCGCCACTAACAGATTGTCATATGATTTTTTTATTAAAATTATTAGGTAAAGATAAAGAGATAGAACCGTTTGTAAAAAGATTAGCATCACTCCAAACAAATGAAGGAACATGGAAATTGTATGAAGATGAAGTGGGTGGTAATTTATCTGCTACAATTCAATCTTATGCTGCCTTACTTGCATCGGAAAAATATACAAAAGAAGATGTGAATATGAAGCGAGCGGAAATGTTTATAAATGAGCGCGGCGGGGTAGCGCGTGCTCATTTTATGACGAAGTTTTTATTAGCGATTCATGGAGAATATGAATATCCTTCTCTCTTTCATTTGCCAACACCAATTATGTTTCTGCAGAATGATTCCCCTCTCAGTATTTTTGAACTGAGTAGCTCAGCACGTATTCATTTAATTCCGATGATGTTGTGTTTAAATAAAAGATTTCGAGTAGGGAAAAAGTTATTGCCAAATTTAAATCACATTGCAGGCGGGGGCGGAGAATGGTTTCGGGAGGATCGGTCTCCAGTTTTTCAAACGTTAGTAAGTGACGTGAAGAAAATTATAACGTATCCACTTTCTTTGCATCATAAAGGATATGAGGAAGTAGAACGTTTTATGAAAGAGCGTATTGATGAAAATGGAACATTATATAGCTACGCAACTGCCTCGTTTTATATGATTTATGCTTTACTTGCATTAGGACATTCTATTCAATCACCAATTATTCAAAAAGCTATAACGGGAATCACATCTTATATATGGAAGATGGAGAGAGGGAGCCATTTGCAAAACTCTCCATCAACTGTATGGGATACAGCTTTACTCAGTTATGCTTTGCAAGAAGCTCAAGTTCCGAAAGCAAGTAAAGTGATTCACAATGCATCAGCATATTTACTAAGAAAACAGCAAACGAAGAAAGTAGATTGGAGTGTACATGCACCGGATCTCTTCCCGGGTGGTTGGGGCTTTTCGGATGTGAATACGACGATTCCAGATGTTGATGATACAACTGCTGCGTTAAGAGCATTGGCGCGAAGTAGAGGGAACGAAAATGTAGACACTGCTTGGAAGCGAGCGGTTAATTGGGTTAAAGGATTGCAAAATAATGATGGTGGTTGGGGGGCTTTTGAAAAAGGGGTAACGAGCCATATATTAGCAAATTTACCAATCGAAAATGCAAGTGATATGATTACAGATCCTTCTACACCAGATATTACAGGAAGAGTATTAGAATTTTTCGGAACGTATACGCAAAATGAATTGCCCGAGAAACAAAAACAAAGTGCGATAAATTGGTTAATGAATGTACAAGAGGAAAATGGATCGTGGTATGGGAAATGGGGAATTTGTTATATATATGGTACGTGGGCAGTGTTGACTGGTTTACGGTCACTAGGAATACCATCTAGCGATCCATCAGTGAAACGAGCAGCTTTATGGCTTGAACATATACAGCATGAAGATGGTGGCTGGGGAGAATCTTGCCAAAGTAGTGTGGAAAAAAGATTTGTTACTTTGCCATTTAGTACACCATCCCAAACAGCATGGGCGTTAGATGCCCTCATTTCTTACTATGATAAAGAAACGCCAGTCATTCGAAAAGGTATTTCATATTTGCTCTCCAACTCTTATATAAATGAAAAATATCCTACTGGAACAGGTTTACCAGGTGGGTTTTATATTCGTTATCATAGTTATGCTCATATATATCCATTGCTTACTTTGGCTCATTATGCAAAAAAATATAGAAAATAAACCGAGAGATCTCTCTCGGTTTATTTTGTTGGGTAGTAGGTCCCTTTTGAAAAGAATAAGGTTGTGATGTACCTTATTTTTCGGTTGATTGGCGCTTTTGACGTGCATCAGCGGCATTTGCACGTGCGTTTGCTTCTAAGTCATTGTGGTCAGCGAGTTCGCGAGAGAACTCAACATCAATGCCATCAGTTGCTTTGCTTTGTTTGAAATTCTTTTTGTTCATTCGACACAATCTCCTTGCGTTTATGCGACGTTGCAAAGTTAGTTTGACACAAATAGACTTTTTTATACAAAGAGGAATTGGAAAGCAAGGAGCCGAAATATACAGTATAAGTAATAGAAATGGGGGATAGGAATGGAGTTTTTAAATGGGAAAACAGCTGTTGTAACAGGAGCTGCACAGGGAATTGGAAAAGAGATTGCAAGGGTTTATGCAAAACTAGGGGCGAAAGTATTAATTAGCGATGTAAATGAAGAAAATCTACAAAAAACGACACGTGAGTTATCAGATGAAGGATATGAAGTGTGCTCATATCGATGTGATGTGAGTAATCAAAATGAAGCAAAGTCGTTAATTGAATATGCGGTTCAAAAATTTGGTACATTACATATTTTGGTGAATAATGCTGGAATTACAAGAGACGCAATGTTACATAAAATGGAGAAGTCTGCTTGGGAACAAGTATTACAAGTGAACTTAACTGGAGTTTTTTATTGTATGCAACCCGCGCTTCTTTACATGAGACAACAAGGGTATGGACGCATTATTAATATATCTTCAATTAGTAGAGAAGGAAACATAGGTCAAGCAAATTATGCGGCTACAAAGGCAGGAGTTGTAGGATTAACGAAAACAGCAGCGAAAGAAGTTGGAAGTTTCGGTATTACTTGTAATGCGATTTGTCCGGGGTTTATGGATACAGATATGACCAAAACGATACCAGATAAAGTGAAAGAAAAGATGGTTGGCGCTATTCCAGTTGGTAGAATTGGAACGCCAGAAGATATTGCGAACGCAGCAGCCTTTTTAGCATCAGAATACGCATCTTATATTACAGGTGAAGTATTAAATGTGAGCGGAGGACTGCAAGTTTAAAGGAATACATAATGAACAGAACCTGACCAGGTAGGTCAGGTTCTTTCTCATTAATTTAAGTTAAGCCAAACGCTCTTTACTTCTGTATAGTTATTTAATGCGTAAGATCCCATTTCACGGCCAAGACCAGATTGTTTAAATCCTCCAAATGGAGATGCTGCATCAAAGACGTTATAACAGTTTACCCATACTGTACCTGCACGTACTTTACTTGCAACATAGTGTGCTGTTTTAACATTTTCTGTCCACACACCAGCCGCTAAGCCGAATTGTGATTTATTTGCACGTTCAATTACTTCATCAATATCGTTAAATGGTATTGCAGAAATAACTGGACCGAAAATTTCTTCTTTTGCGATCGTCATTTCATCATTTACGTCAGCGAATACTGTAGGAGAAACGAAGTAGCCTTGATTGAATGGATTACTTCCTCCGCAAAGGACTTCAGCGCCTTCTTCAATCCCTTTTTCAATGTAGCCCATTACACGTTTTTGTTGTTCTTCGGAAACGAGAGGGCCAATTGTTGTTTCAGGGTTAAGACCGACACCTTGATTTAGTTTTTTAGAATAGAGGACGAGATCAGCCATGACATTATCATACATTTTCTTCGGAACAAATAAGCGTGATCCAGCAGAGCATACTTGTCCTTGGTTAAACATAACACCAGAAAGTGCACCAGGAATCGCGCGAGATAAATCAGCATCTGGCAATATGATATTTGGTGATTTACCGCCTAATTCAAGTGTAACGCGTTTTAATGTTTCGGATGCTTGTCGCATAATTTGTTTACCGACAGGAGTAGAACCGGTAAATGCAATTTTATCAACGAGTGGATGATTAACGAGAGCTTGTCCAGCTGATTCACCGAATCCAGGTACGATATTAATAACACCTTTCGGGAATCCAGCTTCTTCAATTAATTCAGCTAAGTATAGAGCAGATAGTGGAGTTTGTTCTGCAGGTTTTAAAACGATTGTACATCCTGTAGCAAGCGCTGCTCCCATTTTCCACATTGCCATAAGAAGCGGGAAGTTCCAAGGGATAATTTGACCAACGACACCAACAGCTTCATGGCGTGTATAGTTAAAGTAATCACCGGAAACAGGAATTGTTTGACCAACGATTTTCGTAGCCCATCCAGCGTAATAGCGCATATGCTCAATTGCAAGTGGTATGTCTGCTGCCATTGTTTCACGGATTGGCTTTCCGTTATCTAATGTTTCGAGCTGTGCAAGCTCTTCTTTATGTTCTTCCATTAAATCAGCTAACTTGTACATGAGACGGCTTCGCTCAGCGGTGCTCATACGAGACCAAGGACCTTCGTCAAAAGCCATACGAGCTGCGACTACAGCTTTATGAATATCTTCGCGACCAGCTTCAGAAACGACGGCAAGTGTTTCACCAGTTGCTGGGTTAGGTGTTTTAAATGTTTTACCGGAAGCGCTTTCAATGAAAGATCCATTCACATATAACTTTTTTGTACCTTGAAGAAATTTCTCTACCTTTTCATGAAGATTTACAGCTAGTTGACTCATTGTATAACCCCCTTGAAAATATAATGTAAACGCAGTACGAGACGGCGCTTATTCCGAAATCAAGGATGTGGAAACTAGATGGAAAGCCTCTAATTAAAATCATAATTAAGAAATACTGAAAATTCAAATTTCATTTGTGTTACAATTGTAAAAAATATGTAATGTAAGAGAATCTTCTATATGATTATAAAAAATCCTGCTTGTTTTTGCTTTCTAGTAGGAAAAACTAGAAGAACAATGGTACAATAATACATCGTGAGAGGAGGGGTAAAAATGAAAGATTATCATGATGATCCACGCTTTCGAATAGCCCATAGAGAAGCGTTAATTGGTCTTGGACTTGCTATTATTAATTTTATAATATGGTACGGATTTGCTTATGGGCTTGGTAGTAAAAATCCGAATGAATATACATATGTATTAGGTTTTCCCGCATGGTTTTTTTATAGCTGTATCGTTGGATTTATCGTTATGGTTATTTTACTTAGTTTAGTTGTTCGTTTTGTATTTCAAGATATTTCACTCGATGAGGAAGAAAAAAGTGAGGAATAATAGATGAATTGGTATGTAATCATTCCAATGATAATTTCGTTTATCGTTGTATTTTTAATTGGTGTATATGCTTCAAGACGTGTGCAAGCAACTGCTCATAATAAATTTTTACAAGAATATTTTCTTGGTGGGCGTGAGCTAGGCGGTTTATTATTAGCGATGACAATGATTGCTACGTACGGTAGTGCAAGTAGCTTTATTGGTGGCCCTGGTATTGCTTACAATATGGGTCTTGGATGGGTACTGTTATCTGCGATTCAAGTTGTAACAGGCTATATCGTTTTAACGGTTATCGGTAAAAAGTTTGCAATTATCGCTAGGAAGATGGAAGCAATTACTCTTATCGATTATTTAAAAGGGAGATACAATAATAAAGCAGTTGTTATACTTTCTGCGTTATGTATTATTATCTTTTTATTTTCAGCGACAGTAGCCCAGTGGGTCGGTGGTGGACGATTAATCGAGTCACTAACTGGTCTATCGTATACAACAGCACTATTTTTATTTACTTTTTCTGTACTTGTGTACGTATTAATTGGTGGATTTCGTGCAGTTGCTCTATCAGATACATTATTAGGAATCATTATGTTAGTTGGAACGACAATCATTTTAATTGCTACTGTCATTGCTGGTGGTGGAATTGAAAAGATTATGCAGGAACTTGTTCAAATTAATCCAAAGTTAATTACACCATTCGGAGCAGATGGCAGTTTAACGAAATCATATGTTACATCATTTTGGATTTTAATTGGAATTGGCGTTGTCGGCTTACCGCAAATTAGCGTGCGTGCCATGTCTTATAAAAATTCAAAAGCGATGCATCAAGCTTTAATAATTGGAACCGTTGTCGTTGGCACAATTATGATCGGTATGCATTTAACTGGTGTATTTGCAAGAGTAGTACTTCCAGGTATAACGGTACCAGATAAAGTAATGCCGCTACTTGCGATGGAAGTGTTACCTCCTTGGTTAGCTGGAGTTTTCTTAGCTGCACCGATGGCAGCGATTATGTCTACAGTAAACTCTTTATTATTACTTGTAAGCTCGTCAATTATTAAAGATATATATGTAAATTACATAAATAAAGATGCAGCAGACAGTACGATAAAAAAAGGAAGTTTGTGGATTACTGGTATTGTAGGACTACTCGTTTATGCAGCGGCGATTAAACCACCAGATTTTTTAATATGGCTAAATTTATTTTCTTTCGGTGGATTAGAAGCAGCATTCATTTGGCCAATCGTATTAGGGTTATATTGGAGGAAAGGAAATGCTACAGGAGCGCTTGCGTCTATTTTAGTTGGGGTAGGCTCATATATGTGTATTCATCTTTTCTATCCAAATCCGTTCGGTATACATACAGTTGTCTTCCCGATTTGTTTTGCGTTTATCGCTTATGTTATTGGAAGTATGAGTGCTGTAAAAAAAACAGTATAGGTTAGCTGAAGAACGTAGTCCTTATAAGACTGCGTTTTTTCGTATGAATTTGTTCTTTTTTATTCTGTATATCCACGGTTATTCATAAATTAATAACAACTGAGGGGATGGAGTTGAGGTCGATGAAAAAAGTGTTATTTTTAGGAGACCCAGGAATTGATGACTCTTTAGCAATTATGTATGGATTGTTGCATCCTGATATTGATATTGTTGGTGTAGTAACGGGATATGGAAATGTAACACAAGAAAAGGCGACAAGTAATGCCGCATATTTATTGCAAATGGCAGGACGGGAAGATATACCTGTTATTAATGGTGCGAAAATTCCTTTATCCGGAGATATTACGACGTATTATCCAGAAATTCATGGGACAGACGGTTTAGGGCCAATTAAACCTCCAAAAACTTTTTCACCAAATATAAAGCCTTTTTGTACATTTTTTGATCTTCTTGAAAAATATAAAGGAGAATTAATAATAGTCGATGCTGGTAGATCAACAACATTAGCGACAGCATTTATTTTAGAAAAGCCGATGATGAAGTATGTGAAAGAATATTATATAATGGGCGGTGCTTTCTTAATGCCTGGCAATGTAACACCAGTCGCAGAGGCGAATTTTCATGGTGATCCCATTGCGTCACAATTAGTTATGCAAAATGCCAAAAATGTGACATTAGTGCCACTTAACGTTACATCTGAAGCAATTATTACACCGGAAATGGTAAAATATATTACGAAACACTCTAAAACGAGTTTTAATAAGTTAATCGAGCCGATATTTACGTACTATTATAAAGCTTATAGAAAGTTAAATCCGAAAATAAAAGGAAGTCCAGTACATGACGTCGTTACAATGATGGTTGCGGCAAATCCATCCCTTTTAGATTATGTATATCGTCGTGTCGATGTAGATACAGCTGGAATTGCAAAAGGAGAGAGTATTGCTGATTTTCGGCCTCAACCTGATGCAAAAGCATTAAAAAATTGGGTGCGAATTGGTTGGTCGTTACATTATAAAAAGTTTCTTGAGGATTTTGTGAAATTTATGACGTAGACATAATAGGAGCATACAAGTTAAAATAATGGAGATGGTTATGTAAATGACCATCTCCATTATTTTGTTTTTAAATGATAAATAGAGAAGAGTTACACAATAGGAGAGGAATTTTACTTGAAAAAAACTATAGTATGCGCAGTAATTGTGGGTATTTTTGTTTTGCTAATATCGGGTAACTTTTTAGTGAAAAAAGTGTGGAGTTCAAATAATGATGATGCACAGTATATTGCATCTTTTATTGAAGAACATAAAGATGAAAAAAATAGTGCGCTTCTAGTAAAGAGAAATGATAAAGTTGTTTATTCTGTAAACCCAAATGTTGTATTGCCAGTTGCTAGTACGATGAAATTAATTGTGGCGCTTGAATATACGAAACAAGTTACTGAAGGGAAAATTGATTCTTCTAGTTTCGTGTCGATTAATGATGTGAATCGCTATTATGTGCCGAATACAGATGGTGGTGCACAAGATAGATGGCAAAAGTATTTGGAGAAAACGGGCAAGATAACTGAAGGAGCGGTTTCTTTAGAAGAAGTGGCAAAAGGAATGGTTAAGTTTAGTTCGAATGCAAATGCTGAATACTTAATGGAATTGTTAGGATTAGATAACATCAATCGAAATTTACAAAGTTTATCACTTCCTGCACATCAACCACTATTTCCAATCGTTTCATCTTTGTATATCCCGGGATATTTGCATAAAGAATTACATGTTCCAAAATATAAAATAGAGAAAAAGTTAAAAGAAATGTCTCAAGAGCAATATCGTGAATATGCGATGATTATTCATGAACGCTTAAAGAAGAAGGGACCATTATTACAGAAGGAAATTCCGCTTTATTTAGAGGAACGTTACGACAAAATTTGGTCAGATAGATTACCAGCAGCTTCTGCAAATGATTATATGGTATTACTTCAAAAGGCAAACCATAAAGGTGGCTTGACAGAAGCTGAAGAAAAAGTGTGGGCAAATATCGTTGAAACAGACATGAGTGCCAAGAAATACCGTAAAACATTTAGACATGCTGGGCAAAAGAATGGTTATACACCATGGACGGTTACAAAAGCAGTTTACGCTATGGATAAACGTGGAAACTGTACGGAGATTGTGTTTTTGGCGAATAATTTAAATGAAGACGATAGTGCAGAAATACGGAAACATTTAGCAAACTTACATTTCCAAGTGTTGCAAAGTGATAAGTATGATGCGACTTTTATTAAATAAACTCGGTGCAGAGAGCACCGAGTTTATTTTGATGTACAGGCACTTTTTTTCTATCAATGGGTATGATGGGTAGTAATACTTAGGTGAGAGGGGAAAAGGTGATGAAACAGAGTAAGGAAGAGTTTATAAAGAGTGAAGGCGCTGATTTCCCTGGAAAAACATATGTGGATTGTGTATTACAACATGTATTTGATTTTCAACGAAATTACTTATTGAAAGATATGTTTCAAGTGCATAAAGCACATATTACGATGCTGACTGAAGAAAGTTTAATAAAAATAGAAGAAGCTAAAGTTATATTAAACGCACTTAGAAAAGTAGAGCGAATACCAAAAGATAAATTGGTATATACAGAGCAGCATGAAGACCTCTTTTTTTTAATCGAACATTTAATTTCTCAAGAAGCGAAATGCGATTTTGTAAGTAATATGCATATTGGTAGAAGTAGAAATGATATGGGTGTAACGATGTATCGCATGAGTTTAAGGCGGTATATATTACGATTAATGGAACATTATTTGCTATTGCAAGAAAGTGTACTGCAACTTGCTGATGATCATAAGGAAACGATCATGCCAGCTTATACACATACACAACCGGCACAGCCAACAACATTTGGTCATTATACTTTAGCAATTTATGATACGATGCAAAGAGATTTAGAACGAATGAAAAAAACGTACCAGCTTTTAAATCAGTCTCCAATGGGGGCGGCTGCACTCTCTACAACAAGTTTCCCGATTAAACGAGAACGAGTTGCTCATCTACTTGGATTTACAACTGTAATTGAGAACTCATATGATGCTGTTGCCGGAGCGGATTATTTATTAGAAGTTAGCTCGCTACTTATGGTAATGATGACGAATACGAGTAGATGGATTCATGACTTTTTGTTGTTAGCAACGAAAGAATATGACGGTATTACTGTTGCAAAGCCATATGTACAAATTAGTAGTATTATGCCGCAAAAACGAAATCCGGTTTCAATTGAACACGCTCGTGCAATTACGAGTAGTGCTTTAGGAGAAGCATTTACAGTATTTCAAATGATTCATAATACACCATTTGGTGATATTGTCGATACGGAAGATGACTTGCAGCCATATTTATATAAAGGGATTGAAAAGGCGATTCGTGTTTTTTGTATGATGAATGCAGTGATCCTAACGATGAAAGTAGAAGAAGAAACGTTAAAAAGTCGTTCCTATAAACATGCAATAACGATAACGGATTTCGCTGATGTTTTAACGAAAAATTATGAAATTCCATTTCGGCATGCTCATCATGCAGCAAGTGCTATTGCAAATATGTCATTGGAGCAGAAAAAAGAACTACATGAATTACACTTCAAAGATGTAAATATGTATTTGCAAGAACATTTTAAAATAAATTTATTAGAAAAAGAGTGGAAAGAAATTATATCGCCAGAAGCTTTTATTCAAAAAAGAAATGTATACGGTGGACCGAGTAAAAAAGAAATGAAGCGTATGATTAAAAATCGAAAAGAGTCCTTTCGAAAAGAAGAAGATGTATTTGAAAAGGAAAAACAGAGAATTTTACAAGCTGAAAATGCCTTGAATACATTAGCTTTGAATATTATTGAATCGTAAAAGAGGGATTTAATGAATTAATCGCCAATACTTAATTAAAATATAAATAGAGAGAAGAGATTGTCGATGATTCAATTACATGTATATGAAGAGATTTTTCATTTTAAAGAAGATGTTACACCATTTCTAGAAAAGAATGAGCAGGAAAACAATCTCATATTAGGTGTATTACAAATGGTTCAAGAACCGATATTTATGGGGATAGCGAAACAAGGAGAAGACATTGCGGTTGTATTTCTGCAAACAGAAGAGAAGAAACAAATCATTGTTGCAACTTCTGAAATTTTGGGAGTAGCTATTGAGGAACTTGCAAAAGAGTTAACGAAAGTATATCCGGATATTCCTGGATTGATCGGTAATAAGAAAATTGTACAGAAATTAGCGGAAGAGATTGCGGTATTAGAAAATAAGAAAATGAATGTTGCAATGGAGCAAGGTGTGTATGAGTTGAACAGAGTAAAGAAGAAGTGTAATGCGAATGGACTTTTTCGAGCGGTAAATAATGATGAATTACCATTAATAGAACAGTGGATATATCAATTTTGTGAAGATGTAAAGCTTCCTACTACGAAAGAAGAAGCAAAACAAACTGCATATACATTAATAACTACAAATCGACTGTTTGGTTTGGAAGTGGATGGGAAACTCGTTTCTGTAGCTGCAAAAACGAGACCAACTAAAAATAATATAACAGTTAATTTTGTATATACGCCGAAAGAAGCAAGGAAAAAGGGATACGCATCTAAGTGTGTAGCGGCACTTAGTCAACGTATGTTAGATGAAGGGTACAAGACGACTACGTTATATACTGATTTAGCGAATCCGACATCGAATAAAATTTATCAAGAAATTGGTTATGAGCAAATTGCGGAGTCTGTGCTTATATTTTTAGAGAAGTAGAACAAAAAGGCGTGCTATTTTAGCACGCCTTTTTGTTATTCATCGATTCTAATAACCTCGCCTTGAGGGAAGTCCTCAGTTTCTAGTAAGTTACGAATAGCTTTCGCAACATATTCAGGTGATAATAGTTTTCCTTCTTCTTTTAATGCAATGAAGCGGTCCAAATTTATGAAATCTTCTTTATTTGTTTCGCGAATTTGTGATTGCATATTTGTATCAACAACGCCAGGTGCAAAAGCGACGATTTTTACTGGATATTCTTTTTCCACTTCTTCAGTTGCTACGCACTGTGTAAACATATTTACACCAGCTTTCGTTGTACAATAAGCGCCCCAGCCAAAGTAAGGGTTTTTTCCTGCACCAGATGAAATGTTAATAACGCGTTTATCTACTTTCCAGTCTTTCGTATGTTTCATAAATGTAGATGTAAGAATCATAGGTGCAAGTAAATTAATGTGAACGTTCGTAATGAATTGTTCACTTTCAGCTTTTTCAATTGGCTTCATAGGTGCAACTGTACCCGCATTATTAATTAAATGAATAGAGGATACATTGTCTTTTTTAATAGATGAAATGATCTCTTTAAAGTTAGTTTCTAAGTTATGTACATCTTGAAGATCTAGGGAATGAAAAATGCAATTGCTGTTATATTGCTCTGCAAGTTTTGTAAGCTCTTGATTTTCTCTTCTAGAAATAGAGATGACAGTTGTATTTTTTTCTAATAATTGCGTAGCGATTGCCTCACCTAAACCTTGTGAAGTTCCTGTTATGATAACGTAGCGCATAGTTTTATAAACCCCTCTCATATGTGCGGAATTTTGTTGGACAACGTACATTGTATAGTTTGTCTACATTTTATAGTATAGAGCACTTTTTACTATAATTGAAATGAGATGATTGTGTGCCTTTTATAAATAGGTTTACGACAACAGTACCTGGTGCCGTCACGTTTACTGGGAATACGCTGGGACTTAGCCCTACATCACCTGCACCAGGTAATATTTTTGGTACACTTGCTGTGTTTACGACAGTAAATACAGCATTGCAAGTACCAGGGTTCCCAGCAGGGACAACAGATGAATGGCAATTGAATTCTTCAAGTGCAATTTTAAATCTTCCAGCGGGAAGCAGTGTATTATATGCAGAATTAGTTTGGGCTGGTACTTTCCGGACTGATACGGAAGATGTGTTACCATTTTTAAATGATAACATTACATTTACAACGCCAGCAGGGACGTTTTCTGTTACGCCAGATCCTGCTACCGCGCAGCAAGGTTCAGTAGGAAATCAGTTTTATTATGCTCGCTCTGCCAATGTAACAAATCTTGTTAGTGCAGGTGGAGCAGGCACATATACAACGGGTGCTGTGCCAGCTGCAAGAACTTCAGCCGACCCGACAATCAGTCGTTCAGCTGGATGGACGCTTGAGGTTGTGTATCAAAATGCAAGTTTACCACTTCGAAATTTGTCAGTATATGCAGGTCAAGAAATTATCGATGCTTCATCCCCGCCAGTTGATGCTACAATTTCAGGTTTTGCTACGCCGGCAACAGGAGCTGTTACAGGAAGAGTGCTCGTAACTGCTCAAGAAGGTGATTCTAACATTGTTGGAGATCAACTTCGCTTTGGGCCGAATGCAAATGCTACAGTTGCATTATTCGGACCGAGAAATCCTGCGAATAATTTCTTTCAGTCACAAATTTGTAATGATAGTGGAAATTTAGATACGAGCGGCACGTTTGGAGATTTGAATCAGCCGTTAGGGGTAGCTTTGGCCGTCCGAAGACAAGGGTGGGATATTACGAATGTAGATGCCTCCTCATCTTTAGTAAACAGTCAAACATCAGCAACGGTTCGATTTGTTACAAATGGAGATGGATACGCAGCAGCTGGTTTTGGTGTTCAAATTGATGCAACAGGTCCAATTATTAATCCTGTTAAATCAGTTAATAGAACAGTCGCAGGGGTAGGGGATACCCTCACTTATACGATTACGGTCCCAAATACAGGAACAGGAAGTGCAGAAAACGTTGTATTACGTGATAGTATTCCGAACGGAACGACGTTTGTTGCAGGTAGTGTTACGGTAGGGGGAGTAACACAGCCGAATGCAAACCCTTCTAATGGAATTAATTTAGGTACAATCCCAAATAACACGCAAAGAATTGTTACATTTCAAGTTCGAATAATATCATTCCCGAATCCCAATCCTATTTTAAATCGTGCAATGGTGTCATATCAATTTCGTCCTTTCGTTGGTAGTCCTCCTATTACAAGTACGTCTTCTTCAAACACAGTACAAACGACAGTGAATCAAGCAACTATAAGTATGCAGAAATCTGTAGATTTACAGACGGCAACGCTTAATGATGTATTAACGTACACAGTTAATATCACAAATAATGGAAATGTCACTGCGAGCAATGTTATTTTTGTTGATAGTATCCCTGCTGGAACAACATTTGTCGCAAATAGCGTTACGGTAAATGGAGTAGCGCGTCCAGGAGCGAATCCAGCAAGTAGTATTAATCTAGGAAGTATTAATGCTTCGCAAACGACTGTAGTGCGCTTTCAAGTTCGAGTAACATCGAACCCTCTTGTCAATCCAATTCCAAACCGTGCAAGTGCAACATTTACCTTTACTCCAGTGCCTGGTCAACAACCAGTTTCAGGGCAAGCGACAAGTAATACTGTAGTTACGACAATTAATATAGCTGATATAACAACGAGAAAAACAGTGGATAGAGCTTTTGCAACGGTTAACGATGTTCTTACGTACACGGTAACAATTCAAAATACAGGAAATGTACTTGCAACGAACGTTATTTTTCAAGATCCAATACCAATTGGAACGACATTTATAGCAAATAGTGTGACTGTGGATGGGGTTTCACAACCTGGGGTAAATCCAGCGACTGGGTTTACAGTAGCAAATATATCTCCCGGCGGAAGTAGGACAGTGACTTTTCAAGTACGAGTGACATCAACGCCATCAGGAGGCACAATTGCGAATCGCGGAAATGTAACTGCTAATTTCGTCGTTATTCCAAATCAGCCACCAATAACGATTAATAGACAAACGAATACAGTTGTGACACAAGTTAATACAGGTGGTTTAAATGTAATAAAAGAAGTGAATACAACGCAAGCGGCAGTAGGAGACACTTTAACATACACAATTGCCGTTCAAAATACAGGGAATGTTCCGTTAACAAATGTATTTTTCCAAGACCCTATTTCTTCTGCTGTTTCATTTGTTGCAAATTCTGTAACAATTAATGGAGTACAGCAAAGTGGACTAAATCCGAATACAGGATTCTCTCTTCCGAATATTCCTGCGGCTCAAACGGTTGTAGTCACATTTGACGTAGTAATTGTACAGAATCCAGAAAATGAAGATATTTTAAATCAAGCAAATGTAACAGCAAGCTTTCAAGTGAATCCGAATGAACCACCAGTAACAATCAATGTACCGAGTAATGTTGTGAATACGACAGTACAATCAGGAAACTTTGAAGTTGTGAAAGCAGTCAATACGGATGTTGCAACAGTAGGGGATATTTTAGTATATACAATAGAAGTCATAAATGCAGGTAGTGTACCAGCTACGAATGTATTTTTCCAAGATTCAATTCCCCAAGGGACATTATTTATTGAAAATAGTGTAGTTGTGAATGGTGTTTTACAAGAAGGGGCAGATCCAGAACTTGGATTCCCATTAAATAATTTGCCTACTGGCGCCAGTGTTATTGTTACATTTGAAGTATTAATTGATGAAATTCCCCAAGGAAATAATGTTGTAAATAATGCGAATGTAACTGGAGATTTCCTTGTAAATCCAACAGAGCCGCCGATTACTGTAACAGTACCAAGTAATACTGTTATGACGATCGTGAATTCTTCAGGGTTAAATGTAATGAAAAGTGTAAGTGCTACTGAAGCCGGTGTAGGAGATACGTTAACGTATACAGTTCGTATACAAAATAGTGGAACGGTGACAGCGACAAATGTATCATTCCTTGATCCGATTCCAGTTGGAACCACTTTTGTAGCGAATAGTGTAACAATAAACGGGACGCCTCAACCAGGTTTAAACCCGACAACTGGATTTCCACTTGCTAATATTCCAGTAGGAGGAATGGTGACGGTCACTTTTCAAGTGACAATCACGAGTGTACCACCAAATAGAGTTCTTCCGAATAATGCGAATGTCACTGCTGATTTCCAAGTAAGTCCTCTCCAGCCACCAATTACAATTGTAACGATTAGTAATATTGTTGTGACGCGAGTGAATGTAGGATCACTTAATGTAATGAAGAGTGTAAATACACTACAAGCCGGTGTAGGAGATACGTTAACGTATACGATTCTTATTCAAAATACAGGAACTGTTCCTGCAACGAATATTGTTTTTCAAGATCCAATTCCGTCTGGTACTGCCTTTGTAGCAAATAGTGTGACGATAAATGGAGTCGTACAGCAAGGCGCGGATCCTATGCTAGGTTTCCCGGTACCAAATATTCCGGTCGGGCAAACGGCTACGATTACGTTTCAAGTTACAGTGACGAGTGTTCCGAGCGGTGGAAATATAAGAAACCAATCGAACGTTACTGCAAGTTTTCTTATAAATCCAGCAAACCCTCCAATAACGACTGTTACAAATAGTAATTTTGTAGTGACGCAAGTAAACACAGCACAGTTAAATATACAAAAATCTTCATCTGTACAACAAGCAGCACTTGGAGAAACTTACACGTATTCTGTTGTCATTCGAAATAACGGTACAGTAACAGCAACGAATGTCTCTTTCCTTGATCCAATTGCTTTAGAAACAACTTTTGTAGCAAATAGTGTAACGATAAATGGAACGCCACAACCTGGATTTGACCCAAATGTTGGTTTCCCGCTTCCTAATATTGCAGCTGGAACATCATTGACAGTAACGTTCCAAGTTACGGTAGTTGCACCGTCTACACGTGGAGCGGTATTAAATACAGCATCTGCTACAGCCACTTTCTTATTAAATCCTTTACAGCCACCTGTAACAACAACGAATTCAAGTAATACAACGGTAGTTACAATACCGTTACCTCCTCCTGGTGAAGTAACTGCAACAAAAACAGTTGATGTTGCAACTGGGGCCGTTGGGGATGTATTAACGTATACTGTGCTCATTTCAAACGTAGGAATTATCCCTGTTACAGATGTGTTCTTCCAAGATGTCATACCAGAAGGAACGACGTTTGTTGACAATAGTGTAACGATAGGTGGAGTGCAGCAACTTGGTTTAAATCCAGAAATAGGATTTACAGTTACTCCATTATTAATCGCTGGTGGAAGTATTGAGGTCACATTCCAAGTGACGATTACAGAAATTCCAGATAATGAAGTCATATTAAATGATGCAGATGTTACATTTACTTCACAACCAAATCCGCAGGAACCACCGATTACGGAAACGATATTAACAAATTTAGTCGTTACGACAATTAATATAGCCTTTATTTTTCCATTGAAACTAGTAGATAAAGAAGTAGCGACGGTAGGAGAAATATTAACGTATGATGTATTGATTTTTAATTTCGGAACAGTGCCAGCGACGAATGTTCAATTTATCGATACTACTTCCGCGGGTGTAGCATTTGTACCAGGAAGTGTGAGCATAAACGGGGTACCAGCACCAGGATTAGATCCTTTCATTGGTTTTACAGTTCCAGATATACCTGTCGATGATTTTGTACTTGTCACATATCAGGAAGTGGTTACAAGCATACCAGAAGGTGGAACGATTGTTAATTTTGTAGACGTTACAGCTACATTTGCTGTAAGTGAAACAGAACCGCCTATTACGGAAACAACGACAAGTAATACGACATTAACAGAAATCAATGAGCCTGGTTTGAATGTTTTAAAATCAGTGAGTCAGCCGGTTGTTGCAGTAGGCGATACAATCACATATACAACAGTAGTTCAAAATACAGGAACAGTGCCAGCAACGAATGTTCAATATAGTGATGTATTACCTTCCTCTATAGCATTCGTGCCGAACACTGTAACGATAGACGGTGTGTTACAACCTGGATTCAATCCGAATAATGGATTCCCGCTTCCAGATATAAACCCAGGTGAAAGTGTAGAAGTCATCTTCCAAGTAACCGTTGTTAGTGCGCCATCAAACGGAACAATTGCCAATACGGCAAATGTAACTGGAAGTTTTGTATTAGTACCAGGAGAACCACCAGTTATAGTAACAGAGCCGAGCAATACAACACTTACAACTGTAAATAGAGGGCAATTTAATGTTATTAAACAAGTAAATAGGGTTGCTACTCTCGTTGGAGATATATTAACGTATACGGTTCAAATAACAAATACTGGAACAGTAACAGCTAATGCTGTTCAGTTTGTTGATACCATTTCAGCAGGGGCGTCATTTGTACCAAATAGTGTAACGATAAATGGAGCCTCGCAACCAAACTTAAATCCGATTACTGGATTTGGAGTTGGAGATATCCCAGTTGGTGAAACAGTTATAGTGACGTTTCAAGCGACAGTTACAAACATCCCGTCATCAGGAACAATTACGAACGTTGCAAATATAACAGGAAGCTTTACTTTAGTGCCAGGAGAACCACCAGTTGTAGTAACAGAGCCGAGTAATACGACGATAACTAGAGTGAATAGAGGACGATTCAGCGTTATAAAATCTGTAAATAAAGAAGCGACACGATTAGGAGATACGTTAACGTATAGTGTGCAAGTTACAAATACGGGAACGGTAACAGCAACGAATGTTCAGTTTATCGATGTTCCATCACCTAGTTTAGAATTCGTTCCTGGAAGTGTACAAATAAATGGGATTCCGCAAGTAGGTTTAGATCCATTTGTAGGCTTTGCATTGCCTGATCTTGCAGTAGGGGATAGTGTATTAATTACATTTGAAGTAAATGTAATCGCAGTTCCGCCTTCTAGTAGCATTATGAATACAGCAAGAGTAACGGGTGATTTCGAATTGATTCCAGGAGAACCTCCGTCTACAATTACAAATTCAAGTAATACGACGGTTACGCCGGTAAATAGAGGTAGCTTAGATATGCTAAAAGAAGTAGACCATTCAGTTGTTGGTGTAGGAGAAACGGTAACGTATACTGTTCGTATATTAAATACTGGTACTGCTGATGCAATGAATGTTCAATTTATCGATGTGCTATCTCAGGAAGCTGATTTCGTTCCAAATAGTGTAACGATAAATGGGGTTCCGCAACCGGGGGTAAATCCGCAGATTGGATTTACGATACCTGATATACCAGTTGGTGAGACGGCACTTGTAACATATGAAGCTACGATTACAAGTTTTCCGGATGGTGGTACAGTAGTGAACGTTGCTGGGGCGTTAGCAGAATATATTTTAGTACCAGGGGAGCCGCCAGTTACAGTGATGGATACAAGCAATACAGTTATAGTGACGGTAAATACTGCAATCTTATTTGTTGCAAAAGGAGCAAACTTTGAAGTAGCAATGATAGGGGATGTTGTCACTTACGGAATCGCTGTTATAAATGATAGTACAGTTCCTGTGACCAATATTGTGTTAACAGATATCATTGATCCGAATACGCTATTTATAAATGGTACGGTAACGGTAAATGATGTACCTCTTCCATTTGCTAATCCGAATACTGGTATTCCGTTAGGTGATTTTCAGCCAAATGATGCAGCAATTATTAATTTCCAAGTTGTAATAATAGGAGGGCAAGTAAATAATTTAGTTACAAATACTGCTACAGCGAATGGGCTTGCAACTGTAAATCCGAATGAGCCGCCAGTAGTAGTTGAAGGTGATAGTAATACAGTTGTTATCCCGTTTATTCCTCAAAATGTCTCAACGACAGTCGTAAAAACGGCAGATTTACAGGTAGCAACAATTGGAGATGTCATTACGTTTACGACAGTCATCACAAATACGGGTGATACTGTAATGCAAAATATTCGTTTTCAAGATATGTTAGATAGTAGTGTTCGATTTGTTCCTGGAAGTGTAACGGTTGATAATACGCCAGTGCCGAATGTAAGCCCGGCAGTAGGGTTTCTTATCGGAAGTTTAAATCCTGGTGAAGCAAGGACAGTTTCGTTCCAAGTAGCAGTACAGAGCGCGCCAAATGGTTCAGGAAATTATATAAATCAAGCGAGTATTCGTTTTGAACATCAAGTAGGCACAGTATTGCCACCTGTTACACAAATAGTAGAAAGTAACATAGTTGTCATTCCATTTGTTCCAACGATTGAACAAATTTGCGAAACGAATCTTAATTGCTTAGGGAAAATTCCTTTTCAATGTTCTCCGTGTGATCATTTGCAAATAAAGAAAAAATAAATGAAGAAAGAGCATCCTGTAAGAGAAGGATGCTCTTTCTTCATTAATCATGTAGATTCTTTTTCGGGCGAGGTGAAAAATTCGTCGATTTTGTCGGAAAGTAGTAATGGAATAGCTCCTTTTATAACAGAAATGTCCCAGTCCCACCATGCAAGATTCTCTAGTTTGTCAATTGTTTCTTGCGGGAAACGATATCGAATAAATTTTGCTGGATTACCAGCCACAATTGCATATGGAGGGACGTCCTTTGTAACAACACTTTTTGCACCAATAATGGCACCGTTACCAATTGTAACACCAGATAAAATGCAGGATTGATAACCAATCCATACATCATTGCCAACTACGATATCACCTTTTGAAGAAGGGTGACCAGTAATATGTGCTCCTTCATCAAAAAGTGCATTAAATGGATAAGTCGTTATCCAGTCTGCGCGATGTTCACCGCCAAGTATGAAAACGACTTCTTCTGCTAATGAACAAAACTTACCTATTTTCAATTTTGTTTCATCGTTCCAAGAAAAAATGGTTGGCCCTACTTTACTATAAGTATAATCACCAATATCATATTTATTATATTCAGGTTTTTGATTTAAATATAACATGCTTCTTCAGCCTCCTTTCTCAATTAAGCGATACGTATGGAATATTATATGCAAGATGTAGTAATGTGAACTGTATTAATAGGTGAAATGAACAAAAGGGAGTGGGATGTATGCGATACGAAATGGGTTTATATAATAAACCGTTTCAGTCAATTCAATCAGGGAAAAAAGTATATGAAGTACGCCTATACGATAAAAAACGTCAACTAATAAACAAAGACGATGAAATCGTATTTACGAATCTTACGACAACAGAAATGATGACGGTAAAAGTAACGGAAATAAAGCGATACGAGAGCTTTAAAGCTATATATGAACAAATCGATAAAAAATTATTGGATTGTGAAAATGATAGTTTAGAGGAAATGTTAGAAAGTACATACAAAATATATACGAAAGAACAAGAAAAAGAGTGGGGAACAGTTGCGATTCGTATTGAGGTAATAAAATGATAAGAAATCGCGGAGCCGCTATCATTGTACAGGAAGGAAAAATCGCTCTTATAAAACGTATTCGAGAAGAGGAAAGATATTATGTTTTTCCTGGCGGAGGGATTGAGGAAGGTGAAACGCCTGAAGAGGCAACGAAAAGAGAGGTATACGAAGAATTAGGGGTACATATACAAGTGGAGCACCTTATTGCAAAGGTAAAATATAAAGGAAATGAATATTATTATGCTGCCTATATTACAGGCGGAGTGTTCGGAAGCGGAACAGCTGAGGAATTTCAGCTGGAAGGTAGGGGAAATTATATTCCGTTATGGCTACCGATAAACGAGTTGGAAAAAGTGAATATAAAACCTTATGAAGTGGTCAGAAATATATTTAATCATTATAAAATATAACGTCTGACAACATACAAAAAAAACCATTGACATAGTCTTCTGATTTAAGTATTGTATTCGAGTATGTTTATAATCAGGAGGTTTATATGAGCAATCAAACTACTACACATCATGTGAAAATGACAACAGCGGATCCATCTGGAATTGGTCTATTTGGATTAGCGATGGTAACACTTGTAGCATCATCTCAAAAGTTAGGCTTAACAGATGGCGTTTCACTTGTATTACCGTGGGCAATCTTTTTAGGAGGATTTGCACAAATCTTTGCTTGCATTCATGATGCAAAGCATAACAATACATTCGGTACAACAGCATTCGGTGCGTACGGTCTATTTTGGCTAGGTGTTGGAATGACTTGGTTAATTCAACTTGGAGTATTTGGCGAAAAATTAGCACAAGCTGCAGATTCAAAACAGCTTGGTGTAGCCTTTATCGGATATTTGATTTTCACAATCTTTATGACAATTGGTGCAATGGAAACACATAAAGTATTATTTATGATTTTCGTCCTTATTGATTTCTTATTTATCGGTCTTTCATTAAGTACTTTAGGTGTTATGCCGCATGCAATGCATAATTTAGCAGCATATTCTGAACTTCTTATTTCATTATTATCTTTCTACGGTTCAGCAGCAGCAGTGTTAAATACACACTTCGGAAAAGGTGTTTTACCAGTAGGAAAGCCTTTTGGTATTTTTAAAAAATAATAAAAAAGCACAGATGATTGTATAGTCATCTGTGCTTTTTTATTTATTCCGCTCTTTGTGGGTTGTCTGAAAAAGCCTGATTGGTGAGGACTCATTAAACTTTCACTTTATCCCGCTATTTACCGGGCAGTAAGCCCCCCCCCGCCTCAAAATTCAGCGGAAACAAAGAAGTTAGGTGGGGGATGAATACCCTCACTGATTAAAGTTTCACCTTATTTGAAATAAGTAATGTGAAATGTAAATAAAAGTAGAAAAAATCAATTGAAATTGATTCTCATTATTAATATAATGAGAATGAGAATCATTTATTGTTAGAGGGGGATGCCAAAGTGGCAAAAATTTTAATAGCTTATGCAAGTATGTCAGGAAATACAGAGAGTATTGCTGATTTAATTAAAGTTAGTTTAGATGCTTTTGATCATGAAGTAGTATTGCAAGAAATGGAAGGCATGGACGCTGAAGAATTATTAGCTTATGATGGAATCATTTTAGGATCTTATACGTGGGGCGATGGTGAATTACCATTTGAAGCGGAAGATTTTCATGATGACTTAGAAAATATAGATTTAGCTGGGAAAAAGGTAGCGGTATTCGGATCGGGTGATACGGCGTATGAACTGTTTTGTGAAGCGGTAACGATATTTGAAGAACGTCTTGTGGAACGCGGTGCAGAGCTTGTACAAGAAGGGCTGAAAATTGAATTAGCTCCAGAAGATGAAGAGGATGTTGAAAAATGCAGTAATTTTGCAATTGCATTTGCTGAGAAGTTCTAAGAATGGGAGTGTCAACGTGGAGACAATGTTAAGTGCAACTGCTATTACAAAGTTAAGAGATGGAAAACTGTTGTTAGCTACTACATATAATGGCTTATTTGTTGAACAAGACGGAGAATGGAAACGAATTTTAAATGGTTTTCAAAAACGAATTAGGGATTTACATAGCGAAGATAATGTAGTTTATGGTGTAGGTGACGAAGGGATTTTTATTCGCAGTATGAATGGTGGAGAGAACTGGACAATTCAGCGTTTTCCAACAAAAGCAACGAGTTGGAATGTATGTAGCAATGTACAAGGAACTGTTGTTGCTCATGGAGAAAAAACGCTGTATCTTTCTAATAATTTCGGTTTGACATGGGAAACTATTCATCCGTTTCTTGAGTATGGCAGTGCGGCACCGTCTATTCGATCATTATTTTTATATAAACATTACTTATTTATTGGTACGAAAATACATGCTAAATATGGTGGTGTTTGGCTCTTTGATTTGAAGACACGTAAATTAAAGAGGATTAAAATTGCGATGAATCAAATGATCTCCGCGTTGACTTTACACAATTCTTATTTAGTAGCGGCAAGTGGATCGTGCAAGGGAGTTAGCGGAAATATTTCTTATTGTAAAATAGATGAAAGTATTGCAAGTGAAAAAATATATTGGCATACATGTCAAAGTGAGCAGAAAGCAAGTAGTTATTTAGACTTAAGTGTAGATCAACATGTTTTATATACAACTTCAACGCAAAATAAGGCGGGGATTAGTAGTGTGTGCCGTGTGCTTCTTGAAGAAGGTATTGTTACAGTATGTGATTCAGTTAAAGGGCACGGATGGCGCATTGTTAATCAAAAAGATGGTTATGTAGTAGCCGGATCAGGTGAATTAAAAGCAATGCAGTGGGAACAAAAAATAATTTAAGAAAAAAACTTTACTTTTATTATATTGATATGATATAGTATATTTAAACCATTTTACTTTTAATAATATAGAGATTTAAATGAGCTGTAACTTCCGAGGAGGATAGCAATGTTAAATCTCCTCAGGGGTTGCAGTTTTTTAATATCTGGCTTATTATTGTAAGGTGGTTGAAAATGAATATGTACATATAGGTACATTGTAGGAGGATTTTTTTCATGCAAAACGGTAAAGTAAAATGGTTTAACTCAGAAAAAGGTTTCGGTTTCATCGAAGTTGAAGGCGGAGAAGACGTATTCGTTCATTTCTCAGCTATCCAAGGCGAAGGCTTCAAAACTTTAGAAGAAGGTCAAGAAGTTACTTTCGAAGTAGAACAAGGTAACCGTGGACCTCAAGCTACTAACGTAAACAAGAAGTAATTTTTGAAAAAAGAAGGGCTCGCCCTTCTTTTTTTTGCATTTTTATAGATGTCCTCCTACTTACATATCATAACAAGACTGAATTTTCATTTATTTATTCGGAGTATTTTTGTATAAAGTACATGAATAAATAAATACTGAAAATAAAGTGTTTGTGTGAAAAGGAATTTAGAAAGAGGTAAATAAATTGAAAAACGCTACACATTTCATTGTGTTTGATATTGAAAGGAATTTCAGACCGTATAAATCAGAAGATCCATCAGAAATAGTTGATATCGGAGCTGTAAAAATAGAAATAGGTACAATGAAGATAATTGAAGAATTTTCGGAGTTAGTAAAACCAAGTGCACGATTAACTCGTCATACAACAAAATTAACCGGTATTACGAAAAAAGATTTAATGGGTGTAGAAAAATTCCCTCAAATTATAGAGAAATTTATTCAGTTCATCGGCGAAGGTTCTATATTTGTTTCATGGGGAAAAGAAGATTATCGCTTTCTATCTCATGATTGTACATTATATGGTGTTGAATGCCCAAGTATAGAAAAAGAAAATAGAATTGATTTGCAAAAATTTGTTTTCCAAGCATATGAGGAATTGTTTGAACATACGCCAAGTTTACACTTTGCGGTAGAACAGCTCGCTTTAACGTGGGAAGGAAAACAGCACCGTGCTTTAGCAGATGCTGAAAATACAGCAAATATACTTCTTAAAGTATATAGCGAGAGAGATATTAATAAGCGATACAAAAGACATGGTGAACTTGAACTTGTAAAAAACGGAAAACTAACAGAAAAAGCAAAAAAAAAGATGCGAAAATGGGTATTTAAAGAACTAAAGAAAAATACAGAACGCCCTTTTGAATGGAGTACATTTGAAAGTAGTGACACGTGGGAAAGTATAACGGAAAGATATTATATAAGTGAAAATACAGTAGAACTCCTGAAAAAACATTTTCGTACAGCAGTGAGAAAAGCGGAACGGCAGATTAGGTATTTGGCTGAGATGGAGGAGAATACAGAGGTTAAATGAATTTCTCCTCCGCCTCTAACTACATACATGTAATAACAGCGTATTGATATTAAATAGGCATCAACTTGTTGTTGTGATTGTGCATTATAATTGCTTTGGGAGTGTTAAGACGTAATAAGAGCTTTAAACCGTATTAATAAAATAAATATATATATAAAGAAAAGATTGTAGTTTAATGGAAACAATCTTTAACATTTTAACTGTTTTAGTTTTTGGGATAATATTTACCACACAATTAGCATTAACTACACTTTCTTTCATAGTAAAGAAGAATTGGAAAAAACTTAATATCTCTTTAAGTTGTGGTGTATTAAAGTTTAAAATAGAAGAGTAAGATTGAGCTTTGTACAAGGGAGGTGTGATAGTGGTAGACTTGGATATTAAAGATGTCACAGTAAAGATGGAATTAAACGGTGTCTTTTGGAATGAGGATCGGATTGCTGAAATGAAGGTGACTACAAAAGAAGAGCATTCTGTTATTCTTCGTCTAGTAGTTGATTTAGAAAGTAAAACTATTAGGGCGACGAGTGCGGAAATAGTGAATGGATTCTGCCCTCTGTGCAAACAGAAAAGGGACGAATGTAGTGAACTTAATGACTTGCAAAACAAAATGGAAATTTTAGAAGAAGCCTACGATTGGGTGAGAGAACATCCGGAATATCGTTTTCAATTATCTTTTTACGAGTACAATAAATTTGAGGTAGTAAAGTGAAATTTGCATCTTAACAACTTATAGAAGGACTTGGTCAAATAGAAATATTGAAGTAGATATTTCTAATGGAAATAAGCTTGTATAACAAGGAAGGGATGTATTTGATTCTGCAACAAATGTCATCTTGCATCAAAAAAATTTGAAAATAAACATGTTTTATTATAAAGCAGAAAAATCGATTCTTAGTAGAATCGGTTTTTAATATAAACAAAAGAGCGCTTATTATAAGCGCCCAGTAACAACAGTTATATGGAAGTATTTATCCCGTAAAAGCCCGATTGGTGAGGGTTAATAATTAGTGGGGGATGAACAAAACCCCACTGATTAAAGTTTCACTTTATTCAATACCGCTCGGATCAAACGAATACTGCTGCTTATTCTCAATCCGCTCAATCACATCTTGCAGCTCATCTGGCTTCAGAAACTCAATAGGAGAGAAGCCTTTTTCAAATGTAAGTGTGTCTGCTTCAATCATAAGTACATATCGATCATTTACCTTCGCAATATGTATTTGATCCCCGAAATCAGCAAGCAGGGCCTTCACAGAGATATGATCTGCTTTTAGTTTTAATTCGACTTCAGGAGCATGCTCGACGATTTGAGCAGTTGCTTCCATTACTTCTTCGGTTGAAAATTGTTCCATAATTTCGCGTTTCGGACTGGCAGCCCATACTTCCATCGCTTGGTCGAATTGTTCGCGTTCTTCCGTACCTTCTTCAAATACATCTTCAATTTGGTCGTATACCATGTCCATTACTTGTGTTTTCATAATTTCAGGCATAGAGCGTTCGTATTCGACGAATTTTAAGAAGTCTTCAAAGTAGCGGGCATGTGATGCTTGGTGTATTTTTAGTTCGCCTACTTCAACCATACCTTCTTCAGGCATGTACGGATATTGGATAGATTTCATATTCTTTGTTGTGATGGCCATTTCAACGTTACGAATCAGTGTTGATTCATCAGAAATAGAAGCAACCTTTGGTTCAAAGTCGCATTTCATTACGAATACGAATGGATCATCAAAGTATTTGCGTAGTTTTGCCTGAGCAATTAAAAATACACCACCACGTACAGCGCTTGTGTCAAGATATGTATAAACGAGAGGTTCGCTCATATCTTTAAAGTTTTCTTTTGTTTCTGCAAAGCGAATACGATTAAAAAGGTTGTAATGAGGGTTTGAATCAAGTTCGTGCCCTTCTTCTACAATAAAGCGACCAATTTTTGTTGGGGCTTGTTCTGTTTTTGCATGACGTTCTACTTTTCGCTTCGATATTTTTAATAACTCACCATTCAAAAATTCTTTTAAGGAACTATCTTCATATTCTTCAGCGTCTAAAGTTTGAAAATGTTTGTAGCGTTTATCAACTGCTTCACCTTTTCCTTCTACTTGTACAACATAAAAGGAAAGATAATTTATTTCAAAATCCATATTTATCACCTTGTTTCATTTCATTAACTCTTATCAGTATAGAGATGGAAAAAACTTTCGTCAATTTATATAAGGAAGGGGAAGCCCCTTCCTTTATATAATCTTTATTTTCTCGATTAAAATCCGTCTTCTAATGCTGCGAATGGAATGTTTAGTCTGTTTTCTACTGTGCGTAAACGTTGGTTTAAGCGGTTTAGTCTACGTGTATGGCGCTCAACTGTATTTTCTAGTTGACGAACTCTTTGTTCAAGCTCATTTACGCGTCTTTCTAATTGACGATTTCCAGTGCCAGGAAAAGAGATTGGAAGTTGGAATTGTCTATTTTGGTCATATGGATTCGTGTGCTCTGCTTGATCTATATAAGATTGATATTGTGTTTGTAAGTCATACTGTGGTTGTTGGTACGCATATTGATTATATGGATCATATGGATTGTAGGGATACATAATAACATCCTCCATTTCTTTAAAATAGGTTGAATTCACCATAATGTATGTGCAAAAGCGGAGTGGTGGCACGGCAAATACCTATTTATGTTGACGGGATTTCTCTTTATCCCGCTATTTGCTGGGCAATAAGACCCCCATGTCAAAATTCAGCAGAAACAAAGAAGGTCGGGATGCCCGTAAAACCCCCACTGATTACAGTTTCACTTTATAAAAAATAGCTTGAGGGTTTTTGATTTGTATTTCTTTTGCTTAATGGTATATACTGGATAAAAGAGAGAGTTTACATAAAAGTTACAATTCTATCAAACTCAAACTTTTATGTAAATATGTATAGACATTTATAAAAGAAAAGAGTAATTTATATAGAGTGAAAAATAACTTGTAACATTTTATAAACATATTGTAAAATGATTGTAACAAAACATACATGAAAATGAAATAAATACATAATAGTGATGTTGGGGAAAGGGAGAGAGTATATTGTTCCGTAAAGTAAAGGGTATATTGGTTGGGGTGTTATGTGTAGCTATAATGAGTGGCTGTGGTGCAAAAGTAAGTGATGTTGCATTGGTAAGTGATATTGGTGGGCATACTGTAGAGGCTAAAGCAGAAGTGCAGGATACTATTAGTTTAGTTGATGGTCGAACTGGTACTGAAGTGAAAAAATTAGATTTATCTAGTTTAGGCTATTTTGAAGATGACGCGAAATTTAAAAAGTCTGTAACAAAGGTTGTTGGTGAGGTTGGAAAAAGCGTCGACAAAAAAATGGTTCCTTCACGTATAGCACCTGATGGAAGTTGGCAAGAAGGAAAACCTTCTTATGAATTAATGGAAAAAGAATTAGTAGATAAATTGTTAAATGTTGGTATGTGGGATGCTACGTATCAGTTGCCGATCGTGGAGAAAAAACCAGTCGCAACATTAAGTGATGCGCAAGGAAATGGTACGGTAATTGGTAGATATGAAACGAACTTAGGTGGTTCAACAGGTGGCCGTATTGAGAATATTCGTTTGTCGGCAGCGAGCATAAATGGAGTTGTGTTAGCAAAAGGAGACCGTTTCTCTTTTAATTCATTAATCGGTGATACAACACCAGATAAAGGATATCAATTAGGGAAAGAAATAGTTGATGGTAAATTAGTAGATGGATATGGCGGTGGTGTTTGTCAAACATCTTCAACTTTATACAATGCAGCAGATCAAGCTGGTCTGAAAATGGTGGAGAGAACTACACATTCTAAAACGGTAGGTTATGTTCCACAAGGAAGAGATGCTACAATTGCATATCCATACTTAGATTTAGTATTTGAAAATACGAATGATGCACCTGTGAAGCTTTATATGGGCATTCAGGGTGGAAAGCTAGTTGCTGAAGTACATAAAATGAGATAAGAGTTAAAAAGCCACCTTTTCTAAAAGTTAGAAAAGGTGGCTTTTTATTATGAAAATAAAAATGTATGTAAATTCTGACTTTTCTTATTTACATAGGATGATTTTAGTTGTATCCTTCATAGTAACGGTTATATGTAATGGGAAAATATAGGGATAAGGAGATGAAGTTATTCATGGTAAAAATTCATCCGAAAACACGTATTGGTCATGTTGAATTTAAAGTGAAAGATTTAGAGCGTCAAATTGCTTTTTATGAGAATGTTGTAGGATTAGAGGTAATTAAGCAAGAGGGGAATAAAGCATATTTATCTGGAAAAGGTGGAAAGAATGCGTTACTTGTTCTTGAAAAGTTAGAGGACGGGGTACTGCAAGAACCGCGTACGACTGGTATATATCATGTAGCCTTTTTAGTTCCGACTCGTGAAGCTTTTGCTTCTGCGCTATTTGGGGTTCTTCGTAATAAGAATGTAATTGACAGCCCGGCTGAGCAAGAAGGGCGTTATACATATTCAAATGAAATTTTACCAATTTCAAGGTTTAATAGTGCAAGTGATCATACATATAGCGAAGCTTTTTATTTGCAAGATTTAGAGGGGAATGGTATTGAAATTTATGTAGACCGTCCGCGCGATCGATGGGGAGAAGGGCCAGGAGGAAGTACACCACTTGATTTAAAAGAATTGGCAACATTCGTTGATTATGAGTTTGATGGTTTGCCTGCTAATACTGTCGTTGGGCACGTACATTTACGAATAGCTGATGTAGAGAAATCACATGAATTTTATGTGGAAACAGTAGGTTTTGAAGTACAACAGCGTGAAGAGGATTGCTTATTTATTTCAGCAGGGGGATATCATCACCATATTGGTGCAAATACGTGGAACGGAGTAAACAATCCACACCCACCAGTACATGCAACTGGGCTAAAGGTGTATACGATTGTACTACCTTATAAAGAAGCGTTAGATGAAGTGAAAGAAAGATTAATAGAAAAACAACATGAAATAAATGAAACTACAAATGGGTTTGTGGTGGTAGATCCAAGTGGTATTACAGTGCAGTTTGAAATAGAAGCAGTGTAAAATAAGCGAGAAAGTGTATAATCACTTTCTCGCTTATTTGTGATCATTCATAGCTCAATCCAATATCTTCTTACTACATTCCCATCTTCCTCAGTGAAATCATCATCACGAAGCCCGCCGTTATGTAAAATCGTTTTTTCAGAAGCGGTATTCACTGCGTCGCAAACGACAAGTACTTTCGTGATGTCTAATTCCTTCGTTTTTTCTAATGATAATGCTAGTAACTTCGTAGCATAACCTTTTCTTCTTTCAGAAGGGCGAATGCCATAACCAATATGACCGCCAGCGTTAAATAAATGTTCGGTTAAACTATGACGTATATTAACAGCTCCCACAATTTTATTTTCATCTGTAACAAGCCAATATGTAGAGTCTGGTACCCAAGTTTCAGGGATATTTATTCCGTTATGCGCATCGAGAAGTTCTTGAACCATAGCTGGGAAGTTGGCAGGATTTTTTGAGATAACCCACGGGATCATTGTTTCACCGCTATCTTTCCATTCGTTATAGAAATCTAAGTATTCTTCTTGTAAATCAGTAGTAGGTGTAAGTAACGAGACGTTCATTGTTAGTAAGCTCCTTTATTTATGTATTTTTTATAAAAAATTATGAAACAAAATGAAAGCGTTTTCTAAAATTTCTCAACCTAATTTCATGCAATCCACCTTTGGTTTTTTAGAAAATTAGTGAAGGTTTAAAATCAGGAGTTATTTATTTTATGTTAATATTTAAAATATTAACATAAAACAGTCGGAGTATTAAGTGTATTTTAGTGGTATTCTTTCATGGTGATAAATGGATGTTTGTGATAATTTTTGTTTTATCTATCTATAATGAATGAAAGGGGGAAGTGCCCGTGAGTGTAGATTTTGATTTTATTATACGAATCGGTGTTGCTGGCTTGTTAGGAGCAATGATTGGTATTGAAAGAGAAATTCGATCGAAAGAAGCTGGATTAAAGACTCATTTCCTCGTAGCGGTAGGAAGTGCGTTAATAATGGTTGTTTCGAAATATGCCTTTTCAGATATTGTGTATGAAGAGCATACGTCTCTAGACCCAAGTCGGATTGCAGCACAAGTCGTTAGTGGAGTTGGTTTTTTAGGTGCAGGCACAATTATTATTCAAAAGCAGGCGGTGAAAGGATTAACGACCGCGGCTGGTTTATGGGCTACTGCCGGTATAGGATTAGCAATTGGAGCGGGAATGTATGTAGTAGGCATTGGAGCGACGATTCTCGTTTTAATTGGTTTAGAAATTGTAAGTCGTATTTTTAAGGTGCAATTTCTATTTCCACAAAATATAACAGTGCAAATGTTTGTAAATAAACATGAAGCGATACAACAAATATTAGAAACACTACAAGTGAAAGGCATCCCAATACTCTCATATGAGGTGGAAGCTTCACAGCAAGGTACAGAAACTGTTTATAAGGTAGGAATGCAGCTGAAAAATATATCGTCAGAAGAAAAGAATGAGTTTATTCAGCATATGCAAACATTACCGGAAGTTACGTTTATAAAGTTAAAATCATAGTGTTGAAAACGAGGATAGATGTAGCAGAAATTTTGCTATTATCTATCTTTTTTTGATCTAAAATGCACGGAAAGTCAAGCGTTAATTTTACATGAAATGAATATATGTGTGAACGTTACCTTATTTTTTCTCAATACAGGACAAAAAGTAAAAATAGTAAAATAATGGAGCGGGACACTAAAAATGTAAGGTAGGGGAGAGCATGAAAAGCTATTCAAAGAAAATGTTAGTAGGGGTAAGTTTTGCTAGTTTAATGTTAGGGAGTTTTCAAGGGGGCAGTTTGGCAGAAGATACTAAGGGAGAGCAAGTTTCTTATCGAAATGTGCTCAAAATGGAGCCAGTCGGTGTACAACTACCAGTACAAGAATTAGCTCATTCATCGAAAGTGCTCGAAAGCAAGTCTTTTGAGAAAAGGCTACAATTTGCCGATTTATCACAAAGACCACCTGAGGTGAAAAAAGAAAGTAAGCAATTAGCTGTAGCGAAAACTTATACAATTGCTGAATTAAATCAATTAAGCAATCAGCAGTTAGTAGATTTACTTGTAACAATTGATTGGGAGCAAATTACGGGGCTATTTCAGTTTAATACAGACAGTCTAGCATTCTATCAAAATGATAGTAGGATGCAGGCGATTATTGATAAATTGAAGCAGCAAGGACAAGCCTATACGAACGATGATTCAAAAGGGATTGAGACATTAGTGGAGGTATTGCGTTCAGGATTTTATTTAGGATTTTATAATTCGGAACTTAGTAAATTAAATGAACGGAGTTATCATGATAAATGCTTACCTGCATTAAAAGCGATAGCTAACAATTCAAATTTCAAGCTGGGTACATTAGAGCAAAATAGAGTGGTATCATCATACGGAAAGTTAATAGGAAACGCTTCGAGTGATGTGGAAACGATAACATCAGCTGCAAAGATTTTTAAACAATATAATGATAATTTTTCTACATTAGTAGATAATCTTTCAGCTGGAAATGCTATTTACGATATTATGCAAGGTGTTGATTACGACATTCAATCGTATTTGTACGATACGAGGAAAGCACCGAAAGATACAGTATGGTATCAGAAAATAGATAGTTATATTAATGAACTAAGTCGTTTTGCATTAATGGGAACGATTACAGCAAAAAACGGTTGGCTTATTAATAATGGCATTTATTATACAGGTAGACTCGGTACATTCCATAGTACAGGAACGAAAGGGTTACAAGTTGTAACAGATGCGATGAAAATTTATCCGTATTTAGGGGAGCAATATTTCGTAGCTGCTGAGCAAATCGCAACGAATTATGGCGGAAAAGATGCAAATGGTAAAGTGGTGAATTTAGATCAAATAAGAGAAGATGGAAAGAAAAAATATTTGCCAAAAACGTATACGTTTGATGATGGGGCAATTGTTTTAAAAGCTGGAGATAAAGTGACAGAAGAAAAAGTAAAACGTTTATATTGGGCGGCAAAAGAAGTGAAGGCACAATTCCATCGTACGGTTGAAAGTGATCAACCTTTAGAAAAAGGAAATCCTGATGATGTACTAACGATGGTTATTTATAATAGCCCAGCAGAATATCAATTTAATCGTCAATTGTACGGTTATGAAACGAATAACGGTGGTCTTTATATAGAAGGAACAGGTACGTTCTTTACTTATGAGCGTACGCCAGAAGAAAGTATTTATAGTTTAGAAGAATTATTCAGACACGAGTTCACGCATTATTTACAAGGTAGATATGAAGTACCAGGGTTATGGGGACAAGGGAAAATATATGAAAATGAAAGATTATCTTGGTTTGAAGAAGGGAATGCTGAATTTTTTGCAGGGGCAACGAGAACGGATAATGTTGTACCGAGAAAGAGTATTATAGGAGGATTATCTTCAAATCCAGCAGAGCGTTATACGGCAGAGCGAACGTTAAATGCAAAGTATGGAACGTGGGATTTCTATAATTATTCCTTTGCTTTACAATCGTATATGTACAATAAGAGATATGATATGTTCGATAAAATACATGATCTTATTAGGAAAAATGATGTAACAGCATATGATGCATATCGCTCTACATTAAGTAAAGATGCGAATTTAAATAAAGAATATCAAGACTATATGCAAATGCTAGTTGATAATCGTGAGAAGTATAATGTGCCATTAGTATCAGACGATTATTTAGCGAATCATGCATCGAAGCCAGTTTCAGATATTGCAGCAGAAATAACAGCGGAAGCAAAATTGAAAAATGTATCAGTGAAGAAAAATAAATCACAGTTCTTTAATACATTCACACTACAAGGAACATATACAGGAACTGCAGCAAAAGGAGAATATGAAGATTGGAAAACAATTACACAAAACGTTAATGATACGTTAAAACGTTTAAGTGTAAAGGAATGGACAGGCTATAAAACAGTAACAGCATACTTCGTAAATTATCGCGTGAATGCATCAGGACAATTTGAATATGATGTTGTGTTCCATGGTATTGATACGGAAGAAGGGGCAGAGAATAAAGCACCAGTTGCGGTTATAAACGGTCCGTATAGTGGAAATGTAAATGAAGCAATTTCATTTACAAGCAACGGATCAAAAGATGAAGATGGGAAAATTATTTCATATAAATGGGAGTTTGGTGATGGAGCAGTAAGTAATGAGCAAAATCCAACTCACGTATATACAAAAGAAGGAGCGTATACGGCTAAATTAACAGTAACAGACGATAAAGGAGCAACTAATACTGCTACAGCGACTGTAACTGTTCAAAAGAAAGAAGATAACAGTGTAGAAAAAGAACCGAATAACTCATTCCAAACAGCAAACAAACTGCAGTTAAATCAAGTTTTACGTGCTAGTTTAGGAAATGGCGATACAAGTGACTTCTTTGAAATTAATGTGGAGAATGCTAAAAACCTTCAAATTAACGTAACGAATGAAAATAATATCGGAATGAACTGGGTACTTTATTCTGAAGCAGATTTAAATAATTATGTTACGTATGCTCAGCAACAAGGGAATAAACTAGTAGGTAGTTACTACACGTATCCAGGGAAGTATTATTTACATGTGTATCAGTATGGTGGTGGAACAGGGAATTATACGGTGGAAGTGAAGTAGTAAAAAGGGAGTTGTCTTTTTCAATGAATGGCACAAGGTCTGTACTTTAATGAAAAAACAACTGCAGGAAATGTCCCTAATGATAATAACAAATTAAGTATCGCGAGATATTATATTTACATTAAACAAATCTAATCAGTAAATGAGATAAAATCGATGAACTAGTATTTCATCACGATGTAAGAAAAGTTATAAATATTAAGTGTTTTTAATTGAATTAAACTAAAGGATCAGAGTATATCTGTAACAATAGATAAGATCTGATCCTTTTATGTAATTAACTAAATAGAAAATTGTTATCACGTTAGCAAGGGATACTAATAGAAAAACGTGTCCCTTTACCTAATTCACTCTCTATCTCTATATCTCCGTTTAATTCTCTAATAATACTATAAGCAATCATAGTACCAAGCCCAGTTCCTTTTTCTGTTGTTGAATAGAATGGCAAAGCAATTCGTTTTATTTGTTGAGATGACATCCCAATTCCTGAATCAATAATATCAATTATGATATTTTCTTTTACTTTTTGTATATTTATTTGTAATAATCCACCATTTTTCATAGCCTCAATTCCGTTTTGGATGATGTTGTTTAGACAGAGTTTGAATTTTTCGGGGTCCCCATTTATATAAAAGGAATCTGTACTATTTTGTTTGATTTCAACTTTGTATGACAGAGCGAGTGGTGAAATAGTATCTTTCACCTGATTTAAAATGTGATTAATATCTATTTTCTCTTTTAGGGTGTTCTGTGGTTTGGTTAAAGATAAATAGTTATTAATAGTAGATTGTATTTGCTGCATTTCAATTAACATGATTTCTAAGTATTGCTCCTGAGATAGCTTAGAGGCATGTTTTTCATTTAATAATTGAGTGAATCCATGTACCGTGGTTAGTGGGTTGTGGATTTCGTGTGCAATTGACGCTGCTAGTTCGCTAGCTATATAAAATTTTTCAGCCCGTTGCAGTTTTTCTTTCATTTTATATTTCTCAATCATTTCCTCTATAAAATAAACTGATAATAATACTGTGAAAATATTAATGACTATATAATTTAATAAAAATTCTATGAGAGTAGAGTCTATTTTACCTCCTGTATTTATTTGAGTTACAATACCGCAAATAGAAAGTGAAGCTGTACATACTAAAATAAGAAGTAAGCTTAATAATATCTTTTTTTCTTTAAAATACATAGGTAATAAGTAACGAAAGAGCATTGTTATACCCAAAATAATAGTGAAGATAATAAATGATGGAAGAACGCCATTTCCTCCTAAGTAAAACCGGTAAGAAAGATATAAAATTCCTATAAAAACAATGTTTTTTGTATTTCCATATAGAAAAACTAATATAATAGGAATAAAACGTAAATCATAAATAAATCCCACATGTAAATGAAAAGGAAAAGTCATACAAAAAATAATAGCAATGGAGGAAAGGATAGAAAATAACATATTATTACATGTTATTTTTTCTTTAAACTCTAGCCAGAGTACGTGATAGCTAAGGATACAAATTATTATAATAAAGGTATTTAATAAAAGAGTAGAAATTCCCATAGTTTTGCATCTCCGATAGTTTGTAAGTAGAATTATGTATGAGTTGGACAAAGATGTTTAGTATTAGTAGACTTTTTATCTAAAAAGGAAGGGTACTTGAAAAGTGCTGTTATATTACTCGTATTAAAATCGATAAGGAAAATAGAAAAAATAATAGATAAAAAATCTATTTAAATTCATGTGCATATGAAATTATAAACTAACTTTTGTATAGGTAAAATTGGGATTGAGTTACTGATAAAATAAGGTTCTTTAAGTATGAATATTCTGTGAAAATGATATGTGTGGTGACTCCTGTTTTGTAGCCTTCGTTATATTAACATGGAATATATCAAATTACAAAGTGAAATTTTAGAAAAATTTTATTAGTACATTTTATCTGAAATAGAAATGCTATTTATTTGAGTATTTTGGTACTTCCTCGTATAAAACTTTGTTAGAAAAAGATTTTAAAATTTATAAGTTTTTTATGAAGTGTAATATTGTAGCTTTATCTATGTGGCTTTCTCAATAACTATTAAGGCGGAAAGTTAAAATATATAGGTTTGTAGATATGAATTATTACATAAAAACGCACTTAAAAAAGGATGTATGATGGTAATAGAATACAAACATCAAGGGGGAACTTAAAATGAAGTTAAATAAACTAGTGCTTAGTTGTGGAGTAGTTTCAGCATTAACACTTGGTGTGTTAGGGAATAATACTTATGCTGAAGAAGTACACAAAACGAATGATCCAATTCATGTAGTTGAACATGTTTCTGCAGACTTATTATTAACCCAAACAATGGATTATAGTGGCGAGGCTGTAACTTCTTTCGTATATGATGGGAGTACTGACTTAAGCTTTTCTATGAAAAATAATGGTCAAAATACAATGGGATATAGTGTAAAAGGTCCAAATACAGAGCTAATTGTTGGTGGTTATATAAAACCTGGAGAACAACAAATTAATGTTACAAATGTACGGAATGCTTTATCTCCATTGCCGAATGGAACATATAAAATTTACGTTTCAAATGATGATGGTTCTAAGGGGCAATTCCAAGTTTCAGTAAGATCTATGAATTAAATTTAAAACGCTTTGTTTTTAAGTTAATTTAATCTTTACTTATTGGAAAGAAGCTAAAGTGAATTGAGAATTACCGATAAAAATGAAAACGAGCACCTTATCTAATTGTGAGAGGGTGTTCGTTTTTTGCTATTAAACAGAAAATAATTATAAATATATTTTGATATTCCCATTGCTAACCTACTAGATTGTGTCAACTAGAGAATGTCTACTATAAAACATATTAAAATAAAGATGATGTAACATTCCGCTAAATTATATGGGGAGATAGAAAAACCACCCTTATATGAGTGGTTTTAGTAATTATTTTTAGGTTATACATTTAAAATTAGGCTAAGTTATAGAAATAATAAACATTTAATCCGTTGTTATTATTTTGGTTCTGGATAATGATTGTAGTATGAGATTCTAATAAATTCTTGGTAGACATTTGTTAATTTTGCATCTCTAAGAGCATCGTTGAATTTTTGCATACGTACACTCCCTTGAGCGTAGCCTCCACCTGGAGTATAAGGGTTTCTTGCTTCAAAGTCATCCAAAAATACTTTTAATTTTTTATAGTCTTGAGATTGATAGAAAGCCACGGCCTCTTCAGGAGTGACATCAAAGTAAGAGGATGACGTTGAGTTATAAGAAGCTGCTTGAGCAGTAGGTGCCTCTAGCATAGTTGCAGCTCCACCGAACATAGTAAGCGCCATAGAAGATACAATAATTTTTTTAAACATAATAAAACCTCCATGTAGAATATTGGATTAATAGTAACCCTGTAATCATTATAGTTACAGTGAAAATGATTATCAAATGCAATATTGCATAATATATTCCGCTATTTTGGGGCAGTAAGACTCCCGCCCAAAAATTCAATGAAAGCAAGGAAGTTAGATGGGAATCGGGAGGATTAAAGTTTCACTTTATTCTTTGAACGAGAAGTCACCTTTATATTTAAATGGAGGAGTGTAATAGATTAGAAGAGGTGTATAAGTTACTCAGGTTAACAAGAAAATGAAGAAGATATTTTTAATAGGGGAAAGCTTAATAACTGGAGTAAAGGAATTGCTATTTATATATTTAACATACATATTTGTCTTTTAAATTGTAGGCGTGTTTTAGAATTTGTATATAGTAAATTCGTTAAAAAACTTGATAAATAATAAAATGTGTAAATTTTTTGACTATTTTATTAAAATTATTTAATATTTGTAATTTATTGTTTTATAATGATAAATGGGTCGATCGTGAATGTTTTAGATATTGCGATATATACTCGGATTAATTTATTCTAGGGAGGTTACAAAATTGGGTAAGAAAGTCATTATAAGAGTTTTTACATTATTATCAGTACTGGCATTATTCCTTAATGTATTTTTACCTAGGGCTAGTGCAGAGGTTATGACGCATGAGAAATATTCAATGGACTGGAGTTATAGTAATAGTCTAGGTAAGTACATTCGCACTGAAGTGATTAAAAATTCAAGTGGTCAAATTGCTTATTGCTTAACCCTTGGATTAAAATCACCAAATGGTGAAGATCTTCCTGAAATGGGGAAAACAGATAATGTAGTATATAGAGTCTTATTAAATGGTTTCCCGCAAAAAAGTGCTGAACAGCTGGGAGTAGCTAATAAAAATGAAGCGCATTATGCAACGCAACTTGCGGTTTGGAATGCATTAGGTCAACTCGATGTAAATGAATTAAAACATGAGAATAAAAATGTTGAAAAAGCAGCTAAGGCTATTATTAGTAATGCTAATAATAGTGAAGAGACTCAAGATGTTTTTATGAATGTGATTCCTGCTGAAAAGCAAAAAGCAGAATTAAAGGGTGAATTCTTCGAAACAAATCTATATTCAGTACAAACAAATGCTAAGAGTGGTTCTTATAAGGTAGTAGCGAAAAATGCACCTAATGGAGTTAGAATTGTAAGTGAAAATGGAGAAGTGAAAGATCAGCTTTCAGTTGGAGAAAAATTTCGTATCCAAATTCCTAAGAATACAAAAACGGGTGAATTTAATTTAAGTGTTGCTGCTAATTTAACTAAAGTTCAAGCAATTGCTTACCGTGGTACGGATACTGTTCAGAATGCTACAGTACTATTAGAGAGAAATGAAGAAAAGCTTAGTAGTGATCTTGCAGTAAATTGGGAAGCAGCTGGTTCTTTAAAAATTAAAAAGGTTGGAGAAAATGGAGAAGTTTTAGCTGGTGCAGTATTTGAGGTCTTTAATGTAAATAATGAATCAGTCGGAAAAATCACGACTGGTGCTGATGGTATGGCAGAATTAAACAACTTACCAATTGGTACTTACACATTAAAAGAAATTAAAGCACCAACAGGCTATGTTTCAGATGATAAACCACAAACTATTGAAGTTAAGACAGGAGAAACAGGAGCTGCCCAAATAGTAAATAACAAAGTAAAAGGTAGCATCGAAATTAAAAAGCTTAGTGATTCAGGAAAGATTTTACCAAATGTTGAATTCACAGTCTTCACTGAAGATGGAAAAGAAGTGAAAAAAGTAGTAACAAAAGAAAATGGAATTGCAAACGTTGAAGGTCTTACGTATGGTAAATATTATTTCTTAGAGACAAAAACACCTAATGGATATATTGGAAATAAAACAAAGTATCCTTTTGAAATTAAAGAGCACAATAAAACACTTACTTTTACAGTGGAAAATACCGAAGTGAAAGGTAGTGTAAAATTACTAAAAGTAGATAATGAAGATATTAGTAAAAAATTAGAAGGTGCAGCATTCGAGCTAAAAGATGCAAGTGGAAAAGTAGTTGGGGAATATAAGACAGATAAAAATGGTGAGATTAACGTCAAAGATTTAGCGTATGGTAAATATTCATTTGTAGAAAAGGCTTCTCCAAATGGTTACGTTCTTGTTAAAGAACCGATTATGTTCGAAATAAAGGAACATGGAAAGATTATTGAGCTATTGGCAGTTAATCATCTTATCAAAGGTGATCTAGAAATTACAAAGGTAGATGTAGCTGATGGAAATAACAAGCTTCCAAATGCAGAATTTACGATTTATAACGAAGCAGGAAAAGAAGTAGTAAAAGGAAAAACAGACGATAAAGGAATCGCTAAATTTGAAAAGTTACCATTTGGAAAATACACATATAAAGAAACTGTTGCACCAAAAGGTTATGTATTAAATGAAGAAACGTTCTCTTTTGAAATTAAAGAGAATGGTCAAATCATTAAACACATTGTCAAAGATGAAAAGATTCCTTCAATAGAAACAAAAGCTACTGATAAAACAGATGGTACAAAAGAAATGCACACGTCTAAGTCTGTAACAATCCAAGATAAAGTGGAATACAAAGACCTACAAGTAGGCAAAGAGTATACTTTAAAAGGTAAATTAATGAATAAAGAGACTAATAAACCATTAGTTGTAAATGGTAAAGAAGTAACTGCTGAAACGAAGTTTACACCAAAAGAAGCAAATGGTTCTATTACACTAGATTTCACTTTTGATGCAACTGGTTTAGAAGAAAAAGAAGTAGTAGTATTCGAAGAGTTATTGAAAGACGGAAAAGTTGTTACGACACATGCTGATATCAATGATAAAGGTCAAACAGTTAAGTTCGTTAAGCCATCAGTAAAAACGACAGCAACAAACAAAGCTGATGGTTCTAAAGAGTTAGATATTTCTAAATCTGTAACAATCCAAGATAAAGTGGAATACAAAGACTTAATCGCGGGCAAAGAGTATGTTGTAAAAGGTAAACTAATGGATAAAGCAACAAACAAGCCATTATTAGTTGATGGTAAAGAAGTAACAGTAGAATCAAAGTTTACTGCTAAAGAGAAGAATGGTTCTATCACACTAGATTTCACATTTAATGCTTCTGCATTACAAGGTAAAGAAGTAGTCGTGTTTGAAGAACTGTATCAAGATAATATATTAGTAGCTATTCACGCTGAAATTGAAGATAAGGGACAAACAGTGAAATTTAAAGAGGTAAAGCCGGAACAACCTAAACCAGAACAGCAAAATTCAGATAAAAATACTCCAACACCAGAGCAGCCTAACGAGCAAGTAAAAGAACAACCACAACCTAAGCAAGAAATTCAATCTAAAATTGGATGGTTACCGCAAACAGGTACTAATCTTACAAGTTGGATCTCTATGGTTGCAGGCGCATTACTGTTAATTGTTGGTGGAGTTATTTTCTTGAAACGTAAAAATGCATAGAAATTAAAAAATAAGCACATCTGTTTTTTAACAGGATGTGCTTATTTTTATCATTTTAGCCAAGAAGACTCCTATATTTAAGCGTGAATGGCATTTAAAATAGCAACCATATTTTATAGGTAATTTTGAACAGTTAAAAGAAATATTACAGGAGGGTGAAAAGCAAGGAGTTTTTCATTTCTTCTCCATAAATCATACAATACATTGGATCACTTCTATTGTTTTATTTCCAAAGTTTAAAAAGTTTATTGATTTTTTAGGACCAAATGAAACGAATGATACAAATCATGAATGGATGCCAGAAAACTTAGTGGACAGGATTGTTACTGCATTAACAGATAAACCTAATGTGTAAATTATTCAGTGTTTATGAATTCTATTATTACTATTTAAAGCCTAATTTCTCAATGTATTGTAGAGAAATTAGGCTTTTTTTATCAATTCATTAAAGTTTTTATAATTCAAGGACTCAAGTTAATGATTATATTTTCAAGTATTCGTTTTGAGCTATATAGATATAGTTTTCGTTGCAACTGTTTGTTGAAATATTTTATCATGCTCAACAATAACCATTGTGGGATTAAATTGTTGAATAAGTTCTTCAATCTGCATGCGGGAATAGATATCTATAAAATTTAGTGGTTCGTCCCATATATATGAGCTTTTTCACATAAACTTTTAGCGATAAGCAGTTTTTTCTTTTGTCCACCAGAATAATGAGATATATCTTTTTCAAATTGAATTCGGTCAAAGTCCATCTTACTTAGGATGGACTTAAATAAGGTTTCATCAATCTTGTGCTCTTCAATAAAGCCTGATAGCGATCCCTTCAAATGAGAAGTATCTTGTTGGACATAGGAAATGATGAGTCCTGTACCTAAAGTAACTAAGCCTGTATGCTGTATCGGATGTCCTAGAATTAGTTTTAGGATACTACTTTTTCCGCTCCCATTCGTTCCATCAAGTACAATTCGGTCACCTTGTTCAACTATAAAGCTAATCGGCTCATTCACAATTTGATTATTGTACTTAACGGACACGTCAACTAAAGTAACCAATTCATTTGATTTAAATTGCAATTGTTCCAATTTTAATGACTCAGTTTTTTCCACATTTTTTAGTAATTTTGATTTTTCCTCAATAGCTTTTTGTTGCCTTGATTCAAGGTTTTTTGCTCTTTTCATCATCTTGGCTGCTTTATGTCCTACAAACCCCTTATCCAACTTAGAGCCTGAATTCCTCGTTCCATTTTTTGAAGCTTCCACGTCATTAGACCAACTTGCTGAACGTTTGGAAGACTGTTTTAATCGCCCTATGTCTTTTTGTAGACGCTCATTTGTAGCCTTCTCGTGTTCTTGCTGTCTATCAAAATTTAACTTCCAAGAAGAATAGTTACCACTTTGAACTTCAATATTTGCTCTATTAATAGATAGGATATGGTCAACGCACCCATCTAAAAAGATTCTGTCATGTGAAATTAAAATAAATCCTTTTTTCTTCCTTAGATAATCGGAGACTATCTTTCGTGCATCTGTATCTAAGTGATTTGTTGGTTCATCAATTAATAGAAATTGACCCGCATTTAAAAACAGTGCAGCAAGCAACACTTTTGTTTGTTCCCCATTTGATAATGTTTTAAATGGTCTGTACATGACCTCAGCATCAACATTTAAATAGGATATCTCACGTAGAAGTTCCCAATCTGCGGCTTGGGGACAAATTTCTTCAAGGATTTCATGAGTGAATTTGTTCTTATCTGAAACAGAGTAGGGGAAGTAATTGAATTCTACTGAAGCAAGGATTTTCCCGCTATACTCATAATTCCCTAACAATAAATTAAAGAATGTCGTTTTACCTCGTCCGTTTCTACCAATAAATCCTAGCTTCCAATCCGTATCTATTTGGAAGTTTACACTTTCAAAAATATTATCAAAGCTACCTGGGTATGAAAAAGTTAAGTCTTGGACCTTTATCATTGACATAATAATTCCTCCTTTATATATCGAAACGTTTCATATAAAGTCGGAACATCCATCCATTTTTTAATTCCTCTATATAAGTTTGATGGATATTAACGACTTATATAGAGCATTACATGTGTAACAATAGTATCTGAAGTACTCATTTTTCTCGCTCCTTTATTTGTGAAGTACATTTAACAATTAGTAAGTTTCAACTAAGACAAACGGGAATAAAAAAATCCCCCAATTTGTAATCGGAAGGATTAGTCTTTCGTCTATACTTAATAAGTACTTATTAATCATTTGAATCATGACAAATAAAGTATGAACTGAATTTTAAAAATGGATAGACTAACCCTATATTTTGTAGTTTGAAGTTATAAAATTCAACTTAAAATATAAATTAGTTAATCATTATTCATCCATCATTCCTTTCATAATTCTATTTTTAGAGTAACATTCTTTTTAGGGAGATGCAATATTGGCTTCAATTTCATCTAATTCTAAATCATTTATAATTCTTTGAGTAAGGAGATAAAACTTTACCGCCCTTTTTATAAACATCACATTTTTGTTCAATAGGGCATGTCTTTTGTCCGTTAAAAAGGGAGGATATGAAATTGACATCAACTTTTTGTGTAACTATAATAGTTACAGTTGGTTTCGTAAACTAATTTGAATTTCTATTTTAATGATAGTATATTTTCATTCCTTTTTAAGTGTGACAGATAGCAACTATAATCCAATAGAGGAGTAGATTCTATCTCATATGTAAAGAGTAGATAAGTTGTACCCGCCAAATTTACGATGCTCAAATACTTAAAAAATTACATTTTTCAGCTTATCCTTTTTAGAATCCTCAGTATTGATAATTGTAAACATCTACAAAAAGTTAATAAGATTGTTGTATGTAGAAAGAAATCTTTTAAAAAGGTCATAATATGGATAATAGGTAGCACACATTTTAATTAGTAGGACTTGTGCCACCATCAAGTCATTTTTTAATAAAAGTATAGAAAAATCAAGAAGGTGAATCCATTGCGTAAACATGTATATGTGCAATTTTATGTATTGATATTGGCTTTAATAACTTATATAAGCTTTTGCTTTATATTTTTATTTGTTTTTCCGAATCATTATTTCGTATCAGATTTTAATATCCGACTATCATCTTTAGTCGTTGAAACTACTGTATTTATCTCATTACTGTATTCTATATTATCCCAAAAAATTAAGTTAGGAGTATTCTGGGTTTGCATTACTATTGCAATAGGGTGTTTTTTGATAGGGAATTTCATATCCGCTTTTCAAGTACTTAATGTAGAATTACCAATACAAAATTTTAATATTTCTGATGTATTTCTACTGTTTTTCTTATTTTTCTTTCTCTTTGCGTTCTTTTATAAAATCATGATGGAATGTAACAAATGGGAGAAAGCATATTTACTTTGTGATTTATGTATTGTTGTTACTGCTATTTTTACATTAGAGTGGTACCTATTTAATAAACCATCTGCAAATATCTTATTCTTATCAATTGGAGATGTTTTTCTCTCATTTATTTTTCCAATTATAGATTTATTACTTCTATTACTTGGAGTTACACTAATCTTTCGACCTGCTATTTTCAATGCAAAAAGTAAATTGTTTATTTTTATCCTAGTATTAACTGGATTGGCTATTACGGACTACTTGTATTTCTACTTACAGGATGATTTGTCAGAGCGTTCAGTTATATTTTTAAGGTGTTTGTATAGAGTTTTCCTATTATTTATCGCTATTGCTGCTACAATCCCAAAGAATACTTCTTCTAAAAGGAATTATTTTATTATTAATCCGACATTTGGAGAGAAACTTCTTGGTATATTCCCTTATCTTGCAGTTGCAGTCTTAATTGGCTTTACTTTGAAAGAGCAAACTTCTTCAGCT